>NZ_JBIVGB010000001.1:0-757611 GCF_044748425.1 Curtobacterium sp. NPDC089991
TGATTTCCGTGCACTTGTTGCACGGGCTCGCGTCCACTTTGTGGTTCCCGACAGACGATCGGGAATCAAACTGAATACACCGCTCTGCCCATTCGTGGGCAGCAGCCGGAACATGTTTGAGACCAGAATCATGGTCGAAAGTGTTCCGGTGGTCATAGCGAGAGGGAAACGCCCGGTCACATTCCGAACCCGGAAGCTAAGCCTCTCAGCGCCGATGGTACTGCAAGGGGGACCTTGTGGGAGAGTAGGACGCCGCCGGACTTAACGTTGCAACACCAGGGAACCCCTGACCAGCACTGGTCAGGGGTTTTCTGCGTTTCCGGGCTGAGCCGTAGGATCAGCCGACGACGGAGGAACGATGACCGAAGCCTGGCCGGCACTGCCCGAGGGTTCCCGCTTGGCACTGCGGGAGATCCTCATCCACGGGACGCTCTCGCGGGCGGAGATCGCGCGGTCGCTCGGGCTGTCACGCGCGAGCTTGACCCGGGCGATGCGGATCCTCGTGGCACACCGGCTCGTGGTCGAGGTCGGCACCGACGTGCGTGGGGCCACCGGTCGGCCGTCGGAGCTGCTGCAGTCGAGTTCCGGGCAGTGGGAGTTCCTCGGCGTCAAGCTGACCCGCGAACGCCTGTACGCCGCGGTGACCGACCTGGGCGGACGTGTCCTCGCGCTGCACGAGGAGACCGTCCCTTCGACCGTGCCGGAGGACCTGGCTGACCAGATCAGCACCGTGCACGAGCGCCTCCGTGCCGTGCACCCCGCCATCTGCGCCGTCGGGGTCTCCCTGCCCGGTGACGTCCTCACCCGGGGCGGAGAGGCCGTCGTGGCGTCGTCGCCGTTCCTCGGGTGGACCGACGTCCCGTTCGCACGGATGGTCCGGGAGCGAACGGGGCTCGCAGCCTTCACGGCGAACGACGTCCACGCCCTGACCGTCAAGGAGCACTGGTTCGGTGCCGGCGCCGGCCGCGGGTCGATGGCCCTGGTGACCGTGGGCGAGGGGCTCGGTCTCGGGCTCATCGTGAACGGGCAGGTCTCCACCGGCGAGCACGGACGACTCGGTCGGATCGGGCACCTGCCGGTCCTCGGTGGTGGGCCCGACTGCGGCATCGGGCACGCGGGGTGTGCTTCGAGCTACCTGCCGAGTCCGGTGATCGTGCGGAACGCCGGGCGCGAGGGATCGTCGTACGAGCAGGTCGTCGAGCTCGCGCGGAACGGTGACGAGCAGGCCATGGCGGCGTTCGAGGACGCCGGACGAGCACTCGGTGTCGTCCTGGCCACTGCGGTGCACATCGCCGACCCTGCCGCGATCGTCCTGACCGGGGACGGGCTGCCGGTGTACGACCTGGCACGGACCACGGTGGACGAGTCGCTCCGTGCGGCCCTGGCGCCGTACCGGCAGCCGGTGACCGTCGAGGTGCAGCCGTTCGAGTTCTCGGAGTGGGCGCGAGCGGGGGCGGTCCTCGCGATCCGGCAGCTGCTGGAGACCTGATGCGGCACCACTGACAGTGCGTTAGTTACACACGTTGACAAACACCGTCGGAGACGGGAGGCTGGTGCGGTCCACCCATCGAAGGAGATGCCGTGACCGCTGCCCCCACCGCCCCGTGGCCGACCGACGGCCTGTCGTTCGGCGGCGACTACAGCCCTGAACAGTGGCCGCGCGAGGTCTGGCTCGAGGACGTCCGCCTGATGCGCGAAGCCGGGGTGAACCTGGTCACGATCGGGGTCTTCTCGTGGGCGCTGCTCGAGCGGTCGCCGGGGGAGTACACCTTCGACTGGCTCGACGACGTCATCGCCCTGCTGCACGACAACGGCATCGCCGTGGACCTCGCGACGCCGACCGCCGCCCCGCCGAACTGGCTGCTGACCGCCCACCCCGAGGTCCTTCCGGTGGACGCCACGGAGCGACGGGAGCGCCCGGGCGGACGCCTCGGGTGGTGTGCGGCGTCGACGGTCTTCCGCGAGCACGCCCTGCGGATCGTCGGTGCCCTGGCCGAACGCTACGGTCGCCACCCCGCGGTGCGGCTGTGGCACGTGAGCAACGAGCTCGGTGGCGGGAACGGCCGCTGCTACTGCGAGGAGTCGGCAGCGGACTTCCGGCGCTGGCTCGCCGACCGGTACGGGGACGTCGACACCGCGAACGCCGCGTGGGGAACGGCCTTCTGGGGGCACACCTACACGTCCTTCGACGAGGTCTCACCCCCGCGTGGCGTCGGCGGCGCACCGAACCCCGGCCTCTTCCTGGACTTCGAGCGGTACTCGTCCGACGCACTGCTCCGCCACTTCGACGCCGAGAAGGCCGTCATCGAGCAGCACTCGGACGTCCCCGTCACCACGAACTTCATGGTCGGCGCGGGCTCCCAGGTCGTCGACTACGCCGCGTGGGCGAAGCACGTCGCGATCCCGGCGAACGACCACTACACGCTCGTCGACGACCCGCACCGCGAGCAGGACCTCGCCCTCGCCGCCGACCGGATGCGCGGCATCACCACCGGCCGCACCCCGTGGTTGCTCATGGAGCACTCGACGGGCGGCCCGAGCTGGCAGCAACGCAACCGGGCGAAGGAACCGGGCGAGATCCTGCGGAACTCGCTCGTGCACGTCGCCCGTGGGTCCGACGGCGCACTGTTCTTCCAGTGGCGGGCGTCCACCGCGGGGGCCGAGCAGTTCCACTCCGCGATGGTCCCGCACGCCGGTACCCGCACCCGGATCTGGCGCGAGGTCGTGGCGCTCGGCCGGGCACTCCGCGACCTCGCCCCCGTGCAGGGCAGCCGCGTCGAACCGGCCCGGGTCGCGATCGTCGTCGACGAGCCGTCCGGCTGGGCACTGCAGTCCGGGCTGAAGCCGCACCGAGCGCTGCGGTACTCGCGAGAGCTCCGTGCCTGGTACGCCGCGTTCCACGACCGGCAGGTGCTCACCGACGTCGTGCCCTCGGACGCCGACCTCGACGGCTACGACGTGGTGGTCCTCCCCACGATGCTCATCGTCGACGACGCCACCGCCGCACGGATCGCCGCGGTGGTCGACCGCGGCGCGACCCTCATCGTCACGTACCTGTCCGGCGTCGCCGACGAGACCGCCCGCATCCGCGCCGGCGGCTACCCGGGCGCGTTCCGGCAGGTGCTCGGCGCCTGGAGCGAGGAGTTCACCCCGCTGCAGCGCGGTGAGACCCGCACGCTCGACGACGGCGGGACCGTCACCGACTGGGCCGAGGCCGTGGTGGTCGACGACGCCGATGTCGTGCTCCGGTACACGGACGGTCCGCTCGCGGACCGCGCAGCGGTCACCCGCCGCGCCGTCGGCGGCGGCGCCTGGTACGTGTCCGCGATGCTGCCTGCCCAGAGCACCCAGCGGCTCGTGGACCGGGTCATCGAGGAGCGCGCGCTCCCGCGGACGGTCACCGCGCCTCCCGGCCTGGAGGCGGTGCGCCGCGTCCACGACGACGGTTCCGTGTTCCTGTTCCTCGTCAACCACCGCGCGGACGACGTGACGGTCGTCGCGTCCGGTACGGACCTGTTCGACGGTTCCGGCCACGGGCCGGAGACCGTCGTGCCCGCCGGTCGCGTCCGCGTCCTGCGCGAGGAGCGTGCGTCGTGACCGTCGTGGACCGCGACCCGGCGCCGGCGCGCGCACTCGACGGACGGCAGGTGCAGGTCCTGCGCGGCGGCGGGGTGTCGCTCGTGTTGGCGACCGCCGACGACGGACTGCCCGAGGTGCTGCACTGGGGCCGCGACGTCGGACCCGTCACGGACGGCGACGGCGCCGAACTGCTGCTCGCGCTCGGACGGCCGCTCGGACCGAGCGCCCTCGAT
Source organism: Curtobacterium sp. NPDC089991 (assembly GCF_044748425.1). NCBI lineage: Bacteria > Bacillati > Actinomycetota > Actinomycetes > Micrococcales > Microbacteriaceae > Curtobacterium > Curtobacterium sp. NPDC089991. The sequence continues at coordinate 3,813 of NZ_JBIVGB010000001.1, forward strand.
GCGGCCTGGCCACTGACCGTGCTGCCGACCGAACGCGACGGGTGGGAGGGACGACCCGCGATCGCCGGGCACGTCGACGGGCTGCCGCTCGTGCCGCGGTGGCGCGACGTCGAGGTGACCGCGGAACCGGGCGTGCTGGTCGTGACCGCGGTGTCCGACGAACTGCTGCTGCGGAGTGCCTTCCGGCTCGACGCCGCGGGGGTGCTGCGCGTCGGGCACACCGTGACCAACGGGGCCGCCGTGCCCGTGCACCTGCAGGCACTCGAGGCGACGCTGCCCGTGGGCGAACGGGTCGGCGAGGTGCTCGACCTGGCCGGACGCTGGACCCGGGAGCGCACCCCGCAGCGGCGGACCCTGACCGCCGGCAGCCACGCGCGGGAGAGCCGCCGCGGTCGCACCGGCCACGACGCCCCGACGCTGCTCGTGCTCGGGACGCCGGGGTTCTCGGACGCTTCCGGTGAGGTGTGGGCCGTGCACCTGGCCTGGAGCGCCGACTCGGTGCACCGCCACGACCTGCTCGCCGAGGCGCGACCGCTGCTCGGTGCCGGGGAACTCCTGCGCGCCGGCGAGGTGGTCCTCGGGCAGGGGGAGTCCTTCGCCGCGCCCGACGCCGTCTTCGTCTGGAGCGACGCCGGGCTCGACGGCCTGTCCGACCGGCTGCACGACTCGCTCCGCAGCCGCCCCGGTCACCCGAAGCGCCCCCGGCCGGTGGTGCTCAACACGTGGGAGGCCGTCTACTACCGGCAGGGCCTCGCGCCCCTGGTCGCACTGGCCGAGACCGCCGCGGACATCGGCGTCGAGCGGTTCGTGCTCGACGACGGCTGGTTCCTCGGGCGCCGCTCGGACTCGACGTCGCTGGGGGACTGGCGCGTCGACCCGACGGTGTGGCCGGACGGCCTCGGGCCGCTGGTCGACCGGGTCCGCGGACTCGGCATGGAGTTCGGGCTGTGGTTCGAACCCGAGATGGTGAGCCCGGTGTCCGAGCTCGCGGCGGCGCACCCCGAGTGGTTGCTGCAGCGCCCCGAGGACGACGTCCGCACCTGGCGGAACCAGTACGTGCTCGACATGGCGAACCCACTCGCACGGGCGTACGTGCTCGAGGCGATGTCCGCCGTCATCGGGGCACACCACGTCGACTTCGTGAAGTGGGACCAGAACCGCGACATCGTGCACGCGGTCCACGCCGGACGTGCCGGCATCGACGCGCACACCCGCGGGGTCTGGACACTGATGGACGCCCTGCGCGCCCGGCACCCGTGGCTGGAGATCGAGGCGTGCGCGAGCGGCGGCGCCCGGGTGGACCTCGGCGTGCTGGAGCGCACCGACCGGGTGTGGCCGTCGGACTCGAACGACGCGTTCGAACGCCTGCCGATCCAGCGCTGGACCGAGGCACTGCTGCCGCTCGAGCTGATCGGCTCGCACGTCGGCCCCGAGGTCTCGCACACCACCGGCCGGCACCTCGATCTGGACTTCCGGATGGCGGTGTCGCTGTTCGGCTCCGCCGGCATCGAGACCGACGTCACCCGACTGGCGCCCGCGGAGCTCGACCGGCTGCGCGCGTGGACGGCGTTGTACAAGCGGGAGCGCGGGCTGCTGCACACCGGCCGGTTGCGGCACCTGGAGCTCGGCGACCCCGGGCTCGTGGCGACCTCGGTCGTGGCCGTCGACCGGTCGCGGGCGCTGGTGCGGGTCGCACGGACCGAGACCGGGCCGCAGTCGCTGCCGGTGCCCTTGCGGATGCGGGGGCTCGACCGGGCGCGGCGCTACCGGCTCGCCCCCGTCACGGGGCTGCGGGTGCCGCACGGACTCGACATGGTGCCGCCGGCGTGGCTCGTGCGCGGGTACCTGGAGCTGTCGGGTGCGGTGCTCGAGGACGTCGGGGCGCGGCTGCCGCTGCTGGCTCCCGCGACCGCGATCGTGTTCGAGGTGCACGCCCTCGACTGACGCGACCCTGCCTGCCGCCGTCGGCCTGCCCGCCGTCGGCCTGCCGGCCGCCGACGGCCGGCTGGCGTCGGCCGTCGGCCGTGGTCGGGCAGGCGCGGCCGGCGAGCGGGCGGAACATCCCGGTTCGTGGCGTGCACACGCGGGTGTTTCGCCCGCTCGGCGGGACGGCGCGGCCGCACTGGTGCGCTGACGGTTCTGGTTCGCGATCTCGCAGGATCGTGAACCAGAACCGTCACGCCGTTGGCAGAACCCGTCCCCGCCCGGGCGCGGGGCTCGTCAGGGGAGGAGCGAGCCCGCGTGGCGGAGGACGAGCGGGCCGACGAGCGCCTCGGGGTCGATGCCCGGCGCACCCGTCACCGTGAAGGTCACCGACTCGCCGGCGAGCAGGGACACCAACCCGTCGTCGACCCGAGCGGCCGGGTCCACACGGTCCGGGAACAGCGAGACGTCCCGCGCGTAGGACGTCGCCGTCACCGTGACGACCGCCCCGTCGTCCGTCCCCGTGACCGACGTGGACAGCGGTGCGCGGGCGAGCACCTGGTCGACGACCTCGGCGAAGTCGAACACCGTGCGGGTTCCTGCTCCGGTGACGACGAGCACCTCGGACCCGGCGCCCCCGGGCACGGCGAGCGTGGCCGGCAGCGTGACCCGGTCGGCGTCGGCGGGTGCGGCGGCGAGCGAGAACGACGACGAGTCGAGCACCGTGCCGTCGAACGCGACGCGGGAGACCGTGACCTCGTCGGCGACCGGCGCCCCGGACGCGTTCACGAGGACGACTTCGAGCCCACTGTCACCAGACGGCTGCACCGTGAGCAGCACCGGCTGGTAGGCCTGCCGCACCGCGTACCAGACGGGCTTCCGGATGCCCGCGTGGTCGACGAGCGCCCAGGACACCACGGGCCAGTCGTCGTTGAGCTGCCAGACGATCATCCCGGTGTTGTCGGGCGTGCGGGACCGGAACCACTCCATGCCGAAGCGGATCGCGTGCGCCTGGTTGAGCTGCGCGGCCCAGTGCCAGTCCTCGATCGAGGTGGGCGACGGCAGGTGCCCGCGCATGCCGTCGGCGAGCTTCCGGTTGCCCTGGTCGGCCTTCTGGTGCACGAGCATCTCGTGGCCGTCGGGGTCGAGCGGCTCGTCGTGGACGACCGCGGTCAGGGTCGACCACGCGGGCGGCCCCTGGAACCCGAACTCCGCCACGAACCGCGGGTTCCAGTCGGCGTAGGCGCGGTAGTCGAGCCGGTTCCAGACGTCCCAGATGTGCACGCTGCCGTTCCGCTCGTCGTTCGGCGTCAGGTACTCGTCGAACGAGAACGGGCTGCCCGGCGTGTACGGACGGGTCGGGTCGAGCTCGGCGACGATCGCGGGCAGCAGCGAACGGTAGTAGCCGTTGCCCCAGGTCCGGCCGACGAGCGACGGCCGCCAGCCCCACTCGGCGTACGCGACGAGGTTCTCGTTGTTGCCGTTCCACACCACGAGCGACGGGTGCGGGCTGAGGCGGGTGACGGCCCCGCGGACCTCGGGGTCGACCTCGTCGGCGAGCCAGGGCTCCTCGGCGTAGGCGGCGCAGGCGAACAGGAAGTCCTGCCAGACGAGCACGCCGAGCTCGTCGCAGCGGTCGTACAGGTCGTCGGACTCGTAGATCCCGCCGCCCCAGATGCGGAGCAGGTTGACGTTCGCCTCGATCGCGTCGTCGATCCGGTCGGCGTAGCGCTCGGGCGTCATCTCGGTCAGGTACGCGTGGTCGGGGATCCAGTTCGCGCCCCGCACGATCACGGGTCGGTCGTTCACCCGGAGCAGGAACGGGGCTCCGCCGGCGTCGGCGGCGGTGTCGAGCGTCACGGTGCGGAACCCGACGCGGCCGGTCCAGACGTCGTCGCCGACCTCGACCCGGATGTCGTACAGCGGCTGGTCGCCCTCGCCGCGCGGCCACCAGACGGCGACGTCGGGAACCTCGAGCCGCACGACGGCGGAGCCGTCGACGACGGCGCGCACGCTGGTGACGGACGTCGCGCCCGGCACGGACGGGCGGCCGGGAGGCACGGTGCCGGACCCGACGGGCATCGCCGCCGCCTCGGTGCCGCTCGCGCCGGGGGCGGACGTGCTCTGCTCGGCCAGGGCGGCGCCGTGGCCGTCGGCCCCGCCGGGGGTGACGTGCGGGGTCAGGGTGACCCGCGCCTCCAGGCCGGCCCGACCGGACACCCCTGCGACCGGAGCCGACCCGATGTGCTGGGAGAAGGCCCCGGTGGAACCTGCGGACTCGACGTCGACGTGCGCGGTGAGCACGCCCGTGGTGCCGTCGACGTCGACGAGCGGGCGGACGGCCGCGATGCGGGCGCCGCTCCACGACTCGATGCCGATCGACTTCCAGATGCCGCTCGTGGCGACGTCGATGCCCCAGTCCCAGCCGAAGTTCGACGCGTTCTTGCGCAGTGCGTTGTACGGGTGGTGGTTGACGTGAGGGAGTTCGCCGCCGTGCAGGGCGGATAGTCGCTCGGCCGCGGGGACCGGGGCGTCGAAGGTGATCACGAGCTCGTTCGTGCCGGGGCGCAGCAAGTGCCCGACGGGGAACCGGTACGCGCGGTGCTGGTTCGCGGTGGTGGCGACGACGATGCCGTTCAGCTCGATCGTCGCGAGGGTGTCGAGTCCGTCGGCGACGAGGTCGTGGCGGGCGTGCGTGGTCGGGGCCGTGCCGGTCTCGCCCGACCACGCGAAGGTGCGGCGGTACCGCCACACCGTGTCGCCGATCCACTGGGTCGCGGCCTCGTTGTCGCCGTCGAACGGGTCGGGGATCCGGCCCGCCCGCAGCAGGTCGGTGTGCACGCAGCCGGGGACGATCGCGGCGACCGGCTCCCGGTGCGCGTCGGCCTGCGCCGGGCCGTGCACCGCCTCGACCGTCCACGTGCCGTCCAGGGTGGTCCGCTCCATTGCGTCTCCTCAATCGTGACGGGGCCGTGACCCGACCCCTTGACCGCCTTAGTTTACGCGTGTAACAATCACGCTCACAACGTGGATCCTGCGACGACGCAGACCGAGAGGACAACGATGTTCAACCCAACCCGTTCACGGCTCGCCATCGGCGCCGCCGTCCTCCTCGCCGCCGGCCTCGCGCTGAGCGGCTGCAGCGCGAGCGGCAACGCCAGCACGAAGGACGACGCCGCCTCGACCCTGGTCGCCTACACCGGACAGTCCGGCGACTACCAGATCAACTTCAACCCGTGGTCACCGTCGAACATCGGCGGCGTCGGCACGATCTACGAGTCGCTGTTCTTCATCACCAACGTCAACACGAACGACCCGAAGCCGCTGCTCGGCAAGTCGTACGAGTGGAACACCGACGGCACGCAGCTCACCATCACACTGCGCGACGGGGCGACCTGGAGCGACGGCGAGCCCTTCACCTCGAAGGACGTCGTGTTCACGCTCGACATGCTCAGGAAGCAGAAGGCCCTCAACTCGATCGGCTACGACGGCACCGCGAAGGCCGACGGCGACTCCAAGGTCGTCGTCACCTTCGACAAGCCGTCGTTCGTGCTCGGCCCGAACCTGCTCGGCAAGACCTGGATCGTGCCCGAGCACCTGTGGAAGGACATCGACCCGACCACCGACGTCGTGCGCGAGCCCGTCGGCACCGGTCCGTACACGCTCGGCACCTTCAAGGCGCAGGCCTTCACCCTCGAGGCGAACAAGAAGTACTGGGACGGCGCCCCCGCCGTGAAGACCATCCGCTACCTGTCGCTCTCCGGCAACACCGCCGGCGCCGACGCGCTCAAGCAGGGCTCGATCGACTGGCAGACCGGCCCGGTGCCGAACATGGACGACATCGCCGGCAACTACAACGGCTACGACGGCATCACCGTCGGCCAGAACCAGATGGCGCTGCTCACCTGCGCGAACACCGACCTCGGCTGCACCGGCCCGCAGACCGACCCGGCCGTCCGGCACGCCATCGCCGACGCGATCAACCGCAAGCAGCTCAACTCGCTGGCGTTCGAGAACACCGCGAGCGAGATCTCGCCGACCTTCGCGCTCACCACGACGCAGAAGGACACCATCTCGAAGGACATCGAGCCGGCCGTGATGCCGGAGACCGCCGACAAGGCCGCCGCCGCGTCGTCGCTCGAGGGCGCCGGGTGGAAGAAGGGCTCAGACGGCATCTACGCCAAGGACGGCAAGAAGCTGTCCCTGACCGTCGAGGTCGTCACCGGCTGGACCGACTACATCACCGCGATCGACACGATGACGCAGCAGCTCAAGGCCGCGGGCATCGAGCTCAAGGCGCAGCAGTCGTCGTGGAACGAGTGGACCGACAAGAAGACCAAGGGCAACTTCGAGCTCGCGATCGACTCGCTCGGCCAGGGCCCGACGGCGAACCCCTACTACCTGTACAACAACTACTTCACGACGGCGAACACCGCGAAGGTCGGTGCTGCAGCCCCGATGAACATCTCGCGGTACAGCAACCCCGACGTGGACAAGGCCATCGCGAAGCTCGCCACGATCAACCCCGAGGACACCGCCGCGACGCAGCCGGAGCTCGACACGATCCAGCAGCACATCGTCGAGGACCTGCCGTACATCCCGGTGATGACCGGCGGTACGACGAGTGAGTTCCACGCGGCGAAGTTCACCGGCTGGCCCACGAAGGACGACCTCTACGCCTTCCCGGCCGTCTGGGCGAGCCCGGACAACGCCGAGATCTTCAAGGCGCTGAAGCCGGCGAAGGGCTGACCACGATGGGATCGCGACCGAGGAGCACTCGACGATGACCTACTTCCTGCGCAAGATCGGCTTCTACATCGTCGCACTGTGGGCGGCACTGACGCTGAACTTCATCATCCCGCGGCTGCTGCCCGGGAACCCGGTGGACATCCTGCTCGCCAAGCTCCAGCAGCGCGGCGGGCAGGTGACCCCGGCGACACGGCAGGCGTACGAGCTGCTCCTCGGTGGCGATTCCTCGGAGCCGCTGATCTCCCAGTACGGCCACTACCTGGTCAACGTGTTCCGCGGTGACCTCGGGGTGTCCGTCAGCTACTTCCCGGCCCCCGTCACCGAGGTCATCGCGAGCTCGCTGCCGTGGACCATCGCCCTCGTCGGCATCGCCACCATCCTGGCCGCCATCATCGGCGTCGGCCTCGGCGCCTTCGTCGGCTGGCGTCCGGGCACCTGGCTCGACTCGTTCGTGCCGGCCACCACCCTGCTCGCCGCGGTGCCGTACTTCTGGCTCGCGCTGATCCTGGTGTACTTCTTCGCCACCGGCATCCACCTGTTCCCGGCGCAGGGCGGCTACGACGTCATCCTGACGCCGGGGTTCAACTGGGACTTCATCGCCTCGGCGATCCAGTACGGGGTGCTGCCGGCCGTGACGATCGTGCTCGCATCGCTGGGCGGCTGGCTGCTCGGCATGCGCAACATGATGGTGTCGACGCTGTCCGAGGACTACATCACCACCGCCCAGGCCAAGGGGCTGTCCGACGGCAAGATCCTGCGGAACTACGCCGCCCGGAACGCCGTCCTGCCCTCGGTCGCCGGCTTCGCGATCTCCCTCGGGTTCATCGTGTCCGGCTCCGTCGTCACCGAGCAGGTGTTCTCGTACCCGGGCATCGGGTCGAAGCTGCTGTCCGCCGTGACCAACAACGACTACGCGCTCATGCAGGGGATCTTCCTGTTCATCACCCTGGCGGTCCTCGGCGCGAACCTCGTCGTCGACCTGCTGTACGGGCTCATCGACCCGCGGACGCGGGCGCGGAGCTAGGGAGGACACGCCATGACCAACATCCAGCAGGACACCGAACCCACCATCGGCGCACTCGCCGAAGAGGCCGACGCCGGGTCGACGCGGAGCATCGCCACGGCTCGCGCGACACGACCGAAGGGCGGCATCCGCCGTTTCCTGCCGACCCTGACCCCGTGGCTGATCACGGGCATCGCCCTCGTGGCCGGCGTCACGTTGTTCGGCGTCCTCGGGCCGCTGCTCGTCGGCGACCCGACCACCATCCGCGACTCCGGGCTGCAGGGACCGAGCGGCGAGAACCTGCTCGGGACGACCCAGACCGGGCAGGACGTCCTCGCCCAGCTCGCCTACGCCACGCGCGGCAGCCTGCAGATCGGCCTGATCGTCGGCGTCCTCGCCACGGTGCTGTCCGCGTTCTTCGGGATCCTCGGCGCGTACCTGGGCGGGATCATGGACGAGGCGTTCTCGCTGTTCTCGAACGTGTTCCTCGTCATCCCCGGCCTGCCGCTCGTCATCGTCATCTCCGGCCTGGTCCCGCGCGAGGCCCGCGGGCTCTGGACCATCGCCGTCGTCCTCGCGATCACGTCGTGGGCCGGGTCCGCCCGGGTCCTGCGTGCGCAGACGATGTCGATCCGGAACCGCGACTACGTCTCCGCCGCCCGTGTCGCCGGCGAACGACCCTGGCGCGTCATCGCCGTCGAGATCCTGCCGAACCTGCTGCCCGTCCTGGCGTCGCAGTTCGTGTTCGCGGTGATCGCCGCGATCCTCGGGGAAGCGGGGCTGTCGTTCCTCGGCCTCGGGGCGTCGAACTCGTCGACGCTCGGCACCATGCTCTTCTACGCCCAGAACGGCTTCGCGCTGGCGAACGGCGCCTGGTGGTGGTTCGTGCCGCCCGGCCTGCTCATCGCCCTGCTCGGCATGGGCCTGTCCCTGGTGAACTTCTCGATCGACGAGGTCATCAACCCACGACTGGCGAACGTGCGTGCCCAGCGGCGGCGCGAACGTCGCGCCAAGCGGGCCGCCCGCGCCTCGCGTTCCGCACGCACCACGAAGGAGTTCGTCCGATGAGTGCCGAAGCCGTGCTGACGATCGACCACCTCGACGTCGTCTACGAGACCGAACACCCCGTGCACGCCGTCAAGGACGTGTCGCTCACCCTGGCTCCCGGCGAGATCCTCGGGCTCGCGGGGGAGTCCGGCTGCGGCAAGACGACCCTGGCCTACGCCATCACCCGGCTGCACCGACCGCCGGCGAAGGTCGCCTCGGGCAGCATCACGTTCCACGACCGCGACGGCACCGACATCGACCTGCTCGGGCTGCCGCACGAACAGCTGCGGGCCGTGCGCTGGTCGAAGCTGTCGATGGTGTTCCAGGGCGCGATGAACGCCCTCAACCCGGTCACCACCATCCGGGCGCAGCTCGACGACGCCCTGAAGGAACACCGGCGCGACCTGTCCCGCAAGGAACGGCGCGCGATCGCCGAGGACGCCCTGAGCCGCGTCGGCGTCGACCCGTCCCGCATCACCGCGTACCCGCACGAGCTGTCCGGCGGCATGCGCCAGCGCGTGATGATCGCGATGGCCATGCTGCTCGAACCGCAGATCATGATCATGGACGAGCCCACCACCGCCCTCGACGTCGTGGTGCAGCGCGAGATCCTCCGTGAGATCGTCCGACTGCGCGACGAGCTCGGGTTCGCCGTCGTGTTCATCACGCACGACCTGCCGCTGCTGCTCGAGATCAGCGACCGCATCGCGATCATGCTGCGCGGCGAGGTCGTCGAGTGCGACCGGGCCTCGGTCATCCAGCACGACCCGAAGCACCCGTACACGCAGAAGCTGCTGCAGTCGTTCCCGAGCCTGTCGGGGGAGCGCGGCGCGTTCATCCGCTCCGGCGTCGACGACCACGCGGCAGCAGTCCACGAGGAGATCCGATGACCAGCGTGACCGTCAGCCACCTCGGCAAGGACTTCCACACCCGCAAGGGCCTGAAGCGCACCACCCTGCACGCCGTCGACGACGTGTCGTTCGAGCTGCTGCCCGGGAAGACCGTGGCGTTGGTGGGGGAGTCCGGCTCGGGCAAGTCCACCATCGCCCGGATGCTCGCCAAGCTCGAGAGCACCACCCGCGGCTCGATCGACGTCCGGCTCGAGGACGGCACACCCGTCGTCGGCAGCATGTACCGCCGGCACGTGCAGATGGTGTTCCAGGACCCCTTCGCGTCGCTCAACCCGTTCCACTCGATCGAGCACCACATCGCCCGGCCGCTCCAGCTGCACCACCGAGCCCGGGGCGCCGACGAGACCGCCGAGAAGGTGCGGGAACTGCTCGGCCGCGTCAACCTCGACGAGGACTTCGCGAGCCGCCGCCCGCACGAGCTCTCCGGCGGGCAGCGGCAGCGCGTCGCCATCGCCCGCGCACTCGCCCCCGGGGCCCAGGTGCTCATCGCCGACGAACCGGTGTCGATGCTCGACGTGTCGATCCGGCTCAGCGTGCTCAACCTGATGGGCCGCCTGCAGCGTGAGGACCACCTCGCGGTGCTCTACATCACGCACGACCTGGCGACCGCACGCCACTTCTCCGACGAGATCCTGGTGCTCTACCGCGGCCGGGTCGTCGAACGCGGGCCGTCCGACGCCGTGATCCTCAATCCCCAGCACGACTACACCCGGCTGCTCGCCGAGGCTGCCCCCGACCCGGAGCGCATCGACCGCAAGGTGACCTCGGGCAGCGCTCTCGACCGCTCGAAGATCGACAACACCACCTGCTACGACCACGGCGTCGGCGCGTGGGTGTCGAGTGAGCCGGCACCGGTCGGCGCACGGTGAGCGGAGTCTTCGCCGACTGGGTCACCCCGGGTTTCTCGGCACGGTTCCGGATCGGCGCCGACCAGCCGGCCGCCCTCGTGTCGTTCGTGGCGAGCGGTGGAGCGCTCGCCGACGGGGCGCTCCTCGATGGGCCGGCGGACCCGCAGCCCCTGGTGGAGCTGACCACGATCGGACACGGGCGGTTCCCGGGCGGGTACCGGCACGTGGACTCCACGATCGGGGCGCGACTGCGACCCGTGTCGTGGCGTGCGTCCGACGACGCGACCGATCCGTGGTTCCGGATCGTGCAGGCGGACGCGGCCACGGGCCTCCAGGTCGAGTCGGTGTTCCGAGCGCGCGCCGACGCACCGGCGTTCCAGACGTGGACCGAGGTGTCCGCCGACGACGGTGAGCACGTCGTGGACTTCGTGTCGTCGTTCGCGACCGGGGCGTTCCTGACCGACTCCGGGGTCGGCGTCGACGACCTAGTCCTCGTGCACGCGGACAACGACTGGGCTGCCGAGAGCCGGTGGCGGACCGATCCGCTGCGGTCGATCGGACTCGCGGCGATCGACCGCGAGGCGCAGCACCACCCGCCCCGCAGCCGCGCCGTCGTGCAGAACCGTGGGTCGTGGTCGACCGGCGAGGCGCTGCCGATCGGCGTGCTGACGCCTGCTGCGTCCGCTGGTGCTGCGCCCTACGCGCTGGTCTGGCAGGTCGAGCACAACGGGCCGTGGCTGTACGAGCTCGGCGAGACCCGACGGCACGCGTACGTGCTGCTGAGCGGGCCGACCGACCAGGAGCACCAGTGGACGGCGGTCGTGGCTCCGGGGCAGCCGTTCGTGTCCGTGCCGGTCTCGGTGGGGATCGCCGGCTCGGTCGGTGGGGCGTTCGAGGTGCTCACGGCGCAGCGTCGGGCGTTCCGGCACGTGCGCGAGGCCGATCGCGCCCTGCCGCTCGTGTTCAACGACTACATGAACACGCTCATGGGCGACCCGACCACCGAGAAGCTGCTGCCGTTGATCGACGCCGCTGCCGACGCCGGAGCGGACCTGTTCTGCATCGACGCCGGCTGGTACGCCGAGGGGCACTGGTGGGACACCGTCGGGGCGTGGGAGGAGGCCGCGTCGCGGTTCCCGACCGGGCTCGGGTTCGTCATCGACCACATCCGGTCGCGGGGGATGCAGGCCGGGCTGTGGCTCGAGCCCGAGGTCATCGGCATCCACTCGCCGCTGGCCGCGACCCTGCCGGACGATGCCTTCGTCCACCACCACGGGGTACGGGTCGCCGAGCACGGACGGCACTTGCTCGACCTCCGGTCGCCGGCCGCGCGGGCGCACCTCGACGCGGTAGTCGATCGACTGGTCGGGTCGCTCGGCGTCACGTTCTTCAAGATGGACTACAACACGATGACGGGGCCGTTTCCCGGCATGCTCGAGCACCAGCGCGCGCTCCTCGACTGGCTCGACGACGTGCAGGCCCGGTACCCGTCGCTGCTCATCGAGAACTGCGCCTCGGGAGCGATGCGCGCCGACTCCGCGATGCTGTCCCGGTTGCACATGCAGTCGACCTCGGACCAGCAGGACCCGGTGCTGTCGGCGTCGATCGCGGCTGCTGCCCCCGCCGCGATGCTGCCCGAGCAGGCCGGGAACTGGGCCTACCCGGCGCCGTCGATGTCGCCCGACCTGTTCGACCTGTCGCTCGTGAACGGGGTGCTCGGGCGGATGTACCTGTCGGGCTACCTCAACGAGATGTCGTCGGCGCAGCGTGCGGTGGTCGGGGACGCCATCGCCGCACACCGGACAGTGCTCGAGGTCATCGAGTCGTCGGTGCCGGAGTGGCCGCTCGGGCTGCCGGCATGGGAGGACCCGTGGCTCGCGCTCGGCTTGCGCGCGCCCGGCGGGGACCTCTACCTGTCGGTGTGGTCGCTGCCCGGTGCGTCGGGATCGGTGTCGTTGCCGCTGCCGGGCTTCGCCGGGCAGGCGGTGGTCGTCGAGCCGCTGTTCCCGACGGCGCTCGGGTCGTGGTCCGTGGCGTGGGACGCTGCCTCGGGCTCCCTCGAGGTCGCCAACGGCGGGGCGACCCCCACAGCGCGGGTGCTCCGCGTCCGACCGGAGGGGGCGGACGCGGAGCACTGAGCGGGGCGCGCGTCGCGATGGCAGGGCGCGCGTCGGAGCGGACGGGAGGCACGGTGCAGGCAGGCGCCGTGCATCCCGTCCCGTCGGTGGTCGCGTCCACGGCGCGGGGGACGCGGGTTCGCGTCCGGCCGGTGACGGTTCTGGTTCAGGATCCTCGGGGATCGTGAACCAGAACCGTCAGCAGCGGTGCAGGAAGGCCCCCGGTCAGGCGCGGGTCTCGTGGTCGGCGTCGGCGTCGGTTTCGGCGTCGGCGTCGGCTGCTGAGTCGTCGTCGGGGCGGCGCGGGGCGCGGAGCCGCAGGGTCGCACCGAGGCCGATGACCAGGAAGCCGGCGGCCGAGAACGCGGCGGCGCGGGTGCCGTCGGAGAACGCCTCGGCGGCGTCGGCGCGGGTCTGCCCCTCGAGGCCGGCGATCGCTCCGCCCGAGGACTGCACCACGGTGTCGGCGATCTGCTCGGCCTGGGCGGTCGAGACGCCGGCGTCCTGCAGGCGGTGCTCCAGGATGCTGCCCGTCGAGGTGAACAGCACCGTCCCGAGGACCGCGATGCCGAGCGCTGAACCGATCTGGCGCGCGGTGCTCTGGGCACCCGAGGCCTCGCCGCTGCGCTCCACGGGGACGTCCTGCAGCACGACGCCGGTGAGCTGCGCCGTCGCGAGTCCGACGCCGAAGCCGTAGACGAACAGGCACGGGACGATCGCCCACCACGGGGTCGCCGAGGTCACGACGAACCCGATCGCGGCGACCCCGACGATCTCGGCGCCGATGCCCATCCGCACGATCGGCAGCGCCCCGATCCGCTGTCCGACCGTGGCCGCGAACCCGCTCGCGACGAACGACCCGATCGCCAGGGCCAGCAGCACGAAGCCGGTCTGCAGCGCCGAGTAGCCGAGGACGTTCTGCAGCCAGAGGGGCAGCGACAGGATGATGCCGAACTCGCCGAGCGACACGATGAGCGCCGCGATCGAGCCGTTCCGGAACGAGCCGATGCCGAACAGGTCGAGGGCGATGAGCGTCGACCGGCCCGCACGCTGCCGGCGCCGGGAGCGGACGACGAAGGCCACCCCGGCAGCGATCGCGATCACGAACGCGACGGGGATCGGCGAGACCGGGCCGTCCCACGACCACGAGCCGATCGTGAACGGTGTCGACGACGGAGTCCACCAGCCGTAGGTGCGACCCTCGATCAGCCCGAAGACCAGCGCAGCGCTCGCGATCACGGACAGCAGGGCGCCGACGAGGTCGATGTGGCCGGTGTGCTCGGCGTCGCGCGACTCCCGCACGGCGACCGCGAGGCCGACCAGGATGACCGCCACGATCGGGACGTTGATGCCGAAGGCCCACCGCCACGAGAAGTCCGTCGTCAGCCAGCCGCCGAGCAGCGGACCGACCGCCACCATCCCGCCGATCGTGGAGCCCCACACCGCGAAGGCGATGCCGCGCTCCCGGCCGGTGAACGTCGCGTTGAGGATCGACAGCGTGGTGGGCAGGACCATCGCGCCACCGACACCCTGCAGCACGCGGGACGCCACGAGCAGTTCGACCGTCGGGGACAGCGCCGCCAGGACCGACGCCACCGCGAACAGGATCACGCCGATGGTCAGCAGGCGCCGGCGACCGAAGCGGTCGGCCACGGCACCGAAGACGAGCAGCAGCGCGGCGAAGACCAGCGTGTAGCTCTCCTGCACCCACTGCACGAGCGTCGAGCCGATGTCGAGGTCGGCGACGATGCTCGGGATCGCGACGTTCACGATCGTGGAGTCGACGATGATGAGCGCGACCGCCAGGCTGATCACGACCAGACCGATCCACCGACGGCGATCGAGGGTGGTGGTGGGAGCTGCGGCTGCGGCGCTCATGTGCGTGTCCTCATCAGATGATCAGCATGCTGACTACCTGACGGTACACCCGCTCCCGATGACCGGCGCACCGGGGGATCACGGGAGCAGGCGGAGCTCCATCGCGCGGGTCACGGCACGGGTGCGGTCGTTCACGCCGAGCTTCTCGAACACGTGGCCGAGGTGCGTCTTCACCGTCGTCTCGCTGAGGAACAGGGCACGCCCGATCGCCGGGTTCGAGTTGCCCTGGGCGACGAGCTGCAGGACCTCGAGTTCGCGCGGGGTCAACGACGGGCCAGCAGCCACGGCCGACGAACCCGTTGCTCGTCGGACCAGCGCAGCGGCAGCCGAAGGGGCCAGTGCCGTCTCGCCCCGCGCCGTCGCCCGCACCCCGGCGAGGATCTCGGACTCCGGGGCCGCCTTGAGCAGGTAGCCGGTGGCCCCGGCCTCGATCGCCGCGAGGATCTGGTCGTCGGACTCGTACGTCGTCAGGATCAGGACGCGGACGCCCGGCTCGGCCGCGAGGATCTCCGCCGTCGCCGCATCGCCGTCGAGCTCCGGCATCCGGAGGTCCATCAGCACGACGTCGGGGCGCTCGGCCAGCACGACGGACACCGCCGTCCGGCCGTCGCTGGCCTGGCCCACCACGTCGATGTCGTCGGCGTCCTGCAGCAGCGCGACGATGCCCGAGCGGACGATCGGGTGGTCGTCGGCGACCACGACGCGGATCACCGGGTCACCTCCGCCACGGGGTGGCGAACGGCGGACGGGAGGCCCGGTGCGGCTCCGGTGGGCAGGATCGCCTCGACGACGGTGCCCCGGCCCAGGGCGCTCGTGATCGTGCAGGTGCCGCCAGCGAGGGCGAGGCGCTCCCGCAGCCCGCGCAGCCCGTGCCCGCCCGTGGGCTGCTCGGGGTCGAACCCGGCGCCGTCGTCGGTGATCCGCAGCACGGTCTGCCCGTCCTCGGAGACCAGACGGACCTGCGCCGAGCCAGAGCCGGCGTGCGCGCGGACGTTCGAGAGGGCCTCTTGCGCGACCCGGAGCAGGACCACCTGCGCATCGCGGTCCAGCACGCAGTCGGAGGCGTCGACCGTGACCAGCGTCCCCGTTTCGCGGGTGTGCCGTTCGGCGAGGCGGTGGAGGGCACCGGCAAGGCTGTCGCGGGTCATGCCTGCGGCTCCGGCTGCGACGAGGGTGCGGGATTCCTCGAGGGCGGCGCGGGCGGACTCCTCGAGGACGGTGAGTCGTTCTTCCAGCGCATCGGAGCGGTCGTTCGCCAGGTCGCCGCGAGCCCGTTCGGTGAGCATGACGATGCCGGCGAGGTTCTGCGCCACGGTGTCGTGGATCTCGCGGGCCAGGCGCTCCCGTTCGCTCGCGATGCCCGCGGTGCGGTTCGCGTCGGCGAGGGACTGCTGGGTGGCGCGGAGTTCCTCGACGAGCTGGCGGCGCTCCTCGGACAGGCCGGCGACGCTCGAGATCCACACGCCCATCGCGCAGGCACCGATGACGCTGATGCCCTCGATGAGCAGGGTGCTGACCAGGGCGTCCGGGCCGCTCGACAGTTGCAAACCGATGCCGCTCGCGAGCCCGACGGCGATGGACAGCAGGACCGCGGTGCGGACGTGCTGCGTCTGCACCCACACCAGCGGGAACACGATGCACTGCACGAACGCGGTGCTCGGGACGACGGCCGGCAGCACCAGGGCGGCGACGATGACGAGCGGCAGGAACGCGGCGGCGGCTCGGGGGCTGTCGTAGCCGCGGTGCCCGTACGCGATGTACGCCACGACGAGGACCACGACCGCGAGGTACGCGGGCCAGCGGGTCGACCACGGGGACCAGCCGAGCGCGGTGATCACGGCGGTGAGGAGCATCGTGCCCGCGAAGAAGACGTGCAACCACCGGTTGCGCACCCACGTCTCACCGCTCATGACGACAGCATCCCACCTGCCCGGCGCCATCAGGAGTCCTTGCGGTTCCAGCGGAAGGTGAGGGCGCAGGCCACCGTGCCCCCGACCAGCCACGCGACCAACACGAGCGTTCCGAGGGCGAGGTGCCACGCGCCTCCCGGCTCGGCGGACGCGAACGCGTCGGGCAGGAAGACGGACCGCATGCCGGACGCCATCCAGCGCAGCGGGAAGACGGACGCGACGTTCTGCAGCCAGTCGGGCAGCTGGGTGAAGGGCAGGTAGACGCCCGAGATGAACTGCAGAACCAGGACGATCGGGACGATCGTGGCGGTGGCGCGGCGGCCCTCGCGGGGGAGTGCCGAGATCGCGATGCCGAGGACGCAGCTGGTGGCGATGCCGAGGACCATCACGCCTGCGAAGACGCCCCAGTTGCTCGCGTCGGTCGGCAGGTCGACACCGAACACCAGGCTTGCGATCCCGAGCAGCAGCGCCGTCTGCACGATGGTCGTGACGAGGACCATGCCGATCTTGCCGACGAAGTAGCTCAGGACCGGCAGCGGTGTGCCGCCGAGGCGCTTCAGCGTGCCGTCGCTGCGTTCGGTCGCGATGTCGACACCGAGTGACTGGGTGCCGGAGAGCAGGATGCCCGTCGCGACCAGGCCGGGCAGGTAGTAGGTGGCGTAGTCGACGCTGATCGGTCGCCCGTTGCTGGCGACGGCGCGGATCGGGTCGGCGTCCGCGAACGCCACCGAGAACAGCGCCAACATGATGATGGGGAAGAGGAACGTGAAGAAGACGGCGTCGGGGGCGCGGAAGTAGGAGCGGATCTCGTACGAGATACGGCTGGTTGCGGTGTTCACTTCTGGCCCACCATTCCGAGGTAGACGTCCTCGAGGGACGGGCGGATGACTTCGAGGTCGTGCATGGGCGCGGTGCTGTTGCGGATGAGCGCGGTCGGGTCGGTCGTGCGCTCGTCGTGGAGGTCGCCGGCGTCGTCGCGCCAGCGGACCCGTGGTGTGCGGGCTTCGGCGCCGCCGATCTCGTCGATCGGCGCGATGTCGAGCAGCGTCCCGTCGGCGATCACCGCTGCCCGGTCGGCGAGCTGGGCGGCTTCGTCGAGGTAGTGCGTGGTGAGCAGGATCGTCGTGCCCTCGGACTGCACCTGGCGCAGGAGGTCCCAGAACTGCCGGCGGGCCTCGGGATCGAAGCCCGTGGTCGGTTCGTCGAGGAACAGCACCTCGGGGCGGCCGATGATGCCGAGGGCGACGTCGACGCGGCGGCGCTGGCCTCCGGAGAGTCGGGCGATGCGGGTGTTGCGCTGGTCGGTCAACCCGACGGCCGCGAGGAGTTCCTCGGTGCTGCGGTGCTTCGGGTAGAGCGTCGCGAAGTGGTTCAGCTGCTCGGCGACGGTGACGTTCGGGGACTCGGCGCTGGTCTGCAGGACGATGCCGATTCGTGCGTTGTGGCTGCGGCTCGTCCGTGCGGGGTCGTGACCGAGGACGCGCACCTCGCCGGCGGTGCGGGAGCGGTAGCCCTCGAGGATCTCGACCGTCGTGGACTTGCCGGCGCCGTTCGGGCCGAGGAGGGCGAAGGTCTCGCCGGGCTGGATGGTGAAGCTCACGTCGTCGACGGCGACCTTGCCGGTGGCGTACTGCTTGCTGAGGTGCTGGACCTCGATGGCGGGGGACTCGGGCATGGGTCCAGCCTGGCCGGTGGGTCGCCGCGGGGGATCGGTGGGGGCGGTGGTGCTGCATCCTCCGATCGGGGGATGGCGTGGGAAGGGCGCAAGCATGTCGTATTCGAGATATCCGGAACTTCAGATTCTGGCGTTGCTCTGCTTGGCTCGGTGCGGGGCCCACGCGGCCCTCCCGTTCCCCCAGCAGAAAGGCCCTTCCATGAAGCGCTTCGGAAAGCTCTCGGCCGTCATCGCGGCTGCAACGCTGTGCGGTGTCCTCGGCGCCGGTGTCGCACAGGCTGCTCCGGATGATGCAACCGCCAGTGGCGGCGGCACGTGGTCGTACGGCGTGATCGGCCACCAGGTCGTCTCCGCCTACGACAACCGTCGGTACACCCACAGCACCTCGGTCAAGTCCTCCGGCGTGACCAAGTCGTCGGGACGGATCGCGAAGGGCAAGATCGCCGGCGTGAGCCGCCCGAAAGCACTGTGGGGCAACCAGGCCTTCTGGGCGATCTACTGATCCGGAACTTCGCGGCCGCCACCGTCCTCGCGGTGGCGGCCGTACCGCTCCTGCTCGTCGGCCTGATCGTGTTCGTGGTCGGGAGTGGTGAGGCGAGCGGGTACCTCACCGGCCGGACGACGATCGACATGGTCGACCTGCCGCTCGGTCCGACCAAGCAGGAGCACATCCAGCAGCTCACGGAACTGGCCGAGGACCACGACGTGTCGCTCGCCCTCGTCGTGCCGGATCGTTCCGGCGCGCCGGACACCGTCACCGCGTACTCGTTCGCCGGCTCCGTCCCAGCGCCGGTGTTCTGGGGGAACGTCGTCGACCGGCCGGCGAGCGACATCGGTGACGCCGTCATCGTCTGGTCGTACGCGGTCGACGGATCGGCCGTGCAAGTCGGTGCCTTCCTCGACGCGTTGCGCACTGCGGAATTCGAGTTCGTCGACGCGACCCCGACGGTCCGCGTACTGGCACCAGCGGTGATCGGGCAGCCCGGCGTCCTGGCGATCGTGGCGTGCATCGCGCTCGGAGTCGTCATCGCCGTGGTCGCGGAGTCGGACCGGCGGGACAGCCGACAGCGGCTCCGCGGACTCGCCGGATGGTCACCGAAACGCATCGCCGCTCGTGAAGCCCTCGAGACAGCGGGGCTGCTCGTCGTCTGTTCCCTGGTGGTGTGCGGGGCGCTCGCCGTCTACTTGCTCGTCCGCGGGGCATCGCCGATGATCTGGTCGTTCAGCGTCGGGCTCGCCGGAGTGATGCTCCCCGCCGCCTTCGTCGGTGTCGTCGGACTCCACGTCGTCTGCTCCGTCGTCGGCCGCCGCAGGTGGACGAGCCTCGCGGCCCCGGTCTGGCGCCCGGCCGTCGTGGCACTGTGCGGTGTCGCACTCGTCAGCATCCTGACCGCGAGCACGAGTGGCCTCGTCGAGCAGGGGCGGACGGCCTCCGAGCTCGAGCGATCGCTGCGTTCCGAGGCCGCCGACGGCGACGACGTGGTCCTGGGCGTCGGGATGGCCTCAGTCGCCGACGAGGACGCGTTCGGGCGCGTTGCGCTGGCTGCCCTCGCCACCGGCACCGCCGAGCTGGCGCAGACGACGTTCATGCAGGACGCGCTGCTGGTCGCCGGAGACCGGGCGGAGCAGCTGGTCGGGGACGACCGTGACGGTGTCACCGTGCTGGTCCCCGAGTCGGTGGCGACCGACGTCGACGCGATCGCCGACGGCGTGCGGGAGAGCTTCGACGACGGCTGGGAGGTGGACGACGACCAAGCGCCCCGAGTCGTCCCGATCCACACCGAGGTCGTCGGATCGACCGCACCGATCGTCGCCGCCGCTGACCGCTGGATCGATTGGGTGCTGCCACGCACCACCACCGGCGCGGACGTGCCCGTCATCGTGGTGACCGACGTGCGGGACCTGCCGCCGAACCGACTCGGCACCGCGACCCGGAACGGCGAGGTCCGGTTCGCCGACCGGACCGCGCTCGTCCGGCAACTCACGGACGCTGACCTGCTCGACGTCGTCACGCAGATCAACCGAGTCGGTGCCGTGCTCGAACGAGCGCTCGCAGCCGTCCGGACATCCCGCGCCGTCATCCTCGCCGCTTCGGCCGGGACGATGCTCGCGATCCTGTTCGCTGCCGCCACCCTGATCGCCGATCACCGGACGCGGCATCGACGAGCAGCACGGCTGCGATTCCTGGTCGGCCGGCATCCCGCGGTGCAGCACGCGCGGTTCGTGCTTGTCGCGAGCGGCATCGCCGCCGGGACCACCGCCGTGACCGTACTCGTCGGCGACGACGGCACCGGTGCCGGCAGCGGCGCCTTGCTCGCTGCCAGCACGGCCGGGGCAGTCGGCGTGCTCACCGCAGTCGCGCTGTCCGTCCTGCTCGCCGCCACACACCACCGAGAGAGGCCACGCCGATGACCGAGCACCAGCGACTCAGCATCGAGGGGATCGGCTACGACATCGCCGGGCGGACGCTCTGGAACGACATCACGTTCCAGCTCGGCGCCGGACAGGCCCTTGCCCTGCGCGGACCGTCCGGACAGGGGAAGAGCACGATGCTCCGCTGCCTCGCCGGGTTGGAACGACCGCCGCGGGGTCGGATCGTCGTCGACGGCACTGACCTGCACACGGCGAGCGAGGGGGAGCGGCGTGGACTGCGCCGAGACACCATCGGCCTCGTCGTGCAGGACCACGCCGTCGTGCCGGAGTGGACCGTTGCCCAGAACCTGCGAGTGCTGCGGCCCCGTGGCGTCACCCGGGCGGCACTCAGCGATCGGATCGACGAGGCGCTGCTGATCGTCGGGCTCGGTGGTCGGCGGGATGCTCGTGCTGGGACGATGAGCGGCGGCGAACAGCAGCGAGTGGCCGTCGCACGAGTGCTGGCGCAGCGGCCACGACTCGTCCTCGCCGACGAGCCCACCGCGTCGCTCGACACCGAGAGCGCGGCGCGCGTCCGCAGCGGTCTCGACGCGCTGCGTGCATCGGGCAGCGCTGTCGTCGTGGCGACCCACGACCCGGCGCTCATCGCGTGGGCCGGTGCAGAACGGTCACTCATCCGGCTGGGGAGCGACCATGGACGTCCGTGAGACCACGCTGCAAGCTGCGGTGGGCGCGCACCTGGCGGGGACCCACATCCGCAGGACACCCCGGGTCCTGCAGGGGAGTGGCACCGTGGCGCCGGGGTTGCGCTGGCCGGACGCCTCGGACGGCCGCGATCCCCTGGCCGTCCTCGAGGCCGAGGGCCCCGCGTTCTCGGCGGGCGGTGGTGTTCTCGTGCCGGAGCGCTGACGGTTCTGGTTCGCGATCGTCGGGGATCGTGAACCGGAACCGTCAACGTCTCAGTACTCGGGGCGGATCCAGTCCGTCGGCTGCACGAAGCGAGCGCGGGGCAGGACCTCGTCCGGCTCGGCGGTCCGCACGCTCGTGATGATCGTGTCCTCGCCGTACTCCGACAAGCGGCGGGCGATGCCGTCGCGCTCGTCGATCACCATCGTCGTGCGGGTCGCCGGATCCCCGCGGTGCTCGAACGTCACCAGGATCGAGTGCTCGCCGATGTGCTCGACCAGGATCGGGTGGAAGCTCTCGGGGCCGCGACCCCACCGGAGCATCAGGTCGGGCACGGCCATCCGGACGACGGGAGCGGAGACCATGCTCCGGGCGAACGAGATCTCGTCCGGACCGTCGTCGGGGTCGTGCAGCACGCCGTCGCGGTAGGAGACCGGCTTGGCCCGTTGGCGGACGAGGGTCCAGGTCTGCGCGGCCTCGTCGATGTCGACGCGGAACTGCCAGTACTTCTGCCGGGACTCCTGGTGGATGCCTTCGAGGACGTACCGGGCGGGCCGGCGGAGCGCGGCGAGCTCCTCGGCGATCGCGGGGCCGTCGGGCCGGGTGAGGAGTTCGTCGAAACGCACGCTGTCAGCATGGCGCACCACGCGCAGTGGACGTCACCCCGTGACGGACTGGAGGCCCGTGGCGGGCTGGCGCTGTGCCTCCCGTCCGATGGTGGGTCGCGTCAGGTTGCGTCAAGCAACGTCCGCGTAGACCGGGAGGATGCAGGTCGTCGGAGTCGAACAGTTCGGAGGGCCGGAGGCCCTCGCCGTCCACGAGGTGCCGGAGCCGCACGCCGGTGCGGGATCCGTGCGGATCCAGGTGCAGGCGTTCGCCGTGAACCCGACCGACACGGGAGTGCGTGCCGGGCAGCGGGACAGCTCGCAGGCCTCGCCGCCGTACGTGCCGGGGATGGACGCCGCCGGCGTCATCGACGAGGTCGGGCCCGACGTCACCGGGTGGGCGGTCGGCGACGAGGTCATGGCGATCGCGTTGCCGCTCAGCACGCACGGTGGGGCGTACGTGCAGGAGCTCGTGGCGCCGGTGGGGTCGTTCACGCGGATTCCTCGCGGGACGTCGCTCGAGGCCGCGTCCACCGTGCCGATGAACGGGTTGACCGCGCTGCAGATCCTGTCGCTCGCGGGGCTGTCGCGGGGGGACACGCTCGCTGTGACCGGGGCTGCCGGGTTGCTCGGGAACTACGTGGTGCAGCTGGCTGTCGCCGCTGGGCTGACCGTCATCGCTGATGCTGCCCCGGCGGACGAAGCGCTGGTTCGGTCGCTCGGTCCGGCGCACATCGTGCCGCGCGGTGATGGGTTCGCTGCCGCGGTGCGCGAGCTCGTGCCAGACGGGGTCGATGCGCTCGCCGATGCTGCGGTGCAGCGTGGGGTCGTCGTCGATGCTGTTCGCGACGGCGGAGTGTTCCTGGACGTGCGGGGATGGTCGGGGGACGGCTCGCGGGGCATCCGGTTCGTGCAGGTGGCGGTGTTCTCGGAGTACCGGTCGTTCGACAAGCTCGAGCAGCTGCGGCATGCGGTCGAAGGAGGAACGGTGGTGCCGCGGGTGGCGGAGGTGTTGCCAGCCTCGCGGGCTGGGGAGGCGCATGAGCGGCTCGAGGCTGGGGGGACGCGGGGGCGGTTCGTGCTCACTTGGTGAGTTGACGACGGTGTGAGGGACGGGAGGCGCGGTGCCGGTTGGTGCCGTGCCTCTTGTCGATCACGCCACGCGTTCGCCCTCCTTCATGCGACGTCCGCGAGGTCTCCCTCGCCGCATCGCGACTGGACCTCCACCGACACCCGTCGAGGGCTTGCGTTCACCGAGATCGACTCGACCGCCTTTCCGGTGGTGGCAGCTGACCAGAGCGGCCGACCATCGTCGATCGTGTCCCGCCGGATGGTCGCGTCGTAGTCGGACTGCTTCCACGTCTTCGCAACCGTGCGAATGAGCGACTCGGGGTCCCCGGTGCCCGTGCGCTCCTGGTCCCACGAGAACGTGACGCCTGCACTGCCCTCCGGGGTCGAGCACTCCGACGATGCGGGCTCGTCGGAGAGCGGCGTCCAGTCACCGCCAGCGGCATCGATGGTCTGCTGGACCAGAGCGACCATGGCGTCTCGAGCCTGAGTGCCGTCCAGTTCGCTGTCGTCCACGTAGTTCGCGCACCCGGTGAGCAGCACCAGAGCGCCGACCGCACTCAGGACAGCTGTCGGTCTGCGTTGCCTCATCAGTCGCCGACGATATCGGAGTGTGCTCGACCGAGGAACCATCGTCGTTTCAGCGACCGCGCGCTGCTCCGCTCCGGACACCCACCCACAAGCCGTCTCGTGCCCGTGTCATGCCCACGTAGAGCTCCCGGCGACCACGCTCCCGCCGCTCCCGTTCGGTCTCCGACGGGTCCGCCGGGGCAGCATCGAGCAGCCTTGGGTCGACGTGCGCGAGCAGCACCTGCTTGAACTCGAGGCCCTTCGCACGCTTCACAGTCCCCACCCGAACGGCGTCCGAGGTCCGCCCCGCGTACTGCTGCAGGGAGACGGTCGGGACGCCGGCTCGTGCAAGCGCTTCCATGACGTCGTCCGCCTGCCGGTTCGTCGCCGTGAGGATGCCGACGTCACCGTGACCGGTCCCGACGAGTCGAAGGACCTCGGTCAGCCGGTCGAGCATTGCCCGGTCGTGGTCCGCGCGACTGATGAAGCGCGTCATCGTCGGAGCAGCACCGGAGCGCGAGACGTCGGACACCGCGTCACCGACCCCGTCGACACCCTCGATGTCCACGAACTGATCGTCCGCCACCATCTCCTTCGCGAACTCGAGGATCTCGGCGGTGTTCCGGTGGTTGACGTCGAGCACCACGCCTCGGCCCGACAGGTTGATGCCGACCTCGCCGAGCGTGTATCCGCCGGGGTAGATCGTCTGCTGGCCGTCGCCGATGAGCGTCAGACCGTCGGTACGGTCACCCACGAGCTGGTGCACCAGCGCGACCATCGCGCAGGACAGGTCCTGCGCCTCGTCCACGATGACCGCGTCGTACCGCTCGAGCGGCACCGCGCGGGCCGCGTCGCGAGCGAGCAGGACGATGTCCTCCCAGTCGTGCGCCCGTCGCTCGCGCAGCCCGCGTGCGTACGCCTCGTACAAGTCCCAGACGGCCTGCCGCGTCTCAAGCGGGAGCGCGTGCTTGCGCCCGACGCGGGCCAGGTCCGCGTACTCGTCGAACCGCGTCAGGCCGCGGCCCTTGATGACGTGGCTGATCTCGTCTTCCCAGTATGAGCGCGAGAATCGCGACGACCGCAATGGACTGGAGGCGCGGATCGCGTTCCACGCGTCGTCGAACGCGAGCTGGGCCTCCCGTCCAGGAGCGCGGAACGCGATGCCGCGTTCCTTCAGGAGTCGAGACGCGAACGCGTGGACGCCCATGAAGTCGACGCGACCGACCATGTCGGGCGCGAGGCGTTCGAGGAGCGATTCGAGGACCTTCGGCAGCGTGCTGATGTACGTCGTGAACAGCACGCGGCCGCCGGTCGCGCGTGCGAGGTACGCGGCGCGGTGCAGGCCGACGACGGTCTTGCCGGTGCCCGCAGCGCCGCGGATGCGTGCCGGGCCGTTGAAGCTGCGGCGGACGAGCTTGGCCTGTGCCGGATCGAGGAACGCCATCCAATCCTCGATCGGCGCTTCGAGCACGCCGTCGAGGAGCTGGTCCGAGAGTTCGTCCTCGGTGGTGTCGATCGTCGTGACGAGGACGTCGGGTTCGCGGGGGAGGACCGGTGCCGGGACGACGACCTGTGGCAGTGCTACTCCGCCGTCGCCGAT
This sequence comes from Curtobacterium sp. NPDC089991, assembly GCF_044748425.1. NCBI lineage: Bacteria > Bacillati > Actinomycetota > Actinomycetes > Micrococcales > Microbacteriaceae > Curtobacterium > Curtobacterium sp. NPDC089991. The sequence continues at coordinate 28,996 of NZ_JBIVGB010000001.1, forward strand.
CACGGGGAAGTGGTGCAGCATCGCGGCGAGGACCTCGTCGACGCGGGATGCCGACAGTCGGGCACCGCGCTTGGTGATGTGCCCGACGAGGTCGTCAACCGATGCGACGCGGGCGTGCATCCGCTTCTGGCCGGCGAGGGCGGCGACCGCGTGAACCTCGCCGGGCGCCAGGCCCGTGTCCGCCAGTGCTGCCTCGGTGCTGTACGCGAGGTCGGCGAGGCGAGCGATGTCGTCGGTGACGTCCTCTTGGCCGCGGGTGATCCGGTCGCCGTCGATGGCGACCTCACGCCAGGCCTTCGTGTCGACGATGAAGACGCCGGCTCGGCCGACGACGACCATGCCGACCTGTGCCGTTCGGCTGCCGAGCCAGCGGCGGCGAGCAGGTGGTACTCGATGCCGGCGAGCGAGGCGAAGATGCGGGCGGTCTCGCTCTCGGTGCGGTGCGCGATCTCGAAGCGGGCAGCGCGCTGCTCAGCGTCCTCTGCTTGGCGTCGGATTTCTCGTGCGTGGCTGCGTTGGCGGTGCGCCTCGACCCCTGCGGATTCTCCGGCCATCGACATGGTGTTGCCTCTTGGGGAGTCCCTGGTCCTCGGCGCCGCTCGTCGTCCCCGGGACGAGTGATGCTGAACAATCATCGTGGGTGGGGGTACCAGTTGTGGAGTGGTGAGGCGTCTCGGCGACACGCCCGGGTGGCGTCGGCGGGCGGCAGAGACACCTGACGCAAGCTAGTGGGTTCAAATCCCACCGGTACCGCCACAGAAAACCCCCGTTCATACGGGGGTTTTCTTCTTTTGCGGAGCGTCCTTGGTGCATCTCTGGTGCACTCTCCTGAGCGCACGACTCCGCGCCGTGCCTGCCTCCTCCTTGCCAGCAGGGTGAGCCAAAGTGCGTCGGACCCGGTGTCCAGGCCCACTCGCCTGTTCCTCGAGTGTGCGCAGCGAAGCGCAAGCCTTCACGTCAGTCTCCACTAACGGGCCTCGTCACGGCGTTGCGCCGCTGAGGCTCTAGATCAGCGCACAGATGTGTGGCAGAGGCCCGAGAGGGACCCTAGAACCACGGGCGCACAGCTAGCCGCGACTGTGGCGCTGGGGTATACCCCACAACAGCGTCGACCCTGGAGTGCGCAGGAGCCCCCACCCCTACGACTGCGAGCTACTTGTGGAGAGTGCGTTGTGGCGGAGGCTGGGCGGTCTGCCGTGTGGTGCAGACTGACGGACGCCACTGACAAGTCGTCAGCATCAGATCGGGGGACGTGTGCCTGCTAATTCGCATGACGCCGCCGCAAGCGCGCTCGGATATCTGCATCAGATCGACTGGGCCCTGCTCGAGATGATTCGTACAGGCCCGACGCGCCCTGACCACGGGATCATGCTCGAACAGCACGATGACGTCTCCTGGGTGAACGGAGCGTCACCCACGGAGCTGCTCCAGGTGAAGCATCATGCTGACAGGAAGGGCGGACTTAGCGACATGTCAGTGGACTTGTGGACGACGTTCCAGGTTTGGATGGATGACAAGAAGTTTGTCGATCCATCTGGCCCCGCGCTTGGGATTGTTACAACTTCCACTGCCTCTCCCGGCACCGCTGCGTCCTTGCTCCGCCCAGTAGGTCGCGACCAGGAGCAGGCACTCGAACTGCTGGACACGGCGGCGCTGACGTCAAACAACGGCGAGACGGCCGCCACCCGGTCTGCCTGGCTCGATCTCGACGAGAACGTCCGTCGCGATTTTCTAGCCCGGGTTACCGTGCTCGATGCTTCACCCACCATTGGGGATGTCACCGGACAAATTCGTGAGGCGCTCTACTGGGTCGTCAATGACCCGCAGCGACAGGACCTGTTCCTACAGGATCTTTTCGGATGGTGGCACATGGTCGCAATCGACATGTTGCAGAAGACCCGCGGACCGATCAACGCGGTGCAAGTGTCGGTTCACCTCGACCAGTTGAAGGAGCGGTATGGTCCCAACTCGCTGCCACCAACCATCGACCGGGTCCTCGACGACGCTGCGGGAGAGCTCGAAGCGCAGTATTCGCATCGCATCTTCGTGAAGCAGCTCGGCTTCATCGACGTGCGGACCCGTGCAATACAGATGGCGATTCTCGACTTCCACAACGCCGTCGCGCAGACCACCGACTGGGCGGACCGGAGCCTGCTCGACATGCGAGAGTTTGACCGCTTCAAGGATGCGCTGGCGGAAGAGTGGGCGTGGGCATTTGAAGAGATGATGAGCCAGGTTGCAGACGATGCTGATGAAGAAGAACGCAAGCGTCTGGGCCGAGCGCTGTTTTTCAGACTGCGTGACAGCACTCAGCATCACATCCATGACTCGTACCGCGAGCGGTTCTACAACACCGGCGTTCAACTCGAACTCGCTGACGAGGCCCGACACGGTTGGCACCCCGACTTCGAGTCCCTGCTAGAAGGCGTCATGGTGACCGGGGTATGAGCACGCCCGCCGCTGATGCAACAGCCGTCATGGAGCTGCAGAGCTGGGAAGCCCGGTCGATGGTGACGGCCGCGATGCTCAACCCAGCCCTCATTGCTCTCATTGTCACGGTGGCGGCCAACCGCTACGAACACGACTCCGGCGAACCCATGCCGTGGGAGCTGAGCTTCCTCGTAGTGCCCATGGCGTTGCACGCAGACTCGCGCAACGCCGTACCGACACGGGTCACCTCCCGGCTGCCCAAGTGGGTGAATGACAATCCGCTCATCGCCGCTGGCCTCGGACCCCGCGCAGAGGGCGTCGCACCTTACGTTCGCGAAGGTATCCGATGGGGACTGCGAGCCGGCGCTCTCACCCTGGACTCAGAAGGTCGGTTCATTGGAACCGTCCATGGGAGGTTCAACAAGGGCGACACCCCTGATCTCCGTGAGGTCATCAACACGGCCCGATTCCTCGGTCGGTGGTTCGCCTCCGTCGGCAGCATGGCAACCGTGTTTGCTCTGCTCGGCGTGACACCATGACAACGTGCAGTTACTGAAGGTCGCGCTCTTCCACCGAGACGGAAGAGTCCACAACGTCGAGTTCAAGCCAGGCAGGCTCAACATCGTGCTTGGACGTTCCCGCACCGGTAAGACCGCGCTGCTCGATATTGTTGAATATTGCCTCGGGCGTCGAACCCCTGCGATCCCGGCAGGCATCATCGACACCGCCGTCGATTGGTTTGGAACCCTCTGGCAGCTCGATGACGCCGAGGGGAGCCGCGTGTTCCTCGGACGGCCAAGAATCCAACCCGGACACAACAGCACCGCCGCGGCAATGTTCTTGTTCGGTGGGTCCGGTCTTGATGTGCCCGCGCCAAGTGATCTCATGATCAACACGGACGTCGATTCGATGCGGGTACAAGTCGGCGAACGAATCGGGTTGAACGACGCTCGCATTGATGTGGGGGAGAACTCTACCCGCACACCGTTCAGCGTCACCCTTGGTACGGCGGCGCTCTTTCTCTTCCAGCGCCAGGATGAGATTGCCAGCTCCACCACGCTCTTTCACCGCCAAAACTCAGCCGGGATGGCTCAAGCAATTCGCGAAACGTTGCCGTTTTTTCTCGGCGCTGTGGATGGCGACCAAGCGGCGCGGCGTGCCCAGCTGCGAGAAGCCGAGCGGACACTTCGACAGCAGGAGCGCGACCTGCGCCGCGCTGAGGCGGACGCCGAACAGACAGAGACGACGCTCCGGACTCTCCTACAGCAGGCGCACACGGTCGGATTGACCGAGGTGGCAGAGATCGAAAGCCCGCAGCTGGCCGTCGCGCTGCTCGAGGACGTGCGGCGGGGCATAACTGGCGAGGAGGCCCCGGAGAATGCTGATGTTGAGACGCAGAACCGCATCCGCGACCTTGAACGCACTCGGAACTCCCTCCGGCAGGAACTGGGCCGAGCGCTCGACGACCGCAGGCTACTGCTGGATTCTGCGGCCGGTGAGACGACGTACGGGTCAGCCATTGCCCAGCACGCAGGTCGGTTGCGCAGCATCGGCATAGTCGGTGACCAGCACGATGAAGTAGGAATCTGCCCGGTTTGCAACAGTCGCCTGCAAGGGTCCGACCCCACTGCGCAACAGCTTCACACGCGGCTCCAGACGTTGCGCGCGGAAATTGAGCACCTCGCTGCCGCACAACCTGCCCGGCAGCTTGCTCTCGAAACTCTTGGAACAGAGATCGGTGGAATCCGAGACGAACTCGTCAGCATCGAGGCTGCGCTAACTGCCCTTCGAACCGCGAGTGCCGGTGATCCCGGCGCCGGTACGGCAGAAAACCGCGAATTCATCCGTGGCCGTATCGACGCCACCTTGTCCCGAGTGACAGTTGATGACGGAGCGAGCGTCGCGCGCCTCCGCCAGGAGGTGGAGGGTACGGTAGCCCGAATTGAAGTCCTCCGTCGTCAACTCGACGTTGAAGCGGACGCACGCATGATCGGGATCCTCGACCAGGTCAACCGGGACCTGACACAGCTCGCGCAACAACTCAAGGTCGAGCACTCTGAACGGGTCTGGCTCGATGCAAACAACGTGACCGTGGTCGCCGACACCCCTAGCGGCGCCCGACCACTCGCCCGCATTGGTAGCGGTGAGAACTGGGTGGGGTATCACGTCGCGACGCACCTCGCCTTGCACCGCTGGTTCGTCGAGCAGAACCGCCCCGTCCCGGGCCTGCTCATGCTTGACCAGCCATCTCAGACACAGCAGACAGCCGCGGGTGACGATGACGCGGAAGCGGTATCGAGGATGCAGCGGCTTCTGCATGAGTTCTGCGAACAGCTTGCCCCTCGATTCCAAATAATTCTCACAGAGCACGCCGTGTCAGACGAAGAATGGCTTGCCGACGATGTTGTGCACCGCTGGTTCGACCACGGACTGATACCGAGCGACTGGGCTGACGAAGAAGCCTGGGGGTCAGTGCTTGAGGTGAGTACCGACACGGGTGCATCCTCAGGCGGCAGTGTCGAAGAGCCCCCAATGGACGCGTAGCTTTCACCCATCATTGTGTGCTGCTCGACCTACCGGCGAGCCTGAGTTGGCCGATTCGCACCTGACATAAGAGCTCGATATCAGCGGTGGAAGGTAGGGGGTTCGAGGGTGCGAGACGAACTGTGGTGCCTTCCTGGTGCGTGAGCATGGGGACGCTGACGAGTGCAGGGACGGAGATGGGCAGCGAGATGACGTCTTGATGGATCGACGGGTAGAGGGGGATGCTTTGCCGGGCGCTCCTGCGATCGCGTTCCTGCCTTCGTCACCGGATGCTCAACTCCTCGCAGAATTGACCAGTCATGGATCGGACCTGTCAGAGGCAGCTAGCGCCGTTGAACTCGCGTTGGACGCGGGGGAGGAGTCGGCCCTGTGGATGCCGTTGACGATGCACGCGGTCACCGCGTACGTGCGGCCGTTCATCCACTCCAACGTTCGCCGCCGCCTCGATGAAATGGCTGGTTTCCCCGGGGTCCCAACGCGGTGGGCGAGCGTGCACGCGGCAGTGCGGTCGTACCGCAACACCACCGTCGCGCACTCACAGTCGAACCTCGCATCACCGTTGCCGGTCGCCCTCCTGAACGACGACGGGACCGTTCGGCGGGTGATGGGGATGATGGCGTCTCATCCGATGCCGCGGGTACTCGCCGTGCGGCTGCGCGACCTCGCCGATGAAGTCGCCGCGCTTGTCGAAGCCATGACGCAGCCCGTTGTCGAGCGACTCGAGTCCACGCTCGCCTGCACGGATGCAGCCACAATCGCGGGTTGGCCGACACCGCAGGTCCGTCATCACCTTGACGAGGAGTTCACGGCGTCGCACCGCCGCACGCAGCAGCCGCAGGCGACTCTCTACTGGCACGTGGAACACACCGACACCTGACGGACATGCCTTCAGTAGGGGAGAGGCGGGGCGTTCAGTGCACTGAACGCCCCGCCTAGCCTTCGAACCGGCTGCAGCGCTCCTCACTCGTCGGTGGTCAGTCCGAGGAATCGGTCGAAGAAGTGGGTGAGCTTGTCGATGACGCGTTGCTTGGTGGCGCCGTGGCCGTTGCTCGCGGCGAAGCGGGACACCGGCGGTAGGACGGTCGTGATTGCGGTCCCCGCGGTGCGGAGGGCTCCTTCGCGGAGCGCCTGATCGATGAACGCGTGTGCGGCGTCGGGGCGGAGTCGTTCCTCGTCGATGATCTGGGTGAGTTCTGCGTCGCGTCTCGTGGCGACGTAGCGTTGCCATTCGTCGTCGATGGCGCCGTTGACGGAGACGGAGTCAACGAAGTCCTCGATGAGGTCCTTTTTGTTCCGCAGCGTCGGGCTGGCGTCGATGGCGCGGGTGATTTCGGCGCGCAGTTCACGGTCGTCGCCGTCGCCGTGTTCCTGCTTGAACTTTGCAACGAGCATCAGGATGTAGTCGACGTTGATTTCGACCTGTTTGATTAGCTCGATCTCGAACACGACGTCGTCGTTGATGATCTCCTTGTCAGCAGCGGCGGTCTGCCGGTATTGAGCGTGCAGGTTGAGGTAGACGCTGCGGTAGTCCTGCCGTTGCCGGTCGCTGAGGATCTGGTGCCCAGCGAAGTCGTCGAACGAGGCCAGGATGTTCTCCAGCCGGAGGATCTGCCCGAACAGCTGGATGAATGCCTTCTCCGCACTCTCCCCAATGATCGGCTGCCCGAGCGGGAACCCGGTCAGGAGCTCCTGAGTCTGCTCGGCGTACTGGCCGTAGTAGACGGAGTAGGGCTTGAGGAGCACGACGCCGCGGGCGTCCTTGTTGCCGAACAGCTCCAACGCTTCGTTGGTGGCGCCCTCGAGGTCCCGGAACGCGACGACGTTGCCGTACGTTTTCACCGAGTTCAGGATCCGGTTCGTGCGGGAGTACGCCTGGATCAGGCCGTGGGCGCGGAGGTTCTTGTCGACGAAGAGAGTGTTGAGGGTGGTGGCGTCGAAGCCGGTGAGGAACATGTTGACCACGATCACGAGGTCCAGGTCCCGGTTCTTCAACCGTTGGGAGAGGTCCTTGTAGTAGTTCTGGAACTTGTCCGCGCTGGTGTCGTAGCTGGTGCCGAACAGGCGGTTGTAGTCTCGGATCGCGTCCTCGAGGAAGCCCCGCGCGTCCCCGGAGAGCGCGTCCGTGTCGAATGCCTCATCGTCGAGAAGCCCGTCGTCGGTGCTGTCACTGACGGCGTCGTTGGCGCCGTAGGAGTAGATCAGCCCGATCTTCAACCGCTTCGCCGGCAGCAGGTTCTGCTGTTGGCGTTGGAACTCGGCGTAGTAGCTGCGGGCAGCGTCGATCGACGCGGTCGCGAACAAGGCGTTGAATCCCCGCACGCGCTTGCGCTGGCGCACTGCTTCGGCTTGCCGGCGGGTGCGGGTCGCGTCAGCGACGTTCGTGACGACGGAGTGCTCGTACCCGGCTTCGCGGCGGGTCTTCTGATCGAAGTGCTCCAACGTGTACCCGACGACGTCCGACACGCGTTCCGGGGCGAGGAGGACCCGTTCCGTGTCGATGGAGGACACCTGCTTGTCGACGACACTTCCGACGCGGAGGGTATTGACGTAGTCGATGCGGAACGGCAGCACGTTCCGGTCAGTGATCGCGTCGACGATCGTGTACGTGTGCAACTTCTCCCCGAACGCCTGCTCCGTTGTCTTCAGCAGCGGGTTCCCGCCGCTGCCGGAGTTCGCGGCGAAGATCGGGGTGCCGGTGAACCCGAACAGGTTGAATTGCTTGAACGCTTTCGTGATCTGGGCGTGCATGTCGCCGAACTGAGACCGGTGGCACTCGTCAAAGATCAGCACCGTGTGCGAGTCATACACCGGATGGGTCTTGTTCCCGTTGATGAAGTTCGAAAGCTTCTGAATCGTGGTGATGATGATCCGCGCCGCTGGGTCCTCGAGCTGGGTCTTCAGGACAGCGGTGGAGGTGTTGGAGTTCGCGGCACCCTTCTTGAACCGGTCGTACTCCCGCATCGTCTGGTAGTCGAGGTCCTTCCGGTCGACCACGAACACCACGCGATCCACTCCCGGCAACTGGGAGGCGAGCTGCGCGGTTTTGAACGACGTCAACGTCTTCCCCGACCCGGTCGTGTGCCACACGTATCCGCCGGCAGCGGCGGTGCCGAGCTGCTTGTACGTGGTCGCGATATGGATCCGCTGCAGGATCCGTTCGGTGGCGACGATCTGGTAGGGCCGCATCACTAGCAGCAGCCGGTCCGCGGTAAGGACGCAGTACCGGGTGAGAATGTTCAGCAGGGTGTGCTTGGCGAAGAACGTTCGCGCGAACGAGGTCAGGTCCTGGATGGGCTTGTTGTGCGCGTCGGCCCACCAGGACGTGAACTCGAAACTGTTCGACGTCTTCCGGCCCCGGCCCGGTTTCTGCCCGTCCTTCAGGTGCTGGCTGCGGGTTGTGTTCGAGTAGTACTTCGTCAGCGTCCCGTTGCTGATCACGAACAGCTGCACGTACTCGAACAGGCCGCTGCCGGCCCAGAAGCTGTCTCGCTGGTACCGGTCGATCTGGTTGAACGCCTCGCGAATGTCGACACCGCGCCGCTTGAGCTCGATGTGCACCATCGGCAACCCGTTCACCAGCACGGTCACGTCGTACCGGTTCGCGTAGCGGCCGCCAGCGTCCCCCTCGGCGGACGGATCGGCTTGGTCGACTTCGTATTGATTGATGACCTGCAGGCGATTGTTGTGAATGTGCTGCTTGTCCAGCAGCGTCACGTTCTTCGTCGAACCGTCATCGCGCCGCAGCACCTGCACATGGTCTTCCTGCACGCGGATCGTCTTCTCGACGATGCCGTCGTTCCTTCCCGCGACACACGTCTCGAAGAACCGCGACCACTCCGCATCCGAGAACACGACGCCGTTCAGCGTCTCCAACTGGGCACGGAGGTTCGCGAGGAGGTCCGCTTCGGACGTGATCGAGAGGTACTCGTACGCCTGCGACCGGAGTAGGCGAATCAGTTCGGCCTCGAGCGCGGCCTCCGATTGATAGGCAGCCTCCTGCTTCGCATCCACCACGTACTCAGCGACGACCGTGCTCTCGGCCGAGAGGGCAATGGGGTCATATCTTTGCGCCGGAGCGTCGCTCACGCCGTAGCCTCCTCGAACGTCAGGAGCTGGTCACGGTAGTACTCGTACTGCTTGCGGCGAGCCGCAAGTTCAGCAGGAAGACGGGCATTGAGATCGTTTGTAAGTGCATCGAACGCGTCAAGAATTGACCCGATGCGCAGCTGCTCCTCGAGCGGCGGGACCTGGATCATCAACTGGTTGAGAGTTCCGACAGCAAGACCGGGTTGCGCTGACTTCGAAGCGTACTGGTTGAGATTCATGCTGGTGAGCAGGTGGAAGCACCAGTTGATATCCACGCCATCCCGTGGCGTGACGACGACGGAATGTTCGGTTGCATAAAATGCGCCACTCGCCCGCTTCACGTTTCCACAAAGCGCTCCCTGTCGGCCAATCAGGGCTCGTTCACCCAATTGGTTAGCTCGCGCCACATAGCCGCGGAGGCCTCCGCCTCCAAAGCAGGGAACGGAATGTTCCTCGTCCGGCTCGGGCGATATCTCGGATGCAGAGACGAATTTTCCGGACTGAAGATTGAAGAGCTCGTCCAGGCGGGCAGGGCGCCAATCGATTCGGCCGAGCAGCAGCTTGCTCCGATAATGGTCGTACTGGCGTCGTCGTGCTTCCAGCTCCGCTTCCAGCTCCGCTTCCAGCTCCGCTTCCAGCTCCGTAAATTGGTCGAGGATCCGCACGATCTGCTGCTGCACCTCAAGTGGCGGCACCGGGACCCGTAGTCGCTCAGCCTCAGACTTGCGTATTGATGGCACCGCCCCTGAATCATTCGCGAGTCGGGACAAGTCGAATGTTTGCATCCAGTAGAATAGGAACCTTGAAGCAATATCTGGCCCTGGAATCAGCCCCATGACGTTGTTATCAAAGGCTGAGGGTGCTGAAAGTATGCGCTTTTTGTTTGTGGCAACTGCGGCGCCGATTTTCGGGAAGATGACGGTGCCTGCCGGAGCGGGTTTAATCCCGAGACGTCGCGCTGTATCGGCGGAGATGTAGTTGTTGGCGGCATTCATCGCGAGCTTGTTGGTGGGTGAATTCATATCACTGACTTTGTAGAACGGAAAGTCTCCGTCTGTCGTGCCCTGGTCGACGTTAGGGAAGCCCCATCCGCTTTGCACTGTCGCAATGGCGCCCAGAGGCCTCATATGCACCCCATTCGGTGCATGCGCGGCGATCAGCTCTTCAAGGCGGTTCATTCCGTACCTTCGAGGTCCGCGACAATCGCGTCGATTGAGGTGCGAAGTTCGGCCTGGCGAGCGACGATGCGGGCGATGTCCGCGTTGAGTGCGGTGATTTCCACAGTCTCGCGGGTGTCCTCGGCTTCAACGTAGGAGGATACGGCGATGTTGTACTCGTTCCCGCCGATAGTTTCGTTCGGCACGAGCGCCGCGAAGTGGTCAACGTTCTGTCGATCCTGAAGGGCGGTGAGGATGTTCTGTTGATGGTCGGCGGTGAGCTTGTTCTTGTTGCCGGCGCGGGTGAACTCGGCTGACGCGTTGACGAACAGGACCTGGTTGTCGGTCTTCGACTTCTTGAGGACGATGATGCAGGTGGCGATGGTGGTGCCGAAGAACAGGTCTGGTGGGAGCTGGATGACGGCGTCGACGTAGTTGTTGTCGATCAGGTACTGACGGATCTTGCGTTCCGCTCCGCCTCGGTAGAGGACGCCGGGGAACTCGACGATCGCGGCGGTGCCGTTCACGGCGAGCCAGGACAGGATGTGCATCGTGAACGCGAGGTCCGCTTTGGACTTCGGCGCGAGGACACCGGCCGGCGCGAAGCGTTCGTCGTTGATCAGCAGCGGGTTCGCGTCCCCCTCCCACTTGATCGAGTAGGGCGGGTTCGACACGATCGCTTCGAAGGGTTCTTCGTCCCAGAAGTACGGGTCGATGAGGGTGTCGCCGTGGGCGATGTCGAACCGTTCGTAGTCGAGTTCGTGGAGGAACATGTTGATCCGGGCGAGGTTGTACGTGGTCAGGTTGATTTCCTGCCCGTAGAACCCGCCGACGTTGTTCTTCCCGAGGACCTTCGCGAACTTCAGCAGCAGCGACCCCGAGCCCGCCGCCGGATCGTAGACCTTGTTCACGCGGGTCTTGCCCATCACGGTGATACGTGCGAGGACCTCGGAGACTTCCTGCGGGGTGTAGTACTCGCCTCCGGACTTCCCGGCTTGCGATGCGTACATCTGCATCAGGTACTCGTACGCGTCACCGAACAGGTCGATCGAGTTGTCCTGGAAGTTCCCCAACGGCAAATCCCCGATCGCGTCGAGAAGCTTGACGAGCTTCTCGTTCCGCTTCGCGACCGTGTTGCCGAGGCGGGTGCTGTTGACGTCGAGGTCATCGAACAGGCCTTTGAGGTCGTGCTCGCTGTCGGTGCCGAGCGCGGACCCTTCAATGTGCTTGAACACTCGCTCGAGCGTTTCGTTGAGGTTGACGTCGCGGCTGGCGCGGCGGCGGACGTTGACGAAGAGCTCCGAGGGGAGAATGAAGAACCCCTTCTCGGACACCGTGTCGTGGCGGATCTCTTCCGCTTGCTCGTCGGGGAGGGCGGCGTAGGCAAAGGTAGTGTCGCCGGCGTCGTGCTCGCCCTTGTCGATGAACGCGGCGAGGTTTTCGGAGATGAACCGGTAGAAGAGCATCCCGAGGACGTAGGACTTGAAGTCCCAACCGTCCACGGAGCCACGGAGATCGTTCGCGATCCGCCAGATCGTCTTGTGCAGCTCTGCGCGCTGCGCTTCCTTCGTGGTCGGTGCCATGTACTTCGATCTCCTCGGCCCACGCTGGGCGGTGCTTGTTTGGTCCGCTTCAAGCGGAGCATGATGACGACGCAGCGCCAGGCGCACGTCAGTGTGCTTATTCTCCCAGTCGGGCGCAGCTGTCCAACGGCCCGAGCTCTGCGCGCTCACCCCACGCGGAAGCGGGGACAGCCGACTGCTTCCTCAGCTGGCTGGGTCGGGCGCCGTCGGCGTCCCCGCTGTCGTCACCTCGAGGCTCGCGAGGTGCTTCTTCAGCCGCTTCGCCATCGGCAGGAACGTCGCCAACGTTAGGCCTCCCGACAGCACGCCGCCGACAACGGGAACCACCTTCGCCACTCCCTTGGCGAACATGCCCTTGGTCATTTGCACGCCCAGCTGCTGCGCCACTTTCTTCACGATCGGGAACACCACCCCATGGGTCAGCGCCTGTTTGGGGAGCTGCTTCACCATCTGCGCTGCCAGCTTCTCAGCGACCATGCTGATGCCCTTGTTTGCCGCCTGAACCCCGAACATCACGCCGACGAACAGGGTCAGCACGTTCTGGGTCCCGTCGTCCGGCTCGTCGCCGTCTTTGGCGAACAGGTCTGGCCAGCTGTAGAGGTAGGCGAGTTTCTGGGCGATGCGCAGCATGTGTGCCAGGTACTGGGCCGAGTCCACCGGGATGGTCGCGAACAGCGCGAACCCGCCGGGGATCCCCGCAGCGGCGGAGAGTGCCGTGACCTTGGTGGTCTCGTTCGTAATCGACGCGTCGGCGATCTTACTCAGCACGGCCGTCGGGATTCCCGCCGCGGCAGGTGTCTCAGCGATCGCGAGACGAATCTGCTCGTCCGTGCAGTACCGGGCAAGCGAGCGACGCAGGAACGCGGCTCGATCAACCCGCACGCCCGGCAGCTTCGTCGCGACGACGAGCGTCTTCCCGAAGGCCGAGCTCGACGAGGTGTCCTCAGAAGGTGCCATAATCCACCGAATATAGCTGACTGCTCGGACATCGCGAGGCTTTCTGCGAGCGGCGCTCGTTCAAACGTGTTCAAGCAAGCAAGCAAGCAAGCAAGCGAGTTGGCGGCCGCGCCGAGCGACAAGGTTGAGCGCTACTCGGTCGTCTGCCGGAAGCGCTCGACGACGTCGCCGAGCTGCTGCCGCCTGCGGTAGATCGGCAGCAGCTTCAAGGGCTCAGAGTGGGGTGTGTATATCGTCCCGTCGTCAGCGAGTACCGCGACCAGTCGCTGATCTCGCCGGAGCGTCCAGAAGTGAATGAGCGGGTACTCGCGATCCTCCGGCCAGTCGCGCACTGCTTCCGTGAGGCCCATGCACTCCGCGAGCCACTCCGGCGACATGACCGGTCCACTGTAGCTTTCACCGTACCAATGTGAGCGGACGTTAAGCCGCTGTCGATCGTTGATCGCGCTCGTCACCAGCGTGGATACGAGCCGGTACGTCAGGGAGCGTTCCGTTGTTACGTCGGCGGATGTGGTGCTCCACGCCATGCGATTCTCGACGCTCTTTAGGACGTCATGAGGATCGTCAGCTGAAAGTGTGTCCTTCCAGCCCATCTGCGGCGCGTAATCTGGGTCGCCTCCGGCGTGGAGGTAGATGATAGATGTTTCGAAGTTCATGAAGATGAACTTGCCGGTCCTGGCTTCTTGGATTTCCAAGCCGTGGTGAAACCCGTCGTGGGGCCAGACCTCGACAATTCGGAACGTTGCATGCCTTCGGCAAAGTTCACTGGCAATCCACCAAATCTGAGCCTGGGTGAAGCGCGACGCTGGCTGAAAGGGGCCCGTCGCATCCGTCGGGGCGCTATCCAGCAGGGGCTCCGGTTCTTCGGCACCTGCCTCACCGCTCAAGCTGCCTCCAACGGTTGTGCCCGCCGGCAGCGGTGACGGTGTCACCTCGTGAGGATCCGCAACTTCATCCTTGAAGTTATATGTCCATCGTCCATCCGGTTCCGCGTTCGGCCGCCGTATGTATCGGGCATAGAGGCCACTCTCCGTGGGCCCAGCCTGCGGGATGCTTATTGATTCCGCTGGGAACCCCGACTCAAGGATCGGCATGTCATCGTAGACTTTACCGTCGAGCGGACCGCCGTTCATCCGAATCACCGTGAACCCGCTATCGCCTATTGAGAAAGCACCCATTCGCGTCATTATGCCAGGTCCTGCAGTCCGGCGTGCTCAAGGTCGACTGATTGTCGTTAGTGCTGATGCCGACAGGGTGAGCGGTACTGGGTTCTCCACCCCAGGCCGCTACTGCCGTTCAGGCTGCATGAGATCTTTCGTTGTGCAGATGCCGTCCATGACGCTCTGTCAGCGGTGGGTTATCAGCCGAGGATACCCTTGAAACTGACATAACTTCGCCGTATCGGCGCGAGCGAGACGAGCCGCGGCTGCTGCTGCGAAGGCCGGCCCAGCCGGGGACCATTTGCCAAGTGAGCGCTCGCGCGCAACCGCATCAGCGCGGCGCCCGAGTCCCGTAGCCGGACGAAACTCCGGCTCCGGCACCAGCAGCCACCGGAGCATCGGTCGCATCACAGGGCTCGGCCGACGCGACGATTTCGAGCGGCGCCCCGGGCGCAGACGACTGCGCTTCGAGGTCGGCCCGCACCGAGTCGGACACCCCGAACAGCAGCGTTGCCACGGACCCGACGACGTACGCCACGATGAGCCCGGACCCGTACCCGAGCAGTGCCCACCCGTACCCTGACGAGCCGTTGAGCAGGGGGATGAGGGACAGGTCCGACGCGCCGATGGCGATCGCCCCGACGGAGTGCCCGAGCTGGTCGAACAGTCCGACGCCGCCGCCGCCGAACGCGCCGCCGATGCACGCGGTGATGAACGGGCGGCCGAGGGGAGCGTTACACCGTAGATGAGGGGCTCGCCGACACCGAGGAGTCCGGCGGGCAGCGCACCGCGGATCGTGCGGGAGAGCGCTTCGTTGCGGCGGAAGCGCATCCAGAGCGCGAGCGCAGCACCGATCTGGCCGGCGCCTCCCATCGCGAGGACGGGCAGCAGCACGGTCCATCCGGTCTGGTCGATGAGGGTGGGGTGGATCGGTGTGGGGGCCTGGTGCATGCCGGTCATGACGAGCGGCAGGAAGAAGCCTCCGAGGACGAAGCCGGCGAATGCACCGCCGTTGGCGAGGAGCCAGATCGCGGCGGAGTTCGTCGTTGCGGTCTCCTGCGGACGGGCTACCTGGGGGCACTGGGACGGTGCTCTCCTGGGCAATACCGACGCATGCATGCCTCACGGGGCACTGGATCAGCGTGTCGAGTCCGGCTGGCCCTCGACAAGAGTCATGTCTCTCGCTGGTCTGGTGGGCGCTGTTCGGGCGATCGCCGCCCATCTGTCGAGTTCGAGCTCGACCAGGTGCGCAGCGTCCTCGGTATCGTCGTGTTCCCAGACGCGGAGTACCCGCCAGCCCTCAGAGACCAGGATCGCTTCGTTCTGCGCATCGCGCTGACGGTTGGCCAGCAACTTCCGGCGCCAGAGGTCGGCATTGGCCTTCGGCAGGTGGGCGTGGTCCTCTCAGTAGTGCCAGAAACAGCCGTCGACGAAGACAGCGACCTTGGTTCGGGGGAACACGAGGTCCGGGCGAACTCGACAGCGTCTACTCACCTCCCGGTCGACGAAGAAACGACGTCCGCGCCGATGGAGCTCGCGGCGCAAGGCGAGCTCAGGTGCGGTGTCCCGACGTCCGAAGCGCGCCATGTGTCGTCGCCGCGCGTCATCGGCCTGCCAGTGCTCCATGTCGAAGATCTTCATCGAACGACGGCGCCTCATCAGGCAGAAGCGAGGATCGGTGGACGAAGCGTCAGCCGAGCGCAATTGTGAAGGACCACTCTCGCAGCGCAGGGTTGCGCGCGGCGAACGACCCGAGCACGGCCACGCGATCGTCAGCAGGCAGGTCCCGCAACGTGATCGCCACCTCGCCGCAGTACCTCCCCGCCGACGCCAACTGCACGGTGACCGACCCCGCGGGCCTCGGCTGCCCACCCATCTCGGGCAACGGCAACCCGGCGAACCGCTCCCGCGAGTGTTCGAGCCGGATCATGGCCTCAGCAGCATCAGGCCGGTTCCCGTCGGGAACCCCCAACGCTTCGATGACCAAAGGGTGCACGCCCGGCGCCGCAGTACCGTCGAGCACGACGACATCATCACGGACGAACGATCCCAATCTCGACCACGAGTGATCGGTCAGCGCCGGATCTCCGACGTACACGTCGTCTACGCCGGCATCGACGAGCGCGACTGCCTGGAACAACGGCGGCATGGTGCGGTGGTCCTCGACGGTGGGCAGCCCCTCGCCGAGCGGCCCACGCCGCACGGAGTCCCCAGCGATGAACGCCCCGACGCGCCAGCCGAACTGCCGAGCAAGGGTGACCGACGCCGCGACCGAGGACAACGCCAGCCCGGTCCACTCCCGCGGGTAGAAGTTGTGGATCAGTTCGACGTCAAGTTCCGCGAACGGCGCCAGGTCGGCGGCCCGCAGCGTGCTCGCGTTGAGGGCGATCGGCAGGACGGCGGCGATCGAGAGGATCTCAGGGACCGAGAACCCGAAGTCGATCCGGACCCGCGCCACTCCGATCGACCGCAGGAACTCCCATGGCGAATCCCCGAGCAACCGTGCGGTATTGGGGGAGACGTCCGCGACGACCGACAACCCCGAGGACGCAGCAGCCGACACGATCGCGGTCGCAGCGGCGCGGGCGCCCGAAGGCGAGTCCTCCGGAATGTGGAACGAGGTGAACGCGAGTGTCGCACCCGCGGCCGCGGTGGCCTCGAAGTTCGGACCAGCCAGCGGACCATGCGCCAGGTACGCGCTCGCGCCGAACCGCATCAGCGCGCAGCGCCCACGGAGTCAGCCGGCGTGACCTGCACGTCGAGCGGCGCGTCCGGCGCGACGGGGTCGCCGGACGGCACTGACGACTGCGCCTCGAGGTCGGCCCGCACCGACGCGGACACCCCGAACAACAACGTCGCCACGAACCCCACGACGTACGCCACCATGAGCCCCGACCCGTACCCGAGCAACGCCCAGCCGTAGCCAGACGACCCGTTCAACAGCGGGATGAGCGACAGGTCTGAGGCGCCGATGGCGATCGCCCCGACGGAGTGCCCGAGCTGGTCGAACAGCCCGACGACGCCGCCACCGAACGCACCGCCAATGCACGCGGTGATGAACGGCCGCCCGAGGGGCAGCGTCACGCCGTAGATCAGGGGCTCGCCGACACCGAGGAACCCGGCCGGCAGCGCACCGCGGATGGTCCGCACCAACGAGGCGTTCGAACGGAACCGCACCCACAACGCGATGCACGCACCGATCTGCCCGGCGCCACCCATCGCCAGCACGGGCAGCAGCACGGTCCACCCGGTCTGGTCGATCAGGGTGGTGTGGATCGGGATGAGCCCCTGGTGCATGCCGGTCATGACGAGGGGCAGGAAGAGCCCTCCGAGCACGAAGCCGGCGAAGGCCCCACCGTTGGCGAGGAGCCAGGTCGCAGCAGTACCGATCGCGACCGAGACGACACCGGCAACAGACATGAGCACACCGAGCGTGATCGAACCGGCGACGAGGACGGTCACGGTCGGCACGACGATGAGCGCGATGACGTCCGGAGTCACGCGCCGCATGAAGCGTTCGACGTACGCGGCGAGGATGCCACCGGCCAGTGCACCGAGCACACCGCCCTGCCCGGGAGCCAGGGTCTCGCCGAACACGGTCACGTTCGCGACGCCGGCCGCGACGATGATGCCGCCGACCGCGCCACCGAGGATGGGCGTGCCGCCGAACTCCTTCGCGGCGTTCATCCCGACGAAAACGGCGAGCAGCGACAGGAAGCCGGACGAGAGCACGCCGAGGAACGGCGTCACCCCGGGTACCCACCCCAGGTTCGTCAGGATGCCGTTGATCCCGGCGATCAGCCCGCAGGCGATCAGCGCGGGGATGAGCGGGATGAAGATCGCGGAGATCTTCCGGATCGCGCGCATGGTGCGGCCGTCGGAGCGGGACCGCGCGGAGGCCTTGATCGACGCGCCGCGAGCGGCGAGCTCCTCAGGCGACGAACCAGACGCACCAGACCCACCAGCCGCAGCTGACGGGGCGGCCGCGCGCAGGGCCTCCAGGTCGTCGGCCACGCGGTCGACGAGACCCGGGCCGAGCACGATCTGCAGGTTCGAGCCGGCCGCGATGGCGGCCATGACGCCGTCAGTGGCCTGCAGCGCAGGCAGATCGACCGACGCGGGAGACGAAACCTCGACGCGCAGTCGGGTCATGCAGTTCTCGACGTCGGCGATGTTCGCGGAACCGCCGACGGCGTCGAGGATCTGCTGGGCGAGTTGCTGTGCATCGGGCATTGCTGTGCTCCTCGGGGGAAGGAATCGAGCGGAAGGAAAGCGGGGAAGGGGGCGTCTACAGCACGGCGCGCAGGGAACCGTCGGCGGCGACGAGGCGCTCACGGGCCGAAGCAGCCGAGGCACCGGTGAGGATCACGGCGATGGCGGTCTTCACCTCGCCGTCCGAGGCCTCCAGCGCCGCCTGGACCTCGGCGGAAGGCGCGCCGGTGACGTCCTGCACGAGCGAGAACGCCCGCGCGACGAGCTTCGCGTTCGTCGCCTGCACGTCGACCATGCGGTTGCCGTACGTCTTGTGGCTGCGCACCATCGCGAGCGTGGTGAGCATGTTGAGCACGAGCTTCTGCGCGGTGCCCGCCTTCAGGCGGGTCGAGCCGGCGATGAACTCGGGGCCGACGACGACGTCGATGGCGATGTCCGCCTCCCGCCCCGCGGCCGAGTCGGGGTTGCACGCGACGGAGACCGACAGGGCGGAGCGGCGACGGGCCTCCAGGATGGCTGCGATCACGTAGGGCGTCCTGCCGGACGCGCTGATCCCGACGACCACGTCGTCGGCCGTCAGGCCGAGCTCGTCGAGGTCGCGGACGGCCGCTGCTTCGTCGTCCTCCGCGCCCTCGACGGCGGTGGTCAGGGCGATGTCGCCGCCGGCGATGAGCCCCACTACCTGGCTCGGGTCGGTGCCGAAGGTGGGCGGGCACTCGCTGGCGTCGAGGACGCCGAGCCGGCCCGGCGTGCCAGCGCCGACGTAGACGAGTCTGCCGCCGCGCGCGAACGCTGTGGCGATCGAGTCTGCCGCCAGGGCGATGGCCGGGAGGCACGGCTCCAGTGCCGCAGGCACGCTGCGGTCGCCGGCGTTCATGCGCTGGGCGGCTTCCAGCGTGGAGATCGTGTCGATGTCGTCCAGTGAGTGGTCGGTCGCCTCGGTGGTGAGGGCGGCGAGCTCGTCGCGGAGGGCGTCGTGGGTTTCGTGCGTCTGGTTCATGGTGATGCTCAGTTCCGGTGGTGGGTGCGGACGGCGTCGCGGCTGCGGGCGAGGAGCGGCTGGGACCGTTCGTCGGTGCGCTGCGCGACGACGATGAAGAGGGCGTCGACGATGGCGAGTTGGCTCATGCGGCTGCCCATGGCGGCGGGGCGGAGGGCGCTCTCGGCACCGGCGACGCCGAGCAGGACGTGGTGGGCCGCGGTGGCGAGCGGAGCGTTGGCGTGGCCGGTGATGGCGACGATCGTCGACTGCTGGGCTGCGGCGGCGTGGGCGACCTCGAGGGTCTCGGTGGTCGAGCCCGAGTGGCTGACGAGCACCAGGACGTCGTGCTCACCGATGACGCTCGCGAGGGTCAGGGCGTTGTGCGGGTCGTCGGCGATCGAGCTCACGATGCCGATGCGCTCGAGCTTGAGGTGCAGGTCCCGCGCGACGATGCCGCTCGCGCCGACGCCGTACAGGACGACGCGGCGGGCGCTGCTCACTGCTGCGGCCGCTGCTTCGAGCGCGTGCGGGTCGAGCGCGGCTCGGGTGTCGGCCATCACGGCGCGGACGTCCTCGGTGACCTTCGCGATGACGGTGGCGACGTCGTCGTCGACGGCGACCCCGGCGTGGATCTCGGTGTGCTCGCGCTCGTGGATGCCCCGTTCGACGGCCCGGGTCATGCTGCGCTGCAGGCCGGCGAAGTTCGCGAAGCCGAGGTGCTGGGCGAAGCGGGAGACGGTGGCGGGGGAGACGCCCGCGCGGCCGGCGAGTTCGGCGGCGTTCGTGGTGGCTGCGGCTGCCGGGTCCTCGAGGACGGCGTCGGCGATGGCGCGCATGCTCGACGGCATCGTGGCCGACTGGGTGCGGACGAGGGCGAAGGCGTCGGCGCGCTCGACCCGGTCGGGCCGCTCGGTGATCGTCATCCCGCTATGAAAGCGTCTTTCGTGCGCGAGCGCCAGGGGTGAAAGTAAATTGCGTGTTACGCGTGGTCGGGTGGTTGCGCGGCGGGGCTCGCGCGTTCAGTGAGCAGAAAACGTCGAGTCGCCGGAGCGGACTCGACGTCTTCTGCTCCCTCGATGAGCGGTGGACGCGAACCCGGGCGGTCGTGCTCGTCAGGCCTGCGCGGCCGGGGATGCCACGACAGTCGCCACCCGCAGGTACCGCCGCGACCGACGAACCGCTCGCAGCAGGATCGGCGTCATGATCAGTGCGGTGATGAGCAGTGCTGCGCAGAGGAACCGGGGGAACGCCGAGCCGGAGACGTCCTCGTCCGCGAGCATCGGGAACTGGGCGCCAGCGATGCCGAGGTAGAGCAGGAGGAACTGCGCGAGGGCGAGCGGCTGGTAGGTGGAGAGCAGTCGAGCATGCTCGCGTGCCCGGAGGGCGAGGTCGGACTCGGGTGGCTGGATCGGGCTGCCGGTCTTGATCGCTTGCGTCACCATGCGTTTGCCGGCAGGGGAGAGCCCCGCCGTTGTGGCCTGCATCGCGGTCGACATCCCGATGGTCGTGGCGAGGATCGAGAAGGTACCGGTCAGACCTCCGACGGATGCGCCGAAGCCGACGACGGTGAGGACTGCGACGGCGCCCGACTCGGTCGTGGCCAGCAGCCCGCCGATGACCGCGCCGACGACGGTTCCGATCAGTGCGAGCAGGGTCGTCCGTCGCCAGGCGCGGCGTGCTGTCAGTTCGAGTTCCCCCATGCCTCCACCCTACGAGCGGATCGCCGTGTACCGCGTCGCCGGCTTCCCCGGCCCGTCCGCCCGCTTCGTGTCCGTCGCGACCAGCTTCGGCAGCATCGCTCGCCGGAACGAGTCCGGCAGCAGGCGCTCGCCGAGGACCGCCTCGTGCAGCTGCCGCAACTCCGACATCGTGAACGGCTCATCGAGCAGCCCGTGTGGATCCGGGGCATCGCTGTAGACGGACCGGAGCCGAGTGACCGCGAACTCGAGGATGTCGTCGTGCCCGTGCACCATCCCGAGCGCCTCGGCCACCGGCGACAGTCGCACCTGGGGCTCGTCCAGGTCCAGAGCACGAGCCGGCACCACGTCGAGGTGCGCCACCGACAGCACCCACCCACGGTCGTCCCGCGCCGGATCGTCGAACACGTGCAACTGCTTCGGCGCGAGCCCCGTCACGCCCGCCTTCGTGGAGAGTGACCGCAAGACGGCCGAAGCCAGCCGCTCACCCTCGTGCACGAACGTCCCCGGCAGTCGCCAGTCGCCCTCGGTGGCATCGCGGACCTGCACGACGGACAGTGGTCCGCCCGCGGGGACGGTCAGCACCGCGGTGTCCACGGCGACGGAGGGTCTCGGGTAGTCCGTCAGGCGTCGGCCGCTCGCGTCGCGGTACTCGTCGGTCATGCGGGTGAGTTTACGCACACTTGCGCAAACGTGACGAGTGGGGCAGGATCGGTTTTACGCAATATCGCGCAAACCCGATCCGGAGGTCCACATGACCACCACGCAGATCCACGACCGAGCAGTCGGTGCCGTCCTCGGCTCCGCCGCCGGCGACGCCCTCGGCGCCGGGTACGAGTTCCGACCGGCAGTGCCCGAGCCGACCCCGATCACGATGACCGGCGGCGGCTCCTTCGGCTGGGCGCCGGGGGAGTGGACCGACGACACGAGCATGGCCGTTCCGATCCTCCGCACGGTCGCCCGCGGCGGCGACCCTGCGTCGGAGCCAGCCCTTGACGGCCTGGTGGCCGCCTGGGCAGCGTGGTCGGTCAACGCGCCCGACGTCGGCATCCAGACGCGCAACGTCCTGGCCGGTCTGGAGGCGCGGGTCGCCTCCGTCGCGAGGGCTGCGGCCCGCCAGGAGCACGAGTACAAGGGCCGCTCCGCCGGCAACGGGTCGCTCATGCGCACCGCACCGTTGGTGCTCGCCTACCTGCACGGCGACGTCGGCGAAGAGGAACGGCTCGCCTCGGCGGCTCGCGCGATCAGCGACCTGACGCACTACGAGTCCGACGCGGGGGACGCGTGCGTGCTATGGTGCGTGGCGATCCGGCACGCGGTGCTGACCGGCGAGCTCGACCTCCTGCGTGGCATCGACCTGCTCGACCTCGACCGTCGCCGACTGTGGGTGGACCGGATCGTCACGGCCGAGCACTCGCAGCCCGTTGACTTCACGGAGTCGAACGGGTGGGTGGTGTCCGCGCTGCAGGCCGCCTACGCCGCGGTGCGCCAGAGTTCCTCGCTCGAGGACGCCCTGGTCCGCGCAGTCCGCACCGGCAACGACACCGACACCGTCGCCGCGATCGCCGGCGGGCTCGCGGGTGCGCTGTACGGCGCATCGACGCTGCCGGCCCAGTGGCGCGAACTGCTGCACGGCTGGCCGAACCTGCGCGCCGACGATCTCGTCGCGCTCAGTGAGCAGGCGCTCGCCGTCTGACCGGCCCGGCGTCGGAGGCTGCCGTGGGGGGAGCCTCCGCCGTCGGGCCGGTCGTGCTCGTGGGGCCGGCCCACCGCTCTGGAATCGACCACGTCGGCAGCGCGTGTGGCGGGGCGGAGGCGGGTCGGGCCTCCCGGTCGTCCGCCGTCAGGCGATGCCGCGTCGCGGACGGAAGACGCCCGCGCGGACCAGCCACACGTAGAGCAGGCAGCCGATGCAGACGTCGAACACGGCGTTGAGGAAGGCTGCGATCAGGGCGACCGCGGCGCCGATCGGTGCCGCGTAGGGCACGCCGAACAGGGCGAGGAGCAGCGCCACAGCGGTGACGAACAGGCCGACCTGCTGGGCGAAGGTCGGAGGTTCAGGAGCCTCGAGCTCGGCGGGCGGGGCGAGCCTCGGCCGGACGAAGCGACGGAAGAGCGCGCCGTACGGGTGGCGGCGGATGCCGGCGATGCCGCCGACTGCGAAGAGCGCCACGATGACGGCGAGCAGGACGATGCCGACGACCCACGTCGCGGGGATCAGCGTCAGGACGATCGTCAGGGCGAGCAGGACCGTGGTGATCGCGGCGCCGAAGCGTGGGGAGCGCGGGTCGATGCCGCGGTCGGTGTCGGTCGTGGTGGTCATCGGGACTCCTGGGTGCCGGTGGTTCCTGAGGTGCCTGTGCTGCCGGTGGTCAGGACGGCGTCGAGGGCTGCGACGAGCTCCGGTGGGCGGGGTGGGCCCCCGAAGCGGGTGTGGACCGAGCGGTCGGCGTCGAGCAGCAGGACCGTCGGCGTCTGCATCACGTCGAAACGCCGGGCGAGCTCGGGATGTTCGGCCAGGTCAACCTCGATGCGGCGAACGCCCTCGTGCTGGTCAGCGACGACGGCGAGCTGACGCCGGGTGGCCGGGCACCGCGCACAGGTCGGCGTGGAGAACTGGACGAACGTGGCGGCGGTGCCGTAGTCGGTGTCGAGTGCGAGGCCGTCTGCGTCCGGCCTCGTCGACGCGGCGGTGCCCGCCGATCGGGCTCGACCGGTCCGGTGGCGGAGCAGGAGACCGAGGCCCGTCGCGAGCGCAAGGACCCCCACGAGCACAGCCACTGCGGTTCCGACGGTCACACGGAGACCGTACGCCCGGCCGACGAACTGCTGTCGAACGTGAACGGATGTGACGCCGAGGTGTGCGCGTCGCGCCGGGCTCGGTGCGGGCTCAGTCCTCGGGGAGCGTGCGGACCCACTGCTCGAACGCGGCGGCGTCGTCTTCGCTGAAGACGGCGGAAGGCCGCGACTCGTTCTTCGCCGAGTGCAGGAACAGCGTGCCGTCGGCCATCCCCGGCGTCGCGTCGTCGAGGATGGACGACTTCGCCGCGACGCCCTTCCTGGTGAGGAAGGTCAGCTGTTCGCCGTTCGCCGATTCCGCTATCGCCGCTTCACCGTCGAAGAACGAGGCGAGCTCCATCACCAGCAACGCGGTGGCCCCGTCCTGCGTGGTGAGGGCGACGGCCGGCTTCGTCCGACTCTTGCCGAAGGGGTGCTCGACGGCCGTGGCCGTGACTCCCGAGCCGGTCCACGGTCGCACGTCGGTCAGGGGGAGCCTGGCGGCGACCCGCGCTGCGGGTCGTTTCGGCGGGAGGGCGGCCTGGAACAGCAACGTCCCGATCACGACCGCGAGGAACCAGGCGTACGGCGAGAACGTCTTCGTCGCGATGAGGACGAGGAAGCCACCGAGGAACCCCGCCCCGACCAGGTTCGGCCACCACCTCGATTCCTGACGCAGGCCGAGCGGCCACACCACGGCGCCGTACACGAGTCCGACGACCGTGGGGACCCAGAAGGCCGAGGGGTGGATGACGCCGGCGTGGAAGTGCAGCCAGACGTCCGCGCCCGCCATGACGACCGCCATGATGACGAAGAAGACGCGCTGTGCGCGACGGTCCCGCTCGCGAGTGCTCAGTGCGGTCATGTCGTTCCCCCGTGGTGCTCGTTCCCCGTGCTGCTCAGTCAAGCAGATCGCGCGGTCATGGTCCCACCGCTCGGGCCGTGGTCTGTGGTCTTGGTTCGGGCCTCGCCCGGACCGACCTCTGCTTTGCTTGAACAGACGTACTGTTCGAGGCAACATGCCACCGATCGGCGGGGCTGGTCGGAACGCGGCACACGCTCGAACGGGGTGCCGCAGTGCGGCCGCACACAGCCGAACCGGAACGCACCGTGCTCACACCCGTCGGAGCAGCCGGGCGACGGTGCCCTGCAACAGCAACAGCAGCGCCCAGAGCAGGCCGATGCTCGGGAACACCACCGACAGGATCAGGGCGAGCGACAGCAGGCCCGCGGCGATGAGCCCTCGCGCCGAGTCGCCCAGCGGTGTGGCGAGCAACTCTGGGTTCCGTCGGAGCACGAGTTCGATGCCGGTGAGGGCCAAGCTCGTCACGACCATGCTGCCGAGGTAGAGGGCGTGCGCCACGCGGTCGTCGTTCTCGCCGCTGTTGAGCAGGTTCGCGGCGAAGGGCAGGAACACGATGCTGATGAGCCAGACGAAGTTCAGCTGCATGACCCGGGCGTTGTAGGAGCGGACGTGCTCGAAGACCTGGTGGTGGAGGATCCAGAACCGCGAGATCAACCAGAACGTGATGAGGAACTCGAGCAGGGCGGGCCAGTGCTCCCGGAGGAGGTCGCCGGCGCTCTCGCCCGAGGACATCTCGCTCGCGATGTCGACCAGCGGCAGGATCAGGAGCGTGATCGCGATGGCGACCGTGGCGTCCGAGAAGTTGACGAGTCGGTCGAGGCCGCGGTCCGTTCGAGCGTGCTCGGTCATGGCCCGAGTGTAGGAGCGCTTAGTGTCGGGGCGTGAGCGACGACGTGACTCCTGGCCGGTACCGCCACTTCAAGGGCAACGACTACGAGGTGCTGCTGGTCGCCCGTGACGTCGAGACCGAGGAACCGGTCGTCGTCTACCAGGCGTTGTACGGGGAGCGGGGACACTGGGTCCGCTCGCTCGCTGACTTCACGGCGCACGTCACCCGCGACGGGTACGACGGCCCGCGGTTCGTGCCGGCACGGAGAGCAGACTCGTCAGATTTGTCATATCAGTCAGTACATTGATATACCTTGCAGTGGCAACCAGAGCGGTTGTCTGACTGAGAGGGGGGTGTGCAGTGCAGCACACCATGAAGCAAATGCTGGTTGTCGCCGCGGTCGCCGCGGTGGTCTCACCGTTGCTGGCAGCTGGCCCGGCGGTCGCGGCCGAACCTGACCCATCGTCGGCCGTTCCCGACAACGTGGTCGTCGACCCGACTTTCGACCCCGCGAACGCGACCCGGGTCGACGAGGATGGGAAACTCGATCAGCCGGAAGAATCCCTGCCATGACCGCGCGTTCGCGGCGATCCCGAAGATGCTCACGTCCGTGTCGGGGTGCAGCATCATCGGGTCGAGCACGAAGACGAAGGTCACGTACAGCTGGTACCGCGACCGAGGCCGGGTCGGGGTCTGCGTGTGGAGCAAGGGCTTCAACGCTCGTGCGCAGACGACGTGGACCGCGTCGGGATGCGGGACCGGTCGCCGTGGCGTGGTCATCAACTGGGGCAACGTTGCGGCATCGAAGCAGA
The DNA here is from genome assembly GCF_044748425.1 of Curtobacterium sp. NPDC089991. NCBI lineage: Bacteria > Bacillati > Actinomycetota > Actinomycetes > Micrococcales > Microbacteriaceae > Curtobacterium > Curtobacterium sp. NPDC089991. Next base: position 55,088 of record NZ_JBIVGB010000001.1, read on the forward strand.
TCCGGGGAATGACTGCTTCGGGCGTCGCGGGCGTGCAGTGGGGCTGATCGCGACACGTCGGCGCAGGCGCTCGCTCATCTGGGTGGGCGCTTGCGCCGTCGCGGTCGCCGCGACCGGGTGCGGTGCTCCCGACTCGACGACGACCCGAACGCCCCGGACCACCACGACCGTTCGCCCGGCGACGGAAAGCGCCCGGATCATCGAGACCGTTTCGCAGCAGCGTCTTGCCGATGTGCTCATTGCGGGGCTCCCCTGTGAGGACCGGGACGACTACCAGGACGACTTGACGTTCTGGGACTCGATGCGTGGCTACGACTGCGTGGACGCGGCCGACACGGTCTCCGTTCGTGTGTACGGCAGCAGCCGGTCCGTCGACCAGATCCTCCCGTCATGGGCTGACGCTCTCGTGGACGGACGCGGAGCCCGGCGCGGCGTGAACTGGTTCGTCGTCGGACCACGCGATCTGATCTCCCAGGTCGATCCGCCTCGCGAGGATCCCGAGGTGCGGTCGTCGTCGACATCCGCCCCTGCCCCGACGGCGCAGCAGGAGTTCCTGACCAACTGCTCCCAGTACACGTTCGACGAGGCCGTCCGTGCGATCCGCGGTGAGCGGGTGACGGAGACGGACGGTGCGTACTACGACCGGGCGTTCTCTGGCGTCGGCGAAGCCGTGCGAGCGTCGTTGGACCAGCGTGATCTCGCGCTCCTCCGTGCGGAGGACGACGAGGCGCGATGGCCATCGATGCTGTCCGAGCGCGGCCCCGCGTGGAAACAGGTGTGTCGAACAGCCATGTCACGGCACGACGACCTGTTCCGGTCCGGAGCGGAGGACTGATGCGCGTTGTGTCGATCGGACGAAGCGCCGGGGCGCTCGGGGCTCTCGGAGTGACGATCCAGGCAGCCGATGACTTCACCCGCACCTTCTTCGAGAGTCCGATGGCCAGCTCGTCCGCCGTGTTGGCGGGTGCGAGCATCGTGCTGCTGCTGATCGGGGGCGTGCTCAGCTGGCGTGGAGACCGGCTCGTGTGCTGGACGCTCGGTGCCCTGGCTGTTCAGGTGGTTGGTCGCATGGCTGTCGATGTGGAACCAATGGCCGTGTACTGGTCGGTGTCGGTTGCGCACATGCTCGGGCCGGTCCTCGCGCTCGCCATCGGCGTGGTGATCGCCCGTCGGGCCGGTTCCACGGCACTGCGGCGTCTCGGGTGCATCATCGGGATCGCCGCGGGCTGCTGGATGCTCGCGAGTTGGACGCAGGTGCCGTTGCTGCTCGTTCCGCTGACGCGCGCCGTCACGGACGGCTGTCTGCTCGCCGTGGTCGCTTGGCCTGCCGTCCTTGAGGCCGGTCGGCTGGCGCGCCGCCTTTGGGACTCCGCGGAGGTGCGCTGACGCCGGCCGCTGCCGTCTGACCGCGCGCGGCGCCGGTGTCGGCGGGCGGCCCTAGGCTCGCAGGGCACCAGAGAGCAAGGGGGAGCGCATGCAGATCGGCGTCGACGGGCACGTGCTGCTCAGCCCGAGTGACCTCAGCACGTGGTCGGCCTGCGAATGGGCGTTCCTGCGCCGACTCGACGTCAAGCTCGGTCGCGGGAAACCCCTGCCGGAGTCGCACGACGACATGCTCGAGCGCACCGCCCGCTTGGGGGACCAGCACGAGCTCGACTACCTCGACATCCTCAAGGACACGCGGAACGTCGTCGAGTTCGACCGCCCAGCCCCGCCGGACTACGCACGCGCCGCAGCCGAAGCGCGACAGGCCTTCGCCGACGGCGCCGACGTCCTGTACCAGCCGACGTTCCACGCGGCGCCCACGGCGGGCAGCCCGGGCTTCATCGGCTTCGCGGACTTCATCATCCGCAACGACCAGGGCGAGTACGAGGTCTACGACACCAAGCTCGCCCGGCACGCCAAGATCTCCGCCCTGCTGCAGCTCGCCGCCTACGCCGAGCAGATGCAGGCACACGGCATCCCCACCGGGGCGCAGGTGCACCTGGTGCTCGGCGACCGGACGACGACCACGCACGACCTCGCCGACATCGCGCCGGTGTACCGCACGCAGCGCGCCGAACTGCAGCGCGTGATCGCCGAGCGGATCACTGCCGACGCCGAACTGCAGTGGGGCGACCCGCGGTACTCCAGCTGCGGGCGCTGCGCCATCTGCTCGACCCAGGTGGCCGAGCACCGCGACCTCGTCCTCGTCGCGGGCATGCGCCTCGACCAGCGGGCGAAGCTCATCAAGCACGAGGTGCGGACGATCGACGACCTGGCGGTCCGCACCCGGGCAGTGCCGGGCTTGTCCCGCGCGACGCAGGATCGGCTGGTGCGCCAGGCGAGCCTCCAGATCGAGACGGAGACCGCCCGACGGAACGGCGCCGACGGGCCGGACCAGCCTGTGAAGCCGCGCTTCGAAGTCCTCGATGCCCGCGCGCTCGACGCGATCCCGGCACCCGACGCCGGCGACGTGTTCTTCGACTTCGAAGGCGACCCGCTGCACACCGAGGACGGCGTGCACTGGGGACTCGACTACCTGTTCGGCTTGGTCGACGACCGCGCGGAGTTCACCTCGTTCTGGGCGCACACGATCCGCGACGAGCGAGTTGCGCTGGAGCAGTTCCTCGCGTTCATCGAGGCTCGTCGGCAGCAGTACCCGGGCATGCACATCTACCACTACGCCGCCTACGAGCGGACGCACCTGCTGTCGCTCGCCGCCCGGCACGGGGTCGGTGAAGAGGCCGTCGACGACCTGCTGCGCGCTGGCGTCCTGGTCGACCTGTACCCGATCGTGCGGAAGGCGCTGGTCGTCGGCAGCCACAGCTACTCGATCAAGAAGCTCGAGCCGCTCTACATGGGCGACGACCTGCGGCTCAGCGATGTGACGAACGCGGCCGACAGCATCACCGCCTACGTCGACGCGATCGAGGAACTCCGCAACGGGGACCCCGCCGCCGGCCAGCACATGCTCGACGAGGTCGCCGACTACAACGCCTACGACTGCCGCTCGACCCTGCGCCTGCGCGATTGGCTCCGGTCGCTGCGCACCGACGACCCGGACGCAGCGGATCCGGCACTCGAACTCGAGGTCCCGCCGATCCCGGTCGAGCGCGAGCCGAACCCGGTGTACGTCGCGCTCGCGTCACACCTGGAGGACGTCGACGCCCTCGACCGCACGCCCGACGAGACCGCGTTGGCGCTCGCCGCAGCTGCGATCGACTACCACCGGCGCGAGGCGAAGACCTTCTGGCAGGACCACTTCGACCGCCTGCGCAACCCGGTCGACGACTGGGCCGACACCCGCGACGTCCTCGTCGTGGAGCGCGCGTCCGTCGAGCGAGACTGGGACACGCTGCCGCGTGCCCGCTCGCAGTCGCGAGAGCTCCGGTTGTCGGGAACGCTCGCGCCCGGTTCGCGGCTCCGGCCGGGAGGCACGCCCCACCTCGTCTACGACGACCCGCTTCCGCCGTCGGTCGTGTCTCCGGGCCCCGGGTCGAAGGGCGCGTCCTCCCGCGCCGTGATCGTGGACGTGTGGGACAACGGCGACGCCGTCGAGGTGCTCGTGAAGGAGGGCCTGCCCGTCGGGGCGGAACCGCACCACGACTTCCCGGTCGCGCTCGCGCCGTCGGCACCGCCCCGCGCGAAGCCGCAGCCCGAGGCGATCGCCGAGTGGGGGCAGCAGGTCCTCGACGAGCTGCCCTCGATGGTGGCGGACCCGGCCTTCGACCTGCTGCGTCGGGTGCCGCCGCGCGGTGCGATCGTGCCCGTGCAGGGCGACGACACGGTGTCCGCCGTGGTGGCGACGCTGCTCGGCCTCGACCACTCGTACTTGGCGATCCAGGGGCCTCCCGGCACGGGCAAGACCTACGTCGGGTCGAACGTCGTCGCACGGCTCGTCCGCGAGTACGGCTGGCGGGTCGGGGTCGTCGGGCAGTCCCACGCGACGTCGGAGAACTTCCTGTCCTCGGTCGTGAACGCCGGCGTGCCCGCGGACCGGGTCGTGAAGGTGCCGAAGTCCGGTGCGACCGAGGACGAACTCGACGCCGCCGCGTGGACGCCCGTGAAGAACGGTGCTGCCGTCGCCGCGTTCCTGTCCTCGTGCGAGGCCTCCGGCACCGGCGGCGTCGTCGGCGGGACCGCGTGGACGTTCGCGAACGCGTCGACGATCGAGCGCCGCTCCCTCGACCTGCTCGTCGTCGACGAAGCCGGGCAGTTCTCGCTCGCGCCGACCATCGCGTCCTCGATCGCCGCGACCCGACTCCTGCTGTTGGGGGACCCGCAGCAGCTCCCGCAGGTCTCGCAGGGCTCGCACCCGGAGCCCGTCGACGAGTCGGCGCTGGGCTGGCTGGCCGACGGCGAGCACGTCCTGCCGCCGGAGTTCGGCTACTTCCTGGCCCGCACCCGGCGCATGGAGCCGGCGCTCACCGAGTCCGTGTCGGCGTTGTCCTACGACGGGCAGCTCGCGTCGATGGTGTCCGGTCGGCACCTTGACGGCATCGACGCGGGCGTGCACCCCGTGCCGGTCGTGCACGCGGGCAACACGACCTCGTCACCGGAGGAAGCCGCCCGCGTGGTGGCCCTCGTCGGCGATGTCGTCGGGCGGACCTGGACCGACGGCTCGGACGCTCGCGCCCTGACCGACGAGGACGTCATCGTCGTCGCCCCGTACAACGCGCAGGGTGCCCTGATCCGTCAGGAGCTCGACCGTGCAGGCTTCACCGGCACCCAGGTCGGCACGGTCGACCTGTTCCAGGGCCGCGAGGCCGTCGTGTCGATCGTGTCCCTTGCAGCGTCGAGTGCAGCCGACATCCCGCGCGGGCTGGACTTCCTGCTCATGCCGAACCGGCTGAACGTGGCGATCTCGCGGGCGAAGTGGGCGGCGTACCTCGTGCACTCGCCGGCGCTCACCACGGGGCTGCCGCCGTCGATCGCCGGGCTGTCGCTGCTGTCCCGCTTCATCGAGCTCGTCGAGCCCCGGCACTGACCGGCGTGCGTCAGCCCGATTCGACCGTGCCGACCGTGGAGCTGTAGGTCGCGACGGCACCGAACTCGGCGCCGATGATCGTGACGGACCACGCGGAGCCGTCCGGTGCGACCGAGTAGAGCACGCGGGCGCCGTCCGGGACGGCAGCGAGCCCGGTGCCGTCCGGCAGCAGGATCCGCTCCGGCGCGCTCATCCCGACCGACAGCGACGGTGGGAACGGACCGGTCCCGAACGACTGCTTCATGACGAAGGCGAGCGTTCCGGCGCTCTGCACGACGGCCGACCGCTCGGTGTCGGCAGTCGTCGCCGCCGGTGGCAGGGCGGGTGCTGGGGCCACTGCTGGCGCTGCGGTCTCCGCCGGTGCGGCGGGTGCCGACCGTTGCGGAACCACCGTCGCGTCGATGGAGGTGCTCCGGCTGTCGAGGGGGAGCGAGAGCGCCGGCAGGTGGACGCCGGAACCGGCCAAGGCCGACCCGATGACCGCGTACGCCATGAGCGCCGTCCCGACGCTGCCGAGGATCGCCCCTCCGCGACCGAACGCTCGCGAAGCAGCCGATCCCCATCGTGCGGTCTTGACGGCCTGCACGCCGAACACGATCGCCGAGATGCCGATGGTCGACACGATGAATCCTGTCTGGATCCCCGACTGTTGCGGCTCGACGAGTGCGACGACCACGCTGCCGGCACCGAGCAGCATGGAGAGCGTCGCGAAGGCCCAGGGCCTCGTCCGCCTGCGTGGCGTCGCGTTCAGCAGCGGCGATGGTGCGTGGAGTGTCGGCAGCCTGCGCGCACCACTTCGCGAGGGCCCTGACGAGTACTCCGGAGGGGACCAATCTCGTGGTCCAGGCCCGCCCAACGGCATCGTCGTTCCCCCGTCCGTTCAGTACGACGAACCCATCCTGGTGGTCGACGCGGAGGTGAGCGATCCCCAGAACTGGGTTGACGGGCTGGCCACGGCTGAACCCTGCGGGCCGGTACGATCACGGGTTCCCGGCGCTTGATTGGTATGCCTATTCTAGCGTTCGTCGAATGACGACGGCATGCCGCCGGCACCTGCCCCCGCACTCGCTCGGAAGGGGCCTCAGTCGTCGGCCGTCGGGACGCCACCCTGCATCTGCACCCGCATCTGGGCGAGGACGTCGGCGTGCAGGAAGTTCGCCGCCTCGGCACTCGTCGGGTCGACCACGATGCCGAACTCCTGGGGCAGCGCGGCCACGAGCTCGGACATCGGAACCGGACGCCCCTCGGCGTCGGGCAGGCCAGCGGCGAGTTCGGCGGGGTCGGTGAAGACGGGCACGAACGGCTTGTCACGGATCATGACGTGGGCGACGCTGCCCGCCTCCGGAGTCCCCGACGGCTTCCACGGGACCCACGCCGCGCTGCGCAGGAAGCCCGCCGGCGAGGCTGCCATCCGGCGGCGGAGTTCGGCGGCCGCGGTGGGCGGGGTCTTGTCGACGCCTCGGCCGAAGGCGGATCCGTTCGTCTCGTCGTTGCTCACGCCGACCATGCTGTCACGCTGGACGGACACGCCGGGGCCGAGCCGCGCCTCCAGGCCGTCACCCGGCGCACGAGGAGGTGCGCCGGGCGTCGGACCGGTGCGGCTCAGTACGCGGCCGACTGCCCGCCGTCGATCGGGACGACCGTCGCGTTGACGTAGGACGCGTCATCGGACAGCAGGAACGCGACGACGGCGGCGATCTCGGGGGCTTCGCCGTAGCGCTTCGTCGGGTTGACCTGGATGAACTCCTCGGCGGCCTTGCGGGGGTTCTCCGCATCGAGCTGCTTCATCGAGTTCTCGACCATCGGCGTCCAGATGGCTCCGGGGGCGATGGCGTTGATGCGGATGCCGTAGCGGCCGTACTCGACGGCGGAGTTGCGGGTCAGGCCGACGACGCCGTGCTTGGCGGCGGCGTACCCGGACTGGTTGCCGATGCCGCGGATGCCGCCGACGCTCGCGGTGTTCACGACCATGCCGGAGCCCTGCTCACGCATGACCTTGAGGACCTTCTCGAGGCCGAGGAACACGCCACGCAGGTTGATCGACACGACCTTGTCGAACTCGGCGGCGGTGAACGACTCGGTGGGGTTCTGCTTGCCCTCGATGCCGGCGTTGTTGAAGAAGCCGTCGATGCGGCCGAAGCGCTCGATGGTGGCTGCGACGTAGGCGTCGACCTGGGCCTCGTCGGAGACGTCGGCGACGGTGGTCAGGACCTGGGCGTCGGGGGTGGCCTCGAGCACGGCGGCCTTCGAGGACTCGAGTCCCTGCTCGGAGACGTCGACGAGGGAGAGCGCAGCGCCCTCGGCTGCCAGGCGGACGGCGGTTGCACGTCCGAGGCCGGAGCCGCCGCCGGTGATGAGGACGACGCGGTCGGCGAAGCGGGACGTGCTGGTGGTGGTTTCGGGCATGGGGAGGCCTCCTGAGGTCTTCGACGATGAATTCTCTTTAGGCTACACCTGTCGTTTTGCAGGGTGTGCTGGCGACGTCAGCTCGTGATGACCGTGGTCGTCGTCGCGGTGGTCGCCGCCATGATGACGATCATCGCCGCGGCCTGGATCTCCTCGAGCACGGCCTTCACCGCGGGGCTCGCCCAGGTGCCCGAGGTGATCTCCTGCACCAGTCCCTTGTCGACCGCGCCGAACTGCTTGCGGAGCGTGTTCGTCGCGTCGAGCAGCCCGATGACCGCAGCGGAGAACGGTGTCGGGGTCGCCCGCCGAGCCAGGACGTCCGCGATGCCCGATCGCAGCAGCGCCTCCGGCGCTCCGTCGCGCTCCGGGTGCTTCGTGGTGGGGAAGAGCCCGAGCACCTTGCCCTGCTCGACGCTGATGATCCCTCGCTCGACGAGTCCGGCGAAGACGTCGTCGCGGAGCCGCTGCTTCCCGAGCCGGCTCACCCACCACTTCGCCTTGCGCGGCGATCCGGACGCCGCGATCGAGCCGATGACACCGTCGAGCACCGGGTCGCCCGTGGCGGCGCCGTCGACGACGGTGACCAGGCCGTTCTGCAGCGAGACGGCACCGCGGAGCGCCAGGTCGGCGAGGACCGCTCCCGCGAGACCGGTGTCCAGCGTCTGCCCGTCGAGGGACTTGCGGCCGTCGGGTTCGACCTGGAGGAGCGCGAACGCCTGCGGGACCGTGAGTTGCTCAGCCATGTCCGCAGCCTGCCACGCGGGGCGGAGGTGCGCCGGGCCTCCAGGTCGACACTCAGCGGCGGCAGACCGCCCGACGTCAGCAGGCGCCGAGCACCCGCTCCATCGCATCGCGCTCGGCCGGCGCGACCCACAGGCGGTACTCGGCCTTCACGGACACCTGGTGCTCGATGTAGGTGCAGCGGAAGGCCTTGTTCGCGGGCAGCCAGGTCGCGGCGTCACCCGAGCGCTTCTGCGAGTTCGACCGGCCGTCGACGGCGAACAGGTTCGACGGGTCGTTCGCCAGGGCCTCCCGCTCCGACTGGCTCAGCTGCTGGGCACCGGTGCGCCAGGCGTTCTCGAGCGCGACGACGTGGTCGATCTGCACGAGGGTCGAGGTCGTGTTGCCGCGCACGAAGTCGATCGTCGCGCCGGTGTACGGCGAGACGAGCGTGCCGGTCACCACCTTGCACGGACCCTGGCGCACGATGCCGCTGAGGTCGCGCGCGAGCACGTCGTTCCGGGTGTCGCAGCCGTTGTGGTCGACGTCGATCCACGCGCTGCCGAACTCGCCGGTGCGGTCGTAGCCGGTGCCGGCGGCCTTGCCCTTGACGGGCAGCGTGGCGAGGAGCGCGCGGGCGTCCGCAGCGTCGGTGTCGGTCGACGTGCTGACGGTCGGGTCCGTCGGATCCGTCGAATCTGTCGGACTGGAGGCCCGGCTCGGCTCCGGTGCGTCGCTCTCGGTGCCGACCGTGGCCGTGGCGACCGACGTGGGCCCGGCGGCCGCGTCGGCGTCCGGTCCGAGGACGCCGGTGGCGTCGAGCGCGTATCCACCGACCGCGAGGGCCAGGACGACGAGGACGGAGGTGAGGCTGATGCGGGTGCGGCGGCGTCGGCGGGACGTCATGGGTGCGTGGAACTCCTGGTGGGGCGGCGGTGCAGCGGTGCGGTGGTGCTGTGGTGCGGTGGAGCCGGCCGGGGTGGCCTCGACGATCATGGCGGAGACCTCGGACATGGCCGTGGACCGCCACGCTCTGAACGGCCGAACGGCCACGGCGTAGACAGGTCCGCATGACCGATTACGCGAATCCGTCCGTGTCCGTCACCGGTGGGTCGATGCCGCTCCTGGGCTTCGGCACCTGGCAGATCCCCGATGGCGAGGCCCCCGCCGCCGTCGGCGAAGCACTGGCGGCCGGGTACCGCCACATCGACACCGCCACCGGCTACAGCAACCAGCGCGGCGTCGGCAAGGCCCTCGCCGAGTCCGGCCTCGCCCGCGACGACGTGTTCGTGACGACGAAGTTGCCGCCGGACAACGCCGACCGGGTGCGCGAGACGATCGAGGAGAGCCTCGACCAGCTCGGCCTCGACCACCTGGACCTCTGGCTCGTGCACTGGCCGCCGAACGGCGAGGCCCGCCCGGACGTGTGGGAACAGGTCCTCCAGGCACAGGCCGACGGACTGACCCGCGCCGTGGGTGTGAGCAACTACTCGCTCGACCAGATCGACGAACTCGTCACCGCGACCGGCACCACCCCCGCCGTGAACCAGATCAAGTGGAGCCCGGTCGAGTACGACAAGACGATCGCTGAAGGGTTGGCCGAGCGCGGGGTCGTGCTCGAGGGCTACAGCCCCTTCAAGGCGAGCAACCTGCAGGACCCGACGCTGCTCGACATCGCGGGCGAGCACGACGCCGACAGCGCCCAGGTCATCGTCGCGTGGCACGTCGCGCACGGCTTCGTCGTCATCCCGAAGTCGTCGAACCCGGAGCGCATCCGGTCGAACGCTGCCGGTGCCCGCATCGAGCTGTCGGCGGACGAGGTCACGGCGATCGACGCGCTCGCCCGCTGACCCGCCCGCCCGCCCGCCCGCCGACAGGCGCGCTCGCGCTCGCCTGACCGCACCCGCGCGTCAGGCGAGCAACGAGCGGATGTCGTCGGCGGTCAGGTCGTCGGCGAACAGGGCGTCGTCGTCGATCATCGTGGCGAACAGCTCGGCCTTGCGCGCGGCGAGGGCCAGGACCTTCTCCTCGATGGTGTCCTCGGCGATGAAGCGCTGCACGCTCACCGACCGGGTCTGCCCGATGCGGTGGGTGCGGTCGACGGCCTGCGACTCGGCGGCGGGGTTCCACCACGGGTCGAGCACGAACACGGTGTCCGCCTCGGTCAGGGTGAGCCCGAAGCCGCCGGCCTTCAGCGAGATGAGGAACGCGGGCGCGGTGCCCTGCCGGAAGCGCTCGATCACCTGTGGGCGTTTGCGCGTCGAGCCGTCGAGGTACTCGTAGCCGACGCCCCGATCGTCGAGGGCATCGGACACCATCCGCAGGAACGACGTGAACTGGCTGAACACCAGGGCGCGTCGGCCCTCTGCCGCGAGCTGCTCGAGTTCGTCGAGCAGCAGGTCGAGCTTGGCGGACGGGATCGGCGTCGACGGCGACAGGGGCGAGTCCGACCCGCTCGAGACCAACGCCGGCGACAGCGCGAGCATCCGCAGCAGCGTCAGCGACCGGAACACGATCATCCGGTTCTTCGACAGGTCGTCGATCAGGTCGAGGACCTTCAGTCGCTCGCGGTTGAGCGTGCGCTCGTACAGCTCGCGGTGCGCGGGGTCGAGCGTGACCCGGACGACCTGTTCCTGCTTCGGCGGCAGGTCGGCGGCGACGGCCTGCTTCGTCCGGCGGAGCATGAGCGGCCGGATCCGCCGCCGGAGCTTCGCGGTGAGCTGTTGGCGCGCTTCGCCCCGGAGCTCGGGGGAAGCGAGCGGCTTCACGTAGTCGTCGCCGAACCGGGTCCAGGTGGACAGCAGCCCGGGCGCGACGATGTGGAACAGCGCCCACAGGTCGGTGAGCCCGTTCTCGAGCGGGGTGCCGGTGATGGCGAACTTCACGGGCGCCTGCAGCTCGGATGCCACTCGGTGGGTCTGCGACTGCGGGTTCTTCACGAACTGCGCTTCGTCGAGCACGAGCGCCGACCACGGCAGGTCGGTCCACGCCTGCGAGTCGAGCCGGAGCAGCGCGTACGAGGTGACGACGACGTCGGCCTGCGAGGCCGTGCGGGCGACGAGACCGGGGTCCTTCAGCGATGTCGAGGTGACGGCGGCCACCCGCAGCGACGGCGTGAACTTCGCCGCCTCGGCCACCCAGTTGCCGACGACCGAGGTCGGCGCGACGACGAGGAACGGCGCCCCGTCGGGCTCGGCGGCTCGACGGGCGGCGACCATCGCGAGCACCTGCAGGGTCTTGCCGAGGCCCATGTCATCGGCGAGCACCCCGCCGATGCCGTGCGCCGCCAGGAACGACAGCCAGGCGAACCCGGCGTGCTGGTACGGCCGCAGTTCGGCGTGCACGGTGTCCGGCACCGGGACGTCACCCGGGGGAGTCGCCCCCATCAGCCCCGCGGTGATCGCCTGCCAGCGCTCGTCGTGCGAGGTCTCGTCGGCGAGCAGGTCGAACTCGGTCCACAGCCCGGCCTGCAGCGGCGTCACCTGGATCGGCTGGTCGGGCTGCCACTCGTCGAGGTCGCGGGCCTCGTCGATGAGTTCCTTGAGCCGGTCGAACGCGGGATCGGCGAGCGACAGGTACGAGTTGTCCACGAGCTTGAGTCGCCGCTGCCGACCGGCCAGCGCGGTGAGCAGCGGGGTGAACGGGATCTGCTTGCCGTTCACGCTCACGATGATGCCGAGGTCGAACCAGTCGTGCTTGTCCGACGGCATCGTCGTGACGCGGATGTGCGGCCGCCCGCTCAACCGCTCGTAGTCGAGGCGCTCACCCTGCACCACCGTGCGGACGCCGAGCGCCGGCAACTCGGGCAGGAACTCGTTCGCGAACACCGCGACGTCGGCCCCGTCGATGGTGCCGTCCTGGAACCAGTCCAGTCCGCCACCGGGTCCGGCAGGGCGGACGGGAGGCTCGCCCGCAGTCGCGTCGTCGGTTCGCGCTGTCGACGTGGCGGGTTCCAGGGCCGCGGGCACGTCGGCGTCGGCAGTCGCCGCCTCGGTGCCGGCCGGAACGTCGGTGCTGGCCGGGTCGTCGATGCTGGCTCGGTCGTCGGTGCTGGCTGGATCGTCCGCGGCGCGGAGCCCGGTCAGGTCGGGGAGCGGGCCGTGCAGCGAGACCGGGTCCTTGCGCCCGTCGACGTGCCAGCGCCAGTGCAGGTGCACCCGGTCGTCGGTGCGGGGTGCCCTGGCGGGCTCGAACGTCGCCGTCAGCACGAGTTCGGGCGGGGTACGCTCCGGCAGCTCCACCGACCCGTCGGAACTGACGAGCCCGAGGGCGCCGCGCAGCCGGGGCGACCAGTCGGCCAGGAACTCGTCGACCTCTGCCGTCGGCACCGTGATGCGGGTGCACTCGAGGAGCATGCGCCGTTGGTCCTCGGGCACGGGCGCCGGGGTCGGTGCGAGCCCGACGGTGAACTCCGGGCTCTCGCGGAACACGTACACGCCGTGGTCGCCGACCATCCGTGCCGCACCGGGGACGACCGGGCGGCCGTCGAGCACCGCGCTCGCGCCGATCACCACGGCGTCGTCGTGCCGGGCGACACCGGGCCGAGAGACGTCGAGCAGCACCTGGGCCTGCTCGCCGAGGACCACCCCGCCCTCGCGCTTGCCGGTCACGAAGGCGATGTCGAGCCCCGACGCCTGCCGGAGCAACGGCCAGAGCAGCGGGCTGCGGAAGTCGTCGAGGTGCAGCCAGTCGCTCTCGCCGGGCAACCCCGCGAGCTGACCCGCACGGTGCAGGGCTGCGAGCTGCATGAACCACCCGTGCTGCTCGGCGCCGAGGCCCAGGCGGTTCTGCGAGTAGGGGAGCGTGCCCCAGGTGAGCTGCCCGCGCACCCAGTTGCCGGCATCGCTGCGGGTCACCGGTCGGACCCCGAGCCGGACCGTGCGGGACGGCGCCGGTAGGGCTCGGCCGGCGGCCCGGGCGCGGGCCGCGAGGGCGGCGGGGACCGCGTCACGCAACTCGAACTGCAGACCCATCCGGGTGCCCTGCGGGGCGACCGCCTGCTCGTCGTCACCGGCGAGGCGGGCGAGGTCGTGCCTCCAGTCCGAGGGCGGCGGAGCCGGCGCTTCCGGACGCGGGCCGGCGTTGGCGGCCAGGGCACGCGCGTTGATGGTGAGCAGTGCGGCGGCGACGTGCTTGCAGTCCCCGCCGAGGGGACAGCTGCACGAGCTGCGGACCGGGCGGATGAAGTCGCCGCGCGCCACGGTCATGTCGATGCGGCACTCGTACGGGTCGTCGGCGGTGCCCGAGACGGTCGCCGTGACGGTGCCGTCGTCGGCGTTCCAGACGGCATCGTCGACCAGACCGGCGCGCACGACGTCGCGTGCGCGACCGAAGGTCTGCGGCCCGACGAAACGGATGACGTCGACGGCGTCGATCATCGGGGCTGCTGGCACGGGTCAATCGTGCCAGGTGCCACCGACGCGCGGAGCCGCCGACCCGAACGGCACACATCGAGCAGGGCTACCGTCTGCGTGGACGGGCGACGACTGCTCGCCGCTCTCCACTCGATTGGACACGCTCATGCCGGACCGCTTGCGGTGGGTGCACGACTCCGCAGACCACTGGAACGTGTGGCTCGGCTCCGAGGTCGTCTGCGACGTCACCCGGACGGACCAGTTCACGGTGGACTCGCCGGACCACTCGATCAACGGGGCGCACTCCTCGCTCGAGAGCGCTGCGGCGCAGGTGCAGGGCTGGGTGCGCTGGAGCGGACGCTAGGGCGCCTGCTCGCTACGGCTTCGTCGCGTCGGACGGCTCGCCGGCCGCCAACTTGCTGTGCTTCCGCGAGTAGCCGAAGTACACGCCCAGGCCGATCGCGAACCAGACCGCGAACCGCACCCACGTCTCCCACTGCAGGAACGTCACGAGCCACAGCGACGCGATGACGCCGATGATCGGGATGACGGGCATGAACGGCAGCCGGAACTGACGGTCGAGGTCGGGCTGGCGGTAGCGGAGCACGATCACCGCGGAGCAGACCACCACGAACGCGAGCAGGATCCCGATGTTCGTGAGTTCGGCGACGACGCCGATCGGCAGGACGCCCGCCAGGATCGCCGATGCGATGCCGAGGATCCACGTGACGCGGGTCGGGACGTGGCGCTTCGGGTCGGTCTTCGAGAACCACTTCGGCATCAGGCCGTCGCGGCTCATCGAGAACCAGACGCGGCTGGCGCCGAGCATGAACGTGACGAGCACCGTGACGATGCCGACGATGGCACCGATCGCGATGACGTTCGCGACACCACCGAGGCCGACCGACGCGAACGCCGACGAGAAGCCCGAGGCCGGGTCGATGTCCGTGTACTTCTGCATCCCGGTCAGCACCAGGGTCGCCAGCACGTACAGGACCATCGAGATGCCGAGGGACAGCAGGATCGCCTTCGGCATGTGCTTGCGGGCGTCGACGGACTCCTCGGCCGCGGTGGACATGGCGTCGTAGCCGAACACCGCGAAGAACACCGTCGCGGCGCCGGTCATCACGCCACCGAAGCCGAACGGGAAGTACGGGGAGTAGTTCGCGCTGTTGATGTGGAACACGCCGAGCACGACGATGAGCACGACGAGCGCGACCTTGATGCCGACGGCGACGAACTCGAACCGGGCAGCACTGCGGATGCCGCGGGTGAGCACGAACGCGGTGACGAGGCACAGGACGATCGCGAAGACGTCGATCACGTGGCCGTCGCCGGTGCCGGGCGCACCGAGCATCCACGCGGGCAGGTCGATGCCGAACTGGCCCACCAGGAACCCGACGTAGCCGGAGATGCCGATCGCGACCACCGCCACGATCGCGGTGTACTCGAGCAGCAGGTCCCACCCGATGAACCACCCGACGATCTCGCCGAGGACCGCGTAGCCGTACGTGTACGCGCTGCCGGCCTTCGGGATGAGGCCGGCGAACTCGGCGTACGACAACGCTGCGGCGGCACTCGCGACGCCGGCGACCAGGAAGCTGATGAGGACCGCTGGACCGGCGACGCCGTTCGCCACGGTGCCGGCGAGGGTGAAGATCCCCGCGCCGATGATGCCGCCGATGCCGATCGCGGTGAGCTGCCAGAGGCCGAGGTGCCGTTTCAGGCCACCCTCGGCTCCGGTGTCGTCATCGATCGTCTCGATGGGCTTCCGTCGGAAGAGCGTGCGTGTCGTCGTCGTCACCCGCCCATCGTGCACCTTGCGGCGGCGCAGTGCACCCCGCCCGCCAGCCGGACCGCAGCCGTTCGGCGTAGACACGATCCCATGCGCCATCCCACACGGATCGAACCCGGCCCCGGACAGGAATCGGTCTGGGACTACCCCCGCCCGCCCGCCGTCGAGCCCGTCACCGCCCGCGTCGTCGTCCGGTTCGGCGGCACCGTCGTGGCCGACACCACCGACGCCGTGCGGGTCCTCGAGACCTCGCACCCGCCGGTGTACTACCTGCCGATGGCGGACCTCGACCTCCGCCCCGCTCAGGGGTCGAGCATGTGCGAGTTCAAGGGCCGGGCGCGGTACTTCGACGTGGTCGGCGGGGACGGCACCGTCGCGAGCCGCGCCGCGTGGAACTACCCGACGCCCGAGCCGGGGTACGAGTCGCTCCGGGACCGCGTCGCGATCTACCCGTCGGCGATGGACTCGTGCGAGGTCGGCGGCGAGGTCGTGCAGTCGCAGGACGGCGACTTCTACGGCGGCTGGATCACTTCGGATGTCGTCGGCCCGTTCAAGGGCGCGCCCGGCACGCTCGGCTGGTGACCCGCGTCAGCGGTTCGCGTAGGGCGACCAGAACGGCGGCGGGAACGCCCCGGCGGTCGCGATGACGAGCAGCTGCCAGACGATCATGGCCAGCCCGGCCGCGCCGATCACGATGCCGATCCACGCCCACACCTGCACCGCCCGGCGACGGCGACCGGCGATGACGATCGCCCGCCAGCCGCTCAGCACGCAGACGACGCCGAATGCCGCACCCAGCAGGACGTGCCGGACCGTGCCCTGCGCCGGCACGATGATGCCGAGGTAGAACGCGACCGGGCCGAGCAGCACGGCGAAGGTCGCTGGGGCTGCTGGCGGTTCGTGGTCCCGAGAGGGTGCTCCCATACGTCTGAATGTACCGAGCCGGTCGGGTTCCGTACACGTGCGAGCACCGTCGCCCGGGAGCAGGCACGATGGAGACATGCGTTCCTTCCTCCGCGTCCTGCTCGGCCTGGCGCTCGTGTTCGCCGGCACGAGTCACCTCACCTTCGCGCGCAAGGAGTTCACGGCCCAGGTCCCGGAGTTCGTGCCGCTCTCCGAGGACGCGACCGTGCTGGCCTCCGGTGTCGCCGAGATCACCCTCGGTTCGGCGCTCGTGCTCGCGCCGAAGCCGGCCCGGCGCTTCGTCGGTTCCGTCGCTGCACTGTTCTTCACGGTGATCTTCCCGGGCAACCTGTCGCAGTGGGTCAACCGCCGCGATGCGTTCGGCCTGGACACCGACGAGAAGCGCGTCGCGCGCCTCTTCGGGCAGCCGCTGCTCATCGCCGCGGCCCTCTGGTCCACGCGCGGCCGGCGGTCCTGATGGACGCGCCCGCCCGGTCGTCCGGTCCGGCCGACGCCGGTTCGGCTCCCGGGTCCGGGCTGGAGTCTGTTCCGGGTCCGGGTCCGGAGTCGGTTCCGGGGGCGCGTCTCGATCCGCTCGGGTCGGCTCCGGCACGGTTCGGACGGGAGGCCCGCCACCCCCTGGCAGGGCGCCGCCGCGTCGCGGACATGGTCGCCTCCATCGCCCTGCTCGTGGTGCTCACGCTCGAAGCGTTGGCAGCGGGGTGGGGCATCAAGCTCATGTCGTTGGCGTTCGTGTCGTGCGCTGCCCCGGGGAACACCTGCAACGTGGGGCTCGGTGACTCGGTCGTGACGGTCGGGCCGATCCTGATCGCGCTGGTGCTGGTCGCCTCGATCGTGGTGTGCATCCTGCGGCTGGTGCGGCGTCGGCTGGCGTGGCCGGTCGTGCTCGTCGGGATGGCCGCCGTCGTCGCGGTGTTCTTCGCGGCGCTCTTGCTCATCGAGAGCTCGGTGACGCACGGCATCTGAGGGGCGTTGCCGTCCCGAGGTTCCGAAATCTCGGCATGTCGGCGCCCTGTTCGTCGAGGTCTGGAACCTCGGCGATCAGCGTGCGGCATGTCGTGGAACCTGGCCGAGCCGGTCGGGTTCGGACTGGAGGCCCGTCCAGCGTCGTTCTCGCGCTGGTCGAACCCGTGCACCGCGACGACCGCGGGGGCGTCGGGATCGCCGAAGTTCCTCCACAGGTGGCTGCGGCGGCGAGGTTGTCCACAGATGCGCACGGTGGCCGTCGGTGGGCGGGCCGGGTTCGCGACGCTGGAGTCATGCCTGACACCGACACCCTCGACCGCCTGATCCGAACCCCTGTCCGTACCGACGACGACGTCGTCCAACTCGTCGCCGCCCTGGTCGACCGCCCGGTGCGCCGGCAGTGCTGGGTGGTGTTCCTCGACGAGCTCGGGATGTCGATCCCGTTCCTGCTGCCCATCGCGGACCTGCCCTACCAACCGGACGAGCACGTCAGCGACTTCGCGTCGTTGATCTCCGAGATCGTCGGGCAGCTCGGCGCGGTCGACGTCGTCCTCGCGTGGGAGCGGCCCGGTGTCGACCGCGTGCACCCGGTCGACTGGGAGTGGGTCGACGCGTGCGCCTGCGCCCTCGACGAGCACGCGATCCGGCTGCGCGCGCAGGTGATCGTCCACGACGGCGGGGCCGCGATGATCGAACTCGACGAGCACGACCAGGACGTCGCGTGACCGGTCAGCCCTGCGGGGCGGTGTCCGGCACGGTCTCGCCCGTCAGCCCCTCGACGACGGCCTTCGCCGCCGGCCAGGACTTCGCGTAGTGCTCGGGGTCCGAGTTGATCTGCACCGCGTGCGCCATCTGCGTCGGCGTCATCGTCTTCCAACCGGGGACCTTGACGAGCTTCGCGTAGAACATCGACGCCGCCGTGTACGGGTCCATCCGCTGCTCGTACGTGCCCCAGGCGCCGTTGTCGCGCTGCTGGAACAGTCCGCGGCTGTCCGGCCCCGCGGCGTCGCCGTGGTCCAGGTTCACCAGACTCGACTCGCCGATCGCCGTCATGACCCCGACGGCCTGGGTGTGCGGTCCGATGCCGACTGCCTTCGCAGCCTGGATCACGGACGCGGCGTTCACCAGGCGGTCCTGGCAGAAGCCCGCGATGGGGCCGGCGGGGACGACCATGCCGCCGACGGTCTTCGAGGCGACCTTCGGGCACGTGGGGGTGGCGTCGGCGGCGCTGGACTTCGCGATGCCGGCGATCGAGTTGACCGCGATCACGACGAGCACCACGACCCCGATACCGACGACCACGATGCCGGCGCCGAACACCGACGCGAGCGTGATGCCGACACGGCGCATGACGGGACCTCTCGACGGACGGGGCGGGGCAGGCGGAGCACGACGAGCGTACGGGCGCCGCCTGGGAACCGCACCCGCCCGATCGGGGGCCGCTGTGACGCACTGACGGTCCTGGTGCGCCGAACACGGAGTTCGTGCACCAGGACCGTCAGCCGCGACGTCAGCGTCGGCGTCGGCGCGACCTGCTCCGACCCCATCCGCCGGCGGACAGGGAGATCAGCGCGATGGCGGCGATGACGATCGTCCAGATGACGGCGGCCGCATCCATCAGACGTCGCGGTGGTCGTGCGGCGGGTGCTGCACCTTCGTCGGTTCGGTGACCAGGCCGGTCGGGGCCTTCTCGGGCTGCTTGCGACCGTGCGTGAACCAGGTCACCGCCCACAGCACCACGCCGAGGGCCAGCAGTGCACCGGCGATCTGGTACTGCTGCGGGTCGCGGCCGGACGAGAACGGCAGCACGAGCCACAGACACGTGATGATGCCGATGACGGGGATGATCACGCCGGCTCGGAAGTGCTTGTGGTCGACCTTGTCGCGGCGGAGCACGAGCACCGTCAGGTTCACGACGGCGAACACGGTGAGCAGCAGGAGCGAGGTCGTGCCACCGAGGACCACCACGATCGGGGAGTCCGGGTCGAGCGAGACCCAACCGATGAGCAGCAGGGAGATCGCGGTGGTGAAGACGATCGCGTTCGACGGGGTGCGACGGGCGGGGGAGATGCGGGCCAGGAAGCCCGGCAGCACGCCCTGCTTGCTCATGCCGTACAGCAGTCGCGACGCCATCATCATGTTGATCAGGGCGGTGTTGGCCACGGCGAACATCGAGATGAACGGCAGCAGGTCGGCGATCGGGAAGTCCGGGGCGGCGGTCTGCACGACGGTCACGAGCGGGGTCTCGTTGCCGGCGAGCTCACCGATCGGCACGACGGCGACGGCGCAGATCGACACGAGCGTGTAGATCACGGCCGTGATGCCGAGGCCGGTGAGCATCACCTTCGGGAAGATGCGCGAGGGGTCCTTGGTCTCCTCGGCCATGTTCACCGAGTCCTCGAAGCCGACCATCGCGAAGAACGCCAGCGACGTCGCCGTGGAGATCGACATGAGCAGGGTCTTGTCCTCCGGGGTCTCGAACATCACCACCCGTGAGAAGTCCGCGTTGCCACCGGCGATCGCCCAGAAGCCGATCAGGATCACCATGACGAGACCGGACAGCTCGACCAGGGTGAGGACCACGTTCGTCTTCACGCTCTCACTGACACCGCGGAAGTTGATCGCCATCACCGCGAGCATGAAGCCCATGGCGATGAGCATCACGACGGCGTTCGGCAACTCGAGGCCGAACCCGACACCGAGGTTGGCGGCGAACGCCCGCGACGCCGTCGACGCCGAGGTGATGCCGGAACACATCACGATGAAGGTCACGATGAAGGTGATGAAGTGGACGCCGAAGGCCTTGTGCACGTAGAGCGCAGCGCCCGCGGTCTGCGGGTACTTCGTCACGAGTTCGAGGTACGAGAACGCCGTCAGCAGGGCGACCGCGAAGGCGATGAGGAAGGGGAGCCACGCTGCTCCTCCGACCTCTGCCGCGACCTGACCGGTGAGCGCGTAGACACCCGTTCCCAGGATGTCGCCGACGATGAACAGCAGCAGGAGCTTGGGACCGATGACCCTGCGGAGCTCGGGCTGCTCCTGCTGTGGTCGGTCCGTGTTGGTGGTGGTCATGCACACAACCTCTTCCGGGGGACACCACGCTGTCCGGTTTCACAGGAAGCTCCCCGGTGATCGCAACATGCCCGTGCCCTGGCGGATACGCTCCGGGCCATGGACCACGAGTCGAACACCACCGAAGAGCCCGTCGAGTTCGCCGACTTCAACGCGAAGCTGCTGGTGCTCGACGTCCTCTGCTACGACCTCGACGTGCTCGACCCCTACGACCCGGAGACGGCCGACGAGACGGACGAGGACCTCGACGTCGACGGCCAGGACGACCGGGCCCGTGAGTACTACGACGACCTGGAACTCCTGCCGTCGCACCTGTCGCTCGTCACGGAGATCACCGTCGACACCGAGCTCGAGGTACTCCAGGACGTGCACCCCGGGTGGGAGGGCTCCGACGACCGCTTCGACCCGCAGAACTGGGACGACGTCCTCGACCTGCCGGCACTCCGCACCGTGTACGCGGCAGCGCCGCTGCCCGCCCACGTCGCCGAGGCCCTGGGCGCGAAGGGCGTCGAGGTCCGCTCAGCCTGACCGGAGGGACCGGCTCAGGGAACTACAGCGAGCGGTCCAACGCTCGCAACTGCTCGGTGAACTGCTTCGCGCCGCCCTGCGCAGGATGCCGGACGGCGATCGCCTCGATGCCGGCCAACGCGAGCGCACCCTGCGCCTTCCGACCGACGGCGACGACCCGGACCCGGTCGACGCCACCGAGTGCCTCGAGCAGCGCGAGTGCGACGGGTGCTCCCGACCGCACCTCGGCCGGACGGGGCGTGCGGTTCGTCAGCCGGTCCGGGGCGACGAACGGGTGGTGCGGGAAGATCGCCCACGCCACGGGGAGCGGCCCGGCCCAGTCCGACAGTGCCGCCTGCACCACGCGCGATGAGGCCTCCCACAGGGCTGTCGGCTCCGGCGGCACCAGGTAGTCGGCGCCGAACCGGTCCGTCCCGAGCTCGCGCATGCTCGTGAACGGGATGCCGGTGTTCGTCATGCCCCGCCACCCGGGTGCCTCGGCCACGAGCAGGGTGTCCGCCGCCGGCCCGAACTGCTCCAGGTACCGCTGCAGGTTCGATCGCCGCAGCCGCCCCTCGGCCGAACCGAGGTCGTACAGCGCCTCGGCGTCCGCGTCCGCGGGCACGGCGTCGAGCGCCGCCCAGAACCCCGAGGCGTCGAAACGGCTCACGAGCGGCCGAGCACCCGGCGGTACACGTCCTCGAGCCCCGAAGCCGATCGTTCCCAGCTCAAACGTTCCGCGTGTTCCCGCCCGGCCGAGGACAGCGCGGCCGCGTACCCGGAGTCCGTCAGGATCCGCTCGATCTCGGCGGCCCACACCGACGGCTCACGGGACTCGAGCACGACACCCGTCTCGCCGTCGACCACGGCCTCACGCAGGCCCCCGGCAGCCGCGGCCACGACCGGCACCCCGGACGCCGAGCCCTCCAGTGCCACGAGGCCGTACGTCTCGGAGTGCGACGGCACCAGCACGGCTGCCGCGCCACGGAACAGGAACGCCAGGTCGGCACGCGACTGCGGCCCGATGAAGGTGACGCGGTCGGCGATGCCACGCGCGGCGGCGAGCCGACGCAGTTCGTCCACGTAGTCACCCGCCTCGCTCGAAGCGTCTCCGGCGATGACCAAGGTGGGACGGGCCTCCTGGCTGATGCCCGCGATCGCCTCGATGGCCAGGTCGAGCCCCTTCAACGGCTGCACGCGAGCCGCTGCGACGACGTAGGGGGTGGCGGCCCGGCGCGCACCGGCGGCCGCCGGACGGAAGACCGACCCGTCGACCCCGGGCGGCACGATCCAGATGCGCGCGTCGGCACCGCCGAGCCGCGTCCGGACTGTCGATGCCTCGGCCTCGGACACCACGACGACCGCGTCGGACTCACGCGCCAGCTGCTGCTCGCCCGAGATGCGCCCGGCGGACTCCGGCCGCTCACCCTCGGACAGCGGCGTCTCGGGGTCGGCGGCGATCGAGTGGAACGACTGCACGTGCGGGATGCCACGCTCACGGGCGACCGGCAGGGCAGCGGCACCGGAGAACCAGTGGTGCGAGTGCAGGACGTCGAACGGCCCGAGCTGCTCGAGCTCGTGGCGGAACGGCTCGATGAACGCGTCGTGCTCACCCTTCGGCACCGGCTCCGCCGGACCCGCCGACAGGAACCGCAGGCACACCCCCGGCACGAGCGAGACCGAGTCCGGCTGCGTCGGCGCCGAACGCCGCGTGATGATGTCGACGTGGTGGCCACGATCGGCCAGCGCCTCGGCCTGGTGCCGGACGACGACGTTCATGCCGCCGACCTCGCCCGAGCCGGGTTCGTCTCCGGGGGAGGTGTGCAGCGACACCAGCCCGATGTGCAGGGGTTCGCTCGTCGTGCTCACCGGTCAACCCTAGCCGCGCGTGCCCCGCTGCGACGGGCGCGCGGGCGCCACGACGACGGGCCGGCGGCCCGCCTCGTCCACCGGGTCGGACGGGAGGCTGGGCCCACGCCGCCGGTTCCCGGGCGACGCGCCAGCGGCGTCCGGGCCGTGCTGGTGGGGGACATCGCCTCCCAGGATCTGCACGCGTTCGTCACCGTGCCGCTCCCAGAACGCCGCCGTCCAGACGCACAGGGCACCGTCGAGCAGGTCCTCGCGGTGCTTGTGGGTCGGGCCGTGGAGCACTGACGGGTCGGCGAGGCCCGCAGTCAGCGGATGCGAGTCGAGCTGCAACGGCGGGTCGAGCGGGGTCTCGCGCAAGCGCCGGATGAGCTCGTCGAAGGCCTCGGCGCGGCGTGCCCGGGCCTCGGCTGCCGGCACCCTGAGGTCCAGGCGCTTGTACCGGGGCCGCTCGACGTCGTACCCGAGCTCCTCGACGCCGACCAGGGTCGTGTACGGGTAGCACTCGAACATCGCCGGGCCCGTCCTGGCGTGCATCGACGCCGTGTCGGACACGTACTCGACGCCGAGTGCGGTGAGCTGGTCGAGCAGGCGGGCGCCGGCGCTTGCCGCAGAGGCCTGGTTCGTCGGGTTCGCCGCCACCTTCCACCGGCCGTAGCGCTGTCCGACCTGCCGTTCGGATTCGCGGATGCCGGTCGGGTTCGTCACGACGAGCGAGGCGTCGACGGCGATGAGCGACCGCGGTCCGAGGCGCTCCGCGATCCAAGTCGTGACGTCGTCGACCCCGCGGGCCCATCCGGCGTCGGTGATCGTGCCGTCGGACTCCATCGCGACCAGCCCGGTCTCGTTGGGCGCGCGGCCCGCGGTGCCGAGTCCCCACGCCAGGTCCACTCCGAGGTACGCGCTCACCCGTCCAT
Organism: Curtobacterium sp. NPDC089991; assembly: GCF_044748425.1. Lineage (NCBI taxonomy): Bacteria > Bacillati > Actinomycetota > Actinomycetes > Micrococcales > Microbacteriaceae > Curtobacterium > Curtobacterium sp. NPDC089991. The sequence continues at coordinate 78,584 of NZ_JBIVGB010000001.1, forward strand.
CGTGCACCGAGTACCTTCCGCTGCATGGCGAGCGAAGCGACGACGGTGCGGGTGCCCGGGCCCGACGGTGACCGCGAGGTCCGGATCAGCAGTCCCTCGCGTATCCTCTGGCCGGAGGCCGGGATCACCAAGGCCGACCTTGCCGAGTACCTGGTGACAGTGGGCGACGCCTTCGTCCGCGCGAACGGCGACCGACCCATCTCGCTGCAGCGGTTCCCGGGCGGCGTCGACGGCGAGCAGTTCTTCTCGAAGAACCCGCCGAAGGGTGCCCCCGACTACGTGCGGTCGGTCACGGTGACGTACCCGAGCGGCCGGAAGCACCCGCAGCTCGTCATCGACGAGCTGGCCGTCGCGGTGTGGGCCGCGCAGATGAACACCGTGGTCTTCCACCCGTGGGCCTCGCGCGCCGAGGACAGCGACCACCCGGACCAGCTCCGCATCGACCTCGACCCGCAGCCCGGCACGGACTTCTCGGACACGGTGCCCGTGGCGCAGGAGCTCCGGAAGGTCCTGGACGAAGCGGGTCTGACGGCGTGGATCAAGACGAGCGGCAACCGCGGTCTGCACGTCTTCGCGCCGATCGCCCCCGAGCGCGAGTTCCTCGACGTCCGGCACGCCGTGATCGCCGCCGCCCGAGAACTCGAACGGCGGATGCCCGACCGGGTCACGACGGCGTGGTGGAAGGAGGAACGAGGCCAACGGGTCTTCGTCGACTTCAACCAGGCGAATCGTGACCGCACGATGGCCGGTGCCTACAGCCCGCGGGCGCTGGCGCACGCCTCGGTGTCGACGCCGATCACGTGGGACGAGCTGCCGACGGCGGAACCGACGGCGTTCACGATCCGGACCGTTCCCGAGCGCCTGGCGACGATCGGTGACCCGTGGCAGGCGATGCACGACGAGTCGGCGAGCATCGCGCCGTTGCTGGCGTGGTGGGAGCGCGACCTGGAGAACGGCGAGGGTGAACTGCCGTTCCCGCCGGACTTCCCGAAGATGCCGGGCGAGCCGCCGCGCGTGCAACCGTCCCGAGCGAAGAAGTCCTGACCCGAGCCAGCGGGGACCGTCAGACGGCGGGCAGCGTGTCCGTCGAGCGGTCGGGGTCGTCGACGCGGGACGTCTGCATCGGCAGTCCGACGCTCGCGGTGTGCAGGCGGGTCAGGCGCGACCAGGTGCCGCGGTGCGCGTCGCTGATGCCGTCGACGATCACGAGCCCAGGCCGATCGTGACGAGTGCGAGCGCGGTGGCGGTCACGCCGGCGATGGCGCTGATGACCGCACTGAGCTGCAGGGTGCGCTGGCGGCGTGCCTCGCGCACCTCGGTGAAGGGGTTCCGCTGCGAGTGGCGGACAAGCGTGCTGGTGCTCATGTCGATCCGCTTTCGGTCCTGGGGCTCCCGGGATGGGTGCCTCGTGCTGCTGGTCTCCATCGTGGCAGCGTTTCGCTAGTTCGGCTAACTACTTTCCTGCGATCACCGGCAAGACGACGAAAAACGGACAACCACGTGTCAGGACAGGACATCCCGCAGGTCGTACGCCGACGGCACCTCGAGCTGGTCGAACCCGCACGACGCCGCGTCGCGGTCCGGACGCCACCGTTCGAACTGCACCGTGTGCCGGAACCGGTCGCCCTCCATCTGGTCGTAGCGGACCTCGAGCACGACCTCCGGCGCCAGCCGGACGAACGACGTGTCGCGACCGGACGAGAAACGCGACCGTTCCCCGTCACCGGTGACGGGCCTCCCGTCCGCATCGCGGAGCACGACGGGCTCGAGCTCGTCGACCAGGGCGAGCCGGCGCTTGTCGGAGAAGGCGGAGACGCCGCCGACCTGGCGGAGCTCACCGTCGTCGCCGTACAGCCCGACGAGCAGCGACCCGACGCCCGAGCCGCTCTTGTGCACGCGGTACCCGATCGCGACGACGTCGGCCGTCCGGTGGTGCTTGATCTTGAGCATGGTCCGCTTGCCCGGCTCGTACGGCTTGGCCCGGCGCTTGGCGACCACGCCGTCGAGTCCGGCGCCCTCGAAGGTGGTGAGCCACTCGCGGGCCTGGTCGACGTCGAGCGTGGTGCGCGTGACGAACAGCGGGTCGGACATGCCGCTCGCGAGCTGTTCCAGCCGGTCACGTCGTTCGTCGAACGGCAGGTCGACCAGCTCGTCGCCATCCGCTGCGAGCAGGTCGAACGCGACGAACTGCGCGGGCGTCTCGGCGCTGAGCTTCGCGATCCGCGAGGCCGCCGGGTGGATGCGCTGGGACAGTGCCTCCCAGTCGAGGCGCTCGGCTCCGGGCTCGCCGGAGCGCAGGATCACCTCGCCGTCGAGCACCACCGGGTGGTCACGGCCGCCGAACTGCGCGCGGAAGGCCTCGACGAGTTCGGGGAAGTAGCGCGTGAGCGGCTTCGCCCCGCGGCTGCCGATCTCGACGTCGTCGCCGTCGATCGTCACGATGCCGCGGAAGCCGTCCCACTTCGGTTCGTACCGCAGGCCACCGGTCACGCTGTCGGGTTCCGGGACGTCGGCGACGGCCTTGGCCAGCATCGGTGCGATCTCCATGCGTCGTGTCTACTCGGGCGCGGGTGGGCAGCGCTGCGCGGCGCTGCGGGCTTCGTGAGCAGGAATGGTCGGGTCCGGCGCGACGACCCGACATCTTCTGCTCACGAAGTGCGGCCGGGAGGCCCGGATCACCCGGGGCAGGTCGGATCGCGTCAGTAGTGTGGTGCGGGTGACGACCGTGCCCCCGTCGGCAGCGCCGGCTCCGGAACCGATCAGCCCCGTGCAGGCCGCCGCGCTCCGCGACGGCGTCCTGCCGCCCGTTGAACAGGTCCGGCCGGGGATCTGGACCTTCGCGGTGCCGTTCCGGTTCGGGGCGCCCGATGCGACCCTGGTCTACGTGGTGGAGGGGTCGGACGGATCCCTCGCGCTGATCGATCCCGGGTGGTCGGCCGACGGCGGGCTCGACGAGGTCCGCGCCGCCCTGTCAGCGATCGGCCGGTCGCTCGACGACGTGTCCCTCATCGCCGTGACGCACCTGCACGCCGACCACCTCGGTGCCGCCGCCGCGATCCGCCGAGCGACCGGTGCGCGGGTCGCGATGCACGGGCTCGAGGTCGACGCGCTGGAGCGGGAGCGCACCGACGCGGTGCGGAACGACGCCGACATCGCCACGTGGGGCCTGCCTCCCGAGCTGCACGACGGCGTCGTCGCGGCCTGGGGGAGCGGGCGACGGATCGGACTCGGGCGGAGCGAGGCGCCCAACGCCGACCTGCTGCTGGCCGACGGCGACGAGCTGCCGATCCCTGGGCGCACCATCCGGACCCTCTGGACGCCCGGGCACACCGCCGGTCACGTGTGCTTCGTCGACGAGGCCGACGGACTGCTGTTCACCGGGGACCACGTGCTGCCGCGGATCAACTCCGGGATCGGCCTCGGTGGTCGGACCGCCACGAACCCGCTCGGTGACTACCTGGCGTCGCTCGGCCGACTCGACGTGTACGCCGGGCTCGAGGTCTGCCCGGGCCACGAGTACCGGTTCGCCGACGTCGTCGCCCGCGCGCAGACGTTGGCTCGACACCGCGAGGAGCGGTCACGGCACGTCGCCGAAGCACTCGACCTGCTCGACCGGCCCACGCTGTTCGAAGTCGCCGCGCGCGTGCCGTTCAGCGGCGGGATCGAGTCGATGACCGGGTTCCTGCTCGCGAGCGCGCTGACGCAGACGGCGTTCCACGCCGAGCTGCTCGGTCGGTCGGACGAGGTCCGTCCCACCTAACCGCTCGCGTCGTGACGTCAGCCGAGCGTGGTGGCCAGGCGCTCGATGGTCGTCTTCGCGTCGGCGAGCTCGGCGGACGCGTGCTCGGCGAGCGGGGCGAGGTCGGGCAGCCGGTCGGCCAGGGTCGCACTGACCGTGATCGGGTAGAGCTTCATGCCGAGCGCTGTGCCGAGGATGAGGTGCAGAACCGGCGAGCCGTGGTCCCAGTCCTCGGTCGGGGTGCCGGCGTCGTAGGTCGCACCGCGGCTGACCACGGTGACAACCGGACGGCCGGCCAGGGGCTGCACGTCGCCTGCCAGGACCCCGGGGATGTGGATGCGGTCGATCCAGGCCTTGAGCGTCGACGGCACCGTGTAGTTGTACAGCGGCGACCCGACGACCACGACGTCGGCGGCGAGGAGTTCGTCGATGACCTCTTGGCGCAGTGCCTCGGCCTCGGGAGCGACGGACTCGTCCGCGGTGCGGTCCGCTGCCGCCCAGTGCAGCGCCGAGGTCTCGAGGTGCGGGAGCTGGTCGACGTGCAGGTCGCGGCGGACCACCGTGTACTCCGGTCCGCGTGCACGCCAGGCATCGGCGAACGCGGCGGTCAGCGCGCGCGAACGGGAGTGGGAGAGGTCGGCCGAGGAGTCGATGTGCAGCAGCGTGGGCATGGTGCCCACGCTACCGACGGTGGGACGGAAACGGCCCCGCCGCCCCGGGGAGGGGACAGGCGGGGCCGAGCCGGGCCTCCCGTCCGTCACGCGGGCACGCGACGGACGGGAGACGACGGGGACCGTCAGCGCTGGTCGTACGTCAGCGCTGGTCGTCCGTCAGCGCTGGTCGTACTTCAGCGCTGTGCGCGGCGACGGCGCAGGGTGCGGGCGCCGATCAGGCCGGCACCGGCGACGAGCAGGCCGAGGGCCCAGGGCAGGGCGCCGGTGGCGTCCGAACCCGTGTAGGCGAGCTGGCCGCCACGGTTCGTCGGGGTGACCGGTGCGGCCGCGGGGACCGGGGTGACCGGAGTGGCCACGCCGGGGACGGCCGGGACGGCGGTCGGCTGGACGTCCACCGCGAACGAGGTGGTGAAGTCGCCGGCCGAGACGGACAGGTTGTGGATCGACGCGTGCGGGAACGTGACGTTCACGAGCCCGAAGAAGCCCAGGTCAGGGTCCGGCGCGATGACGTCGCTGGCGACGTCGGACGTGACGGTCGGGACGATCGAGTCCTCGTTGTCGTCGGTGACCTCGTTGCCGAACACGTCGACCAGGCCGCCGGACACGACGAGCGTCCCGCCCTGCTTGATGGTCGGCCGGCCGCCCTCGACCTCGTTGCCGGTGTAGCCGCCCTCACCGTCGCCCGTGATGGTGAACGTGTAGACCTTGCCCTCCGGGTCGATGATCCAGCTGGTCCGGGTGCTCGTGTCGTCCTCGTCCTCGCCGAGGTCGAACGCACCGGCACGGTCGGTCGTGAAGACGATGATGCCGAGCGGCGCTGCGGCCTCGACGGTCAGGTCGACGTACTGCGTGACGGTCTCGGTGCCGCTCGTCGCGGTGACCGCGAAGGTCCAGTCGGACGCTTCCGTCGAGACGCCGCTGAGCTCACCGGTGGAGGCGTCGAACGTGATGCCGTCCGGGAGCTGGTCGTCGGGCGTGCCGGCCTCGTCGTCGTCCGAGTACAGCTCCTCGTCGAACTCCGAGAACCAGGCGAGCGCGTACTTCGGCTCCGGGAAGCCCTGCGCGCGGAAGGTGTGCGAGAACGCGTCACCGGCGGTGGTGCTCAGCTCGAGCGGGTGGTCCTCGTCGGCGCCGGCCTTCGTCGGCTTGCCGTCCTCGCCGAGGAAGGCGGGGGTCTGGCTGACGGTCGCGGTCGCGTCGGACGTCACCGAGGTCGTCTCGGTCGCGCCGGGCAGCGTGCCGGTCACCGTGACGGTGATCGTCTTGCGCACGTCGGTGGGGTCGATGCGGTAGGTCGCGGTCTTCGACAGGACGTTGCGGTCCTGGTCAGCCCACACGTACTTGTACGAGGAGTCCTCGTCGAAGCCGGTGACGACGGCGCTCAGGAGGGTGCCGACCTTGGCCGCACCGTCGATGGTGACGGTCGCGTCGGCGGCCTTCGCGGTGACGTCCGGGGTCGGCGTCGCGGTCGGAGCCGGGGTCTCGGCGGCGGGAGCGGTCGTCGCGGGGGCGGTCGGCTCGTCGGCCGGGGCGGTCGCGTCGTCGCTCGGGGTGGGGGCCGGGGTCTCCTCGGCGGGTGCCGGGGCCGGGGTCTCCGTGGTCTCGTCGGCGGGGACCGACGGCTCGTCGGTCGGTGCGGGCGTCTCCGTCGCGACGGGTGCCGGGGTCTCCTCGGAGACGAAGGGCTGCGTCGAGTCGGTCGGCTCGACGGCGCTGGCGGCGGTCGCCGACATGATGCCGAGACCGGTGGTCAGACCGACGAGTGCGACGGTGGTGCCGACGGCGCAAGCGCGACGAACGGCGGAGGTGCTGCGATGCACGGGTTCCCCCCATGTTCAGGTCCGGCTGGGTGGCCGGATCGTAAGAATCTGCCGAGAGTTTCGGCCTGCTCGGATCGTAGTGCGGCTGCGCGGCCGTTCAGGCGTCGGTGACCGGAATGTGACCATGGTTGGGGGTCCGTGCGGAAACCCGCGTCGGACGGGAGGCCCGTGGCGGATCCGCCACGGGCCTCCCATCCGTGATCCGGTGCGGTCCACCGCGTCCGGCGCGGCAGGCAGATCAGTCGCCGACGGCCGCCGCCGCGCGTTCGAGAGCGGCGCGCAGCGCACGGACCGCGGGCGAGGACGCCCCGGCGGCGCGCACGACGGTGAAGATCGTCCGGCGGGGCTGCTCGGGCAGTTCGAGCAGCCGGCAGGTCGTCGTGCGTCCGGTCCACATCAGGTCCGGCATCAGGCTGACGGCGTTGCCGGACTCGACCAGTCGGATCTGGGTCTGCAGGTCGGCGGTCTCGTAGCGGACGTCCGGCTCGAAGCCCCAGCGTCGGCACACCTGCTCCGCGAAGTGCCGCGACGCTGTCCCGCGCGGCTCCATCACCCACGGCAGGGCCTCGGCGTCCTCGAGGCTCGAGACCGGCAGCAGCGCCGTGTCGAGCGGCGGCAGCGCCAGGCGGACCGCATCGGTGGTCAGGTCCGAGCGGTCGAGCCCGGACAGGTGCGGGGCGGCGTGCGCCGGGTACTGCTCGGCGATGACCATGTCGAAGTCCCGCGCCCACGTCTCGTTCAGGGCGGTCTCCGGCTCGCGCTGGACCATCTCGACCCGGACGTCGGGGTGCTCGGTGGCCATCTCGTGCAGGGCGTTGGGCATCAGCGCGAGGGCGGCGGACTGGAACACGGCGACGCGCACTCGCCCCTGGACCGACGGCAGGGTGTCCTCGACCTGCGCCTGGGCCTGCTCGAGCACGTCCTGCACGTGGCCGGCGGCGGCGACGAGCACCTCGGCCTGCGGGGTGAGCTGCAACCGTCGGCCGGCCTTGCGGAGGAGCTGCACGCCGGCCTCGCGTTCCAGGGCGCTGAGCTGCTGCGAGACCGCCGACGGCGTGAAGTTCATGGCCTCGGCGACGGCGGCGATGGTCCCGCGGATCGACAGCTCGCGGAGCAGGACCAGGCGGCGGACGTCGAGCATGGTCTGACGGTAGCGGGGTCGCCGTGGATTCGGTAGTGCAACTGAACGGTACCCATCAGGAACGGTCGCTTCCGCTACCGTATCCCGGGCCGCCACACTGATCCCATGACGACCCTGCAGGAGCACCCCGCCACCGACCACGACGCGCTGGCGGACCAGTCCGTCGCACTCGTCCGACAGTGGCTGGCCGAGGCCGAGTCGTTCCCGGTGGACGGCTCCGCCAAGCAGCTCGCCGGGGTGCTCGCCGACCCCGCCGGTCTCGACTTCGCGGTCGGCTTCGTGGACGGCGTCGTCCGCCCGGAAGACCTCGCCGTCGCCGCGCGCAAGCTCCGGCAGATCGCGCCCGGTGCACCCGGGTTCCTGCCCGCCGCGATGCGCGGACTCGTGCGCCTCGGTGGCGGCATGGCACCGGTGCTTCCGGGCGTCGTCGTGCCCATCGCTCGCCGGGTGCTGCGGGGCATGGTCGGCCACCTCATCGTCGACGCGACCGACTCGAAGCTCGGCCCGGCGATCGCGAAGATCAAGCGGGACGGCGTCCGCCTCAACGTGAACCTGCTCGGCGAGGCCGTGCTGGGCGAGCGCGAGGCCGCGCGCCGGCTCGAGGGCACGCACAAGCTCCTGGCACGCGACGACGTCGACTACGTGTCGATCAAGGTCTCGTCGACCGTGCACCCGCACTCGCCGTGGGCGTTCGACCACGCCGTCGACGACATCGTCGAGCAGCTCCGCCCGCTGTTCGAGCGCGCCGCGGCCTCGACCCCGGCGAAGTTCATCAACCTCGACATGGAGGAGTACAAGGACCTCGACCTGACGATCGCGGTCTTCACGAAGCTCCTCGACGAGCCCGCGTTCCTCGGGCTCGAAGCCGGCATCGTGCTGCAGGCGTACCTGCCTGACGCGCTCGCCGCGATGGAGCAGCTGCAGGAGTGGTCCGCCGCCCGCCGCGCCCGAGGTGGTGCCGGCATCAAGGTCCGCCTGGTCAAGGGCGCGAACCTGCCCATGGAGCAGGTCGAGGCCTCGGTGCACGGCTGGCCGCTCGCCACCTGGCACACCAAGCAGGACTCCGACACCAACTACAAGCGCGTGCTCGACTGGGCGCTCACCCCGTCGCGCGTCGAGAACGTCCGCGTCGGTGTCGCCGGGCACAACCTGTTCGACGTCGCGCACGCCTGGCTGCTCGCCGGCGAACGGGGCGTTCGGGACGGCATCGAGTTCGAGATGCTGCTCGGCATGGCGCAGGGCCAGGCGTCGGCAGTGAAGAACACAGTCGGTTCCCTCCTGCTCTACACGCCGGTCGTCCACCCTGGAGAGTTCGACGTCGCGATCGCGTACCTGATCCGCCGCCTCGAAGAAGGCGCCTCGCAGGACAACTTCATGTCCGCGGTCTTCTCGCTGGTGTCGTCGCCGCCGCTGTTCGCCCGCGAAGAAGAACGCTTCCGCGCCTCGCTCGTGCCGCTCGCCACACCCGAGGGCCTCGCCGCTCCCGCGTCCCACCGCGTCGCCGACCGCTACGCGGCCGTTGGGCGCCCCGGACCCGGCCGGTTCGAGAACACGCCGGACAGCGACCCGTCGGTCGCGTCGGTGCGCCAGTGGGGTTCGGCCATCACGGACCGGATCGCGTCGTCGACGCTCGGCGTCCGCGCCGTCCAGGAGGCCCGGGTCGACTCCGCCGCGTCGCTCGACTCGGCGCTCGCTCGCGTCCAGGCCGCCGGTGCGGTCTGGGGGACCTGGTCCGGTGCCGCTCGTGGCGCGGTGCTGCACGCCGTCGGCGACGCACTCGAGGCGAACCGCGCAGCACTCATCGAGGTCATGGCCGCGGAGACCGGCAAGACCATCGACCAGGCCGACCCCGAGGTGTCCGAAGCGATCGACTTCGCACACTTCTACGGTTCGCTCGCGTCGCAGCTCGACGACCTCGACGGTGCGACCTTCACCCCGGCCACGCTGACCCTCGTCGCGCCGCCGTGGAACTTCCCGGTCGCGATCCCCGCCGGCTCGACCCTGGCCGCACTCGCTGCCGGGTCCGCCGTCGTCCTCAAGCCGGCGCCGCCCGCCGAGCGCTCCGGAGCCGTCCTCGCCTCGATCATCGAGACCGCGCTCGACGCCCACGGGGCCCCGGCCGACGTGCTCGCGTTCCTGCAGGTGTCCGAGAACGAGCTCGGCCAGCAGCTCATCGCCTCGCCGATGGTCGACCAGGTGATCCTCACCGGTGCCTACGAGACCGCCGAGCTGTTCCGCTCGTTCCGCCCGGACCTGCCGCTGCTCGCCGAGACCTCGGGCAAGAACGCCGTGATCGTCACCCCGTCGTCGGACCTCGACCTCGCGGTGAAGGACGTCGTCGCCTCGGCCTTCGGGCACGCCGGTCAGAAGTGCTCGGCCGCGTCGCTCGTGGTGATGGTCGGTTCGGTCGCGAAGTCGAAGCGCTTCCGCAACCAGCTGCTCGACGCCGTGTCCTCACTCACCGTCGGCTCGCCGACCGACCCCACCACCCAGATGGGACCGATCATCGAGCCGGCGTCGGGCAAGCTGCTCGCCGGCCTGACGACGCTCGGCGCGGGGGAGACCTGGGCCGTCGAGCCGAAGCAGCTCGACGAGACCGGCAAGCTCTGGAGCCCCGGTGTCCGCCAGGGCGTCCGCCGCGGCTCGGAGTTCCACCGCACCGAGTACTTCGGCCCGATCCTCGGCATGATGACCGCCGACACCCTCGACGAAGCGATCGACATCGTCAACGAGGTCGACTACGGCCTGACCTCGGGCCTGCACTCGCTCGACCCGGCCGAGATCGGCACCTGGCTCGGGCGGATCCAGGCGGGCAACCTCTACGTCAACCGCGGCATCACCGGTGCGATCGTCCGCCGCCAGCCGTTCGGTGGGTGGAAGAAGTCGGCCGTCGGCGCGGGCACGAAGGCCGGCGGGCTGAACTACCTGCTCGGGCTCGGGTCGTGGGCGCCTGCTGCGTCGACTGCTGCGTCCGTTCCTTCTGCTCCGGTCAGCGCCTTCGTCCGTGCGGCCGGGGTCACCTCGCCGGTGCTCGACCGGTCGCTGGCGTCGGACGAGCAGGCCTGGTCGACGCTGTTCGGCACCGCGACCGACGTCTCGGCTCTCAGCGCCGAGCGGAACATCGCGCGGTACCTGCCGTTCCCGTCGGTGCAGGTGCGCCTGGCTTCTGGTGACGAGGATGCTGTTCCTGACCTCGTCCGCGTCGTCGCGGCTGCGCTCCGGGCCGGCACGGCGATCGACGTCTCGACGGCCGCCGCGCTGCCGACACCCGTCGCATCGGCGCTCCGCTCGCTGCCCAATGTGCGCTCCGTGTCGCAGGCGGTCTCCGACGAGTCCTTCGCGTCGTCGATCGCGGCGGGCCCGTCGACCCGTGTCCGGCTCATCGGCGGCGACACGTCGACGCTGTACTCGGCGATCGGCGGGCGTCCCGACGTCGCGGTGTACGGCGGCCCCGTGACCGAAGCCGGGCGGCTCGAGATCCTGCCGTTCGTCCGCGAGCAGGCGGTCTCGATCACGGCGCACCGCTTCGGCACGCCGAACCACCTGACCGACGAGCTCATCTGACCGGACCGCGGCGCTGGCGTTCGGGTCCAGCGCCGCTGTCCGGTCGCCGCACGGTGTCGGGTGCTTCGGAGGGGCAGAGCGTTGCCTCGGGTGCGCGTCGCAACCACGGCGCGCACCCGACAGCACTGGCGTCGGGTCGAACCCGGAGGAGCCCCACCATGACCGAACCGTTCGCACGTCCGACCGCCCTCGCCCACGTCCGGGTCACCGTGACCGACATCCACCGCAGCAAGGCGTTCTACCAGCAGCTGCTCGGCACCGACCCGGCGATCGACTTCAGCGACCAGGTCGACGAGCCCGGCGTTCGCGAGGATCGTGAGCGCTTCTACGGCGGCTCCGTGTTCCGGCTCGGCGACCAGGTCTTCGGTCTCCGCCCGGTCGCTCCGGCGGGGCAGACGTTCGACCCGGACACCGTCGGGCTCGACCACGTGAGCTTCGTCGTGGGGTCGGTCGACGAGCTGCACCAGGCGGCTGCACGTCTCGACGCCGCGGGGGTCGAGCACGGCGAGGTGACCGACCTCGGCGACGCCGGCATGGTGATCCTGTCCGTGCAGGACCCCGACGACATCAACCTCGAGCTCGCTGCCCTCAAGTCCTGAGCAGTCCTGAGCAGTCCTGAGCAGTCCTCGGGCCGCGGGCTAGCATGGGGTGACGAGAGGGGGCGTCATGCGCTTCGTGCAAGCCATCGGCCGGGGGATCGGCTTCGGGTTGTCGACCGTGGCGAAGGTGCTCGGGACCCTGAACGGCGGGAAGCCCGCAGGCGACGACCTCGCCGCGCGGCTGAACCAGCCCCGTCGCGACGCCTACCGCCCCTGACCTGCTCGCTGCCCCGCGCGCGCAGCGTCAATCGGCGACGGCGGGCTCCTGCGCGACCATCGTGCCGGTCACGAGCGCGCGCAGCGACTCCGGCAGGGGGATCGGTCGGCGGGCGCCCTCGCGGTCGATGATGACGTGCGCGAACTCACCGGTGGCGAGCAGTGCGCCGTCGGACTGCCGGAACAGGCCGAACTCCCACGACAGGCTCGTGTTCCCGAGGTGCTTGGACCGCATCCCGACCTCGATGACGTCCGGCCACACGGCGGACTCGACGAAGCGGCAGCTCGACGACACCAGCACCGCGATCCACTCCGACGTGAAGGGGTCGAGACCCGCTTCCTCGCGGAACCAGTACGTCGACGCGTTGTCCATTGCCGAGTAGTAGATCGTGTTGTTGACGTGCCCGAACATGTCGTTGTCGTTCCACCGTGTGGGGTAGAGGCGGCGGAACGGGTACTCGTCGATGGTCATCGGTCTCCGATCGGAGGTGCGGGTGTGGCGTGATCGGCGGCGGGGCGCAGCACGTACTCGAACGCGGCGCGTGCCCGGACGGGGTCGGGGGCCTCACCGGAGATGAACTCAGCGTAGGTGAACGACTCTGAGATCCGGACGAGCAGCCGGGCGAGCTCCTCGGCGGACAGCGGGGCCGGATCGAACTCGCCGGACGACTGCTCCTCGACCACGAGCGCGGTGACCCGTTCGACGAACCGGCTCTGCACGTCGCTCTCCGAGGTGGTCAGCAGGCGCATCGCTCGCGCGGGCTCGCGGGTCAGGAAGGCGCGGAAGTAGGTGGCCTCGATGAGGTCGGCGGTGAACCGGTCGAGTACGTCGACGATGCGCGCCGCTCCGGACGACCCGATCGTGTCGGCAGCACGGGACGCCCGGTCGAGCGTCGGGACTGCGAGGGACCACAGGATCTCGGACAGCAACCGGTCACGGTTGCCCACCCACCGGAACAGTGACGTACGGTCCACGCCGAGTGCGGCAGCCAACGCGCCCATGTCGATCCGCGAGCCGTCGATGAACGTGTGGCGGGCCTCCCGGAAGGCGCGCAGCGCAGAATCCGATGTGTACACGCGGTCCTCCCTTGCAACGTTTTCGAGAATGATGCATCGTTGGTTCCATGTCAACGCTGACGCCCACGACGGGCCTCCTCGAATCGGACTTCTACGGCTTCCAACAGCAGCTGACCGAGCCGGAGCGCGCGTCGATCGGGCGACTCCGCGAGTACCTCGAGCGCGAGGTCGCGCCCATCGCCGACGGGTACTGGGCACGTGCCGAGTTCCCGATGCAGGTGATCGCCCCGCTCGCCGAGCTCGGGATGTACGGGCCGGGGATCCCGCTCGTGCGCCAGTTCGAGAACTCGGCCGTGTACCGCGGGTGGGCGGCGCTCGAGCTCGGACGCGTCGACGCCAGCGTCGCGACGTTCATCGGCGTGCAGTCGGGTCTGGCGATGAACTCGATCGCCGTCGCCGGCAGCGAGGAACAGCAGCGCGAGTGGCTGCCGCGCATGGCGGCCGGCGAGCTCATCGGTGCGTTCGGCCTGACCGAACCGCTGTCCGGCAGCGACTCCGCCCGTGGCCTGCGCACCACCGCCCGCCGCGACGGCGACACGTGGGTGCTCGACGGTGAGAAGCGTTGGATCGGCAACGCCACCTTCGCCGACGTCGTCGTCATCTGGGCGAAGGACGTCGCGGACGAGCAGGTGAAGGGCTTCCTGGTCACCACGGACACCCCCGGCTTCACCGCCACGAAGATCGAGGACAAGATCGCGCTGCGCGGGGTGCAGAACGCCGACATCGTCATGCAGGGCGTGCGCGTGCCGGAATCGCGTCGGCTCCAGCGCGCCGACTCGTTCCGGTCGACGGCCGAGGTGCTCCGTCTGACCCGCACCGAGGTGGCCTGGCAGGCCGTCGGCATCGCGGTCGGCGCCTACGACGCGGCGCTCGCGTACGCCCGCGAGCGGATCCAGTTCGGCAAGCCGATCGCATCGCACCAGCTCGTGCAGGACCTGCTCGTGAAGTCGTTGTCGAACATCACGGCCTCGATCGCGCTCTGCACGCAGGCCTCGGCCATGCAGGACGCCGGCGTCGGGGGCGACGAGCACTCCGCGATGGCCAAGGCGTTCGCGACCGCGAAGATGCGCGAGACCGTCGGCTGGTGCCGCGAGGTGCAGGGCGGCAACGGCATCGTGCTCGACAAGGGTGTCGCCCGGTTCTTCGCGGACGCCGAGGCGATCTACTCGTACGAGGGCACCCGCGAGGTGAACACGCTCATCGTCGGACGGGCGATCACCGGGCAGGCCGCGTTCGTCTAGCGCGGGACGACTCGGGTCGGTCGGGTGGATCCGACCCGGAACGACGTTCTCGATGTCGTGCGACGTCGATCGTGTCGTTCCGGGTCGACCGCCACGCCCGCGCTACCCGAGCAGCTCCGGCCGCTCCCACTCCTGGCCGAGCACGTGCTGCCCCAGGAACGCGAACACCGTCTCGTACCAGACCACGGCGTGCTGCGGCGAGAGCACCCAGTGGTTCTCGTCCGGGAAGTACAGGAACCGGTGCGGCATCGTGCCGTCGTCGGCCGCGTGGTGCTCGGCGAGCTCGGACCACAGTCGCAGCCCCTCGCCGATCGGCACCCGGTAGTCCTTGTCGCCGTGGACCACGAGCATCGGTGACGTGATGTCCGCCACGAACCGGTGCGGGTCGTTGGCCTCGATGCCGGCGGCGTCGAAGATCGACGACCAGTACTGCGACGAGTCCGTGGTGCCGTTGAACTGGTCGAGCGCCCACAGGCTCGCGTGCGTGACGATCGCGCGGAAGCGGTTGGTGTGCCCGGCGACCCAGTTCGCCATGTAGCCGCCGAACGAGCCGCCCATCGCCGCCGTCCGGGTCTCGTCGATGTCCGCTCGGGCCTCGACCGCGTCCGTGATCGCCAGCAGGTCGGTGTACGGCGCCTGCCCCCACGCGTTCCATCCACGGTTCACGAAGTCGAGCCCGTAGCCGGTCGACAGTGCGGGGTCCGGCAGCAGCACGGCGTACCCGCGCGCCGCCAGGAGCATCGGGTTCCACCGCCACGACCACTGGTTCCACGAGTTGAGCGGTCCGCCGTGGATCCAGAGCAGCAGCGGGTGCGGCCCGTCACCGTCCGGCACGACCAGCCAGCCGCGCACGCGCGCGCCGTCGGCCGCGGTCGTCTCGACCTCTTCCAGGTGCGCGGGGACCTCGGGCAAGGGCGCGGGCGTCGCGAGCGGGGTCACCTCGCCGTCCGTCGCGATCCGCACGGGGTGCAGTGGTGCCGCCCAGGAGGCCCGGAGCGCCACGACCGCACCCGTCGCCTCCGCCACGCGCAGGCTCGAGTACGCCCAGTCGTCGTGGGTCAGCTGTTCGACGGCTGCGCCGTCGAGCGGGATGCGGAACACGGGTGCCCGGCCGTCCTGGTCGGCCACGGCGAGCAGCGCCCGGTCGCCGTGCTCGAACACGAGCTCGCTCGGCCAGCGGTCCCAGTCGGTCGCGATGCGGCGCGGGTCCGACCCGTCGATGCCGGCGGTCCAGACCTCTTGCTGGTTCGCACCGGCGGGGGTGGAGCGCACCGTCCGGACCCAGGCGATCGTGCGACCGTCGTGGCTCAGCGCGGGCATCTCGTGGTCGACGTCGGCGTCGTCGAACAGCACCGTGCGGTGGCCGCTGGTGCAGTCGATCGTGACGAGCGTCGAACGGTCCCCACGGGCCTCCCGGACACCCACGGCTGCCAACAGGACGGAACCGTCGGGCGTGAGTGCCCCGGCGACGTGGTCCAGCGACCGGCCGGGAGCCGGCGTGCGGTCGGTGAGGCGGGGGAGCGCGGTTGCGTCCTCGGCGTGGTCTTCGGTCTGGCCTTCGGCCAGGTCGAGCGTGAGGATGTGGGTCTGGGCCGGCCCGAGGTCGTGGTCCCAGTACCGCACCGGGTACGTCTCGTGCAGGATCGCGCGGACCTTCTTGTCCGTGCGGGCCTTCCGGAGCTGGGCGTCGGCGTCGACCACGGTGGCCGGGTCGGTACCGGCGCCGGGCAGCAGGTCGGCGGTGAGCGCTGCGGTGTCGGCGGCCGCAGCGGTCGCCAGGACGCCGCCGACCCCGCCGGTGAGCCGCGTCAGGGGGCGCGCTTCACCACCGGCCGCCGGGAGGACCCAGAGCTGGGCGGCGTCGGCGTCGGTGGCATCGGCGTCGGGGCGGGCGGAGACGAAGAGCAGGTCGCCGGTGCGGGTGAAGGCGATGCCGCCCTCACCCTTGGCGGAACGGGTGAGGCGGACCGCGGTACCGGCTGCGGCGCTGCCCGCTGCGTCGGCATCGGCGTTCGTTTCGGTGTCGTTGCCGGCGGGCACCTGCCAGATCGAGCGCCGGTACCCGGTGCGGTCCGGGTCGAGCGCACTGACCGTCAGGGCGACGCGCTCACCGTCCGGGCTGATAGCGATCCCGTCGACCCGGGGGAGCGCGATGTACTGGTCGAGGTCGGAGAACGGCGTCGTCATGCGACCACGCTCACCAGGTCATCGGCCCAGAAGGCGGCGATCTGCTCGGCGACCGCCGTGCCCTGGGCGCGGCCGGCTTCGGCCGAGGGTGCCTGGGTGGCCAGCGAGAGCGAGTTCGTGCCGAAGGCTTCCTGCGCGGTGCTGTCCGCCACCACGACCTCGACCGAGCTGCCGCCGGCGCGGAGCGACTCGACCGCGACGTCGAGCCACGGGCCGACCGGCGACGGACCCTCGGGACCGCAGGCGATCACGAGCACGCGTTCGTGACCGGCAGCGGCGTCGGCGTTTGTGCCGGAGCGGACCCCGCCGTCGACGTACGGTCGGCCCTCGATGCCGACGGGTGACCACACGAAGGGCACGGAGCAGCTCGCGGCGACCGCGAGGGGGAGCGGGACGCCGTCGGCCGCGGTCAGCAGTCGGAACGTGCCGTCGGTGGCGTCGACCGCGGTGATCGCGAGCGGCTTCGCCGGCCAGTCGGTGGACGGCAGGGTCTCGGTGAAGGTCGCCACGCGCTCGTCGTCGGACTGTCCGCCGGTGACCTGCTGGGCGGCGAGGCCGAGGCGGGCGCGGGCGTCCTGCTCACCGGTCGCGCCCTCGAGTGCGGCACCGATCCGCTGCTGGACGGCGTCGGTGTCGATGGCCGGCGGCTCGACGTAGGTCGTCGGCGCGGGCGTGTGCTGCTGGTCGTACGCCTGCTGCACGGCGCCGTTCCGGACGAAGGCGCCGACGACGCTGCCGGCGCTCGTGCCGACGACCAGGTCTGCGGCATCGAAGTCGACGCCGGCGTCCTGCAGGGCGGTGAGGACGCCGACCTCCCAGGCGATGCCGGCGACGCCTCCGCCCCCCAGGACGAGGGCTCTGGATCCGGGAACGGGCGTGCTGGCATCGGTCATGGGTCTTGCTTACCAGCTGCGTGCGACGGGCTGGTGGAGGCCGACAGATCCTGTGGAGAACCGACCTGTGGACAACTCCGTCTGCGTCGTTGGCGTGACCTAGCGTCGTGGTCATGGGGCAACAGCGTTCAGGACGGGTCGGCACGGTCGGGTGGCCGATCGTGGTGGCGGCCGCGCCCACTGCGGCGTTCCAGCTGCCGAACCTGTTCGTCACCCCGGCTGTGCGACTGTCGCTCGTCGTGTTCGGGCTCGTCGTGTTGGCCGGTGCCGTGGCGGTGCAGGTGGTCCGGACCCGACGCAGCGACGCTGCGCGGGCGGTGGCCGAGGAGAACGCCACCGGGGCCGAACTCGAACAGTCGACGGCGGTCCGGTACGCGTTCGGCCAGATCGCCACCCGGCTCGTCCGGTTCACCGAACTGCCCCGTTCCGAGCGCCACGGCGAACTCTCCGTCGTCGCCGACCGGGTCGCCGTGGCCCTGGCGTTCTACCTGCTGCCGAAGGTGCCCGACGTCCGGGCCAACGTGTACCAGCTGTCCACCGATCTGCGTGCGCTCGAGCCGATCGGTCACGGGGGTGCCGGCGACACCGCCGGGGTCTTCCGCGCGGGCACGCCCTACGGCGACCGCAACCTCGAGTGGGTGCTGGTCGGGGGATCACCCCGGATCGTCGGCGACCGCTCGGCCGACGTCGACGTGGACCAGGACGTGCCGGGCTTCGAACCGCGCTACTCGTCGTACGTCTCGGTGGTGATCCGGTCCGACCAGTACTCGTTCGGCATGCTCACCGTCGACTCCCCGGTCCCCGACGCCTTCACCGAACTCGACGCCAAGAACATCGCGATGATGGCGTCGTTCATGGCCGTGGCGTTCTCGTTGACCTACTCGTTCCCCGAGCGCGACCGCAATCCAAGGAAAGGCCCGTGATGCTCACACGCTCTGTCGGACGCTCGACGTACGATGCCCTCATGACGACCGTGAACCCTGCTCCGCCGTCGTTCGGGCGTGCCCGGATCTCATCGCCGAACTGGAACGACACCACCACCGACGCCGACTACGAAGACCTCGACGTCATCGCCGCCAACATCGAGCGCGAGCGCGAAGCAGCCCGGATCCGGGTCGCCGCAGCCATCGCCGCGCGCCTGGGTCGCTGACCCTTCCCGCATCGTCCACCACGAACGGCTCCCACGGGTGTGGGAGCCGTTCGTCGTCTGGGCGTCGGGGCTACTGCGCCTGGGGCACGTCGATCAGCACCTTGCCGACGGTGTCCTGCTCGACGGCGTCGTGCGCGTCCGCGGTGCGGGCGAGGTCGAAGCGGGTGAGCGGCAGTCCCGCGTCCGCGCCGACCGGCAGCACGCCGTCGTGCAGCGCCTCGGTGACGTCCTCGGCCGCAGCGGACAGGGCCTCGTCGCCGATCGTGTAGAGCAGCAGGAACTGGTAGCGCGCGTTCACGCTCATGTTCGGGCGGATCGGCAGCGTGGCCTCGTCGCCGCCGTTGTTCGCGTAGATCGACACGACGCCGTGGTTCGCGAGGACGTCGGCGACCAGCTCGGCGTTCTGGGGGATCGACACCTCGACGACGATGTCGACGCCGTCCCGCGCGATCTCGCGGATGCGAGCCGCGGCGTCGTCCTGCCGGTAGTTCACGACGTGGTGGGCACCCGCCGCGGTGGCGAGTGCGGCCTTGTCGTCCGAGCTGATCGTCGTGATCACCGTCGCGCCGGCCCAACGGGCGAGCTGGATGGCCGCGTGCCCCACCGCTCCGGCACCACCGGCGACGAGCACCGTGACGCCGTCGAGCGCACCGGGGCCCAGTCGTGCGGGACCGTCCTCGTGCGTCGTGAGGGCGCGGTGCGCGGTCATCGCCGGGACACCGAGCGAAGCACCGACGTCGAAGCTCGTCTCGTCGGGCAGGCGGACCGCTCGGCTCTCCGGCACGACGGTGTACTCCTGTGCGGTGCCGGTCGGGCGCGAGGCGGCGGCCATGAAGAGCCACACGCGGTCACCGACGGCGAGGTCCTCGACACCCGGGCCGACCGCGTCGACGACACCGGCGCCGTCCTGGTTCGGGGTGATCTCGGGGAAGGGCAGTCCGTCGCCGTAGGTACCGCCCGCCCGGGCCTTCCAGTCCGTCGGGTTCACCCCGGAGACGACGACGCGGACGCGGACCTCGCCGGCGCCGGGTTCGGGGACGTCCCGCTCGACGAGTTCGAGGACGCTGCTGTCACCGGGCTTCGTGTAGACGATCGATCGCATGTCCCCAGGCAACCACTCGCCGCCGTCGGGGATTCCGAGTGTGCGCGTGGCGGCACTTCGTGAGCACGAATGGTCGGGTTCGTTCGGCGGACCCGACCATTTCTGCTCACGAAGCGCCCCCGCCCGCCCGCGCCACGTCAGCGCGCGTCGTACTCCACGCGCGACACCGCGACGTCGTCCATGTGGGACGTCGCCCACGCCTCGAGCGGCTCGAGCACCCGGCGGAGCGACCGCCCGCGATCGGTGAGTTCGTACTCCACGTGCGGCGGGATCTCGGGGAACACCGTGCGGGTGACGAGTCCGTCCCGCTCGAGTGCCCGGAGGGTCTGCGTGAGCATCTTCTGCGACACGCCCTGCACCCGGTTCGCGATCGCCGAGTACCGTTGCGGCCCGTCGGCGAGGGTGCCGATCGTCAGGACACTCCACCGGTCGCCGATGCGGTCGAGCAGCTGCCGGCTGGGGCAGTCCGCCGCGTAGGGGCTGTACTCGAGTGCTGACATCTGGCCTGGCCTCCGCGACGAACGAGCTCCGTTACGCACCGTGAGGTGCCTACTTACTCAAAGAGAGTAACTCTTGTACGGTGAGCAGCACCAGCCCCACGAAAGGAACAGCATGACCAGCATCGTCGTCTTCGGAGGCACCGGCTACGCCGGCTCCGCCATCACCCGCGAAGCCCTCTCCCGTGGCATCGCCGTCACCGCCGTCGCGCGCGACACGAGCAAGCTCGACGCCGCCGAGGGCCTGACCCTGGCGCAGGGCGATGCCTTCGACGCCGACTTCGTGGCCGAGGTCACGAAGGACGCCGACGTCATCGTCGTCGCCCTGCACGCGGTCCAGGCCGACGGCAGTGAGCTCAAGGACGAGTTCCAGCACTTCGTCGACGCTGCGGCCAGCGCCGGTGCGCGTCTCGGCATCGTGGGCGGCGCCGGTTCGCTGC
Organism: Curtobacterium sp. NPDC089991; assembly: GCF_044748425.1. Lineage (NCBI taxonomy): Bacteria > Bacillati > Actinomycetota > Actinomycetes > Micrococcales > Microbacteriaceae > Curtobacterium > Curtobacterium sp. NPDC089991. The sequence continues at coordinate 98,924 of NZ_JBIVGB010000001.1, forward strand.
TCGTCGCCGACGGTGGACCGCGCCTGTTCGACTCGGCCGAGTTCCCGGACGCGTTCAAGGGCGAGGCGAAGAGCCACGCGCAGATCCTCGACGCGCTTCGTGCCTCGGACACCGACGTCGACTGGTTCTACGTCAGCCCGGCCGCCGGCTACGGCAGCTACAACCCGGGCGAGCGTCGTGGCACGTACCGCACGACCGACGAGGTCCTGCTGACCGACTCCGAGGGCAACTCGGACATCTCCGGCGACGACTTCGGCCTGGCCTTCGTCGACGAGATCGCGAACCCGGCGCACCACCAGGCGCGTTTCGGCGTGGCTTACTGAGGCAACCGCTCACCGGACGGGAGGCGCGTGGCGGGGCCGCCCCGTGCCTCCCGTCCGTCCCGGACTGCGTCCGCGCCCTGTTGCGGGCATTGCACCCCTGTGTGTCGGGGCGCGACGCCCGCAACGGGGCGCAACGCCTTGGCGCGCCGGTGCGCCCACCGCGCCCCGCTCAGTGGGCGACGATCGCCGGCAGGGGCACGTGGTGGCGCATGCGCACGGCCAGGTGCAGGCCGCCTCGGCGGGCGAGGACGAGCGCGATCACGGCGGCGGCCGCCGCGGGCACCCCACCGGCGACCATCATCCCGACGTGCGCCCCGAAGTGGTCGACGACCTGGCCCATGAGCGGCCCACCGATCGCCTGACCGCCGAGCAGCACGAGCACGTAGAGCGACATCACCCGGCCGCGGATCGCCACGTTCGACGACAGCTGCACGAGTGAGTTCGACGCGGTCTGGAACAGCAACTGCGACATCCCGACGGCGACGAGCGCCACGGTGAACGGCGCGATCACGGGGATCGACCCCGAGACGACGAGCAGCACCCCGGTCCAGAACACCCCACCGACGATGGTCCGGAGCCGCACGACCGCCCGCCGCGTGGAGAGCAGGGCGCCGACGAGCGCACCGATCGCCACGGCCGAGTTGAACACGCCGTACCCGGCGGCGCCGACGTCGTACACCTGTGACGCGAAGGCCGACAGCAGCACGGGCATCGTCAGCGCGAACACCGAGAAGAACGCGACGAGGATCACCGGCACGATGATCGTCGGCTTGTTCACGGCGTAGCGGAGCCCCTCGATCAGCTGCCCCTTGCCGCGGGGCGCCGGGGGCGTCCGGTGCAGTTCCGAGACCTTCAGGAACCCGAGCGTCACGACGACGGCGACGCAGGCGATCGCGTTCACGCCGAACGACCAGCCGGCCCCGACGGCGACGAGCAGCGCCCCGGAGAGCGCCGGGCCGATCATGCCGCCGAGCTGGAACACCGACGAGTTCACGCTGATCGCGTTGCGGAGGTGCTGGTGTCCGACGATCTCGGTGACGAACACCTGGCGGGCCGGGTTGTCGATGACGGTGACCATCCCGACCAGGAACGCGATCACCCAGATGTGCCAGGCCTCGACCACACCGGCGAGCGTCAGCACGGCGAGCAGCGCGGACAGCACCGCGAAGGCACCCTGCGTGATCATCATCAGCGCGCGCTTCGAGAACCGGTCGACGAGCACGCCGCCGAGCAGCCCGAACAGCAGCATCGGCGCGAACTGGCAGGCGACGGTGATGCCGACCTGCGCGACCGAGCCGGTCAGCTGCAGGACGAGCCAGTCCTGGGCGATGCGCTGCATCCACCCGGCGGTCATCGCGACGAGGTTGGTGGCCGTGAACAGCCGGAAGTTCGGCACGGACAGGGCGATGAGGGTGTGCCGCCAGGGCGGGCGGGTGGCCTGGATCGGGAGTGGTTCGGTGGGCGGGGGGAGGGTCGTCGATGACGCACTCACGGTGAGGGGTTCTCCGGACGTCGTTGCGGATCTGGTACCCCAACGAAACTACGTGGCCGCGGGCCATTCGACACCCCTATGGTGGCTATCAATCCATTGCGATGTCGAATGACCGAGCGAACGACCGCGCGAACGACCGCGCGACACTCGCACGAACGAACGAGGTGCCCGTGCTCGATCCGGTCCTGCTGCAGACCTTCCTGGCCGTCGCCGAGACGCAGAGCTTCACGCAGGCCGGAGCCCGCCTCGGCATCAGCCAGCCCACCGTCTCCCAGCACGTCCGGCGGCTCGAGACCGCGGTGTCCCGCACGCTCGTCGCCCGCGACACCCGTGGCGTCACCCTCACCGACAACGGCGACGCGATGGCCGGCTTCGCCCGGACGATCCTCGCGGCCCACGCCACCGCGGATGCGTACTTCTCGGGGTCGGCGACCCGTGGGCGCCTCCGGTTCGGTGCGGCCGACGACCTCGCGATCACGCAGTTGCCGCGCATCCTCCGGGACTTCCGGCGGCTGCACCCGCAGGTGAACCTCGAGCTGACGGTGAACCAGTCGTCACCGCTCCTGCGCCGGGTGCACGCCGGGCAGCTCGACCTGGTGTTCATCAAGCAGACCGCGGGGGAGTCCGCCGAGGGCACCCGGGTCGCGACCGACCAGATGGTGTGGATGGCGCAGGACGGCATCGCGGTCGAACGCGACGAGCCCGTGCCGCTCATCGCGTACCAGGCGCCGAGCATCAGCCGGCAGATGGCGATCGACGCCCTCGAGGCCGCGGGCCGCACCTGGCGGATCACCTGCAACACCCGCGACGTGAACGGCGTGCTGGCGGCGGTGCGCGCGGGGATCGGCGTGGCGGTGTTCCCGCACTCGCTCATCCCGGCGGACCTGGTGAAGGTGTCGCAGCGGCTCGGGCTGCCGGACCTGCCGGCGGTCGACTACGTCCTCATCGCGAACCCGACGGTGCAGCGCGAGCCGATCGACGCCCTGACGAACGCGATCCTGTCCCGCGGGGTCGTCCGCGCGGTCTGACCGCGCCAGCCGAGGGGCCGAACCGGAGACCGAGCCCGCTACGGCGCGAGGGTCGGGGTCGTCCCGGTCCCGGTCAGGTCGGGCAGCGTCACCCCGGCGAGCGGCAGCAGCGCCGACGCGACGGCCCACAGCAGCACGAGCGTGCCGACGCCACCGAGCACGGCGCCGAGCAGCGCGACCGGCCGCTGCCACGTCGCCGCACGGTCGCGCAGCGTCACGAGCGACACCACCAGCGCGAGGAGTCCGAGCACGACACCGACACCGTGCACGGTCGCCGGCGCGGTGAACCACCAGGCCGCGAGTCCGAGCGTCGCGATGCCCGCCACGGCGCCCAGGACCGCCCCGGGCGTCGCACCGAGTACACGGCGCGGCTCCGGCTGGGCGGCTGCGGCGACGGGCTGGTCGAGCAGTTCGGTCGGGAGGCCCGGCTCGGCCCCGACGGACGCGGTCGCCTCCGCCACGGGTGCGGTCGACGGCACGGTGGCGTTCGTGGCCGCGGGTGCAGCCGCGGACACCGGCGCCTGCAGGACCGCGCCGAAGGAGCGCATGTGGGTGGACGCCGGGGTCGGTGCCGGGGTCACGGCGGTGGCGGCGGCCTGCTGGTGGGCGAAGCGGCGGGGCGTGCGGAAGCCGATCGGACCGACGGGTTCGGGCTCGGTGCCCTCGACGACGACGTGCTCCAGCCCGGGCACGGAGAACCGGGGCTGTCCGGCGGAGGGCACGGGCGACGGTGCGGGGGCCGGTGCGGTGCGGGGAGCGGCGTCGATCGGTGAGACCGGGGCCGGTGCGGAGGCCACGGCGGCGGTGTCGAACGGCACGGTGTGCACGGTCGGTGATGTCGGGGCCGGTGGCAGGAGGTCCTGCTGCGGCGGGTAGTCGGGGACCGTGACGTCGTCCTCGACCAGGGTGGCGATGGACGCAGGCTCTGGCGTCGGCGCTGCCGTCGGGTCGAGCGTGGCCGTCGGCTGCGGGGCGGAGCCGAGCACGGCGGTGGGAGCCGGCGCACCGTGGGCGGCGCGCGACGTGGCGGGGGTGGGACGGGCCTCCTGGCCGGTGCTCGCTGCGGAGTCGGACGCGACCCGCCCGGCGGACGCGGCCGGTTCGACGACCGGTGCGGTCACCCAGGACGGGACGGGACGGCGCGGCCGTTCCGAATCCTGCATGCGATGCGACGCCACTGCGGTGCTCCCTTCGTCGACTGATCCATCGTCAGTTCTAGTGGCAACGGTCGCGGATGTCGCAGCCCCAGTTCCGGGGTCGCCGGTACGTTCGGGGCATGACCGGAATCGAACACCGTCCACTGGGTCCCTCGGGGCTCGTCGTCTCCACCGTCGGCCTCGGCTGCAACAACTTCGGGCGGCCGGGGACCGCTTCCGAGTCGCAGGAGGGCACCGACGCCGTCGTGCGCGCGGCACTCGACGCCGGGGTCACGCTCTTCGACACGGCCGACATCTACGGCGGCCGGCCCGGCATGTCCGAGGAGATGCTCGGCCGGTCGATCGCTGGGCGGCGTGACGAGATCGTGCTCGCGACGAAGTTCGGCATGGACATGCAGGGCGCGAACGGGCCGGACTGGGGTGTGCGGGGATCGCGGCGGTACGTCCGGTTGGCCGTCGAGTCGTCGCTCCGTCGCCTCGGGACGGACTGGATCGACCTGTACCAGATGCACCGTCCCGACGACGTGACCCCGATCGAGGAGACGCTGTCGGTCCTCGACGACCTGGTCCGCGAGGGCAAGATCCGCTACGTCGGGCACTCGAACTTCGCGGGGTGGCAGATCGCCGAGGCCGAGTTGACCGCGTCGATCGCCGGCACCACGGCGTTCGTGTCCGCGCAGAACGAGTACAGCCCGCTCGCCCGTGCCGCCGAGGCCGAGGTGCTGCCGGCCGTCCGCGCCTACGCCCTCGGGTTCCTGCCGTTCTTCCCGCTCTACAACGGGCTGCTGACCGGCAAGTACACGAAGGCCGGGGGTCCGGCCGACGGGCGTCTGTCGACGTCGAAGCCGCAGCTGCTCGAGGACGCCCCGTGGGACGTGCTCGACGACTACCAGCGGTTCTGCGACCACCGCGGTGTCACGATGCTGCAGGCGACGTTCGCGTGGTTGCTCGCGCAGCCGGGGCTGTCCAGCGTCATCGCGGGGGCGACGAAGCCGGAGCAGATCAAGCAGAACGTCGAGGCCGGCACCACGTGGGAGCCGACCGAGGACGACCTGGCCGACATGACGGTCATCTTCGACCGAGCGTAGGCGGGCGGCCGGCGCCGGGTTTCGCGCTGGACGACAGTTCGCGGACTCCGCAGTCCGTGATGTGTCGCTCAGCGCGAAACCGCGCGCGTCAGCGGGTGGCTGCCTGCAGTGCTTCGCGCAGCTGGTCGGCGGTCAGGCGCGGGCCGTAGCCGGGGGTGTCCCGCTGGATGCGCCAGCCCTCGGCGAGGGGTCCGGCGTCGACGACGTCGAAGCCGAACTCGTCGATGAGGTCCGCGGTGACCTGCTTCGCCTCGGCGTCGTCGCCTGCGATCACGAGGGCGCGACGGTCCGGTGTGCCGGCCGGGGTGGCGTGGCCGGTCAGGTCTGCGGCGCCGATGTGGTTGAACGCCTTGACGACCCGGGCGCCGGGCAGGTGGTCCTGCAGCAGCTCGGCCGTCGTCGTCGACTCGTCGTCGAGCGCGGCGATGTGGCCGTCGCGCTCCCAGTAGTAGTTGTTCGTGTCGATGACGACCTTGCCGACGAGCGGCCCCGCCGGGATCGTCTCGATGGCAGCGAGCGGCACCGTCACGACGACGACCTCGCCGGCGGCGGCAGCTTCGTCACGGGTGACCGCGCGGGCCTGGTCGCCGAGTTCGGCCACGAGGTCGGCCAGGGTCTCGGGGCCGCGGGAGTTCGCGATCACGACCTGGTGGCCGTGCTGCACCGCGAGCCGTGCGAGTTGGGATCCGATGTTGCCTGCGCCGATGATGCCGATCGTTGTCATGGTGTCCATCCAACGCTCGGCGGCCACGAGCATTCCCGGTGGGGCACGTGCGCCCCGGGCGGAGCATGATGGCGGCATGGACCACGAGTTCCGCGACGAGACCGACCAGGACCGCTACGCGATGTACGTCGGCGGCGAGCTCGTGAGCGTGCTCGACTACCGCGAGAACGGCGACGCGATCGCGTTCCCGCACACGTACACGGTGCCGAAGCACCGCGGGCACGGCTACGCGGCCGAGCTCGTCGAGTACGCGGTCGCCGACGTCGAGACGAACTCGACGATGCGGGTCGTGCCGATGTGCTGGTTCGTCGGCAAGTGGTTCGACGAGCACCCCGAGAAGTCAGACCTGCTCATCCGCAGTGCCGCGGACTGAGCCGACGCGAGAAGAGCGCCCCATGCCCACCATCACCCCCTTCCTCTGGTACGACGACCAAGCCGAGCAGGCCGCCCGGTACTACGTCGACCTGTTCCCCGGTAGTTCGATCGACAGCGTGGCGAAGACCCCGGACGGCGCGACCCTGGTCGTCGAGTTCACGTTGCTCGGGCAGCCGTACCGGGCGATGAACGGCGGCCCCGGACACCCGCACACCGACGCCGTCTCGTTCCAGGTCGACGTCGACACGCAGGACGAACTCGACCGCATCTGGGACGCCCTGCTCGCCGACGGCGGGAAGCCGAGCATGTGCGGCTGGTTGTTCGACCGCTGGGGTGTCGCGTGGCAGGTGACCCCGTCGATGATGGGGGAGCTCATGACCGGGTCGGGCGACCCCGAGGCGAACGCCCGTGTCTTCCAGGCGATGATGACGATGCAGAAGCTCGACATCCCCGCGCTCCGTGCCGCAGCTGCAGGTCACTGAGCCCGAATCTCGCGTACCGACCGGTATGGTGTCGGCACAGAAGACCGCCGGCCGGCGCCGGCACCGAAAGGCTGGAGCCACGATGGACCACCCGAGCTCCGGGATCCGGAACAGCGAGATCGGCCGGGCGTACACCGAGCTCGCCCGGATCACCCGACGTGCGAGCATCCGTGCCCGCGGGTCCGACCAGGCACTGAGCGTGGTCGACCAGTCCCTCGTCGACTTCGTGGTGCAGCACCCCGGCTGCATGGCCATCGACATCGCCCGGTACCTGCGCCTGAACCGCTCGACGATCTCGCGGCAGCTGTCCGGGCTCCTCGCCACGAAGCTGATCGAGACGACCGACGGCGGTACCGGCAACGCGAAGCCCCTCGTGGCGACGGACGCCGGTCGCACCGCGCTCGAACGCTCCGTGCAGCTGCACCGGGATGCGCTGGAGGAACGGCTCGCCGGCTGGTCCGACGACGACATCGCCCTGCTCGCCGGACTGCTCGAACGGCTCGGCGCCTCGGACGAGGCCGGACTGCCGATGCCCGGACGATCCTCGACGTGACCACGTCGTTCGTCCTGCTCTCCGACACGCACCTGCCGAAGCGGGCGAAGGACCTGCCCGCGGCGCTCTGGGTCGATGTCGCCGCCGCCGACCTGGTGGTGCACGCGGGGGACTGGGTCGACCTCGCCACCCTCGACGCCGTGCAGGCCCGATCCCACCGGTTCGAGGGCGTGCGCGGCAACAACGACGGCCCCGAGTTCGACGACCGGCTGCCGCTCGTCGCGCACTTCGCGGTCGAGGACCTGCGGTTCGCGCTCATCCACGAGACCGGTGCCGCGACGGGCCGGGAGCGCCGGGCGGCCGCCGAGTACCCGGACGTCGACGTGCTCGTCTTCGGGCACTCGCACATCCCCTGGGACACCGTCGCACCGACCGGGCTGCGGCTGCTCAACCCCGGCTCGCCGACCGATCGCCGTCGGCAGCCGGACTTCACGTGGATGCGCGGCACCGTGACCGGCGCCGACCTGGCCGTCGAGCTGGTGCGCCTGCCGCCGCCGGCCCGCTGAGGACACCCGCGCCGACGTTTCGCGCCAGACGACACCTCGCGGGTCGACGAACCCGTGAGGTGTCGGTCAGCACGTGAACTCGCCAGCGGCCCCCGCCAGCGGCATCGCGAAGAACGCCAGCTCCCACTCGGTCGAGCGGCGGAACGCGCGCGCCATCCGCCCCCGCTCGGACGGGGTCGCGGCCGCCGCCATCTCCTCGACCAGACGGGTCGCCTCGGCACTCGACGCCGCGAAGCCCGGGTCGCCGTACGCCGTGATCCAGTCCGCGAACGCGTGCCCGTCCGGCGCCGCGCCGAGCTGCGCCCCCACCCACGCGTAGACCCGGAAGCAGGGGAGCACTGCCGCGGCGAGCACGGCCGCCGACCCGGAGTCCGCCGCCTCCTGCAGGTGTGCGAGGTACCCGGCGCACGTCGGGTGGACTGGATCGTCGGCGTGGGTGCCGGCGAGGCGTCGGTGGTGCAGGTCGCGAGCCTCGGCGGCGCACCCCTCGGACGCCGCCGTCCAGAAGGCGGCAGCCGCAGCGCCAGCGCCAGCGCCAGCAGCGCTCGCCGCCAACGCCGCCAGGTGCTGCTCGTAGGCCCGCAGGTAGTGCACGTCCTGCGCGAGGTACCCGGCGAAGACGTCCGCGTCGAGCGTCCCGTCGCGCAGCCCGACCAGGAACCCGCACTCGATCGTCGCCTGCAGCACGGAGCCGACGTCGGACCACCACACGTTGGTGAAGGGGACCACGGGCAGCAACGCGCGGATCACGGCGCCGTGGTCGATCGGCCCGTTGCCGGACCCGACCTCCAGGGCATCGGCTCCCCGCAAGGCCGCCGTCAGCCAGGGCTTCGCCACCCCGACCGCGAGTTCCCAGTCTCCGTGCCGGGCGGCGAGCGTCGCGATCGCGCTCGACAGGGAGCACCCGGTGCCGTGCGTGTTGGTCGTCGCGACGCGGGGACCGGTGAACCGTCGAGCGGACCCCGACGGCGACACGAGCACGTCGTCGGAGGCCGGCCCCTCGTCGTGCCCGCCCTTCGCCAGCACGAGCACGTCCCACTTCGACGCCACGAGCCGCGCAGCGTCCAGCGCCGACAACGACGCAGGCGCCGCACAAGCCGCAGCCCCGGCCAGCTCCGCCAACACCTGCAACTCGGCCCGGTTCGGCGTCAGCAGGTCGGCCAGCCCGAACAGCGCCCCCATCGCCGCGGCGGCGTCCTCGTCGAGCAACCGGTCACCACTCGTCGCCACCATCACCGGGTCCACGACGACCACGGGCGGCCGGTGCTCCCGCAACCAGTCCGTCACGACGCGGACGACCGGTGCTGTGCCGAGCATCCCGATCTTCACGGCGTCGATCGTGACGTCGTCCGACACCGCGTCGAGCTGCTCCCGCAGGAACGCGACGTCCGGCACGTGCACCGACCGCACCCCGTGCGTGTTCTGCGCGACGAGGGCGGTGACCACGCCCATGCCGTAGCCGTCGTGCGCCGCGATCGCCTTGAGGTCGGCCTGCAACCCGGCGCCGCCCGTCGGGTCGGTCCCGGCGATGGCCAGGACGCGCGGGACGCTCACGACTCCGCCCCGTGGTGCGACGAAGCCCCCGACAGGAGGAACGGATCGCCCGCCGCGAGCCGCCCCGGCTCCGCCCCGTGGCCGGGTCCAGAGCTCCACGCGGCCACGTACGCGGCCGCTGCGGACCCGGGATCGGCCGCGGCGCAGATGCCCGACACGATCGCGACCCCGGCGGCGCCCGCTGCCCGGAGCGGCGCGACGTCGTCGAGGGTCACCCCGCCGATCGCCACGCACGGCACGTCCGTCGCTGCCGCGAGCCGGGCGAACCCGTCGTGCCCGAGCGCCGGCGGGTGGTCGGCCTTCGTGGTGGTGGGGTGCACGACCCCGACGCCGAGCAGGTCCACGGTGCCGCGGGGCAGCTGGGCGACGACCGCCAGGTGCTCCGGGGTGTTCGCGGTCAACCCGACGTGTGCGTCCGGCCCGAGCAGGGCGCGAGCAGCGGTCACGGGGACGTCCGACTGGCCGAGGTGCACCCCGGCGACCCGGTGTCCCGCGTGCCGAGCGGCGAGGGCGACGTCGAGCCGGTCGTCGACCACCACGGCGGCGCGGTCGCCCACGGCGTCGGCCACGGCAGCGGTCAGTGCCAGCAGGTCGCGCGCCGAGGCGTCCTTGTCGCGCACCTGCACGATCCGGACCCCGGCGTGCACCGCGGCGCGGACCACCCCGAGCACACCGACACCGTGCCGGTCGGCCAGCGTGCCGTCGGAGACCAGGTACACGCCGAAGTCCCCCGGCAGCCCGCTCATGCCGGCACCACCAGGGACGCAGGCTCGACCTCGACCGTGATCCGGGCCTCGCGGACGACGTCCTCGGGGGTGAGTGACGCCAACCGGTCCAGGAACAGCGGCTGGAAGGTGCCGGGGCCGCCGGCCTCGCGGGCGGCGAGCTCCGCGGCGATCGTGTGCACCGCGGTCGCCGCGACGGCGGCCGCACCGGCGTCGTCGGGCGCGACCGACGTGAACGCGGCGACGACCGCGCCGAGGGCACACCCGCCCCCGGTGATCCGCGTCAACAGCTCGGTGCCGTTCGCGACCCGGACCACACCGGTGCCCGGCGCGACCAACAGGTCGACGGGACCCGACACGGCCACCGCGGCCACGAGCCTCCCGGCCGCCTGACCGGACACGGCGTCGACCGCAGCCGCACGGGCGTCCTCGGTGCCCACCGTGCTGTCGACACCGCGGCCACCGGCCGACGTGCCGAGCAGGGCGAGGACCTCGGAAGCGTTGCCGCGCAGCACCGTCGGGTGCAGCGCCAGCAGGTCGCGGGCCAGGGCGGTGCGCACCGGCAACGAGCCGACCGCGACGGGGTCGAGCACCCAGGGGGTGCCGGCGTCGCGGGCGGCGTGCACGGCCTCGAGCGCCGCGACCCGGGGTTCGGCGTGCGGGGTGCCGGTGTTCACCAGCAGGGCGTCGGCGACCCGGGCGAACGGTCCCGCCTCGGTCGCCACGTCGACCATCGCGGGCGAGGCCCCGAGGGCGAGCAGCACGTTCGCGGTGACGTTCTGCACCACGGTGTTCGTGATGCACTGCACCAACGGGCTCCGGGCTCTGACGGCCTCGAGCAGTTCGGCGGTTCGGTGGGCCCAGGCAGGGGAGGGCGCAGCGGATTCCATGGACGATCCCTTCGCGAGTACGAGCTCGAGCAGGTTCGACGGGTGTGATCTCAGCCGCTGGTTGCGGCACCCCGTGTCTCGATCGACACCGTACACGAGCAGCCGTGCCGGGCCACGGCTCGTCGTCTCCGGCTCGTCGTCTCCGGCCCCGTCGTCTCCGGTCACATGCCCTGCACCGTGTGACAGGGTTGGTGTGTGCCTGACTCCACGCCTCCCGGACCGCCACCGGGCCCCCGCGACCCCGGCGACGCCTGGGCGGTCGGCCCCGACGGCACCAAGGCCTGGGGACTCTTCGGCGCCGCAGGGCTGCTCGTCGACGACGGTGCCGGACGCGTGCTCCTGCAGCACCGCGTCGAGTGGAGCCACCACGGCGGCACGTGGGGCATCCCCGGCGGCGCACGGCACCATGGCGAGGAGGCCGTCACCGGTGCGCTCCGCGAGTCCGCCGAGGAAGCCGGTGTGCCGCACGACGGCGTCGACCTGCGCCACACGGCACTCCTCGACCTCGGGTTCTGGACCTACACGACCGTGGTGGGGCGTGCCGCTCGGCCGTTCGAACCGGTGATCGCGGACCGCGAGAGCCTCGCCCTGTCCTGGATCCCCGTCGACGAGGTCGACGACCTGCCGCTCCACCCCGGGTTCGGGAGGTCGTGGCCGGCGCTCCGCGCGTCCCTCACCACCACCCCGCACGTCGTCGTCGACGCGGCGAACGTCGTCGGCAGCGTGCCCGACGGCTGGTGGAAGGACCGGGCGGGAGCCGCTGCACGCCTGCTGTCGTCCGTGACGGCGCTCGCCGAGTCCGGGGTGACCGCCGACGTGCTGGCGCTGCCGTTCGCTCGCTGGTGGCCGCGGTGGACCGTGGTGCTCGAGGGCGAGGCCCGCGAGGCCCGGGGTGCCTCCGGGTCGTCGGACGGCGCACTGCCCCGTGCACTGCCCCGTGCACTCGACGTCGTCGCGGCGCCGGGCTCGGGGGACGACGCCATCGTGGACGCCGCTCGTGCGGCGGTCGAGGCCGGCGACGGTCCCGTCGTGGTCGTCACGGCTGATCGCGAGCTCCGTGCCCGCGTCGAGGCGCTCGGTGCCGTGGTGCACGGGCCGTCCTGGCTGCGCGACCAGTTCTAGCGGCGGTACGCCGTCGGCGCACGGTGCGAGGTCGTTCGTTCGGTGCTGGCTTGATCGCTCCGTGCGCCGCATCAACCTCGCACCGAGCGGCCGGTGTCGCACGGACTGACGGACCGTGCACGGTGCGGCGCACGCCCGCGCCCCCGCGCCCCCGCGCCCGCGTCACCGCGCGCCTACGCCGTCGGCAGGTACCGCCGCGACGACACGAGCACCGCGCACCACGACACGACGCCGAGTCCGACGATCACCCAGAGGACGACCGGCAGCGCCACGACGTTCGCGATCGCCGCGATCACGGCCGGCGCCAGGAACCCCGCGTACGCCGCCGCGTAGAACACCCCGGTCAGTCCGGCCAGGTCGCGGGACCCCGCGATCCGCTGCACCTCGAGCAGCGACGACACCAGGGCGAGCCCGATCCCGACGCCGATGACGACGTTCGCGACGAGTCCGACCACGACGGACTGCAGCTCGATCGCGACGACGACCACGGCGATGCCGGCGGTCATGCACGCGAGTGCCGTCGTGAGCCCGCGGGCCGAGGTCAGCGAGTGCACGCGCCGCGCGAGGGGTTGGACCGCACTGGACACCCCGAGGGCGACGACGGTCGCGGCGGTGGCGAACAGCAGGCCCCACGCGCCGGTGGCTCCGGTGAGCCGGGTCGGCAGGTAGCCGTACCCGATCGCCGCCGAGCCGAAGATCCACGGGGCGGTGACGAGCACCACGCGGGTGAACCGTCGGTGCCCGGCGCTCGGCACCCGCAGCTGGCGCCACCACGGACCGGGGACACCGCCGGAGCGGTTGGTCTCGGGGGTGCGCCAGACGACGACGGCGAAGGGCAGGGCGACGACGATGTGGACCAGGAAGGGCAGCACCTCGGGGATCGGGCCCCACTGTGCGATGAGTCCGGCCACCAGCGCGCCGGAGGCCGAACCGAGCGTGAACGCCAGCGAGGCCCGGCGGGCACCGGACCCGGCGTCGGCGGCGGGGTCGAAGCGTCCCTGCGACAGCTCCTTCACCCAGCTGTTGCCGACGGCCATCGCGATGCCGACGGTGATGCCGGAGAACAGTCGTCCGGCTGCCAGGAACCCGGGGCCGAGCGGTCCGAGTGCGAGCAGTCCGCTGCCGACGACGGCGGACACGATGGCGGCGAGCATGAGGGGCTTGCGGCCGTGCCGGTCGGACAGGGACCCGGCGACGAGCAGCGCCGGCGCGAGCCCGAGCACGTAGACGCCCAGGAAGACGTTGACGACGACCGACGAGTAGTGCTCGCGGCCCTCGTACATGAGCAGCAGGGGTGAGAACTGGTTGCCGCCCCACGAGCAGACGAACACCGCGCCCCACACCGCGACCCAGGGCATCACGCGCGCCGAGGGGACGGACAGCGAGCCGGTGGTGGGGATGCTCCCCGTCGCGCTCACAGGGCACCCCGGTGCGAGGCGACGTGGTCGTGCAGGACCTCGGCGTAGCGGGCCGCGTCGCCTGCTGCCAGGGCTGCCGCGAGGGCTCGGTGGTCGTCGAGCGAGGCCTGCAGCTGCGACGGCTGCACCCGCATCAGCTGGTGTCGGAGCCGGTTCTGCCGGTCACGGAGCGTCTGTGCGAAGCGCACCGCGATCGCGTTCCGCGACGCGCCGATCACCGCACCGTGGAACGCCGCGTCGACCTCGATGAACCGGTCGACGTCGCCCGTCGCGACCGCCTGCTCCTGCTCCGCCAGCATGGCCTGGAGGCCCGGGGTGACGTCCGCCACGCGGCCGTCGGTCACGACGCGGGTCGCCGCCGTGGCCTCGATCGCCTCGCGCATCTCCAGTACGTCCGCCGCCTCGTTCGGGGACATCGGGCGCACCACCGCACCCTTGCGGGACTCCAGGGTGAGCAGGTCCTCGGCGGCCAGGCGCAGGAAGGCCTCGTGCACGGGGGTGCGGGACACCCCGATCTCCTGGCACAGGGCGTTCTCGCTGATCGCGGTGCCACCGGGGAGGTCGCCGCGGATGATCGCCCGTTTGACGTGGTCGTACGCGCGGTCGGATGCGGCCTGGGTCGTCGTGTGCTGCTCCACGGTGCACGATCGTACGCCCTTGCATGCAACGCTGCATGCCGTCACGTGACGTGTTGTTCACACCACCGGGTCACACGCGGCGGCGCACGTCGATACGCTGGCCGGACGTCAACGGAGACGCACACACAGGAGGTTCCCCATGGAGCGGATCACCAGGGCCGACGACCGAGTCCACCGCCCGGCCGGACCGTGGACACCGACCGTCCACCGGCTGCTCGCACACCTGCACGAACAAGGGTTCGTCGCGGCACCGGAACCGATCGAGCACGGCGACACCCTCGAGACGGTGTCGTTCGTCCCCGGGGTCGCCGGGGAGTACCCGTGGACCGAGGACGTCGCGAGCGAAGCCGCCCTCGTCACGAGCGCACGACTGCTCCGGCACTTCCACGACGCCGCGACCACGTTCCCGCGTGACGGGGCACGCGACTGCTGGTCACAGGCCGAACGCACCCCCGTCGAGACGATCGTGCACGGCGACTTCGCCCCGTACAACTGCGTCTACGACGGCATCCAGGCCGTGGGGCTCATCGACTTCGACACCGCACACCCCGGTCCCCGGGTCTGGGACGTCGCGAGTGCCGTGTACCGGTTCGCCCCGTTCACCACCGGCGCCGTCGAGGGCATGACCGCCCCGGACCTCGACGACCGGCTCGCCCGTGCCGCGGAGTTCTGCCGCGCCTACGACCTCGACGACCGCTCCCGCAGCGTCCTCGCCGAGACGATGGCCGCGTCCCTCGTCGCGATGGTCACCACCATGGAGACCGAGGCCGCCGCCGGCAACCCGAAGTTCGTCAGCGACCTGGCGCACGGGCACGCCGACCTGTACCGGGCCGACGTCGCCTACATCGAGCAGCACGCCGACGCCATCGCCGCCGCCGTCGCGTGACCCCGACCCCTGCGCAGCTCCGCACGCTGCGGCTCGCCGCGCAGGGGATCGCCGTCGCCGGCCTCGGCCCCACCGGTGCGGTCGAACGGATGACCGCCGTGCAGGGGCAGGACCTCGGCCAGGTGCTCTGGGCCATCGGGGTCCGCGCACCCGGAGCCACCCGTGACGACGTCCGCGCCGCCTTCGACCGCGGCGAGCTCGTCCGCTCGTGGCCGATGCGGGGCACCCTGCACGCCATGCGCCCCGACGACCTCCGGCTCCTGCTCTCCCTGACCGCCGAACGGACCCTGCGCAGCGTCGCCCGACGCGCCACCGAACTCGGCATCGACCAACCCCTGCTCGACCGAGCACGGGACACCACCGTCGCCGCACTGTCCGGCCGCCGCGCCCTCGTCCGCGACGAACTCTTCGACGAGTACCGCGCCGCCGGCATCGACCCCACCGCCGGCCGCGGCTACCACCTGCTGCTGCAGCTCTCGCAAGAGGGACTCGTCGCCTGGGGCCCCACCGCCCGCGTCGGCCAGGGACTCGTGCTCCTCGACGAGTGGGCACCGGCGCTCACCGAGGTCCCCGACCCCGAGGAGGCACTCCGCCGGGTCCTGCTCGGGTACCTGCGCGGCCGGGGCCCCGCCACCGAGGCCGACGCCGCCAGCTGGACGAAGCTCCCGCTGGGTGACCTCCGCCGCGCCCGAGCCGCCGCCGGCGACACCGTCGAGGACCTCGGCGACGGGCTCCTCGCGCTCGCCGACCGTCCCACCACCAGTGGCACACCCACCGGCCACCTGCTGCCCGGGTTCGACGAGTACCTGCTCGGGTACGCCGACCGCTCCGCCCAGCTCGACCCCGCACACGCCGACCGGGTCGTCCCGGGCTCCAACGGCATGTTCCTGCCGATGGCCGTCGTCCGCGGGCGGGTCGTCGGCACCTGGAAGCGGACCGAGCGCGCCAGCGGGGTGGCCGTCACCGTCACACCCTTCGCGGCACTCGACACGGCATCGGTGCGCGCGCTCGAGGCGGCCGCCGCCCGGTACGCGCGGTTCCTCGACGCGCCCGTCGCGTTCGGGGTGGTGGAGGCGACCAGCCGCTGACCGCAGCCGGTGGGGTCGAGTCCATCCGTTCCTCCAGGCCGTCCCCAGCAACCACGCGGCGGACTCGTACCCTGCCTCGGGTAATGTCGCAGGGCCATGACCGACAGCCCGGCCGACGCCACCCCGTACGAAGTCCTCGGCGTCCCCGCGACCGCCGACGACGACGCGCTCCGCCGCGCCTACCGGCGCGCCGCCCGCGAATCCCACCCCGACCTCGGCGGCGACGCCCAGCACTTCCGCCGCGTCCAGCTCGCCTGGGAGCGCATCGGCACGCCCGCAGCGCGCCGCGCCTACGACGCCGGCTCGCGCGGCTCGTTCAGCAGCGGCGGCGCCGGTCCGTTCAGCACGTCCGGTGCGTCCGGTTCGTCGACCGGGAGGCCCGACACCGGTCGCGACGCCTACGCACCCCCGTCAGCCCGTCGCGACACCCGCCCCCGCGCCCGGTCCCACGGACACCCCGGCGGACGCTCCCGCGAGGTCTTCCTGCAGGCAGAACGCGAATGGGTCGGACTCGGCGACCCCATCGAGGACCCCTACGACCCCACCCTCATCCGTTCCGCGCCCCGGCACATCCGACGGCTCCTCGGCGAAGCGCTCGCCGAAGAGGCCACCGCCTCGATCGTCTCGGACATGGGCATCGGCGTCACCGTCTGGCACGACCTCGACGCCGGGGCCGAGGGCAAGCTCGACCACGCCGTCCTGACCCCGAGCGGGCTCTGGGCCGTCGAGTCGATCGACTGGGGAGCCCCGGTCCGGGTCGAGCACGGCGACATCGTCGGGGAGACCCTGGCGCCCGGCGAGCGTCCGGTGAAGGAACTCGTCCGCGCCGCCCGTGCCGTGCAGAAGCAGACCCGGGTGCGGTTCACCGGCCGGCTGCTCGTCGTGCCGGACTCCGCGGTCGAGGTCGACGTGCAGCTCGTCGGCTCCCCGAAGAAGCCGACTGCCCTGGTCGTCCGCCGCAGTGCGCTCGGGCAGGTGCTGAACGGCGTGTGGTCCCCGCCCGGATCGGTCGACGTGTTCGAGATCCGCGACCGACTGCAGCAGACCGTCCGCTTCGTCTAGCGACGGGCGTCAGTAGCCGCGGAGCTTCTCGAGGTCGCGGCGCTCCCGCTTGCTCGGGCGTCCGGCACCGCGGTCGCGCATCGGCACGAACCCCGCCTCTTCCTTGGACAGCCGCGGCGGGGTCTTGTCCTCGAAGTGCTTCGCGGCCTCGGGGGCGCTCGTCCGCTTCAGGATGATGCCCGTGACGACGACGATCCGGTCGAAGCCGTTCTGCCGCACCCGGACCTCGTCGCCGGGGCCGATCGGCTGCGCGGGCTTCGCGCGCTCCCCGTTCACCCGGACGTGCCCGGCCTTGCACGCGGCGGTCGCAGCGGAGCGGGTCTTGGTGATCCGCACCGCCCAGATCCAGCTGTCCACGCGAGCCTTGGCCATCCCCTCACTCTAGGCGGCCCCTACGCTGGGCGGGTGAGCACCGAGGAACAGGCTGCGATCGCGCGGGTCCGTGCGCTCGGCGTGCTCCACGCTGCCGCGATCGGGGTCCGGCTCGTGGTCCGGGCGCACCACGGTGACGGCGCACAGGACGCCCTCGGGGACCTCGTCGCCCGCACCCCCGACACCGTGACGATCGCCACCCGCCGCGGCCCGGTCGAGGTCCGGCTCGACGACGTCGTCGCCGCAAAGCCCGTCCCGCCGCCCCCACCCCCGCGCGCGCCCCGCCGCTGACGCGCGCGAGTGGCGGCTCGGTGCGAGGTTGTCCGCCCGGTGCGAGGTTGTTGCGCGGCACGGAGTGGTCAACCTCGCACCGGGCGGAGCGCACGCGCCCGCCCGCGCGCGCACGGCGAGCCGCACCCCTCCGCACCCCGCACCCGACGTAGCCTCGTGCCATGGCAGTCCCCGTCCCGCTCGGCACCGAGGACCGCACCGCCCGCCTCACCCTCCGCCGCCCCGACCAGTGGCGCCGCGAGGACTCTGCCCAGGCGGACCTGCGCGTCACCGGCGACGACATCGTCCTCACCGTCCGATCCCGACCCAGCGACCGCGCGATCGGCGACGAGAACACGGGCCTCCTCGCGAGACTGCCCGGTTCCGTCGAAGGGCTGCTGCTCGTCGGCTGCGACACCTGGACCGCTGCCGGGGCTCCCGCGCGCCTGGTCGAGTACGTGCGTCCCGACGAACACGGCGACGTCGCGGGTGCGCACCTGCTCTTCGTCACCGGGCGGCACCGCGTCGACCTGACGATCGAACGCCCCCTGGCACGCCTGCTCGAGACCGACGAGCTCGTGTTCGCGGTCCTCGAGAGTGTCCGCGCCACCGAGCCGTCCCCGGTCCGCCCCGAGCGCGACCTCGAGCCGCTGCCCACCCCGGCACCCGGCCCGGAGCTCGACGGCCCCCGCCTGAGCGCCGACGCCGTCGGCACGCTCAAGAGCCTCGCCGGACGCCGGTGGAACCCGACGCTCCTCCGCACCGCGGCGGGCCGCGAACTCATCGAAGCAGGCCTCGTCGGCCGACTCGGCACGCTGCCGGAGTCGACCCAGACCCTGCTCGAGCCGTGGCAGGGCGATGCCCAGCCGGTCACGCTGGAACAGCACCTGCAGGGCGGTGGCGAGTCGCGCCTCCAGGCCTGGTCGCAGACCGTCGTGGACGGGACCGCCGAGGCGGGCGCGGTGGTCGCGTCCGTCACGCCGGACCGCGCGGTCGCGCTGACGGCCGGGAGGCTCGGCATCGGCCCGACGTGGACCTTCCCGTTCCGCACGGGGTCGCTCCCAGGGCACCTGCTCGGCCGCCGGCTGGCCGGCGGCTCCGACGCACCGGACCTGCCGGAGGCCCTCGTCGAGGCGGACCCGCGGCTCGCGCGCTTCTGGGCGGCGCCGTGGACGGTGTCGTACCTGCGTCGACCGGGCAAGCCGAAGCCCGTGACGATCGTGCGTGCCGAGGGGATCGGCTTCGCCCGCGTGGGCAAGACGGAAGCCGGGGAGACCGTCTTCCAGACGGACTCCCCGGCCAACGTGTACCGGTCGGTGGTGCGGGCGCTGCTCGGCTGAGGCGGCGCGCGCTCGCGCTTCTGCTTCTGCTTCTGCTTCTGCTTACGCGGCCGGGCCGGCGGTCAGGGTGACGGTGACGGTCTTGGCGGCGCCGGAGCTGTCGGTGTAGCCGACCACGACCTTGTCGCCGACGGAGTGCGACTGCACGGCCGCGGTGAGCTCGTCCGAGGTGGTGACCGTCTTGCCGCCGAGGCTCGTGATCGTGTCGCCCTCGGCCAGGCCGGCGCTCGCGGCACCGGAACCCTTGACCGTGCCGGCGACGGCGACGCCGCCCGTGGTGCTCGCGGTGCTGCTGACCTGGACCCCGAGGAACGCGGGCAGGCCGATGGTGATCGTGCTCGAGGATTCCCCGGCCAGGATCTTCTCGGCGATCGCCTTCGCGGTGGTGATCGGGATGGCGTAGCCGGTGACGTCCGCGGTGCCCGAGGACGCTGCGGTCGCCATGCCGACGACCTCGCCCTCGCTGTCGACGACGGGGCCGCCGGAGTCGCCGGAGACGATGTTCGCCGCGATCTCGATCAGACCGGACAGCGACTCGGTCCCGGTGCCGGACTCGCTCTGCACCTGGATGTCCTGGTCGGTGGCCGTGACGGTGCCCTCGGCGGCGACGAGGTTGCCCGTGCCCTCGGCGTTGCCGACGTCGGTGACGGTGTCACCGGTGCTCGGCTCGCCGTCGTCGTCGAGCGTGACGGTGGACAGGCCGGAGGCGTCCTCGAGCTTCAGGACGGCGACGTCGTTCGTGGCGTCGGTACCGACCACGTCCGCCTTGTACTCCTTGCCGGTGGTCTCGTCGGTGACGGTGATGCTCGTGGCGCCCTGGATGACGTGGTTGTTCGTCAGGACCGTGCCGTTCGAGCTGAGGATCATGCCGGTGCCGGCCGCCTGCGAGGACTCGTCGTAGTTCAGGACGGTGTTGATCGTCACGACGCCCTTCTTCTGGGCGGCGGTCGCTGCGGTGGCGGCGGACTCGGTGCTCGTGCCGGTGCTGCCGTCGGTGCCGTTGCCCGTGGTGCCGCTGCCGTCGGTGCCGCTGCCGGTTCCGCTGCCGTCTCCGGGGACGGTGAAGCCGTTCGTGCCGTCGCTGCTGCCCGTGCCGCTGCCGGTGTCGGGCAGCGTCGTGGTGCCCTGCGACTGGCTCGACGTCGTGGTCGTGCTCTGCGAGGACAGGCCGAGGGCCGTGCCGCCGGCGGCGCCGACGATCGCGAGGGCCGCGATGCCGGAGCCGATCATCAGCCCGAGGCGACGCGGGCGCTTCGTGCTCGCTCCCGGGTGGTTCGCCGTCGCCGCGGTGTGCGCCCAGGCGTGGTGGGTGCCGGTGAGCGCCGGGCTGCCGATCAGGTACGGGCCGCGGCCGTCGGGGGAGTAGGCGTAGGGGCCGGAGCCGTCCGGGCCGTACAGGTACGGCCCGGAGCCGTCGAAGGCGTAGGCCGGACGGAGGGTGGCGGGGTCGGCGTGGGGTGCCTCCCAGCTCATCCCGTACGCCTGCTGCTGCCGCTGCTGCTGCGTGCCGTCGGTCCGGGCGGTGCCCTGCTCGTCGTGCTCGCGGTCGGCGTCGGCGGCGGGGTTCGGGGTCTCGTTCATCGGTGCTCTCCGGTCGTCCCTCGACGACCCGGGCGGGTGTCGATGGAGACCAGTACAGGCGGCGATCCAATGACGAGCCTATGAACGGACCCAGCGACTGCTCCGGGCTTGCTCGGGGGACGCCGAGTGGCCTGCCGGTTCGGTCGCCCGGGTGTCCATTAGGGTTGCCTTACTTCCCATGCGCTCCTCCACGTCCGCGCCACCGGCGCCCGCCTCCGTCTCCCGTCTGGTCGGGGCGACCGTGCTGGCCGTCGTCGTCCTCGCCGTAGCGTGCGCGCTGTCGATCGCCTACGGATCCCGGCCGATCCCGCTCCACACCGTGCTCGACACCGTCCTGCACCCGGGGCGGAACGACGAGATCGGGCTGATCGTGCTCGGCAACCGTGTCCCGCGCACCGTCGTCGGGCTCCTCGCGGGTGCCGCCCTCGGTGTCGCCGGCGCGGTGATGCAGGGCGTGACCCGCAACCCGCTCGCCGACCCGAGCGTCCTCGGCATCAACTCCGGGGCGGCCCTCGCCGTGGTCGCCGGCATCGCGCTCTTCGGGGTGAGCGGCACGGCCGCCTACCTGCCGTTCGCCTTCCTCGGTGCTGCCCTGGCCGCACTGCTCGTCTACGGGATCGCCGCCGTCGCCCGGCGCGGACTGTCGCCGGTCGGCCTCGCGCTGTCCGGTGCCGTGGTCGCCGCCGCGCTGTCGTCGATCACGACGGCGGTGCTCGTCACGAACGCGAGCCTGCTCGACCAGCTGCGGTTCTGGCAGGTGGGTGCCCTCGCCGGCAAGGACCTCGGCACCGCCGGCATCATCACGGCGCCGGTGCTGATCGGTCTCGCGATCGCGTTCGGCCTGGGCCGCTCGCTCAACACGCTCGCCCTCGGCGACGAGCTCGCGGCGTCGCTCGGGCAACGCGTCGTGCTCGTCCGGGCCGTCGGCGGACTCGTGACCGTGCTGCTCGCCGGCTCGGCCGTGGCCGCAGCGGGGCCGATCGCCTTCGTCGGGCTCGCCGTCCCGCACGCCGTCCGTCGGCTGAGCGGCCCCGACCACCGGTGGACCATCCTGCTGTCCGCGATCGTCGCGCCGGCGCTGCTGCTGGTGGCCGACGTCATCGGTCGCGTCGTGGCGTACCCGGGGGAGCTGCAGGTCGGCATCGTCACGGCCCTCATCGGTGCGCCGGTGTTCATCGCGCTCGTGCGGTCGAGGGCGGTGCG
This sequence comes from Curtobacterium sp. NPDC089991, assembly GCF_044748425.1. Classification (NCBI taxonomy): domain Bacteria; kingdom Bacillati; phylum Actinomycetota; class Actinomycetes; order Micrococcales; family Microbacteriaceae; genus Curtobacterium; species Curtobacterium sp. NPDC089991. The sequence goes on from NZ_JBIVGB010000001.1 coordinate 120,801, forward strand.
GGGCCTGTGAGTCGTGTCCGTCGGTCGGCCGGTGTCCGGCACGAGCTCGTCGGTGCCCGGCGTGAGCTCGTGGTCCTGGCGGCCGTCGTCGTCGTGCTCGTCGCGCTGGTGCTCATCGGTCTCGGGGTCGGCTCGATCCCGCTCGCCCCGGCGCAGGTGGTCGGCGCGCTGTTCGGCCAGGGCGACCGCATCTCGGACTTCGTCATCGGACAGCTGCGCGGCCCCCGGGTGTTCGGTGCGGTCCTGGTCGGCGCCAGCCTGGGGGTCGCGGGCGCCATCGTGCAGAGCGTCGTCCGCAACCCGATCGCGAGCCCGGACGTCATCGGCATCACCTCGGGTGCCAGTGCTGCGGGGCTCACCGCGATCGTGCTGTTCGGGGCGTCCGGCGTCACCCTGTTCTCGGTCGTGCTCGTCGGCGCGGTCGTGGTGTCGATCGTGATCGCCGGACTGGCCTGGCGGCGGGGGATCACCGGCAACCGCGTCGTGCTCGTCGGGATCGGCGTCTCGGCGATCTGCCTGAGCATCACGGGGTGGATGCTCACCAGCGGCACCGTCACCCAGGCCGGCACCGCGCTGCTGTGGTTGTCCGGCAGTCTGAACGCCGTCGACCGGAACCTGGTCGGCGTGCTCGGTGTCGCGTTCGTCGTGCTCTTCCTGCTGGCCCTGCTGCAGTCGTCGCGCCTGACCGTCCTGACGCTCGGCGACGAGGTCTCGGCGGCCCTCGGGCTCCGGCCGGACCGCGCGAAGGTGCTGCTGCTCCTCACCGCGGTGTGCCTGACCGCCGCTGCGGTCGCCACGGCGGGGCCGGTGTCGTTCGTCGCACTGATGGCGGCGCCGATCGCCCGTCGGCTCGTCGGCGGCGGCCGCGTCGCCCTCGGGCCGGCAGCCGCGGTGGGAGCGGCGATCACCCTCGGCAGCGACCTCATCGCCCAGTTCGCGATCCCCGGCAACGCCCTGCCCGTCGGCGTCGTGACGGGTGTCGTCGGCGCCCCGTACCTGCTCTGGTTGCTCGCGCGCGGTCGCTGAACCCGGGCCGCGCGTTCGCGCACCGCGGACGATCGTCCACAGGCCCAGTTCGGGGCTGCCGCTGGAGCCCTCCTTTCCGATACGCTGGTGGGCCAAGAGGAGGAGGTCCACCGATGCCAGATCCAGTGGTCCCGCAGCCGGACGGTCAGAAGACCCCGGAGCAGCGGCTGGTCGACACCACGTTGACCTTCAGCATGGACATGGGCGCGGCGCTCACCGCCGAGTCCGGTGTCTCAGCGGAAGAGCGCGAGGCGGTCAACGCCCTGCCGTCCGGATCGGCGCTGCTCGTCGTGCGCCGCGGTCCGAACGTGGGTGCGCGGTTCCTCCTCGACTCCGACGTCACGACGGCGGGTCGACACCCCGACGCCGACATCTTCCTCGACGACGTCACGGTGTCGCGCAAGCACGCGCAGTTCCTGCGGCACGGCACGGCGTTCACCGTCAAGGACAACGGTTCGCTCAACGGCACGTACTTCGACGGTGACCGCATCGACGAAGCACCGCTCACCGACGGGGCAGAGGTCCAGGTCGGCAAGTTCCGCCTGACGTTCTACGCGTCCCGGGTCGACCTGGCGCGCCTGGCGAACGCGTAGTGGCCGCACGGTCCGCTGCGGCCCGGGCGGGGTCAGCGGCACCGGACCTGCTCACGATCGGGCAGGTCCTCGCTCGCCTCAAGCCCGAGTTCGCGGACCTGTCGAGTTCCAAGCTGCGCTTCCTCGAAGAGCGCGAGCTCGTCACGCCGATCCGCACGGCCAGTGGGTACCGCAAGTTCTCGGCGGCCGACGTCGACCGCCTCCGGGTGATCCTCGGCCTGCAGCGCGACCACTACCTGCCGCTCAAGGTCATCAAGGACTACCTCGCCGACCTCGACGCCGGTCGCGAGCCCGTCCTGCCGGGCGGTGGGGACGCCCCGCGTCCCTCGATCCTCGGGCGCGAGCGTCGGTACACCCGCGACGAGACGGCCCGAGCGGCCGGCGCGTCCCCGATGCTCCTGGCCGACGCGGTCTCCGCATCACTGCTCCCGGCCACCGAGACCTACGGCGAGGACAGCGTGTCCGTCCTCAAGGCACTCGTCGAGCTGCAGCGGACCGGCATCGAGCCGCGGCACCTGCGCACGCTCCGCAGCACCGCCGAGCGCGAGGTCGGACTCATCGAATCCGCACTCATGCCCGTGTCCCGCCGGGGCGATGCGACGTCGCGGGCGAAGGCCACGGAACTGGCACGCGAGATCGCCGTCCAGCTCGAGGTCATCCGCTCGAGCCTCATCCGCGCGGCGATCGGTCGTCTCGACCCATGATCCGTTCCGGTGCTCCGCGGGGGCTTGTGCGTCAGTGGGTGGGGCGTATCCTCGACACGCCGGACGCGCCGAGTCGGATGTCCCGCGCGGGAGCGGTCGGAGTCGCTACCGTTGACCTCGGAACAACTCTCAACCCGTCGTTGAACCTTCGGGTGGGAGCTCGATCGTCGTGGAAGGCAAGCGCATGAGTGGGAACGACACCCCAGGCACCGAGTCGGACACGACGCGGTACGACCTCGGGCTGCTCTTCACCGACGGCCTCCCCGAGCACGACGAGCAGAACGGCTACCGCGGCACCGTCGCCGCACGTGCAGCCGGCATCTCGTACCGACAGCTCGACTACTGGGCACGCACCGAACTCGTGCAGCCCACCATCCGCGGCGCTGCCGGCTCCGGGTCGCAGCGCCTGTACGGGTTCCGCGACATCCTCGTGCTCAAGCTCGTGAAGCGCCTGCTCGACACCGGCATCTCGCTGCAGCAGATCCGCACCGCCGTGAACCAGCTCCGCGAGTCGGGCGTGTCCGACCTCGCCCAGACCACGCTGATGTCCGACGGCGCCTCGGTCTATCTGTGCACCTCGGACGACGAGGTCATCGACCTGGTGTCCCGCGGTCAGGGTGTCTTCGGCATCGCGGTCGGCAAGGTCCTGCGCGAGGTCGAGACCTCCTTGGTCGAGCTCGACGCTTCTGCAGCGGCCGACCCGTCCGACGAGCTCGCCGCGCGTCGCGCTTCCCGCGCTTCCTGACCAGGTTCTCGTCCCGCGGATCGCCCCGAGTGGTCACGCACCGTCGTGTGCGCGTCGCCGAGTGGTCACGAACCGTCGTCCGCGCGGCCGCCGGCCCACAGTTGGTGACCGCTCGGCGGACGTGAGCGGGATGTTGTGACCGTTGGGCGAGCCGGGGCCGGGCGTGTCTGCCGGGGCAGAGACGGGCCTCCTGGCAGTCGGCGCGTGGTCACTAACCGCCGTGTGAGCGTCGTCGAGTGGTCACGAACCGTCGTCCGCGCGGCGGTCGGCCGACAGTTGGTGACCGCTCGGCGGACGTGAGCAGCGCGTCGCGCCCGCGCGGCAGCGCCCTACGCGCCTACGGCACCCGAACCGTCGGCGTACGGCCCGATCTTGCCGGTCCGCATGATGCGCTCGAGCAGCTGGTCGAAGTTGCGCGCCATCTCCTGCGCGGACTCGCCGGGCCACACGTGCAGCGGCTTCGCGGCACCCTGCGCCTGCTGCAGCGAGGTGCGCTCGGGCAGCTGCGGCGACAGGACGAGCGGCCCGAACATGTCGCGGAGTTCCTTGATGCGGAACTGGTGCTCGAGCGACTGGACGCGGGCACGGTTCACGATGATGCCGAGCGGCTGCAGGCGCGGGGAGAGTCCGCGGCGGATCTCCTCGATGGCTCGCAGCGCTCGGTCGGCTGCGGCGACGGAGAACAGGCCGGGCTCGGTGACGACGGTGACGCGGTCGGACGCTGCCCACGCGGTGCGGGTCAGCGCGTTCAGCGACGGTGCGCAGTCGATGAGCACGAGCTCGTAGTCCTGCTCGACGTTGGCCAGGGCCTCTTCGAGCTTCCAGATGTCGCGGATGGAGGGGTGCGGCCCGTCGAAGTTGATCGCGGAGGGCGACCCGACCATGACGTCGATCTTGCCCTGCGAGCCCTTCGTCCACCCGGAGGGGGCGATCGCCTGACGGACGATCTTCTCCTTCGGGTTCTCGAGGACGTCGGCCACGTTGAGGTGTCCGGCGAGGTTGATGTCGAGGCCGGTGGAGACGTCGGACTGCGGGTCGAGATCCACCACCAGCGTGCGCAGTCCCTTGGCGAAGGCGGCCGAAGTCAGGCCGAGCGTCACCGTCGTCTTGCCGACACCGCCCTTGAGGGAGCTCACGCTGAGTACATGCACGATCAGCAACGTTACCGCCACTAGGGTTGTCTCACCTCAACCCGGGCTGAAAGGGACGTCGTGTTCAGCAAGATCCTCGTGGCGAACCGTGGTGAGATCGCCATCCGCGCATTCCGTGCCGCGTACGAACTGGGGGCGCGCACCGTCGCCGTCTACCCCTACGAAGACCGGAACTCCCTGCATCGCCTGAAGGCCGACGAGGCCTACCTGATCGGTGAGCGTGGCCATCCGGTCCGGGCGTACCTGGACGTCTCCGAGATCATCCGCGTGGCGCGCGAGTCGGGCGCCGACGCGATCTACCCCGGGTACGGCTTCCTGTCCGAGAACCCGGAGCTCGCCGCCGCGGCCGCGGCAGCCGGCATCACCTTCATCGGTCCGGGCGAACACGTGCTCGAGATGGCCGGCAACAAGGTGACCGCGAAGGAGCACGCGATCGCGGCCGGCGTCCCGGTCCTCGCGAGCACCCCGGCGAGTCGCGACATCGAGGAGCTCATCGCCGGCTCCGACGCAATCGGGTTCCCGGTGTTCGCCAAGGCCGTCGCCGGTGGTGGCGGTCGTGGCATGCGCCGGGTCGAGACCAAGCCCGAACTCCGTGCAGCGCTCGAAGCAGCGATGCGCGAGGCCGACAGTGCGTTCGGCGACCCGACCATGTTCCTCGAGCAGGCGGTGATCCGGCCGCGGCACATCGAGGTGCAGATCCTCGCCGACGCAACGGGCACCGAAGCGGGGACGATCCACCTGTTCGAGCGGGACTGCTCCGTGCAGCGCCGCAACCAGAAGGTCGTCGAGATCGCCCCGGCGCCGAACCTCGACCCCGCCGTCGCCCGGGCTCTGCACCGCGACGCGGTCGCCTTCGCCCGCTCGATCGGCTACGTGAACGCCGGCACCGTCGAGTTCCTGCTCGACACCGAGGGCGAGCGCGAGGGTCAGCACGTCTTCATCGAGATGAACCCGCGCATCCAGGTCGAGCACACCGTCACCGAAGAGGTCACCGACGTCGACCTGGTGCAGTCGCAGATGCGCATCGCCTCGGGCGAGTCGCTCGCCGACCTCGGCCTGTCGCAGGACACCGTCTCCGTGCACGGGGCCGCGTTGCAGACCCGCATCACGACCGAAGACCCCACGCAGGGCTTCCGGCCGGACACCGGCCGCATCACCACGTACCGCAGCCCCGGTGGCGCCGGCGTGCGCCTGGACGGCGGCACGGTCGCCACCGGTGCGCAGATCAGCCCGCACTTCGACTCGATGCTCGCCAAGATGACGTGCCGCGGACGCGACTTCCCGACTGCCGTCGCCCGTGCGAAGCGTGCCCTCGCCGAGTTCCGCATCCGCGGCGTGAGCACGAACATCCCGTTCCTGCAGGCCGTGCTCGAGGACCCCGACTTCGCCCGCGGCGACGTCTCGACGAAGTTCATCGAGGAGCGTCCGCAGCTGTTCAGCGGCCACGTGTCGAAGGACCGCGGCACCAAGGTCCTGAACTGGCTGGCCGACGTCACGGTGAACAAGCCGAACGGTGACCGGTCGCCGCTGGTCACCGACCCGAGCGCCAAGCTCCCCGCCCTCGACCTCAGCGCCCCGGTGCCCGAGGGCCAGCGCGACCTGCTGCAGGCGCAGGGTCCGGCCGAGTGGGCGAAGGCACTCCGCGCCCAGACCCGGCTCGCCGTGACGGAGACGACGATGCGGGACGCGCACCAGTCGCTGCTCGCCACCCGTGTCCGCACGAAGGACCTCGTCGCCGTCGCACCGTACGTCGCGCGGCTCACGCCGCAGCTGCTGAGCGTCGAGGCCTGGGGCGGAGCGACGTACGACGTCGCCCTCCGGTTCCTCGGCGAGGACCCGTGGGAGCGCCTGGCCTCGCTGCGCGAGGCGATGCCGAACATCCCGATCCAGATGCTGCTGCGCGGCCGCAACACGGTCGGCTACACCCCGTACCCGACCGAGGTGACGGACGCGTTCGTCGCCGAGGCCGCCGCCACGGGCGTCGACGTCTTCCGCGTGTTCGACGCGCTCAACGACGTCAGCCAGTTGCGACCGGCCCTGGAGGCAGTGCTCGCGACCGGCACGGCCGTCGCCGAAGCGGCGCTCTGCTACACCGCCGACCTCCTCGATCCTGCCGAGGACCTGTACACGTTGGACTACTACCTCCGCCTGGCGGAGCAGATGGTCGAGGCCGGCGCGCACGTCATCGGCATCAAGGACATGGCCGGCCTGCTCCGCGCCGGCGCCGCCGAGAAGCTCGTCGGCGCGCTGCGCGAGCGCTTCGACCAGCCCGTGCACGTGCACACGCACGACACCGCCGGTGGGCAGCTCGCGACGCTCCTCGCCGCCGCGCGTGCCGGTGCGGACGCGGTGGACGTCGCCTCGGCGCCGATGGCCGGCACGACGAGCCAGCCGAGCATGTCCGCGCTGGTCGCCGCCCTGGCCCACACGGAGCGCGACACCGGACTGTCCCTCGACGCGGTCGGTGACCTCGAGCCCTACTGGGAGGCGGTCCGTCGGGCCTACGCCCCGTTCGAGTCCGGGCTGCCCGGCCCGACGGGTCGGGTCTACAAGCACGAGATCCCCGGTGGTCAGCTGTCGAACCTCCGCCAGCAGGCGATCGCCCTCGGCCTGGGCGACCGGTTCGAGCAGGTCGAGGACTGGTACGCCGCGGCGAACCGGATCCTCGGACGCCCGACGAAGGTCACGCCGTCGTCGAAGGTGGTCGGTGACCTCGCGCTGCAGCTCGCCGCGGTGAACGCCGACCCGGTCGACTTCGAGCAGAACCCGGACAAGTACGACATCCCGGACTCCGTCGTCGGGTTCATGGCCGGCGAGCTCGGTGACCTGCCGGGTGGCTGGCCGGAGCCGTTCCGGACGAAGGTCCTGGCGGGCCGCGACGTCCGCCTCGAGATCACCCCGGTGCCGGACGCCGAGCGCGCGCACCTCGACGCCCAGGGGCCCGAGCGCCAGCAGGCGTTGAACCGGCTGCTGTTCCCGCAGCCCACGGCCCAGTTCGAGCGGGTGCGCGAGCAGTACGGCGACCTGTCCGTGGTGCCGACCGTCGACTACCTGTACGGGCTGCGCCCCGGGCAGGAGCACGTCGTGCCGCTCGGCAAGGGCGTCAACCTGTTCGTCGGTCTCGAGGCGATCGGCGAGGTCGACGACAAGGGCATCCGCACGGTCATGGCCACGATGAACGGGCAGCTCCGCCCGGTCTCGGTCCGCGACCGGTCGATCGAGGTCGAGACGAAGGTCGCCGAGCAGGCCGACAAGTCCGACCCGAAGCACGTCGCCGCGCCGTTCTCCGGTGTGGTGACGCTCAAGGTCGCCGTCGGTGACGTCGTCGAGGCCGGAGCGGCCGTGGCGAGCATCGAGGCGATGAAGATGGAAGCGGCCATCACGGCGCCCGTGGCGGGCACCGTCGGCCGTCTCGCGATCCCGGCGACCCAGCAGGTGGACGCCGGCGACCTCCTGGTGGTGCTGCAGTAAATTGACCGTCCGTCCCATCCGCCTGTTCGGCGACCCCGTCCTCCGTTCGCCTGCGGACCCGATCGCTCCGGCGGCACTCGGGTCGAGCGGGGTCCGCGACCTCGTGCAGGACCTGATCGACACCGTCAAGGAGCCCGGCCGCGCCGGTGTGGCCGCGCCGCAGATCGGTGTCGGACTCCGCGCGTTCTCGTACAACGTCGACGGCGAGGTCGGCTACGTCCTGAACCCCGAGGTCGTCGAGGTCTCGGGGGAGCCCGAGCTCATGGAGGAAGGGTGCCTGTCCGTTCCCGGGCTCGGCTACCCGACCCGGCGGCACCCGTACGCCAAGGTCCGTGGCGTCGACGTCGACGGCGCCGAGGTGGTGCTCGAGGGCACCGGGCTGATGGCCGAGGCGCTGCAGCACGAGGTCGACCACCTGGACGGCACCGTCTACGTGATGACGCTCGAACCAGAGGTCCGACGGCAGGCGCTGCGGGACATCCGGGCGCAGGAGTGGTTCCACTGATCCGCTGGTCATGAGTGCCTGCTCATGACACCCCCACGGGGGATTGTCGCTTTGTCCTGACGAAGAGGTACCGTATCCGCGTCGGCCTCCCACCGACGACCATCCCATCCCCCAGGACTCCCGCATGACCAGTCAGACTGACGAGCTCAGCTCGCACCGCACCCGCACCAACCGTCGTCCGGCCGACACCACGGTCGCCACCGGTTCGACCGCCGTCCTCGACGCCCCCGCGACGGAGCAGTCGCCGGAGGCCTGAGCCCCGCGCGCACCTGGCGGAATCGGGCATACCTGGTCGGAAGAAACGACCTGGTACGCCCGAAACGCCTTGGTACGCCGAGACGGCGGGACGCTACGCGCTACGCGCGGCGCGCTCGACGCTCCTCGATGACGGGCGTCGCGGTCGTCTGCACCTTCGACCCAGAGTAGATGTGGTCGATGTCGGCCGCGAAGTCGCGCAGGATGACCGACCGCTTGATCGTCAGCTTCGGCGTCAGGTGTCCGGACCCCTCCGTCAGCTCGGTGTCCAGGATCGTGAACGACCGGACCGACTCGGCTCGTGAGACCCGGCCGTTCGCGGTGTCGATCGCCTCTTGCACGGCGGTGAGCACGCGTTCGTCGTACGCAGCCTCGTGCGCGGAGAGCGCCGGGGTGATCCCGCGGCTCTCGCACCACCCCGGGAGCATCTCGCGGTCGAGCGTGACGAGGGCGGCGATGAAGGGCTTGCCCTCGCCGACGACCACGACCTGCCCGATGAGCGGGTGTTCGCGGACGCCGTCCTCGAGCGGTGCCGGTGCGACGTTCTTGCCGCTCGCGGTGACGATGAGTTCCTTGGCGCGTCCGGTCACCGTCAGGATGCCGTCGTCGTCGAGCCGTCCGAGGTCGCCCGTGCGGAACCAGCCGTCGTCGGTGAACGCCCGCTCGGTGGCCTCGTCGTTCCGCCAGTAGCGGTCGAACACGTCGACGCCGCGGATCAGGATCTCCTGGTCGTCGGCGATCCGGATCTCGACCCCGGGGAGTGCCGGTCCGACCGTCCCGATGCGCAGGTCCGCCGCGCGGTTCACGGTGGCGGGCGCGGTCGTCTCGGTGAGTCCGTAGCCCTCGAGGATGAGCACGCCGATCGAGCGGAAGAAGTGCGAGAGCCGCGGTGAGAGCGGCGCCGAGCCACTGACCGCGTACTCGGTGCGGCCACCGAGGGCGTTCCGGAGCTTCGCGTAGACGAGCTTGTCGAACAGCTTGAACTTCAGGCCGAGCACGAGTGGGACCCGACCGGCGGCCAAGGCCTCGGAGTGGGCGACCGCGGTGTCCGCAGCGGCCCGGAAGATCTTCCCCTTGCCGCCGAGGTCGGCCTTCTGCTCGGAGGCGTTGTAGATCTTCTCGAACACCCGGGGGACCGCCAGCAAGAAGGACGGCTTGAACGACGACACGGCCTGCATGAGGTCCTTCGTGTCCGGCTCGTGGCCGACCAGTACCCCGGCGGACACGGACATCGCCGCGATGAAGCGGGCGAACACGTGGGCCATCGGGATGAAGAGCAGGGTCGAGGCGCCGTCCGCGACGACCTCGGGCATCGCGACACTGGCGTTCTCGACCGTCGCGGTGAAGTTGTCGTGCCGCAGGACGCACCCCTTCGGGCGTCCGGTCGACCCGGAGGTGTAGATGATCGTCGCGTCGTCGTGGCCGTGCACCGACGCCGTCCGCGCGTCGAGTTCGTCGTCGGTGACGTCCTCGCCGAGCCGGGTCAGGTCGTCGAGCCCGCCGCCGTCGATCGTCCAGTGCTGCCCGAGGTGCGGTAGGTCCGGGGCGATCGAGGCGACCCGACGCGCGTGCTCCTCCTGCTCGACGACGATCGCGACGGCCTCGGAGTCGGAGAGGATCCACCGGACCTGGTCGGGGGAGCTCGTCTCGTAGACGGGGACGGAGACCAGTCCTGCCGTCCACACCGCGAAGTCGACGAGGGTCCACTCCAGGCGGGTGCGGGACAGGATCGCGACGTGGGCGCCGGGCTCGAGGCCGGCGGCGACGAAGCCCTTCGCGATGCCGCGGACCCGTGCGAGCACCTCGCCGGCGGTGATCGTCGTCCACGTGTCGCCGTGGCGCTGGGCCAGGATCGGACGCGACGGCGTCAGCCGGGCGCGGTCGCCGAGCAGCCGCGCTGCGGAGCCGTGGTCAGGAGCGACGGGGCCGCTCGTCGGACGCGAGGCGTGCCTCCCGGTCGGGACCTGACTGGCGCGTTCGGGTCGCTGATCGTTCACGGTGACTCCCTTGTCTGCCGGTTCGATTCGAGGGCGCCTCATCCTGCGAGGCGACACAGTCAGCATAGGACGCGTCACCGGGCGTTCCGTGAGTTCGCGGTGAACCGGTAGGCTCTTGGACCGTGCACGCCATCGGAATCGACATCGGGGGCACCAAGATCGCGGGAGCGGTCGTGACGGAACTCGGCGAGATCATCGCCGAGGACCGCGTGGCCACCAACGCTGCGGACCCGAACGCCATGCTCGACGACGTCGTCTCGATGGTCGAGCGACTCAGCTCAGGACACGAGGTCGGCGCGGTCGGCGTCGCGGCCCCGGGCTTCATCGACGCCTCGCAGTCGATCGTCTACTACACGCCGAACATCCGGTGGCGGAACGAGCCCCTGCGCCAGAAGCTGCAGCAGCGCCTCGGCGACCTGCACATCACGGTGGACAACGACGCCAACGCCGCCGGGTGGGCCGAGTTCCGCTTCGGCGCCGGCCGGCTCGTCTCCGACATGACGATGCTCACCATCGGCACCGGTGTGGGCGGCGCCATCGTGACCGAGGACCGCCTGTTCCGCGGTGGGTTCGGCACCGGCGGCGAGATCGGCCACCTGCGCATCGTGCCGAACGGTCTGCCCTGCGGCTGTGGCGCGCGTGGCTGCATCGAGCAGTACGGTTCCGGCCGTGCCCTGCAGCGGATGGCGAACGACGTCGCCGACGCCGGCGGCATCGGCTCCGCGCTGGCCGACGCGCGCGAAGCCAACGGCGGCGAGCTCGACGGACACATCGTGGGCGACCTGATCCTGGCCGACGACCCGGGTGCCCTCGCGGCGCTCCGTCGCCTCGGCCGTCACCTCGGTGAGGCCTGCGCCTCGCTGTCCGCGGTGCTCGACCCGCAGCTGTTCGTGTTCGGCGGCGGGGTCGCCAGCGCGGGGGATCGGCTGCTCGACCCGATCAAGCAGGCGTACCTCAACAACCTGCCGGCGCGTGGCTACCACCCCGAGCCGGACTTCGTGATCGCCGAGCTGGTGAACGACGCCGGAGTCGTCGGCGCCGCCGACCTGGCCCGCATCCACGCCCGCACGGCGTAACCGCGTACCGGCCCGCACGGCGTAGGGTCGCTCAGGCCCACCCCACCACCTGGAGTCGTCGATGACCTACTGGCTGCTGAAGAACTTCCTGCTCGGCCCGCTCATCCTCACCCTGTTCCGCCCGTGGGTGGTCGGCCGTGAGAACGTCCCCGCCAAGGGCCCGGTCATCTTCGCGTCCAACCACATCTCGTTCATCGACTCGGTGATCCTGCCGGCCGTGCTCGACCGGCGGCTGTCCTTCCTGGCGAAGAGCGACTACTTCACCGGGCGGGGACTCAAGGGCTGGGCGACGAAGACGTTCTTCAACGCCATCGGCCAGCTGCCGATCGACCGCTCCGGCGGCAAGGCGTCCGAGGCGTCGCTCCGCACCGGCCTGCAGGTCCTGGCCCGCGGTGAGCAGCTCGGCATCTACCCGGAGGGCACCCGCAGCCCCGACGGCAAGCTCTACCGCGGTCGCACCGGCATCGCGCGGATGATCCTCGAGGGCCGGGTGCTCGTCGTCCCCGTCGCCATGGTCGGCACGCGTGAGGTGCAGCAGATCGGGCAGCGCTTCCCGAAGATCAAGCGTGTCGGCGTGGTGTTCGGCAAGCCGCTCGACTTCTCGCGCTTCCAGGGATTCGAGACCGACCGGTTCATCCTGCGCAGCGTCACCGACGAGGTCATGCACGAGCTCGCGGGGCTGAGCCGTCAGGAGTACGTCGACGTCTACGCGACGAGCGTCAAGGAACGCGCGAGCTCCGCACGCGAGGCAGTCATGCGGGAACGGAAGTCGTCGCCCGCACGTTAGGCTCTGATGGTCCCGGCACTCCGCCAGGACGCCCGTTCTGCCGCCTTCCGGCGGCCAGGCGGGCCGCCCGCACAGAACACCGAGGTAACGCCCTTGTTCGAGTCGACCGACTTCGTCGCCCTGCAGGATCCGGACGTCATCGAGGGCCTCGACTATTGGCGCACGCTCCCCATCAAGCAGCAGCCCACGTGGCCCGACGCCGCAGCGGCCGAGGCCGCCTCGGCCGAGATCGCCACGCTGCCGCCCCTCGTCTTCGCGGGCGAGGTCGACAAGCTCCGCGAGCGGCTCGCCGCCGCCGCACAGGGCAAGGCGTTCCTGCTGCAGGGCGGTGACTGCGCCGAGACCTTCGCCGGCGCGACCGCCGACTCCATCCGTGACCGCGTCAAGACGATCCTGCAGATGGCCGTCGTCCTGACCTACGGTGCGTCGATGCCCGTCATCAAGATGGGTCGCATGGCCGGGCAGTTCGCCAAGCCGCGCTCGAGCGACTTCGAGACCCGCGGCGACGTCACGCTGCCCGCCTACCGCGGCGACATCGTGAACGGCTACGACTTCACGCCGGAGAGCCGGACGGCCGACCCGCGCCGCCTGGTGCAGGGGTACCACACGGCCGCGTCGACGCTGAACCTCGTCCGCGCCTTCACGCAGGGTGGCTTCGCCGACCTGCGTCAGGTGCACTCGTGGAACAAGGGCTTCGCGTCGAACCCGGCGAACGCCCGCTACGAGCACCTCGCCAAGGAGATCGACCGCGCGATCCGCTTCATGGACGCCTGCGGTGCCGACTTCGAGGCACTGAAGCACGTCGAGTTTTACGCGTCGCACGAGGGTCTGCTCATGGACTACGAGCGCCCGATGACCCGCATCGACTCGCGTTCCGGTCTGGCGTACGACACCTCCGGCCACTTCATCTGGATCGGGGAGCGCACGCGTGACCTCGACGGTGCCCACGTGGACTTCCTGTCGCGGGTGCGGAACCCGATCGGCGTGAAGCTCGGCCCGACCACGAGCGTCGACGACATGAAGGCCCTGGTCGACAAGCTCGACCCGAACCGCGAGCCCGGCCGCCTGACGTTCATCACGCGCATGGGTGCCGGCAAGATCCGCGACGAGCTGCCCAAGCTGCTCGAGGCGATCAAGGGCATGGACGCCAACCCGCTGTGGGTCACCGACCCGATGCACGGCAACGGCCTGACCACGCCCACGGGCTACAAGACCCGTCGGTTCGACGACGTCGTGGACGAGGTCCTCGGCTTCTTCGAGGCGCACCGCCAGGTCGGTACCTACCCGGGTGGCATGCACGTCGAGCTCACCGGTGACGACGTCACGGAGTGCCTCGGCGGGTCGGAGCACATCGACGAGGCCACCCTCGCCACCCGCTACGAGTCGCTGTGCGACCCGCGGCTGAACCACATGCAGTCGCTCGAGCTCGCGTTCCTCGTGGCCGAGGAGCTCGGCGCGCACCCGCACGTGCGCGCGTAGCGCGCGGCGGGTCGCGTCAGTCCCGCCAGAGCGACAGAACCCCGCGAACTGTTCGCGGGGTTCTGTCGCTTCCGCGTGCCGGACGGGAGGCCCGTGGCGGCCCTGCCCCGCGCCTCCCGTCCGCCGTGCCGGTTGCGTCCACTTCGCGCCCCGCGACGCGTTTCCCGCGCCGGTCCGCGAAAGCGACAGTGTGCCGCCGATGTTCGGCGGCACACTGTCGCTTTCGCGGTGCCTTCGGCGAGGCCGTGCGGACAGGTGTCGCTTCGGCGGACCGGACCGGACCGGACCGGACCGGACGAGCGCGACCGCCTACTGGTCGTAGGAGAGCGTGACCGTGTCGCCGCGGTACACCGTGGCTCCGGCGCCCGGGTCGGTACCGGTCACCGGTAGCGACGACTTCCAGTCGTAGAACCCGCACAGGATGTTCGTGCAGTCGGGCACGGAGACCTTGAGCCCGAGACCCTCGAGGGTCGCGGTGGCCTCGTTGATGGTCGAGCCGACGACGCCGTCCTCGGGCAGGGTGATCGGCGTCGGGCCCTTCGACACGACGACGTCGATCGCGGTGCCGCGCACGGCGGGGGAGTCCTGCACCTCGGCGGAGACGATCTGTCCGGAGGGGACGTCCTCGCTGAACTCCTCGGTGCGGGCGCCGAGGACGAGGCCGACCGCGTCGAGCTCCGCGGAGGCCTGGTCGACGGTCTTCCCGACGACGTCCGGCACGGCGCCGAGGGACACCGTGAGCGTGACCGGGCCGGTCTCGCCGTAGGCCTTGACCGACGTCAGGTCGAGCGCCTTGCCGCCGGACGCCCGGCCGGTCGCCGCGATGACGGTGTCCTTCGCGGCGTCGGCCGAGAACTCGTACCGGTTGTCCTGCAGCTCGAAGTCGTCGTCGAGCGCGGCGGTGACGGTGGAGATCGGCTGCCCGACGATCGTCGGAAGCGCGATCATCTTCGGCCCGTTCGACACGACGAGCTGCACCGAGGTGCCCTTCTGCACCTCGCGCTTCGCGGCCGGCTTGGTGATGGACACCTGTCCCTTCGCGACGACGGCGTCGAACCGGGTTCCGGTCTTCGACGCCGCGTGCAGGCCCTGGGCTTCGAGCAGCTGCCGGGCCTGCGAGACCGACTTGCCCGTCACTTCGGGGATGCGCACGTTGCCACCCGGCCCCGGCCCGAAGTACCAGCCGAAGCCCGCGCCGATGAGCAGGAGCACGACGAAGACCGACAGCGCGATCCAGCCGCGCTTGCGACGCTTCGCGGAGAGGTCGGCCAGGCGCTGTCCTGCGGGCGAGAGCACCCCGGGCTGCGCACCCGTGCGGCGCGGGCCCGGACCGGTGTTGCGGTTCCGGGTCGTGGGACGCCCGCGGTCGGGGCTGTCGATGATCGCCGTGGCATCGGTGGCAGCCGGAGCGTCGGCGGCAGCAGCGCGGGCACCAGCGGCAGCAGCGCCGACACCGGCAGCGGTCCCGCCGCCGGACGGCAGGATCGCGGTCGCGTTCTCGGGCCGCAGCACGGCGGTCCGGTACTGGCCCGTGGCGCGCTGCTGGTTGCCCGCCATGTGGTCGAGCATCTCGCGGGCGTCGCGCGGGCGGTCCTCGGGGTCGCGGGCGGTCGACCAGGCGACGAGTTCGTCGAGCTCGGGCGGGACGCCGGACACCGCGGCGCTCGGGACGGGCACCGTGTCGTTCGCGTGCTGGTAGGCGATCTGCATCGGCTGCTCGCCCTTGTAGGGCTGCTCGCCGGTGAGCATCTCGTAGAGCATGATGCCGAGCGCGTAGATGTCGCTGCGCGAGTCGGCGGCGCCACGGGTCACGAGCTCGGGGGAGAGGTACGCGATCGTGCCGAGCAGGGCGGCCCCGGTCGCGGTGTTGGCCGTCGTCGCCCGGGCCAGGCCGAAGTCGCCGAGCTTGATGCGGCCGTCGTCGGCGAGCAGGACGTTCTCGGGCTTCAGGTCGCGGTGCACGATGCCGGCGCGGTGGGCCGAGGCGAGTCCGGCCAGCACGGCGCGCAGGATGTCGGTCGCCTGCTCGGGCGTCAGGGCGTGGTGCTCCTGCAGCAGGTCCCGCAGCGTGATGCCCGGGATGTACTCCATGACGATGTACGCGGTGTCGTCCTCGGCGCCCTGGTCGTAGACGCCGACCAGGTTCGGGTGGGACAGCCGCGCGGCGGACCTCGCCTCTTGGATGAAGCGCTCACGGAAGGCCTGGTCGTCGGCCAGGTGCCCGTGCATGATCTTGATCGCGACGCGTCGCTCGAGGCGGACGTCGGTCGCGAGGTACACGGTCGCCATGCCCCCGCGCGCGATGCGGGAGCGGACGCGGTACCGCTGATCGATCATGCGACCGATCATCGGATCCGTGGCGGCGTTGGTGGTCATCGGCGGCATTCTACGAATCGAGACTGCACGACACCGCACCGGCGCACCGGTCGTGACCCAATCTCGATCTTCCGGATGAGACTCAGAGGGTGGCCAGCCAGCCCTGGGCGGCGCTCGCCCAGTTGGCGTAGGCCTTGGGGTAGGCGGAGAGCTGCACGGCCTGGGCGGCGTCGGTGATGCTCATCGACGACCACCCGGGCACGTCGAGCAGCCCGCGGGTCTTGCCGACGTTTGGGTTGCTGCGACCGCCGAAGAACAGCTTCGTCGCGTACGCGGGGTCCTGCAGCTTCGCCGCACTGCCCCAGCCCTGGCTCGGCCGCTGCTGGAACAGGCCGACCGAGTCGCGGTCGCCGTGGGGCAGGTTGCGCAGGCTCGACTCCTGCATCGCGGCGGCCAGGGCCACCACGATGCCGCGGTCGGACACCCCGAGGGAGCGGCCGACGGCGACGATGGTGGCCGCGTTCTGGCGCTGCTCGGCACTCAGTCCGACGGCGGCGCTCACCGCGGCACGCGACGGCGCGGCGGCGGTCGTCGCAGCAGTGCTCGACGACGGGATGACGAGGGTCTTGCCCGCGTAGATCGTGCTCGTGTAGGTCAGACCGTTCGCCGACAGCAGCGAGGCGACGGAGACGTGGTGGGACGCAGCGATCGAGCCGATCGTGTCGCCCGAGGAGATCTTCACACTCGACTTCGACGAACCCGACGAACCCGACGAGCCCGACGACGCTGCGGCCGTGGACACCGAGCCGCCACCGGACGAGCCGTGCGGCACCCGGAGCGTCTGACCGGGGTAGATCACGCTGCGCTGCGAGAGCTTGTTGGCGCTGAGGAGCGCCGTGGTCGACACGCCGACCCGCGATGCGATGCCGGACACGGTGTCGCCCGACTTCACGTGGTAGCTCGAGGTGCTCGACCCCGACCCGGACCCGGACGTCGATCCGGCGCTCGTGGTCGTGCGCGCCGTGGTCACCGCGGGCGTCGACGCCAGGTGCAGCGTCTGCCCGGGGTGGATGATCGTGTTCCAGCCGAGGCCGTTCCGTACCAGGACCTCCTGCGCCGACAGGCCGAACCGGGCAGCGATGCCCGAGACCGTGTCGCCCTGACGGACGGTGTAGGTCGTGGGGGCGGTTGCCTTCGTCGTCGCGGAGACCGTCGTGACGACGGTCTGCGACGGACGTGCGACCGCGGTGCCGAAGACCGGACGGTTGCCGACGTTGCGGTCCTGGTCGACGTGACGCTTGTGGTTCGAGTCCGCGTCGTCGTGTCGCGGTTCGGCGTGCGCGATGGGGCCGGTCAGGCCGGCGGTCACCGCGATCGTGCCCGCGAGGACGATGGGCATGGTCGCGAACCGGGCGGATCGTGCGCGCCGGGCGGCTTCGTCTGCAGCGTTGTCCACGGTTTCTCCTGATCTCGACTGTCCCGTGCGCGTGCATGCGCGCACTCACAGGTGGCACAACGCTGGCATGGTGTGATTCCCAAGTCAACCAGAGAGCCGGATGTGGTGCGTGTGACGAATGTGACGAACGGTGCGTACTCACTCGGTGCCCCGCTCTGGCACCATGGGCGTGTGAGTGCTGCACCCGTCGACGACCTCTCCCTCTCCGAGCGCTGGCTGACCGTCCCCGAACTGGTGGACCTGTTCAGCACCAGCCCCGGCCGGATCCACCGCCTGTTCGAGGAGAAGACCCTGCTGGCGGCCCGCGTCGGTGGTGTCCTGCGCGTGCCGAGCGAGTTCCTCGAGGACCGCGAGCCCATGCCCGAGCTGCGTGGCACCCTGACCGTGCTCAGCGACAACGGCTTCACCGACGACGAGGCCGTCCGCTGGATGCTCACCGTCGACGACTCGATGGGCGTCTCGCCCATCGCGGCGCTGCGCGCCGGTCGCAAGGCCGAGGTGCGTCGCGTGGCCCAGTCGCTGCTCTAGACGCGTTCCGAGCAGACGGGAGGCCCGGTGCCAGCTGGCACCGGGCCTCCCGTCTGTCCTGGTGTCGCGTCTAGGACGACCGGCGGCTGACCGTGTCGGCCAGCGACGCGAGCTGCTCGCGTGCCGACGGCGTCAACGGCGACGCGTCGAGCGCCGCCTTCGCACGCTGCACGTGCCGGTCGATGGAACGCTCGACCGCGGCGACCGCACCGGACTCGGTGAGGGTGGCGCGGAGCATCTGCACCTGCTCCTCGTCGAGGTCGGGGTCGCCGAGGAGCTCGTCGAGCAGCTGCCGCGGGCCACTGGCCAGCGCCTTGCGGGCCGAGGCGATGAGCACGGTCCGCTTGCCCTCGCGCAGGTCGTCGCCGGCGGGCTTGCCGGTGACCTCGGGGTCACCGAACACGCCGAGCATGTCGTCGCGCAGCTGGTAGGCGACGCCGAGGGGGAGCCCGAAGGCGCGGAGGCCCTCGAGCTGCGAGTCGCTCGCGCCGGCCACCAGCGCGCCGATGACGAGCGGTGCTTCGATCGAGTACTTCGCGGACTTGAAGACGATGACGCGCTGGGCGCGGAGCAGGTGCTCGGACTCGTCGATGACGGGCCAGGCGGTCTCCTCGTGCACGTCGAGGTACTGGCCCGCGGTGACGTCGAGGCGCATCGCGTGGAACTCCTGGCGCACGATGCGGGCTCGTACCGGGTCGAGGAGCGCGAGGCCCTCGTCGAACACCGAGTCGCTGAGGGACAGCAGCAGGTCGCCGAGCAGCAGTGCCGAGTTCGTGCCGTACTGCCCGCGGTCGCCGACGAAGCCGGACTCCTGGTGGAGGGACTCGAACCGGCGGTGTGCTGCGGGACGCCCACGGCGGGTGTCCGAGCGGTCCATGATGTCGTCGTGCACCAGGGCCGCTGCGTGGAAGACCTCGAGCGCTGCGGCGACCGTGACGATCGCCTCGGCCGTGGTCTGGCGGGAGCCCTCCGCCAGCGGGTCGAACGAGCCCGATCGGCCCGCCACCGACTGCCACCCCCAGTAGCAGAACAGCGCCCGGAAGCGCTTGCCGCCGGACAGCAGATCTCGGGCGTACAGGTCGAACGGGGCGAGATCGGGGCTGATCGCGAGGAGCCGTTCACGCTGCTCGTCGAGTGCCCGGTCGATACGCGCCGATACGAGGTCCACTAATCGCGTACTCTCAGCCACAGTCCCTACCCTAGTGGAGCGGTTGGGACATAGAATCGGTCCACTCAACCGAGTGTTTTCCAGCCCGGTTGTTCAACCCCGCGTCGATCCCAGGAACAGAGGGAACCAAGATGCCGCTCTCGGAACAGGAGCAGCGCCTTCTCGAAGAGATGGAGCGCAGCCTCTACCAGAACGATTCCGATTTCGTGGCGCGTGTCACACGTCGACAGGGTCGTCCGACGTACACAGCCATCACGCTCGGAGTGCTCGGTGCACTCGCCGGCGTCGCGATCGTGATCGTCGGTCTCGTGATCAAGGCCCCGCTGCTGGGCATCCTCGGCTTCGTCGTAATGCTCGCCGGTGTGCTCTTCGCGTTGCGCCCGGGCATGCGTGCCCCGAAGGCGAAGCCCGCTCGGCCGGGTGCTCCGGCGTCCGGTGGTTCGGCTCGTCCGGCCAGTGGTGGCGGTGGCGGCGGGTCTTTCATGGATCGCATGAACGACCGCTGGGACAAGCGGAACGACCAGGGGCAGTAGCAGCCCTCCACACTCCTCCCTCGTGACGGGGCCGGCCTTCGGGCCGGCCCCGTTTCGCGTTCCGGGGGCGGGCAGGATCGGGCGGGGCAGGTTCGTGCGCGCGCGAGTGGTCACGACATGCCGCGCGGTGGTTGCCCGGGGGTCACGAACTGTCGGCTGTGGTCCGCGCGAGCGACGGTTCGTGACCACTCGGCGTCGCGGCGGCAGCGCGTCGTGACCGTGCGCTGACGGGCGGCCGGCCGTGGTGGAGCCGACCGTGAGCCTCGGCGCGCCACGGGACGCTCCACTGGCTGCGAAAGTCCTCCACTTTCCTCCACGCCCACCACTCCCGCCCAGATCCCCGGCATGACGGGCATCCGCCACCGCTGTCCGGGCTTCAGCGCTGCCGGAACGGCCCCAAAAGGGGTGCCAAGGGGCGAAAAGGGAGCGGAATCCTGGCCGAGGGGAGGGCAGTGGAGTAAAGTGGGGCTTGCAACGGTCCGGTGGAGCGGAGGGGAGGCCCGACGTGCTGCTCGGTACTCATGCCCCGAAGCTCGACGAGAAGGGTCGCGTGATCCTCCCCGCCAAGTTCCGGGACGAACTGTCCGGGGGACTCGTGATGACCCGCGGCCAGGAACGCTGCGTCGTGGTCTTCAGCGCCCGGACGTTCGAGGAACTCCACGAGCGCATCCGGACCGCACCGATGACGTCGAAGCGCACCAGGGACTACATGCGCCTGTTCCTCTCGGGGGCCAGCGCTGAACAGCCCGACAAGCAGAACCGCGTGACGATCCCCCAGAACCTCCGTGAGTACGCGGGGCTCGAGCGGGACCTGACGGTCATCGGCAGCGGTGACCGTGCCGAGATCTGGTCGACCACCGCGTGGGAGGCCTACTACGCCGAAGCCGAAGAGGCGTTCGCCGACAACGACGAGGAGGTGATCCCGGGGATCTTCTGATCCGTGGATCGGGACTCCCAGCCGTGAAGCCCTGACATCACTTCCCCGATGTCAGGTCGCATGGATGGGGATCCGGACCCGCGGCCCGGAAGACGAGGGGCTGCACATGGCCGACAACGACAACGGGACACCACGCTTCCCGCACACGCCGGTGATGCTCGAGCGCATCGTCGACCTGTTCACGCCGACGCTCGACGGACCGGGCAAGGTCGTCGTCGACGCCACGCTCGGCATGGGCGGACACTCCGAGGGGCTGCTCGAGCGGTTCCCGGACCTGACGCTGATCGGTCTCGACCGTGACACCGACGCCCTCGGCATCGCGGGGGAGCGCCTGGCCCGGTTCGGCGACCGCGTCCGCCTGGTGCACACCGTGTACGACGGCATCGTCGACGCGATCGAGGGCGAGGGCTTCCGCCAGGTCGACGGCGTGCTGTTCGACCTCGGCGTCAGCTCGCTGCAGCTCGACCGGGCCGAGCGCGGCTTCGCGTACAGCCAGGACGCCCCGCTCGACATGCGCATGGACCGGACCGAGGGGCAGACCGCCGCCGACGTCCTGGCCACCTACGACGAGGGCGAACTGCGCCGCATCTTCCAGCGCTACGGCGAGGAGAAGCTCGCCGGCCGCTACGCCCGGGCCATCGTCGACCGCCGCGCGAGCGTGCCGTTCGAGATGTCGGGCGACCTGGTGCAGGTGCTCCACGACGCGACCCCGGTCGCGATCCAGCGCCAGGGCCACCCCGCGAAGCGCGTGTTCCAAGCGCTGCGCATCGAGGTGAACGCCGAACTCAGCGTCCTGGAACGCGCGATCCCGGCGGCGCTCGACGCCATCGCGGTCGGCGGTCGCATCGTCGTGGAGTCGTACCAGTCGCTCGAGGACCGCATCGTCAAGCGGGCACTGGTGGCGCGCACGAAGTCGAGCGCCCCCGCCGGGCTGCCGGTCGAGCTCCCCGAGCACGCCCCCACCTTCTCCCTGATCGTCAAGGGCGCCGAGCTGGCCGACGAGGCCGAGCGCGCCGCCAACCCCCGAGCAACACCCGTGCGCCTGCGCGCGGCCGAGCGGATCCGGAAGTGACATGAGCACGAACCTCGCACTCGTCGACCCCGCCGTCGTCCCGTCCCGCGCCCCGCGCCCGGACCGCCAGAACCGACCGGAGCTCGTCGAGGTCACACCGACCGCGGCCCAGCGCCGTGCACGGCCCCGCATCGGCTACGCCGTCACCGCGGTCGTCGCCCTCGGCGTCCTGCTGCTCGCCCAGCTCGGCATCAGCATGGTGCTCAGCCAGGGGGCCTACACGCTGAGCGCGCTCGGCACCGAGCAGACGAACCTGTCCCGCACGCAGCAGTCGCTGTCCGAGGAACTCCGGGTGCTCGACTCGCCGCAGAACCTGGCCCGCAACGCGCAGTCCCTCGGGATGATCGCGAACTCCACGCCGGTCTACCTCGACCCCAAGACGGGCCGGGTCTACGGCACGCCGACCCCGGCGGTCGCCGACCAGGCCACCGCAGCGACCTCGAACCAGGTGCCGAACTCCCTGCTCAACGACGTCCCCCTCGCTGCGAAGCAGGGCGACACGTCGACGAGCAAGGAGACGGGCTCGACCACGGGCAGCGCCGGTACCGACGCGAAGGCCGACGACACCGCCGGCAACAGCAGCGCCGACAGCACCACCGGCACCGCCGCGTCTGAGAAGACGAGCGGCGCCAGCGCGTCGGACGGGGGTTCCTCGAAGTCCTCCGTAGAGTCCGACGCGAACCAGCTCCAGGCGCCCTCCACCCGGTGACCTGCGGGTCTGAACCACCCTCAGCACCATCCGGGAAGGACCGCACCGCGTGACGAAGACGATCCGCAACCGCCGACTGCGCTACAGCATCGTGATGATCGCCGTGATCGCCCTGGTGGGTGTCTTCGTGGTCCGCCTCGTCGACATCCAGGTCGTGCAGGCCTCGGCCCTCAACGAGCAGTCAACGCAGAAGCGCAGCATCCCGGTGACGATCTACGGCACCCGCGGGTCGATCGTCGACCGCAACGGCACGGAACTCGCCGACAGCGTCACCCGGTACAACATCACCACCGCCCCGCGCCTGGTCAAGGCCTTCAAGGGCAAGCTCGGCGGGACCAGGGTCAAGGACATCAGCGTGTCGACGGCGCTCACCGCCCTGGCGAAGGCCTCGGGTGGCGACGTCGCGACCATGCGGAAGAACATCGCCGCGAACCCGAAGTCGGACTTCGCGTACCTGGTCAAGGGCCTCGACGTGAAGCACTACGAGGCCGTCACCGACCTCGGCATCCCGTGGATCTACAAGGAGCAGCAGGCGTCGCGGGTCTACCCGACGGGTGCGACCACGGGCAACGTCACCGGGTTCATGGGCACCGACGGCGCACAGGCCGGCCTGGAGTACGCCTACAACAAGTGCCTCGCCGGCACGAACGGCTCGGAGACGTACGAGCGCGGCGAGGACGGCGTCCAGCTGCCCGGCAGCACCGTGACGAAGAAGCAGGCCAAGGACGGCGGCACGCTCGTGACGACGATCGACAGCGACCTGCAGTACATGGCGCAGCAGACCATCGCGTCCGCCGCGAAGACCCTGCAGGCGGCGTCGGCGACGGCCACGGTCACGAGCGTGAAGACGGGCGAGCTGCTCGCGGTCGCCGACTACCCGACGGTCGACCCGAACGACGTCGACGCCACGACCGACAAGGGGGCGTTCGGCTCCCGTGCGCTCACCGACTCCTACGAGCCCGGTTCGACGATCAAGGCCGCCATCGCCGCCGCCCTGATCGACCAGGGCAAGTCGAGTCCCACCGACCAGGCGGTCGTGCCGTACTCGCGCACCTTCCCCTGGGGCGGCACGATCCACGACTCCGAGTTCCACGAGACCGAGAACCTGACGCTGACGGGCATCCTGCAGAACTCGTCGAACGTCGGCATCACCGAGCTCGGCGCGCGGCTGACGGCGCAGCAGCGGTACGACTACATGCAGAAGTTCGGACTGTTCGAGCCGGAGTCGGCGATCGACTACCCGGGCCAGCCGTCGATGGACTACGGCTCGAGCCCGAACTGGGACCAGCAGACGAACATCAACTCGATGTTCGGCCAGGGCATCTCGACGACCGCGGTCCAGGTCGCCAGCGTGTTCCAGACCATCGCGAACGACGGTGTCCGGATCCCGCTGCACTTCGTCAAGGGCTGCACCACCTCGGACGGCAAGACCATCGACGCGCCCGACGTGCAGAAGCAGCGCGTCGTGTCCGCCGACGCTGCGACCCAGGTCACCGACATGCTCCAGAGCGTGGTCACGGGCGGCACGCTCGTGGGCATGAAGCCGATCTCGGGCTACAACATCGCCGCGAAGACCGGTACCGCCGAGGTGGCCGAGGGCTCGAAGGGCTACGGCGGTCAGCGCATCACCTCGGTGGCCGGAATGGCACCCGCCGAAGACCCCCAGTATGTTGTCACGGTGACGTTCACGAAGCCGCAGACCAACAAGTGGTCGAGCGGAGCGGCTCCGGCGTTCCGCACACTCATGTCCCAGGTGCTCGAGAAGTACCGAGTAGCCCCCTCCGCGTCCGAGGCGAAGCTCTACCCGTCCACGTGGTGAGGAAGAAGGAACACTTGTCCGCACGGATCCCCCCGGTCCTCCGGCCCGAACACCCGACCCCGAGGGCGGTCGCCGAACTCGCGAACGCGTTCGGCCTCCGCGTCGTCGGTTCCCTCGACGCCGTCGAGACGACCGGTGTCACGCTGAGCGCCGCCGAGGTGCAGCCGGGTGACGTCTTCGTCGGCGTGCACGGTGCGAACCGGCACGGCGCGGAGTTCTCCGCCGAGGCCGCCGAGCGCGGTGCCGTCGCCGTCCTGACCGACGACGCGGGCGTGGAGAGCGCACGAGCGGCCGGCCTGCCGGTCCTCGTCGTGGACGACCCCCGTGCCGCTCTGGGCGACGTGTCCGCCTGGGTGTACCGCACCCACCCGGACGAGGCCACCGACCTGCCGCAGCTGTTCGCCGTCACCGGCACGAACGGCAAGACGAGCACGTCGTACATCCTCGAAGGGATCCTCAAGCAGCTCGGCCTGGTCACCGGCCTGAGCTCGACCGCCGAGCGCCACATCGGCACGCTCAGCGTGACGAGCCGTCTCACCACGCCCGAGGCCAGCGAGATGCACGCGCTCCTCGCCCGGATGCGCGAGAGCGAGGTGCGCGCGGTCGCCGTCGAGGTGAGCGCGCAGGCCCTCAGCCGCCACCGGGTCGACGGCATCGTCTTCGACGTCGCGGCCTTCACGAACCTGTCGCACGACCACCTCGACGACTACGCCGACATGGAGGAGTACTACCAGGCGAAGCTCCCGCTGTTCCAGCCCGAGCACGCCCGTCGCGGCGTCGTCTCGCTGGACACCGACTGGGGCCACCGCGTGGTGCAGGACTCCCGCATCCCGGTCACGACGATCACGGTGCACCCGGACGTCGAGGCCGAGTGGCACGTCGACATCGTCGAGGCGCACGCCGCGTACACCGAGTTCCGCCTGACCGGTCCCGAGGGCCGCGAGCTCACCACCCGTGTGCCCCTGATCGGCTGGCACATGGCCGCGAACGCCGCACTGGCGATCGTCATGCTGGTCGAGGGCGGCTTCGAGCTCGGTGCCATCGCGCACGCGCTCGACAGCAACCACCGCCGCTACCCGGACGAAGACGACCGCGACGAGCACGAGGCCCGAAGCGACCGTGACCGCGACGGCGCCGTGCGCCGCGTCTCCGCCATCGAGTGCTACCTTCCCGGCCGGACCGAGCGCGTCTCGGGCGAGCACGGCCCGAGCGTCTACGTCGACTTCGGCCACAGCGCCGACGCGTTCGAGAACACCCTCGCGGCCGTCCGCCAGTTCACGTCCGGCAAGGTCCTAATGCTGTTCGGCGCCGACGGCGACCGCGACACCACGAAGCGCGGCGACATGGCCCGCGTCGCGGCGGCCGGCAGCGACATCCTCGTCGTCACCGACCACCACCCCCGCTTCGAGGACGCCGCGTCGATCCGGAAGACCCTGGTCGACGCCGCGCGCGAGGCGTTCCCGGACCACGAGCTGCACGAGGTGAGCCCGCCCGAGGCCGCCATCCGCTTGGCCGTCGGTCTGCTCGGTGAGGGCGACTCCATCCTCTGGGCCGGCCCGGGCCACCAGGACTACCGCGACATCGCCGGGGTCCGCACCCCCTACTCGGCACGCGACGAGGCCCGTCAGGCCCTGCGCGAAGCCGGTTGGGAGCCGAACTCCGGTCCGGCCGAGGACCTCCGATGATCGCGCTCACCCTCGCCGAGATCGCCACCGCGGTCGGCGGCGAGCTGATCGGTGGTGCCCAGGCGACCGACGTCGCCGAGCCCGGCGACCTGGTGGTGGAGGGCTCGGTCGAGACCGACTCGCGCCTGGTCCGCCCCGGCAGTGTCTTCTTCGCCCTGCCCGGCGAGGTCACGGACGGGCGCCGCTTCGTGCCCGCCGCGACCGAGGCAGGTGCCGCGCTGGTCATCACGCCCGAGCGCGTCGAGACCACCGCGCCGCAGATCGTCGTCGCGGACGGCTACGCAGCCCTCGCCGCGCTCGCGCACGAGGTCGTCACCCGGGTCCGGATGGCATCCGCCGACCGCGTCGACGCCGAGGGGCGTCCGGCACCGCTCAAGGTCGTCGGCATCACCGGCTCGAACGGCAAGACGAGCACGAAGAACATGCTCCGGACGATCCTCGAGCAGCACGGCGAGACCGTCGCGCCCCAGGGGTCCTTCAACAACCACGTCGGGGCACCGATCTCGATGCTCCGGGTCACGTACGACACCCGGTTCCTGGTCGTCGAGATGGGGGCCAGCGGCGTCGGCCACATCGCGGCGCTCGTCCGCATCGCCGAGCCGGACGTCGGTGTCGTGCTCAAGGTGGGCCTGGCGCACGCCGGCGAGTTCGGCGGCATCGAGGCGACGCAGCGCGCGAAGTCCGAGATGGTCACCGACCTGCCCGCCTCCGCGACCGCACTGCTCAACGTCGACGACGACCGGGTCGCGTCGATGCGCGACCTGACGGCCGCCCAGGTGGTCGGCTTCGGCACGTCGGCGGATGCCGACTACCGCATCACCGGCATCGAGACGGACCGCAGCGGCACCCGCTTCACCCTCACCGCGCCTCCCGTCCCCGCAGGCGACCCGTCTGCAGACGGAGGCCGAACGGGAGGCCCGGATCACGTGGATGTGCGCCTCGCGATCCTGGGTGAGCACCACGCGATGAACGCGGCTGCCGCCCTGACGGTCGCCCACCGCTGGGGCGTCCCGCTCGCCGACGGCGCCGCGGCGCTCGCGTCGATGACGCGCGCCGAGCGCTGGCGCATGGAGCTGCTGCAGGGCGGCCCCGAGGGCGTCACCGTGATCAACGACGCCTACAACGCGTCGCCGGACTCTACCGCAGCGGCGCTGCGGACCCTGGCGCAGATCGTGCGCCCGGGGGAGCGGACCGTCGCCGTGCTCGGCGAGATGGCCGAGCTCGGCGAGTTCTCGACCGAGGAGCACGACCGCATCGGTCGGCTCGTCGTCCGTCTCGGCATCGGTCAGCTCGTGGTCGTCGGCCGCGGCGCGATGCCCATCCACCAGGCCGCCACCCTCGAGGGATCGTGGGACGGCGAATCGGTGTTCATCGAGGACGTCGACGACGCCGTCCGGTCACTCCAGGACATGCTCCGCCCCGGCGACGTGGTCCTGGTCAAGTCCTCGAAGTCGGCCGAACTGCGATTCCTCGGCGACCGCCTCGGAGGTGTCACCGAATGATCGCGCTCCTCATCGCCGGCGCTACGTCGCTGGTGTTCACGTTGCTGCTCACCCCGTTCTTCATCAAGCTGTTCCACCGTCTCGGGTGGGGGCAGTTCATCCGTGACGACGGTCCGCAGTCGCACCACACCAAGCGCGGCACCGCGACGATGGGCGGCATCGTCCTCATCATCGGCGCCGTGATCGGCTACTTCGTCGGCCACCTGGTCGGACGTGACTCGATCACCCTGTCCGGCCTGCTCGTGCTGTTCCTCATGGTGGGGCTGGGCTTCGTCGGGTTCATCGACGACTTCCTCAAGGTCCGGCGCCAGCGGAGCCTCGGGCTCGGCGGGTGGGCCAAGGTCCTCGGCCAGGTCATCGTCGGCGTCATCTTCGCCACGGTCGCCCTGGTGGTGCCGACGTCGAACGGCAAGCCCCCGGCGTCGACCATGATCTCCGCGATCCGTGACATCCCGTGGCTCGACTTCATGGCGCTCGGCACGGTCATCGGCACCGTGCTGTTCCTGGCCTGGATCGTGCTGCTCACGGTGTCGACGTCGAACGGCGTCAACGTGGCGGACGGGCTCGACGGTCTCGCGACCGGCTCGAGCATCCTGGCGATCGGTTCGTACGTCATCATCGGCTTCTGGCAGTCCAACCAGATCTGCGGCGGCGCCCGTCTCGACGCGAGCACGGAGCACGCCTGCTACACCGTGAGCAACCCGCTCGACCTGGCGGTCGTCGCGGCCGCGGTCTGCGGTGGGCTCATCGGGTTCCTCTGGTACAACACCTCGCCGGCGCAGATCTTCCTCGGTGACACCGGTTCGCTCGGCCTCGGTGGCGCGCTGGCGGGTCTCGCGATCCTCAGCCGCACCGAGCTCCTGCTCATCCTGATCGGTGGCCTGTTCTTCATCGTCACCGGCTCGGTCATCCTGCAGCGGGCGTACTTCAAGATCACCCACGGCAAGCGGATCTTCCGGATGAGTCCGCTGCACCACCACTTCGAGCTGAAGGGGTGGGCCGAGGTGACGGTCGTCGTCCGGTTCTGGATCATCGCGGGGCTCTTCGTCGCCGCGGGGGTCGGCCTCTTCTACCTCGAATGGATCGCACGCGTTGGTTGACCCGGTGTCCACGTCCTCCCGCCTCCAGTCCCTCGACAGCTGGTACTCCGAGGGGTGGAAGGGCCTGAACGTCGCCGTCCTCGGGCTCGGCGCGACCGGGTTCTCGGTCGCCGACACCCTGGTGGAGCTCGGCAGTGCGGTGACGGTCTACTCGTCCGACGCGCCGTCGGACAACGTCGACCTGCTCGACGTCATCGGCGCGCGCTTCGTGCAGACGCCGCTCGACACCGTGCCGGCCACGCTGCAGGAGCAGGCACCGGACGTCGTCATCGTGTCGCCCGGCCTGCCGCCGCACAACGCGACCGTGCAGTGGTCCGTCCAGAACAGCACCGTCTGGGGTGACATCGAGCTCGCCTGGCGCGTGCGCGACAAGGTCGTGCGCGGACCGGTCGCGGCGCCGTGGATCACTATCACGGGCACGAACGGCAAGACCACAACGACGCAGCTCACGACCGCGATGTACGAGGCCGGCGGCCTGCGTGCCGTGGCCTGCGGCAACATCGGCGTGCCGGTGCTCGACGTCGTCCGCGACCCGGACGGCTACGACGTGCTCGTGGTCGAGCTCTCCAGCCACCAGCTGCACTACATGGCGACCTCGGGCGACGGCGCGGTCGTGCCGCTCGCGAGCGCCTGCCTGAACATCGCCGACGACCACCTCGAGTGGCACGGCTCCGCCGCGGCGTACCGCGCCGCGAAGGCCAAGGTCTACGAGCGCACCGTGATGGCGTGCGTCTACAACACCGCCGACGACGTCACGCGCGACATGGTGCAGGACGCCGACGTCGTCGAGGGCTGCCGTGCCGTCGGCTTCACGCCGGGGGTGCCCGCGCCCGGTGACGTCGGCATCGTCGAGGACGTCCTGTGTGACCGCGCCTTCAACGACGACCGTCGGAACAGCGCGCTCGAACTGTCGACCCTCGCCGACCTCGAGGTCGCCGGGCTCGCCAGCCCGCACATGACGATGAACGTCCTGGCCGCCGCGGCCCTCGCCCGTGCCGGCACCGTCCAGCCGAGTGCGATCCAGTCCGCCGTCCGGGCCTTCCGCGCCGACCACCACCGCACGGAGCTCGTGGCGGAGTCGGCCGGCGTCGCGTGGGTGGACGACTCGAAGGCCACGAACCCGCACGCCGCCACCGCCTCGCTCGCCTCGTTCGACACCGTGGTGTGGATCGTCGGCGGCCTGTTCAAGGGCGTCGACGTCGACGGGCTCGTCGCACGCTTCGGCCCCGAGGTCCGTGCCGTCGTCGTGATCGGCACCGACCGGACCCCCGTCCTGGAGGCATTCGCGCGACACGCGTCCGGGGTGCCGGTGCTCCAGGTGGAGACGACGGACACTGATCAGGTCATGCCCGAGGCGGTCCGGCATGCCGCATCGGTCGCGAGGCCGGGCGACACGGTCCTCCTCGCCCCGGCGGCTGCGTCGTTCGACCAGTTCGGCTCCTACGCCGACCGGGGGCGTCGTTTCGCGGCGGCGGTCCACGAGCACCTGGGAGGCAACGCCGATGGCGACGACGGATCTTCCGAACAGTCGTAGCACGCCGGCGACGGGCACCCCGCGTCGCACGAACGGTGCACTCGTCGCCGTCAAGAACGTCTTCGTCGCCGAGTCCAGCACCTTCTACACGATCCTCGGCGTCACGCTCTTCCTGGTCGTCTTCGGTGTCGTGATGGTCCTGTCGTCGTCGAGCGTCGAGCAGTACGCCGCGACGCACGACTTCTTCGGCGCAGCGTCCCGCCAGGGGCTGTACGCGGTCCTCGGCATCCCGCTCATGCTCGTCGCGAGCCGAATCCCGACACGGCTGTGGCGGAAGTGGGCGATGCGGTTGCTCGGTGCCGCCCTCGTCCTGCAGCTGCTCGTGTACACACCGCTCGGCATCGACGTCCAGGGCAACCGGAACTGGATCGGCATCGGCTCGTTCACCGCGCAGCCGTCCGAGGTCGTCAAGCTCGGCCTGGTGCTCGGCATCGGCGCGATCATGTACGTCAAGCGCGACAAGCTCGACGACTGGAAAGAGGTGTTCATCCCGATCGGGATCGCCTCGCTCCTGTCGCTCGGCCTCGTGATCCTCGGTGGCGACCAGGGCACCGCGATGATCATGCTCATCCTGGTCCTCGGTGCGCTCTACGTCGGCGGGGCCCGCGCGCGGCACCTGCTCGTCGGCCTGGCGGCGATGGCGGTCATGCTGCCGTTCGTCACGATGGCGTCGTCGTCCCGCCAGGTGCGCATCAGCGCGTGGCTGTCCGGCTGCACCGACTCGAACCAGTACGCCGACCTGTGCTGGCAGCCCGTGCACGGCATGTGGGCGCTGGCGTCCGGTGGCGTGTTCGGCGTCGGACTCGGCAACTCCAAGGCGAAGTGGTCGTGGCTGCCCGAGGCGGACAACGACTACATCTTCGCGATCATCGGCGAGGAGCTCGGCCTGATCGGCGCCGTCGTCGTGCTCGCCCTGTTCGTCGTGCTCGCCGTCGGCATGATCAAGATCATCCGGCAGTCCCGCGACCCGTTCGTGAAGACCGTCACGGGCGGCATCCTGGCGTGGATCATCGGCCAGGCGCTCGTGAACATCGCCGTGGTGCTCGGCCTGCTGCCGGTCCTCGGCGTCCCACTGCCGCTGATCTCGGCCGGCGGGTCCGCGCTCATCATGACCCTGGTGGCGATCGGCGTCGTGCTGTCGTTCGCCCGAGACCTGCCCGGGAAGAACGACCCGCGCACCACGAACCCGCCCCTCGACAGCGCCACCACGAACGGACGACTCCGGTGAGCAAGTACCTCTTCGCCGGCGGGGGCACCGCCGGACACGTCAACCCCCTGCTCGCGGTCGCCGACCGGCTGACCGAGCGCGAGCCGGATGCCGAGGTGCTCGTCCTGGGCACCGCCGAGGGCCTCGAGTCCCGCCTGGTGCCGATGCGCGGCTACGAGCTCCTGACGATCCCGCGCCTGCCGTTCCCCCGGAAGCTGAACGGCGCGGCCCTGCGCTTCCCCCAGCGCTTCGCCGCGGCCGTCAAGCGCACCGAGCAGATCATCCGCGAGCGCGAGGTCGAGGTCGTCCTCGGCGTCGGCGGCTACGCGGCGGCGCCGGCGTACATCGCCGCCCGACGCACCGGCACCCCGATCGTCGTGCACGAGCAGAACGCGAAGCCGGGGTTGGCGAACCGCCTCGCCGCGTTCCTCACCGAGCACGTCGGCCTGACCTTCTCGAACACCCGACTGCGGCACGGCCGGGTCGTCGGCATGCCGCTCCGGCGCGAGATCGAGTCGCTCGACCGCCGTGCCAGTCGTGCCGAGGCCCTCGCCGAGTTCGGGCTCGACCCGACACGCCCGGTGCTCCTCGTCACGGGTGGTTCCTCGGGCGCCCGCAGCATCAACCGCACGATCAACAAGTCCGCGGCGACCATCGTGGGCGCCGGCTGGCAGGTCCTGCACGTCGTCGGTGCCGCGTCGGACATCGGTCCGAGCGACCTCGACGGCTACCACGTGCTCGCCTACTGCGACCGGATGGACCTGGCGTACGCGGCGAGCGACTTCGTCGTGTCCCGCTCCGGCGCCGGCATGGTCTGCGAGCTCACCGCGGTCGGGCTGCCGAGCGTGCTCGTGCCGTACCCTGTCGGCAACGGCGAGCAGCGGCACAACGCCAAGGACGTCGTCGATGCCGGGGGAGCAGTGCTCGTGGCGGACGGGGAATTCGACCCCGACTGGGTGACGTTCCAGCTCCTGACGATCCTGCAGGACCGGGCCCGCATCGCGGACATGACGGTCCGGGCGGGCAGCGTCGGACACCGCGACGGCGCGGACCGGATGACCGACCTCGTCCTGGACGCAGCACGAGGCACCGAACGAGGTGCCGCACGAGGAACCGCACGAGGCAACGGCGCCGCCAGCACCACGGAGGAACCATGACCATCAAGCCGGACCTGACGCAGCCGATCCCGGACGACCTCGGCACCGTGCACTTCGTCGGCATCGGCGGCGCCGGCATGAGCGGCATCGCCCGGATGTTCCTCGCCGCCGGTCACCGCGTGACGGGCAGCGACTCCCGCGAGACGGAGACGACGGGCATCATGCGCGACCTCGGCGCCGCGGTGCACATCGGCCACGACGCCGCGAACGTCGGTGACGCGGACACGATCGTCGTCACGAGCGCGCTGTGGCCGGACAACCCCGAACTGCTCGAGGCGCAGCGCCGCGGCCTGCCGGTGCTGCACCGGTCCCAGGCCCTCGCCGCCCTCATCGCCGAGCACCGCCTCGTCGCGGTCGCCGGCGCGCACGGCAAGACCACCTCGACCGGCATGATCGTCACCGCGATGGTCGAGCTCGGCCTCGACCCGAGCTTCGTCAACGGCGGCGTCATCCAGTCGCTCGGCACGAGCTCGGCACCGGGCTCGAGCGACCTGTTCGTGGTCGAGGCCGACGAGTCCGACGGTTCGTTCCTGCTCTACGACGTCGCCGTGGCCCTGATCACGAACGTCGACGCCGACCACCTCGACCACTACGGCAGCGAGGAGGCCTTCACCGAGGCGTTCGTCGAGTTCGCTGCGAAGGCGAGCGAGCGCGTCGTCATCTCGAGCGACGACGCCGGCGCGAAGACCGTCACGGCGGGCATCCGCGCGCGTGCCGACGCCCCCGAGGTCGTCACCTTCGGCGAGGCCGTCGACGCCGACGTGCGCATCGAGCGGATCATCGAGTCCGCGGGCGTCGAGGTCGCGTTCCGCGCCGGTGGCGAGGCACACCACCTGACCCTGCGCGTGCCGGGCCGGCACAACGCGATCAACGCCGTCGGCGCCTTCGCGGTCCTGACCGGCCTGGGCGTGAGCGCCGCCGACGCGATCCGCGGGCTCGAGGCCTTCGGCGGCACCCAGCGCCGCTTCGAACTGCACGGTGTCGAGCGGGGTGTGTCGGTCTACGACGACTACGCGCACCACCCGACCGAGGTCGCCGCGGCGCTCAAGGCCGCCCGCAACGTCGTCGGCGACGGCCGCATCATCGCCATCCACCAGCCCCACCTGTACTCCCGCACCCGTCTGATGGCCGGTGACTTCGCGCGGGTCTACGAGGAGCTCGCCGACCACACGGTCGTCCTCGACGTCTACGGCGCGCGCGAGGACCCGGAGCCCGGGGTCACCGGCGCCCTGGTGCAGGAGCGCTTCGCCGACCAGTCCCGCGTGGAGTTCCTGCCGGACTGGGACGAGGCCGCATTTCGTGCCGCCGCGGTCGCACGCGACGGCGACATCATCATGACGCTCAGCTGCGGTGACGTGTACCGGATCATCCCGCAGGTGCTGGGAGCGTTGGGCCGGTGAGACGACCCGAGGGGTTCGACGAGGGGGACGCCCGCAGGGACGCCCCGGTCGAGGGCGCCGACGCGCCCCGGCAGCGTCGTGGCCCCTCGATGCCGCGGCTCCCGTTCCGCGGGCGCACACCCGACGACCGGGAGGCCCGTCCCACGCCCGACGAGTCGGCTGCGGTCGACGAGGCCCCGGCCGTCACTCCCGCACCCGGTTCCTCCGGATCGCGCCCCCCAGCGGTCGGTGCGCCCCCGAGCACCGGGGCGCGACGGCCGTCCGCGGGCGCGGATCCGACCACCGATGCCGCCGACTCGACGCGCGACCGCGTCGGCGCCCTCGCGGGCGCGGCCGGCCGCCGCGTCGGCGCCGGCTTCGGTGCCGTCGCCGACCGCCTGCGGGAGTACACACCGGACGAGGAGCACCGCGACCCGCGCCCCGATGCGGGCAACGCGCCCCGAGGAGACGGGGCGCAACGACCGTCCGGGGGCGCGGCGGGCAGTGCACGCGACCACGACGCGACCGTGACCGACGTGCTCGACGCGGGGAGTGCCTCCCGGCCGGTCCAGCACGACGACGCACCCATCGGTGCCGGCGTCCGCGCTGCCGAGACCGCGCGTGAGGCGCGCATCGCGAAGCGTCGCCGTCGCCTGCTCGAGCGGGCCGAGGTGCGGCGGTTCACCCGGCGCAGCCGCCACCGTCGTGCCGCGTGGATCACCGCGGCCGGCATCGTGCTCGTGCTCGGCGTCTCGATCCTGGTGGCGGTGTTCTCGCCGCTGATGGCCCTGCAGACGATCGAGGTCAAGGGCACCAACCGCGTCGACGAGACCGCGCTGCGGCAGGCCCTGTCCGACCAGATCGGCACCCCGCTCGCGCGGCTCGACTTCGACGAGATCAAGCAGGACATCGCCGGCTTCCCGCTCATCGAGAGCTACGTGACCGAAGAGGCCCCGCCGCACACCCTCGTCGTGACGGTGACCGAGCGCACGCCCGTCGTGGCCGTGAAGTCCGGCAGCTCGTTCGACCTCGTCGACCCGGCCGGCATCGTCGTGCAGTCGTCCCCGCAGCGTCCGGCCACCATGCCGCTCGCCGACATCGCCCGTGCGCGCCTCGGGTCCTCGAGCTTCCGCACGATGACCGAGGTCGTGCTGGCGCTGCCGTCGACCGTCCGGTCGCAGGTCACGCGGGTCGCCGGGTCCACCGCGGACGACGTGACCCTGACGCTCAAGGACGGCTCGACCGTCGTGTGGGGGAGCCCCGACGACTCCGAGGCGAAGGCCGCGCTGCTCGCCGCCCTGGTGAAGGACCACGCGGCGCGGAACCCGGGTGTCGTGGTCGAGTACGACGTGTCCGCGCCGGACAACGGCGTGATCCGCGCGAAGGACTGAATTGCCGACCTGATCGGCGACACGCGGCGTGGCGGGGCGACAGTGCGCGGAACCCACCCGTAGCGTCGAAGCCAGCACCACATCTACCAGCATTGCCCCTGAACTTCAAGTAGAGGTTGAGGGTTCAACCGGAGGCCTGACTGACGTGACCACGAACCACAACTACCTCGCCGTCATCAAGGTCGTCGGTGTCGGCGGCGGCGGCGTCAACGCCGTCAACCGGATGATCGAACTCGGCCTCCGTGGCGTCGAGTTCATCGCGATCAACACCGACGCGCAGGCGCTGCTGCTCAGCGACGCCGACGTCAAGCTCGACGTCGGCCGCGAGATCACCCGCGGCCTCGGCGCCGGCGCGGACCCCGAGGTCGGCCGTCGTGCCGCCGAGGACCACGCCGAGGAGATCGAAGAGGCCCTCGCCGGTGCCGACATGGTCTTCGTCACCGCCGGTGAAGGCGGTGGGACCGGCACGGGTGGTGCGCCCGTCGTCGCCCGCATCGCCAAGTCGATCGGCGCCCTCACCATCGGTGTCGTCACGAAGCCGTTCAGCTTCGAGGGCAAGCGTCGCCAGTCCCAGGCCGAGAACGGTGTCGCCGGGCTCAAGGACGAGGTCGACACGCTCATCGTCGTGCCGAACGACCGCCTGCTCGAGATCAGCGACCGCGGCATCTCGATGGTCGAGGCCTTCGCCACGGCCGACCAGGTGCTCCTCGCCGGCGTGCAGGGCATCACCGACCTCATCACCACCCCGGGTCTCATCAACCTCGACTTCGCCGACGTCAAGTCCGTCATGCAGGGTGCGGGCTCCGCGCTCATGGGCATCGGCTCGTCGCGCGGTGCCGACCGTGCCATCAAGGCCGCCGAGCTCGCCGTCGCGTCCCCGCTGCTCGAGGCCTCGATCGACGGAGCGCACGGTGTGCTGCTCTCGATCCAGGGTGGCTCGAACCTCGGCATCTTCGAGATCAACGACGCCGCGCGTCTGGTGCAGGAAGCCGTGCACCCCGAGGCGAACATCATCTTCGGTGCGGTCATCGACGACACCCTCGGCGACGAGGTCCGCGTGACCGTCATCGCCGCGGGCTTCGACGGCGGCGAGCCGGCGCAGCAGCAGAAGGAGCGTCGCTCGAGCTACGTCGACCCCGAGTCGAGCGCGACGGCCCCCGTCGCCGCCTCGACCGGTGCGATCGAGGACTCCAGCACGTCGAGCCCCTCCTGGGCCTCGCAGGAACACCAGCCGCCGGTGCAGCGCGCCGCCGACCCGGCGTTCGACGACGACGACGAGCTCGACGTCCCCGACTTCCTGAAGTAACCCCTCCTTGGTAGCAGACACGCGCCTCCCGTCCGCCTCGTCATCAGACGACGGACTGGAGGCGCGTTTCGCGTCCGTCAGAGGTGGCATCGCCGACGCGGCGCGCGCCGCAGGGCGCTCGGCCGACGACCTCACGCTGATCGTCGTCACGAAGTACCACCCGGCGTCCCTCGTCCGTGCGCTGGCGTCACTCGGCGTCACCGACGTGGGGGAGAACCGCCACCAAGAGGCACAGGCAAAGGCCGCGGAACTCGCCGACCTCGACCTGACCTGGCACTTCATCGGGCAGCTGCAGTCGAAGAAGGCCCGGCAGGTCCGTCGCTACGCGCACGTCGTGCAGTCCCTCGACCGCACGTCGGTCGTGGATGCCTTCGCACCGACCGAGGCCGAGCCGGATCCACCGGTCATCGACGGGTTCGTGCAGGTCAACCTGACCGACGACCCCGGCCGCGGCGGCGTGCAACCGGACGACGTCGAGGCGATGGCCGCACGCGTGCTCGAGACCGGCACCATCCGGTTGCGCGGGGTCATGGCCGTCGCGCCGCTGGACGAGGAGCCCCGTGCGGCGTTCGCCCGACTGCGGGCGATCTCGGACCGGGTCGTGGCGCTCGAGCCCGGCGCCACCGACATCTCGGCCGGCATGAGCGGCGACTACGCCGACGCCGTGCTCGAGGGCGCGACACACCTGCGGATCGGCACCGCAATCACGGGAAATCGGCCGGCGGCACCCTAGCCTCGTTGCAGGGCATCCACGTGCACCAACCTCCGGAGGAACCATGGCCAACCCGCTGAAGAAGACGATGGTCTACCTCGGCCTCGCCGACGAGGAACTCGACTACGAGGACGAGCAGCCGCAGCAGGCCGCGCCCGCGCGCCAGCAGGCTCCCGCCACTCCGGCCGCAGCACCGCAGGATGCCCCCGCCCCGGCGGACGCTCCCGCGGCCGCCGCAGCTCCGGCAGCGGCCCCGGCCGCCGCTCCCGCGAAGACGCACACCCACCAGCGCGGCGCCCAGGTCACTCCGCTCCGCCGCTCGCACACGACCGCACAGAAGGCGACCCCGGTCCAGGAAATGAACGAGATCCTCACCGTCCACCCGCGCGAGTACAAGGACGCCCAGTCCATCGCCGAGAGCTTCCGCGACGGGATCCCCGTCATCATCAACCTCTCGCAGATGACCGAGAACGACGCCCGACGCATGATCGACTTCGCCTCCGGCCTGTCACTCGGCCTGTACGGCAAGATCGAGCGCGTCACCAACAAGGTCTTCCTGCTGTCGCCCGCACACGTCGCAGTGAGCGGTGAGCCGGCTGAGGTAGAGTCCGACATCGAGGCGAACTTCTTCGCCCAGTCCTGAGCCGTCCCCCGGCCACCCGCCCGTGAGCGTCGTCGCATGACGGCACTCGCCCGAGACGAGCGAGCCCCATCGTGTCCGTGATCCTAGGGATCATCTCCCTCGCCCTCCTGCTGTACTTCTTCGTCATGTGGGGGCGGTTCGCGCTCGACCTCGTGCAGAACTTCAACCGGTCCTGGCGGCCGCGCGGGGGACTGCTCGTGGTCTCCGAGTTCGTCTACACGATCACCGATCCGCCGATCCGCGCGGTCCGGCGGGTCCTGCCGCCGCTCCGCATGGGGCCGGTGGCACTCGACTTCGGCTGGACGATCGTCATGCTCGTCGTGATCATCGCCCGGGTCGTCGTCAACGGCATCGCCGTCGCGGTCTGACCCGATCCAGGGTCGATCCAGGTCCGCGACACGCGCCGCGCCGATGCAGTGGTCGTCGTTCCTCCCCGTCGTCGGTGTACGGTGGTCGGGATCGATGCTCGCCTCCGGCGCGGCATCCGCACCACACGTGGTGACTGGTAAGTTCGGTCACGACGCAAGTGGTTCCACACGTTCAGCAGTTCTATTGAGGTGACGGCAATGGCTTTGACGCCGGAAGACGTAGTCAACAAGCGGTTCCAGCCGACGAAGTTCCGCGAGGGCTACGACCAGGACGAGGTCGACGACTTCCTCGACGAGGTCGTGGTGGAGCTGCGTCGCCTGACCGCGGAGAACGACGAGCTCCGTCAGCGCCTGCAGGCGGCCGAGTCGGCCCCGCAGTCGGCGCAGGCCGAGCAGCCCGCTCCCGCGGCAGAACCCGAGCCGGAGCCCGTGCCGGCCCCGGTCGAGGTGGCTCCCGAGCCCGCTCCGGTCGCAGCGGCCGCCCCGGCGACCACGGTCCCGGCGGACGAGGACACCGAGGGCACCACGAACCTCCTGACGCTCGCGCGTCGTCTCCACGAGGAGCACGTCCGCGAAGGCGTCGAGAAGCGCGACGCGCTCATCGCCGAGGGCACCGCCCAGGCAGCGCGTCTCGTGTCCGAGGCCGAGGCCAAGCAGCGCCAGATCATCGCCGACACCGAGAACACGAACCGTCAGCGTGTCCAGGTGCTCGAGCAGGAGCAGCGCCAGCTCGAGGGCAAGATCGACGAGCTCCGGACGTTCGAGCGCGACTACCGCGCCCAGCTCAAGAGCTACATCCAGGGGCAGCTCTCCGAGCTCGACTCCTCGAACGAGCAGTCCGGTCTCACCCCGGCGCCGGCATCGGCGCAGGGCTTCGGCAACTGACGTTGTCACGACCAGCATCACGAGCGAAGGTCAGTGTCCGCGCTATCGCGGCACTGGCCTTCGCCGCTGTCGTGGTGGTGGCGTTCGACCAGGTCGCGAAGGCGCTGGTCGTCGCGAACCTGCCGTACGGCACCCCCGTCCCGATCCTGGGCGGGGCGCTCCAGTTCCTGTACGTCCGGAACCCCGGGGCGGCGTTCTCCTTCGCGGTGAACATGACGTGGGTGTTCTCGATCATCTCGGCGGCGGTCGTCGTCGCGATCATCATCTACTCGCGTCGGATCCGGTCGATGTGGTGGGCCGTCGTGCTCGGCATGCTGCTCGGCGGAGCGCTCGGCAACCTGATCGACCGACTCTTCCGTGAGCCCGGCTTCGGCCGCGGCCACGTGGTCGACTTCATCTCGACGCCGTGGATGATGCCGGCGATCTACAACGTCGCCGACTCGTTCATCTGCATCAGCATGGTGGTCTTCGTGCTGCTGGTGATCCTCGGCGTGAACCTCGACGGGTCCCGCACGGTCTCCGCCAAGCGCGCTGCGCAGGCGGACACGACGGAGCCGCTCGACGGTGGGGCCGCGTTCTCGTCAGCTGACTCCGCTGTCGACGAGCCGACCCGCGCCTCCAGGCCGAACGACGGCGACCGACGCGACGCGCTGGGGCACGACGCCACGTGAGCGAGTCGCGTTCTCTTCCCGTCCCCGACGGGCTCGCCGGCGAGCGTGT
Source organism: Curtobacterium sp. NPDC089991 (assembly GCF_044748425.1). Classification (NCBI taxonomy): domain Bacteria; kingdom Bacillati; phylum Actinomycetota; class Actinomycetes; order Micrococcales; family Microbacteriaceae; genus Curtobacterium; species Curtobacterium sp. NPDC089991. The sequence goes on from NZ_JBIVGB010000001.1 coordinate 160,717, forward strand.
CGACGCCGCCATCGCGAAGCTCCTCGGGTTCAGCCGGTCGTTCGCGGCCGACGTGGTCGCCGCCGGTGGGGTCCGGGTCGACGGCGTCCCCGTCGACAAGTCCGACCGCCTGCACGCCGACTCGTGGCTCGAGGTCGAGTGGTCCCCGAAGGAGCCGCCGCGCATCGTGCCGGCGGCCGTGCCCGGGATGACGATCGTGCACGACGACGAGGACATCGTGGTCGTCGACAAGCCCATCGGCGTCGCCGCGCACCCCTCGCCCGGTTGGGACGGTCCGACCGTGCCCGGGGGCCTCGCCGCAGCTGGGTTCACCATCGCGACCTCGGGCGCCGCCGAGCGTGCGGGCATCGTGCACCGCCTCGACGTCGGCACGTCGGGACTCATGGTCGTCGCGAAGACCGAGCTCGCGTACACCCACCTCAAGCGCGCCTTCAAGGAGCGCACGGTCGAGAAGGTCTACCACGCGCTCGCGCAGGGGCACCCCGACCCGACCTCCGGCACCGTGGACGCCCCCATCGGTCGGCACCCGTCGAGCGACTGGAAGTTCGCGGTCACGGCCGACGGCAAGCCGAGCGTCACCCACTACGAGACCCTCGAGGCGTTCCGGTCGGCGACCCTGCTCGAGGTGCACCTCGAGACCGGGCGCACCCACCAGATCCGCGTGCACATGGCCGCGACCCGCCACCCGCTGGTCGGCGACACGATGTACGGCGCCGACCCGGTCCTGGCGCAGGAGCTCGGGCTGACCCGCCAGTGGCTCGACGCCGTGCGACTCGGGTTCGACCACCCGCGCACCGGCGAGTGGGTGTCGTTCCAGGCGGAGTACCCCGACGACCTGCGCCTCGCGCTCGACCGCATCCGAGCCGCTTCGTCCTGACGGGCGCGCTGGTCGCGCCGTGCGTCGTCGCGCCGGTCGCGCCGGTCGCGCCGTGCCCGTCGTGCCGCCGAGGTTCCGAAATCTCGGCATCTGGGCGTGCTGTGCGTCGGTCTGTGGAACCTCGGCGGACCGCACGCGGCGTGTTGTGGAACCTCGGCGGGGGAGCGACGGGCGAACGATGGCCGTGCCGCATCCGTCACGTCCAGAGCCCGGCCGGGAGGCCCGTGGCGCCGCCGCCCCGTGCCTCCCGTCCGCCACGCGCGGGCTCCACCGCCGTGGTGACACGATCTGCAGGCTTCGGGCCCGCCGACCGACGGTTCCTGCACCCTCGCCGGGCTGCGCGCGGCGTGTCGTGCGACCTCGGCGTCGGACCGCTCGGACACGCGCGGGTTTGTCCGCGGTCGCGGTTAGGCTGTTCGCGTCCCGCAAGCAGCTCGTTCGACCGGAGGTTCCGTGGCGGATTCCGACTCCTTCGTCCACCTGCACGTGCACAGCGAGTACTCGATGCTCGACGGCGCGGCCAGGCTTGGCGACCTCGTGCAGGAGACCGCTGCGCAGGGCATGCCGGCCGTGGCGGTGACCGACCACGGCAACATGTTCGGCGCCTTCGAGTTCTGGAAGGCCGCCAAGGCCGGCGGCGTCAAGCCGATCATCGGGACCGAGGCGTACATCACGCCCCGGACGCACCGCACGGACAAGACCCGTGTGCGGTGGGGCGACGGCGGTGGGGACGACGTCTCCGGTGCCGGTTCGTACACGCACATGACGATGTTCGCCGAGAACACGACGGGCATGCACAACCTGTTCCGGCTGTCGTCGAAGGCGTCGCTCGAGGGCTATTACTTCAAGCCGCGCATGGACATCGAGCTGCTCGAGGAGTACCACGAGGGCATCATCGCCACGACGGGGTGCCCGTCGGGCGAGGTCCAGACGCGCCTGCGCCTCGGCCAGTACGACGAAGCCGTCAAGGCTGCCGCCGACTACCGCGACATCTTCGGCAAGGAGAACTACTTCGCCGAGGTCATGGACCACGGGCTCGAGATCGAGCGTCGGATCATGAGCGACCTGATCCGGCTGGCGAAGGACCTCGACATCCCGCTGGTCGGCACGAACGACCTGCACTACACGCACTCGCACGACGCCAAGTCGCACGCGGCCCTGCTGTGCGTGCAGTCGGGTTCGACGCTGAACGACCCGAACCGGTTCAAGTTCGACGCCGACGAGTTCTACCTGAAGTCCCCGCAGCAGATGCGGCACGTCTTCCGCGACAACCCCGAGGCCTGCGACAACACGCTGCTCATCGCCGAGCGGTGCAACGTCGAGTTCGACACCTCGGCGAACTACATGCCGAAGTTCCCGGTGCCGGCGGGCGAGACCGAGCACTCCTGGTTCGAGAAAGAGGTCGCGAAGGGGCTGGACTACCGGTACCCCGACGGCATCCCGGCCGAGGTGCAGGAGCGTGCCGACTACGAGGTCGGCATCATCAACCAGATGGGGTTCCCGGGGTACTTCCTCGTGGTCTCCGACTTCATCCTGTGGTCGAAGAACAACGGCATCCGCGTCGGCCCCGGCCGTGGTTCCGGTGCCGGCTCGATGGTCGCGTACGCGATGCGCATCACCGACCTCGACCCGATCCGGCACGGCCTGATCTTCGAGCGGTTCCTGAACCCGGACCGTGTCTCGATGCCCGACTTCGACGTCGACTTCGACGACCGGCGCCGCGGTGAGGCGATCAAGTACGTCACCGAGAAGTACGGGTCGGAGCGCGTCGCACAGATCGTCACGTACGGCACGATCAAGGCGAAGCAGGCGCTGAAGGACTCCTCGCGCGTCCTCGGGTTCCCGTTCGGCATGGGCGAGAAGCTCACCAAGGCGATGCCGCCGCCCGTGATGGGCAAGGACATCCCGCTCACCGGGATCTTCGACAAGGACCACCCGCGCTACAAGGAAGCCGTCGACGTCCGCACCGTGGTCGAGAACGACCCCGAGGCGAAGACCGTCTTCGACACCGCGCTCGGGCTCGAGGGGCTGAAGCGCCAGTGGGGCGTGCACGCGGCCGGCGTCATCATGTCGAGCGACCCGCTCATCGACATCATCCCGATCATGAAGCGGGAGCAGGACGGCCAGGTCGTCACGCAGTTCGACTACCCGGCAGCGGAGTCGCTCGGGCTGATCAAGATGGACTTCCTGGGGCTCCGCAACCTCACGATCATCAGTGACGCCCTCGACAACATCAAGAACAACCGTGGCATCGAGCTCGACCTCGAGACCATGGGGCTCGAGGACCCCGAGGCGTACGCGCTCCTGCAGCGCGGTGACACGCTCGGTGTCTTCCAGCTCGACGGTGGGCCGATGCGTGGCCTGCTGCGTCTGATGAAGCCCGACAACTTCGAGGACATCTCCGCGCTCATCGCCCTGTACCGTCCGGGCCCCATGGGTGCGAACTCGCACACGAACTACGCGCTCCGCAAGAACGGCGAGCAGGCGATCACGCCGATCCACCCGGAGCTCGAAGAGCCCCTGGCGGAGATCCTCGGCGGGACCTACGGCCTGATCATCTACCAGGAGCAGGTCATGGCCATCGCGCAGAAGGTCGCGGGGTTCTCCCTCGGCCAGGCGGACATCCTCCGCCGCGCGATGGGCAAGAAGAAGAAGTCCGAGCTCGACAAGCAGTACGCAGGCTTCGAGAAGGGCATGCTGGACAACGGCTACTCGGCCGCGGCGATCAAGATGCTGTGGGACATCCTGCTGCCGTTCTCCGACTACGCGTTCAACAAGGCGCACTCCGCCGCGTACGGCGTGGTCTCGTTCTGGACCGCCTACCTGAAGGCGCACTACCCGGCCGAGTACATGGCGGCGCTGCTCACCTCGGTGGGTGACGCCCGCGACAAGCTCGCGCTGTACCTGAACGAGTGCCGCCGCATGGGCATCAAGGTCATGCCGCCGGACGTCAACGAGTCGATCGGCTTCTTCGCCGCTGTCGGTGAGGACATCCGGTTCGGCATGGGCGCGATCCGCAACGTCGGGTTCAACGTCGTCGACGACATCGTGAAGGCCCGCACCGACAAGGGCGCGTTCGAGTCGTTCCACGACTTCCTGCGCAAGATCCCGATCTCGTCGGCGAACAAGCGGACCGTCGAGTCGCTCATCAAGGCGGGTGCCTTCGACGAGTTCGGCGACTCCCGCCGCGCCCTGGTCGAGATCCACGAGGGCGCGGTCGAAGGCGCCGTCAAGGTCAAGCGTGACGAGGCCCACGGCAACGTCGGCTTCGACTTCGACTCGCTGTTCGCCGAGGTCGCCGAGGAATCGCCGGCCACCGGTCCGGTGTCACAGGTGCCCGACCGTCCGGAGTGGTCCAAGCGCGACAAGCTCGCGTTCGAGCGCGACATGCTCGGCCTCTACGTCTCCGACCACCCGCTCGCCGGGCTCGAGATCGAGCTCGCGAAGCACCAGTCGATCACCATCGCCGACCTCATCGCGGCCGACGACTCGGTCGAGGGCGAGACCGTCACGGTCGCGGGTCTGCTGACGAGCGTGCAACACCGGGTGGCGAAGACGAGCGGCAACCCGTACGGCATCGTCGACATCGAGGACTTCGGCGGCCAGATCGGCGTGATGTTCCTCGGCAAGACCTACCAGGAGTTCGGTCCGTCGCTCGTGGCCGACTCGATCGTGGTCCTGCGCGGTCGTGTGAACGTCCGCGACGACGGCAAGGCCCTGCACGCAGTGAGCATGTTCCAGCCGGCGATCGGCGACGCGATGGGCTCCGGCCCGCTCACGTTGTCGTTGCCGGAACGGCAGGCCACCACGTCCACGGTGACGGAGCTCGCCGCCGTGCTCGGACGGCACCAGGGCGAGACCGAGGTCCGGCTGAAGCTGCTGAAGGACGACGTCGCGCGCACGTTCGAGTTGCCGTTCCCGGTGAACCTGACACCCGACCTGTTCGGCGAGCTGAAGAGCCTGCTCGGGCCGCGCTGCCTGGTGTAGCGGGGGCGTGAGCGTGGCCGGACACCGGATCTTCGGGACGCCCTTCGCGGCGGTCTACCCGCACTACCTGGCGAAGGTGGAGCGGAAGGGCCACACGAAGGGCGAGCTCGACGCCGTCATCACGTGGCTGACCGGGTTCGACGACGCAGCGCTCGCACGGCACCTGGCGGACGAGACCACGTTCGAGGACTTCTTCGCCGCCGCGCAGCTGCACCCGAACGCGCCCCTCATCACGGGCGTGATCTGCGGCGTCCGGATCGAGGAGATCGACGACCCGCTCATGCGGCAGATCCGGTACCTCGACAAGCTCGTCGACGAGGTCGCGAAGGGCCGTCCGATGGCGAAGGTGTTGCGGACCGCGTGACCGGAGCGCGCGGGAGCGTTCCCGGCGCCGAGGCGCTGCGTGCCTTCGGGGTCGCCGGGTCCACGCCCGTGCCGCTCGCGGGAGGGCGCGGGCTGACCTGGCGTGCCGGGGGCATCGTCCTCCGGCCCCACGACGGCGTTGCGGTGACCGACTGGCGTGCCGGCGTCCTGGCGGAACTCGACCACGCAGCGGAGTCCGAGCACCCGGCCGAGTTCCGCACACCCCGCCCCGTGCCCACCCGCGACGGCAGCTGGCGGTCAGGGGACTGGGAGGCGTGGGAGTTCGTGCCCGGCGTGGCCGACGAGTCCCGCGTCGAGGACGTGATCCGAGCGGGTCGTGCCTTCCACCGCGCGATCGCCGACCTGGAGCGGCCCGCGTTCCTCGGCACGGATCCCGGCACCAGCACGGGCGTCACCGCATCCAGCGCCGCTACCGACCCGTGGGCCCGTGCCGACCAGATGGCGTGGGGCGAGGAACCGCTGCCCTCGGACCCGACCCTCGACCGGCTCGCCACGGCGTTCCGGCCGGTCCGAGCACCGTCGCAGCTGGTCCACGGGGACCTGCTCGGCAACGTGCTGTTCGCCGACGGGCAGCCACCGACGATCATCGACTGGCCGCCGTACTGGCGTCCGGCGGGGTTCGGCACCGCGATCGCGGCCGTCGACGCGGTGTGCTGGCACGGGGTCCCGGTCGGTCGGCTCGACGCGCTCGGCGACGACGAGCCGGAGTGGCGTCAGCTGCTGGTCCGGGCGCTCGTGTTCCGCATCGCGACGCTCCACCAGCTGGGCGCGTGGGACGCGACGTGCGTCGCACGCCACCGTCCGGTGGTCGACGTGGTCGCCGTCTGACGGGAGGCCCGTGGCGGGGCCGCCACGGGCCTCCCGTCAGCAGGTGCGTCGTGTCAGGCGCCGCGCCCGGTGATCGCGCGGATCCGCGCGACGACGCGGGGGTTGCGGGCCCCGAAGCTCAGCGCGGTGAGCCGGCGGAGCGACACGGTCGCCCGGTGGACGAGCAGGCCCGTCGCCTCGGCGATGTCGGAGACGGCGTGCCACCGGGCACGGAGCGATGCCGGGTCGATCTCGGTGGCGGCCGCCATCCGGATCAGCTCGACGAGCCCCTCGCCGCCACGCCAGGAGGTGCTCTGGTTCTCGAAGCGACGCAGGATGCGGTCGATCGCCGAGGCACGGTGGTTCGCGACGGCGTGCGACCAGCGAACGTCCTGCGACACCGGGTCGACGAGGATCCAGCGGGGGGCGTTCGCGTTGAGCGCCGAGAGCTGCGCGAACGTCGTCAGGGTGCCGAGGGCGATCGCGACGTCGAAGATCTGCCGCGGGCGACCGCCCACGGCGATGGCTGCCCCGGGGAACGCCTGCCGCGCGGTCCGGATCTGCGACTTCGCGACGATGACCGTCACGACCACGTCGTCCGGAGCGGCTTCGAGGGTGTTGAGGACTCGAGCGACGACTTCGTTCGTCAGGTCCGCCGGCACGTGCAGTGCGACGCGGACCACGTCGTCGTCGGGCAGGAACGCGTCGGCGAACACGTCGACGGCATCGCGGTAGCGGGCGAGGAACAGGGCGACGGCACCGGCGTAGAACGGGTACCGCTCGAGCAGGATGCGCTCGTGCTCCAACCGGAGCGAGGGGCCGCGGTCACCGCTGAAGCTCGTCGAGCCGGTGTGCAGGACGAGCGCGCGGTTCGCCAGGACCGACGTGTAGCCGTGCTCGTTGATGCGCAGGCAGAAGTCGTTCTCCTCGCCGTAGCCGGGGGAGAACACCTCGTCGAACAGGCCGAAGCGGTCGACCATCTCGCGCCGGATCAGGAAGCAGAACCCCATCGCCACCGGCGACACGGTCGAGCGGGGGAGCAGGTACTTCGTGCGGCCGTGCAGCTCGCGCGTCCGGCGCGGCGGCAGCGTCGCACGCGGGTTGCGCCGGGCGTACGGGAACGACGCGATGGTCGCGTTGTCGCTTCGCGCACACACGACGCCGATCGCGTCGTCGGACGCCAGCACCGCGGTCATCTCGTCGAGGAACCCGGGCATCGGCACCGTGTCGCTGTTGAGCAGCAGGACGTCGTTGCCGGTCCGGTCGAGGTCGAGCACGGCGCGGTTGCAGTTGCCGACGAACCCGAGGTTGCGCGGGTTGCGGGTGTACTCGAAACCGGGGTGCTCGCCGACGAGTTCGAGGACGCGGGCCTCGATCGTGTCGACGTGGGGCCCGACGTCGTTGGCCAGCAGGACCCGGTCGACCGAGAAGTCGACGGTCTCCAGCAGCGCCTGGATGCAGCGCTCGAGGCCGGGGAGGTCGTCGTAGATCGGGACGACGATCGTCACCGGACGTCGGTCGCGGCTCATCGTCGCACCAGCTTCCGTGCGACCACACCCGGTCGGGCGAGCAGTCGGCCGACCGTTCCGGAGCGGGCGCGCACCCGGTTCGCGAGCAGGCCGAGCGCGGCGCGCGCACTCGTGGCACCGAGCGACGCGTACGCGCCCGGGAGCTCGAACCAGTAGCGCGCGGCCTGGGGGAGTCGGTAGCCCTCGGTGCCGACCAGCGCGACGAGGCGTGCGATGGCCGCCGCGTTGTCGTGGCCTGCGCCCGTGACCGAGGCGAGCCTGTCCGGAGCAGCCGCACCGTGCCTCCTGGCCGTGTCCGGGTCGGCCGCGTACGACGCGAGCGCGTCCGCGAGGGCCGAGACGTCGTCGGCGTCCACGAGCACGCCGGTGACACCGTCGTCGACCAGCTCCGCGCTCCCGCCCTGGCGGGTCGCGACGACCGCCTTGCCCAGGGTCATGTACTCGGCCGTCGTGCGGCCGAAGGCCTCGATGGTCGACGGCGTGATGCAGACGTCCGCCGCCTGGATGAACGGAGCGGGCGTGTGCTGCTCGCCCGCGAACACGACACGGTCGGCGACGCCGAGCGCGCGGGCGCGCTCGGTCAGACGCTGGTCCTCGCCGGGGTGCTTCCAGCTGCCGACGAAGCACACGCTCGCGGCGACGCCACGTTCGTGCAGCGCGCCGAGGGCGTCCACGACCCGGTGCTGCCCCTTCGACTCCTCGACACGCCCGAGGACCGTGATCCGGAGTCCGGGCTCGGCCTGCGGGAACGGTGCGAGCGCCGGCTTCTCGTCCCTCGTGGCCAGGAGCCGCTCGGTGTCGACCGTGGGGTACGCGACGGACAGCTTGTCGGCGGAGATGTACTGCGCCAGGTGCTCGCGCATCGCCTCGGAGTTGGTGACGACGGCGCCGGACAGCAGGCCGATGTCGCCGAGGACGCCCGCGCGCCCGGTCTGGAACTGCAGCCCGTGGTCGAGGTCGCCGTACTCACGGACGAACCACGCCTGCGGGATCCCGAGGACCGCGGCGGCGAACGACGCCCACGGTGCGACGAGGGTGTTCGTGACCACGAGGTCCGGGCGCTGCCGCTCGTACAGACGGATGATGGCGTTCACCGCGGCGTAGTCGACGGTGGCGAACGCGGCACGTTCCGCCGCCGGAGCCGGCTGCGGGCTCGGCAGCGCCCACCCGCGGAACCGCAGGGCGTCGTAGGACCAGCCGCGGTCGTCGAGCGCCTCGATGAACTTGCCCTTCGGAGCCTTCGTGACGAAGGTCGGGGTCATCGTCGGGTCGATCGCCAGCCAGTCCTCGACGAACCGGAGGAGGGACCGCTCCGCGCCGCCGAGGTTGACGGGCGCCGTCGAGTGGTTGGCGAAGCTGACGATCACCCATCAACTCTACTGATGATTTTCCAAGCGTTTGCTCTCTGGCCACTCGCCGCGCGCCCGCGCCACCGCGTCGAACGTGCGTTGTGCAACCAGTGTGCGAGAATGCCTCGTCCCTGAATCCCTGTGAGGAGCGCTCCGTTGCGCCCCGGAGGAGCCTGCACCCGAAGCATGACGTACCTGAACGAGCTCATGTCGTCGCGCGAGTTGCTGATGAACCTCACTGCGCGCGAGGTCAAGGGCAAGTACCGCCGCACGGTCTTCGGGCAGCTGTGGTCCCTGATCAACCCACTCGCGACGATGCTGATCTACACGATCGTGTACTCGTTCATCTTCCGGGCGCGTCTCGAGGTCGGTGACCCCAGCGGACTGAACATCTACCCGCTGTGGCTCATGTGCGGCCTGCTGCCGTGGATCTTCGCGCGCAACGTCATCAACTCGGGGATGACCTCGATCGTGGCCAACGGCTCGCTGATCAAGAAGGTCTACTTCCCGCGGATGACGCTGCCGCTGGCGGCCGTCGGGTCGTTCGGCTTCACGTGGCTCGTCGAGATGGGTGTGCTGTTGATCGCCCTCGCCATCGCGGGTTCGAACTTCTGGATCTACCTGCCGCTGATCGCGCTGACGATGGTGTTCCTCGCCATGTTCGCCGCCGGCCTCGGGCTGATCCTGTCGATCATCAACGTGCACTTCCGCGACATGCAGCACCTCGTCGGCATCGGCCTGCAGATGTGGATGTACCTGTCGCCGATCATCTACCCGCTGTCGCTCGTCGAGGACGCCGCGAACAAGGCCGGACACCCGTGGATCATCCACGTCTACAAGCTCAACCCGATCGAGCGGTTCTCCGAGGTCTTCCGGAACCTCATGTACGACAACCGTCTCCCGAACTGGACCGACCTGGTCGCGTGCGCCATCGCTGGATGCGCCTCGCTCGCACTCGGCTACTTCGTGTTCTCCCGCAACGAGAAGAAGCTGGCTGAACTGCTGTGAGCGATGCTGCCGTCACCGTCGACCACGTGTCGAAACGATTCCGCATGTACAGCGAGCGAAACGACTCGCTGAAGAGCATGGTCATGCGCGGCAAGAAGTCCGTGCACGAGGACTTCTGGGCACTGAAGGACGTGTCGTTCGAGGTCCCGCAGGGCAAGACCTTCGGCCTGATCGGCAAGAACGGGTCCGGCAAGTCCACGCTGCTGAAGTGCCTGGCGAAGATCCTCTGGCCGGAAGAGGGCTCGATCACTGCCCGCGGCAAGCAGGCGTCGCTGCTCGAGGTCGGTTCCGGCTTCCACCCCGAGCTCTCCGGTCGCGAGAACGTGTTCCTGAACGGCTCGATCCTCGGGATGAGCCGCAAGGAGGTCACGCGGAAGTTCGACGACATCGTGTCGTTCTCCGGCGTCGGCCACTTCATCGACCAGCCGGTGAAGAACTACTCGTCGGGCATGTACGTCCGACTCGGGTTCTCCGTCGCGGTCGCGGTCACCCCGGACGTGCTCGTCGTGGACGAGGTGCTCGCCGTCGGTGACGCGACTTTCCAGAAGCGCTGCCGGACGAAGTTCAAGGAGATGAAGGACGAGGGCCGCACCGTCATCCTCGTCTCCCACTCGATGAGCACGGTCAAGGACATGTGCGACGAGGTGGCTTGGCTCAACGAGGGCGAGCTGAAGATGATCGGCAAGACGAACGACGTCGTCAAGGCGTACAACGAGACCGTCTGAGCGATCGGTGGTCAGCCCGGCAGCGCTTCACCTCAGCTCCGGTCAGCCGCCCGGCGTCGTGTTGGACGTTCCTCTGCGCGCGTCATTGCGTCAAGAGCAGACTGCACAGCCCTTCTGAGCCGCTTCGCAGATGTCCGTTCAACACCGATGTGGACCGCAATTGCAAGTGTGATGCTGCTGAGTATCGCAACACTCAACGTGATCGCCCATGGCATGTCCGGAGCGAGTGCTCCGATGATGGCCCAACCGAACTCTTCGTGGACGAGATAAAGAGGGTAGGTCAACAGTCCTGCGATCGTGAGCCATTTCCAGCCCACCCGCCGTAGCGGAGTAAGGGTGGTCGTCATGACAGCCAAGAAGCAGACCGCGGTTATCGCCATCATGACGACATCGTTCATGCCGGCTCCGGTCAACCGTGCCACGGCAGCAGCAGCGTCTGTGCCGGCTGTCGGGACTGCCCAGATGACGTTCGCACCGAGGAGAAGCCAAGTGATCGTGGACCGCCGGTCAAGCGAGAGTAGATAAATAAGCATCCCGCCGGCGAAGAGTGGTGCGTAGGTGGGTTGCAGGATGGTCGCAAGCAAATGCGCATCGCTGGATTCAGCGAGTGCTGCCGCAATCGGCCAGACTGCGCAGAACACCAGGATACGGTTGCGAGTGATTCCGACCAGCAAGAACAGTCCGACTAGGAAATAGAAGTGAAGCTCGATCCAGAGGGTCCAGTAGACGCCATCCACATGCTCCACACCGAACGCTGATTGCCCCATCGTCAGGTTCACGAATATCTGCTTGATTGAAACATCCTGCGGCGCGGTGGCGAGTAGAAGTCCTCCGGTGAACAAGACCGCGAACCAGTACGCCGGGTACAAGCGTGCTGTACGCGACGCCACGAATGCAGTGAGCGGACGGCCCCACGCGCTCATGAGGATCACGAATCCGCTGATCACGAAGAATAGGTCAACTCCGAAGTAGCCGAATTTGGCGATGCTGAAGAGCGGAGCGGAGATGTCTCGGAACGACATGCCCCACCGGTCGGTGTGCGCGGCGTAGTGGAAGAGCATGACGGCGATCGCGGCGAAAAACCGGAGGCCATCGAGCGCAGCGAATCGGCCGCCCAACGCTGGAATGGGTCTTGGAGTTACTTTGACCAACGCGGCGACCTCGCGATCGAGAGCATGTGGTTCAAACGTGGACCCCTACTTGTCGCACAGCGTCGAGTTCGACGATTCGAGGTGCTCCGTCCAGCGCCTTCATCGCGCCGATGACACGTTCACAGTTACGTCCATCGCGTACCGGGAACGCTTCGCTCGTGCGCCGCTCGTATTCGGGAGCAACGCGGAAACCGTTCGACGCTATGTCGGCGATCGCGTCGACCGCCTTGTCAACGTCTGTGGTGACTGGTCCAAACCCGTCTCGTTCGTACTCGAAGTACCCTCGGCGTCCGATATGCATGCCGTTGAAGAACTCGTGAGCGTCGAACTGGAGGTATACGACCGGAACGTCCACGACTGCCGCTTCGAAGGCGATTGACGAGTAGTCGGTGAGGACTGTGCTCGCGGTGGCGAGGACGTGTTGTACGTCGGCGTCGCGGTAGCTGAGGACCTCGACGTGCGGGGGGAGCTTGAAATCTGCGAGGTACGGCCGCATGTTCGGGTGCGGCATGAACACGATCCGGCGCCTCTCAGTCTGCGCAATCGTGCGGAGACGTTCGTCGTGGAGCAAGCGGAGATAGGTCTGGGCGTACTCACTCTCCATGAATCGGTCGTTCCGCAGGCGCTCGTTCGAACCCTTGAGTGCGGCACCAACGATCCCCTGCCTCCATGTCGGCATGATCACGATCGCGTCCCGGTCGGACTCGATCGTGGCTTGGCGCTTCCTCAGGAGTGCGTCGTGGCGGGGAAATCCGGTCAGCACCGCTTCTCGGTCGCTGAACACCCACGGGCTCGATTCGACGATCGATCGTTGCTCAGCCCTCGTACCGGTCACGAGCAACGCGATCGGTTTGATGTTCAGCCAGCGGGAGAGGTCGTACTGGGTGATGCCGTGCTGAAGGAACGAATACTTGAAGCGGGGCCTCCCGTAGCGGCGGCCATCGAGGGGCGACACCACGTAAGCGTCTGCGTGCGAAGAGGCCAGGTGCGCGGCGTGCAGGATGAGCAGACGCCACTCGGCGCTCCCGTACGCCACCAGACGGAAGCCCTCTGCTTTGAGCCGGTCCCAGTCCTCGGACTTACGTTCGAGGACGAACCAAGCGTTAATCTCGGGGTGGTGCGCTCGCGCGTAACGGTAGAGGTGTTCCGCGTTGTCATTTGCGTCGGTGTTGCGATCCATGAACACCCATGCGTCTTCGAACCGCCTGCGAGTTGATGGCGCATGGAACTTGATCGCAGTGAGATCGCTCGTTAACTTCTGCTTGTCGAGATTGCGCCTCCACGACAGGAGCGTCTTCCCTGCTCTTGAACGCATGTAGCGGGTCAGGCTCTGCGATGGGTCGAGTTCCGCTTTGTGTCTACGGCGCTGGCCGATGATTGTTGGATTCAATTGCTTGTAGGTCAGCGACTCTGCATGACCCCATTGATCACCGCGGACGACGGAAACCTGCAAGCCATCAAGGTGGACCAACGAGCGCAGCCCGCGACGGATCCAGAGGTGGCGTCGCTTGAGCAGGGTTCGTCCATAGAACTGGTACTCCTGTACCGTGCCGTATAGAGGGGCCACCACCTCGTCGTCGACAACGATGTGCTCGGTCGGCTCAGGCCCGGAGAACCAGTACGTCAGGTGAACTTCCTGCCGCGACTCGTCCACGTCATTCAAACGGACGTAGTCAGGTCGAAGCGGCTCGGGCCGGTAGCCCTTGAGGAAGGTCTCCTTCACCGCAAACTCGACGCCCATCGCGTCGAAGGTGCGGATTGCGTCATCACTGATGAGGTCGAGGATTTCGCGCATCAGCTCATGGAACTCATCGAACACGTGCTTCGGTGCCGCCGCCGTGAGCGACCTAATTGCCAATTCGTTCTTGAAGTACCAGAAGAGGTCGTACAGCACCGTGTTCTCGAGCCAACGCGGGACAGATTGCTGCCGGCTCGCTTCTTGCAAAAGCGCGAGGAATCCGTGCCGCAAGAGCGTCGTGTACTTGTCTTCCATCAGGAAGCTGGTCTGCGTCGCAGACGAGCCGTTGCCTCGGGTGCGGTAGTAGTACTTAGCCGAAGACACCACACCGAGTCGATGTGTGTTCGAGCCCAGAAGATACCTTGCGATGAAGTGGCCGTCCTCGAAGTTCGGACGAATCCGAGTGTCGAACCGGAGGCCGAGATCGTCGATGGCCGACGTGCGCAAGAAGGTGTTGCCCGCGCTGACGTGGACAGTGGGTTCGACGTGCAGGTTGATGACACGCGAACCCTTCTGGAACTTGTGCCGGAGCGGGTGGCTGTCCGTTCGCTCCCCGGTTCGTTCGTCGAACGGCATCAGGTGCGTGCAGACAACCGAGACTGACTCGTCTTGGTAGATATCGAGAAACTTTGTGACCTGGCTGAAGTAGTCACTCGCGAGCACATCGTCAGGGTCGCAGAACGTCACCCAGTCGGCGTCGACGATCTCCAGGCCTGCGTTGCGAGCAGCGGCCACGCCTCCGTTCGGTTGCGAGAGGACGGTGGCCAGTACTCGCTGCTCGTCAATCCAGGTCCGGATGATCTGCTCGCTGTCGTCGGTCGAGCCGTCGTTCACGAAGATCAACTGGACGTGATGGAGCCCCCCGGTCTGATCAGCGAGCGACGCCAGAAAGTCGGGGAGGTAGGGCGCCACGTTGTAGGTCGCGATCACCGCTGCGATCTGCGGTCGGAGGGAGTCAGAGCGGCTAGCGGGGTGGTTCTGTGCCATCGTCTGAGTTGCTCCGTATCGGGTTGTGGGCAGGGCGGCGTCCCTAAAACGCCTCAGGAGAATACCAGTGATCCTCACCTCGGTCGCAGCACACGATCGCTGCTACCGTCTGGATCGCGATGATGAGTCCCGAGACCCCAGCCTTGCCCCCGACGATCTCCGTTGTGGTGCCGGCGCGCAACAGCGGGCTGTGGATCGGTGAGCTGCTCGAGAGCGTTCTCGCGCAGGACGTACAACAGCTCGAGGTTCTCGTCATTGACAACGGGTCCACCGATCGAACTCTCGACCTGGTGACCGAGTACGCCGCGCGTGACAGTCGAGTACGACTCATCCGTTCGGGTGCTGAGTCCGCTGCTGCAGCACGGAACGAAGGTGCCGGTGAAGCCGTGGGCGAGTACCTCGTCTTCGCGGACTCGGACGACATCGTCCCGGACGGCGCCTATCGCACAATGCTCGAGTCGCTGGTGGCCAGCGGAGCAGACATGGTGATCGGAGACCACCTCAAGTTTTCTCCAACGGCGACATGGAGCCCGACCGGTCGCTGGGGTGCTTTCACGGCTCCCTGTTCAGCCGTCGTCCCGGACGATCGACCCGAATTGCTGACGGGCCGCGCGTGTTGGAATCGGATGTTCCGGCGTTCTTTCTGGGACCGGACGGGGCTGCGGTTCCCGGAGATCCCAAGCGTCGAAGACATAGAGCCGATGACCCGCGCCTTCGTTGAGGCGGAGCACGTCGACGTCGTGTCAGCTCTGGTCTACCTCTACAGAGACCGCAGCGATGCATCCTCGATCTCTCAGCGCCCGGATGCTGCGTCGACCGTTCGGTACCTCCAACAGGAACTTGCTTGCGCGCACCTCGTGTCTCGCCGCCCGGCCCTTCGGGAACAGCACGCGACGATAGTGGCGGACGCCGACGGATGGGCGCATCTGGCGAGGTTTGTCGCCACCAATCCGTCGTCGGCGGACATCAAGCTGGTGAGAAGCGCTCTTGACGCACTGTTCGACGTAGTACCCCTGGCCGCGGTAGGGCAGGCTGCTCCGTCTCGCCGTGCACTCTGGGGTCTCATGCTCGCGGACCGATGGTCCGTCGCTGCCAGTTTCGCGGCCGGGGCCGGCTCTGACGACGCGTCGACTCGCCTTGTCTCGTGGCATTCTGCGATGGCCGTACTGGGGGCCGAGCCGACCAAGTACTTGGAGCTGGAAGCACTGATCCTGGAGGGCCTCCTTCCCGTCCTAGTGAACGTGGCAGAAGACGTCCCTCTGGCCCAGCTCACTGATGCAGTGCAGGATTTCGCGAAGCTCCCGGCCACCAAGCCGGTTCCCGGGCTCGCTTCTGCGATGGCGGACGCTCTCGCCCGAAGCGCTGTCGGTGAGGTCCTGACCGTGTCGCGACTTCGTCATGTCGTGCCCCTGGTCGTCGACGTCGCTCGTCCGACCGAGCGCGGATTGCAAATAGGCGGTCGAGCGAAGCTGGAGGTGGCAATGACATTCGTCCTTCGGTCCGGACCTGATGTTGTGTTCGTGCCTATTGACGTCACGACGGGTTCATGGAGCGTGACCCTGGATGCGGCGCAGCTCAGAAATGGTCGCTGGACGGTAACGGCTCAGGCAGCGGGGGTGTCAGAAGAGTTCCCGGTGGTGACTGCGCGGATGCCCTTGCCCCCCATTGACGATCAGTTCATTTTGCAACCGCTGGCTGACCGGAGAGATGGATGGCGGTTCCTCGTGGACAGGCGAGTTCGGAAGCCTCGGGGGTTCGGCGCGTTGCTCAGACGAGCTTTGCGGAGGCCGCGCTAGCGAAGGACGAGAAGCCGAAAGGCCGTCTTAGTCATGACATTGAGCCCGCGAGCTCTCCTGAGTCTGTGGTCCGGAGCGGCGAAGCGGCTCTGCTTCCTCAGCGTTGAACGGCGTCCAGCAACTCCGCGTACCGCCGCGATAATGCGAACGGCGCCAGCCGCCGGCTGAACTCCGCGGCCTCGGCAACACCCGGGGCAGGCACCGCCAGCGCCACGCGCAAGGACTCCGCGGCATCGCCGGCGTCGAACCACCTGACCCACGCCTCGTCGCCGAACTCGGCACGCAGGTGCGGCTCGTCCGGCAGGACCGACGGCACGCCGAACGACGCGGCGAGGTGCAGGACCCCCGAGTTGAGCACCCGCCGGTAGGGGAAGACGGCGGTGTCCGCTGCGCGGAACCACCGCTGGACGTCGATGTCCTCGACTTGATCGTGCTCGCGCACTGCACGCACGTCGTCGCCGAGCAGCCGGTCGATCTCGTCACGGTCGTCGGACGTGGTCCGGCCGGCCAGCAGGAGCACGGGGCGCTCGGACGGCTCCGTCCGACGCACGGCTTCGACCAGGACGTCGACGCCCTTGTACGGGCGCATCTGGCCGAAGGCGAGGACGGCGTGGTCGCGGTCCGTGAGTCCGAGCGACGCACGCGCTTCCTCGCGCGACACCGAGTCCGGGTAGACGCCCTGGTAGCTCGGGTGCGGGAGGTGCACGACCTTTTCCGGGTCGAGCTCGTAGTACGAGGACACGGCCGTGGGTGTGTCCCTGTTCATCACGTGGACGACGTCTGCGGCGCCGGCCAGGTAGCGGTTCAGGTCGAGTTCGAGCTCGAGGTGCCGTGCATCGTGGGGGAGGACGTTGTGGATGGTCCAGACGAGACGTGCTCCGCGCGTGCGCGCCGCGTCGACGGCGGCGCGGAAGCGATCGAGCCGCGCCTGCGCTTCGTCGAGGTCGTCGTCGTGTCGCTGCACGATCGGGGACGTCCAGTGCATGTGGAAGACGTCGCCGGTACCGAGCCGGCCGAGGTGCTGCTCGAGCTGCTCCAGACGCAGGCTCTCGAGGACGTTCCAGCCGCGTGCCCGCGGGGCCAGCAGCATGAGGTTGAGGTACGGGTTGTCGCGGTAGGCAGGGAACACCGCAAGGAGGCGATCGGGCACCGACCGATCCTACGGGGACTCGGCCGGAGAGCGGGGTGGCGTCAGTCGAGCGTGGCGACGATGTACTCGGCCTCGTGCAGGACCGAGCAGAACGCCTGGCCCTCGTGGTCGAGCGCATCGCGCTTCAGGATGACTGCACCGCACACCGAGCACTTGGTCGTGAAGGTCGACCGCACGACGTCTGAGATGAGCGACATGCGACCATGCTGCGCGCCGAAGGTGAACAACGGGGAGCGATCGCCTCGGAAGCGGGTGAACGACCCCGAAGAATCCGCCTGGGACGCGACGAAGCCTCGGGTCAGAGCGTCCGGACGACCTGATCGGCACCGGCACCGGCCGGCACCACCTCGGCGAAGTCCCCGTCCGCCACGACCTGCCCCGCCGCGAGCCACACGACGTTCCGCGCGCCCGGCTGCGGCACGAACGACGAGACGTCCAATCCCGCGCCGCCGCTGACCAGCACCGTGACGTCGTCGAGTCCGCTCGACCCCCGGTACCAGGACGTCGGCAGGTCGATCTGCACGGCGTGACCGACCGCCTCGAGCGAGGTCACCAGCGCGGTGACGTCTGCCGCCCGAGTCCCGTCGTGCTTCACCGCGACCCGAAGACCGGCAACGCCGGAACCGCCGGGAGCACCAGCAGCGCCGGCGAAGTCCCGGACGACGATCGGCCGCGACGACCGCACCATCACGGCGTGCCCCTTCGGCAGCCCCGGCTCGACACCGAGCCACCGCAGGCCGGCCGCCTCGTAGTGTGCTCCGGCGTCCGCCGCCGGGTACCGCCCGCGCCAGCGCTCGTCGAACACCCGCCGGTTGTCGACCCGGGCGTCGTCGCGACCGGGGGTGCGGCTCTCGTGGTGCACGACGACCGAGGACGGCACGACGGCGAAGGCCGAGCCGTCCGGCGACGCATCGAGGGCCCGCAGGCACAGGTCGACGTCCTCGAGCCCGTTCGCGAACACCGGGTCGAACCCGTGCCAGCGGATCAGGTCGACGGCCCGGAACGCAGCGGCAGCAGCAGTGATCGCCGAGAAGCGGCGACCACCGGCAGCACCCAGCCGTGCGGTACCGGCACCCGCCAACGCCCGCGAAGCATCGTGTCGCGGGTGGTCGCCGAGGAAGTGCCAGGGCAGCACCTTGTCCCCGCCGAACACCGTGCCCGCTGCCTGCACGACCCCGTCCGGGTACACGAGCAGCGGTTGCGCGCCGAGCACGGACGGGTCGTCCAGCGCGGACACCAGCGGCTGCAGCCACCCGGTCGTGACCTCGGTGTCGTTGTTGAGCATGACGACGGTGCCGCCAGAGGAGCGGGCCAGGCCGAGGTCGCTCCCGAGCCCGAAGTTCCGGTTGCGGTCCTCGCGCTGCAGCAGGACCCGCGGCTCGTCGCCGAACCAGGTGCCGAGCACGGCGGAGACCGAGCGCGGTGAGCCGTTGTCGACCAGGATGACCTCGACCCGGTCGCCCTCGTGGTCGGCGGCGTGCAGCACGGCGTCCACGGCGCGCCGGGTCATCGTCCAGTCGCGGAACACCGGCACGACGACGGAGACGAGTCCGGCGTCGCGCGCCGGTGCGGCCTCGGCAAGGGCGTCCCAGTCGATGCGGTGGCGGGCGAGCGCGACCTCCTGCCACGAAGCGGGCTGTGCGGAGGAGACCCGCCGCGGGTCGCGGACGTTGTCGTAGTCGACACCGATCACGGGCACGTACGCGGGCACGCCGGAGCGCTTCCCGATGCGCAGCAGCCACTCCCAGTCGATCCAGCGGCGCAGGGTCTCGTCGAACGGGCCGACGGCAGCGGCGACGTCACGACGGACGACGAGCGCGTTCAGGTCGATGAAGTTGCCGGCGAGCAGGTCGTCGAGCGTGCCGTCCTCGCCGCGGTACGTCTCGGCGGGCGCGGTGGAGTCGTCGGCGTTGTTCGCGCCGATCATCCGGACGCCGGTGTGCACGCCGGGGCCGTCCGTCTCGAGCAGCCCGGCGAGTGCGGCGGACAGGTGCTCGGGTCGCCAGGTGTTGTCGGCGTCGAGGAACGCGACGAAGTCGCCGCGCACCGCCGCGAGTCCGGTGTTGCGCGCAGCTCCCGCCCCGCCGTTCTCCCGCTCGACCAGGCGGACGCGCGGTTCGTCGGCGGCGATCCGGCGCACGACCTCGGCGGTCTCGTCACCGGATCCGTCGTCGACGACGAGGAGCTCCCAGTTCGCGTGCTGCTGCGCGCGCACCGAGGCGATCGCCGCACCGACGACGTCGGCGCGCCGGTACACGGGCATCACGATCGACACGAGCGGTTGCTCCGCGTCGCGTCGCGCGACACCGCGCGGGTACCGGCCGAGCGCCTCGGCGACGTCGGGCCCGTCCCACGTGGCCCGGTAGCGGCGCCGGGTCCGGCGCTGCGCGTCGGCGAAGGCGCGGGCAGCGGAGACGGCTGCGTCGCGTGCGGCGCCCCAGGTCGGTGCGTGGCCACGGCGGCCGGGAGGCACGGGGAGCGTGGTCGCGTCGGTCGCGTTCCGCAGGAAGTCGCGGAGCGCATCGAGCGTGGACGCCGGGCGGTCGGCTTCCGGCACCGAGGCGGCGTACACGCCGGCGTCGAAGAGGGGTCCGGTCTGGAAGAGCTCCGGGCCCTCCTGGTGCAGGGCGTCGTACCAGGACATCGCCAGGACGGGCTGGTGCTCGCGCATCCACTCGTGCTCGATCAGCGGGTGCAGCGAGAGTCCTCGCTGCCCGTCGTTGTGCACGTAGAACGCGATGGCGTCGGCGTCGCTGTCGAACGTCCGTCCGGTCTGGGCCTCGAAGTACGCGCGGTCGAGCACACCGAACTCGGCGATCCGCCGGGCCCAGCGGTCGAGCCGGTCCGTGACGGTCAACGGCTTCTCGGGGCCACGGAACGGGCGTGCCAGGCGTCGCGCGACGCGGCCGAGGCCCTTCGCCTCGGCCATCAGCGGCGACCCGGCAGCCGTGCGGCGACCTTGGCGATCGCCTGGCCGGTGCGGAACGAGCGGCTCGCGCGCAGGTCGTCGAGCTCGCGGCGGAGCCGGGTGACCTCGTCGGAGGCGTTCCCCGCCGCGACCTCGGCAGCGGTGAGGTCGAGCGGGAGGAGCGCTGCCCAGCGGCCCTCGAGGGCCTCGGAGCGCGAGGCGAGCGGCGCGGTCAGGCGACGGTCGAGCTGCTCGCGCGCCGCGACGAGTCCGCCGCGGGTCGTGGCGACGACGTGCGGGTCCAGCAGCACGGCGACCCGGTCGGCTCCGGCTCGGTGCGCCGGGGACGACCACGGCAGGGCGGTCGGCGTGGACCGCACGACCACGAGCTCCAGCGACCGTCGGTTGGCGGCGACGACCTCGGCGGGTGTGGGGTCCACGAGGACCGTGACGGTGACGAGGTCGTCCGGGTTCGGGGCGTCGGAGGTGACCGTCCACCCTACGGGGACCGACGTGCCGGGGGCGAGCCGGGCCTCCAGGTCGAAGCCGTCCGCGAAGGCCGCGTCGATCTCGCGGACCTGGCCACCGGCGTCCTCGACGTGCCGCAGGTCGACGGCGAGGCGGGGTGGGGGACCAGCGGGCACCAGGGCGTCGGCGAAGCGCTCCGTCGCCGTCGAGCCGTGCCGCTGGTAGGCGGCGACGGCGTCCGGCAGGAACGGGTACCGGCGCTCGAGTTCGCGCTGGTGCGCAGCGCGGAGGGCGTTGCGGTTGCCCGAGAAGCTCTTGCCACCGGCGTGCAGGACCAGCGCGCGGTTGGCGATCCGCGACGTCCAGCCGTGCTCGGCGAGGCGCAGGCAGTAGTCGTTCTCCTCGCCGTACCCGGGGGCGAAGGCGTCGTCGAACAACCCGTGCTCGGTGACCAGCTCGCGGCGGGTGAGGAAGCAGAAGCCCATCGCGACGGGCAGGACCTGCGAGGCCGGCAGCAGTGGGGCGACCGCGCCCCAGACGGCCCGCGTGCGCTCCTCGGTGCGTGCGGCACCCCGGTTGGTCAGGCGGTACGGGATGCTCGCGATCGTGGCGTTGTCGCTCCGTGCCGTGACGACGCCGGTGTGGTCCTCGTCGAGCACGTCGAGCATGGCGTCCAGGAACCCCGCGGTGGGTACGGCGTCGCTGTTGAGCAGCAGGACGGCCTCTCCCGTGGTGCCGGTGCCGGTGCCGGTGCCGGTGCCGGTGCCGGTGCCGGTGCCGGTGCCGGTGCCGGTGCCGGTGCCGGTGCCTGTGTCGCCGGTGCCGCGGTCGAGTTCGAGGACGGCGCGGTTGCAGGTGCCCACGAACCCGAGGTTGCGGTCGTTGCGCTCGTACCGGAACCCCGGCCGACCGTCGATCCGCTCGAGCAGGGCGCGTTCGATCGCGTCGGCGTCGGGGCCGCAATCGTTGACGAGCAGCACCCGGTGCACGGACGTGTCGAGGTGCTCGACGAGTCCGTCCACGCAGCGCAGCAGGGACTCGAGGTCTCCGTAGACGGGGACGACGACGAGGGTGGTGCGGGTCATCGGGTGGACTCCTCGTGGTCGTGCTGGTCGTCGTGCTCGTCGTGGCTGTCGCGACTGTCGTGGCTGTCGTGCTCGAGCGCGTTCGCGAGTGCGTCGACGGCCGCGTCGAGCGGACCGCCGAGCGCGTGCTCGGCGAGCGGGGCGAAGCCGGTGGGGCCCTCGGCCGCGGCGCGACGGACGGCGTCCGCCACGGCCAGGCCGAGCGACCGGGCGTCGGCGGGCACGGCCGTCAGGTTGGGGTGCAGGTGCGCACGAGTGCCGCGGAACTCGTTGGTCACCACGCGGGCGCCGGAGATCGCACCGTCGAACGGCGGGTGGCTCGGGTGCGGACTGTGCTGCAGCGAGAGCACGACGTTGGTCGAGGCGATGAAGCGGAAGTAGTCGTCCCAGGGCATCGTGCCGTGGCTCACGAGCTTGACGTCGCCCCTGCCGCCGTCGAGCTCGACGTCGCCGTGCTGCTCGCCGGCCGAGTGGAACTCCACCCGGATCCGGTCGGCCGCGAGCTCCTGCACCGCGACGCGCAGGGCGGCGACACCGAGCCGGAACAGGTTGCGGTGCTTGCTCGGGCGGCCGTAGAACAGCACCCGGACGACGTCCTCGTGCCGTCGGGCCGTGGCGACGCGTTCGAGCAGCTCCACGTCCAGGTGCGGTGCGAAGGTCCGCTCCGCCGGCACGTCCAGGTCCTCGACGTCGGCCAGGTACTTCCGCAGGGGCTCCGAGTTGACGAGCACCCGGAAGCCGGCACGGTAGGTCGAGGCGGCGACGGCGTACTCGGTCGACCACGGGCTGAAGCCGGGCTCGTAGTCCTGCACCAGGTACACCACCCGGTCGCGCGGGACGACCCCGGCGGTCACGGCGACGTCGATCGGGTGCGCGGTCTTCCAGTGCGTGGCGATCCAGACGTCGTCGCGGCCGAACTCGGTGTCCAGGACGTCCTCGCGTCGGACCACGCGGACCCCCGGGCGGCCGTCGACCCGCGACTCCGGGAACCGGTCCGCCACGAGCGCCTCGGCCGCGGCCGCACTGTTGCCGGGCGTGGTCCAGCGGACCATGACCACCCGGACCGACCGGCCCAGTCGCGCACCGAGCGCGATCGCGACGGCCAGCGCCGTCTGCACCCCGGCGAACGCCGCGCCCTCGCGGAGCTCGTCGACGACGAGCACCACCTCGGGCTCCCGGTCGACCGTCCGGATGCCCGCCAGGGCGAGGCTCGTCTCGACCAGCCCCTCGAACGGTCGGGCAGCCAGCGGTGCGCGGTCACGCTCGCGCCGGGCCACGCCGACGTCCACGCGGGACACCGTGCGCCCGAGTCGTTCGCGGACGTCGTTGCGGTAGTGGCCGTCCCGCGCGTACCGCTCGTTCACCCGGACGAGGTCGCTGACGAGGCGCCGTGCCTTCTCGAAGTTCATCGACCCTCACGTTACTGGGCGTGGGGGAGCACCTCGGTAGGCTTGTCCCCTGATGATGCAGCGAATCGACCTCCGTGGCGGCCTGCCCGCCCGTGCCGAACTCCTCCGACTCATGCCGCGCGCCGTGGGTGACGTCTCGCACGCGGTCGACGCCGCCCGCGAGCTCGTCGAGGACGTCCGACACCGCGGAGCGGACGCACTGCACGACCAGGCCGAACGCTTCGACGGGGGCGCCCCGGCCAACGTCCGGGTGCCGGTCGCCGAGATCGCGGCGGCCGTCGCCGGGCTGACCCCCGAACTGCGGGAAGCGCTCGACGAAGCCATCCGCCGCGTCCGAGCCGCCAGCGCCGCACAGGTGCCGGCCGGCTCCGTCACCACGCTCGCCGACGGCGCCGAGGTGCACCAGCGCTGGCAGCCGATGCGCCGCGTCGGCCTCTACGTGCCCGGCGGCAAGGCCGTCTACCCGTCGAGCGTCGTCATGAACGTCGTGCCCGCACAGGTCGCCGGGGTCCGGTCGATCGCACTCGTGTCCCCGCCGCAGCGCGACCACGGCGGTGCGGTCCACCCGACGATCCTGGCCGCGGCCGGACTGCTCGGCATCGACGAGGTCTACGCGATGGGCGGTGCCGGCGCGATCGGCGCGCTGGCGTACGGCGTCCCCGCGATCGACCTGGAGCCCGTCGACCTGGTCACCGGACCTGGCAACAACTACGTCGCCGCCGCGAAGCGCCTGGTGCGCGGTGTCGTCGGCATCGACGCCGAGGCCGGCGCGACCGAGATCCTCGTGATCGCCGACGAGACCGCCGACCCCGGGTTCGTCGCCGCCGACCTCATCAGCCAGGCCGAGCACGACGAGCAGGCCGGCAGTGTGCTGGTGACGACGTCGGCGACGTTCGCCGACGCCGTGGAAGCAGCCATCCCGGAGCGCACGGCGGTGCTCGGGACGGCTGCGCGCCTCCAGACCGCCCTGGACGGACCGCAGTCCGCGATCGTGCTGGTGGACTCCCTCGCCGACGCCGCGACCGTGAGCAACGCGTACGGGCCGGAGCACCTCGAGATCCAGACGGCCGACGACGACGCGGTGCTCGCCGACATCGACGCCGCCGGAGCGGTGTTCGTCGGGCCGAGCACGCCCGTCAGCCTGGGGGACTACCTGGCCGGGTCGAACCACGTGCTGCCCACCGGCGGCCAGGCGCGCTTCGGTTCCGGACTGTCCGCGTCCACGTTCCTGCGGCCGCAGCAGGTCATCCGGTACTCGGCGTCGGCGCTCGACGAGGTCGCCGCGCACATCGTCGCGCTGTCGACCGAGGAGCAGCTCCCCGCGCACGGCGCCGCCGTGACGGAGCGCACGAACCGATAGCCTGGGCGACGACATGTTCTGCCCTTTCTGCCGCCACCCGGACTCCCGCGTCGTCGACTCACGGACGAGCGACGACGGAACCTCCATCCGCCGCCGTCGACAGTGCCCGAACTGCGGACGACGCTTCTCGACCACCGAGACCGCGTCGCTCAACGTCGTCAAGCGCAACGGCGTCACCGAACCCTTCAGCCGCGACAAGATCGTCTCCGGCGTGCGCAAGGCCTGCCAGGGGCGCCCGGTCACCGACGGCGACCTGGCCGTGCTCGCGCAGCGGGTCGAGGAGACCGTGCGGTCGTCCGGCTCGAGCCAGATCGACGCGAACGACATCGGCCTCGCGATCCTCGCGCCGCTCCGTGAGCTGGACGAGGTCGCGTACCTGCGGTTCGCCAGCGTCTACCAGGCGTTCGACTCGCTCGAGGACTTCGAGGACGCCATCAGCCAGCTCCGCCGTGACCACCACGCTGCGGGCGCGCCTTCGGGTGCCGCCGGCTCGCCGGCGGGTGCCGGCGCGTGAGCGGGGTCGCGGAAGGCCTGGTCCGGTCCGGGTACGCCGTCGTCTTCCGGTCGGTCTTCGCCAAGATGGACCCCGAGCGGGCCCATCACCTGGCGTTCGCCGTCATCAAGGCGCTGCCCCGCGTGCCGTTCGTGGGCGGTCTGGTCGAGCGGTACTCCCGCCCGGCAGCTGCTGACGGCATCACGACGATGGGCATCCACTTCCCGTCGCGCTTCGGCCTCGCCGCCGGGTTCGACAAGGACGCCCGCGGCATCGGCGGCCTCGGCCTGCTCGGCTTCGGTCACGTCGAGGTCGGCACGATCACGGCGAAGCCCCAGCCCGGCAACGAGCGTCCGCGCCTGTTCCGTCTCATCGAGGACCGCGCCCTCATCAACCGGATGGGCTTCAACAACCACGGCGCCGGTGCCGCTGCCCGACGGCTCGAGCGCGCCCGACGCAACCCGGGTCGCCCGGTCATCGGGGTGAACATCGGCAAGAGCCGGGTCGTCGCCGTCGAGGACGCCATCGACGACTACCTCGAGTCGACACGACGCCTCGCGCCGTTCGCCGACTACCTGGCGGTCAACGTCAGCTCCCCGAACACGCCCGGCCTGCGCGGCCTGCAGGAACTCGACCAGCTCCGACCGCTGCTGTCCGCCGTCCGCGACGCCGCCGGTGACACGCCCGTGCTGGTGAAGATCGCGCCGGACCTGACCGACGAGCAGGTCGACGCCATCGCCGGCCTCGCGGTGTCGCTCGGGCTGTCGGGCATCATCGCCAACAACACGACGATCTCCCGTGAGGGACTCACCGCGGACCCGGGCGACGTCGAAGCCATGGGTGCCGGGGGACTCTCCGGCGCTCCAGTCGCCGCGCGTTCGCTCGAGGTGCTGCGTCGGGTCCGTGCCGCGGTGCCCGCCGAGTTCTGCGTCATCGCCGTCGGCGGGGTGACGACCGAGCAGGACGTGCAGGACCGCATCGACGCCGGGGCCACCCTGGTGCAGGGCTACACGGCGTTCCTCTACGAGGGGCCGAGCTGGGCCACGCGCATCAACCGCTTGCGTCGCAAGCGGCTGCGCCGCGCCGCGCGCTGAGCGCGGGCGCGGGGCGGCCCGTCCCGGACGTCCTGCCCGCGCGTCCCGCCCGCGCGTCGCGCCCGGCGCCCTCCAGGTTCCGAAGTCTCGGCATCTCGCGGCTCTCAGCGGCCGTCTGTGGAACCTCGGCGGCGTGCACGCGGCGAGTCGTGGAACCTCGGCGACCGTCCCTGTGACGGGAGGCCCGGTGCGGTCCCGCCCCGTGCCTCCCGTCCGTCGGCGCGTGGCCACGCCCGGGCGCGGCCGCTGAGTGTCCGAGATCTCGGAACCTCGGCGCGCGGGCGGGTCGTCTGTGGAACCTCGGCGACGTGCATGCGGCGAGTCGTGGAACCTCGGCGACCGCCCCTCGTACGCCAGACGACGAAGCGCCGCCCGGCGAGGCCGGACGGCGCTTCGGACAGCGACGCTGGGGTCAGAGGGCGGGGTACTGCCCGCGCTTGACCTGGGGCTTCGGCAGGCGCAGGAACCGCAGCTGCCACGCCCGCGTCAGGATGTAGAGGAACGTGCCGCGCTGCATCTCGCCGAACTTGGTGGTGAGCTTGCGACGCATCGACAGCCAGAGGACCACGCAGTCGATCACGAACAGGGCCACGAACGCCCACACGAGCAGGAGCGAGTACGAGGCGATCGCGGTCTGCGAAGCGGCGAACCCGACGATCAGGAACAGCACGAGCACCGGCATCATGATCTCGCCGACGTTCCAGCGCGCGTCGATCCAGTTGCGGACGAAGCGACGCTGCTCACCGCGGTCCTTCGCCGGCAGGTAGCGCTCCTCGCCGTTGGCCATGCCGACGCGGGCACGCTCGCGGTCGGAGTTGAGACGCGCGCGGGCGGCCTTCTTGTCGACCGGCGTGTTGCCGACGAGGGGGCGGCGGTTCGCTGCCTCGCGCTCACGGCGGGACGGCGTCGGGCGGCCCTTGCCCTGCTCGAGGAGTTCTTCCTCGGTGGGGTTCACGGTCGTGTTGGTCTTGGGGGCTGCCTTCGCCACGGTGCGTTCCTAACGGCGTTGTGCGTGCGGGATCGTCCTCTAGATTACCGGGCATGACCGACACCGCACAGCCCAGCTCCGCGACCGACCCCGCTCTCCTCGACGCCCTGCGCGAACAGGTGCAGGGTGCACTGCCCACGACGATCGCCGATCTGTCCGCGCTGGTGCGGATCCCGTCGGTGTCGTGGTCGGCGTTCGACGAGTCGCACGTGCTCGCGAGCGCGCGTGCCGTGGCGGACCTGGCGCTGAGCACCGGGGTCTTCGCCGAGGACCAGGTGGAGATCATCCGTTCGGCGATCAGCGACGACGAGCCGCTCGAGCTCGGCCAGCCCGCCGTGCTCGCCGTCCGCCCGGCCCGGAACGGCAAGCCGACCGTGATGCTCTACGCCCACCACGACGTGCAGCCGCAGGGCGACGACGCCCTGTGGGAGACGCCGCCGTTCGAGCCGACCCTCCGCGGTGACCGGCTGTACGGTCGCGGCGCCTCGGACGACAAGGCCGGCGTGATGACCCACATCGCCTCGCTCCGGGCGATCCACGCGCAGTTCGGCGACGACCTCGACCTCGGTGTCGTCCTGTTCGTCGAGGGAGAAGAGGAGTTCGGCTCCCGGTCGTTCCGCACCTTCCTCGCCGACCAGAAGGAGCGCCTGGCCGCCGACGTGATCGTGGTCGCCGACAGCGACAACTGGTCGGTGGACGTGCCGTCGATCACGGTCTCGCTCCGCGGGAACGTCACCTTCAAGCTCACCCTGACGACCCTCGAACACGCCAGTCACAGCGGGATGTTCGGGGGAGCGGCGCCGGACGCCATGATCCCGATGGTCAAGCTGCTCGCGTCGCTGCACGACGACGCCGGTTCGGTCGCCGTCGACGGGCTCACCTCGTACGAGGCCGACGTCCCGGCGCGGACCGACGACGAGCTCGCCGTGGACGCGGCCCTGGTCGAGGGCGTCCGACCGATCGGCACCGGCGAGGTCCTGTCCCGCATGTGGTTCCAGCCGTCGATCACCGTGACCGGCATGGATGTGCCGAGCGTCGCGAACGCCTCCAACACGCTGCTGCCGACCGTCTCCGCCCGCGTGTCGGTGCGGGTCGCGCCCGGCCAGCCCGCCACGGAGGCGTACGCGGCCGTCGAGCGGCACCTTCGGGCACACGTGCCCTTCGGTGCCCGCATGGAGATCTCCGAGCCGGACAGCGGCGACGGCTTCCTCGTCGACACGGCCGGCTGGGCCGTCCAGGAGGCCCGCACGGCCATGCGCGAGGGCTGGGGTGCCGAGGCGGTCGAACAGGGCATCGGCGGCTCGATCCCGTTCGTCTCGGACCTCGCCGCGGAGTTCCCGGAGGCCCAGATCCTGGTCACCGGGGTGGAGGACCCGGACACCCGCGCCCACAGCCCGAACGAGTCGCAGCACCTCGGCGTCCTGCACCGGGCCATCGCGTCCGAGGCGATCCTGCTCGCCAGGCTCGCGACGCGCAGCTGACGGTGCTTACAATCGACGCCAGGCGCGGTGAACCGCACCGCCCGGAGGGAGACGCGCGATGAGCGACACCATCACCACCGACGCACCGGTGACCGAGGCGGCCTCGCACGGCGTCCTCCTGAGCGACGCCGCGGCCGGCAAGGTGGCGAGTCTCCTCGAGCAGGAGGGCCGCGACGACCTGCGCCTGCGCCTCGCCGTCCAGCCCGGGGGCTGCTCGGGTCTGATCTACCAGCTGTACTTCGACGAGCGCCTGCTCGACGGTGACGTCACCGCCGAGTTCGACGGGGTCGAGGTCGTCGTCGACAAGATGAGCGTCCCGTACCTCGACGGCGCGACGATCGACTTCGAGGACACCATCCAGAAGCAGGGCTTCACGATCGACAACCCGAACGCGCAGGGCAGCTGCGCGTGCGGTGACAGCTTCCACTGATCACCAGCCGATCCGACACGCGAGCGGGGAGCGACCGACACGGTCGCTCCCCGCTCGCGTTCGTCGGGGGATGCGGTCGCAGTGTGACCGGGGAAAACGGCCGGTCAGGAGTGCGGATCGCGGCGATGAGCGTGTCGGGTGTGCGCGAGCGGTACCGAGCTGCGAGTAAGCTAGGAGTGTTCCAATCAAGCTGGGAGCCAGCCAAGTGTCGCCTTCGTGCGACTCGGCGGGTTCGGCTCCGGGCTCACGTCTTTTGCGAGAGGTAACAGTGCGTTCGAATCGCCGTATACGTTGGGCGGCCGTCCCGGTGGCCGTCGGTCTGGTCATCGCACTGGCTGGCTGCACGCAGCAGCAGATGAACGGATGGCTCCCCGGCACGGAGGAGACGAAGGACGTCACCAACCACACGAGCCGCATCGTCGGCCTGTGGACCACCAGCTGGGTGGTGCTCCTCGCCGTCGGTCTCATCGTCTGGGGCCTGATCATCTGGGCCGCCATCGTGTACCGCCGCCGGAAGGGCCAGACCGGCCTGCCCGTGCAGATGCGCTACAACATGCCGCTCGAGA
This sequence comes from Curtobacterium sp. NPDC089991, assembly GCF_044748425.1. Lineage (NCBI taxonomy): Bacteria > Bacillati > Actinomycetota > Actinomycetes > Micrococcales > Microbacteriaceae > Curtobacterium > Curtobacterium sp. NPDC089991. The sequence goes on from NZ_JBIVGB010000001.1 coordinate 190,487, forward strand.
TCTTCTACACGATCGTGCCGCTCATCCTCGTGCTGGGCTTCTTCGCCTTCACCGCGAAGGACCAGGCAGCGATCGAGAAGCCGTTCGACGACCCCGACGCCACCGTGCACGTGTACGGCAAGCGCTGGGCGTGGGACTTCAACTACATCAACAAGGACAACCCCGAGGACAGCGTCTACTACCAGGGCATCCAGGCCCAGGAAGAAGAGAACGCCAAGGGCGCCATCGACGAGTCGCAGCTGCCGACCCTCTACCTGCCGCAGGGCAAGAAGGTCGCGATCGAGCTCTCCTCGCGCGACGTCGACCACTCCTTCTGGATCATCGACTTCCTGTACAAGAAGGACATGCTCCCCGGCAAGACGAACTGGGAGTACTTCATCCCGGAGAAGCTCGGGACGTACCAGGGCAAGTGCGCGGAGCTCTGCGGTGAGTACCACTCGCTGATGCTCTTCCAGGTGAAGGTCGTCACGCCGGCGCAGTACCAGGACTACCTCGACACCCTGAAGGACCAGGGCAAGGTCGGGCTCCTCGGTGACGAGTACAACACCAACACGAACGAACCGAACAACAAGGCGCCGGTCGAGGCGTCCAGCGAGAACAAGTAGGGGCTCGTCAGATGACAACGTCTTTCGTCGGCCAACCGACCCAGACTGCTTCGCCGGACTTCCAGGCGTCGAAGGTGGGCCGGAAGGGCAACATCATCGTCCGGTGGATCACCTCCACCGACCACAAGACCATCGGGTACATGTACCTGATCGCGTCGTTCGTCTTCTTCCTGCTCGCGGGTGTGATGGCCCTGGTCATCCGTGCCCAGCTGTTCGAGCCCGGCCTGCACGTGGTCGCGACGAAGGAGCAGTACAACCAGCTCTTCACGATGCACGGCACGATCATGCTGCTGATGTTCGCGACGCCGCTCTTCTCGGGCTTCGCGAACGCGATCATGCCGCTCCAGATCGGTGCTCCCGACGTCGCCTTCCCGCGACTCAACGGCTTTGCGTTCTGGCTCTACCTGTTCGGCTCGCTCATCGCGGTCGGCGGCTTCCTCACCCCGCAGGGTGCGGCCTCGTTCGGCTGGTTCGCCTACGCGCCACTGAGTGACACGACGTTCACACCAGGGCTCGGCGGCACACTCTGGGTCTTCGGACTCGGCATGACCGGCTTCTCGACGATCCTCGGCGCGGTGAACTTCATCACCACCATCATCACGATGCGTGCCCCGGGTCTGACGATGTTCCGCATGTCGATCTTCACGTGGAACACCCTCGTGACGGCGCTGCTCGTGCTGATGGCCTTCCCGGTGCTCGCCACCGCGCTGTTCGGCCTCGGGCTCGACCGGGTGTTCGACGCCCAGATCTTCAACCCGGCCAACGGCGGTGCGCTGCTCTGGCAGCACCTGTTCTGGTTCTTCGGGCACCCCGAGGTGTACATCATCGCGCTGCCGTTCTTCGGCATCGTGTCCGAGGTCTTCCCGGTCTTCAGCCGCAAGCCGATCTTCGGGTACAAGACCCTCGTCTACGCGACCATCGCGATCGCGGCCCTGTCGGTCACGGTCTGGGCGCACCACATGTACGTCACCGGTGGCGTCCTGCTGCCCTGGTTCTCGCTCATGACGATGCTCATCGCGGTCCCGACCGGTGTGAAGATCTTCAACTGGGTCGGCACCATGTGGCGCGGCTCGGTGACGTTCGAGACCCCGCTGCTGTGGGCCGTCGGCTTCCTCATCACGTTCACGTTCGGTGGCCTCACCGGTGTGATCCTGGCGTCTCCGCCGCTCGACTTCCACGTGTCCGACTCGTACTTCGTCGTGGCGCACTTCCACTACGTGGTCTTCGGCACCGTCGTCTTCGCGATGTTCTCCGGCTTCTACTTCTGGTGGCCGAAGTGGACGGGCAAGATGCTCAACGAGCGTCTCGGCAAGATCCACTTCTGGCTCCTGTTCATCGGGTTCCACACCACGTTCCTCATCCAGCACTGGTTGGGCGTCATCGGCATGCCGCGTCGTTACGCGACCTACCTGCCGAACGACGGCTTCACCTGGATGAACCAGCTGTCGACGATCGGCTCGATGATCCTCGCGATCTCGTTCCTGCCGTTCATCTTCAACGTCTACGTGACGGCCCGGAACGCACCGAAGGTCGCCGTGAACGACCCGTGGGGCTACGGCCGCTCGCTCGAGTGGGCCACCAGCTGCCCGCCGCCCCGCCACAACTTCACGTCGATCCCGCGGATCCGTTCCGAGTCCCCGGCCTTCGACCTGAACCACCCCGAGGCAGGTGTGCCGATCGGTGTCGGCCCCGCGAAGGACGCCCCGGATGCCCCGACCTACGACGCCGCGAAGGGCGAGGTGAAGTAAGCCGATGCGCGCGAACACCAACCTGTTCTGGATCCTCTTCGGGTTCTTCATCCTCGCGGACGCCGCGTACACGATCTGGGCGCTGCTCTACTACGGTCACCCGGAGTGGGTCGGCACCGTGGCGATCGGTCTGACCGGCATCATGTCCGCGTTCATCGCCTTCTACCTCGGCAAGGTCATGGCGTCCCAGGGCGGCGTGCTTCCCGAGGACCGCCCCGACGCCAACATCGAGGACGGCGACGCCGAGCTCGGGCACTTCAGCCCGTGGTCGTGGTGGCCCATCCTGCTGGCCGCGGCGGTCGCCGTCTGCTTCCTCGGTGTCGCAGCCGGCCTGTGGATCGTCCCGATCGGACTCGCCCTGGTGGCGGTCACCCTGGTCGGCTGGGTCTACGAGTACTACCGCGGCAACTTCGGGCACTGACCTGACGCTGCAACGCACCTGACACTTCGGGCGGCACCACATCCGGTGCCGCCCGAAGTGCGTCCAGGCGCTGCACGACCACAGCACACGACCCGGCGCTGCCAACGCAGCGCACGACCCGGCGCTGCACACCACAGCGCCCCACGATCTCCGGTCCCCGATCCGGAACAAACGGGCCCGCCCGCGGCTTGACTGGAGCGGACCTCCCACCACAGCGAAAGGAGTCACCTCAGGTGACCGACAAGCGCACCCTCATCATCTTCGGCGCGACGGGCGACCTCGCCTCCCGCCTGCTGCTGCCGGGCCTCGGCACGTTCCTGCAGAGCGGTCGAGCGGTTCCCGTCCAGCTCATCGGCACGGGCCGCAGCGCCCGCAGCGAGGAGCAGTGGAAGGACATCGTCACGAAGTCCTTCGCGTCGCAGGACGTCAAGGGACCCGAGGTCGACGCGACGCTCGCGTCGACCCAGTTCATCCAGGGCGACCCCACCGACCCGGAGCACCTCACGGCACTGCTCGACGCGGCCGAGGCCGAACCGATCCTCTACTTCGCCCTGCCCCCGCAGATCGCCTCCGACATCTGCGAGGCACTGCAGCAGGTCGAGCTCCCCGCCGGCACCACCCTCGCCTTCGAGAAGCCGTTCGGCACCGACGTCGCGAGCGCCCAGGCCCTCAACGAGACCGTGCTGAAGCTGGTCCCGGAAGAGCGCGTGCACCGCACCGACCACTTCCTCGGACGCACCACGGTCCTGAACATCATCGGTCTGCGCTTCGCGAACCGCCTGTTCGAGCCGATCTGGAACGCGGACAACATCGAGAAGGTCGACGTCTTCTACGACGAGACCCTCGGTCTCGAGAACCGCGCCCAGTACTACGACGAGGCCGGCGCGATGGTCGACATGATCCAGTCGCACCTGCTGCAGATCCTCGGCATCGTGACGATGGACGCCCCGGCGGACATCGACGCGGTCGAGTTCCGCTCGTCCCTGGCCCGGGTGCTCCGTTCGACGCGGCTCAAGGGCGACGACGCGAAGATCGCGTCGCGCCGCGCCGTCTACACGGCCGGCACGATCGACGGCAAGGAGCTGCCGTCGTACCAGGACGAGGACGGCGTCGACAAGTCGCGGAGCACCGAGACGCTCGCCGAGATCTCGGTCGAGGTCGACACGGCCCGCTGGAAGGGCGTCCCGTTCACGCTGCGGTCCGGCAAGGCACTCGGCAACAGCCGGAAAGAGGTCCTGATCACCTTCAAGCCGGTCACGCGCCTGCCCTCCGGCCTGAGCGGTCGCCCGAAGGCGGACACGCTCCGCATCGTCCTGAACCCGGACGAGATCGAGCTGACCGTGTCGGCCAACGGCGGCGGCAACCCGTTCGAGATGGGCCAGGTCACCCTGTCGTCGTCGTTCAGCGACGGCGAGCTGACCCCGTACGGCGAGGTCCTGAACGGCATCTTCCACGACGACCCGTTGCTCTCGATCCGCGGCGACGTGGCCGAGCGCTGCTGGGAGATCGTCGAGCCGGTCGTCAAGGCCTGGAAGGCCGACGAGGTTCCGCTCGAGGAGTACCGCGCCGGTTCGCGCGGCCCGGCGGACTGGGAGTCGTCGTCCTGACGGACGTGACCGCCGCGCCCTGAACGGGCGGAACTGCGGACGGGAGGCACGGTGCCAGCTGGCACCGTGCCTCCCGTCCGTTTCGTGGTCAGCACCACCGCATCAGGCGGGGGTGCCCGCCCGCTCGCCCTCGCCGGTCCACGAGCGGGTGCCGCCGTCGTGCACGGGCAGCCGCGTGCGGTGCCCGGTCGACGCGCCCCGCGCCCGCGCGATCGCGTCCGACGCGGACACGAGCGTCAGGTGCGACAGCACCTGCGGAGTGTTGCCGACGTGGTGTCCGGTGGCGACGTCGATCTCCTCGGAGAGCATGCCGACGTCGTTCGCGTACCCGACGAGCACGTCCATGAGGCGCTCGGCGTCGTCGATCCGGCCGGATGCGGCGTACTGCTCGACCAACCAGAACGAGCACGCCAGGAACGGGTGCTCCGCGCCGGCGAGCCCGTCGAACCCCGTCGACGTCCGGTACCGCAGCACGAGGCCGTCGGAGCCGGTCGACAGGTCCTGCTCGATGGCGGCGACGGTGCCGGTCATGCGGGCGTCGTGGGCGGAGACGTACCCGATCTGCGGCAGGACGAGCAGGCTCGCGTCGACCTCGTCGGTGTCGTAGTGCTGCCGGTAGCTGCCCCGTGCAGCGTTCCAGCCGTGCTCCTCGATCTCGGCCCGGACCTGGTCGCGCAGGGTGCGCCAGCGGTTGACGGGCCCTTCGAGACCAAACTCCTCGACCGCGGCGACCCCACGGTCGAACGCGGCCCAGATCATCGCGCGCGAGTGCGTGAAGTGCCGTCGCGGGCCGCGCATCTCCCAGATGCCGTTGTCGGGCTCCTGCCAGTGCTCCTCGACGTAGCCGAGCAGGGCGCGCTGCAGGGCCCACGAGTCGGCGTTCTCCTCGACCCCGAGCTCGCGGGCGTCGTGCAGGGCGGCCAGGACCTCGCCGAACACGTCGCCCTGGTACTGCGTGTACGCGCCGTTGCCGACCCGGACGGGCGTCGAGCCGGCGTACCCGGGCAGGTGCGGGAGCTCCCGTTCCGGCAGTTCGCGCTCCCCGGCGATGCCGTACATGATCTGCACGTCGGCGGGGTCGCCCGCGATGGCGCGGAGCAACCAGCCGCGCCAGTGCGCCGCCTCGTCGCGGTAGCCGTGCGCGATGAGCGAGGCGAGGGCGAGGGAGGCGTCGCGGAGCCACACGTAGCGGTAGTCCCAGTTGCGTTCACCGCCCGGGTCCTCCGGCAGGCTCGTGCTCACGGCGGCCACCACCCCGCCGGTCTCGCCGTGGGTCATCGCGCGGAGCAGCAGGAGGGAGCGGCGTGCGGCATCGGCGTAGCGACCTTCGGTGCGCGCCGTCGCCATCCAGTCCGTCCACCACGTCACGGTGCGGTGGAGCTCGGCGTCGACGTCGACGGGCTCCGGGGGCTCGCGGTGCGAGGGGTACCAGGTGAGGACGGTGTCGAGCACGTCGCCGTCGTGGATGATCGCGGTGGCCGTGTGCCGGTGGTCCGAGGCCCGGAAGCGCGGGCCGCGCACGATGACCGACCCGGGGCCGGCGGTGGCGAGCAGCGCCGGGTCCTCGTCGCCGCCGATCTGGCGCACCCACGGCAGCGCGAGGGCGTAGTCGAACCGGATCCGCAGGGTCTGCTGCACCTCGACCGAGCCGCTCAGGCCGCGGACACGCCGGACGATGGACGGGCGGTGCGCGCCGACGGGCATGAACTCGGTCACCTCGACGGCACCGTCCGCCGTGGTCCACACCGTCGACAGGACGAGCGTGTCACCGCGGTACTTCCGGTGCGCCGTCGCCGCGGGGTCGGTCGGTCGGAGCGTCCAGTGCCCGTGGTCCTCGGTGCCGAGCAGCGACGCGAACGTGGCGGCGCTGTCGAACCGCGGCAGGCACGCCCAGTCGATCGTGCCGTCGCGACCGACGAGTGCGGCGGTCGAGGTGTCGCCGATGACGGCGTGGTCCTCGATCAGGTTCGGGGGAGTCGCGGGGGGCGCGGGTGCTCGCTCGGTGTCGGCGGTCCGGTCCGTGTCGGTGCTCATGCCCCGATCGAACACCCGGAGGCCGAGCGTCGTGGCCGTGCGGACGGGCCGCCGGCCCTCTGGCGGCCGTGTGCCGTCGGTGTGCCTGAAGCCTCGCTCAGGCCGGGTCGGAGGCGTCCGCCTCGGCGAGCCCGACCCGCGCGAGTTCGGACCAGAGCCCGGCACCGTCCGGTGCGTAGACCCACGGCGCCGAGGTGTCGCGGGAGCGTTCCTGCGCCCGGGAGCGTCCGCCGGCCAGGACCGCCTCGCTCGTGGACAGCTGCCGGATGGCGACGCCCGCGACGTTCTCCGGGTGCTCGCGGGCGAACTCGCCGTACAGCGACTCGTCGTGCTGGCCGTCGTCGCCGACGAGCAGCCACTGCACGTCCGGGAAGTCCTTCGCCAGGCGCCGCAGGTTCTGCTGCTTGTGCAGCTGCCCGCTCCGGAAGAAGCGGTCGTGCGTGGGGCCCCAGTCGGTGAGCAGGAGCGTGCCGGACGGGTACATGTTGCGGGTCAGGAAGCGCTGCAGGGTCGGCGCGACGTTCCAGGCACCGGTGGACAGGTACACGGTCGGGGAGCCGGGGTGCTGCGCCTGCACGCGTTCGTACAGCACGGACATGCCCGGCACGGGGCGGCGGGCGTGTTCGGTGAGGACGAAGGAGTTCCACGCCGCCAGCATCGGACGGGGGAGCGAGGTCACCATGACGGTGTCGTCGATGTCGGACAGCAGCCCGAAGCGGGTGTCGGGGTGCACGACGAACACGTCGGCCTCGACGTCGCGCCCGCCGCCGGCCGACAACCGGACGGTGCGCCAGCCCGGCTCGAGGTCGATCGGCACGATGGTGTCGACGACCCCGCCACGGTCGGTCTCGACGACGTGCGAGACCCCACCGGCGGTGACGGTGACCTCGGCGTGGTCGACCGCGACGCTCGTGAAGCTCTTCCACCCGCGGACACCGGCGTACGAGACGTCGGAGGCGAGGCCACGGCGGGTCAGCAGCACGCGGCAGAGGATGCGGACCCATCCGGGAGCGCCGTAGCCGGTGTAGGGGACGACGGTCGGGACCAGGCCACGGCTTCGGGCGCGGTGCTCGCGGAACTCCTGGACGGCGTCCTCGATGCGGGCCGCGCGGTGCAGGAGCGGCTCGGCCAACGACGGCTCGTGGGGCGTCGGGTCGGGCATCGCCCCATCATCCCATGCAGGACCCGGAAGTCCACGTCCCGCGGCACCTGTGGTGAGTCGCAGCCATGTTCCAGCCGGTCTCTGCGAAAATCGTCCTCGTCACACCAACGAACCGCGCTGGAGCGCAAGAGGAGAACACGTGCTCGTCACCGAGGTAACGAACGCTCTGCCGGGGGGATCATCACTGCTCAGGAACGAGCCGGTCCAAGCCCGCAGTTCGGCGCGCCTCGCGGGTCTGCTCGACGCTGCTGCCGCGGTGATCGACGAGATCGGGTTCGAGCGACTCACGACCGCGATGGTCGCCGAGCGGGCCGGAGCGTCCATCGGCACCGTCTACCGCTACTTCCCGGACCGCATCGCCGTGGTCGACGCGCTCGCCATCCGCTGCACGCAGCGGCTGGCCGCGCGCTTCGTCGCGGCGCTCGACGCGAGCGGCGCGGAGACCTGGCAGCAGGCCTGCGACGCGCTGATCGACGAGACCGCCGAGCTGTACCGCACCGAGCCCGGCTTCCGCGCGATCCGCTTCGGCGACACCGCGGACACCGGCACCGGTGACGCCGAGGACCGCATGGGAGCGCTCGGCGCCGCCGTCGGGCAGATCATGCGCGACCGGTTCGGGCTGCCCGACAACGAGCGCATCGCACGTGCCTGGGTCGTGCTGGCCGAGTCCGGCCACGCCGTGCTGGCGCGGGCGCACCGCGACCGCGAGCACCCCGACTCGGCGCTCATCGCCGAGTACCGCACGATGAGCCGTGGCCACATGGAGTCCGTGGTCGCCGCCGGCTGACCGCCGCGGGGTCCCGCACCCATCCGACGACGCCCGTGCTTCCGAACAGGAGGCGCGGGCGTCGTCGTCCGCGCTGGTTCCGTCGTGCGCTCGGTCCGGTCCACGGCGGTGCGCACCTGTCCGGGACGCGCCGCGTGCCGGAACGGGTGAACCGCTGTCGGACCCGACGGGTACTCTCATCCGGAGTCGGGCTACCTCCGAACAGAAGGGCACCCATGATCGAGTTCCGCTCGGTACGAAAGACCTACCCGGACGGCACCACCGCGGTCGACGACTTCGACCTCGTGATCCCGTCCCGGACCACCACCGTCTTCGTCGGCTCCAGCGGCTGCGGCAAGACGACGCTGCTCCGGATGATCAACCGCATGGTCGACCCCACCTCGGGTTCCGTGCAGATCGACGGATCCGACGTCTCCGGCGTCGACCCCGTGAAGCTCCGGCGGAGCATCGGGTACGTCATGCAGAACTCCGGTCTGCTGCCGCACCGCAAGGTCGTCGACAACATCGCGACCGTTCCCCTGCTCACCGGGGTGTCGAAGGCCGACGCCCGCACGCGTGCGCTCGAGCTCATGGACACCGTGGGACTCGATCGGGCGTTCGCCGACCGGTACCCGTCCCAGCTGTCCGGCGGGCAGCAGCAGCGTGTCGGTGTGGCCCGTGGCCTGGCCGTGGACCCGAACATCCTGCTCATGGACGAGCCCTTCGGCGCCGTCGACCCGCTGGTCCGAAACGACCTGCAGGACGAACTCATCCGCCTGCAGCGTGAACTCGGCAAGACCGTCGTGTTCGTGACGCACGACATCGACGAGGCGTTCAAGCTCGGCGACCAGGTCGTCATCCTGAAGAAGGGCGGCGAGATCGCCCAACAGGGCACGCCGTCCGAGATCCTGGCCGAGCCGGCGGACGACTTCGTCGCGAACTTCATCGGCGTGGGCCGCGGGCGTCGCTCGCTGCGCGTCGAGCACACCCCCACGGGCCCCATCGTCGTGGACGGCGACGGGCGTGCAGCCGGTGTCCTCACCGGACCGGTCAACGTCGTCGACGCCGCCGCAGCGGTGCAGGCCGACCCCGCATCGAACCAGGCCGGAGCGTCGCACGACGCCCCGGGTGCTCCGGCGCAGGGTGAGGGCACGCGGTGAAGTGGGTCCTCGCGAACCTCGACACGATCCGTGACGCCACGGTCGCGCACCTGGCCATCGCCATCCCGCCGATCATCATCGCGTTCCTGCTGTCCATCCCCATCGGCTGGCTCGTCGTCCGCCTCCAGCGCCCCGGTGGATCGCGGTTCGCCTCGGGTGTCGGCAGCGGCATCGTGACGTTCGCCGGGCTGCTCTACGCGATCCCGTCCCTGGCGCTGTTCGTGGCGCTGCCGGGCATCATCGGCACCGGGCTGCAGAGCCCGGTCAACGTCGTGATCGGGTTGACCCTGTACGGCCTCGCGCTCATGGTCCGGTCGACCGTCGACGGGCTCACCTCGGTGGACTCGGGGACGAAGTCGGCCTCGACCGCGATGGGGTACTCGTCGGCGCAGCGGTTCTTCCGCGTCGAACTGCCGCTGGCCGGGCCGGTGCTGCTCGCCGGGCTGCGGGTGGTCTCGGTGTCCACGATCTCGCTGACCACCGTCGGCGCCGTCCTCGGCATCCAGAGCCTCGGCTCGCTGTTCACGGACGGCCTCGGCCGCGGGATCTACGAGGAGATCATCTCCGGCATCGTCATGGTCCTCGTCCTGGCGTTCGTGCTCGACGGGATCCTGGTGCTGCTCGGCCGGATCGTCATGCCGTGGACCCGGACGACCTCGGTGTCGCGCCGCCGGACCCGCCGTGTCCTGCAAGCAGCGGAGGTCGCCTCGTGATCATCGGACAGGCCTTCGCCTGGGTCTTCGACCCCACCAACTACTCCGGGTACAACGCGATCCCCGGCCGCCTCTGGGAGCACATCTGGATCACGCTGCTCGCCGTGGTGATCGCCTCGGTGATCGCCGTGCCGATCGGGTACGCCATCGGCCACACGCGCCGCGCACGGGGCTTCTCGATCGCCGTGTCCGGCGGGATCCGCGCACTGCCGACGCTCGGCGTGCTCTCCCTGTTCGGACTCCTGCTCGGCATCGGCCTGCAGGCTCCGCTCCTGGCGCTCGTCGTGCTCGCCATCCCCTCGGTGCTGGCCGGTGCGTACTCGGGCATCGAGTCGGTCGAACCCGTGACCGTCGACGCCGCCAAGGCCCAGGGCATGACGGGCTGGCAGATCCTGTGGAAGGTCGAGGTCCCGCTCGGCCTGCCCCTGCTGATCGGCGGCTTCCGCGCAGCCGTGCTGCAGGTCGTGGCCACGGCGACGCTCGCCGCGTACGTCGGCGCCGGCGGCCTCGGCGGCTACTTCTTCCTCGGTCTGAAGACCCAGGACTACGCCGAGATGCTCGGCGCCTCCATCCTCGTGATCGCACTCGCGATCGCGTTCGAGATCGTGTTCGCCGTGCTGCAGCGGGCGTCGGTGCCCAAGGGCACCGCCGACCCGTCGGCCCGGCAGCGCCAGGGATCGCGCGAGCGAGCCCGCAATCCCATCCCGGAAGGAAATCCATCGTGATCACAGCAAAGATCCGTGCGGGCGTCGCAGCAGCGCTCGCACTGGGCGTCGCCGCCGCCCTGACCGGCTGCGCGTCGAGCGACCCGCTCGACAGCGGCTCCAGCGCGTCGTCCGACTCGAAGACGATCGTCGTCGGCTCGCAGCAGTACTACTCGAACGAGATCATCGCCGAGCTGTACGCACAGGTCCTCGAGAAGAACGGCTTCGAGGTCAAGCGCAACTTCAACATCGGGCAGCGCGAGGTCTACATCCCGCAGCTCGAGAAGGGCGCGATCGACGTCATGCCCGAGTACAGCGGCAATCTGCTGCAGTACTTCGACAAGGACTCCACGGCGAAGACCGCCGACCAGATCGACGACGGCCTCGAGACGGCGCTGCCGAAGGGCCTCCGGGTCCTCGACGAGGCCGAGGCGACCGACCAGGACAGCTACACCGTCACGAAGAAGTTCTCCGAGGACAACGACGTGACGAGCCTGGCCGACCTGAAGGACGTCACGTCGAAGCTCACCGTCGGCGCGAACTCCGAGTTCCAGACCCGTCCGTACGGTCCGAAGGGCCTGAAGTCGGTCTACGGCGTCGACGTCGACTTCAAGGCGGTCGAGGACTCCGGCGGAGCCCTGACGGTCAAGGCGCTGAAGGACGGCACCGTCCAGCTCGCCGACATCTACAGCGCCGACCCGAGCATCAAGGCGAACGACTTCGTCACGCTAGAGGACCCGGAGAACCTGATCCTGCCGCAGAACGTCATCCCCGTCGTCTCCGACAAGGTGAACGACAAGGCCGCGGACGCGATCGACTCGGTCAACGAGAAGCTGACGCCCGAGGCCCTGATCGAGCTCAACACCAAGAGCACGGCGGACAAGGAGAAGGCGTCCACCATCGCCAAGGAGTTCCTGACCGACGAGGGCCTGCTGTAACAACAGTGCTCGTGCGTTAGACGACAGGCGTCGGGCAACTGCCCGGCGCCTGTCGTCGTTCGGCGGAGCGGGAACCGGCACATCCGTGCCGCACGGTTGTGCCGTGCAACACCCTTGCACGTTCGTGCACGGAACATTTCTACAAGTTGTCGAAGTCGGTGGTGACGCGGTACCGTTGAAGAGTCCCAACGGCTGTGACATCTGATGTATCCGTTCCACAGGAAGACACTGACGTGCACCGACTGCGCGCGGCGACCCGACTGGGAAGTGCCGCATGACCGACCTCCTCGACCCGCTCATCCTGTCGCGGTGGCAGTTCGGTCTGACGACCATCTACCACTTCCTCTTCGTCCCGCTGACGATCGGCATGGCCGCCGTGGTGGCCGTGTTCCAGACCGCCTGGTACCGGACCGGTCGCGCGCACTACCTGCAGCTGACCCGGTTCTTCGGACGCATCTTCCTGATCAACTTCGCGATGGGCGTCGTCACGGGCATCGTGCAGGAGTTCCAGTTCGGCATGAACTGGTCGAACTACTCGCGCTTCGTCGGCGACGTCTTCGGCGCCCCGCTCGCGCTCGAGGGGATCCTGGCCTTCTTCTTCGAAGCCGCGTTCATCGGCGTGTGGATCTTCGGCTGGGACCGCTTGCCGAAGGGACTGCACCTGGCGAGCATCTGGTGCGTCAGTGCCGGCACGATCATGTCGGCGTACTTCATCATCGCCGCGAACGCGTTCATGCAGCACCCGGTCGGCTTCTCGATGAACGAGGCCAAGGGGCGCGCGGAGCTCACCGACATCTGGGCGGTCCTCGGCAACAAGGTCGCCCTCGCCGCCTTCCCGCACACGTTGTTCGCCTGCTTCATGGTCGCCGCAGCAGTGATCATCTCGGTCGCCGCCTACCACCTTGCGCGGAACCAGAACCTCGAGACGATGATGCCGGCGCTCAAGTTCGGCATGTGGACCATGGTGGCTGCGGGTGCCCTGACGGTGCTCACCGGCGACCAGCTCGGTCTGACCATGGTCGACACCCAGCCGATGAAGATGGCGGCAGCCGAAGCGCTGTACAACACGGCGACCGGCAAGGACGCCTCGTTCTCGATCTTCACCCTCGGCACCCCCGACGGCGTGCACGAACTGTTCTCGATCCGGGTGCCCTACCTGCTGTCGTTCCTGTCCACGCACACCTTCAACGGCACGGTCGAGGGCATCAACGACCTGCAGGCGCAGTACACACAGGTGTACGGGCCCGGCGACTACAAGCCGATCATCTGGGTCACCTACTGGTCGTTCCGCTGGATGATCGCGCTCGGCATCGGTGCGGTCATGGTGTCGCTCGCCGGTCTCTGGCTGACCCGCAAGGGCCGGTTCCCGACGAAGCGCTGGATCTGGCGCGTCGCCACCTGGACCGTCCCGCTCCCGATGGCCGCGATGATCGTCGGCTGGATCTTCACCGAGATGGGTCGCCAGCCGTGGCTCGTGTTCGGGTTGCTCAAGACCAGCGACGGCGTCTCGCCGAACGTGACCGGGCTCGAGGTCCTCATCTCGCTCGTCGTGTTCACGGTGATCTACGGCTCGCTGGCGGTGGTCGAGTTCAAGCTCATCAAGAAGGTCGCGCAAGAGGGCCCTGCCGCTCCGGCAGAGGTCGATGAGGAGACCGGCGAGGTCAAGCACGAAGTGACGGTGTACTGAGATGGATCTGCCTGTCCTCTGGTTCGCGATCGTCGGCGTGTTCTTCGTCGGCTACTTCGTCCTCGACGGCTTCGACTTCGGGGTCGGCATGTCCCTGCCCTTCCTGGGCAAGGACGACACCGACCGTCGGGTGCTCATCAACACGATCGGCCCGGTCTGGGACCTCAACGAGACCTGGGTCATCGTCGCCGGTGCCTGCCTGTTCGCGGCGTTCCCCGAGTGGTACGCCACGATGTTCTCCGGGTTCTACCTGGCGCTGCTGCTCATCCTCGCGGCGCTGATCCTGCGGGGTGTCTCGTTCGAGTACCGCCACCAGAACAAGCACCTCGAGTGGAAGCGTCGCTTCGACCTGATGATCATCGTCGGGTCCGCCCTGCCGTCCTTCCTGTGGGGCGTCGCGTTCGGCAACGTCGTCCGCGGGATCCCGATGGACTCCGGGCACAACTACACGGGCACGCTCTTCGACCTGCTCAACCCGTTCGCGCTCCTGACCGGCGTGGCGACGCTGCTGGTGTTCTTCACGCACGGCGTCGTGTTCGTCGCGCTGAAGACCGAGGGCGAGATCCGCGAGCGGGCAAAGCGCCTGGCGACCCGGGCCGGCATCCTGACGATCGTCGTCGGTGCCGCGTTCCTGGTCTGGATGGCGTTCGTCCGGGCAACTCCTGCCTCGCTCGTGCTCTCGGTGGTCGCGGCACTCGCGCTCGTCCTGGCCGTGCTGTGCAACGCCTGGGGCAAGGAGGGCCGGGCGTTCACGCTCATGGCCGTCACCATCGCCGCGATCGTGCTCGCCATGTTCACGGCGATCTTCCCGGACGTCATGCCCGCCACCAACGACCCGGCGAACAGCCTGAACGTGTACAACGCCTCGAGCGGTTCGTACACGCTGACGGTGATGAGCTGGGTGGCGCTGATCTTCGTGCCCCTCGTGTTCGCGTACCAGGCCTGGACGTACTGGGTGTTCCGCAAGCGTGTCTCGCGGGCCCAGGTCACCCAGGCCGCGCACTAGGCAGGCGACGGTGAAGCCGCTCGACCCGCGACTCCTGCGCCTGTCGCGGACGGCGCGCGGCTTCATCGTCGCGGCCGCCGGCACCGGCGTCCTCCGCACGGTCGCGACCATCGCGATCGCGTGGGGGATCGCCGCCGCCGTGACCCTCGGCATCGACGCGGTCCAGGACGGCCGTGTCCCGGGCGCCTTCGGGCAGGCGCTCGCGCTGCTGGGCGGCGCGTTCGTGCTCCGTGCCGTGGCGGCCTGGGCGACCGACGACCTGGCGGCCCGCGCCGCGGCGAAGGTGAAGAGCGAGATGCGCACCACGGTGCTCGCCCGCGCCGCCGAGCGGGGTCCGTCCTGGCTGGCGGGCCGGTCGAGCGCGGGGTTCGCCACCACCCTCGGGCCTGGCCTCGACGCGCTCGACGCCTACTTCGGTCGCTACCTGCCGCAGCTCGCACTCACCGCGATCGCCACACCGCTGCTGCTGGTCGCGATCGGCCTCGGTGACCTGACGAGCGGGCTGATCATCCTGTTCGCCCTGCCGGTCATCCCGGTGTTCATGATCCTGATCGGCCTCGCGACCCAGTCGTTGCAGCGGAAGCAGTCCGACGCCCTCGCCAAGCTCGGCGGCGCCTTCCTCGAGGCCGTCGAGGGCCTGGCCACCCTCAAGGTGTTCGGTCGCGCCCGGCGCCAGGTCGGCCGCATCGGCGCCGTCACGGACGAGTACCGTCGCGGCACGCTCGGGGTGCTCCGGCTGTCGTTCGTCAGCGGGTTCGCGCTCGAGCTCGCCGCGAGCCTGTCCGTCGCCCTCGTCGCGGTGTCGATCGGCATCCGGCTGGTCGACGGCTCGCTCGGGCTCGGCGCCGCGATGTTCGTCCTGGTCCTCGCCCCCGAGGCGTTCGCCCCCATCCGTCAGGTCGGCGCGGACTTCCACGCCGCCCAGGACGGCGTCGAGGCATCAGCAGCGGTCCTCGACGTCCTCGACGACGACACGGAGCCCGCGCCGCACCACGACACGGACCCCGCGGCGACCACTCCGGCTGCCACGGCGCTGGCCGTGCACGGTCTGACCGTCCGCCGGCCCGACGTGGTGATCGGCCCGCTCGACCTGCACGCCGGCCCCGGCACCGTCGTCGTGCTCGCCGGTCCGAGCGGCTCGGGCAAGTCGAGCGTCATCGCCGCACTCCGCGGCGTCCTGCCGCACGACGGCACCGTCGTCGTCCCGGGCGACGCCGGCACGACCACTGCCGAGCGCACCACCTGGGCCGACCAGCGACCCCGCCTCGTGCGCGGGACCGTCGCCGAGAACGTCGCGCTCAGCGCGACCCCCGACGCCGTGGACGTCCAGACCGCGTTGCGCGACGCGGGGCTGGGGGTCGACCCGGGCCTCCCGATCGGCGCCGGCGGCAGCGGACTGTCCGGCGGCCAGGCGCAGCGCGTCGCCGTCGCGCGGGCGCTGTACCGCGCCCGCCGCGTCGGCACGCCGTTGGTCCTGCTCGACGAACCGACGTCGGCGCTCGACGCCGAGGCCGAGGCCCACGTCGTCGCCGCGATCCGCGGCCTGGCGGCGGACGGCGCGGTCGTCGTGGTGGCCAGCCATCGACCGGCGGTCGTCGCCGCGGCCGACGTCCGGGTCGACATCGGCACCGGTGGGTCGGTCACCGTCCGGACGGGGGTGCGCGCATGAGCCGCCAGGGCCGTGGAGCGTCCGTCCTGCGCCTCGCGATGCCGCACGGGTCGGGTTGGGCGAAGGCGGTTGCCGCTGGTGCGCTCAGTGCGGTCTGCGCCGTGGCCCTCCTCGCCGCGAGCGGCTACCTCATCACCCGTGCCGCGGAGCACCCGCCGATCCTCTACCTGACCCTCGTGATGGTCGGCGTGCGGGCGTTCGCACTCGGGCGTGCGGCGCTGCGCTACGTCGACCGGCTCGCCGGGCACGACGCGTCCTTCCGGCAGCTCGCGGTGGTGCGCACCGAGATGTACCGGCGGCTCGCCTCGGTCGCACCGGCAGGGCTCGGCAGCACGGGCCGTGGCGACCTGATGACCCGCCTGGTCACCGACACCGACCGGCTGCAGGACCTGCCCATCCGCGTCGTCGGGCCGCTGGTGTCCGCCGGGGTCGTCGCCGTGCTGTCCGTCGTCGCGGTGGCGATCGTGTCGGTGCCGGCCGCCCTCGTGCTCCTGCTCGGCCTGGCGGTCGCGGCGCTGCTCGGGTCGGTCGTGACGCGGTCGATCGCCGAGCGCTCCGACCGTGAGACCGCGGCGGACCGTGGTCGGGTCGCCGACCTCGTGCTCGACACCGTGCGGACGCTCGACGTGTTCGCGGCCTACGGCACCCTCGACGAGCGGCTGGCGCACATCGCCCGTCTCGACGCCGGCGTCACCCGTGCGGTGCGCCGCCGTGGCACGGTCGAGGCGCTCGTCGGTGCCCTGGTCGGGCTGGTCGGCGGCGGCGCGGTCATCGGGATCCTGGCCGTCGGTGCACCCGCCGTGGTGTCCGGGGCGCTCGACGGACCGCTCTGGGCGCTGACCGTGTTCGTGCCGCTCGCCCTGTTCGAGGTCGTCGGCGGGGTCCCGCTCGCCGTCCTCACGCTGCGCCGGGTGCGCGCTGCAGCCGAGCGGGTCGAGCAGGTCGTCCCGGCACGGGTGCCCGCGGGCATCGTGCCCGAACCCGAGCAGGACGCCGACTCGGCCGAACTGACGGTGTCCGGTCCGGTCACCGTGGCGGTGCGCGACCTGACCGTGCAGTGGCCCGGAGCCACGACGCCGGCGGTCGACGGGGTCTCGCTCGACCTGCACCCCGGCGAGGTCGTCGTGCTCGAAGGGCCGAGCGGCGCGGGGAAGTCCACCCTCGTCGACGCGCTCGTCCGGTTCGTCGACCACCAGGGCTCGTACACGCTCGACGGGGTCTCGGCGAAGGACATGCACCCCGACGCCGTCCGTGCCCGCATCGGGCTCATCGAGCAGGACCCGTTCGTGTTCGACCAGTCCGTGCGACAGAACCTGCTGTTCGCCCGCGAGACCGCGACCGACGACGAGCTGCTCGCCGTGCTCGACCGGGTCGGCCTCGGCGAGTGGGTCGGACGTCGCGGCGGGCTCGATGCGTCGGTGGGGGAGCGCGGTGGCCTCGTCTCCGGCGGACAAGCGCACCGGCTCGCCCTGGCGCGCGCGCTCCTGCACGCGTTCCCGGTGCTCGTGCTCGACGAACCCACGGCCGACATCGACCCGGACCTCGGCGACGCCGTCCTGCACGACCTCGTGACGACGGCCCGCGCAGCGGGACGGACGGTCGTGATCGTGTCGCACGTGCCGGTCCGGGCGGACCTGGTCGACCGCACCCTGCGGATGGCCGCCGGCCGCCTGCTCGTCGGATGACCCGACAGGCGGACGCTGGACGGGCCTCCCGGCTTGTATCGTTGACGTCCGTGACCACCGAGCAGCACGCCGAGGACCCGAACGCCTACGACTTCCGTCGTATCCAGGAGAAGTGGCAGCCCCGCTGGGAAGAGCTCGGGCTCTTCACCACCGACCTGGACGACACGCGTCCGCGCAAGTACATCCTCGAGATGTTCCCGTACCCGTCCGGCGACCTCCACATGGGGCACGCCGAGAACTGGGCCCTCGGCGACTTCGTGGCGCGCTACTGGCGCCAGCAGGGCTTCAACGTCCTGCACCCCATCGGCTGGGACTCCTTCGGCCTGCCCGCCGAGAACGCCGCGATCAAGCGCGGGGTGGACCCGAAGGACTGGACCTACGCGAACATCGCGCAGCAGAAGGCGTCCTTCAAGCGCTACGCGCCGTCGTTCGACTGGAGCACCGAGATCCACACCTCGGACCCCGAGTACTACAAGTGGAACCAGTGGCTGTTCCTGAAGATGTACGAGAAGGGCCTGGCGTACCGCAAGGACAGCTGGGTCAACTGGGACCCGGTGGACCAGACCGTGCTCGCGAACGAGCAGGTCCTGCCCGACGGCACCTCGGACCGCTCCGGCGCCGTCGTCGTCAAGAAGAAGCTCACGCAGTGGTACTTCAAGATCACGGAGTACGCCGACCGCCTGCTCGACGACCTCAACCAGCTCGAGGGACGGTGGCCCGCCAAGGTCATCGCGCAGCAGCGCAACTGGATCGGCCGGTCGGTCGGCGCCGACGTCGACTTCGTCATCGAGGGCCGTGACGAGCCCGTCACGGTGTTCACGACGCGTCCCGACACGATCCACGGCGTGACGTTCCTGGTCGTCGCACCGGACTCGGACCTGGCAGCGTCGCTGGTCGCTTCTGCGTCCTCCTCCGTCCGTGCGGACTTCGATGCCTACCTCGTCGCCACCCAGAAGACATCCGAGATCGACCGGCAGAACGCCGACCGCCCGAAGACCGGTGTGCCGCTCGGCCGCTTCGCGATCCACCCGCTGACGGGGGAGCGCCTGCCGATCTGGGCCGCCGACTACGTGCTCGCCGACTACGGCCACGGGGCGGTCATGGCCGTGCCGGCGCACGACCAGCGCGACCTCGACTTCGCCCGGGCGTTCGACCTGCCGGTGAAGGTCGTCGTCGACACCAACGCCGCGGTCACCGGAGCGATCCCGGTGATCACCGAGGACACCGAGCTGCCCGACCTCAACCCCGCCACCACGGGCGAGGCGCTGACGGGTCAGGGCCGGATGATGAACTCCGGCCCCCTCGACGGCATGTCGAAGCAGCACGCGATCACCGCCGCGATCTCCCTGCTCGAGGAGCGCGGGACCGGTCGCGCCGCCAAGACCTACCGCCTGCGCGACTGGCTCATCTCGCGCCAGCGCTTCTGGGGCACGCCGATCCCGATCATCCACGGCGCCGACGGCAGCGAGCACCCCGTGCCGCTCGACCAGCTGCCGGTGCGGCTGCCCGACACCGAGGGGCTCGACCTCAAGCCCAAGGGCACCTCGCCGCTCGGCGGAGCGACCGACTGGGTCAACGTCCCGAACCCCGTCGACGGCACGCCCGCGCTCCGTGACACCGACACGATGGACACCTTCGTCGACTCGTCGTGGTACTTCCTGCGCTTCCTGGCGGCGAACGACGACACCCAGGCGTTCGACCCCGCCGTCGCTCGCAAGTGGGCGCCGGTCGACCAGTACATCGGCGGCATCGAGCACGCGATCCTGCACCTGCTGTACGCGCGCTTCGTCACCAAGGTGCTCTTCGACCTCGGTTACCTCGACTTCACCGAGCCGTTCTCGGCACTGCTCAACCAGGGCATGGTGCTGTCCGGCGGCTCGAAGATGTCGAAGTCCAAGGGCGGCGTCTCGCTCGGCGACGAGCTCGACGCGAACGGCGTCGACGCGATCCGCTTGGTGATGGGCTTCGCCGGCCCGCCCGAGGACGACATCAACTGGGAGGACGTCTCGCCGTCCGCCTCGGCACGCTTCCTGGCCCGCGCCTACCGCCTGGCGACCGACGTCACGTCGACCCCCAACGTCGTCTGGGCCGAGGGCGACCGCGCCCTGCGCCAGGTGACGCACCGGTTCCTGGCCGATGCGCCGGGCCTGATGGAGTCGTTCAAGTTCAACGTCGTGATCGCGCGGCTCATGGACCTGGTCAACGTGACCCGCAAGGCGATCGACAGCGGCCCCGGTGCCGCCGACCCCGCCGTGCGCGAAGCCGTCGAGACCGTCACGCTCGGCCTCGCCGTGTTCGCGCCGTACACCGGCGAGGAGATGTGGGAGCAGCTCGGGTACGAGGCCACCGTCGCGCTGCACGGTTGGCGGAAGGCTGACCCGACGCTGCTGGTGCAGGAGACCCTCACCGCCGTCGTGCAGGTCAACGGCAAGGTGCGCGACTCGTTCGAGGTGTCGAAGTCGATCGATCCGTCCGAGCTCGAAGAACTCGCGCGGAACTCGGCGAACGTGCAGCGGTACATCGGTGACCGCGAGATCGTGAAGGTCATCGTGCGGGCGCCGAAGCTCGTGAACATCGCCATCAAGGGGTAGTCCTCGGTCGGCGCGGCCGTCCACGGGGTGGGCGTCTGGCCGTCCACAGGGTGGGCGTCCGACGCACCTGTCCACAGACCAGCACTCCGGAGCCCGGCCGATCGGCCGGGCTCCGTAGCGTTCGGGGCATGTCGTCGCCCTCGTCACCGGACCCTCGGCCAGTGGACGGCGCGCCCGCATCGGGACGCGTGCTCTGGTCGCGCCTGGTGCTGTCGCCGCGGGCCGCGGTGGTGCTGGCCGGGGTCGTCGTGGCTGTGGCGCTCGTGGTGGTCCTGGTCGGGTCGCTGACGGGACGTGGTGGTGCAGGGGCGGGCGGGGTCGTCGTCAGTGGTGCGCCCACCGCCGGCGCGCCGACTGTCGGCGCTCCGGCTGCCGGCGTGCCGACCGCTGGGTCGTCGACCGCTGGTCCTGCATCCGGTGGTGAAACACCTGCCACTGGTGCGGCGCGTGTGGTGGTGCACGTGCTCGGGGCGGTCGAGCGCGACGGCGTGGTGCGCCTGCCGCCGTCGAGCCGGGTCACCGACGCGATCGAGCGGGCCGGCGGCGCGACGGCGGACGCGGACCTGGACCGACTCAACCTGGCACGGGTCCTGACCGACGGCGAGCGGCTGTACGTGCCGCGCGTGGGCGAGGACGAGGTGCCAGCGGCGCTCGATCCGGTCGACGGCGATGCGGCCGCGGCGGGCAGTAGCGGGGACGGCAGTACGGGTGCCGCGGGCGCCTCGGGAACCGGCGCCGACGCCGTCGTCGACCTGAACAGCGCCGACCAGGCTGCGCTCGAGACCCTGCCCGGCATCGGCCCGGGGTTGGCCGGCCGGATCCTCGCCTGGCGCGACGAACACGGCCGGTTCACCGCGGTCGAGGACCTGCTCGACGTCAGCGGCATCGGCGACGTCCGGTTCGCGGAGCTGCGTGACCGCGTGCGGGTCTGAGCCGTGCCCCTGCAGCTGCGACCCAGTGCGACGGACCTGCGGGTTGCGGTGCCGGTGGCGATCGCCTGGATCGTGACGACCGTGCTCGTCGGTGGACCGACGGCAGCGCCGGTGGTCGGGATCGTGGCCGCCGTGCTGGCCGCGCTGGCCGTGCTCGCCGGAGGGAGCGCGATCGTCGCTGGTCGTCGTTGCTCGGGCCGTCGCTGCCGCACCGTGACCGCCGGTGCCGGCCCGGTGCTCGTCGCGGCGGCGCTGACCGCGTTGCTCGCGGTGTCGGTCACCGTGGGTGAGACCCGACGAACGCCGGAGGTACTCCGGGCACTCGCCTCCGCGTCGGGCACCGTCTCGTTCGACGCGGTCCTGTCGCGCGACCTGGGCCCGAGTGACCGCTCCGTGCTCGCGACGCTCGAGCGTGCCGACACGGAGCGTGCGCTCCGGGTACCGGTCCGGCTCGTGCCGCCGGGCGACGGTGCGCTCGTCCCGCCGGGCGACGGTGCGCTCGTCCCGCCGGGTGACGATCACGACCGCGTGCTGGCCGCGGGAACGCGGGTGACCGGCACCGGGACGATCGAGGCCGACGTCCCCGGTTCCGCGACCGCGTTCGTGCTGTTCCTCCGGGGTGTGCCCGCCACCGAGCCACCCGGGGGACTGCTCGGAGCCACCGACACCGCGCGCCGGGCCTTCGTCCGCGCGACGGCGGACCTGCCCGAGCCCGGGGCTGCGCTCCTGCGTGGCCTGGCGATCGGCGACCGGTCCGGCCTCGACGCCGCGACCGAGGCAGCGATGGAGACCTCGGCGCTGACCCACCTGACCGCGGTGTCCGGGGCGAACTGCGCGGTGATCGTCGGCCTCGTCGTGGTGGTCGGGCGACTCTGCGGGGTGCCTCGGGGGCTCCGGGCGGCGTCTGCCGTCGCCGTGCTGCTCGCGTTCGTGGTGCTCGTACGGCCAGACCCGTCGATCGTCCGGGCCACGGTGATGGCGGTCGTCGTGCTGGTCGTGCACCTGTCCGGCCGCCCCGTGCGCGGCGTGCCGCTCATCGCCCTGGCCGCGATCGGCATGCTGGTGGTCGACCCCTGGTTCGCGCGGTCGTTCGGGTTCGCGCTGTCGGTGCTCGCCACGAGCGGCATCGTGGTGCTCGGGCCACCGCTCACCAGGCTCCTCGCCCGACGGCTGTGGACCCCGGCGGCCGCTGCCCTCGCCGTTCCGGTGGCAGCACAGGTCGCCTGCTGGCCCGTGACGATTCCGCTGTCCGCGGCGCTGCCGACCTACGCGGTGCCGGCGAACCTGCTGGCCGAGCCCCTGGCACCGATCGTCACCGTCGTCGGCCTCGGTGCGTGTCTGCTCGCGCCGGTGTGGCCGTGGGGTGGGTCGGTGCTGGCCGCCGTCGCCTGGGCCCCCGCGTCGGCGGTCGGGGGCATCGCCCACGGTGCAGCGCTGCTGCCGTACGCGTCGGCGCCGTGGCCGGGCGGGACCGTCGGGGTGGTCGGCGCCGTGGTCGTCAGCACGTGCCTCGCGGTCGCCGTGCTGAGCACTCCGACGGTGCGGAGCCGCCTGCTGCTCGTCGCGGGAGTCGTCGTGGTGGTCGGTGTCGCCGCCGTCGCGGTCCCCGTGCTGGTCGTGCGCGGTACCGTCCCGCGCGACTGGGCGGTCGCGGCGTGCGACGTCGGACAGGGCGACGCCGTGCTGGTCCGTGGCGGCGACAGCACGGCCCTGATCGACACCGGGGACGACCCGGACCGCCTCAGGGCCTGCCTCGACCTGCTGCGGGTCCGCCGGATCGACCTGCTCGTCCTCACGCACTTCGACCGCGACCACGTCGGGGCGGTCGACGAGGTCGCGGGCATCGTCGACACGGCGCTCGTCGGACCCGTCGGCCGTGCGTCGGACAGCCGCGTCGTGCAGGACCTGCAGCGCGGCGGCGTCGACGTCCGGCAGGCCGACGACCGGGTGTCCGGCGTGCTCGGGCCGCTCGGTTGGCGCGTGGTGTGGCCGCGGGCGGGCAGCCCGGACGCCGGCAACGACGCGAGCATCGTGCTCGTGACCGAACCACTGCCGGGCGACGACTGCCCCACGTGCCTGTCCGGGGTGTTCCTCGGCGACCTGGGGGAGACCGCGCAGCGTCGGGTCCGCTCCGGCAGTGCGCTGCCAACAGGCCCCGTCGACGTCGTGAAGGTCTCGCACCACGGTTCGGCCGACCAGGACCCGCTGCTGTACCGGCAGCTCGCGGCCCGCGTCGGACTCGTCGGCGTCGGCGCGGACAACACCTACGGCCACCCGACACGGTCGGCGCTGTCGATGCTCGCATCGTCCGGGACCGCCGCGTACCGGACCGACGAACTCGGCACCGTCGTGGTGGGTCGGGCGGCCACCGACGACCTGCGGGTGTGGACGGAGCACACGCCGTCGGTGGCCGCCCGTAGGATCGTCGGAGCACTCGTCGCACCGGCACCGTCCGGGTCGGCACCACCGGAAGGACCGCATGCCCGCCAAGAAGCCCGCGCGCGCCGCAGCGAAGATCGACCAGGTCCCCTGGTCGGGGATCCGCCCGGCCCCGGTCGTGCTCGTCACCGGGCCCGAGGCGTTCCTGGCCGACCGGGCGAGCAGTGTGCTCAAGGACCTGCTCGTGGGCGAGGACCCGGCGCTCGAGGTGCACGACCTCGAGGCCGACCAGTACGCTCCCGGGCTGCTCGCGACCCTCGCCAGCCCGTCGTTGTTCGGCGAGCCGCGGCTCGTGCGGGTCACCAATGTCGAGAAGTGCACCGACGCCTTCATCACCGAGACCATCTCGTACCTGCAGGCCCCGGCCGACGACGTCACCCTGGTGCTCCGTCACGGCGGCGGGGTGCGTGGCAAGAAGCTGCTCGACACGATCCGCAGCGGGGTCGGCGGTGGGGTCGAGGTCCTGTGCGACGAGCTCAAGCGCGAGACCGACCGCATCGACTTCGTGAACGCCGAGTTCCGCGCCGCTCGACGCAAGATCGCGCCGTCGGCGGTCCGCACCCTCGTGGTCGCCTTCGCGGACGACCTGGCTGAGCTCGCCGCCGCGTGTCGGCAGCTCCTGGCGGACGAAGCGCAGGAGATCACCGACAAGGTCGTCGACAAGTACTACGGCGGTCGCGTCGAGACGAACGCGTTCAAGGTGGCCGACATCGCCCTGGCCGGACGGTCCGCTCCGGCGATCGTCGAGTTGCGGCACGCGCTGGCGACGGGCGAAGCACCGGTGCCGATCGTCGCGGCGTTCGCGAGCAAGATCCGCACGATGGCGAAGGTCAGCGCGTTCCGCGGGCCGAGCGGTCAGGCGGCGTCGGCGCTCGGCATGGCCCCGTGGCAGGTGCAGCGCGCGCAGCGTGACGTCGCCTCGTGGAGTGAGACGGGTCTCGCGAACGCGATCACGAGCATCGCTGAGGCGGACACCGCGGTGAAGGGCGGCTCGCGCGACGCGCACTACGCACTCGAGGTCATGGTCCGCACCATCGCCCGACGCGGCGAGGCGCGCTGAGGCGACCCGCGCCTCCCGGTCGTCGCGCGCTCGTCGCGCGCCCACACCCGCGAACTTGGTGAGCAGAAATGGTCGAGTGCCGACCGGCCACCCGACCATTTCTGCTCACGAAGCGTGCGGCTCGCCGCCGCCCACCACCCAGACGCCCACCGCCCACGCCCCACGCCCCACCCCGCACATGACGAAGGCCCCACACCGTTCGGTGCGGGGCCTTCGTGCGGCGCTCAGGAGATCAGAGCGACGCAACCTTCTTCGCGATGGCCGACTTGCGGTTCGCTGCCTGGTTGCGGTGGATGACACCCTTGCTCACGGCCTTGTCGAGCTTCTTCGACGCGGTGGCCAGGGCAGCAACGGCCTTGTCCTTGTCGCCAGCGGCAACGGCGTCGTTGGTGTGACGGATGAACGTCTTCAGCTCCGACTTGTAGGCCTTGTTGCGCTCGGTGGCCTTGAGGTTGGTCTTGATGCGCTTGATCTGCGACTTGATGTTCGCCATGTGTAGCTCCTGCTTCGTCTCGTACGGGTGGGCGCGACCGCGGGGTAGAGGGGCCCTCGGTCGCATCGCGTTCCACCCGTGGGCGGGGAACGCGCAAGCCAGCCACCAACATTACCAGGCGAACGGCCCGCCACCAAAGCACGAAACACCGCCGGATCGGCGTGATCTCGCGGCAACACGCACCGGATACGGTGTCGGGCATGCCATCCCTCGCTCCTCGGATCGACACCGTGCCCGCCTCCGGCATCCGGAGGGTCTTCGAGCAGGCAGCGCTGCTGCAGTCCGCCGGCACCCCGGTCACGATGCTCGTGATCGGCGAACCGGACGTGCCCGTGGCGCCGCACATCGGTGACGCGGCCCGTCGCGCGTGGACCGAGGACCGCACCGACTACACGCCGAACGGCGGCATCGCACCCCTGCGCGAGGCGATCCGCGACAAGCTCCGCCGCGAGAACCGCATCGAGGCCGACCTCGAACAGATCTGGATGACGATCGGTGCGACGCAGGCCCTGTTCCAGGCGATGACGCTGACGCTGAGCCTCGGCGACGAGGTCCTGGTGCCGGACCCCGGCTACACGACCTTCACGATGAACGCGCACATCCTCGGGGCCACGCCGGTGCCGTACCGGCTCGAACCGCAGCACAGGTTCGAACCCGACCTCGAGGCACTCGAGGCGAGCGTCACCGAGCGCACCCGCGTGCTCGTGGTGAACTCGCCGTCGAACCCGCTCGGCTCGGTGTTCGGCGAGGACACCCTGCGCGCGCTGCTCTCCTTCGCGAAGCGGCACGACCTGTGGGTGATCAGCGACGAGGTCTACGAGTACTTCACCTACGGCACCCGCCACGTCAGCCTGGCTGCGCTCGACGAGGACGACCGGGTGTTCTCCGCGTTCTCGCTGAGCAAGACCTACGCGATGACGGGCGTCCGGGTGGGGTACCTCGTCACGCCGAAGGGCCTCGGGCCGACGATGCGCACCACGCAGGAGGCGATGATCAGCTGCGTCGCCGAGCCCGACCAGTACGCGGCGCTGGCGGCGATCGTGGGGGACCACTCCGCGGTCCGCGACGCCCGCGAGCACTACCGGTCGAACCTCGAGGTCGCGAAGGAGGTCCTCGACGCCGCCGGGATCCGGTACCTCGACCCGCGCGGCGCCTTCTACCTCTGGGTCGACGTGTCGCACGCCTCGGACGGCGACGTCGCGGCGTGGGCGCTCGGCCTCCTGCAGCGCGAGGCCGTCGCGGTCGCGCCCGGCAGCGCGTTCGGCCGCACCGGCGAGGGCTGGATCCGCGTCTGCCTGGCCGCCACCCCTGACGACCTGCGGCGCGGGCTGGGCGCGTTGCCGGCGCCGGCGCACGCCTCCGTCTGACGGCGGCGACCGTCCGGACCGGGGCGGGTGACGCACGGGAGGCCCGCCCCGCGTTCCGCATCGCACGTCGCGCAGCCGCGCCGTGCCTCCAGGGCGGGTGAAGCATGGGAGACTGGGCCGACCGTCCGACCCACCTGAGGAACCGTGAGCCCACAAGCATCCGCTCCGCTCGAGCCCGCCGCGACCCCGGCCGGCGCGATCCGCAACTTCTGCATCATCGCGCACATCGACCACGGCAAGTCCACGCTGGCCGACCGCATGCTGCAGATGACCGGCGTCGTCGAGGAGCGCGCGATGCGCGCGCAGTACCTCGACCGCATGGACATCGAGCGCGAGCGCGGCATCACGATCAAGTCGCAGGCCGTCCGCATGCCGTGGGAGCTCGACGGTGAGACCTTCGCGCTCAACATGATCGACACCCCCGGGCACGTCGACTTCTCGTACGAGGTCTCGCGGTCCCTGGCAGCGTGCGAGGGCGCGATCCTGCTCGTCGACGCCGCCCAGGGCATCGAGGCGCAGACGCTGGCGAACCTGTACCTGGCGCTCGAGAACGACCTCGAGATCATCCCGGTCCTCAACAAGATCGACCTGCCGGCAGCCGAACCCGAGAAGTACGCGGCCGAGCTCGCGCAGCTCATCGGCGGCAAGCCGGAGGACGTCCTGCGCGTCTCCGGCAAGACCGGCGTCGGTGTCCCCGAGCTCCTCGACCTGGTGGTCCGGCGTGTGCCGGCACCGGTCGGCGACGTCGAGGCCGCGCCCCGCGCGATGATCTTCGACTCGGTCTACGACAGCTACCGCGGCGTCGTCACGTACATCCGGATGATCGACGGCTCGATCAAGCCGCGCGAGAAGGTCCAGATGATGTCGACCAAGTCGACGCATGAGATCCTCGAGATCGGGGTGTCGAGCCCCGAGCCGATCCCGACGAAGGGGCTGTCCGTCGGCGAGGTCGGCTACCTGATCACCGGCGTGAAGGACGTCCGCCAGTCCAAGGTCGGCGACACCGTCACGAGCGCGCAGAAGCCCGCGACCGAGGCCCTGCCCGGCTACACGGACCCGAAGCCGATGGTGTTCTCGGGCCTGTACCCGATCGACGGGTCGGACTACCCGGACCTCCGCGACGCGCTCGACAAGCTCAAGCTCTCCGACGCAGCGCTGGTCTACGAGCCCGAGACCTCCGTGGCGCTCGGCTTCGGCTTCCGCTGCGGGTTCCTCGGCCTGCTGCACCTCGAGATCATCACCGAGCGGCTCTCGCGCGAGTTCGGCCTCGACCTCATCACGACCGCGCCCAGCGTGATCTACGAGGTCACGAACGAGGACAACTCCGTGACCGAGGTCACGAACCCGTCCGAGTTCCCCGGCGGCCGCATCGTCGAGGTCCGCGAGCCCATGGTCCGCGCGGCGATCCTCGCCCCGAAGGACTACGTCGGCGCGATCATGGAGCTGTGCCAGTCGCGCCGCGGCTCGCTGCTCGGAATGGAGTACCTCGGCGAGGACCGCGTCGAGATCCGCTACGAGATGCCCCTCGGCGAGATCGTGTTCGACTTCTTCGACCAGCTGAAGAGCAAGACGCAGGGCTACGCCTCGCTCGACTACGAGCCCATCGGCGACCAGGCGGCCGACCTCGTCAAGGTCGACATCCTGCTGCAGGGCGACCAGGTCGACGCGTTCAGCGCGATCGTGCACCGCGACAAGGCCTACGCCTACGGCACGCTGATGACCGAGCGGCTGCGCAAGCTCATCCCGCGCCAGCAGTTCGAGGTCCCGATCCAGGCGGCCATCGGCGCACGGATCATCGCCCGCGAGAGCATCCGCGCGATGCGCAAGGACGTCCTGGCGAAGTGCTACGGCGGTGACATCACCCGAAAGCGCAAGCTCCTCGAGAAGCAGAAGGAGGGCAAGAAGCGCATGAAGACCATCGGTCGGGTCGAGGTCCCGCAGGAAGCCTTCATCGCAGCGCTCTCCGGCGACGTGGAAGAGAAGAAGAAGTAGCGACGGGTCAACGGGTCCGAGCGGCCCGCGCCCGCAGCACGGCCAGGCAGAGGGCCGGGAGGCTCGCGGCGGCCAGTCCCGCCAGTGCGGTCCGCAGGATGACCAGCCCGGCGGCCGCACCGAAGTCCGTCTGCTGGGTCGCGGCGATCCCGGATACGACGGCGCCGAGGGCCAGGGCGATCGTCACGGCGCCGAGCCACTGCGGCATCCGCGTGGCCCGGTGCCGCCGCACGGCGGACACGAGGCTGGCGCCGAACAGCAGGACCCCGGCTCCGGCGCAGCACGCACCGACCGCGGCGATCGCGTTCGCGGTGTCGAAGGTGTCCCACTGCGCGGCCGGCACGGTGACGTACCGCGTCGACGAGCCGATGCTCGCCGTCGTCGCGTCGACGAGGACACGCGCGAGTGCGGCGGCGCCGAAGGCGACGAGCGTGAGCGCGGCGAGCGTCGCGGTCCGACGGTCGACGGACCGCCAGGGCGCGGGGGTGGAGCGGGGCACGCTGCAACGATAGGGGCGGGGCGGGCGGGTGTCGGGCCTCCAGTTCGGGGTGCACGCGAACCGGACGACGCGACCCGGACGACGCGACCTGAGCGGTGATCGGTTCGATCCGACGGGGCAGGCGCAAGTAGGCTGGCGGCATGAGCATCCGCGGGAGCTACCGGACCGCCCTGACCTACGGCGCGGTGGGGGCGACCCAGGCGTCGGACCTCATGACGTACCCGCCCGAGGGATTCACCCCCACCGAGTCGCGTGCCCGGATCGGGCACGGCGACCAGCGGTTCGAGACCGCGGTGACGCAGGCCCTGACGTGGCAGATCCAGGAGCGCAGCGGCATCCGCGTGCGCGTCGAGGAACAGCCCGACGACGACGAGGTCCGGTACAACCCGGTGACGTTCGACGACGACGGCGTCCCGATCGCCCCGGCCTCGATCGGCACGCCCCGGGTCGAGAAGTTCGCGCCGGACGGCACCCCGCTGGTGACCGCCGGCACGTCGGCGACGCTCACGATGCACGCCTTCGGGCGGACCGTGCAGGCGCCCGTGCGGGTCGTGTCGATCATCGACGAGCACGACCGCAAGGGCTTCGCGTACGGCACGCTCGAGGGGCACCCGCTCTCCGGCGAGGAGTCGTTCGTCGTCGAGCGCACGTCGGACGGTTCCGTGTGGCTGCAGATCCGGCAGTTCTCGCAGCCGTCGAGCCGGAAGTGGCAGTTCGTCGCGCCGCTGCTGCGTCGGCAGCAGAAGGTGATGGCGGAGCAGTACCTGGCGGCGCTGCGGGGCGACTAGCGGCGAGCGCATGCTTGCGCGTGCGTGCGTGCGTGCGTGTGCTTTGTGCGCTTGCACGCTGGGTCAGCGCAGTGGCGGCAACGCCGCGATGGCGTCCTCGATCAGCGCGGCGTCGACCCGGCAGTCCCGCGCGACCGTGACCGCGTTGGTGACCCGCAGCGCCTCGACGTCGAACACCCCGGTGGCGACCGCCAGGAAGGGGATGCCGGCGGCGTCCGCGGCCTCGCCGTCACGCGGGGTGTCGCCGACGATCACGGCACGGGTGCCGGCGAGCTCCGCCGCCGCGCGGGTGGTGACGTCCGCACGCTCCACCTCGGTGTCGCCGAAGTAGGAGTGGTTCCAGTCGAACAGGCCCTCGTCGAACCCGGCACCGGCCAGCTTGACGCGTGCGCGGTACTCGGAGTTCCCGGTGAGCAGGCCGTTCCGCCACCCGAGCTCCGCGAAGCGGGTGAGCAGCGCGGTGGCGCCGGGGACGGGGGACCGGTGGTCGCCTGAGGCGTGCCGCTCGGCGGTGAGGTCGCGCAGGTGGCGGCTGACCGTCGGGATGATCGTGTCCTCGAACGCGTGCGCACGGACGTGCTCGGCGATGAGCCCGGCATCGGTCCGACCGTGCTGGTGCCCGACGCGCAGGGTGAGGTCGCGGCCGACCGCACGCTCGAGCGCGAGGTGGTAGAGGTTGCCCGGGGACGACGCGTTCATCACGAGGGTGCCGTCTATGTCCCACAGGACCGTGGTGGGGACGGGGTGGTGCTCCATGCGTCCATCATGACGGACAATGGACTCCATGCCGAGTGCTCTCCCGATCGCCGATCCGGCACCCGCTGACGGACTGATCGTGCCGCGAGCCGCGGCGGGCTCCGCCGCCGGTTCCGACCCTGCGGCCGTGCCGTTCGGGGTCTACGTCCACGTGCCGTTCTGCCGGGTGCGCTGCGGCTACTGCGACTTCAACACGTACACGGCGTCCGAGCTCCGCGGCGTGCGCCGCGACGACTACGCCGGCCACGCCGTGCGGGAGATCGAGTGGGCCGCGACCGTGCTCGACCGCTCCGGCGTCCCGCGCCGGCCCGTGTCGACCGTGTTCTTCGGTGGCGGGACCCCGACGATGCTGCCGGCGTCCGACCTGGCGATGATCCTGCGGGCCATCGACGACACGTGGGGGATCCTGCCCGGTGCCGAGGTCACGACCGAGGCGAACCCGGACTCGGTCGACGCGTCCTCGTTGCAGACGCTGCGCGAGGGTGGGTTCAACCGGATCAGCTACGGCATGCAGTCCGCGGTCCCGCACGTCCTCGCGACCCTCGACCGCACACACGACCCGTTGCGCGTGCCGGTCGTCGTCGACCTTGCGAAGCAGCAGGGCCTCGACGTCTCCCTCGACCTCATCTACTCGACACCGGGGGAGTCCCTCGACGACTGGCGCACCTCGCTCGACGCCGCGCTGGCCTGCGAGCCCGACCACGTGTCGGCGTACTCGCTCATCGTCGAGGACGGCACCGCGATGGGCCGCATGGTGGCGCGCGGGGAGCTCCCGGCCCCCGACGACGACCTGGCCGCCGACATGTACGAGCTCGCCGACCAGGTGCTCGGCGACGCCGGGTACTCCTGGTACGAGGTGTCGAACTGGGCGCGCGGCGACGCGCACGCGAGTCGCCACAACCTGTCGTACTGGAAGGGCCACGACTGGTGGGGTGTCGGCCCCGGCGCCCACTCCGCGGTCGCCGGCACGCGCTGGTGGAACGTGAAGCACCCGGCCGCGTACGCGAACCGGGTGCTGTCCGGCGAGTCGCCGGCCGCCGGGCGCGAGGTCATCGACGACGAGACCCGCTACGTCGAGCGCCTGCTCCTCGCCGCGCGGGTCCGCGGGGAGCTCGCGACGAGCGAGATCCGCCAGGAGGCCCGTGGCCGGGTCGCGGGACTCATCGCACGGGGTCTCGTGGACGGGTCGGCCGCGGTGCGGGGACGCATCGACCTGACCCTGCAGGGTCGCTTGCTCGCCGACGCGGTGGTACGGGAGCTGCTGGACTGACGCTGTGCTTGCTACTGCACTGTGCTTGCTACTGCACTGTGCTTGCTACTGCACTGTGCTTGCTACTGCTTGATGAACTCGATCGACAGGGGGTAGCGGTAGAACTGGCCCCGGTTCGCCGCGACGGCCGCCAGGATGCCGAAGACGACGGTCAGGACGGCGACGATCGGGAACAGCACCAGTCCGATGACCACGACGCTCAGCACGCCGCACGCGACGTACGCGATCGCCACGGTGATGTGGAAGTTCAGTGCGACCCGGGTGTGCTCGCGGATGAAGCCGCCGCGGTCGCGCAGCACCAGGTACGCCACGAGCGGGGCGACGAAGTTGAAGAAGATCCCGCCGATGTGAGTCAGCGTGGCCCAGAGGCGCTGGTCCTCCGGGCTCATCGGCTGCGGCGGGGTGTACCCGCCCGGGTACTGGGGCCCGTTGGGGTTCTGCGGGCCACCGGGCTGCTGTCCGTAGGTCATGCCGGAAGCGTATCGGGGGTGCAGTCGTGCGGGCGTAGGATCAGCAGTCGACACGTCCGAGTGCCAGGTCGACCAGGAAGGAGCGCTCGTGGTCAGTGAACGCAGCCTCGAGGTCCTGAAGGCCATCGTGCGCGACTACGTGGCGTCCCGCGAACCGGTCGGCTCCAAGACGATCGTCGAGCGGCACGCCTTCGGCGTCAGTGCCGCCACGATCCGCAACGACATGGCCCTGCTCGAGGACGAGCAGCTCATCGTCGCGCCGCACACCTCGTCCGGCCGGGTGCCGACCGACAAGGGCTACCGGCTGTTCGTCGACCACCTCGCCGCAGCCCGGCCGCTGACGAGCGCCCAGCGGCACGCCATCGAGACCTTCCTCGGGGCACCGAACGACCTCGACGAAGTCCTCGGCCGCACCGTGCGCCTGCTCAGCCAGCTCACGAACCAGGTCGCCCTGGTGCAGTACCCCTCGATGGTGCGCGCCCGGGTGCAGCACGTCGAGCTGGTGCGCCTCGGCGACGCCCGGCTCATGGTCGTGCTCATCACCGACACCGCCCGGGTCGAACAACGCGTCGTCGAGACCGACGTCGCGCTCGACGAGCCGCTGCTGACCGAACTCCGCACCGTGCTGAACGGCGCGGCCGTGGGGCTCCTGCTGCAGGACGTGCCCACCGCGCTCCGTGCGGTCCCGCAACAGCTCCGGCCCGACGCCCAGGCGCTCGGCGGGGTCGTCGTGGCGACCCTCATCGAGCAGGTCGCGGCGAACCGTCAGGACCGCCTGGTGATGGCCGGTGCCGCCAACCTGGCGAAGAGCGAGCAGGACTTCTCCGGCGGCCTCTTCCCGGTGCTCGAAGCGATCGAGGAACAAGTCACCCTGCTCCGGTTGTTCGGGGAGATGCAGGTGGACGACATCGCGGTGGCGGCGAGCATCGGCGTCGAGAACGCCGAGTACGGGCTCGACGCCACGAGCATCGTCGCCGGCGGGTACCTCGCCGGTGGCGGCGAGGTGGCACGCCTGGGTGTCCTGGGACCGACCCGGATGGACTACGGCACGAACATGGCTGCCGTCCGGGCCGTCGCACGGTACCTGTCCAAGCTGCTGGGCGAACACTGATCGACTGCAACACCGACCGACCGACCGAACACAACCGACTGAGGGATACGTGGCAGACCACTACGACGTCCTCGGCGTCCAGCGAGACGCCTCCGATGCCGACATCAAGAAGGCCTACCGCCGCCTGGCGCGTGAGCTCCACCCGGACGTGAACCCTGCCCCAGAGGCAGCCGAGCGGTTCAAGGACGTCACGCACGCGTACGACGTCCTGAGCGACCCGGAGCAGCGGCGCCGGTACGACGCCGGGCCCCAGGCCGACAGCCCCTTCGGTGGCGGCGCCGGCGGGTTCAGCGACATCTTCGACGCCTTCTTCGGCGGTGGTGGTGGTGGCGGCCGGGGCAGTGGTCCCCGCAGCCGTGCCGAGCGCGGGCAGGACGCCCTGCTCCGCATCGACGTCGACCTCGACGAGGTCGTCTTCGGCACCCACAAGGACGTCGAGGTCGACACCGCCGTCCTGTGCGAGACCTGTCACGGGTCGTGCTGCGCACCCGGCACCAGCCCGCGCACCTGCGACATCTGCGGCGGGTCCGGCAACATCCAGCGCCAGGTGCGTTCGCTGCTGGGCAACGTCGTGACGAGCGCCCCGTGCGGCACCTGCCGCGGCTACGGCACCGTCATCCCGAGCCCCTGCCCGACCTGCCAGGGTCAGGGCCGCGTCCGCGCCCGTCGCACCGTGCCGGTCGACGTCCCCGCCGGCGTCGACTCGGGCCTGCGCCTGCAGATGCCCGGACAGGGCGAGGTCGGCCCCGCCGGTGGCCCCTCCGGCGACCTGTACCTGGAGATCCGGGTCCGGCACGACGACGTCTTCAGCCGCGACGGTGACGACCTGCTCGCCACCCTCGAGGTCGCGATGACCGATGCCGTGCTCGGCACCACCACGACGATCGACGGACTCGACGGGCCCGTCGAGCTCGAGATCCGTCCGGGGGTGCAGAGCGCGGACGTCCTGGTGATCAAGGACCGCGGCATCACGAAGCTGCGCGGGAGCGGCCGCGGCGACCTCCGGGTCGGCGTGCAGGTCGTCACCCCGACGAAGCTGTCGCACAAGGAACGCCAGCTCGTCGAGCAGCTCGCGAAGTCGCACAAGGCGTCGGCGCCGCAGCTCGCACGGTTCCAGCAGGGCATGTTCGGCAAGCTCCGCGACCGCTTCTTCAACTTCTGATGGCATCGCTCTACGTCGTGGAGTCGCTCGACGGGGTCGCCGTCGGTGGCACCGTGACGCTCGACGGGGCAGAGGGGCGGCACGCCGTGACCGTCTCGCGTGTGCGGGTCGGTGAGACGCTGCGGCTCTCGGACGGACGGGGGACCGTCGTGTCCGGTGCGGTGGACTCGGTCGACCGCGACTCGCTGGTGCTGTCCGTGGCATCGCTGTCCGTCGACCCTCTGCCGGTCCCGTCGCTGACGCTCGTGCAGGCCCTCGCCAAGGGCGGCCGCGACGAGATGGCGGTGCAGGCGTCGACGGAGATCGGTGTGGACCGGATCGTGCCGTGGTCCGCCGCGCGCAGCGTCTCCCGGTGGGAGGGCCCGAAGGTCGAGAAGGGCCGATCGCGCTGGACGGCCATCGCGCACGAGGCCGCGAAGCAGGCGATCCGGTCGCGGGTGCCCGAGGTCGGGCCGCTCGTCACGACGGCGCAGCTCGTCCCCGCGCTCGGTGCCGGTGCTGCGGTGCTCGTGCTCGACCCCACCGCGACCGTGCGGCTCGCGACGTGGGCACCGACGGCGGACCTCGACGAGATCGCCCTCGTGGTGGGGCCGGAGGGCGGCATCGACGGCTCCGAGCTCGAGCGGCTCGAAGCCGCGGGAGCGATCAGGGTCCGGCTCGGCGACAGCGTGCTGCGGACGTCGACCGCCGGTCCCGCGGCACTCGCGATCCTGCAGGCCGGACTCGGGCGCTGGTGAGGGAAGGCCCGAGGTCGGTCCTGCGTTCTACGATGGAGTCATGAGCACCAGCACGCCCAGCGTCTTCAGCAAGATCATCGCGCGCGAGATCCCGGCGACCGTCGTCGCCGAGGACGACCGCGTGATCGCGATCGAGGACATCGCCCCGAAGGCACCCGTCCACGTGCTGGTCATCCCCAAGACCGAGCAGTACGCGAACGTCGCCGAACTCGCGGCCGGTGACCCCGACCTCCTCGCCCACCTGGTCGCCACCGCGCAGCGCATCGCCGACGAGCGCGCCGGCGGCCAGTTCCGTCTCGTCTTCAACACCGGCGAAGCCGCCGGTCAGACCGTGTTCCACGTGCACGCGCACGTACTCGCAGGTGAACTGCAGGAAGGCACCCTTGCCGGCTAACGAACCAGCACAGCCCACCACCGACGACGACCAGGTCGTCTCCGTCGCCCTCCAGGTCGACGGCATCGCCATGGTCCAGCTCCTCGGTCCCCAGGACCGCCTGCTGAAGACCGTCGAACGGCAGTACCCGGGCGTCAAGGTCGTCGTCCGCGGCAACGAGGTCACGCTCACCGGGCCCGAGCGCGAGGTCGCGCGGGCGAAGGCGCTCGTCGACGAACTCGTCGGCATGGTCAAGCGCGGGCAGGACATCGGCCCGTCGGACATCCCGATGTCGGCACGGATCCTCGACGACGACCGCAAGCCGTCCGACACCTTCGGCACGCCGATCGTGTCGAGCCGCGGCAAGTCCGTGCGGCCGAAGACCGACGGGCAGCGCGCCTACGTCGACGCCATCGACGAGCACACCATCACGTTCGGCATCGGCCCCGCCGGCACCGGCAAGACGTACCTGGCGATGGCGAAGGCCGTCCAGGCCCTGCAGCGGCGCGAGGTCACCCGGATCATCCTGACCCGTCCCGCGGTCGAGGCCGGCGAGCGGCTCGGGTTCCTGCCAGGCACGCTCACCGACAAGATCGACCCGTACCTGCGGCCGCTGTACGACGCCCTGAACGAGATGATGGACCCCGAGCTGGTCCCGAAGCTGCTGGCTGCGGGCACGGTCGAGGTCGCGCCGCTCGCGTACATGCGCGGCCGGACGCTCAACGACTCGTTCGTCGTCCTCGACGAGGCGCAGAACACGACGCCCGAGCAGATGAAGATGTTCCTGACCCGTCTCGGGTTCGGCTCGAAGATGGTCGTGACGGGTGACATCACCCAGGTCGACCTGCCGGGCAACGTGTCCGGTCTCCGGCTCGTGACGCGGATCCTCGAGACGGTCGAGGACATCCACTTCGCCCGCCTCGGCAGCGAAGACGTCGTGCGGCACACGCTCGTCGGTCGCATCGTCGACGCCTACACCGTCTACGACGAGGAACGGCTTGCCGAGCAGGCCGGTCACCGTCCCGGTGGCCGTGGCAGCGCGCCGGTCGGCAACCCCGACGGCGCCAACCGTGCCGAGCGCCGTGGTCGGCCGCCGCAGGACCGCCAGCGACCCCCGTACCCCCAGAACGACGCCCGAGGAGGCAACCGGTGAGCATCGAGCTCAACAACGAGTCCGGGGTCGAGGTGGACGAGGCAGCCATCCAGCGCCTCGCCGCGTTCGCCCTCGACGCGATGCACGTGCACGCGGACGCCGAACTCGCGATCGTCCTGGTCGACGAGGGCGCGATGGAGCAGCTGCACGTGCGGTGGATGGACGAGCCCGGCCCCACCGACGTCCTGAGCTTCCCGATGGACGAGCTCCGACCGGGCACCGAAGAGGACCCCACGCCCGCCGGCCTGCTCGGCGACATCGTGCTCTGCCCGCAGGTCGCCGAGGAACAAGCGAAGACCGCCGGACACTCCAGCACCGACGAGATGCTGCTGCTCACCTGCCACGGCATCCTGCACCTGCTCGGGTTCGACCACGCCGAGCCGGACGAGAAGGCCGAGATGTTCGGGCTGCAGGGCGAGATCCTGACGGCCTTCGCGGCCCAGCGCCGGGGTCGGTAGCCGATGCTCGTCGTCGTCGGTCTGCTCGCGGTCGCGCTCGGGCTCGTCGTGCTCGGCGGGCTCCTCGCCGCGAGCGACGCCGCGCTCTCCGTGGTGTCCCGTGCCGACCTCGACGAGATCGCCCGCGGCAACAAGCGTCGTCGTGCGCTCGAGGCGATCGCGGACGACGTCGGCGCGCACGTCAACGCCCTGAACTTCTTCCGCGTGCTCGCCGAGACCGCCGCAGCCGTGCTCGTCACGATCGCCCTGGTGCGGGCGTTCGACAGCTGGTGGGTGGCGCTCATCGTCTCCGCCGCGATCATGACGGCCGTGTCGTTCGTGCTCGTCGGGTCGAGTCCGCGCAGCGTCGGACGGGCGCACGCCGAACGGCTGCTGGCGTCCACCGGCGGCCTGGTCCGCGCCGTCCGGATCGTGCTCGGTCCGCTCGCCGGTCTGCTCGTCCGGATCGGTGACCGCGTGACCCCGGGCCGCGGCCGCAGCGCCTCGACGGTGTCGAGCGAAGAACAACTGCTGTCCCTCGTCGACGAGGCCACCGAGAGCAACGTGCTCGAGGACGAGGACCGCGAACTCATCCACTCGGTCTTCGAGTTCAGCGACACCCTCGTGCGCGAGGTGATGGTGCCGCGCACCGACATGCTCACGGTCGACGGCTCGGACACGCTCGCCGCGGGCATGGAGCAGTTCCTCGCCGCCGGGGTGTCCCGCATGCCCGTCACCGGCAAGGACAGCGACGACGTCCTCGGCGTCCTGTACCTGCGTGACGTGTCGCGGGCGCTGTACGAGCGACCGGGGTCCGGCAGTGAGCGGGTCACCCGGCTGCTGCGTCCGGCCGAGTTCGTGCCGGAGTCGAAGGCCGCCGACGACACCCTGCGGCACATGCAGGTCGCGAAGAACCACCTGGTCCTGGTCGTCGACGAGTACGGCGGCGTCGCCGGTCTCGTCACGATGGAGGACCTCATCGAAGAGCTCGTCGGGGACATCTCCGACGAGTACGACCGCGCCGTGGTCGACCGGGTCGAGGTCGAGCCCGGCCTCTGGCGCATCTCGGCCCGACTGCCCGTCGACGAGCTCGGCGACCTGTTCGGCATCGAGCTCGACGACGACGACGTCGACACCGCCGGCGGTCTGCTCACCAAGGAGCTCGGCCACCTGGCGGTCTCCGGCGACACGGTCACGGTGTCCGGCGTCGTCCTGACGGCCGACCGGGTCGAGGGCAAGCGCCGCCACCTCATCACCGTGCTCGCCGAACGCACTCACGCCCTCGCGGGTGTCGAGGACGCCTTCGACGACGCCACCACCACGACGGGAACCACGCACGCATGACCGACTCCGACTCCACCCCCACCGCCTCGGGCAAGCCCTACCGCGCGGGCTTCGTCTCGTTCGTCGGGCGTCCGAACGTGGGCAAGTCCACGCTGACGAACGCGCTGGTGGGCCAGAAGGTCGCGATCACCTCGTCGAAGCCGCAGACCACCCGTCGCGCGATCCGCGGCATCGTGCACCGGCCCGACGGCCAGGTCATCATCGTCGACACCCCGGGTGTGCACCGTCCCCGCACCCTGCTCGGCGAGCGGCTCAACGACCTGGTGCAGTCCACGCTCGGTGACGTCGACGTCATCGGATTCTGCGTCCCCGCCAACGAGCCGATCGGCCCGGGCGACCGCTTCATCAACGACACCCTCGACCAGTACCCGCGGGCCAAGAAGGTCGCGATCGTCACCAAGATCGACCGCACCTCGAAGGACAAGGTCGGCGAGCAGCTGCTGGCCGTCTCCCGGCTCCGCGACTGGGACTCGATCATCCCGACGTCGGGCACGAAGGGCCTGCAGCTCGAGGACCTCCTCGGCGAGATCACCTCGTTGCTGCCGGAGTCGCCCCAGCTGTACGACTCGTCGGCCGTGACCGAGGAGACCGACGAGGAGCGCATCAGCGAACTCATCCGCGAAGCCGCGCTCGAGGGCGTCCGCGACGAACTGCCGCACTCGCTCGCCGTCGTGATCGAGGACATCGTCGAGCCGGACGAGGACGACGACGCCGACGGGCCCCTGCGCATCTTCGCGAACCTGTTCGTCGAACGCGACAGCCAGAAGGCGATCGTCATCGGCCACAAGGGGGAGCGCCTGAAGGACGTCGGCTCCCGCGCCCGCGTCGAGATCGAGTCGCTGCTCGGCGGTCGGCACGTGTACCTCAACATCCGTGTGAAGGTCGCCAAGGAGTGGCAGCGTGACCCCAAGCAGCTCGGACGCCTCGGCTTCTGAGCGTCCGGCGCCAGGAGTCATCCACACGAGGGACGCGCCCGTGAGCCGAGCGCCGTACCGTGGACGCGTGTTCCGTCCCATGCTGCGCGCGCAGGTCATCACCGACGTGGTCATCGCCGTGGTGCTCGGCTCGCTCGTGCTGATCACCTCGGCGCGGGGCATGGAATCCCCGCTCGCGATCGTCACGGTCGTCGGCATGACCGCTGCCCTCGCGCTCCGACGGCTGTCGCCCGGCCTCGCACTGGCCGTCGCCTGGGTGTTCGCGGTCTTCGAGATGGTCACGGGTCAGATGCCCGACCTGTCGAACGCCTTCATCGCCGCGGTGCTCTACACGACGAGCGCCTACGGCAGTCGGCGGGTGCGGCTGGCCGGACTCGTCTCGGCCATCGTCGGGTCCGTCACCGCGGCGCTCTACATCGGCGTCGACGACTACCGGAACCGGTTGACGATCGAGACCGCGTCGACGCCGTTCCAGGAGTCGGTGCAGGTCACGGTCTCGTACTTCGCCGTCGTCCTGCTCCTGCTGCTGCTGCCGTGGTTGGCCGGCCTCGTGGTCCGTACCCGCCGGTCGGCGAGCATGAGCCGTGAGGCCCAGCTGCTCGCCGAACGCGACGCCGCCCGTGCCGACCGAGCGGTCGCGGTCGAACAGGAACGCGTGCGCATCGCCCGCGACATGCACGACATCGTCGCGCACTCGCTCGCGGTCGTCATCGCCCAGGCGGACGGAGCCCGCTACGCGCTGAAGGCGGACCCCGCCGTCGCCGATCAGGCCCTCGGCACCATCTCGACCACCGCCCGCCGGGCCCTCGGCGACGTCCGCGAGCTCCTCGGTGCGCTCCGACACGAGCAGGGGACCGTCCCGACGCCGGAGATCGACGACATCGACCGGCTCGTCGGCGAGATGCGCCAGGTCGGCCTCGACGTCCGGGTCGAGCGCGAGGGCGATCCGACCGGCCTCCCCACCACGACGCAGCTCGCGGTGTACCGGATCGTGCAGGAGAGCCTGACGAACGCCTACAAGCACGGTGAGCCCGGCACGCCGGTGCACGCATCACTGACCTACCGCCCGGACACCGTCGAGATCGCGGTGGTGAACCGCCGCGCCGACGACGGCACCCGGGGTCCCGGCACCGGGCACGGCCTGGTCGGCATGCGCGAGCGTGCCACCATGACCGGCGGCACGATGACCGCCGGGGTCCGTGGCCCCGACTTCGAGGTCGCCGTCCGCATGCCCGCCGTTCCCGCGAGCGGGCAGATGCCCCGCGGGCGCATCACCCCGACCGCGAGCCGGGCCGCGAGCCCGGCTGCGGGCCCGACCGCCGAGTCGGCCCCCGCCCCGACCATCAGTCCGACCGAGCAGGAGCGCACCGCCCGATGACCACCACCCCGCCGGCCGACGGCCGCATCCGCGTCGCCCTCGTCGACGACCAGGCACTCTTCCGCACCGGCATCCGGATGCTCATCGGCTCCCAACCCGACCTGCACTTCGTGGGCGAGGCGGGCGACGGTGCCGAGGGCGTCGAACTCGTCCGGCGCACCCGACCGGACGTCGTGCTCATGGACGTCCGGATGCCCGTGATGGACGGCATCACGGCGACCGCGCACATCGTCGAACAGGCCGGCACCGACGGCGCGAAGGTGCTCGTCCTGACCACGTTCGACTTCGACGAGGCCGCGGCGAAGGCCATCCGGGCCGGGGCGAGCGGCTTCGTGCTGAAGGACGCCGATCCCGAGTTCCTGCTCGCCGCCGTGCGGACCGTCCACGCCGGCACCGCGGTCTTCGCGGCCTCGGCGACGCGGGAACTCCTGCGGCGCTACGACGACTCCGTCGAGCAGGCCGCCACCGTGCCGGCGACGTTCGACGACCTCACCCCGCGCGAGCGCGAGATCTTCGACCTGGCGGCCCGCGGCTTCAGCAACAGCGAGATCGCGCAGCACGAGTACGTCAGCGAGGCGACCGTGAAGACCCACATCTCGCGGGTCCTGACGAAGCTCGGACTCCGCGACCGCGTGCGCCTCGTCGTGTTCGCGCACGAGCACGGGCTGGTGAGCAAGGCCGACTGACGGACGTCATCCGATCGGATGACCCGTCCACAGGAAGTCGAGCCGAGCGGCTCATCCACAGGAGCCGCCCGACGGACGCGGGGCGGGCCTCCCGGACGCCATCGTTGGTGCATGACCACCAGCCACGCTCCGATCATCCGACTCGACCACGTGTCCAAGCACTACGGCGACGCCGCGCGCCGGGTGACGGCGCTCGACGACGTCAGCGTCGACATCGGCGCGGGGGAGTTCACCGCAGTGATGGGGCCGTCCGGGTCCGGCAAGTCGACGCTCATGCACGTCGCCGCGGGTCTCGACGCGGTGTCCGCGGGCCGCATCGAGATCGACGGGGTCGACATCACGGGGCTCGGCGACAAGGACCTGACCGAGCTCCGTCGCCGCCGGCTCGGGTTCGTGTTCCAGTCGTTCAACCTGGTGCCGACGCTCGACGTCAGCGAGAACATCCGGCTGCCGTTCCTGCTCGGCGGGCACAAGCCGTCGAAGGACGAGAGCGCGTGGATCGACCGCCTGGTCGACCAGCTCGGACTCGGCAACCGGCTCTCGCACCGGCCGCACCAGCTGTCGGGTGGGCAGCAGCAGCGCGTCGCCATCGCCCGGGCACTCGCCTCGCGTCCGGCAGTCGTCGTCGCCGACGAGCCGACCGGTGCCCTCGACTCGCGCACCGGCCGTGACGTGCTCGCGATCCTGCGCGGGGCCGTGCAGGAGTGGGGCCAGAGCGTCGTCATGGTGACGCACGACCCCGTCGCTGCCGCCAACGCCGACCGGATCCTGTTCCTCGCTGACGGCCGGGTCGTCGCCGACCGCCCGGCGATGGACGCCGGCGCGATCTCCACCACGATGCTGGGGATGGAGGCGGCAGCGTGAACGGCGTCCGCTC
Source organism: Curtobacterium sp. NPDC089991 (assembly GCF_044748425.1). Taxonomy (NCBI): domain Bacteria; kingdom Bacillati; phylum Actinomycetota; class Actinomycetes; order Micrococcales; family Microbacteriaceae; genus Curtobacterium; species Curtobacterium sp. NPDC089991. The sequence goes on from NZ_JBIVGB010000001.1 coordinate 233,242, forward strand.
CTTCGCCCCGACCGTGCTGGTCGCGGCGCTCGGCACCACGTTCGGGTCAGCACTCGTCATCGCCCCTGGCATCGTGACCGAAGCGCTCGGCGCCGCCGGGCTCGCCGACCTCGGCCCGGTCAGGGCGATCCTGTCCGTCGTGGGGTGGCTGTTCCTCGGCATCGCGCTGTACGTCGGCGCGATCGTCACCGCCAACACCTGCGCGACCCTCATCGCCGGGCAGACCCGCATCATCGCCTTGCAGCGGCTCGTCGGTGCCACCGGCGCCACGCTCCGGGCCCGGATCACCCGGACCGGACTGGTCGTCGGGGTGCTCGGCGGACTGATCGGCGCCGTCGTGGGTACCGGGCTGTCCGCGGTGTTCGTGGTGGTGCTGCGCGGCAACGGGTTCCTGCCCGACACCGACTACACGCTCCTGCCGTGGGAACTCGTGCTGCCGGTCGTGGCCGTGGTCCTGGCGACCTGGGGGGCCTTCGCCGCGGGCTCCCGCCGGGTGCTGACCGTCACCCCGCTCGAGGCGCTGTCCTCGAGCGTCGAACCGAGCCACGACGACGTCCGCTCGGGCACCGCCCGCAAGGTCTGGGCCATCGTGCTCATGGCCGGCGGCGCGGCGCTCATGCTCATCGGGCTCGCGGTCAGCGCGAGCTCGCCGATCGCGGTGCTGCCGGCTGCCCTCGGTGGGTTCGTGTCGTTCGCCGGCGTCGCCGTCGGAGCGCCCATCGTGATGCCGCCGGTGCTGCAGCTCATCGGTCGGATCGGCTCGCACGATCCCGTCGTCCTGCTTGCCGGCCGCAACGCCATGCGTGCGCCGGGTCGGTCCTCGCGGGCGACGATCGGGCTCGTCATCGGCGTCACCCTGCTCGTCACCTTCGCCGTCGCACTGGGGATCATGCAGCACGTGCTCGAGGCCCAGCTCGAGCAGATGGGACAGGGCCAGATGACGACCGAGATGGTGCAGGCGCAGCGCGACTTCTTCGTCCAGCTGAACGCCGTCGTCAGCGTCATCGTCGGGTTCTCGGCCGTGATCGCCGCCGTCGGGGTCGTCAACGCGCTGGCACTCGGGGTCCTGCAGCGCCGACGCGAGCTCGGGCTGCTGCGGGTGCTCGGACTCACCGGGGCGCAGGTCCGCCGGATGATCGTGACCGAGGCCGTGCAGATGGTCGTCGCGGCCGTCGTCTCGGGGCTCGTGCTCGGCACCTTCTACGGCTGGGTCGGCGGGCAGACGCTGCTCGGGTCGCTCGGGCACCCGGTCACGCCCGTGCTGCCGCCGCTCACCATCGGGATCGTCGTCGTCGGGGCGCTCGTGCTGGCGGTCGTCGCGACGATCGCGCCGGTGCGGCGCGCGATGCGCGTGCCCCCGACCGAGGCGCTCGCGGTCGACTGACGCGGCGCTCTGGTCGCACCACGCGGCGGACGGGAGGCACGGTGCCAGCTTGCACCGTGCCTCCCGTCCGCCGCGTGGTCGCGTGGACGTGTGCCGCACCGCAGTGCCACGCCGCTCACGTCCGTTGAATGGTCACGAACTGTCGCCTTGACGCGGCTCAGGTGACAGAACGTGACCGCTCGGCGGCCGACCCGCGGCATGTCGTGACCGCTCGCCCCCCGTCCGGTGTCCGGCTCGGACCGTGCCTGGCCGCCCCCGCGTCACGCGCTTGTCACACAGCAGCCCGCCGGTGCTACCGTGGACTCGATGTACTCGGCACTCCTCCTCCTTCGCTGCCGCGACGAGGCCTGACACACCGGCCCACCTCGTCGCGGAGTCCGTCGTGGCCGCACTCACCAGAGCACACGAACACGCGACGAAAGCGACGAACGATGCAGAACACGCAGCAGCCCTCCGGGATGCCGATCCACAAGTACGTCCCCTTCCACGAACAGATCTCGGTGGAACTGCCCGACCGCACCTGGCCGACGAAGCGCATCGAGCGGGCGCCGCGCTGGTGTGCGGTCGACCTGCGTGACGGCAACCAGGCCCTCATCGACCCGATGGACGCCGAGCGCAAGCGCGCCATGTTCGACCTGCTCGTCGGCATGGGCTACAAGGAGATCGAGGTCGGGTTCCCGAGCGCCTCGCAGACCGACTTCGACTTCGTCCGCAGCCTGATCGACGAGGGCGCGATCCCCGAGGACGTCACCATCCAGGTGCTGACCCAGGCGCGTGAGCACCTCATCCAGCGCACGTACGAGGCGATCGACGGCGCGAAGCAGGCCATCGTCCACCTGTACAACTCGACGTCGATCGTGCAGCGCGAGGTCGTCTTCCGCACCGACGTGCAGGGTGTCGTCGACATCGCGGTGGCCGGCGCGAAGCTGTGCAAGGCGGCCGAGGCGACGCTGCAGCACGACACGACGGTCTACTACGAGTACTCGCCGGAGTCCTACACGGGCACCGAGCTCGAGGTCGCGCTGCAGATCTGCAACGCCGTGCTCGAGGTCTTCGAGCCCACCCCCGACCGCAAGGTCATCATCAACCTGCCGGCCACCGTCGAGATGGCGACGCCGAACGTCTACGCCGACTCGATCGAGTGGATGTCGCGCAACCTCGCGCACCGCCAGGACGTCATCCTCTCGCTGCACCCGCACAACGACCGTGGCACCGCCGTCGCCGCCGCCGAGCTGGGCTACATGGCCGGCGCGGACCGCATCGAGGGCTGCCTGTTCGGCAACGGTGAGCGCACCGGCAACGTCGACCTCGTCGCGCTGGGCATGAACCTGTTCACGCAGGGCATCGACCCGGAGATCTCGTTCGCGGACATCGACCAGGTGAAGCGCACCGTCGAGTACTGCAACCAGCTGCCGGTGCCGGAGCGTCAGCCGTGGGCGGGCGACCTCGTCTACACGGCGTTCAGCGGTTCGCACCAGGACGCCATCAACAAGGGCTTCGAGGCGATGAAGGCCAAGGCCGCGGCCGCGGGCAAGGACATCGACGAGATCGAGTGGGCGGTGCCGTACCTGCCCGTCGACCCGAAGGACATCGGCCGGTCGTACGAGGCCGTCATCCGCGTCAACTCGCAGTCCGGCAAGGGCGGCGTCGCGTACCTGCTCAAGACCGACCACGCCCTCGACCTGCCCCGCAAGCTGCAGATCGAGTTCTCCGGCGTCGTGCAGCGGCACACCGACACCGAGGGCGGCGAGTTCTCGTCGCAGCGCATCTGGGACGTGTTCCAGGACGAGTACCTGCCCGCCTCGACCGACGACGACAAGTGGGGCCGGTACGAGCTCACCAAGACGGCGACCTCGAGCGACTTCGACGGCACGACCTCGCTGTCGGTCGCACTCCGCGTCGACGAGGGCTCCGTCACCGCCGACGCCGTGGGCACAGGTCCGATCGACGCGTTCCTCAAGGTCCTCGCCGAGCAGGGCGTCCAGGTCACGCTGTACGACTACTCGGAGCACACGATGAGCGCCTCCGGTGACGCCAAGGCGGCGTCGTACGTCGAGCTCGACGTCGACGGCGTGCGCCTGTGGGGCGTCGGCATCGACGCCGACATCTCGACGGCCTCGCTCAAGGCGATCGTGTCCGCGGTGAACCGCGCGGTGCGCGCCGGTGCTGCTGCCGGCGCCGACTCGCCGGAGCTCGTCTCCGCCTGAGACGCGGCCAGACCGGGAGGCGCGGTGCGGGTCCGTCCTTCACCTGGGCCCACGCCGGCCGGTTCCGGGCCGACGCGCCAGCGGCGGACCGGCCGTGCCCGGTGGGGAGCCTCCCGTCTGTGCCCGGTCCTTCCCCCGTCACGCGCGATGGCAAGTCGAATCGGGCGTACCTGGTCGTTTCTTTCGACCAGGTACGCCCGATTCCGCCAAGTACGCCCCCGCGCGCGCGCTGCGCGCCGCACGCGGTGTCGGCGGGGCGGGGGATACTGGGGGCATGCCGCTGTACCGGGACGAGTGCGTCGTGTTGCGCACCCACAAGCTCGGGGAAGCCGACCGCATCGTCACCATGCTCAGCCGGCAGCACGGCAAGATCCGCGCGGTGGCCAAGGGCGTGCGGCGGACGGCGTCGAAGTTCGGCAGTCGGCTCGAGCCGTTCATGGTCGTCGACGCCCAGTTCTACGAGGGCCGGTCGCTCGACATCGTCACGCAGGCCGAGTCGCTCGGGGCCTACGGGGCGCAGATCGTCGCCGACTACGGCGCGTACACGGCGGCCAGCGCGATGGTCGAGACCGCCGACCGCCTGAGCGAGGCCGACGCCGGGCTGCAGCAGTACCTGTTGCTCGTCGGCGCGCTGCGGTCGCTGTCGCGCGGGGAGCACCACTCCAGCGCCACGCTCGACTCCTACCTGCTCCGCGCGATGAGCATCGCGGGGTGGGCGCCGTCGTTCAGCGACTGCGCGGTCACGGGGGAGCCCGGGCCGCACTCCGCGTTCGTGGTGCAGCTCGGCGGGGTCGTCGCCGACCGGGCTGCGCCTCCCGGCACGCCGCGGCTCGACCCGGCGACCCTCGGCGTGCTCGGCTCGCTGCTCGCCGGCGACTGGGCGAGCGTCGACGCCACCGACGAACGGACGCGGTCGCGGGCCTCCGGCGTGGTCGCGGCCTACGCCCAGTGGCACCTGGAACGATCGCTCCGGTCCCTGCCGCACGTCGACCGCTCGGAGCACCCGCTGCCCGTGCCGCTGACCCATGATGGACCCGAGGCGACAGCACGCGCGGTGGCCTCGACCCCCGCACCCGCCGTCCCCGAGCCCGATCCCGCCGTGGAAGGAACCCGCACCGTGGAAGGAACCCCCACCGCATGAGCCCCCGCCGCCCCGACGACGCCGAGCCGTTCCGCCCGATCGACTGGACCGGTGAGACGCCTCCGGCGATCCCGGCCCGGTTCGTGCCGGACCACGTCGCGATCGTGATGGACGGCAACGGTCGGTGGGCCAACGGCCGCGGGCTCACCCGGATCGAGGGACACAAGGCGGGCGAGGCCTCGCTGCTCGACGTCGTCGCCGGCGGGATCCAGATCGGCGTCAAACACATTTCGGCGTACGCGTTCTCCACCGAGAACTGGAAGCGTTCGCCGGAAGAGGTCCGGTTCCTGATGGGCTTCAACCGTGACGTGATCCGTCGTCGGCGCGACCAACTGAACGAGTGGGGCGTCAAGGTGCGGTGGGCCGGACGGCGTCCGCGGCTGTGGCGGAGCGTCATCGACGAACTCGACCGTGCCGAGCAGATGACCGCGGGCAACGACGTGCTGACCCTGACGATGTGCGTCAACTACGGCGGCCGGAACGAGATCGTCGACGCCGTGCGGGGGATGGCCGAAGACGTCGCCGCCGGACGCCTCAAGCCGAGCCAGGTCACCGAGAAGGCCCTGGCGAAGCGGCTCTACGTGCCCGAGATGCCCGACGTCGACCTGTTCCTGCGCAGTTCGGGGGAGCAGCGCACGAGCAACTTCCTGCTGTGGCAGTCGGCGTACGCCGAGATGGTGTTCCTGGACCGCCTGTGGCCGGACTTCCGGCGCACGGACCTGTGGGGCGCGATCGAGGAGTACGCCCGCCGCGACCGTCGCTACGGCGGTGCGGTCGACGCCCCGACGGCCTGACGCACCCGTCAGCCGGGCAGCGGCCCGTCGAGCAGGTGTGCCGCTGACCGCACCGCGTCCAGGGCCGCACGGACGCTCGGGACGCGCTCGGCCCCTCGGGCGATGACGACCTCGACCCGGCGGGCCAGGTCGTCGTCCACGGGGTCGACCCGGACCTCGGCGGGGATGACCGTCGTCGCGAGCGCCAGCCGGGGGAGCAGGGCCACGCCGAGTCCGGCGGCGACGAGCCCCACCACCGCTGCCGCGTTGTCGGTCTCGAGCACGATGTCCGGGGTGAACCCGGCGGTCGCACACGAGGCGAGCAGGTGGCCGCGGCACCGGGGGCAGCCGCCGATCCAGCGGGCGTCGCGGTGCGACGCGAGGTCGACAGCACCGGAATCCGCGGCACCAGAGTCCGCAGCATCGGACCCCACGGACACGGAGGGCGTCACCAGGGCGAGCGGATCCCGCCCGAGTGCCCGCGTGACGAGCCCGGGGTCCGGGGCGGACCCGACCTCGTCGCCGACGTAGGTGAAGGTCAGGGCGACGTCGACCTCCCCGCTCCGCAGCAGGTCGAGCGCCTCGGGCGGTTCGACCTCGACGTACGAGGTCGTCACGCCCGGAGCCGTCGACGCCAGCCGGGCGAGCACGGCGGGCACGAGGGCCGAGGACGCGCTCGGGAACCCGGCGAGGCGCACGCGGCCGCGGGTCAGGCCCCCGACGGCGTCGAGGTCCTCGCGCGCGGCGGTCAGTGCGGCCTGCACGTGCAGGGCGTGGTCGGCGAGCACCCGACCGGCGTCCGTCAGGGTGGCACCGCGCCCGCCGCGACCGTCCTGCCCGGACCGCAGCACCAGGGTGTGCCCGAGCCGCCGTTCGGCCCGGGCGAGCAACTGGCTGACCGCGGGTTGGCTCGACCCGAGTGCTGCGGCGGCGCGGGTGATCGACCCACCGTCGGCCACGGCGCGGAGGACCCGGAGCAGCTGGGGATCGATGTCGTCCATCACGCGATGTTATCGGCTGCACAACAGAACAAGCCTGGTGTGATGGGGCACGAGCCGGGACGCTGTCCGCATGGACTCCTTCCCCGCCGGTCGTGGCTACCTCGCGGCGTGCACCGCCGGTCTGCCGACCCGTGCCACGATCGCCGCCCAGCGGGCCGACCTCGACGCGTGGTCCCGCGCCGAGACCTCGCCGGCCCACTACGGGGCGTTGGTCGAGGAGGGCCGCGCGCTGTTCGCCGCCCTCGTCGGGGTGCCGGTGTCCCACGTGGCGACCGGCTCGCAGACCTCGGTGATGGCTGCGGTCGTCGCCGATGCGTTGCCGGACGGTGCCGAGGTGGTCGTCCCCGACGGTGACTTCAGCTCGGTCGTGTTCCCGTTCCTCGCCCAGGCACACCGCGGCGTGCGGGTCCGGAGCGTCCCGCTCGACCGGCTCGCCGCGTCCGTCGGGCCCGACACCGCCCTCGTCGCGTGGTCCGCGGTGCAGTCCGCCACCGGCGCGGTCACGGATCCGTACCCGGTCGTCGCCGCGGCCCGGCGGGTCGGTGCCCTCACCCTCTGCGACCTCACGCAGGCAGCCGGCGTCCTGCCCGTCGACGCGGCACTGTTCGACGTGACGCTCACGCACGCCTACAAGTGGCTCTGCGCGCCGCGCGGCGTCGCCTTCATGACACTCTCCGACACCGCCCTCGGTCGGCTCCGCCCGGTCCAGGCCGGCTGGTACGCCGGCGCGGACGTGTGGTCGTCCTGCTACGGCCCCGACATGCGCCTGGCCGACGACGCCCGTCGCTTCGACGTCTCGCCGGCCTGGCAGGCGTGGCCCGGTGCCGTGGCCGCGCTCGAACACGCGGTCGCGCTCGACCAGCAGGCGGTCTGGAGGCACGCCACCGGTCTCGCAGACCGGCTGTGCGACGCCCTCGGGTCGCCTCGGCAGGGCGACGGGCAGGCGATCGTGACGTTCGCGGACGCCGACGGGTCGGCCCTCCGGGCCCTCACCGCCGCCGGGCTCACCGCGTCGGGGCGTGCCGGGCGACTCCGGATCGCGTTCCACCTGTGGAACGACGAGTCCGACGTGACCGACGTGGCGGCCGCACTGCGCGGGGTGGGGGCGACCACGTCGGCGAGGTGAGCGTGGCGGGCGGACGCGGGGCGGGCCTCCCGGCCGACGATCGCCGGTAGTCTTGCCCGGACCGTTTCCGCACCGAGCACCCAGCTCGGCGACCTCTGGAGCACTCTTTGGCACAGCCCACCCGTCTCGACAGCGTCATCGCCCTGGCCAAGCGCCGCGGCTTCGTCTTCCAGTCGGGTGAGATCTACGGAGGCTCCCGCTCCGCGTGGGACTACGGGCCCCTCGGTGTGGAGCTCAAGGAGAACATCAAGCGTCAGTGGTGGCAGCGGTTCGTCCGCGGCCGTGGCGACATGGTCGGCCTCGACTCCGCCGTCATCCTGCCCCGCAAGGTGTGGGAGGCCTCCGGTCACGTCGCGACCTTCACCGACCCGCTCGTGGAGTGCCTGCACTGCCACCACCGGTTCCGCGAGGACCACCTGATCGAGGCGTTCGTCGCCAAGAAGGGCCGCGACCCCGAGGGCCGCATGGCCGAGATCGCCTGCCCGAACTGCGGCACCCGCGGCGAGTGGACCGAGCCCCGCGAGTTCTCCGGGATGCTCAAGACGTACCTCGGCCCGGTCGAGTCCGAAGAGGGCCTGAACTTCCTGCGCCCCGAGACCGCCCAGGGCATCTTCGTCGACTTCGCGCAGGTCGTCACGACCAGCCGGATGAAGCCCCCGTTCGGCATCGGCCAGGTCGGCAAGGCGTTCCGCAACGAGATCACGCCCGGCAACTTCATCTTCCGCACCCGCGAGTTCGAGCAGATGGAGATCGAGTACTTCGTCCCGCCGGCCGAGGCTGGGGAGCACTACGAGCAGTGGATCGCCGACTCGATCGCGTTCTACACCGAGCTCGGCATCGACCCGGAGAACCTCCGCCGCTTCGACGTGCCGGACGGCGAGCGGGCGCACTACTCCGACGCCACCGCCGACATCGAGTACCGCTTCGGGTTCACCGGATCGGAGTGGGGCGAGCTCATGGGCGTCGCGAACCGCACCGACTTCGACCTCAACAACCACATCGAGTCCTCCGGCCAGGACCTGCGCTTCTTCGACCAGGCGGCCAACGAGAAGTACGTGCCGTACGTCATCGAGCCGTCCTTCGGCCTGACCCGTGCGCTCATGGCGTTCCTGCTCGACTCGTACCACGAGGACGAGGCACCGAACGCGAAGGGCGGCGTCGACAAGCGCACCGTGCTGCGACTCGACCCGCGCCTGGCGCCCGTCAAGGCCGCGGTGCTGCCGCTGTCGCGCAACGAGCAGCTGTCGCCGGTCGCCCGCGGCCTGGCCGACGACCTGCGCAAGAACTGGAACGTGGACTTCGACGACGCCGGTGCGATCGGCCGTCGCTACCGTCGTCACGACGAGATCGGTACGCCGTTCTGCATCACGGTCGACTTCGACACGCTCGAGGACAAGGCCGTCACGGTGCGCGAGCGCGACACCATGGCGCAGGAGCGGGTCGCCCTCGACCAGCTGCAGGGCTACCTGGCGCAGCGGTTGCTCGGCGCGTAGGGGTTTCGGCTCCGCAGAACACCGATGTTCGTGCGTTGCACACCCGCAGTCGGGTGTTCGACCTGCGAACACCGGTGTTCTGCTGCCAGCCGCGGGAATGCGCGCGCAGCGTCCGCGTTGGGATCAGCATGAACGACTCCGTGAAGGTCGATGTCTGGTCGGACATCGCCTGCCCCTGGTGCTACATCGGCAAGCGCAAGTTCGAGGCCGGCGTCGCCGCGTTCGGCGCCTCGGCGGACGGCCGCCCGGTCGAGGTCGAGTACCACTCCTTCGAGCTCAGCCCGGACACCCCCGTCGACTTCGAGGGCACCGAGGCCGAGTTCCTGTCGAGCCACAAGGGCATGCCCGTCGAGCAGGCGCAGCAGATGCTCGACCAGGTCACCGGCATCGCGGCCTCGGTCGGGCTGGACTACGACTTCGAGGCCATGCACCACACGAACACCGTGAAGGCGCACCAGGTCATCCACCTCGCCAAGCAGCACGGCAAGCAGCTCGACATGGTCGAGCGCCTGTTCACCGCCTACTTCGAGCGCGGCGAGCACGTCGGCGACGACGCGACGCTGGCCGACCTGGCCGCCGAGATCGGGCTCGACCGCGACGAGGTCCTCGCGACGCTCCGCGACGACTCCCAGCTCGCAGCCGTCCGTGCCGACCAGGCCCAGGCGCAGGCCTTCGGCATCAACGGCGTCCCCTTCTTCGTGATCGACGGCAAGTACGGCGTCTCCGGCGCGCAGGACCCGGCGGCGTTCGAGCAGGTGCTGACGCAGGTCGTCGCGCTGCGCGGGACGACTCCGGACGAGGTCGCCTCGGCGACCGAACGCGCTGCGGACGACGCGAGCGCCGACGTGGCGGCGACCCGATGACGGGCGCGACGGTCACCGTCGGGGGTGGGGTGGGCCTCCCATCCGCCCCGTCGGTCCCGGATGCGATCTCCGGTCTGGAGGCGCGCCCCGGCCTGCTCACGCTGGTCACGCCCGGCGGTGCGCCGGTCTGCGACGGTGATTCGTGCCTGATCGACGCCGGATCGTTCGCCGGTGCCGAGGGCGACTGGACCGAGGTGCCGGACTGACGGTTCCGTCGGTCGCGCGTCGCGCGCTGCTCGTCCCGCGCCGCGCGCTGCTGGTCTCGCGCCCCCGTGCGGTCGTTGCGCCCCGACTCAGCGGGGCGCGACGGCTGCGCGGGGGCGCGATCCGTCGGTCGCCGGACCGATCAGGCGCGCTGCGGTTCCTCGTCGGTGATGTCGGCGACCGTCGCGCCGTACGCGGCGACGAGGTCGTCGGCGTCGACGAAGGCACTCGCGCCGTGCCGGCCCGCGCCGAGGGCGACCCGTCGACCGACGATGCGTTCGTCGGCGTAGACGGGCAGGTCGCCGGTCGCTCCGATGGGCGTGATCGTGCCGCGCTCGTAGCCCGACGCCTGGAGCGCGGTCGCCGCGTCGGGCATCGAGAGCTTGTTCACCCCGACGACGGTGCGGAGCTTCTTCCACGCGATGCTCCGGCCGCCCGGCACGAGCGCGAGCAGGAAGCCGCCGTCGTGGCGCTTCACGACGAGCGTCTTGACGATGTCGCCGGGGTCGATGCCGAGCAGCTCGGCGGCCTGCTGCAGGGAGTCCGCGGCGGGGCGTTCGACGACCTCGACCGTCAGGCCGCGGGCTGCTGCGTCGGTGTCGAACCGGGTGCTGGCGTCGATCGTCATGTGGAGAACGCTACCGGCGAGCACCGACGTGGGAAGATGGGACAGGTATGACGATCACACAAGCCCCAGCACGGCCTCTGCGCATCGGCCCGATCGAGGTCGACGTGCCGGTCGTGCTCGCGCCCATGGCGGGCATCACGAACATGGCGTACCGCCGGCTCTGCCGCGAGTACGGCGCCGGTCTCTACGTCTGCGAGATGATCACCTCGCGCGCACTGGTCGAACGCACTCCCGTGTCGATGCAGCTCATCCAGCACCACGAGTCCGAGACCCCGCGGTCGATCCAGCTGTACGGCGTCGAGCCGAACACCGTGGCCGAGGCCGCGTCGATCCTGGTGGGCGAGGACCGCGCCGACCACATCGACCTGAACTTCGGCTGCCCGGTGCCCAAGGTCACCCGCAAGGGCGGCGGCGCGGCCCTGCCCTGGAAGCTCGAGCTGTTCCGCGAACTCGTCACGAAGACCGTCCGCGCCGCAGGGAACGTGCCGGTCACCGTGAAGATGCGCAAGGGCATCGACGAGGACCACCTGACCTACCTCGACGCCGCCCGCATCGCGCGGGACGCCGGCGTCGCCGCGGTGTCGCTGCACGCCCGCACGGCGAACGAGCACTACTCCGGTCACGCCGACTGGTCGGCGATCGCGACGCTGAAGGAGACCGTCACCGACATCCCGATCCTCGGCAACGGGGACATCTGGTCGGCGGCCGACGCCCTGCGCATGGTCGACGAGACCGGCGTCGACGGCGTCGTCGTCGGACGCGGGTGCCTCGGGCGCCCGTGGCTGTTCGGCGACCTGGCGGCGGCGTTCCGCGGCGAAGGGCTGCGGTACATGCCGACCCTGGGCGAGGTCGCCGACGGGTTCCGTCGGCACGCCGAACTGCTCGTCGAGTTCTTCGGGTCCGAAGACCACGGTTGCCGCGACGCCCGCAAGCACGTGGCCTGGTACTTCAAGGGGTACCCGATCGGCAGCGACGTGCGGTCCGGGCTCGCGTTGTCGTCGAGCCTGCAGGAGATCGACGACCTGCTCGGGCAGCTCGACCGCGACGCACCGTACCCGGGCGAGGGCGCCGAGGGCCCCCGTGGTCGCTCCGGCAACCCGAAGCGCACCGCACTGCCCGACCGCTGGCTCGAGTCCCGCGACGTCGACAGCGAGTTCCGCAAGGTCCTCGCCGCCGCCGAGCTGCACCACAGCGGCGGATGAGCGCCACCGCCTCGTACGGCCCGGCCGACGCCGAGCGCTGGCTCCCGGAAGAGCACGGCAACCGCCGATCGGACTTCGCCCGTGACCGCGCACGGCTGCTGCACTCCAGCGCGCTCCGTCGCCTCGCCGCGAAGACCCAGGTGCTCAGCCCGACAACCGGGCTCGACTTCGCCCGCAACCGCCTGACCCACTCGCTCGAGGTGGCGCAGGTCGGTCGAGAGCTCGCGGACTCGCTGGGCCTCGACCCCGACGTGGTGGACACCGCGTGCCTGGCGCACGACATCGGCCACCCGCCCTTCGGCCACAACGGTGAGACGGCCGTCAACGCCTGGGCCGCCGGCATCGGCGGGTTCGAGGGCAACGCGCAGACGCTGCGGCTGCTCACCCGGCTCGAGCCGAAGGTGTACGGGCTGCGGCCGGGGGCGGGCGCCGCTGCCGTGGGTGGCGCGGGGGCCGGCGCTGGCGTCGACCGTCCGTTCGGACTGAACCTGACCCGTGCGTCGTTGGACGCCAGCTGCAAGTACCCGTGGCCCGCGGCGCAGGGCGTCTCCGAGTCGTCATCGGGCCGGACCAAGTTCGGCTTCTACGACGACGACCACGACGCCTTCGAGTGGCTCCGTGCCGGGGCGCCCCGTCGGCAGCGGTGCATCGAGGCGCAGGTCATGGACCTGTCCGACGACATCGCGTACTCGGTGCACGACTTCGAGGACGCCGTCGTCGCCGGGTTCATCGACGTCGCGGCGCTCGGCGACCGCGTCGGCGAGAACGACATCGTCACCGCGATGCACGCGTGGGTGGGCGACGACCTGAGTCGTGAGGAACTGCTCGAGGCGTTCGACCGCCTCCGGGCCCTGCCGCTCTGGATGACCTCGTACGACGGGTCTCGGCGTGACGCAGCGCACCTGAAGAACCTGACCTCGCAGCTGATCGGACGCTTCGCGCGGACGGCGACGGCCGCGACCCGCGAGTCCTACGCCTCCGGGTCCCTGGTCCGGTTCGCGGCGTCCGTCGTGACGCCGCCGGAGATCATCGGCGAGATCGCGGTCCTCAAGGGCATCGTGGCGGCGTTCGTGATGACGCAGGGCGACCGGCAGCCCGTGTACGAAGACCAGCGCCGGATCCTGACCGAGCTGCTCGACGCCCTGGCAGCATCGGGTGCGTCGGACCTCGAGCCCGGCTTCGCCGCCGACTGGCGTGCGGCGTCCGACGACGACGGCCGACTCCGCGCCGTGGTCGACCAGGTCGCGAGCCTGACGGACCAAGGGGCGATCGCCTGGCACCGTCGGTTGGTCGTCGGCGAGCGGGAAGCGGTCCACATCCCGGTGTGAGCGGGGTGCTCCGTCGGCCTCGGTGGTTCGTCCACATCTCGGGGCCGCGGTCGGCCGAGGTCGGTCCCACGAACTAGGATCAGAGGGTGGCTGGCAGGATCGCGCGGAACGACATCGACGAGGTCCGCTCGCGTGTCAACATCGCCGACGTCGTCGGCGACTACGTCACGCTGAAGAACGCGGGCGTCGGGTCGATGAAGGGGCTCTGCCCCTTCCACGACGAACGTTCCCCGTCGTTCCACGTCCGACCCCAGGTCGGCCGGTACCACTGCTTCGGGTGTGGCGAGGACGGCGACGTCTTCAGCTTCATCATGGCGCAGGACCACACCACCTTCGCCGAGGCCGTCGAGCGTATGGCCGCGAAGATCGGCTTCACCCTGCACTACGAAGAGGGCGACGGGCCGCGCACCGACTACAACACCCGGGCCCGGCTGATCGCGGCCAACGAAGCCGCGCTCGAGTTCTACACGGCGCAGCTCACCACCGCCGCGGCCGACCCCGCACGGCGGTTCCTGGGGGAGCGCGGGTTCGATCCCTCGGCGGCGCAGCACTTCGGTGTCGGCTTCGCCCCGAAGTCCTTCGACATGCTCAAGGACCACCTGCGCGGTCGGGGCTTCACGCTCGAGGAACTCACCTCGGCCGGGCTCGTCAGCCAGGGCGACCGGTCGCCGTACGATCGGTTCCGTGGTCGCCTGATGTGGCCGATCCGCGACGTCACCGGGGCGACGATCGGGTTCGGTGCCCGTCGCCTGCTCGACGACGACAAGGGCCCGAAGTACCTCAACACGCCCGAGACCCCGATCTACCACAAGAGCCAGGTGCTCTACGGGCTCGACCTGGCCCGCCGCGACATCTCGAAGCAGAAGCAGGTCGTGATCGTCGAGGGCTACACCGACGTCATGGCCTGCCACGTCGCCGGCATCACCACCGCGGTCGCCACGTGCGGCACCTCGTTCGGCGTCGACCACATCAAGGTGCTCCGCCCGATGCTCGGCGACCTGGCCGGCGCCGACCCGAACGCCAACGGCGAGGTCGTCTTCACCTTCGACCCGGACGAGGCCGGGCAGCGTGCCGCCTCCCGCGCCTTCGCCGAGGAACAGCGGTTCGCGGCGCAGACCTTCGTCGCCGTGGCACCCGGTGGCCTCGACCCGTGCGACCTCCGGCTCGCCCGCGGCGACGACGCCATCCGCCGCCTGATCACGAACAAGCGCCCGATGTTCGAGTTCATGATCCGCCGCACGTTGGAGGGCCACGACCTCGAGACGGTCGAGGGCCGCGTCAGTGCCCTCCGCGCCGCCGCGCCCGTTCTCGCCGGCATCCGCGACCGCTCGCTCACGCAGGGGTACGTCCGCGAGCTCGCCGGCTGGCTCGGCATGGACATGCCCGAGGTCCGTCGATCGGTCGAGACCGCGCGTCGGCGTGCGGGGTCGACGGACGATCGGTCAGGAGGCCCGGGGCGCGACGGTCGCGCCGGTCACGCCACCGACGGGGCCGGTGTGGTCGAGGAGCCCGTCGCCGGGATCCGCTCGCTGCCGAACGACCCGATCAGCCGCATGGAGCGCGACGCCGTCATGGCGATGGTGCAGCAGCCGACCTCGGTCGGAGCGCCGCTGCTCGGGCTCGCCGCATCGGCCACGTTCTCGGCGCCGATGCTCGCCGTCGTGCGGGACGCCGTGGTCGCCAACGTCGACGTCATCGGGGCGGGGGACTGGCTCGACCGGTTGCTCGCCGACGTGCCGACCCCCTTGCGCACCCTGACGCACGAGCTGGCCCTCGCGCCGATCCCCGCCCGCAACGCCGAGGACCTCGCCGCGTACTGCCGGAGCATCGTCGTCGCCCTGGTCGAGCGGGACCTGCTCGCCCGCAAGGCATCGTTGCTCGGACAACTGCAGCGTGCGGACCCGCACGAGCAGGCCGAGCGGCGCGCTGAGATCCAGCGGCAGCTCGTGGACATCGACGCGCAGCGCATGCGGCTCCGCGCCGACGCCGAGGCGTCCTAGCCCCTCGCTCTCGCCGCCCGAGTGTCGGGGCGCCTGCCGCGCGGCCGTGTCGGGCGTCGAGTGGTCGCAAGGCGTCGGCTGGCCGGGGTCCGGCCGACGGGACGTGACCGCTCGGGGTGGGACGGGCGGTGTGTCGTGACCGGTCGGCGGGGGCGAGGGACGGGGCCGACGTGGGGCGAGCCTCCAGGCCGACGGTGTGGCCGCACGACGTGCCGCGTGTCGGGCGTCGAGTGGTCGCAAGGCGTCGGCTGGCCGGGGTCCGGCCGACACGACGTGACCGCTCGGGGTGGGACGGGCGGTGTGTCGTGACCGGTCGGCGAGCCCCGGACCACCCAGGTTGCAGCGCGCAACTTTCGTGTGCGGCGCGCCGGGTCGATGCGCACGAATGATGCATCACGCGACGGGTGCTTGCATTACAGCGGTGTAAACAAATCGCTCCCGGTTCGATCTGTTCCGTGACAGGGTGATACCAATGAGCGTTCCTGGCCGGGCACACAGACGTACCACCCGCCGGTCCGGACACTTGCACCCAACTTCAAGAGAGGCATCGAACATGGCATCCGTGTTCAAGAAGCACACAGCCACGTGGGGCAGGCGCGGCATCGCGCTCGGCGCCGGAGCAGCAGCGACGGCGCTGGTGCTGACCGGCTGCGCGAGCAGCAGCGTGAGCGACACCGAGCTGAACGGCCTGAGCATCGGGACGACGGACAAGATCACGTCCCTCGACCCGGCCGGCTCCTACGACAACGGCTCCTTCGCCGTGCAGAACCAGGTCTTCCCGTTCCTGATGAACACGCCCGTGGGCAGCCCGGACGTCGAGCCGGACATCGCCACGAAGGCGGAGTTCACGAGCCCGACCACGTACGAGGTCACCCTCAAGGACGGCCTCGAGTTCGCGAACGGCAACAAGCTCACCTCGAGCGACGTGAAGTTCTCGTTCGACCGTGAACTCAAGATCAACAACGAGAACGGCCCGCAGTCGCTGCTCGCCAACCTCAAGAGCATCGACACCCCGGACGACACGACCGTGGTGTTCAACCTCGACCACGCCGACCAGACCTGGCCGCAGGTGCTCTCGAGCCCCGCCGGCCCGATCGTCGACGAGGACGTCTTCAGCGCGACGAAGCTCACCAGCGCCGACGACATCGTCAAGGGCAAGGCGTTCGCCGGGCAGTACCAGATCAGCTCCTACAAGGAGAACCAGCTGATCCAGTACAAGACGAACCCGAAGTACGACGGCCTGCTCGGCAAGGCGAAGACCTCCGAGGTGACGGCCAACTACTACACCAAGGAGACCGACCTCAAGCTCGCCGTGCAGCAGGGCGACGTCGACGTTGCGTACCGCTCCCTGACGCCGACCGACATCTCGGACCTGCGCAAGGACGACAAGCTCAAGGTCACCGACGGCCCCGGCGGCGAGATCCGCTACGTGGTCTTCAACTTCAAGACGCAGCCGTTCGGCACCGGTCAGGACGACGCCGACGAGGCGAAGGCCCTCGCCGTGCGCCAGGCCGCCGCTGACGTGGTCGACCGCGCCGCCCTGGCGAAGGAGGTCTACAACGACACCTTCACGCCGCTGTACTCGATGGTGCCGGACGGCCTCACCGGTGCGGTCCAGCCGTTCAAGGACATGTACGGCGACGGCGACGGTGGCCCCGACGTCGACAAGGCGAAGAAGACCCTCGCCGACGCCGGTGTCTCCGGCAAGGTGCAGCTCGACATCCAGTACGCGCCCGACCACTACGGTTCGGCCTCGGACGACGAGTACGCGCTGCTGAAGACGCAGCTCGAGGACTCGGGTCTGTTCACCGTCAACATCCAGTCGACGGTCTACACGACCTACGCCCAGGAGCGCACCAAGGACGCGTACCCGGAGTACCAGCTCGGTTGGTTCCCGGACTTCTCCGACGCCGACAACTACCTGTCGCCGTTCTTCACCAAGGAGAACTTCGTCCAGAACCACTACGACGACTCGGTCATCCAGGACCTCATCGCGAAGGAGCAGGCGGAGTCCGACCCGGACAAGCGTGCCGACCTGATCGAGCAGGCCCAGGAGCGCGAGGCATCGCAGATCTCGACGCTGCCCCTGCTGCAGGGCAAGTCCGTCGCCGTCGCCGGCAAGGACGTCAAGGGCCTGACCCTCGACGCCTCCTTCAAGTTCCGGTACGCCACCCTCAGCAAGTAGCACCACGCCCCTCGCGCAGGCCGCGGGCGTTCCCACGAGGAACGCCCGCGTGCCTGCGCACCGGCATGAAAGGCACCCCTCCCCGTGACCCTGAGCACCCCAGAGGCGACCCAGGACGTGAACGGCACCGATCCGACCAAGCCACAGGCACAACGTCGTGCCAAGAGCAGTGGCGGCGGACTCGGCCGGTACGTCCTCGTCAGGTTCCTCCTCATCATCCCGACCGTCTTCATCCTGGTGACGCTCGTGTTCTTCCTGATGCGCGTCATCGGGAACCCGATCACCGCGTCGGTCGGCGGCCGACTCACCCCGACGCAGCTGCAGGAACGCCTGCACGCCGCCGGGTACGACCGTCCCGTGCTCGTGCAGTACTTCGAGTACCTCGGCGGCATCCTGCGCGGTGACTTCGGCAACGCGTCGACCGACAACCGGCCGATCACCGAGATCATCCTGCAGTACGGCGGCGCGACCGCCGAGCTCGTCTTCTACGCCCTCGTCGTCGCGCTCGTGCTCGGCATCCCGCTCGGCATGCTGGCCGCGTACACGCGCGACAAGTGGCCCGACGTGCTGCTCCGTGCCCTCGCGATCCTGACGTACGCGACCCCGGTGTTCTTCGGCGGCCTGCTGCTCAAGCTCGTCTTCTCGGTGTGGCTCGGTTGGCTGCCGCTCGGCGACCGCGCGTCGACCAGGGTGGAGCTCATCCTCGACGGCATCCCCGGCGCGAGCGGCATCTACATCATCGATGCACTGCGGACCGGCAACGCGGCGGTCATCGGCGACGTGCTGCAGCACGCCGTCCTGCCGGCGCTGACCCTCGGACTGCTGACCGCCGGCATCTTCCTGCGCCTGGTGCGCGCGAACATGATCGGGTCGCTCGGCTCCGAGTACGTCGACGCGGCCCGCTCCCGCGGTGTCCGCGAGTCGCGGTTGGTGCGGACGCACGCGTTCCGCCCCGCTCTCGTGCCGATCATCACGGTCATGGGCCTGCAGATCGCGATGCTGCTGGGCGGTTCGGTCCTGACCGAGACCACCTTCGGCTGGCGCGGCCTGGGCTTCGAGCTCAACCAGTACCTGTCGGCCCGTGACTTCGTCGCGGTCCAGGGCATCGTCGCGATGCTGGCGGTGATCGTCGCGGTGACCAACTTCATCGTCGACGTCGTCGCCGCCCTGATCGACCCGAGAGTGAGGTTCTGACGATGGCCGACACCACCCTCGTCGACCGCCACGAGCCGCTCTGGAAGCGGCTGCCCGTGGTGGTCCAGCTCCGCAAGAGCACCGGCTGGCAGCGCGCCATGCTCATCGTCGGCGTGGTCATCTGCGCCCTGTACCTGCTCGTCGCGGTCTTCGCGCCGCTGCTGGCCCCGTACGGCTTCGGCCAGCTGCAGGGCGCGGACGGCGAGAGCTTCCCGCGCACGGGCGCACCGAGCGCCGAGCACATCTGGGGCACCACCGTCGGCGGGTTCGACGTCTTCAGCCGGGTGGTCTACGGCGCCCGGACCGCGGTCCTCGTCGTGATCGTCGCGGTCGTCGTGTCGATCATCGTCGGCGTGCTGCTCGGGCTGGTCTCCGGCTACCTGGGCGGCTGGCTCGACCGGGTCCTCGTCGTGGTCGCCGACGCGATCTACGCGTTCCCCTCGCTGCTGCTCGCGATCGTCGTGTCGATCGTGATCTCCGGTGGCAACTCGAGCTACTCGGGCGGCATCATCGCGGCGGCGATCTCGATCACCGTCGTCTACGTGCCGCAGTACTTCCGGGTGGTCCGTGCCGAGGCCGTGCGTCTGAAGAACGACGCGTTCGTCGAGTCGGCGCGCGTGATGGGCACGAACCCGTGGCGCATCATGACCCGCCACGTGCTGCGCAACTCGACCAGGTCCCTGCCGCTCATCCTGACGCTCAACGCCAGCGACGCGATCCTGACCCTGGCCGGCCTCGGCTTCCTCGGGTTCGGCATCGGTCCGACGTCCGGCGCCGAGTGGGGCTACGACCTCAGCCGTGCGCTGTCCGACGTCGCGAGCGGCGTCTGGTGGACCGGTGTCTACCCGGGTGTCGCGATCGTGGTGCTGGTGCTCGGTGTGACGTTCATCGGCGAGAGCCTCAACGACATCTCCGACCCCCGTCTGCGTGCGCGCCGACGGCTGAAGCAGCTGGTGTCCACGCGCGACGCGCGCAACACGGCCACCGCGGAAGGATCGGGCGCATGACGACCGACACCGAGAACGCACCCGTGGTCGTCGTCGACGACCTCACGGTCACCTTCGCCACCGACGGCGGCGCCGTCGACGCGGTCAAGGGCGTCAGCCTCGACGTCCGCCCCGGCGAGGTCCTCGCCCTGGTCGGCGAGTCCGGCTCCGGCAAGTCCGTCACGGCTCGCGCCATGCTCCGGCTCATGCCCGAGACGGCGACGCTCGGCGGCGCGGTGCTGCTCGACGGCACCGACGTCGTCACCGTCGGCGCGCAGAAGCTCCGCAGCCTGCGGGGGACCGCCGGTGCGATGGTCTTCCAGGAGCCGTCGACCGCCCTCAACCCGGTCTTCACGGTCGGGTGGCAGATCGCCGAGGGGCTCCGCGCCCACGGCGGCATGTCCAAGAAGGAGGCGCGGGCGAAGGCCATCGACTACCTCGGCCGCGTCGGCATCCCCGACCCCGAGACCCGCGTCGACCACTACCCGCACCAGTTCTCCGGTGGCCAGAAGCAGCGTGTCGTCATCGCGAGTGCCCTGGCCCTCGAGCCGTCGGTGATCATCGCCGACGAGCCGACCACGGCGCTCGACGTCACGGTGCAGGCCGAGATCCTCGACCTGCTCCGCCGCTGCCGCGACGAGTTCGGCACGGCGATCGTGATCATCACGCACAACATGGGTGTGGTGGCCGACCTGGCCGACCGCGTCGCCGTGATGTACCAGGGCGAGATCGTCGAAGAGGCCTCGGCGACGGGCCTGTTCGCGCGTCCGCAGGCCGACTACACGAAGCGGCTGCTCGCCGCCGTGCCCCGGCTCGAGGCGTCGACGGGCACCGCCCGCCGTGCCGCGATCACCGAGGACGTCACCCCGCTGGTCGAGGCGAAGGGGCTCGAGATCGAGTACCCCGGCCGCCTCGGTTCGCCCGCGTTCCGTGCCGTGAAGGGCGTCGACCTGGCGATCCGTCCCGGCGAGGTCCTCGGCTTGGTGGGGGAGTCCGGCTCCGGCAAGACCACGATCGGTCGCGCCATGGCCGGGCTGACGAAGGTCACCGGCGGCTCGCTGAAGGTCCTCGGCGCCGAGATGCTCGGCTACCGGGAGCGCGACTTCAAGCACCTGCGCAAGGACATCGGGTTCGTGTTCCAGGACCCGGCGACGTCGTTCAACCCGCTGCTCACGATCGCCGAGTGCGTCGCCGAGCCGCTGGTCGTCCACAAGGAGGTGTCGAGCCCGCGTGCGGCCCGTAAGCGGGTCGACGAACTCCTCGAGGCGGTCCAGCTGCCGAAGGCGTACGGGGACCGCTACCCGCACGAGCTCTCCGGTGGGCAGCGCCAGCGCGCCTCGCTCGCCCGGTCGCTCGCGCTCCGGCCGAAGCTGCTCATCGCCGACGAGCCGACGAGTGCGCTCGACGTGTCGGTGCAGGCCCGCGTGCTCGAGCTCTTCCTCGAGCTCCAGCAGGACCTGGGCTTCGCGTCGCTGTTCATCAGCCACGACCTGGCGGTCGTGGGCGCGCTGTCCGACCGGATCGCGGTGCTGTACCGCGGCGACCTGGTCGAGGTGGGCACGACGGCGCAGGTCCTCGGCGCCCCGCAGCATCCGTACACGCAGCGCCTGCTGGCGTCGCTCC
Organism: Curtobacterium sp. NPDC089991; assembly: GCF_044748425.1. NCBI lineage: Bacteria > Bacillati > Actinomycetota > Actinomycetes > Micrococcales > Microbacteriaceae > Curtobacterium > Curtobacterium sp. NPDC089991. Next base: position 254,580 of record NZ_JBIVGB010000001.1, read on the forward strand.
CGGTGCCGGACCCTGCGGAGCAGGCCGAGCGACGGCGTACGCTGGAGCAACTGGAGAACGTCGGGTCCTGACCCGATGCGACCCGCGTCTGGTCTCGACCCGGCGCGACCCGTCCAGGAGGCCCGTCCAGCGTCGTCGACGCACGCCGGGCCTCCTGGACGGTCGCCTCCACAGCTGTACGCACGACGGTCCTGCCAGCGCGGTCCGTCGCGAACCGCCGCCAGGGGGCGGCGTGGAAGGGGACCCATGATCGCGGTCAACGGACCGGCGGTCGTCGCGGACGACGTGTCGATCGAGTACCGGGGCGGACGGGGGTCCGAGTCGATCCGAGCGGTCGACGGGGTCAGCCTGACGGTGCGGCAGGGCGAGATCCTCGCACTGCTCGGTGAGTCGGGGTCGGGCAAGTCGACCTTCGCCGCCGCGATCGCGGGGCAGCTCGGGTCGCACGGCGAGGGTGACGGTGCGCTGCGCCGGCACATCGTCGGAGGCGAACTGACCGTCCTCGGCCAGAAGACCCGCGGGCTGCGCGGTTCGTCCCGCAAGCTCGAGCGGCTGAGCGGCCGGATCGGCTACCTGCCGCAGGACGGCGCCGATCGGCTCAGTCCGGACCTCACCGTCGGCGAGGCCATCGCCGAACCGATCTACCAGCGCGACCGCCGCTTCGACCGCAAGGAAGCGGGCCTGATCGTCGCGCGCCTGGTCGACGCCGTGCACCTGCCGCTCGGCGTGATGCGGCTGAACACCTGGGAGCTCTCCAGCGGGCAGCGGCAGCGTGTCGCCCTGGCGCGGGCCCTCGTGCTCGAACCCCAGCTCCTGGTCGCCGACGAACCCGCCCGCGGCGTCGACGTGCTCGTGCGCCAGTCGGTGCTCGAGGCCCTGGCGACCCTGCAGCGCAACCGGCAGTTCTCCGCCGTCGTGGTGTCCAGCGACCTGCGCGAAGCCGGCGCCCTGGCCGACCGCGTCGCCGTGATGGCCGATGCCCGGTTGGTCGGCCTCGGCACCTTCGACGAGGTCCTCGACAACCCCGTCGACCCCTACGTCAAGACCCTGGCCGCGACCGCGGCCCGCGGCGTGAAGCGTCGCCCGGCACCCACCGCCCCGCGCCGCTCGACGGCGCCACGCCGACCGGTCGCCGCCGGCACCGGCCCCCGCACGGACCGACAGGAGAACCCGTGAGCACCGCCACCCGAGGCCACCGCGCCGTCGTCCCCACCTCCGGCGCCCCGCTGCCGATCGACGCACCGCAGCCCGGCCCCGTCGCCGTGCTGCCGGAGCCGACCGACCTGCACGTCACCGCGGTGACCGGGGCCGGCGGTACCGTCGCGCCGCTCGACGCGGACACCCGCGGGCTCGTCTGGCTCGACCCCCGCGACCCGTCCGGCCTGGCGGACGCGCTCGACGCGGCACCGGGGATCGGCTGGGTGCAGCTGCCGTTCGCCGGGGTCGACGCCTTCGCGCACCTCATCCAGGAGCACGGGGACCGCGTGCTCTTCACCTCGGCGAAGGGCGCGTACGCGGAGCCCGTCGCCGAGCACGCCCTGGCGCTGACGCTCGGGACGCTGCGGGTCCTGCAGAAGCGTGCCCGTGCACACTCGTGGGCCACCGAGCCCGAGGGTGTGTCGCTCTACGGCCGGAACGTCGTCGTCATCGGCGCCGGCGGGATCGCGCTCGAGTACATCCGCCTGCTCGCCCCGTTCGACGTCGACGTCACCGTGGTGCGTCGCTCGGCCGACCCGGTGGACGGCGCATCGCGCACGGTCACCACCGACCAGCTCGACGAGGTCCTGCCCGACGCCGACGTCGTGATGATCGCAGCAGCCATGACCTCGGGCACCGCGAAGCTCTTCGGCGGTCATCAGTTCGCGATCATGAAGCCGTCCGCCCGGCTCGTCAACATCGCCCGCGGGGGACTCGTCGACACCGACGCCCTGGTCGAGGCCCTGCGCAGCGGTGCGATCGCCGCCGCAGGGCTCGACGTCACCGACCCCGAGCCGTTGCCGGACGGCCACCCGCTGTGGTCCGAGCCCGGCGCGGTCATCACGCCGCACCAGGCGGACACCCCGGAGATGGTCGCGCCGCTGCTCGCCGAGCGGGTCCGACTCAACACCACGGCGTTCCTCGACGGCAGCGGCGAGGGCTTCGTCGGCGTCGTCGACCCGGTCGCCGGGTACTGAGGAGCAGCGCTGCACCGGGGGCCACAGCGCGGCGCGCCCGGGCGGCGTGTCCGATGCGGTGAGGGGCCCTGCGGTGCTGCTATGCTGTTACCCGTTGTTCGCACGACATTCGCCAGCGGACAGTGATCCTCGATAGCTCAATTGGCAGAGCAGCCGGCTGTTAACCGGCAGGTTGTTGGTTCGAGTCCAACTCGGGGAGCGTCTGGCCCGGATCCTCACGGATCCGGGCCTTTTGCGTTCCCGGGGCGATGCCCACGGCCGCGCGCCGCACGGCCGCGCGCCGCACGGCCGCCCGCCGCACGGCCGCGCGCCGCACGGCCGCGCCGGTCAGGAGGCGGGGGTGCTCGGCTCGATGTGCAGCGTGCCGTCGCGGTTGTTGTCGTCGATCGTGCCGGTCTTCGGCACGTAGACGTCGAGGTAGTCGAGCCGGAAATGGTCGAGCTGATCGGCGTACTCGGACAGGAACTCCGTGACCTGGTGGGGCATGGCCCGACGGTCGTCGTGGCCGACCACGATCGCGTCGAACGGTCCGTACTGCGGCTTCTGCGTGCCCCGGTCGGGCAGGTAGATGCGCCAGGTGTTCGCACTGAAGCGGGCGAACAGCACGCCCTCGGAGTCCTTGCCGCGCACGTGCAGGGCGTCGGAGAGCAGGGCGATGCCGCTCGGGCGGGACTGTGCCACCGCGACCCCGAGCCGCACCGCCGGCACGAGCAGGCAGGCGACGAGGACGGCCGCCGCGATGCGTCCGACGGGTGGCCGCACCGATGCCAGCCGGCCGTACCCGATGGCGGCCAGGGCGATGATCAGCGGCATCCAGGCGTCGTAGTAGTACGGGAGCGAGACGTTCGCGACGATGACGTAGAACACGAGGAAGACACCGAGCGCGATGCCGAGGAACGCGACGAGCCGGTCCGGCCGGATCGCCAGAGCGCAGGCGACGCCGATGACCAGCACCGTGAGCAGCAACCAGCCGGTGCCCGACGCCAGGAACGCGAAGTTGGCCCACCACGGTGCCTGGGGGTAGATCGTGCCGAGGATCGTCGTCGGGTGTCCGTGCGCGTTCTGCTGTGCCTGGAACTTCAGCATGTGCCCGATGGCGGTGAAGAGCCCCGCCGGCAGGTACAGGAGCACGAAGACCACCACGAACGCGACGCCGCCGTACAGTGCGCCCACGCCCAGGTCACGCCAGCGGCGGAACAGCAGCGGCAGGGCGCCGATCGCGAGCACGAGCACGGCGGTCGAGACCTTGGACGTGACGGACATCGCGAGCAGCGCCCCTGCTGCGGCGATCCACCACCGGTTGCCGGTCCGCATCCAGGTCCAGGCGGCGGCGAGCGAGGCGACCGCGAAGAAGACCATGAGGGGCTCGAGCATCGCGAAGCGGTCGATCCGCGCACCGATCACCGAACCGGCCTCGGCCCAGGAGGCGCCGGAACCGCGCGGCGTCAGCCACCACGCACCGGCGGCGAGGAGTCCCGTCCAGAAGCCGACCTCGCGGCGCAACCAGACGAACAGGACCACGCCGGTGCCGAGCATCGCGGTCGCGGCGACCAGGCGGGGCCCGAGCGGCCCCTGTCCGACGACGAGCTGCGCGATGCCGTACAGGTACTTCGCCGTCGGCGGGTGCTCGAGGTTGAGCGAGAAGTTGCCGTGCACGTACGCCCAGCTCGCCCGGAGGTAGACGAACTCGTCGTTGACGATGGTCGGGCGGCCGAGGTGCCAGAAGGCGACGAACAGGGCAGCCACGGCGACGACCACGAGGGCGGCGACGTGGACGGGGCGGGAGTGCAGGCGGGGGATGAGGACCTCCAGGGCGGGGCGTGCCCGACCATCATCGCAGGAGCGACCGTGCGGGTCCTGCCGGGCAGTTGCTGTTAGCGTTCACAGGTGCACCGATCCCGTCCGCCCCGCGCCGTGTTCCTCGGCGTGATGCTCGCGGCGGTCATCGCGCCCGTGCTCGTCGGGTGCAGCGGTGCCGGACCCGACACCGATGCGTCAGAGGAGCCCACGAGCTCGGAGACCGGGCTCGGGTCGGGCGCCTCGCCGGTCGTGTTCGCCTTCGTGTGCGACGACGGCGACCCCGAGACCTACACGACCTACTCTGCGGTGTGGGAGGACGAGCGGACCTCGTGCACCGCGAAGCGGCTCACGGGCTCGGTGCCGTCGACGCAGCAGCAGGCCGCGGTCGACGCGACCCGTGGTGACGCCACCCTCGTCGAGCTCGCGAGCACCTGCGCCGTGACCGGCACGGACCCGTGGACGTCGGCCGTCGCCGACGACGGCGCAGCGCACGTCGCCGCCGGCCTCCTGCAGTACTGCCCGGGGCACCCGGAGACCGACCACCTGCGCGACGCGCTGACGACGTACCGGAGCTGAGCCGGGCCTCCCGGTCGTCAGCTGTCCACGGCAGGCGACGCGCGGGCCGGACCGGCCCGTCAGCCCTCGGGGTGGTCGCGACCCGGCAGCCACGACTGGCCGGGGCCGCCCCAGCTGTTCTTGCGGATGGCCTTGGCGACCTGCTTGCCGTAGGGGTGCACCAGGCGGTCGGCGTAGAGCCAGCCGTCCAGGTGGTCGTACTCGTGCTGGAAGATGCGTGCGAGCCAGCCGTCGGCCCGGATCTCGAACGGTTCGCCGTGCTCGTCGAACGCCCGGAGCAGCGCGCTGCCGGAGCGTCGGAGCGGGAAGCGCTCACCCGGCACGGACAGGCAGCCCTCGGACTCGTCGTCCTCGTCGAGCTCGTCGACCGACTCGGGGACCGGCGGGCTGATCCAGAGGACCGGGTTCACGGCCGCGGCGCGGTGCAGTACTTCGTCGTCGTCGGTGTACGAGTACACGAACAGGCGCTTGCCGACGCCGACCTGGGGTCCGGCCAGCCCGACGCCGGGGGCGAGGTCCATGGTCTCGAACATGTCGGCGACGAGGGAACGGAGGTCGTCATCGAACTCGGTGACCTCGGCTGCACGCTCGTGCAGGACGGGTTCGCCGGTGATGCGGATCGGGAGAACGGCCATTCACCCAGGTTATCCGGCGGTGGACGGTAGCCTCGACGCGTGACGACGGACCTCCAGCTGCCCGACGCAGTGAACCTGACGCCGTTCCAGGCCCTCATGATCCCCGTCGCGCTCATCGGTGCGGTGTTCCTGTCGCTGGGAGCGCAGTTCCAGAGTCGTGGTGTGCAGCGGGTCGAGGCGCGGCTGGGGCGGCAGTCGAAGGGGCTGAGCGTCCGGCACGTCGTCGGGCTGGTCTCGAGCGGCTACTGGGTGCTCGGCACGCTCATGCTCGGCATCGCCGTCGTGCTGCAGCTCATCAGCATCACGTACGCGCCGCTGATCGTCGTGCAGCCGCTCGGGGCGGTCGCGCTCGTGATCACCACGTGGTTCTCCTCCCGGTCGTCGGGCGTGCCGCTGGGCCGTCGGGCGAAGCGTGCGGTGTGGACCTGCATCATCGGTGTCGCGATCTTCGTCGGCATCGCGGCGTTCGTCGGGCACGAGAGCGCGATCACCCGGCAGCAGCTGGTGACCGTCCTGATCATCCTGGCCGTGGTGCTCGTGCTGGTGCTGGTGTCGTTCCGACTCGTGGCCAAGCACAAGAGCGCGCTCTACTACATCGTCGGCGCGGGCATCCTCTACGGGTTCGTCGCGACGCTCGCCAAGGTCGTGCTGAACCGGTTCGTGAACGGCACGTTCGACTGGTTGACGGTCCTGGCGATCATCGGGGTGGTCGTCGCGGCGTCGCTCGGCGGGTACTTCGTGCAGAACGCGTACTCGGCCGGTTCGGCGGACCTCGTCATCGCGGGGCTGACCGTGATCGACCCGATCGTCGCCGTCGGGATCGGCGTGGTCGTGCTCGACGAGGCGTCCGGGGCGCCGTGGGGTGCGGTCGCCGGGTTCGTGGTCGCGGCCGGCATCGCCATCACCGGGGTGTTCCTGCTCGCCAAGCACCACCCGCAGACCCGCGCCTGACCGCGGGGGCCGCGGGGGCCGCGGGGCGGCGCAGCGCCGTCGCCCCGTCACCCCGTCACCCCGTCACCCCGCGGGAGCACGGGGTCCTCCGCGCGGCTGACGCGGCCGCGGAACCAGGTGCGGTACCGTCGGCAGTCCGACCAGCAATCGCCCACGAGAGGACGACGCCAGCCGTGTCAGGAGACGTCACCACCGCCACCGCCGAACCGACGGGTGCGACGGGCGGACACCGACCCTTGCGCATCCTGATCGCCGCGGACACCTTCCCGCCGGACGTCAACGGCGCCGCCACCTTCGCCGAGCAGCTCGCCGTCGGCCTGGCCGAGCGCGGGCACGAGGTCCACGTCGTCGCCCCGGCCTCGAGCCGCAACTACGGCACCTTCGACGAGGAGCACCAGGGCGTGACCCTCGTCGTGCACCGCCTGAAGTCGTACAAGTGGCCGCTGCACGCCTGGCTCCGTTTCGTGTGGCCGTGGAGCGTCAAGAAGTGGACCGGCCCGATCCTCGACGCCGTGAAGCCCGACGTCCTGCACATCCAGTCGCACGTCGTCATCGGTCGCGGGATCGTCCCCGAGGCGAACGCGCGCGGCATCCGGGTCATCGCGACGAACCACTTCATGCCCGAGAACCTGCTCGAGTACACGCCGTTCGGCAAGTGGACGCTGCCCATCGCGCTGAAGATCGCGTGGAGCGACGCCGCGAAGACCTACCGGCTCGCCGACACCATCACGACGCCGACGAACCTGGCCGCCGACTACCTGCGGAAGGCCATCGCCGGTCAGCGGGTGCTCGCGATCTCGTGCGGGATCGACGCGTCGCGGTACGTGGCGCGCGAGGGCCGTCCGGTCAACAACGACATCGTGTTCGTCGGCCGCGTGGCGCCGGAGAAGAACCTCGACGTGCTGGTCCGGGCCGTGGCGCTGCTGCCCGGTTCGCTCGCGGCGACCCTGACGATCGTCGGCGACGGCGAGATGATCCCGAAGCTGACCGCCCTGGCGAAGGAACTCGGGCTCGAGGACCGCGTCCGGTTCCTCGGGTTCGTCTCGGACGAGGCCAAGCGCACCGCCCTGACGAACGGCACGGTGTTCGCGATGCCCTCCACCGCCGAGCTGCAGAGCATCTCGTCGCTCGAGGCCATGGCGTCCGGGCTGCCGGTCGTCGCCGCGGACTCGATGGCGCTGCCCCACCTGATCGACGGCAACGGGTACCTGTTCACCCCCGGCGACGAACACGACCTCGCCGCCAAGCTCGAGGCGGTGCTCACGGCGTCGGAAGCGGAGTACACGGCCATGCGGGAGCGCAGTCTGGCCATGATCGAGGCACACGACATCAACCGCACGCTCACGACGTTCGAGGCGCTGTATCGTGGGGAACCGGTGGCCTGACGGTCGTCGAGGGGCGGTAGCCAAGCTGGTCAAGGCAGTCGGCTCATAACCGAACGATTCGCGGGTTCAAGTCCCGCCCGCCCTACGTGCAGATGAAACGCAAGCGCGAGGACGACCACGACGCAGCTGGTCCGACGCCGAACGTCACGTTCCAGGTGAACCGTGGTGGCACCGGCGTGCGCGTCAACGCCTTCCGCATCGGGTTCATGGGTGCCATCGGGGTGCTCGTCGCGCTGCTCGCCGGCACCATCATCGGCGAGCTCAGCACCGTCCTCGTCTACATCGGGGTCGCACTCTTCCTCGCGCTCGGCATCGACCCGCTCGTCTCGTTCCTCGAGCGGCTCATCCCGCGGTGGGCGGCGATCACCGTCGTCGTCGTGGGCGTCCTGGCGGCGTTCGCCGGGGTCGTCTTCGCGGTCGTCCCGATCCTGGTCGAGCAGGCGACCAACCTGATCCAGAACTTCCCCGAGGTCGTCGACGACATCTCGAAGCAGCAGTGGGTGCAGGACCTGTCGAAGCAGTTCGCCGGGTCGTTCGACATCGACCACGCGCTCGAGTCGGTGCAGTCGTTCGTCGAGAACCCGGGCAACCTGCTCAGCGTCGGCGGCGGCATCCTGGCGGTCGGTAGCGGCATCCTGTCGGGGCTCACCGGCGTGCTGATCGTCCTCATCCTGATGCTCTACTTCCTCGCGTCGATGCGGGGCATGAAGCGTGCGGCGTACCGGTTCGTGCCGGCGTCGCGCCGCGAGAACTTCATCGACGTCAGCGAGCAGATCACCCAGGCGGTCGGTCGGTACGTCGTCGGCCAGGTGTCTCAGGCGCTCATCAACGGCATCCTGAGCCTGGTGTTCCTGCTCATCATCGGTGCGCCGCTGCCCGTGCTGCTGGCCTCGTTCGCGTTCCTCGGCTCGCTCATCCCGCTCGTCGGCACCCTCGGCGCCGCGGTCGTCATCTCGTTGCTCTGCCTGTTCGCGTCGCCCGCGACCGCCCTCGCAGCGGCGATCTACTACCTCGTCTACATGCAGGTCGAGGCGTACCTCATCTCGCCGCGCATCATGTCGCGTGCCGTGCAGGTGCCCGGGGCCCTCGTGGTCATCGCCGCGGTGGCCGGTGGCACGATCGGCGGCGTGCTCGGCGCCCTGGTCGCCCTGCCCGTCGCCGCGTCGATCATCATCATCGTGCAGAAGGTCATCTACCCGCGGCAGGAGCTGGCGTGACGGACGCCGCCTCCGACTTCGCCGACCATGTCGCGGAACGCGATCGCTGGGCACGCGGGCCTCGTGGCCCCTTGGCCCTCGTGAACGCCCAGCACGTCGACCACCCGCAGCCGGTGTGGCCGGTCCCCGGCACCTGGGCACCCACGGTCGGTGGCCTCACGGTGACGGCCGCCGCGACCGACGGTGTCGTCGTGGACGGCGTCCCGGTGGACGGCACGGTGCTCGTCGCCGGTGACACCGCCGTGGTCCCGTCCGCCGTCGCGTTCCCCGACGGCTTCGCGGGCACGGTGTCCGGCTCGACGCTGCGCGTCTGGGACCCCGCGGCGGAGCCGATCCACCGCTTCGCGCGCATCGCCCGGTTCGACCGGTCCGACGACTGGGTGGCTTCCGGCACGTACGTCCCGCTGGACGCGGGTGCGGGCGACGACCGGGAGGCCCGTGGCAGCGTCCTCGACGCCGCCGGCGACGCCCTGCCGGTCGCCGGGCACATCGAGACGGCCGTCGGCAGCACGACCATGCGGTTCGTCGCGGTCCGGTCCGCGGCGTTCCGGGGTGCTCCGCGGCTGCAGCTCATCGTGCAGGACGCCACGAGCGCCCTCGCCGAGGACGACCCCGGCAGCACCTACTCGATGGGCCGCTTCCTGTACCTCGACGACCCCGGCACCGCGGGCCCGGTCGAGCTCGACTGGAACCTGCTCGTGCTGCCGCCCTGCGCGTTCTCGTACCAGTTCGCCTGCCCGATCCCGCCGGCCGAGAACCGCGTACCCGTGCCGATCACGGCGGGGGAGCGGCACCCCGTCGACGCTGCGGGCACCGTCCTGCACTGAACCGGACCACGCTCGGCGGGGTCCTTGCCGTTCCCAGCCGGAACGCTGCATAATGGGCGTGTCCTGTCGGGACATCACAATCGCATACCGAATGGTTCCGTGGCTCGCAGCCGCTCGGATCCTCCGCACCAGGTCGATGGGGAAGTCGCACCTGACGTATCGGAGGAACCGTGAACGGAACGACGACAGGAGTGCTCTACGTGCACTCCTCACCCCGCGCGCTCTGCCCGCACGTCGAATGGGCAGCAGGTCGCGCGATGAACCGCGCCGTGAACTTCTCGTGGCTCGACCAGCCGGCACAGGACGGTGCCCGGCGGACCGAGTTCACCTGGACCGGTGCGGTCGGTGCCGGTGCCGCGATCGCCTCCGCGCTGCGCGGCTGGGAGCACCTGCGCTACGAGGTGACCGAGGAGCCGACGACCGAGTCCGACGGCGGCCGTTGGATGCACACGCCTGACCTCGGGGTCTTCTACGCGCAGACCGACGTGACCGGGAACATGGTCATTCCCGAGGACCGCGTCCGCTACGCGATGGAGGTCGCGGGCAGCAACGCGCTCGAACTCCACCGTGAGCTCCGGCTCGCGCTCGGACAGGCCTGGGACGACGAGCTCGAGCCCTTCCGGCACGCGGCCGAGGGCAACCCCGTCGTCTGGCTGCACCGCGTCGGCTGACCCGGGCTCGCAGCACGCCGGCGTCTCGGCCGTTTCGCGAAAGCGACACTGTGCCGCAAACATTCGGCCGCAGACTGTCGCTTTGGCGGTGCGGTCGTGAACGTGTGGCCGCGAACTGTCGCCTTCGCGGCACTGAAGCCGGCAACACACATGACGGAAGCCCGCCCCGACGACGCGGGACGGGCCTCCTGGCAGGGTGTGACGGATCAGACGCTGCGGAACGCGACCACGGCGTTGTGGCCGCCGAAACCGAACGAGTTGCTCACCGCGAGGAGGTCGCCGTCGGGCAGCGCGCGCGGCTCGCGCGCGACGTCCATGACGATCTCCGGGTCCTGGTCGTTCAGGTTGATCGTCGGCGGCGCGACACGGTTGTGCAGCGCGAGGACCGTGAACGCGGCCTCGATCGCACCGGCGCCACCGAGCAGGTGCCCCGTGGACGCCTTGGTCGCCGACACGACGATGTCGTCGAGGTGGTCCCCGAAGACGCGACGCATGGCGTGGTACTCGGCGACGTCGCCGACCGGGGTCGAGGTGGCGTGCGCGTTGACGTGCACGACGTCCTCGCGGCTGGCTCCGGCGTGGTCGAGGGCCTGCAGGACCGCACGGGCGGCCGCGCTGCCCTCGGGGTCCGGTGCCGTGATGTGGAACGCGTCCGAGGTGATGCCGGCGCCGGCGACCTCGGCGTAGATGGTCGCACCGCGGGCCTCGGCGTGCTCCTTCGACTCGAGGATGAGCGCCGCGGCGCCGTCACCGAGGACGAAGCCGTCACGGGTGACGTCGTACGGACGCGACGCGGTCTCGGGGGAGTCGTTGCGGCGCGACAGGGCCTGCATCGCCGCGAACGCCGCCAGGGGCAGCGGGTGCAGTGCGGCCTCGGCGCCACCGGTGATGACGATGTCGGCGTCCCCGTCGGCGACGTGGCGGTACGCCTCGGCCAGGGACTCGGTCGACGAGGCGCACGCCGACAGGTAGGTGCGGGCGCCACCACGGGCGCCGAACTCCATCTCGATGGCAGCGGCCGGACCGTTCGCCATGAGCATCGGGACCGTCATCGGCAGGACCCGACGCGGGCCCTTCTCGCGCAGGGTGTCCCAGGCGTCGAGCAGGGTGTTCACGCCGCCGATGCCGGTCGCCCAGTCGACGATGAGGCGCTCGGGGACGACGGACTCGGCGTCGATGCCGGCGTCGGCCCACGCCTCACGCGCCGCGACGAGCGACAGCTGCGACGAGGGGTCCAGGCGCTTCGACTCGGGGCGGGTGAGCTGGTCGGTGAGGAACCGACGTGCCTGGCCGGCGAACTCCACGGGGAGTTCGAGCTCGGCGTAGCGCGGGTCCTCGATGCGGGTGATGCCGGACTTGCCGGCGAGCAGCGCGTCCCACGTTTCCGGGGCAGTCGCGGCGAGGGGTGAGATCGCACCGATCCCGGTGACGACGACGGTCTTCTTGGTCATGGAACGACGGTTCTTTCGTTGGGGAACAAGATGAGCGCCGCGGCCGACGGTGACCGCTGGCCGCGGCGCTCAGGAAGCTCGTGTCAGGCCTGGGCCTTGACGATGTAGTCGACCGCGTTGCCCACGGTCTTGAGGTTCTTGACCTCTTCGTCCGGGATCTTCACGTCGAACTTCTCCTCGGCGTTGACCACGATGGTCATCATCGAGATGGAGTCGATGTCGAGGTCGTCCGTGAAGGACTTGTCGGCGGCGACGGTGTCGGTGGCGATACCGGTCTCGTCGTTGATCAGCTCGGCCAGGCCGGCGAGGACTTCTTCGTTGGACAGGGCCATGAGTTTCTCCTTGAGGGGGGTGTCGTTTGACCGTGGACCAGCCTAGGGCACGCAGCGTGCTCGCGCCCGGAGACTCGTCGGGGTGGTCGCTGGCCGCGCGGGATGCGCGGCCGGGTGGGATCAGGGCAGGACGACGACCTGGGCGCCGAACACGAGCCCGGCACCGAAGCCGATCTGCAGGGCGAGCCCGCCGGACAGCTCGGGGTGTTCCTCGAGCAGGCGGTGGGTGGCGAGCGGGATGCTCGCGGCGGAGGTGTTGCCGGTGGTGGTGATGTCACGGGCGATCGTGACCGACTCGGGCAGGCCGAGCTGCTTCGCGAACTCGTCGATGATGCGGATGTTCGCCTGGTGCGGCACGAACGCCGAGAGGTCCTCCGGTCGGACACCGGCGGTCTCGAGCGCTTCGCGGGCGACCTTCACCATCTCCCACACGGCCCAGCGGAAGACCGTCTGGCCCGCCTGGCGCATGGTCGGGCGGGGCGCGCCGGCCTCCCACTCGTTGTAGGTCGCCGTCATGCCGATGGCGTCCCACTTCGAGCCGTCCGAGCCCCAGATGGTCGGGGCGATTCCGGGGAAGTCGCTCGGGCCGACGACGGCCGCGCCCGCACCGTCGCCGAGCAGGAACGAGATCGAGCGGTCGGTCGGGTCGACGACGTCGCTGAGCTTCTCGGCACCGACGACCAGGACGTGGTCGGCGAGGCCGGACTTGATGAACGAGTCGGCCTGGGCGATGCCGTAGGCGTACCCGGCGCACGCGGCGCTGATGTCGTACGCGGCGGCGGGCGTCGCGCCGATTCGCTCGGCGAGCAGCGACGCGATCGACGGGGTCGCGACGGTGTGCGTCACGGTGCTGACCAGCACGACACCGATCTGGTCGGGGGACAGGCCGGCCTTCTCGATCGCCTCGCGCGCGGCGGCCTCGGCGAGGTCGACGGCCTCGACGTCCTTGCCGGCACGCTTGCGCGTGATGATCCCGGTGCGCTGGCGGATCCACTCGTCGGACGAGTCGATCGGGCCGACCAGGTCGTCGTTCGGCACGACGTTCTCGCCGCGGGCGGCGCCGAAGGCCAGGATCCGGGTGAACTCGTGGCCGCGGCGCTGGGAGAGTGCGGGACGTTCGGTCATGCGGTGGCGTCTGCTTCCTGGTCTGCGCGCTGCAGCAGGTCGATCGCTGCGGGCAGGTCCTCGGGGGTCTTGATGGCGACGGACGGCGTACCGCGCAGGCCGCGCTTAGCGAGCCCGACCAGGGCGCCGGCCGGCGCGAGCTCGATGATGCCGGTGACGCCGGCGGCCCCGAACGACTCCATCACGGCGTCCCAGTGCACGGGGCTCGCGATCTGCTGGACCATCAGGTCGACGAACCGGCGACCGTCGTCGACCCGTGAACCGTCGGCGTTGGTCCAGATCGGCAGGGTCGGGTCGTGCACCGTGGCGGCCGCGGCGACCGGGGCCACGCGCTCGACCGCGGGGGCCATGAAGTGGGTGTGGAACGCACCGGCGACCGCGAGCGGGACCACGCGGGCCTTGGCGGGCGGGTCCGCCACGAGCGCGGCGATGCCGGCGGCCGTGCCGGCGACGACGGTCTGGCCGCCGCCGTTGTGGTTCGCGGGGACGAGCCCGTGGGACTGCAGTGCTGCGGCGACCGCGTCGGCGTCGCCACCGAGCACGGCGGCCATCGAGGTCGCTTCGAGGGCAGCGGCGTCCGCCATGGCCCGGCCTCGCTCGGCGACGAGCGACACGGCGTCGGTCGGCTCGAGGACCCCGGCGACCGCGGCGGCGGTGAACTCGCCGACCGAGTGCCCGGCGACCCCGCCGACGAGCGCACGGCGGCCGTCGGCCAGCAGCGCGTCGGCGGTCACGAGACCGGCGGCGACGATGAGGGGCTGCGCGAGTGCGGTGTCCTTGATGGTGTCCGCGTCCGACGTGGTGCCGTGTGCGGCGAGGTCCACCCCGATCGACTCGGACCACTGCCCGACACGTTCACGAACGGCGGCGTCCTCGAGCCAGGGGGCGAGGAAGCCGGGGGTCTGGGAGCCCTGTCCGGGCGCGACGACGACGATCACCGGACAATCCTGTCGCTCATGCACCGCGGGGCCCGTGTGGGCTTCCCACACGAAACCCCGCGTGACATTGTCGGTTCCCTACCGGCGAGGGGTGATGCGGCGACGACCCGTGGCCGATTCGGACATCGCGCCGAGGATCAGGGCCGACTGCACGATCAGGGCGTCCCGAGCGTGCGTGGCGTCCCACCCGATGATGTCCGCGACGCGGCGCAGGCGGTAGCGGACGGTGTTCGGGTGCACGAAGAGCTCGCGCGCCGTGGCCTCGAGCGACCGACCGGTGTCCAGGTAGCACCACAGGGTCTGCAGGAGCTCGGTGGACTGGTCCTTGAGCGGCACGTAGATCCGCTGCACCAGGGCGGACCGGGCGAGCGGGTCGCCGGCCAGGGCACGTTCGGGCAGCAGGTCGTCGGCCAGCGCCGGACGGGGGACCCCGCGCCATGCCCGCGCGACGGCGAACCCGGCGAGGGCTGCCTTCGCGCTGGTCGAGGCGTCGACGACCCCGGGGACCTCGTTGCCGAGCACCAGGTGGCCCTCGCCGAACAGCGGTTCGAGGGCCTGCGCGATGGCGGTGAACGAGACCGGGTCCTCTCCTTCGGGGACGTCGTCCCGCGGGGTCGAGCGCCCGATCACCACGACGAGCCGCGAGCCCTGCACGCCGACGAGCACGTCGGCGTCCATGTGGCGGGCGGTGCGGCGGACCTGGTCGACCTCGAGCTGCTTCGGTGCCGTGCCGACGAGCACCGCGACCTCGCCGTGCCCGTGCCACCCGAGGGCGGCGATGCGGGACGGCAGCTCGTCGTCGTACTCGCCCGACAGGATCGAGTCGACCACGAGCGCTTCGAGTCGGGCGTCCCACAGCCCGCGGGCCTCGGCCGCCCGGGCGTAGACGTCCGCCGCCGCGAAGGCGATGTCCCGCGAGTACTTCAGGATCGCTTCCTGCAGCATCTCGTCGTCGGCAGCGCGTTCCTCGACCACGGTCACGACCACGCGGATGAGCTGCAGGGTCTGCTGCAGGCTCACCGAGCGCAGCAGCTCACGCGGGGCCGAACCGAAGACGTCGGCCGCGGCGATCCACGGCGTCGACGCGGTGCCCTCGAGCCAGCTGATGAACGAGGTGATGCCCGCCTGGGCGACGAGGCCCACGGCGGAGCGGCGCCCCGGCGGCATCTCGCTGTACCAGGGGAGGGTGTCCTCGAGCCGCTTGATCGTGGCGGTGGAGAGTTCTCCGGACACCTGACGGAGCCAGGAGAGCGCCCGCTCGCGCGCGCTCTCCTGGCTCTGGGCCTTCGACAGGCCCTCGGTGTCCGGCTGGACGGGCGTCACCTGCTGATCAGCTCTCGCCGCCCGCGCTGCCCGTGGTGCCGGCGGTCACGTCGTGCAGGCGGTACTTGTCGATCGCCTGCTGGACGAGTGCGCCGTCGACCTTGCCCTGGCGGGCGAGCTGCTGCAGCGTCCGCACGACGACCGAGGGGCCGTCGATGTGGAAGAAGCGGCGAGCGGCCGGACGGGTGTCCGAGAAGCCGAAGCCGTCGGCGCCGAGCGTGGCGTAGTCGGTCGGCACGAACGGGCGGATCTGCTCCTGCACCTGGTGCATGAAGTCGCTGACGGCGACGACCGGCCCCTCGGTGGCGAGCAGGCGCTCGGTGACGTACGGCGTGCGCGGCGACTCGTTCGGGTTGAGGAACGCGTGCTGCTCCGCGTCGAGACCGTCGCGGTACAGCTCACCCCAGCTCGTGACGCTCCAGACGTCGGCGGAGACGCCCCAGTCCTCGGCGAGGAGCTGCTGCGCCTCGAGGATCCACGGCACGGCCACACCGGAAGCGAGCAGCTGGGCCTTCGGGCCGTCGTGCTCGCTCGGCTTGAGCAGGTACATGCCCTTGACGATGCCGTCGACGTCGATGCCCTCGGGCTCGGCCGGCTGGACGATCGGCTCGTTGTAGACCGTGAGGTAGTACATGACGTTCGGGTCGCTGTGCTTGGGCGAGCCGTCCTCGTTCGTGCCGTACATCCGGTCGAGGCCGGCCTGCACGATGTGCCCGATCTCGTACCCGTACGCGGGGTCGTACGACACCACGGCGGGGTTCGTCGTCGCGAGGAGCAGCGAGTGGCCGTCGGCGTGCTGCAGCCCCTCGCCCGTCAGCGTCGTGCGACCGGCGGTGGCGCCGATCATGAAGCCACGGGTCATCTGGTCGCCGGCGGCCCAGATGGCGTCACCCGTGCGCTGGAACCCGAACATCGAGTAGAAGACGTAGACCGGGATGAGCGGCTCGCCCTGCGTCGAGTACGAGGTGCCGACCGCGGTGAACGCCGCCATGGCCCCGGCCTCGTTGATGCCGACGTGGATGATCTGGCCCTGCGGGCTCTCCTTGTACGCCAGGAGCAGCTCGCGGTCGACCGAAGTGTAGTGCTGGCCGTTCGGGTTGTAGATCTTCGCCGTCGGGAAGTACGCGTCCATGCCGAACGTGCGCGCTTCGTCCGGGATGATCGGCACCACGCGGTTGCCGAAGTCCGGGGAGCGGAGCAGGTCCTTCAGCAGCCGGGCGAACGCCATGGTGGTGGCGATCTCCTGCTTGCCGGAGCCCTTCTTGACGACCTGGTACTTCGCGTCCTCGGGGAGGGTGATCGAGGTGTACTTGGTCCGACGCTCCGGCACGTAGCCGCCGAGCGCCTGACGACGCTCGTGCATGTACTGGATCGCCTCGTCGTCGTTGCCCGGGTGGTAGTACGGCGGCGTGTAGGGGTTCTCCTCCAGCTGCGCGTCGGAGATCGGGATGCGCATCTCGTCGCGGAACTGCTTGAGGTTGTCGAGCGTGAGCTTCTTCATCTGGTGGGTCGCGTTGCGGCCCTCGAAGCTCGGGCCGAGGCCGTAGCCCTTGACCGTCTTCGCCAGGATGACCGTCGGCTGGCCCTTGTGCTCGGTCGCGGCCTTGAACGCGGCGTAGACCTTGCGATAGTCGTGGCCACCGCGCTTGAGGTTCCAGACCTGGTCGTCGCTGTAGCCCTCGATGAGCTCGAGCGCCTTCGGGTCGCGCCCGAAGAAGTTCTCGCGGACGTACGCGCCGTTCTCGGCCTTGTACGTCTGGTAGTCGCCGTCCGGCGTCTGGTTCATCAGGTTGAGCAGCGCGCCCTCGGTGTCGCGGGCGAGCAGGTCGTCCCACTCACGCCCCCAGACGACCTTGATGACGTTCCAGCCCGCACCGCGGAAGAACGCCTCGAGCTCCTGGATGATCTTGCCGTTGCCGCGCACCGGACCGTCGAGCCGCTGCAGGTTGCAGTTGATCACGAAGTTCAGGTTGTCGAGGCCGTCGTTCGCGGCGACCTGGAGCTGTCCGCGCGACTCGACCTCGTCCATCTCGCCGTCGCCGAGGAACGCCCAGACCTGCTGGTCGGAAGCGTCCTTGATGCCGCGGTTGGTGAGGTACTTGGCCTGCTGCGCCTGGTAGATCGCGTTGATCGGGCCGATGCCCATCGACACGGTCGGGAACTGCCAGAAGTGCGGCATCAGCCGCGGGTGCGGGTACGACGACAGTCCGCCACCGGCGTGGGACTTCTCCTGCCGGAACCCGTCGAGCTGGTCCTCGCCGAGACGTCCTTCCATGTAGGCGCGGGCGTACATGCCGGGAGAGGCGTGGCCCTGGAAGAACACCTGGTCGCCGCCGGACGCGTGGTCCTGCGCGCGGAAGAAGTGGTTGTAGCCGACCTCGTACAGCGCGGCGCTCGACGCGTACGTCGAGATGTGGCCGCCGACGCTGATGCCCGGACGCTGCGCGCGGTGCACCGTGATGGCCGCGTTCCAGCGGATCCACCGGCGGTACCGGCGCTCCAGTTCCTCGTCGCCGGGGAACTCGGGTTCGTTCTCCGGCGCGATGGTGTTCACGTAGTCCGTCGTCGGGACCATCGGCACACCGAGGTGCAGTTCCTTGGACCGCTTGAGCAGGCTCAGCATGATCTCGCGACCGCGCTGGTGTCCGTGGGTCTGGACCAATCCGTCGAGGGACTCACGCCATTCGGCGGTCTCCTGCGGGTCCTGGTCGTTCGCCCCGGTGCTGTACGGGTCCTGGTCGTTCACCGTCACCCTTGACCTCGTTCGTTCTCGTGGTGGTGGACATGGTGGCTCCGGTGGTCGGGTCACGACCGGATGGGGCCCCGTCCACTCTAGGCCCCAGCACCGACGGTGATGCTGATGGTGCGGTGCACGTGGCGGGTGCTTGCATTCGGGTGCGGTCGGCGTAGCATGGCCGATCGTGCACACGCGACCCGCGTGCGCACGGACCCGACGGGTACACCCCACACCCGAGGAAGAAGCACACGTCCCGATGGCTCTCGAGATCGGCTCTCTCGCGCCGGACTTCGAGCTCCCGAACCAGTTCGGTGAGCACGTCCGACTCAGCGACTTCCGCGGCAACCGCCCGGTCGCACTCGTCTTCTTCCCGCTCGCGTTCTCGTCGAACTGCACGAACGAGCTCTGCGCCCTGCAGGACAACGTCGCGATGTTCCAGGACCAGCGCGTCGAGCTGATCGGCATCTCGGTCGACTCCAAGGCGACGCTCCGCTCCTTCGCCGAGCTCAACGGCTACGACTTCGAGCTCCTCGCCGACTTCTGGCCGCACGGCGCGGTCTCGAAGGAGTACGGCGTCTTCCTCGAGCACAAGGGCTTCGCCACCCGCGCGACCTTCGTCATCGACGTGCAGGGCCGCATCAAGGCCTCGATCATCACCGAGCCCGGCCTGCAGCGCGACGTCGCCGAGTACAAGGCCGCGCTCGACCGCCTCGCCGCCTGCACCGCACCCGTCCCGGTCGGCTAGCGTTCCGAATCCCTCCTGCGACGCATCCGCGTCGACAGCGGACAGGAGGCCCGGTGCACGCCATCGACACGGATGCACGTGACCGTGTGGTCACCACCGAGGCCTACGCCCCCTACCCGGTGTCGCCCACGCCCGCCACGTGGCACCTCCGGCGCACCGAGGTCCTGACGCCCGCCGGACCCGTCGTGGTGCACCACCGCCCGGGTCCCGACCCGCTCCTGCTGCTGCACGGCGTCGCGGGCTCCTGGTCGACGTGGACCCCGCTGCTGACCGCGGCGCGCGGCGTCGGTGACCGTGGCCTCGTGCTCGTCGACCTGCCGGGATGGGGATCGTCGCCGGCGCCGAGCGGTGCGTTCGACCTCGACGACGTGACCGTGTCGCTGGTCACGGTGCTGGATGCACTCGGGATCACGACGGTGGACGTCGTCGGGCACTCGATGGGGGCTTTCGTCGGGATGCACCTGGCGGTCGTCGCGCCCCGGCTCGTGCGCTCGGTGGCCCTGGTGTCCGGCACGACCGTCGCGACCGCGGACGCCGCACGGCACCCGCTCCGAGGGCTCCGGACGCTGCCGTCGTTCACCCTGCTGCGTGCGGGCCTGTCGATCACCGGCGAGGCCGCGCGGCAGATGCTCCGGGCGCTGTCCCGCGTCGGGCTGCTGCCGCTGCTCGCCGCGCCGGTGTTCACGCACGTGCGACGCCTCGACCGCAGTGTCCTCGACGCCTTCGTTCGGGAACTCCGGCCGACCCGGTTCACCGACGCGGCGCGGACCGCTGCGGGCTACGACCTCGGCCGCTGGCGGGGGATCACCTGCCCGGTCACCGCGATCGCCGGGCGCGACGACGTGTTCGCGCGCGTCTCGGACCTCGAGGCCCTTCGGGAGCTCGTGCCGCAGGTCCGCACGGTGCTGCTCGACGACTGCGGGCACTTCGCGCACGTCGAGCACCCGGACGCCGTGGCGCGCGAGCTTGCACTCGCCTGACGCTCGCGCGGGCTGTCGTTGCGCGCGCATGTTCCGACGAAGCACGCGTCGATCGACCGGTGGATCGTCGGAACATGCACACGCACCTGATGCGTGCGCACACTGCGACAGACCACGAGTCGATCCGCTCGTGGAACGTCGCTCGATGCACACGCACCGGAGCGGGTCGACGGGTCAGGCGGGGACGGGGAACGTCGCCGCGACGCGGGAGCGCACCTCGGCGCGCACGGCGCGACGCATCACGGGGGAGAACAGCGAGTGGTCGCCGTCCTCGACCCGCACGATCGACACCGAACCGCGCCGACCGACACCGCCGTAGCGGCGCAGGGCCTTCTGTCCGCCGAGCCGGTCGAACAGCGCGGCGTCGTCCGGGGCGGCGATCACGACGACGTCGGTGCCGTGCTCCACGAGCGGCCGGACGTGCTCGACGACGCCGCCGACGCGGTCCCGCCGCGCGATCCACTCGCGCAGGGCCTTCGGCACGACGGCGTTGTACCGCCGACGGACCCACAGTCGACGTGCCGAGGGCGCGTCGACCGCGCGGACGGCGTCCTCGTAGCTGCCGGGGGCCGCCGGCTGCCGGCGGTAGTCGTTCGGGCTGATCTCGACGACCAGGCGCGGAGCCTCGTCCGCCGACCGACCGGCGAGCCACGCGCCGGCGCACATGCCGACGAGCACCAGGCGGTCCGAAGGGGTGCCGAGGTCGGCGACGACGGCGGACTGGTCCTCCACCCACTCCTGGGCGAAGAGGAAGCTGCGTTCGTCCTCGCGCACGCTGGTGCTCTCGCCGGTGGCACGGCGGTCGACCCGGACGACGCGGGCGCCGTCACGCGCGAGGGCACGGGCGAGGTCGACCTGGTAGTCGGTGGCACCGACCCGGTGTTCGGCGGCGCCGTTGTGCAGGACGACGAGCGGGGCGTCGTGGTGCTGGGCGGATGACACGGTCTCGACGGCGAACAACGCGTCGGGGCCGAGGTGGACGATGCGCTCCGACACGCGGCCGTCGACGTCCAGGACCTCGTCGAGCACGGGCGGCACCACCGGCGCCGCAGCGGTCGGCGCCCAGGCGTCGAGCCAGGCGACGGCTCGGTCGACCGCGGCTCCGGGGATCCGGGCGTGGATGCTCGTGCCGTCGAGCAACTCGGCGCTGCCGGGCACCTCGACGGTCTCGACGGGTCCGAGGGCCTTCGGCGCGCGGGTCTCGGGCCGCACCAACGCCACGGTCGGACCGGTGCGCGGCGCGAAGGCGAGGGCGGAGAGCGCCGTCGCCTCGTCGGGTTCGACCTCGATGCCGATCAGGCTCTCGACGCCGTCCACGATCCGCTCGCTGCCGATCGTGATCGTCGCGAGGGCACGTTGCCGACGGAGCCAGCCCCGACCGGACGCCGGGGCGTCCCAGACGAGCAGGGCGTCGGTGTCCTCCGCGGCGGCCGCGGCGACGAGGGCTGCGGAGGCGAGCCCGACGAACGCCACGCGCTGCACTCCCGACGTGCGGAGCACGGCGGCCGCGTGGCGTGCGGACCGGACCTGCGCGTCGGGGTCGGTGTCGGGTGCGCCGTCACCACGTCCGGACGGGTCGTAGCGCACCGAGGCGATACCACGGGCCTCCAGGCGGTCTGCGAGCAGGCGGAGCGTGCGGTACGCGATCACGCCTTCCTGACCCAGTGGCGGGCAGATGACGACGCCGGCCCGCGCCGCGGGCGGCAGCTGCACGGCGGCGCGGACGGCCGGCGAACCGGACCATCCGTGCAGCGTCGTCACAGCTCGAGTGCCGCGCGGACCGACGCCGGCCAGGCGTCGACGTCCGTGCCGTGTGCGGCGAACAGGGCGATGGTGATGCGCTCCAGGCCGAAGGCGATGCAGGCGCTGTGGGCGACCTCGCCGTCGGCGGTGCGGAGGCCGAACGAGGTGCCGAAGTGGTCCTCGTGCAGGTTCGCCGAGCTGATCGCCGTGGTCGGGTGGTCGTCGCCGTAGACCGGCGTGACGAACTCGAACTTGAGCGCCTGCTCGACCTGGTTGCGGGCGAGCATCTGCCCGACGCGGCCGAAGAACGGGTCGTTGGCGGGGACGACGTCGATCTCGAGCCCGAACGACTCGAGCAGCTCGCGCATCACCGGGATCCGGCCGTCGCGGTGCTGCTGGGCCGACGCCGGCGTGCCGATGTGCACGAACTCGTGCATGTGGAAGGCCTGCAGGCGCATCGGGTCGAGCGACGGCTCGCGGCGGAAGGAGTCGCCGACGATGTCGAAGAAGCGGCCCTCCTGCGGGATCGTGTCGCCGACCAGGCCGTACACCGGGTGGCAGACCGCGGGGGTGAGCATGAGGTCGGCGGGCTCGAGGAAGCCCTCCCAGCGCTCACCGCGCTCGCGGGCGGCGAGCAGTGCCTGGTGCGTGCGGTCGTCGCCGGTGAAGCCGGAGATCGACGCGGCGAGGTCCGGGAACGACGCGATGTAGTCGGTGCGCTCGAACGCGGCGAGCGGCTCGACCGGCGGGAACCGCAGCACCTCGGCGTCGAGGTCATGCTGGCTGCGCTCGGCTGCGGCGTCGACGGCCGTGTACACGCGCTCGAACACGCCGGTGCGGCCGTACAGCCCGGGGGAGCCGAGGTCGATGAGCACGCGGTCGGCGAGCAGGCGGGCACGGAGTGCGGCGCGGGCGGCGTCGAGGTCCGGAGCGGTGGGGCTGGTCGTGCTGGTCGTGGTGGTGGTGGGGTCCGTGATGGTCACAGGATCACTCCCGTCATGAGGGCCAGGTCGGCGTCGTTCTTGAGGAGACGGTCGTTGCTCACCATGACGGCGGCACCGTGGGCGTCTCGGAGGTGTCGGGCGATGCTCATCGGACCTGAGGCGGCGTAGCCCGCGATCCCGACGATCCGCATCGCCTTCGTGACGATGTCGGTGACGCGCTCGGACGCCCCGATCTTCAGGGCGTTCGCGGCGAGGGCGTAGGCGCTCGAGGCGAGCACCTCGGGGTCGTCGGCAGCGGCGTCGAACCGCTCGGCGGCGTGCCGGACGGAGTCGGCGAGGGCCTGCAGGTCGACCAGGAGTTCGGCGAGCCGGAGTGCTCCGGGCGGGGTCGTCCCGATCGCGGCGCGGGCCTGCTTGCGGACGGCGGTCCGGGCGCGCTCGCTCGCCGAGGCGGCGATGCCGAGCCACACCGAGGCCCAGAGCACGTGCGAGACCGGCAGGACCGTCTGCGCCGAGATGGCGGCGTAGTCGTCGCGGAACACCCGGTCGACGGTGGTCTCGGTGTCGAGGATCCAGCCGTTGCTGCAGGTCCCGCGCAGCCCCATGGTGTCCCAGGTGGAGGTCTGCGACAGCACCATCGAGTCGGTCCGGCAGATGAGCAGCCGCTGGTCGGAGGCCGGGGCGTCCGGGTCGCGGCGGGCGGTGACGAACACCGCGTCGGCCTCGGTGGCGTACGAGATCACCGGCGCGTCCTTGCGCAGGCGGATCCGGCCGTCGTCGGTGGCCTCGATCGAGCACGTGGAACGACGGGCGTCGCCACCGACCCCGCGCTCCGTCGTGGCCGAGGCGACGAGTGCGCCGTCGCGGACCGCGGCGATGGTCTCGAGCACGCCGGCACCGTCGCCGCCGTGCCGCCAGAGCGCCATGACCTGGCCCTGGTGCATCGCGAAGACCATCCCGGTGGCGGCACAGGCACGCCCGAGCTCGGTGGCGATCGCGGAGAGCTCGGACACCGAGGCGCCCTCGCCACCGTGCTCGGCGGGGACGGCAGCGGCGAGCAGACCGTACTCGCGCATCGCAGCGATGGCCTCGCGCGGCGGACGGGCGTCGCGGTCGACCTCGTCCGCGAACTGCGCAGCGACCGCGGCGACGGCGGCGGCACGCTCGGCGAACCGGTCGACGACCGCGGTCGCCGCCATGGTCAGGGTCACGAGGCGAGCTCCGCAGCGGCCACGATCGACTCGACGGTGGCGAAGGTGGACCGGTTCAGGACCGAGTCGGGGAACTCGACGTCGAGCTCGGACTCGACGGCGAGCATGACGTTCACCGTGGCGTGCGACGACAGCCCGAGCGCGTACAGGTCGGCGATCGAGGCGACGTCCTGCGCGTCCACGGTCAGGCGCCCGTGGTCGGCGAGGGCGCGGCGGACGGCCTGCTCGATCGCCGGGTCGGCGAGCGTCGCGGTCGTGGTCGCCGTCGATGCGGTCGTGCTGGAGAGCTGTGGTTCCTGGTCCATGACGGCAACGATAAGGAAGACCGGGCCTCGGGAAACCGCCGTGCGGGTGCGCGAAACCGCACGGCGTCCGACGCCCCTGTGCGGTGGTACAGGGTGGCGCGGGCGGTGGTGCCGGTGCGCCCCGTCAGCGGTCGGACAGCGCGACCGCCGTCGCCACGGCCAGCCCCCGCTCGTGCGCGAGTGACACCGCGATCGGGCCGCACCCGACCGACTCGGCCAGCGCGGCGGCGGCCCCGGTTAGCTCGACCGTCGGCGCCCCGCGGTCGTCGAGGACGATCGCCACGTCGCGCAGCGGGATCGCCTGTTCCGGCGCGGGGCGGAGGAGCTTCACCACCGCTTCCTTGCCCGCGAACCGTGCCGCCAGACGCTCCGGGTCGTCGCCCGCGTCGGTACGCTCCCGCACGGTGAAGAGCCGGTCCAGGTACCGCTCACCGTGGGCGGAGATGCCCGCGACGACGTCCTCGACCGCGGCGAGGTCGGTGCCGGTCCGGATCGTGCCCATGGCAGCAGGCTACGCAGGTCGCGGCGACCCCGCATGCCGGCAGCGGCATGGGCGTCGGAGGGGGTTCGTATGATCGGTGCCAGAGACCACCGAGGGGGAACCGATGGCATCACCGTGGACCGGCATCATCGAGGACGCGCGACACTACCCGTCGCCGCACAACTCGCAACCGATCGTCGTGCGCGTCGAGGACGACCGCACCGCGACCGTGTTCTACGACCTGCGACGGGGGCTGCCGGCGGAGTCCTTCGGCATCCCGTTCGGGCACGTCTGCGCGGGGGTGTTCCTGGCGGGGCTCGAGGTCGTCGCCCGGGCGCACGGTTTCTCCGTGCAGGAACGGCTCGACCACGCCGAGATGGACTTCGGCCGGCTGGACGGCGCGGCCGATGACGGTCTGCACCGCTTGGGCAGCGTGACCTTGCGTCCGCGGGCGGTCACGGCGGACGACCGGGAGGCCCTGGGTCGCTTCCTCGCGCGGCGCACCTCACGCAGGCCCTACGACGCCACCCTGGTGGACGATTCCGCGATCGAGGCCGCGTCCGCCATCGCGTCGGCAGCCGGGCAGCGCTTCCGCACCACGTCCGACCGGGCGACCGTCGACGAGATCGTGCGGGTGAACCAGGAGACGCTGTTCGACGACCTGCAGCACGACGCCGTGCACGACGAGATCCTGCACTGGCTGCGGTTCTCGAAGCGGCAGGCCGCGACGACCGGCGACGGTCTGTCAGCCGAGACGATGCTCATGCCCGGACCGGTGCTCCGGTTCGCGATGGAGCACCGCGGGCTGTGGGAAGCCCCCGGCGTCGGCGGGGTCTTCAAGCGCGTGTACCTGTCGACCATGCGCGGGGTCCGGCAGCTCGGCTGGCTCGAAGGGCCGTTCCGCACGCCGGCCGAGTACGTCGAGGCCGGCCGGGTGTTCATGCGGATTTGGCTCGAGTTCACCGCGCGGGGGATCGCCCTGCACCCGTTCGGCACCGTGATCACGAACCCGCGGTCGCACGCGGCCTTCGTCGAACAGGCCGGCGTCGACGAGTCCGACGGCCGGATGGCGTGGATGCTGTTCCGCTTCGGGCACAGCGCGCCACCGCCGTTGGCACACCGTAGACCGGCGGCCGCGATGACGGTCGGGGGTGCACGGTGAAGCGCGCGGCGGTGTTCTCGGTCGTCTGGGTCGTCGAGACCTTCGTGGCGCTGTTCATGCCGCGGGTCGGCACCCACAAGCTCCTGCTCACGCCGGGCATCGAACCGCTCCGCTGGACCCTCGGACGCTGGCGTGCCTGGCGGACCGTGGAGCGGGCTGCGAAGCGGGTGCCTGCGTACGGGGCCTTCCTGGCGGAGGCGGGGCGGGCCTCCCGTCCGTTCCGTCTCGACACGCGTGGCGGGATCGCCGCAGCGATCTCGGGGCTGCCCGAGATGGACAAGGAGTCGTACGTCAAGCGGTGGAGCATCCCCGAGCGCTGCGTCGACGGACGGCTGCCACGGCGCGGGGTCGTCGTCGACGAGTCGAGCGGGTCGAGCGGCACGCCGACCAGCTGGGTGCGCGGTCCCGACGAACGCCAGGCCACACGGCAACTGCTGCAGCTCGGGTTCTCGCGCACCGCGAAGGACCTGCCGAAGCAGCCGTTCGTGCTCAACGCGTTCTCGCTCGGGGCGTGGGCAACCGGCATGAACGTGACGGCGTCGCTCACCGAGTCGTCGATGATCAAGTCGATCGGGCCCGACCGCGACAAGATCGTGCAGACGATGCGCGAGTTCGGCACCGACTTCACGTACATCATCTGCAGCTACCCGCCGTTCCTGAAGGCGCTGTTCGAGGACGACCGGATCGACTGGAGCGAGTACACGATCGTCGCGGCGTTCGGTGGCGAGGGCATCAGCGAGAACATGCGCGCCCACATCGAGCAGTACGCACAGGCCGTCCTCGGCTCGTACGGGGCGAGCGACCTGGAGATCAACCTCGGCATCGAGACGCCGTTCAGCGTGCAGCTGCGCCGGGCGATCGCGGCGTCGCCCGAGCTGTCCGCCGCGCTGACGAAGCAGGCCGAGTACGGCGTGCTGCCTATGGTGTTCCAGTTCAACCCGTTCGGGTACCTGATCGAGACGAACGAACTCGGTGAACTCGTCGTCACGATCACCCGGTCCGAGAACATCAGCCCGCGGATCCGGTACAACATCCATGACCGCGGGCACGTCGTGCGGATGCGTCCACTGCGGCAGACGCTCCGCGCACACGGCTTCGACGAACTCGCCGACGCAGCCGAGCTCGACCTGCCGCTGCTGTTCCACTATGGCCGGTCCGACCTGTCCGTCGACTACAACGGCGCGGTCGTCGCACCCGACGTCGTGCGCGACGTGGTCTACGGCGACCCGGAGCTGCTCGAGGCCGTCGAGAACCACCGGCTCATCAGCTACGAGGACGACCGGGGCGACCGCCAGCTGCACATCGCGTTCCAGCTCGCTGCGGGCGCCGGGTCCTTCGACTCGGACGCGGCGCGCCCCGCGGTCATCGCCGAACTGCGGCGGCTGAACAAGGACTTCTCGAACGCGATCCGGACGGCGCCGCCCGGCACGCTGCCGACGGTGGCGTTCTACCCGTACCGGACGGGGCCGTTCCGCGAGGACGGCAAGAAGCTCAAGAACGAGTACGTGTGGCAGTTGCCGGCCGGCTCGGTGGAGCAGTGGGAGCTCGACCTGGCGTGGGTCGCGCCGAAGGAGGCGTGAGCGGGGGCGGTGCGGTGCTCGCTAGCCGTACTGCGGCGGCCAGTCGAACGGGGCTGGCAGGCGCGGGACCTCGCCGATCGTCGTGACGATCAGGACGACCTCGCGCCGGTTCGTCAGCTCGATGGAGCGTGGGTTGCCGATCGTCCGGCGCCCGTCCACCCACACCGTGAGCTCACCGCGCAGGCCACCGACGTGTTCCGGGCCGAGCGAGACGCCCCACTCGTCGAAGAACTGACCGAGCGTGAACGTCTGCTCGGTGGGGGACTCGACGTGCACGATGCCCGAGGTGTCGTGCGTGTGGATCTCGGCGGCGAACTTCCCCCGGTCCGAGTGCCCGATGTTCGCCGGGACCGTCACCGGGGTGTCGCCGTCGAGGATCGTCAGGTGGGTGTGGACGTGCTCGGCGAGCCGCTCGCCCCACACGTTCCGCAGCCCCGCCGCGTCGGCACGGGCGGACAGGTCGGTCGGCCGCGGCCAGGGCGGAGCGTCGCGCGACATCCCCGCCCCCGGCGCTGCGCAGCCCGACAGCAGCAGGAGTGCGGCCACCGCGACCGCGACGACGCGGGTCCTCACCAGCGGTCGTGGACCGTGGCGCGGAACCACGTGTCGTAGAGGTCGCGCACCGTGGCGTCCAGGCCGTCGATCTCCGGCAGGTCGCCGGCCGCCGCGTTCGACCGGGCCTGCTCCGGGTTGCGGGCTCCGGGGATCGCCGCGGTCACGCCGTCCTGCGCGATGACCCAGGCGAGCGCCGCCTGCGGCACCGAGACGGCGTCCGGCAG
This sequence comes from Curtobacterium sp. NPDC089991, assembly GCF_044748425.1. Classification (NCBI taxonomy): domain Bacteria; kingdom Bacillati; phylum Actinomycetota; class Actinomycetes; order Micrococcales; family Microbacteriaceae; genus Curtobacterium; species Curtobacterium sp. NPDC089991. Next base: position 282,652 of record NZ_JBIVGB010000001.1, read on the forward strand.
CGACGCTGCGAAGGTCTGTGCCGCGCGCACGCCGTCGTCGTAGTCCACACCGCTGAACGTCTCGCCCTGGTCGAAGGCCTCGCCGTGGCGGTTGTAGTTGCGGTGGTCGCCCTCGGCGAACGACGTCTCCGTCGTGTACTTGCCGGACAGCAACCCCGAGGCCAACGGGACGCGCGCGAGGATGCCGACCCCTGCCTCCAGGGCCGCCGGCAGCACGCGGTCGAGCGGCTTGAGCCGGAACGCGTTGAGGATGATCTGGACGCTCGCGACGCCGGGCCGGGCGATCGCGGCGAGTGCCTGGTCGGCCGTCTCGACGCTGACGCCGTAGGCGGCGACCGAGCCGTCTGCGACCAGCGCGTCGAGGGCGTCGTACACGGCGTCGTCGCCGATGACCTCGGACGGCGGGCAGTGCAGCTGCACCAGGTCGAGCGTGTCCTGCCGCAGGTTCGTGCGGGAGCGATCGACCCACTCGCGGAAGTTCGCTGCGACGTAGTTCGCCGGGACCTGCTCGGCGCGGCGCCCCATCTTCGTCGTGACCGTCAACGGCACGTCGGGGTTCGATGCGCGCCATGAACCGATGAGCTGCTCGCTGCGACCGTCGCCGTACACGTCGGCGGTGTCGAAGAGCGTGACACCGGACTCGACCGAGGCGTCCATCACGGCGTTCGCGTCCGCTTCGCTCACCGGACCCCAGTCACCGCCGAACTGCCACGTACCGAGACCGATGGGGGAGACTTCGCGGCCGGTGCGACCGAGGGTGCGACTCTGCATGCCGCCGAGCGTAGTCAGCGGGTTCCGGCGGTCGCTCAGCCGATGGTCCCGCGCGGTCGCTCAGCCGATCGTGGAGACGCCGCGGCGGAGCAGCGCACGGGCCGCTCGAGCGCGGGGGATGACCCACACCGCCGCCCACAGGACCATGCCGGCCCAGAGCAGGATCAACATCGTCGTGATGAGGGCGTCGTGCTGGTCACGCATCGACCACGTCATCGCGATCCACAGCGTGCCGAGGACGACCTTGCCCCAGCCGGCTCCTTCGCGGTCGGCCTGCGCCTGCACGAGCGGGATCCACAGCTCGGCGGGTACTCCGACCGGGATCTGGCCCTCGGCGACCCAGTCGCGGACCAGGACCGAGTTCTCGTACCCGCCCTCGGCCCGCCAGGACCGGAGCTGCAGGTACACGGCGATCGCGGCACCTGCCGCCGCGGACGGGATGCCGACGGAGACCAGGACGGTGGTGGTCGCCTCGGTCCACGACGACAGCACGAGCATGACGAGGACGACCGCGAACGCGGCACCCGTCACCCCGGAGCCGAGGAGCCGCAGCCGCCCGGATTCGTCGAGGACACCGGCACCGTTCACGAGGGAGAGGGTACCCGCCACCCCCGGGGTTCTCGGGTGCGCCCGAGGTTCCGAGGTGTGCCGCCGAGGTTCCGAAATCTCGGCATCTCGGGCCGCTGTTCGCCCGGGATCGGCACCTCGGTGATCATCGCGCGGCATGTCGTGGAACCTCACCGCGTCCTCCGGGTTCGGACTGGAGGCCCGTCCCACGTCGTTCTCCACAGATGCGTCCGACCGCGGTCGGGCCCGGCGCCTCGTGCGCGATGCTCTCGTCATGGGGAGCCGAGCACGACACGACCACTCGCCGAGGCCGTTCCTGGTGCGGCAGGCCATCGCGGCCGGAGCGAGCTCTGCGTGGCTGACCCGCCGCGACCTCAGGGCTCCGGTATCCCGGTCAGCCCTCCTGCACGCGCATGGTTCGAGTCGGCGTCGCTGCTCACCCCGATCGAGCTCGTCGTCCTCGGCGACCACCTCGTCGGCCCGAGCGGACTCGCAACCATCGACGGACTGGCGGCCGCGATCGTTGCCGGGAGTCGCTCGGCACGACGAGCACGAGCCGCACTCGACAGGGTGCGGACCGGAGTCGAGTCGCCCATGGAGACCCGTCTCCGGCTCGGAGTGGTCGATGCGGGGTTCCCGGAACCCGAGGTGAACGTCGACGTCGTGGACGACCACGGTTCCTTCCTCGGCCGAGCAGACCTCGCCTGGCCGACGCTCCGGATCGCCCTCGAGTACGACGGCGATCACCACCGTGACCGCCGGACCTTCCAGCACGATCAGCGCCGGTCGAACGGCTTCGCGGTGAACGGCTGGATCGTCATCCACGCAACATCCGCCGACACCGGGCGTCCGGCAGTTTTGTTCGAGCGACTTAGACAGGCCTTCGTCCAACGCCAGGTCGAGGGTCGGGGCCGCCGCGCGGCCTGACGCGGCTCCGAAGCGGCGCGGTGCGGGTGGACTCGCTGCGCCGAGGTTCCACAACTCGCCGAGCGTTCGTCGCCGAGGTTCCACACTGACATGCTCAGGGCCGCGAGATGCCGAGATTTCGGAACCTCGGGGACGGGGGACGGGGGACGGGGGACGGGGACGGGCGGACGCGGCCGACGGACTCCGCGCGGATCAGCTGTGCGCCAGGAGCCAGCACATGCCGGCGGCGGCGAAGGCCATCGCCCAGCTCACCAGGCTGCCGATCAGGAAGTACTCCGCCTGGTAGCCGGTCGTCTCGCGCCGGATCTCGGGGAACCGGACGATGCCCTTGGCCGCGATCAGTGCGGCGACCACCGGGAAGGCCCCTGCCATCGCGAACCCGGCCAGCAGCAGTCGTTCGATCGGGCCGATCAGTCGTCCACCCTTGAGGCTCACCGTGCTGTCCCCGGACTGTTCGGCGTCGGCGTCGGCGCGTCGGCGTCGCCCGAACCGGCGGCGGAGGTCATCGGCCTCGGCGCCCGTGGTGGCTCCGCGCTGCAGTCCCGGCGGGAGTGCCTGGGCGACGACCACGTTCGCGGAGTCGACGAGGAACAGCGCCGAGCCGACACCGCCCACGACGGCGGCGAGCGGAACGGCGTCGACGAACGCCAGGCCCGAGCCGTCGTGCCAGTCGACCACGAAGCCCGTGCCGTCGGGCAGTGGCCCCCAGAGCAGCAGCACGGCGACGGCGAGGGCGAGCAGGACCGCTGGCCAGGACCCGGACCGCCGCAGCAGCCCCCGGGTCGTCGGCGCGTCATGGTCGTCGTCGTCGGCGGTCCCGGTACCGGCTCGGACCGGCGCGGTCGTGGCGATCCACGCCGCCGCGAGCACCACCGTGACGAGGACACCCCACACGGGGACACCGAGACCGAGCCACGCCACGGCGGACACCCCGGCCCACAGCACGACGACCGCGATGGTGGTCAGCGTGCGCTGCCGGTGTGCATCGGCACCGGTGCGGGCCCGGACGACGTCGCCCAGACCGATGAGTGCGAGGAGGATCCCGGCGAGCATCAGCGTTCCTGTCCCACGAGGACCCGGAGGCCCTCGACGATCGCGGCCACACCCGACTTCTGCACCGACTGGGACACCGCTGACGGGGTGATCCCCTCGGTCACGGCGATCTGCGCTTGGGTCCGGCCCTGGACGAGGCCGAGCGCGATGCGTCTTGCCCGGGGTGTCAGGCGGGCCAGGACGTGGTCGCGGCTGAGGAAGTAGGCGTTCACGAGTCGCTCCTCGGAGCCGTGGCGATCGTCGGACGCGTGGAACCACGACCGGAGGAAGGACGTCCGGCCGTCTTCGCGGCGGTGCGTCTCGTTGATGGCGTCGCGGGCGGACCACCACGCCGGGCCGTCCTGGAGCGGACCGCTCGTACCGGACCCCACCGTCCGCACCGTCCCGCGACCCATCCCGAGCCGGACCTGCACCGTCGGTGGCAGGGCGAGCATGGCGGCGGTGCTGGCGACGAGCGCGTCGGTGAGCGTGGCGTAGATCACCTGGAATTCGTCGCCGACGGTCGCGTGCACCGGGTCCACCGGGGTGACGTCGGTCGTCTCGCGGAACGCCTGCTCGACCTCGCGCTGTGCGGCGGGGCGGTCGTCGAGCGTTCGTGAGTCGACGAGGTCGAGGATCACGGCGTAGACGGGGTCGTCGGACATGGGTTAAGTGTACGGCTTACTATCGGCGAAATGAAGCCGAGCGCTGAACTGGCCAACGGACGGGATGTCCAGCGCAACGATACGGGGAATCGACCTCTAGGATCGTGTCGCGGGCTCTTAGCTCAGTTGGTAGAGCACTTCGTTTACACCGAAGTGGTCGGCGGTTCGAGCCCGCCAGAGCCCACCGCAGACGCGATCACGGGGGGTCCGATGAACAGCCGACGACACGAGCCGGTCCGACAGCACTCCGTCGACTTCTTGCCGGGAACGAGTGGGAACCCGGTCGCCCCGTTCCAGCGCGACCACCAGCCCGGACAGGGTCCGATCCGTCACGACTGGGTGTACCTCGTCCCGATCGGCGCGGTCTTGGTCGGCGGGGTCATCGCGTTCTTCGTGTGGGGGAACTGACCTCGTGAACGGTCGACCCGTGTCGGCGCTCGGCGACTGACCCACACCGCGATCGTGATGCGACGCGGTACGACGAGGCCGTTGTCGCACGACGTCGACCTCGTCGTTCCGCATCGGGTCAGCGCCCGACCAGCGCCCCCAGCGCCCGCGTCAGCCGGCCACCGCGTGCGGGTACTCGTCCGAGCGCCCCTGGAACGCGAGGATCGCCGGGTTCCGCACGTGGCCGTCCTCGATCTCGACGGCGCGTCGGATCGTCTCCGAGTCGGCCCACGCAGCCGCACCGGCCATCACCGGCCGGAGGAACGGCATCAGCGCGTCGCTGATCTCCCACGTCGTCGAGTTCCAGAGCAGCGACGGGCTGTGGTCGACGGCGTAGTAGTTCGTGCTCTCGCCGACGGTCGTCATCGGTTCGGCGAAGGTCGTCGCCTGCGCCCATTCGAACCCCATCCCCACGTCGATCGAGACGTCGACGATGAGGCTGCCCGGACGGAACACGCCCAGGTCCTCGGTGCGCAGGTACGTGAGCGGCGCGTTCGGGTCCTGGAGCGTGCAGTTCACGACGATGTCGTTCTCGGCCAGGTACGGCGCCAGCGGCACCGGACCGTCCTCGGTCTTGACCGTGTTGCCGCTGGGGTCGTGGTCGTCCTGGCTGATCTGCAGCATGTCGACGGAGGGGATCGGCGACCCCACGGCGGCGATGTCGCGGTTGGTCAGGACGCGGACGTCGTGGATCCCGTGGGCGTTCAGCGCGGTGACGGCACCGCGGGCGGTGGCCCCGAAGCCGATCACGACCGCGGTGAGGCGGCGGCCGTAGTCCCCGGTGGAACCACAGAGCTGCAGGGCGTGGATGACCGAGCAGTAGCCCGCGAGCTCGTTGTTCTTGTGGAACACGTGCAGGCTGAACCCGCCGTCCGACCGCCAGTGGTTCATCGACTCCCACGCGATGAGGGTCAGGCGCTTGTCGATCGCGACCTGGGTGAGGGCGGGGTCCTGCACGCAGTGCGGCCAGCCCCACAGGACCTGCCCGTCCCGCAGGTCCTCGAGGTCGGACACCTGGGGCTTGGGCAGCAGGACGACGTCCGACGCGGCGATGAGCTCGGCTCGGTCCGCCATGGCGCCGACGAGGGGTTCGAGCTGGTCGTCCGTGACGCCGAAGCGGCGACCGTACCCGCGTTCCAGGATGATGTTCGCGCGCAGGTCGGGGTCGATGCGCTCGAAGTGGGCGGGGTGGATCGGGAGGCGGCGTTCGTCGGGTTTCCGCGACTCGGCCAGCACCCCGAGGTGCAGCAGCGGCGATGCTGCCGGTGTTTGGGTCATGGTGCACTCTACGGCCGCTTGCCGCCGCCGAGCGGCCGAGCCGTCGAGCCGTCGAGCCGTCGAGCGGCCGAGCCGTCGAGCGGCCGAGCGGCCACGTCACCCGCGGCGGTCGGCGAGCGCCGTGAGCACCAGGGTCTCCATGTCGGGGCCGTCCGTGGCCTCGTGGTCGATCAACAGCCCGTGCATCCCGGCGGCCCAGGCCGCCTCCACGTCGTGCGCGACACTGTCCCCGACGAACAAGCAGCCGCTCGGCTCGACGCCGAGTTCGGCGGACAGGGTCTCGAACGCGCGACGGTCCGGCTTCTGCACCCCGATCCGCTCCGAGGTGCACACGACGTCGACCGCGTCGAGCAAGCCGGTGCGGCGCAGCTTGTCGACCTGCTGCGTCTCGGTGCCGTTCGTCAGCACGCCGATGCGGTACCCCTGCACACGGAGCGTCCGCAGCAGCGGCAGGCTCCCCGGGTACGCACGCCACGATGCCTCGTACTGGTGCCGGTACGCGTCGAAGAGCTCGTCCAGCCCGCCGTCGTCGGCGGGGATCGGCACGCCGAGCGCGGGCAGCACGGCCCGCAGCCGTTCGCGCCGCTGCTCGGGGAAGCTGATCTGCCCGGCTCGCCACCGCTCGAACTGCTCGGTTTCGGCGGCGAACCAGCGGCCGATGGCGAACGCCGAGGCGTGCACGCCGAGTGACTCGAGGAACCGGGCGGCACCGGCGGTCGCTGCGCCACGGTGGTCGAACAGCGTCCCGTCGAGGTCGAACCCGACCGCTCGCAGCTGCGCCATGTCCTCAGCGTAGGGACGGCCGCCTCGACGACCCGACGTGATGCGGTTCTCCGCACGAAGTGGGCCGGCCCGTCGGAGCTCGGCCAGGATGCACTGGGAGGCGTCGTCCTGCCGGAAGAGGAGTCATCCCATGCGGGTCCTGAGCTACGTCCTGCTCATCGTGCTGATCACGGCGCTCACCCTCGGGGGCACCCTGCTGGCGGTGTTCGAACTCAGCGACGTCCCGGACGTCCTGATCATCGCGGTGAGCGTCAGCATCCCGATGTTCGTCGTCGGACCTGCGGTGGTCGGGTCGTTGGCGGGCTACTGGGACCACCGGTCGTCCACGGACAGTTCCCGGTACCTGCGGTGGTGGCTGCTGGGCGTGGTCGCCGTGGACGTGGCGGGTGCGGTGGTCGTCGTGCTCGCGTCGGTCTCGGCCGGCGCGCCGGTCTGGGTGCCGGTCGTGCTGATCGGGGGAGCGGCGGTGCTGCTGGTGATCGCGCGGCCACTCGGTGCGCTGTTCCGGCGCATGGAGCCGTCGCCGTCGGCGTACCCGGTCGGCTACCGGTTCGGACCGGCCGAACTCCGCCACACGATCGTGGTGATCGCGGTGACCTTCGGCGTGTCCATCGTCGTCGTGACGATCGGCGTGGTGGTCCTGGCCGCCTTCACCGGGGACGACCCCGCTGGACTCACCCAGGCGGCCTTCCTCGCCGGCCAGCTGGTCTTCACTGCGACCGCGTTCGCGGCCCTGCTCCAGTCGCTGCCGTTGAACGGGCTCTTGCGGGCGTCCGCCGGCCACGACCTCGGTCGACTCCGTCGCTTCGCGAAGATCGTGGCCCGCGGCGCGGACCTGCCGCTCGACCCGGCTGAGCAGGTCGGCGCCGTCCGGTACGCCACGGTGGTCCCACTCGCGCTGCGGTTCCAGCTCGCGTACATCGGGCTGCTCTACACAGCGCTCGCGTTCCAGATGGTGTCCACGTGGATCCGCGGCGACCTCGGGATCCTGCCGCCGGTGTTCCTCGTGCTCATGGTGGCGGTGCTCGTCTGGATCGTCCCGCTGACGCTCCGCCGGATCCGCCGTGCGACGGCCTACGCCGCGCGGCACGCGGACCTGGTCGACATCGACCAGACTTGATCCGTGTCCCAGACGATCCACTTCCACCAGAAGCACCACGACGCCGTCCAGCGCGGCGAGAAGGTCACGACGGTGCGCTGGCACGAGGACGTCCGCACCGGCCCCGCGGTGTTCGTCTTCGACGAGCACCCCTCGGCGACGCCGTTGGCCGGCCAGGTCACCGAGGTGACCGACCACCGCCTGGCGGAGCTCACCCCTCGGGCGGCGCACCAGCCGGCCGACACCGACATGGTCGACTTCGCCCGGCAGCTGCGCGCCAACTACTACCCGGACATGCCGGACGACGCGGTGGTCCAGGTCGCGGTCATCGCGCTCGACGCGACGCCGTCTGCGTGACGTCCGCCAGGGCGGTGGACGGGACGACCTGACGGACGGGAGGCGCGGTCCGGGCCCGCCCCGCGCCTCCCGTCCGCCCGTCGGCCCTGCCCAGGGCGCGTGGCGCGCGCTCGACCGGTCACCGGTGCAGCGTGGCCTTCGGGTACTCGCCGTAGCGGCTCGTGTACTCCGCCGAGAACCGGCCGAGGTGGGCGAACCCCCAGCTGCGGGCGACCTCGCTCACCGAGGTGGTCGCGGTGTCGAGTCGCAGCAGGTCGCCCCGGACGCGCTGGAGCCGGACGGACCGGACGTAGGCCGACGGCGGCATCCCGAACAGCCGCTGGAACGACTCCTGCACGGCACGGACGCTCAAGCCGGACACCGCGGCGAGGTCCGACACGGCGATGGGCTCCGCCGCGTGCTCGTGCACGTGGTCGACCGCTCGCCGGATCCGGGCGTTCCGCGGTGCCCACAGGGCGCTCGACGGTTCGGCGGCCTTCGGTGGGTACAGGGCGAGGAAGGCGACGGCGACGGCCCGGGTGGCGTCCGACCAGGCGGTGGAGGCCACACCCTGCGCCGCGAGGACCCGACGAGCGGACTCGAGGACCTGCCGCCAGCGCACGACGGCGTCCGCCGCGGGGACGGCACGCTCGTCGAGGTGCAGGCCGCCGGAGGGCAGGCCGTGGCGCTCCTCGGCGACGGACCGCACGAACGCGCGGGTGAGGTGCACCATGACGGCGTCGTGGTTGCTGGCCTCGACGACGGCGCGTCGTTCGGTGGGCATCAGCGCCGGCACGCCGTTGTCGACCGGCCCGCCGCCGCGCAGGAGGTCGAGCGTGACGACGCCGCCGAGCACCAGGACGACGATGTACGCGTCGTCGGGGGCCACGGTGCCGCGGACGTAGCCGCGCATCTGCGACCGGCGGAGCGTCACGTTGCCGTCACCGACGGCCAGGTACCGGAACGAGTACGCCCCGGTGGTCGGACGGGTCTGCCAGGAGGTGCCCGTGACGAGGCCCGGCAACTGCTCGAGGGCCTGTTCGGGCGAGGACGCCGAGGCCTCCAGGCGGACCGGTGCGGCAGCGGTGGCGGTGCTCGGCTCGGTGGTGGTCGCGGATGACGTCTCGTCGACGGATTGTTGCGGCACGGTGACACTCCCTGATCGTCTCGAGGAACACAGGAGTTCCGGCGACCGGGGTCCGGGGCAGCTGCCGCCAAGCTACGTCGGTCCTGCTCCGGGCACAAGGGCGGCGATGATGCTCCTGTTCCGCGCGGTTCGCGCTCTCCTACGTTCCGTGACGAATCACTGCGCCCCGTTACGTCGACGCTCGTGCGCGTCGCTCGCTCGTGTTTGCATCGCTCCACTGACGAGGGAGTGTTGCATGACGCACGTCGAACGCACCGCCCGCGCGGCCACGGTGCCGTTGCGGATCGCGGTGTTCTCGCACGGCACCGAGGCGCCGCCGGCGACCCGGGCCTACCGCGAGGAGCTCGAGCTCTTCACCGCGGCGGAACGCCTCGGGTACGACGGGGCCTGGGTCCGCCAGTTCCACTTCCGACACGACGACGCACCGGCGCGCGGCGGACTGCCGTCACCGTTCGTGTTCTTCGCGGCCCTCGCCGAGCGGACGTCCACCCTGCGGCTCGGGCTCGGAGCGGTCACGCTGCCGCACGAGGACCCGGTCCGGGTCGCCGAGGACGCCGCCGTCCTCGACGCGATCAGCGACGGACGCGTGGAACTCGGCGTCGCGAACGGTGGCGGCCCGGAGACCCTCGACGTCTTCGCGCCCGGTCTGGTCGGGGCCGACCACGACACCCGTCGTGCCGCGTTCGACGAGCAGCTCGCACGGCTGCTCGACGCGCTGCGTGGTGCGTCACTCGGCACGGGGACCGCACGCCTGAACCCGGACGGCAGCGGGCTGCTCGACCGGATCTGGGACGCCACGCTCAGCGCCGAGAGCGCCGCCATCGCCGCCCGTCGGGGGCACGGAGTGCTGATCGGCACCACGCAGACCGTGCCGGCCGAGGTCACCGCGGACGCCTACCACGCCGCACTGCCGGACGGCGCTGTTCCCCGCGTCGCGCTCTCGACGGCGATCTACCCGGCCCCGGACCGCGAGACCGCGCTGCGCGAGGCGCGTGCGGGCATCGAGGCGAAGTACGCGTGGGGCGAGTCGTTCCTGCCGCCGGCGACGACCCTGGCCGAGAAGGCCGCGTCGCTCAACCTGCACTACGGCACGGCCGACGACATCGCGGAGTCGATCGCGTCGAAGCCGTACTCCCGGTACGCGACGCAGCTCAACGTGCAGGTCGACGACGGCTACTCCGACGTCGGTGCACGGACGGACGCCCTCGCGCTGTTCGCCGAGCAGGTGGCCCCGCAGCTCGGCGCCGTCCTGGCCCACGAGGCGGTGACGGCATGACCCGCGACGGCGGCCTGGTGCTCGGCGGGATGGTGTTCTACCCCGGCGGCGAGCACGTCACGAGCTGGCGCCTGCCGGGCAGCGAACCGAACGCCTACCTGGACGTCGAGTACTACGTCCGGTTCGCGCAGACGCTCGAGCGCGGTGGGTTCGCGACGCTGTTCATCGCCGACGAGCTGTACGTCTGGGACCGCTTCGCGTCGGGCATCGACCACGCCGTGAACATCCGCACCGAGCCCTTCACCCTGCTCGGTGCCCTGTCGCAGCGGACCGAGCACATCGGGCTCGCCGCGACGGTCTCGACCACCTACAACGAGCCGTACCACGTGGCCCGGAAGCTGGCGTCGATCGACCACCTGAGCGAGGGCCGGGCCGCCTGGAACCTCGTCACGAGCGCCTCGGACGAAGAGGCCTGGAACTTCGGTCGCGACGCGAACCTCGACCACGCCGTCCGCTACCGCCGGGGTGCCGAGTTCGTCGACGTCGTGCAGGGCCTCTGGGACAGCTGGGACGACGACGCGTTCCTGTACGACCAGGAGTCCGGGTACTTCGCGAAGCGCGACGGACTGCACGTGCTCGACCACGAGGGCGAGTTCTTCCGCGTGCGCGGCCCGCTCAACATCGCCCGGCCGCCGCAGGCCCACCCGGTGCTGTTCCAGGCCGGGGCGTCCGAGGCCGGCCGTGCGCTGGCCGGGGCGAAGGCCGAGGGCGTCTTCACCCTCTGGCAGGACGACCTCGCCGACGCGCAGGCCCTGTACGCCGACTACAAGCGCCGCGCCGTCGAGCACGGACGTGACGCGTCGTCGATGCTGATCCTGCCGGCGGTGTCGCCGGTGATCGGCGACACCGAGGCCGACGCGCTGCGGCAGCTCGACGAGATCGAGGAGCTGACACCGGACCGCGTCTCGCTCGACCTGCTGTCCCACTACCTGCAGACCGACCTGTCCGACCGGCCGCTCGACGCACCGTTCGAGCACGTCTTCGACGAGACGGCGATCAACCAGTCGAAGTCCGTCTACGAGTCGATCCGCCGCATCGCCGCCGAGGCCACCACGCTGCGCGAGGTCTACCGGACGATCCTGCGCCGTCGGTTCCTGCCGGGCACGCCCGAGCAGATCGCCGACTGGCTGACCGAGCGCTACGAGCAGGACGCCGCCGACGGCTACATGCTCGCGTTCTCGTCGATCCCGGTGAGCGTCGACCGGTTCGTCGACCAGGTCGTGCCGGAGCTCGAACGTCGCGGCGTGTACGACCGCACGTACCGCGGCGACACCCTGCGGGAGCACCTCGGGTTGGCGCGACCGGCGAGCCGGTACGACGGTTCGGCAGCCGCGCCCGCGCCCGCGGCTGTCGACCAGGAGGCGTCCGCATGAGCGACCGCATCCTGCTGGGCGCCTTCGCCTTCCACCCGGGCGGCGCGCACGTCACCGGGTGGCGGCACCCGTCCTCTCGCCCCGCCGAGCACCTGAGCATGCGGCACCACCGGCACATCGCGCAGACCGCCGAGCGCGGCGTGTTCGACACGCTCTTCCTCGCCGACGGCCTGTACTTCTGGGACCGGTACCCGTCGGGCGTCGACCACTACGGGGCGCTGCGGCCCGAACCGTTCACGCTGCTCGCCGCGCTGTCCCAGGTGACGTCGCGGATCGGCCTCGCCGCGACCGTGTCGACGACGTACAACGAGCCGTACCACGTGGCCAGGACCCTCGCCTCGCTCGACCACCTCAGCGGTGGGCGGGCCGCGTGGAACCTCGTCACGAGCCGCTACGACGAAGAGGCCCGCAACTTCGGTGGTGACGCCCACATCGACCACTCCCGACGGTACGAGCGCGGTCGCGAGTTCGTCGACGTCGTGAACGGGCTGCTGGACAGCTGGGACGACGACGCGATCGTGGCCGACCCGGCGTCCGGGGTCTTCGCGCGCCGCGACGGCCTGCACCGTCTCGACCACGAGGGCGAGTTCTTCCGGGTGCGCGGGCCGCTCAACATCGCCCGGCCGCCGCAGGGCCACCCGCTGCTGTTCCAGGCCGGCGGGTCCGAGTCCGGGCTGGAACTCGCCGCGGACACGGCCGACGCGGTGTTCACCCGTGGTGGCTCCACCGCGGACGTCCGACGCTTCGTCGACGACCTGCGCGCCCGCGCCGTCCGGCACGGCCGCTCCGCCGACGCGGTAAAGATCATGCCGTCGGTGATGCCGGTCGTGGGGGAGACCGCCGCCGACGCCCGAGCCGAGGCGGACGCGATCCTCGCCCTGACGCCGGACGCCCTCATCCTCGAGGACGTGTCGCACCAGATCGGGCAGGACCTGTCCGGCCGCGACGTCGACGTGCCGTTCGACTACGCCGAGGAGTTCGACACCTCGAACGAGACCCGCTCGCCGAAGCCCGCGGTCGACCGGCTGCTCGCCGACGGCCCCGCGACGCCCCGCGACGTCTACGAGTGGTCGTACCGCCGCAGCCTGCTGACGGGCACCGGACCGGAGATCGCCGACCGGTTCGAGGAGCTCGCCGACGACGGTGGCGCCGACGGCTTCATCGTGCAGTTCCCGTACCTGCCCGGCGGGATCGACCGGTTCGTCGACCACGTCGTGCCGGAACTGCAGCGCCGCGGCCGGACCGCCACGGCGTACGACGACCTCACCCTGCGCGAGCGCTTCGGACACCCCCGGGTGCCGGACCGCGCGCACCGCTGACCGCACCACCCCTCCCAGCACCGCACCCCTGCAACCCGAACCCCTAGGAGTCATCCGTGACCGTCGACCTCACGTCGCGGCGGCGTCGCCTCAAGCGCCTCGCCCTCGCGGCCACCGCGTCTGCCCTCGCCCTCACGCTCGCCGCGTGCTCGTCCGGCGGCGATGCCTCGCCCGGATCGTCCTCGGACACCGGCACCTACACGCTCGGACTCCAGGAGCCCGACAGCACGATCAACCCGCTCACCACCTCGGACTACAACGCGATGTTCATCGTGGGGTTGGCGTCCGAGGGCCTGCTCAGCCAGGACGCGAAGGGCAAGCTCGAGGGCCGTCTGGCCGACTCGTGGAAGGCGTCGTCAGACGGACGCACCTGGACGGTGCAGCTCCGCGACGACCTGCAGTTCTCGGACGGTGCCGCGCTCACGAGCAAGGACGTCGTCGCGACGTTCGACTCGATCATCGGCAAGGACAGCCAGTCGCCCGGCAAGTCGAGCTTCGACGGCATCCTGCAGTCGGTCGCCGCCGACGGTGCCTCGACCATCGACTTCACGCTCGCCAAGCCGTACGCCGACTTCCCCTACCTGCTCACGGGCTCGAACACGACCATCCAGCCGGCCGGCTTCGACGCCGGCGCGAACTGGGCCAAGCAGCCCGTCGGCGCCGGACAGTTCGTGCTGACGAAGTACTCGGCCGGCCAGGGCGCCACGTTCACGAAGAACCCGGACTACTGGGACGCGAAGGACGTGGAGCTGCAGCAGGTCGACGTGAAGTTCTACGCCGACGACCAGGCCCAGCTGCTCGCGTTCCAGAGCGGGGAGATCGACCAGATCGCCGCCAGCCCCACCGCGACGTCGACGCTGCAGGCCTCGGACCACACCGAGACCGAGCCGTACTTCAACAAGTTCGACGGCATCTTCCTCGACGTCACCAAGGCGCCCTTCGACGACCCGAAGGTCCGTGAGGCCTTCGCCCTCGCGCTCGACCGTGAGGAGATCGTCAAGACGGTCTACGGCGGCGCAGCCGAGGTCGGCAACGACACCACGTTCTTCCCGAGTTCGGCGATCCAGCCGAAGGGACTCGAGCAGCGCGAGCAGGACAAGGCGAAGGTCGCGGACCTGCTCGGCGGCAGGACGGTCTCGTTCGAGATCACGACGCTCGACGCCGAGAAGGCCCTCGCCCAGGTGGTGCAGCAGCAGCTCGAGGCGGTCGGCGGGTTCGACGTCACCCTCAAGGTGCTGACGAGCGCGCAGTACTACGCCGACGGCGACGACACCCCGTGGCTGAACGCCCCGGTGACGATCACCAACTGGGCGCAGCGCCTGCCCGCGCAGTACGTCGACCTGATCTACCGCGACGGCGCCGTCTGGAACGCCTCGAAGTACTCGAGCCCAGAGCTCGAGCAGCTGACCGACCGGTACGAGTCGACGACCGACGAGTCGGAGCGGCAGGACCTGGCGAACCAGATCGCCGAGATCGAGTGGACCGACCTGCCCGTGATCGTCCCCGCGTTCGCGTCGAGCAGCATCCTGCTGCAGAAGCGCGTCACGGGCACCTTCCGGTCGGGGCAGGACTTCCCGGGCGGGTTCGACTTCCGGGGCATCGGGGTCACCGCGTCATGAGCACCGCGCGCCGCCGTCGTCTGCTGACCCTGGTCGGGCAACGGGTCGTCCAGATCCCGCTCGTCCTGGTCGTGGTCTCCGTCCTGACGTTCTGGCTCGTCCAGGTCGTGCCGGGGGACCCGGGCCGGAACGCCCTCGGGCAGTACGCGACGGCGGCGCAGGTGCGCGCGTGGAACGTCGACCACGGCCTCGACGGGTCCCTCGTCAGCCGGTACCTGCACTGGATCGGCGGGTTCGTCACAGGGGACTGGGGCACGAGCTTCGTCTACTCCGAGCCGGTCCGCGACCTGGTGCTCGGTCGTCTCGGCAACTCCCTGCTGCTCGGCGCGTACGCGTTCGTCATCATGGTGCCGGTCGCGATCACGCTCGGTGCCGTGCAGGCGTACCGGCAGGGTCGCCGCTCCGACCGGGCCGTCACGGTCGGGCTGCTGACGATCTCGGCGGTGCCGGAGTTCGTCGTCGGGATCGTGCTGCTGCTCGTCTTCGCGGTCTGGCTGCGGGTGGTGCCCGTGCAGGCGTCCGGTGCGCTCGACGCCGGGTTCGGCGAGCGGCTCCGGGTGCTCACGCTGCCCGCCGTGGTGCTCGCCCTGGCGTACCTCGCCGTCCTGACCCGGATGGTGCGTGCGGGGACGATCGAGACGATCCGGTCGCAGTTCCACCGCACCGCCGTGCTCAAGGGCCTGACCACCGGCCAGGTCGTCCGCCGGCACGTCGTCCGCAACGCGCTCATCCCGACGTTCTCGGTGCTCGGCATCTACCTCGGCACCCTGCTCGGCGGCAGCGTCATCGTCGAGACCCTGTTCTCCTACCCGGGCCTCGGCGCGCTGCTCGTGTCGGCCGCCGAGCGCAAGGACGCCCTGCTGCTCGAGAGCGGGGTGATGCTCGCCGGGGCGCTCTCGCTCGGCGCGCTCCTGCTCACCGACCTGCTGTTCGTGGTGGTCGATCCCCGGATCCGCTTCGAACGGGTGGCCACCGCATGACCGCCGTCGTCCCCGGCGCCGTCCAGACCGACGGGCTCGCCGGTCGTCCGTCGGCGTCGACCACCACGGGCACCGCACGGGTCACCCGCCGCGGGTGGCGCGGACTCCTCCGGCGTCCCACGTTCCTGGTCTCCGTGGCGATCCTGCTCTGGTGGGTCGTCCTGGCCGTGGGCTGGCACCTGCTCGGCCTGCAGCCCTTCGCCCGCACCGGCGAGCTCCTGCAGGCGCCGAGCGCTGCGCACTGGTTCGGCACCGACTCGCTCGGCCGCGACGTCTTCGCCCGCGTCGCCGCCGGGGCCCGGCCGGCGCTCGTCATCGGCCCGTTCGGCGCGGCGCTGGCGACCGTCGTCGGCGGCACCCTGGGCCTGCTCGCCGGCTACCACCGCGGCTGGGTCGACACCGCCCTGATGCGGTTCTTCGACGTGCTGCTCGCGTTGCCCAGCCTGATCTTCCTGGTCGTGCTCGTCGGTGCGTTCGGGGTGTCGACGCCCGCGCTCGTCCTCATCGTCGGCGTGCTCTTCGCGCCGGGCATCGCGCGGATCGTCCGGGCCGCGGTGCTCGTCGAGATGGGCAAGTCCTACGTCCAGGCCGCACGGCTGCAGGGCGAGAGCGCCGTCCGGGCGATGGTCACCGAGTTGCTGCCGAACGTGATCGGGGTCTTCGTGATCCAGGCGGTCCTGAGCCTCGGTGCCGCGATCTTCATCACCGCGTCGCTGTCGTTCCTCGGGCTCGGTTCGCAACCACCGGCCGCCGACTGGGGGCTCGACATCAACGCGAACCGCGCCTACCTGCAGGCCGCGTGGTGGACGGTCGTGTTCCCGGGTGTCGCCGTGGCGTCGATCGTCGTGTCCGCGAACCTGATCGCCGACAACCTCAAGGAGGTCTCCGAGTGACCGAGCAGACCGGCACGAGCCAGCAGCCCCGGACCACCGGCACGACCGACGCACTGGTCCGCGTCGAGGGGCTCACCGTGTCGTACCGCGGCACCCGGGTGGTCGACGACGTCGCGTTCGTGATCGAGCCCGGTGGCTCGTACGGGCTCGTGGGCGAGTCCGGCTCCGGCAAGAGCACCGTCGCCGGCACGCTGACGGCGTCGCTCGGCCCGGACGCCGCCGTCGGGTCGTCGGCGCTGGTCGTCGACGGCGTCGACGTCGCGTCCCTGCGCGGTGAGCGCCTCCGGCGGTTCCGGAGCGACGTCGTGGCGGTCGTCCACCAGGAACCCGGCCTCGCCCTCAACCCGACGATGACGGTCGGACGCCAGGTCGCCGAGGTCCTGCGCGCCACGGGCTCCGGCCGCGCGACTGCGGACACCGCGACGATCGAGGCGTTCACCCGGGTCGGGCTGCCGTCGCCGACGACGATCGGGGTCCGGTACCCGCACGAGCTGTCCGGCGGTCAGCAGCAGCGCGTCGCGATCGCGATGGCCCTGGTGGCCCGTCCGCGCCTGCTCGTGCTCGACGAACCCACCACCGGCCTGGACAGCACGGTCGAGGCGGGCATCATGGCGCTCATCGACGAGCTCCGGACCGAGATCGGCTTCGCGACCCTGCTCATCAGCCACAACCTGCCGCTGGTCGCGGCGCACTGCGGACGGGTCGGGGTGCTCCGCCACGGGGTGCTCGTCGAGGAGGGCACCGCGACCCAGGTGCTGCTCCACCCCACGGAGCCGTACACGAAGCAGCTCGTCGACGCCCTGCCCGACATCACGACGGGCAAGGCAGGAACGGCGGGCAAGGCGGGAACGACGGGCACCACCGCCGGGACCGCGCAGCACGACGTGCTCGCGACGATCAGGGGCCTCCGCAAGGAGTACGACGGCGCCGTCGCCCTCGACGGCATCGACCTCGAGCTGCGCCGCGGTGAGGTGCTGGGCGTCGTGGGGGAGTCCGGTTCCGGCAAGACGACCTTCGGCCGAGCCCTCGCCGGACTGGTCCGACACGACGGCACGATCACGCTGGACGCCGGCGACCGGACGCCGACCGGCACCCCACCCGTGCAGGTCGTGTTCCAGAACGCGGACGCCTCGCTCAACCCGCGACGGACGGTCCGACAGGTACTCGGACGGGCGATCCGGCTGCTGCACGGCGACGGTACCGCCGAGCAGCTCGCGGCGCGGGTCGGGCTGCCCGCCGACGTCCTCGACCGCCGGCCGGCCCAGCTGTCCGGCGGGCAGAAGCAGCGCGTGGCCATCGCCCGGGCGTTCGCCGGACCGGTGCCGCTCGTGGTGTGCGACGAACCCACGTCGGCCCTCGACGTCTCGGTGCAGGCGCGGATCCTCGACCTGGTGCTCGACCTGCAGCGCACCACCGGCACGACCTGCGTGTTCATCTCGCACGACCTCGCCGTCGTGCGCCGGGTCGCCGACCGCATCGCGGTCTTCGACGGCGGTCGTGTCGTCGACGTGGGCCCCGCGGAGCGGCTGTTCGACGCGGACGCGCACCCGCGCACCCGCGAGCTCGTCGCGGCCGCGCTCGACCTGCGCCGGCGCGCCGGTCTGGTGGCTCCCGCGGCCTGAGTGGGGCCCTGGACCTGCGCACAGGAGGACGGGCGCGGGCCGATCAGCGTGACGCGCCAGCGGCACGCGGGCCGCGCCGACCGAGCCTGCGAGGGAGGGGTGGCGGGTCTGCCACGGGCCTCCCGTCCGCCTGTCGGTCGCGTTCCGTGCCGCGGACGCTGAGCGTTCCGCGCTACTTCGCGAGGAACGCCAGCACCACGCGGTTCCACTCGTCCGGGTGGCTGACGTTGACGCCGTGCGGGCCGCCGGCCACGACGTGCAGCTCGGAGCCGGCGATCGCGGCGTGCGTGCGGGCACCCGAGCCGTCGAACGGCACGGTCGCGTCTCCGTCACCGTGGATGACGAGCGTCGGCACGGTGACCTTCGGCAGGTCGTCACGGAAGTCGGTGTTCGCGAAGGACGCCATCGCCTCGAGCGCGGCGGTCTTCGACGCCTGCTTCGCGAGCGTGAGTGCCTGCTGCCGGTCCTCCTCGGAGACGACCAGGGTGCCGTCCACCGAGAAGAAGTCGGTCGTGAACTGGTCGTAGAACGCGTCCTCGTCCTTCGTCAGGCCCGCGGTCATCTCGGCCGCCTGCTCCTTCGGCAGCGGGCCGTCCGGGTTGTCCGAAGTCTGCAGCAGGTACGGCGGCACGGCCGAGGCGAAGACGACGCTGTGCAGCCGCTCGGTGCCGTACTTCGAGAAGTAGCGGGCGACCTCGCCGCCGCCCATCGAGAAGCCGACGAGGGTGACGTCCTGCAGGTCGAGCTCGGTGAGGATCGTGTGCAGGTCCTCGGTGAGGTGGTCGTAGTCGTAGCCGGTCTTCGGCTTGTCGCTGCGACCGAAGCCGCGACGGTCGTAGGTGACGACGCGGTGTCCGGCGTCGACGAACGCCGGGACCTGCTTGCTCCAGGACTCGCCGGACAGCGGCCAGCCGTGGATCAGGACGACGGTGCGGCCGGAGCCGCCGGTGTCGTCGACGTGCAGGTTCGTGTCCTTGAAGAGCCCGTGGTGGGCGGTGATCTCGGTCAAGAGTCGCTTCCTTCCCGCGCCGCACGGGTGGCGGCACGCACCTCGTTGCTACCAGCGGGATCCCGAGCGACAGCGCGGAGTGGACAGACCCCTCGGCGTCGGCGTCGGCGTCGGCCTCGGTGTCTGTGACGCGCGCGGCGACCACGGCCTACTGTCCAGCAGGATCAGGGAACCGTCACCGCGGCGGATGCCCCTCGTCACGAGGGAGCACCGATGAAGTACGTCAACTACGCGGGGACCGTCCGGGTCCTGACCGGTGACACGGTCGCCGACGCGGTGATCCGGTACGCGGCCGCCCTGCACCAGAGCCGGTTGAGCGACGTCGTGTCGGTCCCGACGACCGACGAGTTCGGCGCGGCCACCACGGTGGAGCTGCTCCTCGCACCAGCGGTGGCGGTCGCCCTGGAGCCGGCGCCGGACGACGACATGGAACCCGAGAGTGGGGCGTTCCTGGCCGAGCTGAGCCGACGGACCGAGGCGGTCCTGGCGGTCGACGCCAGCAGGTTCCCGACCGACCTCGGGCGGTGAGCGCGGTGCGCGCGGTGAGCGCGGTGGGCGCTGTGCGCGCGGTGCGTGTCGCTCCGACTGCGCTGCGGTCAGGCGACCGGTCCGTCGCCCGTCAGGTCCGAGCGGGTGTCGGCGTGGATCGTCTCAGGGTGGTCGAACGTCTGCGCTGCAGCACGCAGGCGTTCCACGAACTCACCGTTCTCGACCTCGAGCTCGTCCTCGTCCGCGTCGGCGACGACGATCTCGCTCGACGGGCCGATGAGGATCTTCGTGGTCGTCATCGTGCCGTCCTCCGCCACCGTCGGGACCGCGATCGCGTCGGCGCGACTGCCGCCGGCGAGCGCCGCGGCGTACTCGATCACGGCGTCGGCGACGTCGTCACTCGTCAGGAACGTGGAGCGGTCGTACTGGATGTACTTCATGTCGCATCAGTCAAACGCGCGGATGCTGGTCGTCGTCCAGGAAACCCGGCGCGTCGTGCGTTGCGCGGATGCCGACATGTCGCGAGGATCATCACGTGCCCGAGATGATGCACCGCACGCAGCGGGAGATCAGGACAGACGAGCCGTCGGTCGCGGCCGAGGCACTGTCGGTGACCCACGTGACCCACGGACTCACCGTCGAGGCGACCGGAGAGGGCTTCGTCTTCGAGGAGCGCGTGCGAGGCACCGCCCTGCTCTCCCTCGAGTCGACGCGGTGCACGGGTGCCCTGAGCGGCGCGGTCGAGCCCGGGCGGGCGATGATGATCGTCTGGGTGAAGGCCGGTTCGGCGCAGGTCGACGACAACCCGGTGCAGATCGGCCGCCCCGTGCTCTACCGACAGGACCCGCAGCGGTTCCGGTGGGTGGACTTCCAGCACGACGTGCTGCGCATCGACCGGTCGATCGTCGAGCAGGTCGCCGCCGAGCGCGGTGACTGGGCGCCGGGTCCGCTGGAGTTCCGTCCCCGACACGTGCCAGAGGGGGCGCCGCTCGCCGCCTGGTGGCTCATGGTCCGGTCGGTCGCGCAGGAGGTCCTGCAGGGTCCGACGGACGTGCCGCTCGAGCGGGAGCGGGAGCTCGCCCGGTTCGCGGCCGGCGGCTTGCTGACCGCGATCCCGCACTGGCCGGTGGGGCAGCACGAGCCGGTGATGGCGTCGACCGCGCGCTTCGCCCGTGCCGAGACGTTCCTGCTCGACCACGCGACCGAGCAGATCACCGTCAACGACGTCGCCGAGGCCGCGGGGCTGAGTGTCCGCGGGGTGCAGGCGGCGTTCCAGCGGCACCACGGCATCACGCCGACGATGTACCTGCGTCGGATCCGGCTCCTGCTCGCCCGGGAGCAGCTCGAGGCCGGTGACGACCGCAGCGTCGCCGAGATCGCCCGGGCGACGGGGTTCGCGCACCTGGGCCGGTTCGCGGGGAGCTACCGGCAGGAGTTCGGGGAGCTGCCGCGGCAGACGGCGCTGGCGGCGCGGGAGTAGCGGTCCGGGGCGTTACCGCAAGGATCACGCAACGGCCCGGGACTCCGTTGTCGGTCTCCTGGGGAGCGCTTACGTTTCCGGTGTGTGGTGTCGCCGCACGAGTCCCCCGAGCCCAGGAGGCCGCATGGCCACGCCAGCCGTCCCCGTCCCCTCGATGTTGGTCCGCCTGCTGCGCGAGGACGCCGCGCACGCTCGGGAGCACCTCGTCCTCACCGTTCTGCTCGGTTCGCCGTTCCTGCCGCGCGTGCTGCGACAGCTGATCCTGAAGGCGGCTGGGGCGCGCGCGGAGTCGGCGCCGGGCCCCGGCTTCTCGCTCACGGGTGACCCGCGCAACCTCTCCGTGGCTCGCGGCGTCTACTGCAACCGAGGAGTGACCATCGAGGCCATCGCCCCCGTCAGCATCGGTGCGAACGCCGCGATCGGCATGCAGGTCCTCATCATGACGAGCCACCACCCGATCGACGCCGACGGCCGGTGGAGCGAGACGCCGACCGGCCGTCCGGTGGTCATCGAGGACCGCGTGTGGATCGGCGGCCGTGCGACGATCCTGCCCGGCGCGCACATCGAGCACGACGTGGTCGTCGCGGCCGGCGCGGTCGTCACCGGGCGCCTGCTGGCGCACGGCGTCTACGCCGGCGTGCCGGCGAAGCGCATCCGTGACCTCGCCGGGGCGGACCCGACCACGGTCCGCGACGCGACCGCCTGACGGCCTGGAGGCGCGGAGCGGCGCCGCCACCCCCCCCCTCGCAAGCTCGGTCGGCGCGGCCCGCGTGCCGCTGGCGCGTCACCGCTGAGCGGGTCGCGCCCGTCCGCATCGCACGTCCGTCCAAGGCACCGCGCCCTTCCGCGGGCACGTCGCGTCTGCGACGATGGGCGCGCAGCGGGCGACGACGCCCGCCCGTCGTGAGGAGTCCACCATGTCCGTGCGTCTCAACCCGTACCTCGGCTTCCGCTCGGGGGCCCGCGAAGCCCTCGACTTCTACCACTCGGTGTTCCACGGCGAGCTCACGATCGGCACCTTCGGCGAAGCCGGCATGAGCCAGGACCCCGCCGATGCCGACAAGGTCATGCACGGGCAGCTCGAGGGCGAGAACGGCCTGCTGCTGATGGCCTCGGACGCGCCGACGGGCATGGAGACGCCGTCGGAGAGCACGATCTCGTTGTCGCTCAGCGGCGACGACCACGAGGCCCTGACCCGCTACTGGAACGGGCTCGCCGAGGGCGCGTCGATCATCGAACCGCTCACGACGGCCCCGTGGGGCGACACCTTCGGGATGCTCACCGACCGGTTCCGCGTCACGTGGCTCGTGAACATCACCGGCGCGGCGAGCTGAGGGGGACCGGGACCCCGCCGACGCTCGCCGCGATCGGCCACCGTGGCACCCAGCACCGGACACGGGCGGCGTAGCGGCGGAAGTCCTCGCCGAAGCGGGCCTCGAGGTCGGCCTCCTCGAGCGGCCGGACGACGCAGTTCCACACGATCGACCCGGCGAGCGCGTAGACGACGACCATCCACGACCCGAGCAGCAGCCCGACGGCGACGCCCTGCGTGATGCCGGCGAGCGCCATCGGGTTGCGCACCGAGCGGTACGGGCCGGCGACGACCAACCGGTTCGCACTGGCGGACGGCAGCGGGGTGCCAGCGCCCTTGGTCGACATCGCCGCGGCCGACGCGAGGCCGAGCGCGCTGGCGAGCGCGAGGACGACGAGCCCGACCACCAGCAGCGCGGTCACGACCGGTCCGGGCAGTGCGGGGTGCAGCCGCCAGCGGTGCTCGGCGACGGCGATGGCCACGGGGAACACCCCGAGGAACAGCCCCCAGAAGACGACGATCTGCACGGTCGTCGCGACCACGTGCCGTGCCGTCGCGGCACCCGGGTCGGCCGTGCGGAACCGCAGTGGACCGGACGTCAACCACTCGGTCGGTACCCGACCGAGCAGGACGAGGGCGAGGGCCAGCACGGAACCGACGGTCGCCGCGGTCATGACGACGACGCCCCAGCCGGCCTCGCCGGTGCCGGTCGCCCAGACGGCGAGCCCGGCGAGGACGAGCGCGGTCCACACGGTGGCGACGGTCGCCGCGATCCGTCCGACCGTGCCCGCGGAGACCGCCGCGAGCGCCGAGGCCACGACGAAGAGCGGGACGTCGAGGGCGGCGACGACCACCGGGTCCAGCGAGCCGAGCGTGAGTGTCCGGACGGCGGGGACGGTCGCGACGGTGATCCACCACACTGCGCCCCCGAGGGCCTGCAGTGCGAAGTAGAGCCGGCCCCAGGACACGTCTGCACGCTAGCAGTGCGCGTCGACCGCGGCGGCGGGCGCCGGGGGCGCTTCGTGAGCAGAAATGGTCGGCTGCTGCAAGCGAACCCGACCATTTCTGCTCACGAAGTACCGCGGATCAGTCCTCGCGGTTGATCTGCCCGTCGGCGCGCGGCGCAGGTCAGGGCGTGACCATGCCGCCGTTCACGTTGAGCGTCTCGCCGACGACGTAGCTCGACTCGTCCGACGCCAGGAAGACGTAGGCCGGTGCGAGTTCGGCTGGCTGTCCGGCGCGGCCCATCGGCGACTCGCTGCTGCCGAACTCGGGCAGCGTCGACGGGTCGACGCCGCCGCTCGGCTGCAGGACCGTCCACGTCGGCCCGGGAGCGACGACGTTGACGCGGATGCCGCGCTCGACGAGCAGCTGCGACAGCCCCTTCGACAGGTTGTTGATCGCGCCCTTCGACGCCGCGTAGTCGAGGCGATCGGGTGCCGGCTTGTACGCCTCCATGGACGCCGTCGTGGTGATCGTCGCACCGGGCTCCAGGTGCGGGAGCGCCGCCTTGACGAGGCGGAACAGCCCGAAGACGTTCACGTCGAAGGTCGCCTCGAACTGGTCGTCGGTGATGTCGAGCACGTCCGGCTGCCAGCGCTGCTTGCCGGCGACGCTCACCAGGGCGTCGAGACCGCCGAGTCCGGCGACGGCCTGGTCGACGAGCTCCTGCGCGTACGCCTTGTCACGCAGGTCGCCGGGGATGGCCACGGCGGTGCGTCCGGCGGCACGGATCTGCTCGAGGACGTGGTCGGCGTCGGACTGCTCCTCCGGCAGGTAGGCGATCGCGACGTCGGCGCCCTCGCGGGCGAACGCGATCGCGACGGCGCCGCCGATGCCGGAGTCACCGCCGGTGATCAGGGCCTTGCGGCCGGCGAGCCGGCCGGTGCCCCGGTAGCTCGTCTCGCCCAGGTCGGGGACCGGGTCCATGGCGGACTGGAGGCCCGGCTCGTCCTGCGTCTGCGGCTCCGGCTTGACGTCGGGGTAGCGGGTGCGCGGGTCGCCGTGTTCGTACTGGTCGGTGGGCATGCGAGTTCCTTCCTGCTCGTGCCTCCACGGAACCCGTCCCGGCTGGACGGCGGCGGAGCGCCATCCGCCCTGCGCACCCGTCCAGGACCGCGGGGTTGCCTCGGGGCCATGAGTGACGACGACGACCAGCAGACCGAGCGCGACTTCGCCGACGCGGTGAACATGACCCCGTCGGAGCTCCGCGAGTGGCTCGACACCGACGAGTCGAAGCACGTCGGGCAGAAGCCCCCGGGCGGCGGTGAGTCGACCGGGCACGAGAGCGGGCGGCACGTCATCCGGATCCTCGAGAAGCACGAGGCGGACCGGACCGACGACGACCACGCCCACATGCGGAAGGTCGTCGGCTACGTCGCCCGGCACTCGGAGCAGCGGCCGGACGGTGACGTGCACGACACCCCGTGGCGGTACTCGTTGATGAACTGGGGCCACGACCCCGAGAAGCGCTGAGCCGCGCGCCGGCTCGGAACGACGCCGGGCCGCCGCGCGTACCGTGACGCACCATGCCGAACCAACTCAAGCCGGACATGTACGAGGAGCTCCGCAAGGAGGGCAACTCGAAGGAGAAGGCCGCGCGGATCAGCAACGCCGCAGCGGCCCGCGGCGAGGAGGCCGTCGGGAAGAAGGGCGGCGAATCCGGCTCCTACGACGACTGGACCGTCGCGGACCTCCGGAAGCGGGCGAAGGAGATCGGCCTGACCGGGTACTCGTCGAAGCGCAAGGCCGAGCTCGTCGAGGCGCTCCGGGATCACTGACCGAGGTCGGCGACCGCGTCGATCCCCTCGGCGATCTCCGCCGCGTGCGTGTGGTGCAGGTAGTGCCCGCCGTCGAGCAGGACGACCTGGCCGTCGGTGACCGACGCCGCCTGCTCACGGTGCAGGCGCTCCCACCCCGGCACCTCCGGGTCGTCGCCCACGACGAACAGGCGGACCGGCAGATCGGCGGGGAACGCGAGGCTGCGGGCGTGCCGGAAGTTCGCGCCGAGGTGCTCGTACTCGTCCAGGTACGTCGCGCGCATGCTGGTGCGGTGTGACAGCAGGGTCATCTGCTCCTTCTGCGCATCGGTGTAGGGCAACCCGGCGTACGCGTCGCCGGACACGGCAGTGAGCACACGGGCGAGCCCGGTGGCCTTCACGAAGCGGAACAGGCCCGACCCGACGGCCGCGTCGATGCCGGGCTGCGTCGGCACACTGCTGTCGATGCCGACGAACGCCTGCACCTCGTCCGGGTACGCGTTCGTGTACTCGAGCGCGTAGATCCCGGCGACCGAGTGCCCCGCGAGCACGTACCGGTCGATGCCGAGGGTCGACAGCGCCTGGTGCACCTCGTCGACGATGTTCGCGCTGGTCCGGGGCCGGTCGGTGCCGTCGCTCAGGCCGTACCCGAGCGGCTCGACGACCACCACCCGGTGCGTGTCCTGCAGCCGGTCGACGAGCGGGGCGAAGTCGATCACGGGGGATGCCGTGCCGAAGCCTGGCAGCAGCACGACGGTCGTCGCCCCGGACCCGGTGACGGCGACGTTGACCCGGCCGCCGGTGACGGGGACGAGTTCGCCGTACGGGCGGATGTCGTCCCGTTCCGCCGCCGTCGCGATCGCGTCGTAGGTGGCCGTGCCGCCGAGCGTGAGGGCGCCGAGGCCGACGAGCCCGACGAGCGAGAAGCCGATGATCCGGAGCGGGCGACGGCGTCGGCGTGCAGGGCGGGCCGGGGTGCTGGTGGGGGTGGCCGTGGGGTGGTGCGTGTCCATGCCTGCACGCTAGGTCCGGCCTGCGGGGCCGCACATCGGAGCACGGTACCGACGTGCCTCGCCCGCGTCGTACCGCGGGCTGACGTCGGGCGACCGCACGGCGGGCTCGGCATGGGGGAGAATGGCCGGGTGAACGAGACGGGCATGCCGCGCTTCCGACGGATCTGGTCGACCGTGCAGGTCGGCGTGCTGGCGATCGCCGTTGCCTTCTGCATCGTGATGCTCGTCATCGGGCAGGGGAAGCTCGACCGCGTCTACGCCGTCGCCGCGATCTTCTTCGGCCTGGCGCTCGTCGGGCACAGCACGTACCTCGGGCTCCTCGCCCGGAACGCCCGCACCGGCCGCTGAACCGAGGGGGTCGACGCTTCGTCTCCGGTCTCGGATCGGCTCCGGCTACACGCCGAAGCGCAGCGCGAGCGGCACGAGCAAGCCGGCCACCCAGACGAGCACCATCACGAGCGCACCGATCGCGATGAACCGACGGCGACGACGCAGCTTCGGACTCCGCTCCTCGCCCCACATCTGTGCGCGGACGAGCACCCGGTTCGCCTGCTCGACGACCTTGCGGACCTCGGGGTCGTCCAGCTCGAGGGCACCGGACCGGGCGTGTTCGGCGATGACCGTGGCTTCGTCGACGGTCAGGTCGTCCTTGCGCATGCTCCATCCTCGCACCGGGGCGAGGGGTACGGCCCGTCTGTGCGGGAACGGACCAGCAGGCGCGTACCAAGGACGCATGGGACATCGGTACCGCGGGAAGATCGTCGTCGTCACCGGAGCATCGAGCGGCATCGGGAGGGCCGCGGCGCACGAGTTCGCCCGACAGGGTGCCACGCTCGTGCTCGCCGCACGCGGCCACGACTCCCTCGAGGCCGCCGCCGCCGAGTGCCGTGCACTCGGGGCCGACGCGGTCGCGATCCCGACGGACGTCGCCGACGAGCACCAGGTCAAGGACCTCATCGGCACGGTGACGAGTCGGCACGGGCGGATCGACGTCTTCGTCGGCAACGCGGCCCTGTTCGTCTACGGCCTGTTCGAGCAGACCCCCACCGAGGCGTTCAAGCGGGTCGTCGACACGAACCTCTACGGCCACCTCAACGCGATCACCCACCTGCTCCCGCACTGGAAGCAGCGCGGCACGGGCACGTACGTGCTCGTCGGCTCGATCCAGTCACTGCTGTCAGCGCCCTACCAGTCGGCGTACGTCACGAGCAAGCACGCGGCGCTCGGCCTGGTCGACGTCCTCGGTGACGAGTTCGCGCACACCGGCATCCGCTTCACCACGCTGCTGCCGTCGACGATCGACACGCCGATCTACCAGAACGGCGCCAACTACACCGGCAAGAACTCGCACCCGCTGCCGCCGACGGTGTCGGTCGAGCGCGCGGGTCGTGCCGTCGTGACCGCCGCCACACACCCGAAGCGGTACCGCTACGTCGGCCGCGTCCAGGCGTCGCTCGTCCCGCTGCAGTACGTGTTCCCGGGGCTGTTCCACAAGATCACGAAGCCCATGGTCGAGACCTTCGCGCTGCGCGGGAAGGGCGACCCGACCGACGGCAACCTCTACGCCCCGGCGGACGCCGGCAACGCCACGAACGGCGGCTGGGTCGCGAAGCGTCGGCGTGTCACGCGTCCGCTCGTGTGGCTCGGTGGCGCT
The DNA here is from genome assembly GCF_044748425.1 of Curtobacterium sp. NPDC089991. Taxonomy (NCBI): domain Bacteria; kingdom Bacillati; phylum Actinomycetota; class Actinomycetes; order Micrococcales; family Microbacteriaceae; genus Curtobacterium; species Curtobacterium sp. NPDC089991. The sequence continues at coordinate 310,502 of NZ_JBIVGB010000001.1, forward strand.
GCCGCGGTCGGCGCGATCGTCCTCGGCCGCGCACGGCGGTAGCCCCTGAGGCCTGCCGAAACCGGGCGTACCGCTCCGAAACGGGCGTACCTGCCGTGATCTTCGTGGCAGGTACGCCCGTTCTTGCTTGCTACCGCAGCCGTTCTGGGAAGGAACGTGCGGCTCAGAAGAGCTTCGCGCTCGCGCGTCGTGCACCCTCGCCGAGCGACTCGAGCTTCGCGGCGGCGATCTGCGGGTGGATGCGGCCGCCCAGGCCGCAGTCGGTGCCGGCGATGACGCGCTCGCGCCCGACGACCGAGGCGAACCGCTCGATGCGCTGCGCGACCAGGTCGGGGTGCTCGACGACGTTCGTGGCGTGGCTGACGACGCCGGGGACGATCACCTTCCCGTCGGGCAGCGTGACGTCCTGCCACACGGTCCACTCGTGTTCGTGGCGGGCGTTCGCGGCCTCGAACGAGTACGCGCCGGCGTCGATGTCGAGCATGAGGTCGACGATGTGACGGAGCTCGATGTCGGTGGTGTGCGGGCCGTGCCACGAGCCCCAGCACAGGTGGAAGCGGACGCGGCTGGTGTCGAGCCCCTCGAGCGCGTGGTTGAGCGCCTCGACGCGGATGCGGGTGAAGGCGCGGTAGTCCTCGAGGCTCGGTTCCGGGTTGATCTGGTCCCAGTTCTCGGCGATCGAGGGGTCGTCGATCTGCAGCACGAGGCCCGCGTCGAGGATGATCCGGTACTCCTCGCGCAGGGCGTCGGCCCAGGCCCAGATGTGCTCTTCGTCGGTGGCGTAGTACTCGTTCGCGACCCGGGCCGCGGAGCCGGGGGAGAGTGCCGTGATGAAGCCGTTCTCGGCACCGGCGGCCTCGACCGCGTGCTTGAGGTTGACGGCGTCGGTGCGTGCGGCCTCGTGCCCGGTGTAGGCGATCGGGCCGGTCGTGGTGGGGAAGGCGGTGGCGTTCTTGCCGGTACCGATGCCCGACGCCGGGTCGGTGTAGGCCTCGCGGAAGATCGTCCAGTCGCGACGGTCCGGGAAGCTGGTCAGCTGCACGTTGCCCGGGCTCGAGCGGACCGGCTCCTGCGTGAAGATGTCGGCGTCCGTGAGCGAGAGTCCGCTGACGCGCTGGAACGAGTAGCCCCACCACGCGCCGTAGTCGACGCTGTTCGACATCGCCTTGCCGAACTCGCCGTCACCCGGCTGCGTGATGCCGAGGGCGGTCTGGCGGGCGACGACGTCGTCGACGGCCGCGCTCGTCATCGCGCGGACCTCGTCGGTGGTCTCGAGCGTGAAGCCGTCGGCGCCCACGGGGCGGGCGGCGTTCGCGGCGATGAGCTCCGGCGTGCGCGGGAGCGACCCGGCGGTTGTGGCCTGGACGTGGTCGCTGTTCTCGAAGGGCATCGGCCCAATGTGCCACGGGCCGCCTGCGAGCCGGGCTCCGTTACGCGGCACGACGCGAGCCGGGGACAATGGGACCCCTATGCCCAGCGCACGCCCGACCTCCCGCATCCCGCTCAACACCCTCGCCGCACCGTTCGGCCTGGCCGGGTTCGCGGAGACGTGGTCGTACGCGGCACCCGTTCTCGGGGTGCCAGCCGTCGTCCCGCAGGTGTTCTGGGTGGTCGCGGCGGTGGCGTGGTCGTGGCTGCTCGGCGCGCACGTCCTGCGGGGCGTCCGGGTCGACGAACGCCTGGTCGACCAGCTCCGCCACCCGGCGCAGGGCCCGATCGCCGCCCTGGTCCCCGCGACGGCGATGCTCCTCGGCGTCGACCTCGCGCGGTTCTGGGAGATCGGGGGGCAGGTCCTCGTGCTGCTCGCGGTGGCGGTCGCTGCCGGGTTCGCGGCGTGGTTGCTGAGCACGTGGTTCGAGGGGCGCCTGACCCTGGAGGCCGTGCACGGCGGCTACCTGCTGCCGACGGTCGCCGCGGCTCTCGTCGCCGCCGTCGCCACGCACGAGGTCGGTGTGGGCTGGCTGTCCTGGGCGTGCTTCGGCGTCGGCGTGTTCTTCTGGGGCGTGATGACCGGGCTGCTCCTCATCCGGCTGTCGTTCCGTCCCGCACTACCCGACCCGCTCGTCCCCACGATGGCGATCCTCGTGGCTCCGCCCGCGGTGGCGACGGTGTCCCTGTTCGCGCTCACCGACGACGCCCGGACCCTGCCCGTGCAGGCGATCGCCGGACTCGGGGTCCTCATGCTCCTCGTGCAGCTCGCCCTGCTGCCCCGGTACGTCCGGCTCGGGTTCTCGCTCGGGTTCTGGTCGTTCGTGTTCCCGGCCGCGGCGGTCGCGACGGCGGCGATCGAGTGGTTCCGGGTGCTCGACCTTCCGGTGGCGTGGGTGCCCACGACCGTGCTGCTCGTGCTGCTCACCTTGCTCGTCGTCGTGGTCGGGGTGCGGTCGCTGAGCCTGGCCGCGCGGCACCTGCTCGGGCAGGCCGAGTCGGTGCTGCACGCCGCCGACGACGAGGACGCGGCACCCGCGACGCACTGACGGTGGCGCGGTGCGTCAGCACCCGTTCTGCGACGAACCACGCGTCGAACGACTCGTGGTTCGTCGCAGAACGGGTGCGCAGTGCGACGCGATCCGCGCGGGTCAGGCGCTGACGGTCTCGTCCGCCGTCAGCACCGGGGCGATCGTCCCCGTCCGGGCGCCCTCGTACGCCGCCAGGATCATGCCGAGCACCGCGATGCCCTCGCGCTCGGTGTGGATCGGCCGCGTACCATCGCGCAGGCATGCCCCGAATGCGCCGATCTCGGCCGCGAAGGTGTCGACCTCGTTGAAGGTGACCGACTCGCTCGTGCCGTCCCGCAGGTCCCACCGCAGCGTGGTGCCGTCGCTCGTCAGGGCGCCGTGTTCGCCGACGACGCTGAACCGCTCGGTGCCGGCGGCCGGGTCGTACGCCCAGCTCGTCACGAGCTGGCCCACGGCGCCGTTGTCGAACCGGAACAGGGCCTGTGCCGAGTCCTCGCCCTCCATGAACGCCAGCCGATGCGTGGACAGCATCGCGGTGGCCTGCACCGGGACGCCCCCGGCCAGGTGCATGAGCAGGTAGCTCGGGTGGTAGCCGGTGTCGATGAGCTCACCGCCGCCGCTCGTCGACGCGTGGGCACGCCACCCCATGTTCGACGGGTCGAACTCGTTGCGGAACGAGTCGGTGGTGCGGACCTCGTAGACGGTGCCGAGCGCCCCGCCGTCGATGAGTTCCTTGGCCCTGGCGACCGCGGGCATGAACAGCTGGTTGTGCGCGCACATCAGGGTGATGCCGGACTCGGACACCGCGCGCTGCACGTCGGCGGCCTCGTCGGGGCTCAGGCACAGCGGCTTCTCGCACAGCACGTGCTTGCCCGCCTTCGCCGCGGCGACGATCGCGTCGCGGTGCAGGTGGTGCGGCAGGCAGATGTCGACGGCGTCGATGTCCGCCTGCTCGAGCATGGCGAGGTAGTCGGTGAAGAACGGGACGCCGAGCTCCGCCCCGCGTTCCTCGGCCGTGGCCGCGAACGCGTCGGCGACCGCGGCGATGCGGATCGTGTCGGGGTGCTCGGCGTACCCGGCGATGTGCGCGGACGCGATGCCGCCCCCGCCGATGAGGCCGACGCGGATGATGTCGCTGGACATGGTGACTCCTGTGGTTGGTTCGAGGTGCTGGACTGCTGGGACGGTCAGGCGGGTGCGCCGACGAGGGCGTCGCTGGTCGCGGGCTGACCCGCGGCCTCGTTCGCGGCGACCACCAGGCGGGTGAGCTCGACGGCGCGGGCGAGGTTGTCGTCGGCACGCGTGTCGGCGGCGATGTGGTCCACCCACTGACCGAAGGCGTCCTGGGCGTCGGCGGGGACGTCGAGGGTGACCGGCTCGTCGCCGTAGGCCGGTCCGCCGGCGGTGAGTCGGGCCTCCTGGTCGGAGTACGCGAGCCAGCCCCGGGTGCCGGCCACGTCGATCGTGAACGGTGTGCCCGCGACGAAGCCGGCCTCAATGACGCCGATCGCCTGCGAGGCGTAGCCGACGGTGACCACGGCGTGGTCCTCGACCGCGCGGCCGGTGTAGGAGCGGTAGACGGCCTCGACGGTGTCGGGGCGGGCGCCGAGGAACAGCTGCGTCAGGTAGACGGGGTGGCAGCCGAGGTCGGTGAGGGCGCCGCCGATCGCCGTCGCCGGGTCGAAGAAGCGCTCCGGCAGCCACGGTGCGACGGCACCGTCGTGCGAGAGTCGGACGCGGGAGTACGTGACGTCGCCGAGGCGGCCCGCGTCGAGCTCGCGCCGGATCGCGGCCGTGTAGCCGTGGTAGAGCCGCGGGAGCGAGACCACGAGCGTGACCCCGGCGGCGTCGCAGGCGGCGATGACCGCGTCGCACTCCTCGACGGTGGGGGCGAGGAGCTTCTCGGTGAAGACGTGCTTGCCGGCCGCTGCCGCGCGCTCGATCACGTCGCGGTGGACGTCGGTCGAGGTCGTGATGGTGACGGCGTCGACGTCGGTGCGGGCGAGCAGCGCATCGAGGTCGTCGGTGTACTCGACGCCGAACCGTTCGGCGCCGGCTCGGCCGCGCTCGGTGTCGTCGTCCCAGACGGCCACGAGCTCGGTGCCGGGGTGGTCGACGGTCTGCTGTGCGTAGTCGCCGGCGTGGACGTGCCAGAAGCCGAGGACGGCGACGCGCAAGGGGGTGGAGGGCATGTGTCGGTGGTTCCTTTCGTGGGGGACGACCAGAGCGTTCCCGCTCAGATCCGGACCTTGTCGTAGTCCTTCGGCAACTTGAACGGCGAGTAGGTCTGCATCATCGGGTCGACGCGGTTCTGCGCCCGCTCGACGGCTTCCTGCGGACTCGCGGTACCGAGCAGCACGCTCGAGCGCGCGTCGGCGAGGGAGTCCCACCACGCGCCGCCGACGGGCAGCGGCGGGCGGCAGGTGGACGCGCCGATCGACTCGGTGAAGAAGCGGATCGACTTCGCGGAGCCCTTCGGGTCCTTGAGCGCCGCGATGTTCGACGGCACGCTCGTGGCCGGCACCATGTAGGTCTCCTGGCCCTGCTTGCTCGTGAAGTACTTCATGAGCTCCCACACGGCCTTGTTCTTCTTCGACCCCTTCGGCACGCACAGCGCGAAGCCACCGGACCACGTGTACTTGTCGCCGCCGTCCTGCTGGGTCGGCAGGTACGCGGTGCCCCAGTCGAGGTCCTTCGGGCCGTAGTTGTCGAAGGTCTGGATGGTGGAGGGGACGCTGACCATGAACGCCATCCGGTCCGCCATGAACGCGGTCTGTCCCGGCGGGTGCCCGGTCGGCTCGTAGGTCGCGATGAAGGTGTCGGCGTCCTTGTAGCCGTACCGCTTCGCCCAGTCCTCGTAGAACTCGAAGATGCTGCGGACGCTCTTCGAGTCCATCGTCATCTTCGAGTCCTGCTGGTCGAAGTACGACGCACCGAGGCCGAGCCCCCACGTGAACGGCCAGCCTTCGCCGTACCAGGGGAGCAGTCCCATGTGGGTGTAGTTGCCACCGGACTTCTTCGTGATGCGTTCGCTGACGTCCCACATCCGGTCCATGCTCACCGGGCCGTTGTGCTCCCAGTCGAACTCGTCCGGGTCGATGCCGGCGCCGGTGAGCATCTTCCGGTTCACGAACATGCCGCGGGCGTCGGTGTCGTGGGGGAGGCCGTAGGTCTTGCCCTGGTAGCTGACCTCGCCGATCGTGAACCCGAGCCACTGCGCCAGGAACTCGTCCTTCGGCTGGTCCTCGAACTCCTCGATCATGTCGTCGATCGGTTCGATGAGCCCGATCGCCGCGTACTGCGCCGCGCTGAACCGGTCGAGGAGCCACAGGTCGGGGGCGGTGCCGCCGCGCACGGCGGTGATGATGCTCGTGGCGTCGCCGGTGCCCTGCGACGGGACGACGTTCACCTTGACGTCGACCTCGGGGTGGATCTTGTTGAAGTCCTTGATCACCTTCGTCTGGAACGGCACGAACGTGCCGGTGACACCCCAGATCGTGACCTGGTTCGGGTTGCTCCGGCCGCTCGAGCCGGAGGCGCACGATGCTGCGAGGAGCGCGAGCGCCCCCGCACCGCCGGTCGCGGCCGCACCGCGCAGGAACGTTCGTCGGTCGAATGCGCTGCTCACTTGAAGCTCCCGATCTGGACGCCCTTGATGAACGTCCGCTGGAACACGAAGAACAGGACCACGAGCGGCAGGATGATGAGCACCGATGCCGCCATCAGCTGGTTGAACTGGAAGTCCTGCGAGTTGTTGAGGCGGAAGATCTGCAGGCCGATGGACAGCGTCTGCACGTTCTCGTCCTGCAGGTAGATGAGCGGCCCGAGGAAGTCGTTCCAGGCACCCACCGCCGCGAAGATCCCGACCGTGACGAGCGCCGCCTTGGCCTGCGGGAAGACGATCCGCCAGAGGATGCCCCACTCGGAGGCGCCGTCCATCCGCGCTGCGTTGAGCAGGTCCTTCGGGATCTGCAGCAGGAACTGACGGAGCAGGAACACGTAGAACGCGGACCCGAACAGACTCGGCACGATCAGGGGCAGGAAGGTGTTGATCCAGCCGAGTCGGGCGTACAGGTCGAACATCGGGATGAGCGTGACGGGGAACGGGATGAACAGCGTGGCGAGCACGACGTAGAACACCTTGTCGCGGCCGCGCCACTCGAGGCACGAGAACCCGTACGCGATCACGAGGTTCGACACCATCGAGAAGAGCGTCACGCAGACCGTGATGATGAGCGTGTTCCGGAAGAACGTGAAGAACGGCATCGCGTCGATCGCCTTGCCGAAGTTCGACCAGTCGAGCCACTGCGGGAACCAGGTGGGCGGGAAGGCGCCGAGTTCGGAGTTGCCCTTCAGCGCCGAGATGACCATCCAGTAGATGGGGATGAGGAACAGCAGGCTCATCGCGATGAGGAGCACGCGGGCGAGGACGGACGACCACGGTGAGCGGATCGAGCCGTCGGCGTTCCGGGAGCGGTCGTCGGCACCCTTGCGACCGCGGGGCCGGACGGACTCGATCGACGAGGTGACGGTGTCGCGGTCCGGGTGTCGTTCAGTGCGCAGTGTCATCGGTCACTCCCCGGTCACGTCGTAGTTGACGAAGCGCTTGGACAGCCAGTACACGAGCCCTGACAGGATCATGCCGGCCAGGAACAGCAGCACGGCCATGGCGCTGGCGAACCCGAGCTGCGCGTAGCTGAATGCGTTCTTGTAGAGGTAGAGCATGTAGAACAAGGTCCCGTTGTCCGGGCTGCCGAGTCCTCCGGTGCCGGACGAGATCACGTACGCCTCGGTGAAGACCTGCAGGCCGTTGCTGATGCCGGTGATCAGGTTGAACAGGATCACGGGGGAGAGCAGCGGCAGCGTCAGCGCGAAGAACTGCCGGAGCGGTCCAGCCCCGTCCACGCGGGCGGCTTCGTACAGGGTCTTCGGGATCCCGCGCAGCCCGGCGAGGAAGATCAGTGCCGCGTTGCCGGCACCCATCTGGGCGAGTGCGACGATGACGAGCTTCGCCGTGGTCGGGTCGCCGAGCAGGTTCGTCGCCGGGATGCCGACGAGCTTCATGACCTGGTTGACGAGGCCGGTCTGCGGGTTGACGAGCACCACGAAGATGAACGCCAGCGCGAAGGTCGGGATGAGCGACGGGATGTAGAGGGCCGTCCGGTACCAGCCGATCTCGCGGACGTCCTGGTTCATCGCGATGGCGATCACGATGGCGATGACGATCCCGACGGGCACCGCGATGACGGCGTAGAACAGGGTGTTGCCGACCGCGGTGTGCACGAGCGGGTCGATGAACGCGGCGACGTAGTTGGCGAACCCGACCCAGGTGATGTCGGCCATGCCCGAGTACCGGGTCAGGCTGATCGCGAACGAGTAGATCAGGGGGTAGGCGATGAACACCAGCACGCCGAGGATCCACGGCGAGATGAACGCGATGCCGACGCGCAGCCGGCGCTTCTCGGCCGGGGTCCACGGATGCTTCTCGCGTGGTCGTCGACGGACCGCGACGTCACCGCCCGTGCGCGTCCGTGGTGGTGCAGTGGTTCCGGATCGTGCGGTCGTCGTCACGAGCGTCCCTTCCGACCCCGTGCCACGCCGGTGTGGCACGGGCGAATCCGTCGTCGGACGGGCGAACCGATCGCACCGTCGCGGTTTCAATCCAATTGATTGACAAATTCGTATGACCAGAGATGCTAGGGACCATGTCCGAGCCGCGTCAACCCCTTCCTGACACCGTGGTGCAGGGCAGAACGGGCGGCACGAACCTCGTGCGCGTCGGGGTCCAGAACCGTGCGCTGGTGCTCGATCTCGTCCGTCGCCGGGGACCGTTCGCCCGCGCCGAGCTGATGCGTGCGACCGGGCTCAGCGCGCAGACGGTGTCGAACATCGCGGCCGGACTCGTGGCAGCGGGACTCGTGCGCGAAGCACCGGGCGGCGGGCGACGACTCGAGGTCGTCGCGGGGTCGCGGTCGGCGATCGGGGTCCACCTCGACCCGGCGCACCTCGTCGTCGTGCGCACCGACCTGACCGGAGCCGTGCTGGCCGTCGAGCACGTCGACCTGGACGCGACGGACGACCCGGCGCGGACGCTCGACACGATGGCGGCGGCGGTGCACCGGGTCCGCGGCGACGGCAGTCGGGCCCGCTCGCGCACGGGCGTGCGCGCCCCTGCCGGCATCGGCCTCGCCGTCCCCGGCTCGATCGACCCCGACGGCGTCCGCATGGGCACCCCCGCGCAGTTGCCCGCCTGGTGGTCGCTGCCGGTCACCGACGAGCTCGCCGCCCGGGCGGGGCTGCCCGTGCGGCTCGAGAAGGACGGCGTCGCGAGCGCCCTCGGCGAGGTCTGGTCCGCTGCCGGTGCCGACGACCTGGTCTCCGTGTTCCTCGGCCACGGCATCAGCGCCGCGACGGTCGCCGCGGGCGAGGTGGTCCGCGGCGCGACCGGCAACGCCGGCGAGTTCGGTGGCATGCCCGTCGAAGCCCACGGGCGCTGGACCGAGGTCTGGGAAGCCTGCCAGCCCCTGCAGCAAGTCCGGCGCGGGATCGATGCCGGGCTGCTCCCCCCGGGCATCCCGCTCGACCGCGCGAGCGACGTCCGGCACGCGTTCGAGCGGCTCTGCGCGACGCCGTCCGCAGCGCCGCTGGTCGCCGAGGCCGGTGCCGCGCTCGGATCCGCGCTCGCCCACGTCGTCGAGCTGCTCGACGTGCCACGCGTCGTGATCGGTGGCAGCGCGGCCCTCGCCGGCGGCGACGTCTTCATCGCGGCCGTCCGGGAGCGGCTCGCGGTCCGGCTGCCGAACGGGCCGTTCCCGACGGTCGCGGCGACCGCCTTCGGCGAGGCCTCGGTGGCCCGTGGCGCCGCCTGCGCGGTGCTGCAGGCCGACCTCGCCGTGCCTGCCCCCGTCGGCCGCGGCGCCGGCGTCGCTACGGGGCGTCGACCGGGAGGCCCGGTGCACGTCCGCAGCATCGCCCACCCCTGGTGAGCGGGAGGGTCCAGGGCGTCGGGTCGGCCGTGCGCGTGACGTCGCGCGACGGGGACGTCGCGTTCGCGGCCCGGGCGTCGTAGCGTCGGGGGCATGAGCACGACGACGCCGACCGCACCCGAATCCGCCACCGAGTGGGCGGCCTGGCACGACGCCCACGAACGAGCCCGGGCGAGCGAGCACGGCTTCCTCGCCATCACGAGCATCCGGTGGCTGACGAGCACGCCCGAGCGGTTCGACGACGCCCCGGGCACCTGGTCGACGGGCGAGGACGGCCCCGTCGTCGAGCTCGCGGACGGCGAGACCATCACGGTCGACGGGCAGCCGGTCACCGGCACCCACCGCTTCGGACCACTGCCCGAGCGCTCGAGCACGAACGTCGTGTGGCAGGACGGCGACGAGACCGTCGTGATCGAGGTCGCCCGTCGTGGCGGCAGTGACGTCATCCGGCCCCGGCACCCGGGCAACCCGACCCGGACCGAGTACCCCGGCACCCCGACGTACGAGCCGTCGGACCGGTTCGTCGTCGACGCGCACTTCGAACCGTTCGACGAACCGCGCGAGGTCACCGTCGGCTCGGTCGTCGACGGGCTGCAGCACGTGTACTCGGCCCCGGGCGTCCTCACCTTCGACCTCGACGGGCCGCGGTCGCTCCTCGCGTTCAACGGGCACGGCGACGGTCTGCACGTCCTGTTCACCGACCGCACCAGCGGCGTCACGACCTACGCCGCGAACCGGAGCCTGGACATCGCCGCACCGGATGCCGCCGGCGCGACCCGGATCGACTTCAACCGCGCCACGAACCTGCCGTGCGCGTACACCGCGCACGCCACGTGCCCGCTGCCACCGGCCGAGAACCGGCTCGACGTCGCGGTCGAGGCGGGGGAGCGGCTGCCCGCCTGAGCGCGCCGCTGCGGTGCGACGCCGTACGACGTCCTCGATGTCGTTCGCTGCGCGTGCATCGTCCGACACTCCACGAGGTGATCGACTCGTGGAACGTCGGAACATGCACGCGCACTCGATGCGTGCGCAAGAGACGACGATCCACCCGTTGATCAACGAGTGGAACGTCGGAACATGCACGCGCACCGGCCCGCGTGCGCGTCAGGCGAGGGGCACGCGCTGCCAGGTGCTCGTCGCCCGCCACGCCCGCGCATCGAACGCGAACACGCTGCCCATGCCGGGTTGGTCGAGCGCGCGTGACACCGGCGCTCCCGTCAGGTCGGCGAGGAGCAGCGCCCCGACCGCACCGTGCGACACGATGGTCGCGTCGCCCGCCGCAGTGAGCCGCCGGACCGTTCCGACGATGCGGGCCTGGGCGTCGACGGCCCGCTCCCATCCGCGGACCGATCGGGTCGGTTCCGCGAAGAACCGGTCGACGACACCCTCGAACTCGGCCGGCGGCAGGTAGCCCGTCGCGCTGCGGTCGATCTCGCCGAGCAGGGGATCCTGCGCGGGCACGAGCCCGACCGCGGCCCCGAGCAGCTCGGCGGTCTCGACGGCCTTGCGCTCCGTGCTCGACACGAGTGTCCGGACGCCCGGATCCCAGGCCAGCGGACCCGACCGCGCTGCGCGTGCGCGTCCCGCGGCGGAGAGCCCCCACGACTCGATCGGCTCGGCGGGTTCCACGACGACCTCGGCGTGGCTCAGGAAGTACGAGACCATCCGGCGATCCTGGCACGGACCCACAGCGGCGCCGAGCAGCCGTGTTACGGACCGTGAAGCTCCGTCGCTTCCTGGGAGCGTTCCTGTGATGAGGTGAAGCATTCCCCCGACCGCTCCACAGCCCGGAAGCGAACCCCGATGACCCGAACCCGTCGCGCACTCCTCGCGGCCCTGTCCGTCGCAGCCGTCTCCGCTCTCGTCGCCGGTTGCTCGAACGGCAGCACCGCGTCGAGCAGCAGCACGCCGCAGGACGGTGGCACGCTCACGTACCTCGAGCCGCAGACCTGGAACACGCTGTACCCGCCGTCGGCCGGCTTCTACCCGAACGGCGGCATCGTGAACAACATCACGGACCGCCTGCTGTACCAGGACCCGAAGACGCTCGAGCTCGAACCGTGGATCGCCACGGCGCTGCCGAAGGTGAACGCCGACGCCACCGAGTACACCTTCACCCTCCGTGACGGCGTCACCTACTCGGATGGCACCCCGCTCGACGCCGAGAACGTCGTGAAGAACTTCGACCTGTACGGCAAGGGCGACACCGACCGCGCGCTCACCGTCTCCGAGGCCATCAACAACTACGACCACGGCGAGGCCGTCGACGACCACACGGTGAAGTTCTTCTTCTCGGCGCCCGCTCCGGGCTTCGCGCAGGCGACCTCGACGATCAACTCCGGGCTCGTCTCGAACGAGACGCTCGACCGCACGGGTGAGGAGTTCGGCCCGGGCAACGCCGAGGACGTCATCGGCTCCGGACCCTTCGTCGTGGCGAAGGAGAAGGTCGGCACCGAGATCGACCTCGCCGTCCGCAAGGACTACGACTGGGCGCCGGAGTCGGCGGACCACGACGGTCGCGCCCACCTGGACGGGATCGACATCGTGCTCGCCGGCGAGGACAGCGTGCGCGTCGGGACGGTCACCAGCGGCCAGGCGGACGTCGCCCGGCAGATCCCGGCCCCGGACGAGAAGCAGTTCGACGCGAGCGGCCTGTCGATCGTCGCCGCCCCGACGAACGGCGTGAACAACGGTCTGAGCTTCCGCTTCCGGACGCCGGAGCTCTCCGACGTCGCGGTGCGCAAGGCGATCATCGCCGGCATCGACCGCGAGGACATCCTGTCGAAGCTCTTCACCGACAACTACACGCTCGCGACCGGTGCGCTCGCGAAGACCGCCGCCGGCTACGTGGACACGTCGGAGTACTACGAGTACGACCCTGCGAAGGCGAAGGACCTGCTCGACGACGCGGGGTGGAAGGAGAACGGTGACGGTGTCCGCGAGAAGGACGGTGTCACGCTCAGCCTGACCTTCAACGAGGCGCTCCCGCAGCCCCGCTCGAAGGAGGTCGTGACGCTCATCCAGGAGCAGCTCAAGGAGATCGGCGTGCAGGTCGAACTGTTCTCCGGCGACCAGGCCGCGCAGACCGAGGCAGCCCTCGACCCGGACACGATCCAGGTGTACCACTCGATGGTCGGCCGAGCGGACTTCGACGTCCTGAAGTCCCAGTACTTCTCGAAGAACCGCAACACCCTGCTCAACCTCGACACCGCGGACGAGAGCATCGGCGACGAGCAGCTCGACGACGACCTGAACGCGATCGCGTCCGAACCGACGACCGCGGAGCGCGCGGCCGCGTCGAAGAAGGCCCAGGAGCGGCTCGCCGAACAGGCGTACATCCTGCCGATCTTCGAGGAGCCGCAGGTGTTCGGTCTCCGTGACACCGTGCGGGGCTTCGCCACCGAGTCCGTCGGCCGTCCGTCGTTCTACGACGTCTCCAAGTCGAACTGACGAGGACGCCGACCCGATGGCCTTCCTCTCCAGGCGTGCCGGGCAGGCGCTCGTCGTGCTCGTCGTGGCGTTCGTCGCCGCGTACGTGCTCCTCGCGCTCCTGCCCGGAGACGCCGTGCTCGCCCGGTACGGCAGCCCCGAACTCGGGCTGTCGCCGGACCAGCTCGCCGACATCCGGGCGTCCTACGGCGCGGACGACGCGTTCCCGGTGCGGCTCTGGCGGTCGGCCCTCGGGTTCCTCACTGGTGACTGGGGCTACTCCGTGCAGAGCGGCGCGGCGGTGTCCACCCTGATCGCGACCGCACTGCCGGCCACCCTCGTGCTCGCAGCCCTCGGCTTCGCGCTGGCGCTGCTGCTGGCCGGCACCATCGCCTTCACGGCGACGTACGGCCGCGGCCGGTGGCTGCGCCGGGTGTTCCGCTCGCTGCCGCCGTTCTTCGTGTCGCTGCCCGTGTTCTGGATCGGCATCATCCTGATCCAGGTGTTCTCGTTCCGGCTCGGCCTGGTGCCGGTGCTGAACGCGAACCCGGTGCAGTCGCTCATCCTGCCGGTGATCACGATCGCCATCCCGATCGCCGCCCCGCTGGCCCAGGTGCTCATGCGGAGCATCGACGAGGTGTCGGAGCAGCCCTTCGTGGCCGTCGTCCGGGCGCGCGGCGCGAGCACCTCGTGGCTGCTCTGGAAGGACGTCAGCCGGAACGCGCTCCTGCCGACGCTGACGATGGGCGGCCTGCTGTTCGGCGAGCTCGTCGGCGGCGCGGTCGTCACCGAGGCCGTCTTCGCCCGCGAGGGCATCGGCCAGCTGACCGCACAGGCCGTCGCGAACCGGGACACCCCCGTCCTGCTCGCGGTCGTCGTGCTGTCCACCGTCGTCTTCGTCGTGATCAACCTGGTCGTCGACCTGCTCTACCCCGTGCTCGACGCACGCCTGCGCACGGGAGGCGCCCGATGACCGCGGCCACCATCGCCACCGGGACGCTCGGGCGCTCCCGCGTCGCCGTCCGACTCGTCCCCGGACTCGTGCTGCCCGGACTCGTCATCGCCGTCGCTCTCGTCGCGGCGGTGTTCCCGCAGCTCTTCGCACACGGCGACCCGACGACCTCGGTCGGCACCTCGCTGCAGGCGCCGAGCGGTGCGCACTGGTTCGGCACCGACTCCACCGGACGCGACCTGTACACGCGGGTCGTGTACGGCGCATCGCAGTCGGTGGTCGGTGCGCTGGTCGCCGTGCTCGTCGGACTGGTCGTCGGCACCGCCATCGGCGTCGCGGCGGGTTCGGCCGGCGGGGTCCTCGACGACGTGCTCATGCGCGTGGTCGACGTCCTGCTCGCGATCCCCGCCCTGCTGCTGTCGCTCAGCGTCGTCATCCTGCTCGGGTTCGGCACCACGAACGCGGCGATCGCGGTCGGTGTTACCTCGATCGCGGTGTTCGCTCGACTGTCGCGGTCCGAGGTCGTCCGTGTCCGGGTGAGCGAGTACGTCGAGGCGGCGTACGGCTCCGGTGGGCGCGGTGTCGTCGTGCTGCTCCGCCACGTGCTGCCGAACTCGCTGACCCCGGTGATCGCCCTCGCCGCCCTGCAGTTCGGGTCGGCGATCCTGCAGATCTCCACGCTCGGGTTCCTCGGCTACGGCGCACCGCCGCCCACGCCGGAGTGGGGGCTCCTCATCGCCGAGGGCCGCAACTACGTCGCCACCGCCTGGTGGCTCACCGTCCTGCCGGGGGTGGTCGTGGTCCTGGTGGTCCTCGCCACCAACCGGCTCAGCCAGGCCATCCGAGGAGGCGTCCGATGACCGCCCTGCTCACCGTCCAGGACCTGCGCGTCGCCTACCGCACGGCCCGCGGCGACGTCACCGCCGTCGACGGGGTGGACCTCGAGGTCGCCCCCGGCGAGGTCACCGCCCTGGTCGGCGAGTCCGGCAGCGGCAAGTCGTCGGTCGCCCAGTCGGTGATCGGGTTGCTCGCGAGCAACGGCCGGGTCGCCGGCGGGTCGATCCGCCTCGGCGACCGCGAACTCACCGGCCTGTCCGAGCGCGAGTTCCGGAGCGTCCGCGGTCGCGCGATCGGGCTCGTGCCGCAGGACCCGGGCAACTCGCTCAACCCCGTTGCGACGATCGGCGCGAACATCGCCGAAGTCCTGCGGATCCACGGGTGGAAGGACCGGGTGAAGACCCGGGCGCGTGTGCTCGAGCTGCTCGAGCGCGTCGACATCGACGACCCGGCGACCCGGATCCGCCAGTACCCGCACGAGCTCTCCGGCGGCATGCGGCAGCGGGTCCTCATCGCGGCGGCGATCGCCCTCGAGCCCGCACTCGTGATCGCCGACGAGCCGACCAGCGCGCTCGACGTGACCGTCCAGCAGCGGGTCCTCGACCTGCTCGACCGCCTGCGCAGCGAGACCGGGACGGGCGTGCTGTTCATCACGCACGACCTGGCCGTCGCCGCCGAGCGGGCGGACCGCGTGGTCGTGATGCGGAACGGCACCGTGCAGGAGTCCGGCCCCGCCGACCGGGTGTTCTCGGCACCGCAGTCCGACTACACCCGCACGCTGCTGACGGACGCTCCGTCGCTGACGCAGGTGGTGGTCCGGGACCGGCCACGCGCGGACGCGACGGACACGGGCGGGCGATCCGGGCCTCCCGTCCGCAGTGACCTGCTGGTCGTCCGCGACCTGCGACAGGAGTTCCCCCGGCGCGGCGCCACGCCGCTCGTCGCCGTGGACGATGTGTCGTTCCGCGTCGCCGTCGGCACGACGCACGCCATCGTGGGGGAGTCCGGCTCCGGCAAGACCACGACCGGCCGGGTGGTCGCCGGGTTCGCCCGGCCGACCGCCGGCACGGTCACGGTGGGCGACACCGAGGTGACCGCGCTGCGGTCGCGGCGTGCGCTCCGCGACCTGCGGCGCACGACGCAGCTGGTGTACCAGAACCCCTACGGCTCGCTCGATCCCCGGCAGAGCGTGCGGCGGATCGTGCGCGAGCCGCTCGACAACTTCCGGATCGGGGACGCGGCCGAGCGGAGCGACCGCGTCGCGGAGCAGTTGCGGCACGTCGGTCTCGCGCCGGAGATCGCGGACCGGCTGCCCCGGGAGCTCTCCGGCGGACAGCGGCAGCGCGTCGCGATCGCCCGCGCCCTGGTGCTCGAACCGCGGCTCGTGGTGCTCGACGAAGCCGTCTCGGCGCTCGACGTCACGGTGCAGGCGCAGATCCTCCGACTCCTCGCGCGGCTGCAGGAGGAGCTCGGCCTGACCTACGTGTTCATCTCGCACGACCTGGCCGTGGTGCGGCAGATCGCGGACACCGTGTCGGTGCTGCGCCGCGGGGTGCAGGTCGAGCACGGCACCGCCGAGCAGGTGTTCGACCAGCCGGAGCACGAGTACACACGCCAGCTGCTGGCGGCGATCCCCGGGCGCGCAGGCAGGGCGTCGGCCCAACCGGCCCAGCCGGCCACCCCGGCCCAGTCGGCCCCGCAAGAACCGCAGGAACAGGAGGCACACGCATGACGGACCACGAGCAGCCCGCTCCCGCACGCACCGGGTTCTTCACGAGGATCCTCGAGGACGCCCCCGCCGCCGACCGCTACCGCTTCGCGCTCGAGCAGATCGAGACCGCCGAGCGCTTCGGCCACGCCAGCGCCTGGGTGGCCCAGCACCACTTCCACGAGCACGAGGGCGGACTGCCCTCGCCGTTCGTCCTGCTCGCCGCGGCCGCCAGCCGCACGAGCACCATCGCGCTGGCGACCGGCGTGGTGACGCTGCCGATCGACGACCCGCTCCGCGCCGCCGAGGACGCCAGCGTGCTCGACGCGATCAGCGGCGGTCGCGTGCAGCTCGGTGTCGCCGCGGGCGGCACACCGTCCTCGTTCCCGCCGTTCGGGCGCGATGCGGCGGACCGCCGGACGGTCTTCGCGGACCACCTCGACGTCTTCACGGACGCCCTCGCCGGACGGGGGATCCGCGGCACCGACGCGACCCTGTACCCGCCGGCCGACGGACTCGTCGACCGGCTGTGGGAGGGCACCTTCTCGGTCGGCGGCGGTACCCGCGCGGGCGCGGCGGGCCACGGCCTGATGCTCTCGCGCAGCCAGCCCCGCCCGGACCGTACCCCCGACCTGCTCCTGCACGACCTGCAGCTGCCGATCGTCGACGCGTACCGCGCGGCCCTGCCCCAGGGTGCGCCGTACCGGGTGCTGGCGTCACGGTCCGCGGTGGTCGTCGACGAGCCCGACCGCACGCGCGTGCTGGAGGAGGCCGAGCCGCACCTCCGTCGGTTCGCGGCCACGATCGTCGGGCCCGACCGCGCGGCCGAGCTCGACCTCGACGGCCTCGTCCGGGTCACGGACACGCACGTCGGCACCGTCGACGAGGTCGTCGCCTCGCTCGCGCGGGACGAGACCCTGACCGTCGCCACCGACGTCACGTTCCAGGTGCACTCCGTCGAACCGCGGCACGAGACCACCCTGCGGTCGATCGAACTGCTCGCGACCGAGGTCGCCCCGCGCCTCGGCCTGGCCACCGGCCCGGACGCCGCCGCGGCGCTCCGCGACGCCCACCGCACCCGCACCCGCACCCCCGAGAGGACAGCATGACCCAGCCCACGGCCGACGTCATCGACCTGCTGGCGGGCATCGCGCCCGGCAGCCACCTGCACACGATCCGCGCGCGACGCCCCGAGGCCCGCGTGAACGCGCAGCGCAGCTTCGCCGCCCTGCTCGAACCCGCCACGCCGGGCGCGTTCCCGCTCGTCGACCGGTACGTGGTCGCCGCGTTCGTCGCGGGACTGCACGGGTTCGCCCGCGCCACCGCGTTCTACGCCGACCTGCTCGCCGACGAGGCCGACGCAGCCGTCCTGGAGGCCCTGCACCGGTCCGTCGCGCAGGCTGCGGCCGCGGGGCCGGCCGGCTCCTACCGCGAACCCGGCCTGGCAGCGGAGAGCACCGTCGCCGCCGTGTGGACGCCGGAGGCGTCGGAGGCCGACGTGTTCGGTGCGCGCCTGACGGCGGCGCTCGTGCACGCGCAGCTGCTCGTCCTGCGGCCGCGTGAGGCGTCGCCGGACGCCGTGCGCGCGCTCGTCGACGCCGGGTGGGACGCGGACGGGATCGTCACGCTGTCGCAGCTCGTCGCGTTCCTGTCGTTCCAGCTCCGCTCCGCATGGGCGTTGTCCGTGCTGCAGAGCGCTCCCGTCCCCGTCGAAGGAGTCCTCCGATGAGCATCGTCCACGAGTACCCGGACCTGCACCGCCCGGACGCGTTCACCCAGCAGGGCCTCGGCTGGGTGCCGTGGGTGTCGCCCCTCGAGCGTGATGCGCTGACCGAGGAGCACGTGGCGGCCCTGGTCGAACCCGCGCGTGCCGCCAACCCGTACTTCCGGCTGCTGGCACGCGACCCGGCGGCGCTCGAAGCACGCACGCGCACCGACCTCGACATCTTCCACAACGTCGACGCCGGCGCCGGGCGCGCCGAGCGGGAACTCGCCGCCGCCGTCACCTCGCGCCGCAACGGCTGCGTGTTCTGCGCCTCGGTGCACGCGGCCGCCGCGACCCGCGAGTCCGGTCGCGAGGACGACGTCCAGCGGCTGCTCGACGACGGCGTGGACGCCGACCTCGGCGACGAGCGGTGGAACGCCGTCGCCGCAGCGTCCTCGGCCCTGGCGGACACCCCGCTCGACTTCGGCGCGTCCGACGTCGAGGGGCTCCGCGCTGCCGGGTTCGACGACGCCGGGATCGTCGACGTCGTGAACGGCGCCGCGTTCTTCAACTGGGCGAACCGGCTCATGCTGTCCCTCGGTGAACCCGAGGTCCCGGCGCGCCGACGGGCCGCCTCGTGAGCGCCGCCGGCCTGCTCGACCACGTCGTCATCGCCGGCCCGGTGTTGGCCGACGTCGTCGCCTGGTTCGCGGACCGCACCGGGGTGACCGCCGCCCCCGGTGGCGTGCACCCGACGGGCACCGCGAACGCCCTCGTGGCCCTGACCGTGGACGGGCAGCGGGCGCCGCACTACGTCGAGCTCATCGGCCCGGACCCGTCCCGCGACGTCGTCCCCACGACCTTCGGGATCGACGGGCTGACCGAGCCGACGGTCGTCACGTACGCCGTGCACCCCGACGACGTCGCCGCGACGGTGGCCGCAGCGCACGCCGCCGGGCACGACGCGGGCGAGGTCGCCGACCTGTCGCGCCGCACGCCGGACGGCACGCTGCTCGAGTGGCGGCTGGCGCGGAGCGACCGCTTCGACGTGCCGTTCCTGATCGACTGGGGGAGCACGCAGCAGCCCGGCCTCGGCGAGCTGCCCACCGTCGAGTTCGTCGCACTCGACGTCGTCCGTGCCGACCCGGCGCCCACCGCTGCGGCGACCGCGGCCCTCGGCCTGCCCGAGGGGTCCCTCGCGCCGATCGTCGCGGGGGAGTCCGACGCGCTCCGCCTGACCGTCCGCACCGCCGACGGCACACTCGTCACCCTCTGACCGGTGCCGGGTGTCACCGCGTCGCCGTAGGGTGAGCGCGTGGAGTTCCCGGGGGAGGCGGCCGACGCGCGTGACGCGTCGACCTCTCCGGGGTCACCCCGGGGCACGCAGGACCAGCAGGACGACACGCCCCGAGCAGGCGAGCGCGCTCCGCGCGCGACGCTGCACGGAGGCACCGACAGGTCCTCCGGGAACCCCACGCCCCTCTCCGTCGTCACCGCGGCGCTGGCCGATGCGTTCCTGACGGCCGAGCGGTGGGAGCCGGACGAGCTGGCGGCCGCCGGCTACGTGGTCGTCGGCGTCGAGCGCGCGTACGTCGGGCTCGCGGTCGCCGCTGCGCTCGAGGCGTACCCCCGGCCACCGGTGGACGCTCCGCGCCAGCTCGCCGCCGTGCTGGCCGTCGCGCCCCGGCTCGTGGCGCTGCACCGGTCGCGCGAAGACCGCCGGCCGGTCCGTGTGCTCGTGCGCCGGGCCACCGCGGTGCGTGCCCGTCCGGAGACCGCGAGCCCGTTGCTCGTCGACACCCTGCCCGAGCTCGCCCGGGCCCTCGACCTCACCGTCGGCCGGTTGCTCTGGCTCGCCGACACCCGCGCGTGGAACCGTCGCTCCGGGCCCTCGAGCCCGCTCCACCACTACCGACACGAGTGGATCACCCGACCCGGTCGAGCACCGCGCCTGCTCGAGAAGCCGATGGACATGCTCCGCCGCACGCAACGGACGATCCTCGACGAACTCCTGACGATGTTGCCCGTGCACGACGCCGCGCACGGGTTCGTGGCCGGCCGGAGCGTCGTCACGGGAGCGGCCGTGCACACCGGCCAGCAGGTCGTGGTCACCGCCGACCTCACGACGTTCTTCGCGAGCGTCAGCGCCCCGACGGTCTACGGCGTCTTCCGGGCCGCCGGGTTCGCCGAACCGCTCGCGCACGTGCTGACCGGCCTCTGCACCCACCGGGTGCCGGTGCACGTGCTCAGCGCGATGCCCGTCGGCGGCTCGCCGGAGGAACGCCACGCGCTCCGCCAGGCGCTGGCGACGGCGCACCTGCCCCAGGGCGCACCGACGTCGCCGGCGATGGCGAACACCTCGCTCCGGCACCTCGACGCCCGGCTGGCCGGGTGGGCCGGCGCCGTCGACGCGGTGTACACCCGCTACGCCGACGACCTGACGTTCAGCGGGGGCGACCAGCTCGCCGCGCGACCGGACGCGTTCCTGCGGGGCGTCGACCGGATCGTGACCGACCAGGGACACCGCCTCAACCCGTCGAAGACCCGGGTGCGACGCCGCGGGGTCCGGCAGTCGGTCACGGGCGTCGTCGTCAACGAGCGGACCTCGCCCGGGCGCCGCGAGGTCGACCGGCTGCACGCCGTCCTGCACAACGCCGTGGTGCACGGGCCGGCCTCCCAGAACCGCGCGGGACACCCCGAGTTCCGGGCGCACCTGCTCGGGCGCATCGGGTGGGTCGAGCAGGTCAACCCGGGCCGGGCCCGACGGCTCCGCGAGGAGTTCGCGCGCATCGTGTGGTGAGGCCGTCCGCGCACCGTGTGACGTCCGGTTGCGCTCGGTTGCCTCGCGTTGCGTCGCCCTGCCGATCGCCGCGCGCACCTGGGTAGCGTGCCGCCATGTGTCCGAGTGAGCTCCCGGCCGACGACCGCTACGACGCGCTGATCGCGCCGCTCCGGCCGGTCATCGAGCGGATCGGTCTCGACGCCCGCCAGCGGGAACGCGAGGAGCGTCTCGCCACGGAACAGCTCGGCTGGCTCGTCGACGCCGGCTTCGCACGGTGGCGGACGCCGGTCGCGTGGGGAGGCGTCGGTGCCCGTCTGTCCGACGTCTTCCGGGCGATCGCCGAGATCGCCGAGGTCGACCCGAACCTGGCGCACGTGTGGCGGAACCACTTCTCGTTCGTCGAGGACCGCGTGCACGCCGAGGGCACCGCGTTCGACCGTGCGATCGTCACGCGGCTCGGCGACGGCGAGTTCGTCGGCGGCGGGTGGAGCGAGTCGGCGAACACGACCGGGGTCGACCTCACCACGCGGATCGTCCGTGACCCGGACGGGTCCTGGCGGTTGACCGGTCGGAAGTTCTACTCGACGGGCAGCGTGTACGCCCGGTGGATCACGGTGCTGGCGGTCGACGACACCGGCGCGAAGTCCGTCGCGCTCGTCGACGCCTCCGACCCCGGTGTGCTGATCGGCGACGACTGGGACGGCTTCGGCCAGCGGATCACCGGCAGCGGGAGCGTGACCTACACCGACGTGCCGGTGCCCGACGAGCGGGTGCTGCCGTACGCGACCCGGTACCCGTACCAGGAGCAGTACTACCAGACGGTGATGCACGCGATCCTGGTCGGCATCGGCCGCGCTGCCCTGCGCGAGGGCGTCGAGGCGCTGCGGTCCCGGGCGCGCGGACACCACAACGGCACCGCGGCGGATCCGACCCACGATCCGGAGCTGCTGGGCGTGATCGGCACCGTCGACGCCCGGGTGCACGCCGCCGACGCCGCGTTCGCCGCGAGCCTCGGCCCGGTGGACGCGGCTGTCGACCGGCACACCGCCCTGCGTGCAGCCGGTGCGGACCCGTCGACGGACCCGGCGCTGCGTGCGGCGCTCGAGCGCAGCTGGGTCGCGGTGGCGCGCGCGCAGACCATCGTCACCGACGCGGTGCTCGACGCGACGACGCTGGTGTTCGACGCGCTCGGGTCCTCGGGGACGTTCCGCTCGCTCGGCCTCGACCGGCACTGGCGGAACGCCCGCACCCTGGCGTCGCACAACCCGCGCGTGCACAAGCGCCGCATCGTCGCCGACCTGCTCGTCAACGGCGCGAGTCCGCTGGACCGCTGACGGCAGGCCGCTGAGCGCTCCGCCGTAACGGACCGTCACGGGGCGCAACCCGCCGACACCTGCGTGCAGCGTGCCGAGGTGAGCACCTACGGTCGGTGCACCGGCTCGCCACGGACGCTGGGGAGGTGACCGTGGCGGGCCGTTCTGCGCACCTCGAACGGGAGGACCACCGTGACCACCGCGCCCAGCGCCCCCGCACCACTCGTCGTCGCCGTCCCGGACACGGACCTCGCCGCGGCGGCCGCCACACCCGGCGGCATCGCCCGACTCGCGGTCCGCATCGTCGGTTCCGGAGCCGCCGTCGTGGCGATCGGCACCGACCGCCTCGACGCGGCGACGAGCACCGGCCACCGGCTGGACCCGACGACCGCGGCGCTCACCCTCGGCCGTGCCCTGCCGGAGCACGGGTTCCTCGTCGCCGTGGCACCGACCCGCGAGCACCCGTACAACGTCGCCCGTCGGGTGCTCTCGCTCGACCACGTCCTGGACGGCCGGGTGGGCATCGTCGTCGGCGCCCGGGACCACGGCGCACCGAGCACCGGAGCCCCGAGCACCGGAGCCCCGAGCACCGGCGCACCGCACGACCCTGCCGAGTTCGCCCGGGTGCTCCGCGGGCTGTGGCGCACCTGGCCGCTCGACAGCATCGTCGGGGACCGCACGTCGGGGGTCTTCGCGCACACCGACCGGATCCGACCGCTCGACCACGACGGCGGGCCGGACGGCTACCGCGTCCGGGGACCGCTCACGACGCCGTCGAGCCGGCAGGGCGAACCCGTCCTCGCGGTCTGGCACGACGTCGACGTGCCCGGGGCGGACCTCGTGCTCGGGGGCGCGGCGCACCCGCTCGCACCGCTGCCGGGGGCGACGGACGGGGCGGAGTCGCACCGGGCCTCCCGGTCGACCGTGACGCGACCTCCACGACCGACGCGACCGACACGACCGACACGACCGACACGTCCGACGCTCCGCGCCCTGCTCGGGCTGGCCGTGCCGGACGCCGCGGCGGTGACCGCGTGACGGGCGCTGGCGGCGGCGCCGGCCTGATCCTCGGCGTGAACCTGCAGGGGTTCGGGCAGCGTCCGGCGGCCTGGCGCACCCAGGACGTCGACCCGACCGACCTGCTCACGGCGGCGTTCTGGGGCGACCTCGGGCGCACCGCCGAACGCGGCCTGCTCGACATGGTCTTCTTCGCCGACCACCCGGCGTTCGGCGACCCGAACGTCCGCGCCTACGGGCTGCTCGAGCCGTTCGTGGCGCTCGGGGCGATCGCCGACGCGACGAGCCACCTCGGGTTGGTCGGCACCGCATCGACGACGTACAACGACCCGTTCGACGTCGCCGAGCGGCTGCTGTCGCTGGACACGGTGTCCGGCGGGCGCGTCGCCTGGAACGCCGTCACCACCTACGACCGCTCGGTCTCCGCCAACTTCGGTGTCGCGACGAACCCCGACCGGCCCGAGCGGTACGCCCGCGCGGGGGAGTTCGTGGACCTCGTGACGGCGCTCTGGCGGTCCGCCGCGACGGGGGAGCCGGTCGTGCACCACGGCGAGTTCCTCGACCTCGAGGGCGTGCTCCGGGTCTCGCCGTCGGTGCAGGGGCACCCGGTCGTGTTCCAGGCCGGGGGATCGCCGCACGGTCGTGACCTGGCGGCGCGGGTCGCCGAGGGCGTCTTCGCCGTCGAGCTGACGCCGGAACCCGCCCGCGAGCACCGGCGCGCGGTCAAGGTCGCCGCCGAGACGTACGGCCGGAGCTCGGCCGACGTCGCGGTCGTGCCCGGACTGTCGCTCGTGCTCGGCAGCACCGAGGCCGAGGCGCAACGCCGGTTCGACGAGCTCGAGGCCCTCGCGCCGGACGGTTACTCGCTCCGGGCGCTCGGGACGCACCTCGACGCCGACCTGTCGGGGCTCGACCCGGACGCGCCGATCCCGTCGGCGGTCCTCGACCGCGAGGTCGACCCGGTCACGTACGGGCCCTCGCTCGGGTACCACGAGACGGTCGTGCGGTGGGTGCGCGCCAACAACACCTCGTTGCGGGACGTGCTGCGGGGCTTCGGTGGGTACGGCGCCCGCATCGTGGTCGGCACGCCCGAACAGGCTGCCGACACCATCGAGGACTGGTACCGCACCGGTGCCGCCGACGGCTTCAACCTGATGATCGACGAGTTCCCGCGGGGCCTCGAGACCGTCGTGGACGAGCTCGTGCCGATCCTGCAGCGCCGCGGGGTGTTCCACCGGTCGTACGAGGACGTGACGTTGCGCGGGCGGTTCGCGGCGCGCGCCCGGGGGCTCTGACCTCGCACCGTGCGAGGTCCGCGGTGCGGCCGCGCTGCCGCACGGTGCGAGGTTGGTCACCCCGTGCGGGCTTGCAGCCCCGCACCAGGTGATCAACCTCGCACCGCCGGCCGACCCCGCCGCCGCCGGCCGACCGCCGCCGCCGCCGCGCGGCCGCGCCCGCGCCGCGCGTGACGCCGTGTGACGGCCGGCCGGCGGCACCGCGTCACACGACGACACCGCCGGTCACGGTCCGCAACACCCGTCGCCTCGGTGCCCCGACCGCCCTAGCGTCGCCGACATGACCGACTACCTCGACCGCGAACAGGACAAGACCTTCACGAAGGTCTACAAGCAGCAGACCCCGGACATCCTCAAGGCCTTCGTCCAGTTCGACGAGTCGGTGTTCCAGGCCGAGGGCCGCGCGATCCCGCTCAAGTACCGCGAGCTCATCGCCCTCGCCGTCGGCATCACCACGCAGTGCGTCTACTGCATCGACGGGCACAGCCAGCGCGCGGTGACGGCCGGCGCGACCGAGGCCGAGCTCGCCGAGGCCGCCTGGGTCGCCACCGCGATCCGCGCCGGCGGCGGGTTCGCG
This sequence comes from Curtobacterium sp. NPDC089991, assembly GCF_044748425.1. Taxonomy (NCBI): domain Bacteria; kingdom Bacillati; phylum Actinomycetota; class Actinomycetes; order Micrococcales; family Microbacteriaceae; genus Curtobacterium; species Curtobacterium sp. NPDC089991. Next base: position 335,562 of record NZ_JBIVGB010000001.1, read on the forward strand.
CACGGCCGACTCGGCTTCAAGTTCGGCGCCGGCGCGGCCCTCGCCCACGCGAACCCGGCCGACGCGGCCCCCGCCCACGCGGCCCCCGCCGACGCGGCCCCGGCCGCCGCCGCCCACGCCGCGCACACCCACTAGGAGGACTGCCATGCCCGACCGCATCACCCTCGTCACCGCGCTGCAGGGCGCCGGCTGGCACCCCGCCGCCTGGCGCGTCGCCGGCCCGGCCGCGCAGCGCCTGTCGAGCCTCCGGCACTGGCGCGACGTCGTCGTCGAGCAGGACCGGCTCGGCATCGACGCCGTCACCATCGAGGACTCGTTCACCGCGGGCCCGACGGCTGCCGGCCACGACCTCGACACCACGACCGTCGTCGGACGGCTCGACGCCCTCCTCGTCGCGAACGCGGTCGCCCCCGCGACCCGCGCCGTCGGTCTGGTGCCGACCGTCTCGGTGACGCACACCGAGCCGTTCCACGTCGCCACGGGCCTCCAGACCCTCGACCACGTCTCGCTCGGGCGAGCCGGGTGGCGGATCCAGGTGAGCCCGACGACCCGCGAGGCGGCCCTGTTCGGCCGCCGCCTCGGCGGCGACACCGCCGCCGACCTGTTCGACGAGGCCCGCGAGGCCGCCGAGGTCGTGTCGCGCCTCTGGGACAGCTGGGACGACGACGCGATCATCCGCGACGTCACGACCGGCCGGTTCATCGACCGCGACCGGATCCACAACGCCGAGTACGCGGGCCGTCACCTGTCCGTGCACGGCGCGTCGATCGTGCCGCGGTCGCCGCAGGGCCGGCCGCCGGTCTTCGCCCTGGCCCACCGCGTCGACGCTGCGGCGTTCGCCGTGGACGCTGCGGACGTCGTGCTGGTCACGCCCGGCTACGACGGACGGGAGGCGCGGGACCTGTTGGACGAGGTCCGTCACCTCGAGCAGGTGGCCGGGTCGGACGTCCGTCGTCCGGTCCTCGCCGACCTCGCGGTGCTGATCGGGTCCTCGACCGCTGCCGCGGCCGACGAGCTCGCCGCGCTCGACGCCGCTGCCGGTGCCCCGTACGCCGTCGGCTCCGGCTCGGACACGTCCGTGCTCGCGACGACAGTGCCCGAACTCGTGTCGCTGATCGGGGACCTGCGGGGCCTCGGTTTCGCCGGCGTCCGGCTCCGCCCCCTGCGCATCCCGATCGACAGCACCGCCATCGCCAGGCAGCTCGTCCCCGCCCTCGTCACCGCCGGGCTCCGCGCCGACGTGGCGTCCCGTCCCACCGCCGACCTGCGCACGCGGCTCGGCATCGCCCCGGCGGTCAGCCGGTACGCGTCCGCACCCGCCGGTTCCGTCTCTGTGGAGGTCTCAGCATGAGCACCAAGCGTCAGGTCCACCTCGCCGCCCACTTCCCCGGCGTGAACAACACCACGATCTGGAGCGACGACCGCGCCGAGAGCCAGATCGCGTTCTCGTCGTTCGAGCACTTCGCCCGCAACGCCGAGCGCGGGTTCTTCGACTTCCTGTTCCTCGCCGAGGGCCTGCGGCTCCGCGAGCAGAAGGGGCGCATCCACGACCTCGACGTCGTCGGGCGCCCGAACACCCTCGCGGTCCTGGCCGCCCTGGCCGGGGTCACCGACCACATCGGTCTGGTCGGCACCCTGCAGACGACGTTCAACGAGCCCGTGGAGCTCGCGAAGCAGCTCGCCACGCTCGACCACCTGACCGACGGCCGTGCCGGGTGGAACGTCGTGACGAGCTCGGACGCGTTCCACGGCGCGAACTTCCGCCGCGGCGGGTTCCTCGACCACGCCGACCGGTACACGCGCGCCGCCGAGTTCATCGCGCTGTCCCGCGAACTCTGGGACTCGTGGCAGGCCGACGCCGTCGTCGCCGGCACCGCCGCGGGCGGCGCGCTGGCGGACGGCGTGTTCGCCGACCGGTCGCGCATCCGCGACGTCGACCACCACGGCGCGCAGTTCGACGTCACCGGTACGTTCCCGGTGCCCCGCAGTCCGCAGCGGCACCCGGTGATCGTGCAGGCCGGTGACTCCGACGAGGGGCGCGACCTCGCCGCCACGAACGCCGAGGTGATCTTCTCGCTGCACACCGAGTTCGACGACGCGCAGGCGTTCTACCGCGACGTGACCGAGCGGCTCGAGCGGGTCGGCCGGTCGAAGGACGAGCTGCAGATCCTGCCCGGCGCGACGTTCGTGATCGGGTCGTCGGCGGACGACGCCGAAGAACGGTCGAACGCCATCCGTCGTGCCCAGGTCAGTCCGGCCACGGCGATCGCGTTCCTCGAGCAGGTCTGGAACCGCGACCTGTCGTCCTACGACGTCGACGGCCCGCTGCCGACGATCGAACCCGACTACGAGGGCACCGCGATCACCCGCGGGCGCGCACGGCACACCCGCGACGTCCCCGCGCTCGTGCAGTCCTGGCGGGACCTGGCCGAGGCCGAGCACCTGTCCATCCGCGACCTCGTCATCCGCGCCTCGACCCGCGGCGGGTTCGTCGGGACGGCGTCGCACATCGCCGCCGAGATCGACCGGTACGTGCAGGAGCGCGCCACCGACGGGTTCGTCGTCGTGCCGCACACCAACCCGTACGGCCTCGACGAGTTCGTCGACACGGTCGTCCCGCTGCTGCAGGAGCGCGGTGTCTACCGGCAGTCCTACGACGAGGGGGCGACCCTCCGGCAGACGCTCGACCTGCCCGGCACGATCCGCGACCGTTCGGCCGCCGCACGCACGGCCGCTGCGGCGGGTCCGGCGCGTGCGGCAGCGTCCGCCGGGGTGCTCGCGTGACGATCTCGAGCCTCGCGATCCTGGTCCCTGGCAACTTCGAGGACGACGCCCCAGCCGACGGTCTCGAGGCCACCCTCGACCTGTTCGCCACGGCCGAGCGGCTCGGCGTCGACGGCGCCTGGGTCCGGCACCGGCACCTCGAGCACGGCATCGGCTCGGCCGCAGTCTTCCTGGCTGCGGCGTCGCAGCGCACCACGTCCATCGAGCTCGGCGTCGCCGTCGTGCCGATCGGGTGGGAGAGTCCCTTCCGCCTGGCCGAGGACTTCTCGCTCGCCGACGTCCTGGCGCACGGTCGGCTGCAGGTCGGGCTGTCCACCGGGTCGCCGCACGCCGAGATCCTCGGTGACCTGGTGTTCGACGGCGACTGGCGCGCGTTCGACCGCGGGTACGGGCGGGTCTCCCGGTTCGTGGAGAACCTGCGCGGCGCGTTCCTCGGCGCGGACGACACCGTCATCCAGAGCCCCGGGAACGTCCAGCGCCCCCGGTTGCAGCCCTATGCCCCGGGTCTGGTCGACCGGGTCTGGTACGGCGGCGGGTCGCTCCGGTCGGCCTCCTTCGCCGGCAGTTCCGGGCTCAACCTGCTGCTCGGCAACCTCACCTCGGGTGAGGGCACCGACGACTACGGCACCGCCCAGCGGAACCAGCTCGCGGCGTACCGCGCCGCGCTGCCGACCGGGCGAACGCCCCGCGTGGCCTGGGGCCGGTGCGTCGTACCGACCGACTCGGCCGACCGGGTCTCGCGCGAGCGGTACCGCACCTGGTACGAGTCCCGTCTCGCACGGCAGACCGCGCCCCAGGGACCGCGGCGGACCCTGTTCTCGGCCGACCTGGTGGGGCCCGCCGAGCAGATCGTCGAGCAGCTCGTGCACGACGCCACGCTCGCCGAGGTCGACGAGTTCCGGGTCGAGCTGCCCTACGAGTTCGCCGGTGACGAGTACGAGCAGATCGTCTCGGACGTCGTGGCGAAGGTCGCACCGGCGCTCGGGTGGACGCGCGCCCGGACGGCGGTGGCTGCATGACCCGCTACGTGCTCTCCCGTATCGGCCAGGCCGTGCTCGTGCTCTGGGCGGCGTGGACGATCTCGTTCTTCGTCCTCTACGTGCTGCCGAGCGACCCGGCCCGCATCATGGTCGGCCCGGACGCCACCGACGTCACGGCGGCGCAGCTCGACGCGCTCCGGCACCAGTACGGCCTCGACCAGCCGGTGCTCGTGCAGTACGTCCAGCACCTCGGCGCCCTGCTCACCGGCGACCTCGGCCGCTCGATCGGCGTCGGTCGACCGGTCGCCGACGTCATCGGCGAAGCGATCGCGCCGACCGCCCAGATCGCGGTCGCCGGCCTCGTGCTCGCGATCGTGTTCGGCGGCGGGATCGCGGTCCTCGCGACGTGGACCCGGAACCGGGCCCTCGGCCAGTTCCTGCTCCAGCTGCCCCCGATCGGCGTCGCCGTCCCCGGGTTCTGGTTCGCGCTGCTGCTGGTGCAGTGGTTCTCGTTCGGGCTGCACGTGTTCCCGGCGTTCGGTGGCGAGGGCCCAGCGTCGGTCGTCCTGCCGGCGATCACCCTGGCGCTGCCGACCGGTGCCACGATCGCCCAGCTGCTGTCGAAGTCCCTCGTCCAGACGCTCCGCGAGCCGTACGTGGACACCGCGTACGCCAAGGGTGCCGGGCGCTGGCGAGTACAGCTCCGGCACGCGCTCAAGAACGCTGCGCTGCCCGCACTCACCGTGACGGGACTCATCGTCGGACAGCTGTTCTCCGGCACCGTCGTCACCGAGACGGTGTTCTCCCGCCCGGGCCTCGGCCGGGTCACCGCCACCGCCGTGCAGCAGCAGGACATCCCGGTCGTGCAGGGCATCGTGCTGCTCGCCGCCGCGGTCTTCGTCGTCGTGAACCTGGTCGTCGACCTCGTGTACCCGCTGCTCGACCCGCGCGTCGTCGTCGCTCGCACCACCCCGTCCAGCGCCACCGAACCGAAGGCGGTCCCCGCATGACCGAGACCACGCAGCTCGCCATCGGCCGCCCCGCGTCGCTCGTCAGCGACCGCGTCCCCGGCGGCACGACGACAGCGCTCCGCGCGCTCGTCGCCCGTCCGACGCTCACCATCGCCATCGTCTGGCTCGCCCTCGTCGTCCTCGCCGCGCTCCTGCCCGGAGCACTCACCCACCACGACCCGCTCGCCGCCGACCCGGCCGCCAAGCTCACCGCTCCCGACGCCGCGCACTGGTTCGGCACCGACCAGCTCGGCCGCGACCTGTACGCCCGCGTCGTGCACGGCACCGCGCTCACGCTGCAGGCCGCGGTCCTCGCGATCGTCATCGGCCTGGTCGGCGGCTCGCTCGTCGGGCTCGTCGCCGGCTTCATCGGCGGGGTCGTCGACGCCGTGCTGATGCGCGTCGCCGACGTCCTACTGGCGATCCCGTGCCTGCTGCTCTCGTTGACGATCGTCACCGTGCTCGGCTTCGGCACCGTGAACGTCGCGGTGGCGGTCGGCGTCGCGAGCATCGCCACGATCGCCCGCATCATGCGCTCCGAGGTCGTCCGGGTCCGCACCGCGCCGTACGTCGAGGCGGCGAGCGCGAACGGCAACCGCTGGTGGCGCGTCCTGCTCGTGCACGTGCTGCCCAACGCGGCCGGTCCCGTCCTGGTGCTCGCCGCCCTCGAGTTCGGCACCGCGATCCTCGCCGTCTCCAGCCTGAGCTTCCTCGGCTACGGCGCGCAGCCTCCGCAGCCCGAGTGGGGTTCCCTCGTCGCCACCGGGCGCGACTACATCGCGTCCTCGTGGTGGCTCACGACCATCCCCGGCCTGGTGATCGCCGTCACGGTGCTCGCCGGCAACCGCGTCGCCCGCGCGCTCGACACCGAACGGAGGGCCGTCCGATGAGCCTGCTCAGCATCCAGGACCTGACCGTCACCTACGGCCGCGGGAGCAGCGCGCGCACCGCGGTCCACGGCGTCTCGCTCGAGGTCGGCCGCGGCGAGCGCGTCGCCATCGTCGGCGAGTCCGGTTCGGGCAAGTCGACGACGGCGCACGCGGTCCTCCGGCTCCTGCCCGCAGCGGCGGCCCTGACGGGAGGCACGGTGCGGCTCTCCGGGGCGGCCGACGGAACCGGGGACCTCGACCTGGTCACCGCGACCGACCGCCAGGTGCGGTCCGTGCGCGGCGTCCGGATCGGCTTCGTGCCACAGGACCCGACGGTGTCGCTCAACCCCGTGACGCGGATCGGCACCCAGGTCGCCGAGGTGCTCCGGATCCACGGACTCGCCACCGACGCCGAGGCCCGGGAACGCGCCGTCGAGGAGCTCCGCCGTGCCGGCATCGACCGTCCCGAGCTCCGCGCGCGGCAGTACCCGCACGAGCTCTCCGGCGGGATGCGGCAGCGGGTGCTCATCGCGATCGCCCTGATCGGCGACCCCGAGCTGCTCGTGGCGGACGAACCGACGAGCGCGCTCGACGTCACGGTCCAGCGGACGATCCTCGACCACCTGGACCGGCTCGTCGCCGAACGGGGCACGAGCGTGCTGTTCATCACGCACGACCTCGGGGTCGCCGCTGACCGGGCCGACCGCATCGTCGTGATGTCCGAGGGGCGGATCGTCGAGCAGGGCACCCCGGCTGAGGTGCTCGGCGCACCCCGTGAGGCGTACACGCGCGCGCTGATCGCAGCGGCGCCCAGTCTCGACGACGTGACCGCGTCCGTGGGGGTCCGCACGGGCCTCCCGGCAGACGGCGACCCACTCGTCGTCGCGACCGGACTGCGGAAGTCCTTCGACCGCGTGACCGCCGTCGACGGGGTGGACGTGACCGTCCCGCGGGGCCGCACCCTGGCGCTGGTGGGGGAGTCCGGGTCGGGCAAGTCGACCACCGCGCGCCTCGTGCTCGGACTCGAACGCTCGGACGCCGGCAGCGTGCGGTTCGACGGTGCCGACGTGGGCGGAGCCCGCGGTGCGGCGCTGCGGGCGTATCGGCGGCAGGCGCAGATCGTGCAGCAGAACCCGTACGCGGCGCTGCACCCGCGGCTGTCGGTGGGGGCGGTGATCGCGGACCCGCTCGCGGCCTTCGGCATCGGCACCCGGCGGTCCCGTACGGCTCGGGCGGCGGAGCTGCTCGACCTCGTCGCGCTGCCGTCGTCCGTGCTCGGTCGTCGACCGGCGGAGCTGTCCGGCGGACAGCGGCAGCGTGTGGCGATCGCCCGCGCGCTCGCACTCGACCCGTCGTTCATCGTCCTCGACGAACCCGTCTCCGCACTCGACGTGTCCGTCCAGGCGCAGATCCTCGACCTGCTCGCGGAGCTGCAGTCGACGCTCGGCGTCTCCTACCTGTTCATCTCGCACGACCTCGCCGTCGTCCGTCGCATCGCGCACGAGGTGTCCGTCCTGCGGGGCGGCCGCGTCGTGGAGCACGGCGATGTGGCGCAGGTGCTGCACGACCCGCAGCACGAGTACACGCGCGCACTGCTCGACGCGATCCCGGGACGATCCCGGCGCGTCCCCACCACCGAAGGAGTCTCATGACCACCCACCGCACCCCGTTCCGTCTGGTGGCCGCGATCGCGGCCGGCACCGCGGCGGCCCTGGTCATGGCGGGCTGCTCATCGGGCGGTACCGCGTCGACGTCCTCGTCGTCGAAGCCCGTCGACGGCGGCTCGCTCACCTACGCCATCGCGAACGACCCGATCACGCTCAACCCGACGGGTACCGGCGCGGGCAACGACACGCTCGCGATCACCCGGCAGCTCGTCGACTCGCTGCTCTGGCAGGACCCGTCCGACGGCTCGCTCAAGCCGTGGCTCGCGACGAAGTACTCGGCGAACGCCGACGCCACCGCGTTCACGTTCGACCTGCGCTCCGGTGTCACGTTCTCGGACGGCACCGCGTTCGACGCGACGGCCGTCAAGGACACCTTCGACGACATCGCCTCGGCCGGCGCATCGAGCACGGCCGCCGCGTACTTCTCCGGCTACGAGGGGACGAAGGTCGTCGACGACGACACGGTCGAGGTCGACTTTTCGACGCCGAACGCCGCGTTCCCGAACGCCACGTCGTCGGTCGCCCTCGGCATCGTCGCCCCGAAGACCACCGAGACCCCGTTCGAGGACCGCGCCGACGGGAAGGCCGTGATCGGGACCGGACCGTTCACGCTGCAGTCGTACACGAAGAACACGTCCACGATCCTGACGAAGCGAAAGGACTACGACTGGGGTCCCGCTGCCCGCGGCGGCTCCGGAGCAGCGCACCTGTCGAAGGTCACGTTCCAGGTCGTGCCCGAGGCGAGCGTCCGCACCGGCAGCCTGCAGTCCGGGCAGCTCGACGCGATCAGCAGCGTGCAGCCGAGCGACGTCGACACCCTGCAGGCGCAGTACGACCTCGTCACCCGCGCCAACCCGGGCCAGGTGTTCGGTCTGACGTTCAACCAGAAGCGGCCGATCGTGTCGGACCTCGCAGTCCGGAAGGCGATCGCACAGGCCGTCGACCCGAAGGCGGTCCGCGACACCTCGCTGAACGAATTGTTCAAGGTCGCGGACTCGGTCCTCGGGTCGACGACGCCCGGGTACGCGGACACGTCGTCGGGTTCGTCCACGTCGTCGGGCTCGGCCGCGTCGTCGGGTTCGGCCGCGTACGACCCCGCCGCAGCGAAGAAGGCGCTCGACGACGCTGGCTGGGAGAAGGGCTCCGACGGCATCCGCTCGAAGGACGGCACGAAGCTGCAGCTCAAGCTCGTCTGGATCACGAACTTCGGACCGAACCAGACGTCCCTCGAGCTGATCCAGCAGGAGCTCGGGAAGGTCGGCGTCGGCGTCACGCTCGAGAGCGGGACCGTGCCGCAGTACCTCGCCAACCTGACGAGCGGCGACTGGGACCTGTCGTGGGACAACAGCTCGCGCGCCGACGGTGACGTCCTGCGGTCGAAGTTCTCCAGCTCGGGTGCACAGTCGATCGGCGCGTCGGACAAGACGCTCGACGCGCTCTTCACGAAGGAACTGTCGCAGTCGTCGGCGTCCGACCGGTCGGCCACCTTCGGGGAGATCCAGCAGCGAATCGCGTCGCAGGTCGACTTCGTCCCGGTGCACGAACTCACCAGCATCATCGCGCCGGCGACGGACGTGCACGGCATCGTCTTCGGGGCCGACACCCGGCTCGACCAGCTGACCGGCGCGTGGAAGGACGCCTCGTGAGCGCCGCTGGCTCCGTCCCGCTCTCGGTGCTCGACCTGGTGCCGGTCACCGCCGGGTCGTCCGCAGCCACGGCGCTGCACCGCACCGTCGACCTGGCCGTCGCCGCGGAACGTGCCGGGTACGCCCGCTACTGGCTCGCCGAGCACCACCTCAACCCCGGTGTCGCGGGCAGCGCGCCGACCATCGTGATCGGAGCGGTCGCCGCGGCCACGTCGACGATCCGGGTCGGCAGCGCGGCGACGCTCGTCGGCAACGTCCGCGGGCTGCAGATCGCCGAGACCTTCGGCACCCTCGCGGCGCTGTACGGGCCGCGGATCGACCTCGGGCTCGGCCGCTCCGGGGCGCCGGCACCCGGTACCCCCAAGCCGCCGTCGCTCGCGCCCCGTTCGGACGAGGTCGTCGACGGACTGCTCGTGCCCGCACCGTTCGACTTCCACATCGCACCGGGCAGCCGGTTCGCCCTGCAGGGGGAGCTGCTCGGACGCGTCCCCGGTGACGTCGACCGGTTCGAGGGCGAGCTGTCCCTCATCCGGGCGCTGTTCGCCGGCACCTGGTCGCGGGACGGCGCCGTGGTCGAGGCGCCGCCGGCAGCAGGAGCGTCCGTCGAACTGTGGATCCACGGGTCGACCGGCGGTGAGAGCGCCCGGGTCGCCGGAGCACTCGGACTGCCGTACGGCGCGAACTACCACACGTCGCCCGGCACGGTCCTGGCGTCGGTGCAGGCCTACCGCGACGCGTTCCACCCGGGGGTGCTCGAGGCACCGCACGTCATCGTGTCGGCGGACGTCGTCGTCGGGCGCACGGAGGCCGAGGCCGCGGAGCTGTCGCTCGGGTACGCGGAGTGGGTGCACTCGATCCGCTCCGGCGTCGGGGCGATCGAGTACCCGACGCCGTCCGCGGCACGTGCTGCGCCGCTCGCTGCGGCAGAGGCGGCGTCGGTCGCCGATCGGCTCGCCACCCGGTTCGTCGGCGACGCTGCGGCCGTCGCGGACCGCCTCGAGGTCCTGCAGCGGGCGACCGGCGCGGACGAGCTCCTGGTGACGACGATCACGCACGACCACGACGCCCGGGTGCGTTCGTACGAGCTGCTCGCGGCGGAGTGGGCGGCGCGGGGTGCTGGTGCTGGTGCTGGTGCTGCGGGTGCGGGTGCTCGTGCTGGTGCCGGTGCCGGTGCCGGTGCTGGTGCTGCGCGTGCCGGGGCTGGCGTGGGTGCCGGGGTGCGCTGACCGAACTGGTCCGTGTCGACCCGGAACGACGAGCTCGATGTCGCACGACATCGGGCTCGTCGTTCGTGCGCGCGTGCAACCGGTGGCGCATGCAACGAGCGACACCGTGGTCGTCGTGCGACGTCGACGATGTCGTTCGGGGTCGGTGCGCGTGGGGTCCATGCGCGTGCATCTTCCGACGATCCACCCGTCGATCGTCAGGTGGATCGTCGTCCTATGCGCATGCATCGAGTGCGCGTGCATGTTCCGACGATGCACGCGTCGATCGCCTCGTGGAATGTCGGACGATGCACGCGCAACGAGCGACATCGTGGTCGTCGTGCGACGTCGACGATGTCGTTCCGCATCGGCGCCGACCACCCGCGCGCGCACAGAACGACTCCCTCGACGTCGTGCGACATCGAGGGAGTCGTTCCGAGTCGTTCGGACCCGCCCGAACCCGGCTCAGCTCGCGTCGAGCGGCAGCCCCTCGGGGTTGACCTCGGAGTGCTCCACGGCCTCGTTCGACAGGTTGTACGACTTGAGCCACTTCGCGTACGTGCCGTCGTCGATCAGCTCGTCGATGGCGTCCGCGATGGGCTCGGCGAGCCCGCTGTCCTTCTTCGTCGTCGCCGCGATGAGTCCCTGCAGGTCCCCGCCGGCGCCGGAGAACGTGCCGGCCGTCTTCGTGGGGTTCGCGCCGTCCGCGCTCAACGTGTTCTGGTAGGCGACCGTCGGGTTCGGCCCGAAGTAGGCGTCGATCTTGCCGGAGTCGAGCGCCAGCTTCACGGCGTTGCCGTCCGGGTAGTACTTGATCGTGATCGTCTTGCCCTGCTTCGCGAGGTCGGCCTTCCAGCCGAGCAGGATGAGCTCCTGGTTGGTGCCGGAACTGACGGCGACGGTCTTGCCGGCGAGCACGGACGGGTCGTCGTCGAACGTCAACGAGGAGTCCTCCGGCACCTGCAGCGCGAGGTTGTCCTGGCGGTACGAGGCAAAGTCGTACTTCTCCTTGCGCTGCTCGGTCACCGTGATGTTCGAGAACCCGGCGTCGTACTTGCCGCCGTCGATCCCGACGAACAGGTTGTCCCACGTGGCGTTCTGCACCTGGGCTTCGAGGCCGAGCTTCGCGGCGACGAGACGACCGAGGTCGGGCTCGGAGCCGGTCAGTGTCTTCTGGTCGTCGCCGGTGAACGCGAGCGGCGGGAACCCGGCCGGCAGCGCACCGATGCCGACGACGAGCTTGCCGGACTTCTTGATCGACGCCGGGAGTTCGTCGTGCAGCTTCTCGTCCGCGTCGACCGTGACCTTCGTCTCGGTGGCGGCACCGTTCGACGCGGCGCCGATCGTGACCGTGCCGTCCGACGCGCCGGAGCCCGAGCCGGAGCCGGCCGTCGCCGACGTGGCGCACCCGGCGAGGGCGACGACGACTCCGGTGGCGAGGACGAGGGCGCCGGCGCGGTTCCGCCAGCGTGCGGGGGTGGTGGGGGACATGGTTCTCCTGGGATCGGGTGGAAGGGGAAGGTGGAAGGGGAAGAAGGAACGTCGAGGGGACGGCGTCAGCGGACGCGGGACAGGAAGTCCCGCGTGCGAGCGTGCTGCGGATCGTCGAGCACCTGGGCGGGGGAGCCCTGCTCGACGATGCGGCCGTGGTCGAGGAACACGACGTGGTCGGCGACCTCGCGGGCGAAGGCGATCTCGTGCGTGACGATGACGAGCGTGGTGCCCGTGTCCGCCAATCCCCGGATGACGCCGAGCACCTCGCCGACGAGCTCCGGGTCGAGTGCCGAGGTCGGCTCGTCGAGCAGCACGACCGACGGTTCGAGTGCCAGTGCCCGCGCGATGGCCACGCGCTGCTGCTGCCCGCCGGAGAGTTGCCGCGGCCGGGTGTCGCCACGGTCACCGAGTCCGACGCGCTCGAGCAGGGCCGCCGCACGGTCGCGCGCCACGGCACGGGGGACCCCGGCGGCGATGGGCCCCTCGGCCACGTTCTCGAGCGCGGTCAGGTGCGGGAACAGGTTGAAGTGCTGGAACACGAAGCCGATCCGCGACCGCTGCCGCAGGATCAGGCGCTCGGGGAGTTCCTTGTAGCGGGGGACCCCGTCGCGCCCGGTCCGGAGCCGGACGCCGATCGTCTCGCCGCCGACCGTGACGACGCCGCGGTCGAGCGGTTCGAGGTGGTTGATCGCGCGCAGCAGCGTGGACTTCCCGGACCCGGAGGGGCCGAGCACCACGGTGACGCTCCCGGACGGCAACGACAGGTCGACGCCGTCGACGACGACCGTGTCACCGAACGCCTTGACGGCTCCGTGGATGCTGATCGCTGCGCTCATCAGATGGTCCTGTCGTCGATGGTGGAAGCGGGGCCGGACGCGACCACGCGCGCGCCGGAGGCAGCCTGCCGGGCGCGATCCGGGCCTCCAGGCCGTCCCGACCCACGTCCGGAACCGCGACGCACGGCGGCCCGCACCCGCTGGAACGGCGTGGGCGGCAACGCCCGGACCGAGCCGCGGGCGGTCCACCGCTCGACGTAGTACTGCACGACCGACACCGCGCTGGTGAGCGCGAGGTACCAGAGCGTCGCGACCACGAGCAGCGGGATGATGTCGGTCGGGTAGGTGCTCGACAGGTTCTGCACCACCCCGAACAGGTCGAGCAGCGACACGTAGAACAGCAGCGACGACGCCTTGAGCAGCCCGACGACCTGGTTCACGAACGCCGGCACGATCGACCGCAGTGCCTGCGGCAGGATCACCCGCACGAACTGGCGACGCCGGGGGAGCCCGAGGGCCTGCGCGGCCTCGTGCTGGCCGTGGTCGACGGCGAGCACGCCGGCGCGGACGATCTCGGAGGCGTAGGCGATCTCACTCAGGCTCAGGCCGATCACCCCGATGGCCAGGTCGCCGAGGACGTTGGCCGTGGTGACCTCGACCTGCGGCCCGAACGGGATCCCGATGCCGATCGTCGGGTACAGCGACCCGAGGTTGTACAGGAAGACGAGCACGAGGATGAGCGGCACGGAGCGGAACAGCCAGACGTAGCCCCACGCCAACCCGGACAGCACCGGGTTGCGCGAGAGCCGGGCGATCGCGACGACGATGCCGCCGGTGAAGCTGATGACCGCGCTCAGCGCCGTCGCGAGGAGCGTGAGCTGCAGGCCGGTCAGGATCGCCGGGCTGAACAGCCACTTCCCGACGGCCGGCCAGCCCCACGACTCGTTCGTGAACAGCGTCTCGACGAAGTTCAGGAGCACCACCAGCACGACGGCTGCGGCGATCCAGCGCAGCGGGTGCCGCTGCGGGAGGACGGGTCGGTCGAGCGCGGCGCGTCCGGCGGCGTCGACGGAGGTGTCGGTCGCGTCGGCCGGGTCGGTCGCGACGGTCGCGACGGTCGGCCGGGAGGCCCGTGGTGCGCCCGGCGTTCCGGCCGCGTGGTCGACGCCGGTCGCGTCGACCCCGTCGGTGCCGGCGACGGCGCTGGTCGCGCCGCGGGGCAGTCCCGTTCTGGTGTCGGTCATGTCGCGACCGTAGAAGGGTCGCGGTGCCTGGACAACGCACCGTGAAACACACCGCTACGGGGCGGAACGCTGCGTCACAGTCGCCGCGCGCATGACGTTCCGTGACGCCGGGTGCGCAGTACTGTTCTGCCATGACAGCGCACCGCGTGACCGCTCCAGCGCCCCCGGCGGACGGCAGCACGGCGAAGGGGCCGGCGTCGTACTTCCCGAGCATCGAGAAGACGTACGGCCGCCCGGTCCAGGAGTGGCTCGACCTGGTCGCCGAGCAGCTCGACGAGCACCCGCACATGCAGGTCGTCGCCTGGCTGAAGACCGAGCACGGGCTCGGCCACGGCCACGCGAACGCGCTCGTCGCGTACGCGAAGCAGGCCCTCGCGGGCTGAGTGCACCCCGGTTTCCCGCAGTGTCGGTGGCGGTGCCTAGCGTGTGGACGTGGCCGAACCCGTCGACGCGTGGTGGCGCCGCCGACAGTGGTCGCGCGGCGAGGCGGTGCCGTACGCCGTCGGGCAGTTCCGCGCCGACTGGGCGCCGTACCCGGTGCTCATCCGGCAGTACCACCCGGACTGGAACCACGGCGTCGTCCTGACCCAGGTCCCGCCGGCGGCCGAGGTCCTGCTGACGTGGGAGTGCGACGTCGGCCACGTCTTCGTCGCCACGCCGTCCGAACAGCGCTCCCGGCCGGGTCGTGAACGCCGACGCTCGGTGTGGTGCCCGGAGTGCGCGGTGCAGGCGCAGCCCCAGCGCTGGCCGGTCCTGCCGTCCGACTGGCCGTCGCAGGTACCGGTCCCACAGCGGGTCGTCCGGGCCACCGGTCGCCAGACCCTGCCGGCCGCGCCCTCCCGCGGCACCCCGGCCGGTGCCGTCGCCTCGAGCCGCACCCGCGCACGTCGACCGGCGCCGGGCACGCCGCGACGTCCGAGTCAGCCGGTGCCCCGCACGATCTGCCCGAAGACCCCGCGGCTGCCCTCGGGCGAGTCCTTCACGAGCGTCTGCGCCCCGGCGACGGCGTCCGCGGTCGAGGCGGAGCTCCGCGCGGCGCTGTCCGACCGGTTCGCGTTCACCTACGACCACTCCGCGATCCGCCTCGACCGGCCGTTCTTCGACCACGTCGAGGTCTGGCCGGACATCATCCTGCCCGAGCTGCGCGTCGCGATCGAGTACGACTCGACCGGTCGCCACGGCCTCGAGCACGTCGGCCCGCGGCAGGACACCGACCGCAGGAAGGACCGCGCCGTCCGCGCCGTCGGCTGGGAGGTCGTGCGCATCCGCACCGGACGCCTGCCGGCGCTCGGGCCGTACGACCTGCAGGTGTCCGGCATCTCCGGCCGGACCGTCGACCGGCTCGCCGACACCCTGCGGGAGATCCGCGGCGACCTCTTCGTGGACGCGTACGCGCGGTGACAGATCGGGGTACAGGATTCGCCGACGGGGTACACCCCGCCTGGGTCCACCGCGGAGCGACCGGTAGGCAAGAGGAGTGACCCCTGCGTTCTGCCTCCACGCGTTGGGGGCGAGCTCCGAGGAGTTCGCCCTGCTCCGCCGTGCCCTGATCCGCGACGACCTCGAACTCATCGGGATCGACCTGCCCGGCTTCGGCCGCAGCCCGGCGTCGTCCGGCACCACCGTCGAGGAGATGGCCGTCCTCGTCGAGCGCGCGATCGGCGCCAGTGGCGCGAGCGAGTGGGTACTGGTCGGTCACTCCATGGGGGGCAAGGTCGCCACGGTCGTCGCCGACCGCACGATGTCCGGCGCGAACGGCCTGTTCGGGTTGCGCGCCGTGGTGCTGCTCGCGGCCTCGCCGCTGGCGCCCGAACCGATGGACGACGACCGCCGCGCCGCGATGCTCTCCTGGGCGGCGGACGGCCCGATCAGCGCGGCACACGCCGCCGAGTTCGTCGACGCGAACACCGCGTCCACCCTGGCGCCCGAGCGGCACACGACGGCCGTGCAGGACGTCGAGCGCGCCGATCCCGAAGCGTGGACGGCGTGGCTCACACGCGGCAGCCGCGAGGACTGGTCCGACGCGGCCCCGAACCCCGTGCCGGCTCTCGTGCTCGCCGGTGCCGAGGACGGCGATCTGGACGCCGAGGCACAGCGGCGCCTGACGCTGCCGCACTGGCCCGACTCGGAGCTCCACGTCGTCGAGGGTGCTGCCCACCTGCTGCCGTGGGAGCAGCCCGAGGCGGTGGCGGACCGCATCCGCGACTTCTGGACCCGCCGGTTCACCGGGGCGCCCGTCGTGCCCGTCGAGCAGGCACGGGTGATCGCCTCGCCGCGGGTCAGCGCGCGCATGCGCTCCCTGTTGGCGGCCCGGGCGCTGCCCGACGACCCGACCGCCGAACCGCGAGCGCTCACTGCTCGGCAACTCGACACCCTCCGTGCGATCGCGCGCATCGTCGTGCCGCAGCCCGGCGACGGTCAGGTGGACCTCGCCCTGCGCGTCGACGACCAGCTCGCCGCGGGGCTCGGTGACGGATGGCGGGTCGACGGCATGCCCACCGACCTCGAGGCGTACCGGGCAGCGCTCGACGTGCTCGCCGGGCCCGCGCAGGACGGCGCGCTCGACAGAGCCCTGCAGGACGTGGCCGCCGGTCGGTACGGCGCCGACGGTGTGCTCGACGCCGTGATGGATGCAGCACAGCTGCGCGCTTGGTACGAGGACGCCAGCGTCGACCTCGTGAAGCACTGGCTCGCGCACCCCGCGACGATGGCGGCCATCGATTTCGACGGCTTCGCGAACGGGGGCGACGGCGTCCGCAAGCAGGGCTTCCAGTTGCTCGCCGCCGACCAGCGCGAGGCCTGGGAGCCACCGGCACCCGACCGTCGCGACGACACGCACGACGACACCACGACGACGGAAGCAGCACGATGAGACTCGGCGGACAGCGCACCTACGGCACGGACGACGTCGTCGACGTGGTCGTCGTCGGCACCGGAGCAGGCGGAGCGCCCCTGCTGGCCTCCCTGGCCCGACGTGGCCTGCGGGTCGTCGCCCTCGAGGCCGGTCGCAACACCGAGCCGGGCGAGCACGTGCCCGACGAGGTCGCCGCCCCCGGGGACATCAACTGGATGGACGAGCGGCTGAGCGGCGGCGGCGCACCGACGGCGTTCGGCCCGAACAACAGTGGCACCGGAGTCGGTGGTTCGACGCTGCACTGGGGCGCGTTCACCCCGCGTCCGAGCACGCACGACCTGTCGCTGCGCTCAGCGTCCGGTGTCGGCGAGGACTGGCCGATCAGCCACGCCGAGCTCACCGGGTGGATCGAGCAGGTCGAACACGACGTCGGGGTCGCTGGCCCCGAGCACTACCCGTGGGACCCGTCGCGCCGCTACCGGATGCGTCCGCCGGCGCGCAACGCCTCGTCGGACATGATGATGCGCGGGGCGGCGGCCGCCGGCATCACCGCGACCGACGCCCCCGTCGG
The DNA here is from genome assembly GCF_044748425.1 of Curtobacterium sp. NPDC089991. Taxonomy (NCBI): domain Bacteria; kingdom Bacillati; phylum Actinomycetota; class Actinomycetes; order Micrococcales; family Microbacteriaceae; genus Curtobacterium; species Curtobacterium sp. NPDC089991. The sequence continues at coordinate 352,662 of NZ_JBIVGB010000001.1, forward strand.
GCTGACCACCGAGGACCGCCACCAGGAGCACCACGGCCTGCGGCACGCCTGCGTCTCCTGCGGCTCGTGCCACCAGGGCTGCCGCAACGGCGCGAAGGTCTCGATGGACACCACCTACCTGCCCGCCGCGGTGGCGTTCGGCGCCGAGATCCGGCCGGACTCCTTCGTGCACGGCATCGAGCTCGATGCTTCCGGCGAGGTCAGCGCCGTGCTGTACACCCACGACGGCCGCGAACACCGGCAGCGCTGCCGGGCCCTCGTGCTCGCCGCCGGCGGCATCGAGACCCCGCGCCTGCTGCTGCACACCGGGCTCGCGAACAGCAACGACCAGGTCGGCCGGAACTTCACCGCGCACGGCGCCACCCAGGTCTGGGCACGGTTCGACGAGTCGATGCGCTCCTACCGCGGGTACCCGTCGTCGATCATCACCGAGGACTTCGTCCGCCCCGCCGACGCGGACTTCGCCGGCGGGTACCTGATCCAGAGCCTCGGCGTGCAGCCGCAGACCTTCGCCAACACACTCATCCGGGGTGGCGGCCTGCGCGGCGCCGAGCTCGTGCGGGCGCTGCAGGACTACCCGCACTCCGCGGGCGTCGGCATCAACGCCGAGTGCCTGCCGTACGACGACAACCGGCTGGTCCTCGCGGACGAGGTCGACGAGCACGGCGTGCCACGAGCCCGGGTCTCGTTCACCCCGGGCGCGAACGAGGACGCGATCCGCCGCCACGCCGTCCGCACCATGACGACCATCGTCGAGGCCGCCGGCGGCAAGGACGTCCGGGTCCTCGAGCGCACCGCACACACCATCGGCACGGCACGCATGGGCGCGGACCGCGAGACCTCGGTCGTCGACCCGGACGGCCGCTCGTGGGACGTCCCGAACCTGTGGATCGCCGACAACTCGGTGTTCCCGAGCGCCGTCATCGCGAACCCGGCGCTGACGATCATGGCGCTGTCCCTGCGCACCGCCGACCGGATGCTCCGCGCGGCCTGACGGCCTGGGCGGGCCGCCAGCGCGGACACGCTCCGGCCCGCTCGGTCAGCCGCGCAGGGCGAGTGCCTCGCTCGTCCACCGGGCGTGCAGGTCCCACGGGTCGTCCGCCCCGGCGGCGACGGCGTCGACGTGCGCGAGCAGCTCCGGTGTCGCCCGGAACCACTCGGTGCCGGGATACCGGGTGGCCGCGAACTGCGCGTGCCGCCGACGTTCGAGTGACCGGTCGCCCCGCTCGAACGCCAGGAGGTCCTGGTGCGGGATCGCGGCCAGCCGCTGCCTCGGGTTCATCGTCGTGCCGATCTTCACCCGGTCGCCGAAGTCGTCGCGCATCCGCACGTAGTACACGACGTCGACCCGCGGGGGAGCGAGGTCGCCGTCGGGCACGTCGCCCCACCGCCACTCGCACCGTGCGCAGACGAACGCCGCCGGGAACCGCACCCCGACACGGGATCCGCACACCGGGCACGGGCCCGGCAGGGCGTCCTCGACCCCGACGTGCTCGGCCGCGAACTCCGTCACCAGCGTGACGTGCGTCGCACAAAGGGGCACGCCCGCGAGCGCGTCCGCAGCGGGGCCCGCGCAACCCGGCACGCAGCACGACGAGGTGACCATGCCCGGAACGCTAGCCGGACCCACCGACGTGCCCCGGGCCTCCCGGCCGCCCTGCGCACCCGCGCACCCACGCCGGACCGGCGCGTACCTGCCGGGTACGGGCGTACCTGGTCGGTTGGAACGACCAGGTACGCCCGTTCCCGCTTCCCACCGCACCCGCTCTGGGAAGAACCGGGCGTACCTGCCGGGACCGGGGCGCGCCCGAGCCGGACCGGTGCGTACCTGCCGGGGACGGGCGTACCTGGTCGGTTGGGACGACCAGGTACGCCCGTTTCCGCTTCCCACCGCAACCGCTCTGGGAAGAACCGTGCAGGCCGAGACCCGTCAGTCGGTGAAGATCACGCCGACCGGCTCGCGCTTCTCCTCCTGGAACTGGTCCTCGCCGCGGCCGAGCGCCCAGTAGGCCGACAGCGACATCTCGCGCTTCTCCAGCCCCCAGTCGTCCTGCAGCAGCCGACGGATCGCCTTCATCGCGGTCCGCTCGCCGTGTGCGAACACCTGGACCGGCCGGGAGGCACGGGGCAGCGCCCGGGCCGCGTCCAGCAGGAGCGTGCCCGGCTGGGCGCCGGTGGCGTCGCGGTGCAGCCACCGCAGGTCGACCCCGGCCGGGTGCGCGATCTCCTGCTCGTCGGCAGGGCCGGCGACCTCGACCAGGGCGACGCCCGTGGCCGTGTCGGACATCGACTCCAGCGCGGCGCCGATGGCCGGCAGGGCGCTGTCGTCGCCGAGCAGGACGTGGGTGACGTCCGGGTCGTCGACGGGCGCGTAGCCACCGCCGGGACCGGACAGCGCGAGCTTGTCGCCCGGCTGCGCCGCTGCGGCCCAGGGCCCGGCGAGCCCGTCGTCGCCGTGCACGACGAAGTCGACGGCGATCGTCTTCGCCGAGTGGTCGACGGCCCGCACCGTGTAGGTCCGGCGGGCCGGTCGGTCCTGCTTCGGCAGCGTCTCGCGCAGTTCCTCGAGGTCGTACGGGGGCTCGAGGCCGAGCGACGGCTTGGCGAGCAGGAGCTTGACGTACTTGTCGGTGGCGGCCAGCTTGTCCGGGTCGGCCGTGCCCACGAAGTCGTCGAAGGCCGGGCCACCGAGGTGGACGCGCACCATGTGGGGCGACAGTCGCTCGGTGCGGTCGACGACGAAGACGTGCTGGGGGCGTTTGGGCTTGGAGCTCATCGGTACGAGCGTCCTCTCTCCTGCTTGACGTTTGTCGAACTAAGGTTAGCCTTACCTCATGGACACGACCGTCATCCCGTTCTCCGAGCTGCTGCGCAAGCGCACGCGTCGCTCGCACGGTTCCTCGGCCGGGAACGGCTTCATGCACGACCTGCTCGGCGGGAAGTGCGACGTCGCCGACTACGCGGCGTTGCTCGGACAGTACTCGTTCGTCTACGACGCCCTCGAACGTGCGGCCGAGCGGATGGCGGACCACCCGGTGGCGGCGCCGTTCGTCACCTCGCAGCTGACCCGGATGCCGGCGATCCGCGCCGACCTCGAGTACCTGATCGGCCCGGACTGGTCCGAGCTGGTCTGCCCGCTCCCCGCCACGACGGCGTACGTGCGGCGGCTCAACGAGGTCGCGGCCGAGTGGCCGGGCGGCTTCGTCGCGCACCACTACACGCGGTACCTCGGCGATCTGTCCGGCGGGCAGATGATCGGTCGGATGCTCTCCGACCAGTTCGGCTTCGACACGAACGGCGTCCTGTTCTACATCTTCGACCAGGTCGCGGACCCGAGTGCCTTCAAGGACACCTACCGCGCGCAGCTCGACGCGGCGCCGTGGACGGCCGAGGAGCAGGAGCTGGTCATCGCCGAGGTCGAACTGGCGTACTCGCTCAACAACGGCCTGCTCGAGGGGCTCGACGCCCGGCTTCGCCCGGTGACCGACGGGGTCGGCGACGTGGCGGTGACCGCGTGACCGAGCCGTTCGACGACGAGGCCCGCCGCGCGGTCCTCCGGCACATGAACGCCGACCACGCGGCCGACAACCTGGCGATCGTCCGCGCGAACGGGGCCGCGACCGCCGTGGCCGCGACCATGACCGAGATCGACGCGATCGCCGGTGTCTGGCTCGCCCGGCTCGACGACGGCGACGAGGAACAGGTCATCGTGCCCTGGACGTCGCCGCTGACCGACCGCCGCTCGGCGCGGGTGCAGATCGTCGAGGTCCACTCCGCCGCGCAGGCCCAGCTCGCCGAACCGAGCTGAACCGAGCCGATCCGCGCTGATCCGAGCTGATCTGAGCCGATCCGCGCCGACCACAGACCCGCCGGGATCGCGGACCGCGTCGCAACTGCAGGGGTGCTCCCGCGACGCGTCGCGATCCCGGCGTCCCCCCCTCCCTGCATGCCTGCGCTGAGCGCGCGTCCGCGTTCCGGGCGCCCTGCCCGCTGGTCCGTCCGGACGGTCGACGTCACGGGTGGCCGCGGGCCGATACGCTGCTCGGAGCCGGGACGGTGTTCCCGGACGACCCCGAAAGGACCCCATGACGGCGATCGACGGATCGGCGCGCCATGAGCGCGCTCGGGACGACGTCAGCGGCGCGGTCGACAGTGACCTGCGCGCCGACGTGCGCTACCTCGGCAACCTGCTCGGCCGGGTGCTGCGCGAGAACGGCGGCGACGAGCTGCTGCGTGACGTGGAGTCGCTGCGTGCGGCCGTGATCGACGCCTACGAGGGCGACCACGCCGAGGGTGCTGCCCGCGCGCAGACCCTCGTGTCCGCGATGTCGGCCGAGCGCGCCGAAGCGGTGGCGCAGGCCTTCACGACGTACTTCCACCTCACGAACCTGGCCGAGGAGCACCACCGCGTGCGGGTGCTCCGGCAGCGCGGCGACGACGGCGGCCTGGCCGGCGACTCGTTCCCGGCGACCTACGCGGAACTCGTGGCCGAGGTCGGCGAGGCCGAGGCGGCCGAGCGACTCCGGACGCTGCGGTTCCACCCGGTGCTGACCGCACACCCGACCGAGGCCCGCCGTCGTGCGGTCACCACGGGCGTGCGGCGCATCACGGACCTCATCGACGAGCGCGACCGCTCGAAGAACGCCACCGCGCGTGCCGAGAACGAGCGACGGCTGCTCGAGGAGATCACGACGCTCCTGCGCACCTCGCCGCTCCGCACGACCCGTCCGACCCCGCTCGACGAGGTCCGCACCGCGATGAGCGTCTTCGACCAGACGCTGTTCGAGATCGTCCCGCAGGTCTACCGCCTGCTCGACGACCGGCTGCAGGGCGACGACGCCGGTCGCGCACCGGTGACGGCGCCCGCGTTCGTGCGGTTCGGCACCTGGATCGGCGGCGACCGCGACGGCAACCCGCACGTTACCGCCGACATCACGCGCCAGGCTGCGGAGATCGCGGCCGAGCACATCCTGATCGGGCTCACCCGTGCCACCACCCGCATCGGCAGCGCCCTGACCCTCGACGCGAGCGACACCCCGGCCGACGCCGGGCTCACCGCGCTCGTGGCGGCGCAGGAGTCACTCGACCCGGGCATCGCCGAGCGCATCGGCGTCCGCGCCCCGAACGAGACGCACCGTCGCGCGCTCCTGTTCACCGCCGCGCGCATCGACGCCACCCGCCAGGGCACGACGCCGCTCGCGTACGACGGCCCGGACGCCCTGCTCGCCGACCTCCGCACGATCCAGGCGTCGCTCGTCGCCGCCGGCGCGATCCGGCCGGCGAACGGCGAGCTGCAGAACCTCATCTGGCAGGTCGAGACCTTCGGGTTCCACCTGGCCGAGCTCGAGGTCCGGCAGCACTCGCAGGTGCACCGCACGGCCCTGGCGGAGATCCGGGCCGGCGGCGCGCTGAGCGAGACCACCGAAGAGGTCCTCGCGGTCTTCCGGACCATCGCCGACCTGCAGGACCGCTACGGGGTCCGTGCCGCCAGCCGGTACATCGTGTCCTTCACGCAGTCGGCGGCGGACCTGGCGAACGTGCACGAGCTCGCCGTCGCCGCACTCGGCTCACCCGAGGCCGCCCCGGTGCTCGACGTCATCCCGCTCTTCGAGACCTTCGCCGACCTGCACGCCAGCGTCGACATCCTCGACGAGGCCGTCCGCACCGAGACGTTCCAGCGTCGTCTGGCCGCCACCGGCCGTCGGCTCGAGGTCATGCTCGGCTACTCGGACTCGTCGAAGGACGTCGGTCCGGTCTCCGCGAACCTGGCGCTCTACGACGCCCAGGCCCGCATCGCCGACTGGGCGCGGGACAACGAGGTCGAGCTCACCCTGTTCCACGGTCGCGGCGGTTCGCTCGGCCGCGGCGGCGGGCCGGCCAACGAGGCCGTCCTCGCGCAGCCGCCGGGATCGATCGACGGTCGCCTGAAGCTCACCGAACAGGGCGAGGTCATCTTCGCGCAGTACGGCGACCAGGACATCGCGGCCCGTCACCTCGAGCAGATGGCCTCGGCCACCCTGTTCGCGTCGTCGCCGTCCAACGAGGCGCGCACGGCCGCTGCGGCCACCCGGTTCGCCGACCTCGCGCAGCAGCTGGACGACGTCTCGCGCGTCGCGTTCTACGACCTGGTCAAGGCGGACGGGTTCGCTCCGTGGTTCGCACGGGTCACCCCGATGGAGGAGATCGGTCTGCTCCCGCTCGGCTCCCGCCCGGCCCGCCGCGGGCTGTCGGTCGAGTCGCTCGAGGACCTCCGGGCGATCCCGTGGGTGTTCTCGTGGACCCAGGCGCGGATCAACCTGGCCGGTTGGTACGGGCTCGGCTCCGCGCTCGAGGCGGTCGGCGACGTCGACGTCCTGCGTGCCGCCTACGCCGAGTGGCCGTTGTTCGGCGCGATGATCAAGAACGTCGAGATGTCGCTCGCGAAGACCGACGAGCACATCGCCCGCCGGTACCTCGAGCTCGCGGACCGCGACGACCTCGCCGCCAAGGTGCTCGACGAGATGACGCGGACCCGTGACTGGGTGCTCCGGATCTCGGGTGGCAGCGACGTGCTCGAGGACCGTCCGGTCCTGGCCCGGGCCGTGCGCCTGCGCAGCCCCTACGTCGACGCCCTGTCGCACCTGCAGCTCCGCGCGCTCCGGTCCATCCGGACGACGGGCAGCACCGACCCGACGGACGCCGACCACCGTCTGCTCCTGCTCACCGTGAACGGGATCGCCGCCGGCCTGCAGAACACCGGCTGACGCCGGCAGCCCCGCACCGTCGAGTGGTCACGAACCGTCGGCTCCGTCGTCGCCGCGCGACGGTTCGCGACCACTCGGCGGACGTGAGCGGCGTGCCGTGACCGCGCGCGGTGGCGGACGGGAGGCCCGTGGCGGCGCTGTCCCGGGCCTCCCGTCCGGCGCCGCGCACGTCCAGGGCTGCACCGCCGAGCAGTCACGTCACGTCGGCTGCCCGGTCGCCGCGCGACGGTTCGCGACCACTCGGCAGACGTGAGCCGCGCAGAGCCCGTCGAATCGATTCGGGTGCGCGTAGCGTGTCGGACGTGACGACGGAGCGCACGCGGAAACCGACCACGACCACCCTGCCGCCGATCGTGCCGCTGGCCCTGATCGTCGGGGTGTCACCGTTCGCCACCGACATGTACATCCCGGCGCTGCCGCAGATCGCCCACGACCTCGGCACGACCCCCGGTGCCGTGCAGTTGTCGCTCACGGCGTTCCTCGTCGCCTTCGCGGTCGGGCAGCTGCTCGTCGGACCCGTCAGCGACGGGGTCGGCCGGCGGCCGATGCTCGTCGTCGGCACCGCGGTGTTCGCGCTCGCCTCGGTCGGGTGCGCCCTCGCGCCGGACGTCGTCACGCTCGTCCTCGCCCGCATCGCCCAGGGGCTCGGCGGGGCGGCCGGAGCGGTCGCCGGCCGGGCGATGGTGTCGGACGTGGCGAGCGGGACGCGGATGGCGAAGGTCTTCGGCACGCTCGCCGCGATCAACGCGATCGGCCCCGTCGTGGCACCGCTGGCCGGAGGGGCCGTGCTGACGTTCGGCACGTGGCGGATCATGTTCGTCGTGCTCGCGGTGCTCGGCGCGCTGTTCTTCGCGATGGTAGTGCTGCGGTTCCGCGAGACCCTGCCGCCGGAGCGACGCGGGGGCGTGGGCTTCGCCGCGAACGGTCGACGCATCCGCGAACTGCTGGCGATCCCGCGGTTCCGGGCGTACGTGCTGAGCGGGGTGCTGTCCACCGTGGGGTTCTTCGCGTACATCGCGACCAGCTCGTTCGTGTTCCAGACCCAGTTCGGCTTCTCCGAGGGCCTGTACACGCTGGTCTTCGCCACGAACGCCTCGATGATGATCGTCACCACGCTGGTGTTCGGCCGGGTCGTCGGACGGTTCTCCGAGGACTCCCTGCTCACCGTCGGACTGCTCGTCGGCACCGCGGGCGCGGCGGCGGTCCTCGTCTCGGCGCTGCTCGACCTCGGTCCGGTGCCGGTCTGGTGCGCCCTCGCGGTCGTCACGGGTGCGTGGGGCTTCGTGCTGCCCGCGGCGATGACCCGGACGCAGCACGTCGGGGCGGCGCACCCGGGGACGGCCGCGGCCCTGCAGGGCGGCCTGACGTTCGGGATCGGCGGCCTCGGGACACCGCTCGCTGGCGCGCTCGGCGGGACCGCGCTGGCGATGGGCGGGGTCATGGCGGCACTCATGGCCGCAGCCGTCGTGGTGCAGGTCACCGCGACGCGTCGGGACCGCAGCGGGACCTGACGCGGCGGAGCCGGTAGGTTGCTGGTTGCAAGGCGCACCGATCAGAGGAGACCACCCGGCATGGACATCGTCGTACACGAAGCGCAGCCCGACACCGCGGTACTCGAGTGCAGCGGGCGCCTCAACATGGTGTCCGCCCCCGAGTTCCGCGAGGCGGTCGCGAAGGTCGTCGACAACGGACGTGCCCGCGTCGTGGTCGAGCTCTCCGGTGTCGAGTTCATGGACTCGTCCGGGCTCGGCGCGCTGGTCGGCAGCCTGAAGACCGCGCGGCAGGCGGGCGGCGACCTCCGCATCGCAGCGCCGTCCGAGCAGGTGCAGATGGTCCTGCAGCTCTCCAACATCGACAAGATCCTCCGCACGTACCCCGACGGGGACGCTGCGGTCACCGACTGGTGATGACCGCCTCGGCCGCCGAGCACACGCTCGCGTTGTCGTGCCCGCCGGACGACGTGTCCGCCGTGCACGAGTTCCTGGCGGGCGTGTGGCAGCGCGAACCGTCGGTCTCCGTCGAGGACCGGATTGCCCTCGAGCTCGCGATCGTCGAACTCACCTCGAACGTGATCGAGCACGGGACACGCCCGGAGGGCGTCTCCTGCCGTCTGCGCCTCGAGATCGGAGCGGACCGGTTCGCCGCACTGCTCTCCGACGACGGCGTCGCCGCCACCGTGGACACCGAGTCGGCCGAGTTGCCCGACGGACTCGCCGAGAGCGGTCGCGGACTCGCCCTCGTCCGGATGGTCGTGGACGACCTGCGGTACGAGCGGATCGCCGACGAGAACCGGTGGACGGTCCTGCGCGCCCGTCACTGACCGCCACCACGCGACCGGTCGCTTCGTCCGTCTCGCGCACTCCGTGGGCCACAATCCGCAAGGTGCCGCGGGGGATTCCCGGGGTTCCTGGCCGCCGTGTCACGATTCGCGCGATGACAGCCGAACCGGATCCCAGGATCAGCTTCGAGACGTCGGGGGCCGATCTCGACGCTGCCGTGCACATGTACGAGGACGCCTACGCCAGTGTGGGCTTCACCGCGACCCGCACGGAGCGTCCGTTCGCGTACCGTTTCCGCGTCGTCGGCGACGACGTGATGTCGTTCCGCTCGACCCGGTTCGACGCCCGCATGCAGGGTGAGCTGGACGTCCGCGACGAGTACGTCGTCATGTGGATCACGGACGGCGGCGGGCGCGTCGACATCGGCCGGCAAGAGGTCGCGTTCACGCCCGCCACCCCGATGATGTTCCCGACCGGCCGTCCCTTCGCCTTCGACCTGCAGGACGTCCGACAGAGCCTGGTGCAGTTCGACCGCACCGCCCTGGAGCGCGTCGCGGCCGAGGTCCACGGTGCGCAGCCGGGTCCGCTCGTCTTCGACCACACGGCGACGCCGCGCACGGCCGAGCTGCGGGGCTGGAACGCGCAGGTCCAGCGTGCCGCGGCGGTCGTGCTCGGTCGGGCGTCGGTCAGTTCGCTCGCCCTGGCCGAGGTCGCGCGGGACACTGCCCGGTCCCTGCTCCGGACGTTCCCGCACAAGCTGCTGGCCCCGGACGTCCCCCTGCCGCAGGGCGCCACGGGCCGTGTCCGCGAGGCCGTCGAGTACATGCACGCCTTCGCACACACGCCGATCTCGACCACCGACGTCGCCGAGCACGTCGGGTTGAGTGTCCGCGGTCTGCAGCAGGCGTTCCAGCGGCAGGTCGGCACAGCCCCGAACGCGATGCTGCGCGGGATCCGTCTCGACCGGGTGCGCGAGGAACTCCGCCGTGCGTCGACGGGCGACCTGACCGTGGCGAGCGTGGCGATGCGGTGGGGCTTCGCACACCTCGGCCGGTTCTCGGCGGCGTACGCAGCGCGCTTCTCCGAGTACCCGCGCGACACCCTGCAGCGCTAGGTCCGTCCGGGGTTCGCTACGCTGCCCGGGTGAGCAGACCTCGACCGTGGGTGATCGTGCCCGGGATCTGGAACTCCGACGCGGAGCACTGGCAGTCCGTCTGGCAGCGGGAGCGCGGTGACGACGCCGTCCGCATCGCACCGGCGTCCTGGGGTGAGCCGGACCCGGGGGACTGGCGAGAGGCCATCTCCCGCGCGGTCGCGTCGTGCGCCGAACCGCCGGTGCTCGTCGCGCACAGCCTGGGCGTGCTCGCCGTCGCCGACTGGCTCATCGCCGCCGCCGCAGGCACCGCAGACGCCGCAGCCGTCGCGGGCGCCGCCGGTCCCACCGTCGCCGGCGCCTTCCTCGTCGCGCCCCCGGACCCCGCGGCGCCGGGCTTCCCCGCGGCCGCCTCCGGGTTCCCCGCGCCCCGCCCGATCCCGGTCGGCACCGCAGCGGCCCGCGTTCCGACCCGCCTGGTGGTGAGCGACGACGACCCGTACTGCACCGCCGACCGTGCTCTGGCGTTCGCGGAGACGATGGGGGCCGCGGTGCTCCGGGTCGGCCCGCTCGGCCACGTCAACGTCGCCAGCGGTGTCGGCGCCTGGCCCGCCGGTCGGGAGCTCCTCGGCGCGTTCGAGCGGACGCTCTGACCCGACCCCCGGGGCGACGGGCGACACGCCGTTCACGTTCGGGGCGATATGGCAGGGATTGCTGCGACACACCGCGGATGTCCCGAGTTTCGGCGCGCGCGATATTTATCCTTCGGACATGGAGACCCAGTCCGGTGCACGCACCCCCCTCGTCGACCCGTTCGGTCGCGAGGTCGAGGAGTGGCTCCGCGACGCCCCGGCGACGCGCACGCCGTACGTGGCGGACCTCGTGGTCCCGCCCGTCACCGGCCCGGTGCAGCGCCCCGGCGCCGTGGCCGACGCCACCGCCGTCCGGACGCCGGACCCCAGCAGCGCGGCTGCAGCAGTCGCCGCGCCCGAAGCCAGCACCGCGCCTGAATCCAGCACCGCGCATGAAGCCAGCACCGCGCATGAAGCCAGCACCGCGCATGAAGCCAGCACTGCGCCCGAAGCCACCACCGCGCCCGCAGCCCCAGCGTTCCGCCGCGACCGCGCCCGGCACGCCGCCGTCTGCGCACCGTCGTTCCCCGAACCGCCGGAGCGTCTCGCCCTGCGCATCGAGGACCTCGCGATCGAGGTCTCGTCGTCCACCGGTCGCAGCACCATCGAGCGGATCGTCTTGCTCGAGGACGAGGTCCGTCGCCGCGACGAGGACCTCGCCCGCCTCGCCGCCTGGGAGGCCACCGTCGACGGCGCGGACGACCCCGAGGTCACCGCAGCCAGGGCCTTCGCCCAAACCGTCTTCGCGGACCTGCTCGAGGACGCCGCCGCCGAGTCGGACCGTCGCGACCGTGCAGCCGCCCGCCGTGCCGCGACCGCTCCGGTCGCCGTCGTGACCGGCGTCGCCCCCGCTCCCACGGTGGCCGTGGTCCGCCCCGCACCGGTGGCAGCAGCCGCACCGGGAGCCGACGTCGTCACGGCGACCCCGGCCGTGGCGCTGGTCGCCCCGGAACGCGACGAGCCCGTGCGACCGGTGCTGGGCCTCCCGGCCGTGTCACCGGTGTCCGCGAACACGCGACCCACTCCGCTCGTCCAGCCCGCCACCGGGCCGACGGTCATCGACCGTGCCGCGTTCGCGGCCGCTCTCACCGCTCACCAGGGCACGACCGCGAGCACGCCCGTCGTGTTGCCGAACGTGATCGCCGTGCCCGTCGTCGCGACGGCCGCAACGGCGAGAGTCGACACCGACACCGGCACCGACACCGAAACCGGCACCGACGAGCCGGCCCGGCCCGGCTGGTGGTCGCGACTCGTCGCCGGCCTGCTCCGTGCGCTCGGTCGCCGCTGACCGGGAGGCCCGGATCACCCTGCGCGGACCGGCTGCCGGTGCCGACGCGGTCGGCTCGGTAGACTGACCGGATGCCGACGCTCCGCGAACTCCAGGCCGTGATCGAAGACCTGTGGCCCGCCGCAGGAGCCGAGTCGTGGGACGCCGTCGGACTGGTCGCCGGCGCCCCGGACGCCACCGTCGAGCACGTCCACCTGGCCGTCGACGCCGTCCCCGCGACCGCACGTGAAGCGGTCGAGCTCGGTGCCGGGCTCCTGCTCACGCACCACCCGTTGCTCCTGCGCGGCGTGACGACGATCGCCGAGTCGACGTACAAGGGCAGCGTCCTCGCGACCCTCGTGCGCGGTGGCAGCGCCCTGATCGCGGCCCACACCAACGCCGACGTCGTCACCAGGGGGACCTCGGCCGTGCTCGCCGACCGGATCGGCCTGACCGACCAGCGACCGCTCGACGCCGGAGCCGACCCCGCGACGGGCATCGGCCGCGTCGGGGTCCTCGCCGAGGGCACGACCCTCGGCGCCCTGGCACGGAAGCTCGTCGACCTGCTGCCACCGACCGCGACCGGGGTCCGGGTGTCCGGCGACTTCGACCAGCCCGTCCGCACCGTGGCACTGTGCGCCGGCGCGGGGGACTCGTTGCTCGGCCACCCGGCCGTCCTCGCTGCCGACGTGTACATCACGAGCGACCTCCGCCACCACCCGGCGTCCGAGTTCCGCGAACAGGCACTGCTCGGCGGCGGTCCCGCCCTCATCGACACCTCGCACTGGGCCACCGAGTGGCTCTGGCTCGACGTCGCGGCCGCGCAACTGCGCCAGGCCGCGGGCGTCCGGGTCACCGTGAGCGACCTCCGCACCGACCCGTGGGACTTCGCGGTCCTGCCGGCGGCCGAACCCACCACCCCCACTGAAGGAGTCTGACCATGAAGGCAGCACCCGAGGACCAGGTCATCCTCCTCGACGTCCAACGACTCGACAACGACGTCACCCGCATCGCGCACCGCATCACGTCGCTGCAGAAGGGCGACCAGCTCACCGGACTCGGCACCAAGGCCGCCGGACTGCGCAGCGAACTCGTCGCTGCGACCGGCCTGGTCGAGGACGCCGAACGCGAACTCGCCCGCCTCGAGTCCGACACCGCCACCGCGCAGGCCCGCGTCGAACGCGACACCACGATGCTGCAGAACGTGTCGAACTCGAAGGACGCGACCGGACTGCAGAACGAGCTCGAGTCGCTGCAGCGCCGCATCGGTGGCCTCGAGACCGCCGAGCTCGAGGTCATGGAGAACCTCGACGGCCTCCGCGCCCGGGTCGGCGACATCGAGGCGCAGCTCGCCGACGTCGAAGCCGCCCGCTCCGGCCTGGTCGCCGAGCGTGACGCCGAGATCGCGCGGCTGTCGTCCGACCGTGCATCCGCCGAGCAGGCCCGGGCCGACGTCGCCGCGAAGGTGCCGGCCGAGCTGCTCGCGCTCTACGACCGGCAGCGTGCTCGCTACGGCTTCGGTGCGTCGCTGCTGCAGGGTGGGGTGTCGACGGCCTCGGGCGTGGCGCTGAACAACTCCGACCTGCAGGACATCCGCCGGGCCGCGCCGGACGACGTGGTGCTGTGCCCGGACAGCGACGCGATCCTGGTGCGGACGGCCGAGTCCGGGCTGTAGGCGCTCGTACGCTGCCGACGGCAGGCGCGGTGCCAGCTGGCACCGCGCCTCCCGTCTGTCGCCTGGTGCGAGCTTGCACGCTCGGTGCGAGCTTGTTGCGGCGCACGGAGTGGTTAACCTCGCACGGGGTCGCGAACGTCGCACCGTGCGGGTCTGTCGGCGCAGGCGCGGGCTCGGGGTGTGGCGGTGCACGGTGCGGGGTGTCTCGCCTGGTGCGAGCTTGCACGCTCGGTGCGGCGTTGTTGCGGCGCACGGAGTGGTCAACCTCGCACGGGATCGCGAGCGCCGCACGTGGGGCGAATGGGCCGGCCGTACGCCGGGTTCTGTCCCGCCGCTTGCACGGCGGTGACGGCCATCTCTCTCGGACCGACGTTGCCGTCGGCCTCCAGCGGTCTACCCGAGGACTCGGCGAGCAGCCTCAGCGTCCTCTGTCTGACCTTGCTCCGGGCGAGGTTTACCGAGCGGATCCGGTCACCCGGACCCCTGGTGGTCTCTTACACCACCGTTTCACCCTTACCGACGTTGCCGCCGGCGGTCTGCTTTCTGTGGCACTGTCTCGCGGATTGCTCCGGGTGGGTGTTACCCACCGCCCTGCTCTGTGGAGCCCGGACGTTCCTCGGCACTCCCGGAGGAGTGACGCGACCGTCTCACCGACCCATTCGCAGGTCCGAGTCTACCGGCCCCGCGCCCGTGCCCGTGCCCGCCCGTGCCCGCGCCCCGAGGTTCCGAGATCTCGGCATGTCGGCGCGCACGAGGGGGCTCCGTGGAACCTCGGCGCACCGCAGACGGCGAGTCGTGGAACCTCGGCGCCAGCGGCCGGGCGCGTCGAGCCGTGCCGAACAACTCCCACGCCGCACGGTGCAAACCAGTGCAGGCTCGACCGTCCGACGGTCCGACCGATCGCCGGGTCAGGCGCTCCGGGCAGCCAGGGTCGCGGCGCCGATGATGCCGGCGTTGTTGCGCAGTGTCGCCGGGATGATCTCAGCCTGCAGGTCGAGCAGCGGCAGGAACTCCTCGTACTGCTTCGACACACCGCCGCCGACGACGAAGAGCTCGGGGGAGAGCAGGGCCTCGAGCGTCGAGTAGTAGGTCTGCAGGCGCTTCGCCCAGTGCTTCCACGACAGGTCGTCGCGCTCCTTGGCAGCGAAGGACGCGCGCGACTCGGCGTCGTGCCCGTCGATCTCCAGGTGTCCGAGCTCCGAGTTCACGATGAGCACACCGTCGTTGATGAGCGCGCTGCCGATCCCGGTGCCCAGCGTCGTCACGATCACCAGGCCGTCCTTGCCCTTCGCCGCGCCGAACTGCTGCTCGGCGAACCCGGCGGCGTCGGCGTCGTTGACGAAGTGGATCGCGCGGCCGAGCTCCTTCTCGAACAGCGCTTCGGCCTCGAAGCCGATCCACTTCTTCGAGACGTTCGCGGCCGACATGGTCTTGCCGTCCCGCACGATCGCGGGGAAGCACACGCCGACGGGGACGTCGGCCGCGGGTGCGAGTTCGTCGAGGATCGAGGCGACGACGGCGGTGATGTCGTGGGGCTTCCCGCCTTCCGGGGTGGCCTTCTTGATGCGGTCCGTGGTCAGTTCACCGGACGCGACGTCGACGATCGCGCCCTTGATGCCCGTACCACCGATGTCGACGCCGACTGCGAGGGAGGTCATGAGGTTGTCGTGCCTTTCGGTTGCCTGCCGGAGTGCCCGGTCAGGAAGGGGTGTCCGGTCAGGAGACGGTGAGGAGCTCCGCGCCGCGTTCGGTGACGACGAGGGTGTGCTCGAACTGCGCGGTCCACGACTTGTCGCGCGTCGAGACCGTCCAGTCGTCGGACCAGATGTCGGCCTCGATCCCGCCGAGGGTCAACATGGGTTCGATGGTGAACACCATGCCCTGCTCGATGACGTCGTCGTACTGCGGCGCGTCGTAGTGCGGGATGATCAGGCCGGAGTGGAAGGCACGACCGACTCCGTGGCCGGTGTAGTCGCGGACGACTCCGTAGCCGAAGCGCTTCGCGTACGCCTCGATGGCGCGGCCGATGACGTTCACCTGCCGGCCGGGGGCGACGGCCTTGATGCCGCGTCGGAGCGCCTCTTCGGTCCGCGTCACCAGGTCCGACACCTCCTGCGACGCCTGTCCGACGATGAACGTGCGGTTCGTGTCGCCGTGCATCCCGTCCTTGTAGGCGGTGATGTCGATGTTGACGAGGTCGCCCTCCTGCAGGACGGTGTCGTCGGGGATGCCGTGGCAGATGACCTCGTTGAGGCTCGAGCACAGCGACTTCGGGTACCCGCGGTACCCCAGCGTCGACGGGTAGGCGCCGTGCGCGACGACGAAGTCGTGGCCGATGCGGTCGAGTTCGTCGGTGGTCACGCCGGGACGGATGGCTGCGCCGACGGCGTCGATGGCCTGGGACGCGATGCGGCCGGCGGTGCGGATGCGCTCGACCTCGTCGGGGGAGTACGTGTCACCGAGGCCGTGCTCGTGCGGTTCGACCTTGCCGACGTACTCCGGGCGTTCGATGTCCTTCGGGACGGTCCGGAGCGGGGAGACGCGGCCGGCGGTCAGGTGTCCGTGTTCGTCCCGGGGCATGCCGACCACTCTAGCCGCGGCGCGACGCGCCGAGCGCAACCGCCCTACGGTGCGGCCCGACGGGGTGAGCGTGACCGCCCTCCGGTGCGGCCCGACGGGGTGGGCGTGACCGCCTGGAGGCCCGGTGCCGGTCCGGCGGGCCGGCACCGGGCCTCCAGGCAGTCACCTGGGTACGGTGGGCGACATGAGCGACGAACGCATCGAGTCCCAGTGGTGGTTCAACGACAAGACCGGTCAGGTCGAGCAGGGTCCGCAGTCCCCGCAGCGCGACCGCATCGGCCCGTTCGACACGCGCGAGGAAGCGCAGCACGCGCTCGACCGGATCGCGGCGAACAACGAGAAGTGGGACGCCGACGACCAGTGACGCACCGGCGACGGCACGGTGACGGACCACTGACGCGTCGCACGGCCCCGCGCACGCCGCGGGACCACTAGCCTGGGACGAGGCCCGCCCGCGGCCACCCGATACACGGAAAGGTCGTGCATGGACAAGCAGACGGACTTCGTGCTCCGCACCATCGAGGAGCGCGGCATCAAGTTCATCCGACTCTGGTTCACGGACGTCATCGGGACGCTGAAGTCGGTGGCGATCGCCCCGGCCGAGGTCGAGGGTGCCTTCGCCGAGGGCATCGGGTTCGACGGCTCCGCGATCGAGGGCCTGTCCCGCTCGTACGAGGCCGACGTGCTCGCGCACCCGGACCCCTCGACGTTCCAGATCCTGCCGTGGCGCGGCGAGGTCGACCCGACCGCGCGGATGTTCTGCGACATCACGACGCCGGACGGCCAGCCCGCCGTCGCCGACCCGCGCAACGTGCTGAAGCGCACGCTGGCCCGGGCGAGCGAGCGTGGCTTCACGTTCTACACGCACCCCGAGATCGAGTTCTACCTGCTCAAGAGCCGCGAGTGGAAGGACGGCGGGCCGCAGCCCGTCGACCAGGCCGGCTACTTCGACAACGTCCCCGGCGGCAGCGCGCACGACTTCCGTCGCCGTTCCGTCCGGATGCTCGAGGACCTCGGCATCTCGGTGGAGTTCAGCCACCACGAGGCCGGCCCGGGCCAGAACGAGATCGACCTCCGCTACGCCGACGCACTGACCATGGCGGACAACATCATGACCTTCCGCACGGTCGTGAAAGAGGTCGCGATCGAGCAGGGCGTCTACGCGACGTTCATGCCGAAGCCGATCTCCGGCCAGCCGGGTTCGGGCATGCACACGCACGTCTCGCTCTTCGAGGGGGACCAGAACGCGTTCTACGAGGCCGGCGGCGAGTACCAGCTGTCCCGCACCGCCAAGCACTTCATCGCCGGTGTGCTCAAGCACGCACCGGAGATCACCGCGGTCACGAACCAGTTCGTGAACTCGTACAAGCGCCTCTGGGGTGGCGACGAGGCCCCGTCCTTCGTGACGTGGGGCCACAACAACCGTTCGGCGCTCGTGCGCGTGCCGCTGTACAAGCCCAACAAGGGGCAGTCCTCGCGCATCGAGTACCGCGGCATCGACTCGGCGGCGAACCCGTACCTGGCGTACTCGCTGCTGCTCGCTGCGGGGCTCAAGGGCATCGAGGAAGAGTACGAGCTGCCGGCCGAGGCCGAGCACGACGTCTGGAGCCTCACCGACGCCGAGCGTCGTGCCCTCGGGTACAGCCAGCTGCCGTCGAGCCTCGACCACGCCCTCAGCCTGATGGAGGACTCCGAGCTCGTCGCCGAGACGCTGGGCGAGCACGTGTTCAACTTCGTGCTCCTCAACAAGCGCCAGGAGTGGAAGCGCTACCGCGACCAGGTCACGCCGTTCGAGCTCGACACCAACCTCGGCGCCCTCTGAGCGAGCGCACCACATGACCGGTCGGACGACGTCGTCGCGTTCCGAGTTGGCCCGCCTGGGCTTCGCCGAGCTGTCGGAGAGCCTGGAGCGGATCGCCGACCTGGAGGCGCGGTTCGGCTCCGTCGTGCCGCTGCCGGTGAGCGGCACCCCGGCGCTCTGGGGCATCACCGCGGATCCCGACGGCGCGCTGCGGCTGCTGGAACGGCTGCTCGAGCGTGCTCCGGACGAGCTCCGCCCCGTCCTGACGGACGAGGCGGCGACGGAGCGGCTGATCCGCCTGCTCGGCGCCTCGGTCGGTCTCGGCGAGTTCCTGCACCGTCGTCCTGCCGAACTCGCACTGCTGCTCGAGCCCGTCGTCGCGCCGTGGTCGCAGGAGCGGTACACGGCGTCCCTGCTCGAGGCGATCGACGGCGCCACCGGCGAGGACGCACGGATGTGCCTGCGGGTGCGGTACCGCCGGCACCTCGCGCAGATCGCCCTGTACGACGTGCTGCACTCGTCGCCGACCGAGGCGTTCCCGGCCGTCGCTGCCGGACTGGCCGACCTGGCCGGGGCAGCGCTCGACGCCGCGGTCGACGTCGCCCGGCGCGAGGTGCCGTTCCCGGCCGCCGACGTCGCTGCGACCCCGCTCGCGGTGATCGCGATGGGCAAGGCCGGCGCACGCGAGCTCAACTACGTCAGCGACGTCGACGTCATCTTCGTCACCGAGGCCACCGACGACATCGACACCGACCGTGCCGTCCGCATCTCGACGCGGATCGCGATCGCCGCGACCCACGCGATCACCGACCTGGCCGCCGAACCCGGTCTGTGGGAGGTGGACGCGAACCTGCGACCGGAGGGCAAGGACGGCGCCCTCGTCCGCACGCTCGACTCGCACGTCGCGTACTACGAGCGCTGGGCGAAGTCGTGGGAGTTCCAGGCGCTCCTCAAGGCGCGGCCGATCGCCGGCTCGGCCGACCTCGGCGCGCGCTACGCCGAGGCCGTCGCACCGTTCGTCTGGAGCTCGTCGGCGCGCCCCGGGTTCGTCGAGTCGGTGCAGCGGATGCGCGAGCGCGTCACCGACCACATCCCCGACGGCGAGGTCGACCGGCAGCTGAAGCTCGGTCCGGGCGGTCTGCGCGACGTCGAGTTCACCGTGCAGCTCCTGCAGCTCGTGCACGGTCGTGACGACGAGTCCGTGCGCGTCCGTTCCACCCTCGAGGCGATGGACGCCCTGACCGCGGCCGGGTACGTCGGACGCGCCGAGGCCGCCCACTTCGGTCCGGACTACGCGCTGCTCCGGGTCCTCGAGCACCGTATCCAGCTCCGCCGACTGCAGCGGACGCACCTGATGCCGACCGACGAGGAAGAACTCCGCGTCCTCGCCCGGTCGAGCGGTCTGGCCACCTCGGCCTCGGCCCTCGAGACCCGGTGGCGTGCGGTCAAGCTCGAGGTCCGCGGCCTGCACGAGCGGCTGTTCTACCGTCCGCTCCTGTCCGCCGTCGCCACGACCGAGGGTGAGATCGTGCTGACCGACGACCAGGTCGTCGATCGGCTCGGCGCGATCGGGTTCGTCGACCCGCCCGGTGCGCTGCGGCACATCCGGGCGCTCACACAGGGCACGAGCCGACGTGCGGCGATCCAGCGCAACCTGCTGCCGGTGCTCCTGCGGTGGATGGCCGAGGGGCCGGCGCCGGACCGGGCCCTGCTGGCGTTCCGAAGGCTCAGCGACACCCTGGGGGAGTCCAGCTGGTTCCTCCGGATGCTCCGCGACTCGTCCGGGGCTGCGCACTCGCTGACCACCGTGCTGTCGGAGTCGGCGTTCCTGTCCGGTCTGCTCGAGCGGTTCCCGGAGGCCGTCGCCTGGCTCGACGAGCCCGAGTCGCTCCTGCGTGCCCGCCCGATGGACTCGTTGCTCGCCGAGATGACCGCGACGACCGCGCGGCACGGCAACGACGTCGACGGTGCGGCCAGCCTGCTGCGCTCGGCGCGCCGCCGCGAGACCCTGCGCCTCGGCATGGCTGCGGTGCTCGGCCACCTCGACGTGGACGCCCTGGGTGCTGCACTCAGCGACGTGACCGAGGCGACGCTCGCCGGGGCCCTCGCGCTCGCCCGGCGGGACGCCCCCGCGGACTTCGAGTTCGGGATCATCGCGATGGGCCGCTACGGCGGGCGTGAGCTCGGCTTCGGCTCCGACGCCGACGTGCTCTACGTGTACCGCGCGCCGGACCTGGCGACCGAGGTGGCCTCCCGGACGGCACAGACCATCGTGCGCGAGCTGAACCGGCTCACCGAGGACACCGTCCACCCGCTCGACCTCGACATCGACCTGCGCCCCGAGGGGAAGAACGGCCCGGTGGCGCGCACGCTCGAGTCCTACGGCGCCTACTACGCCCGGTGGTCGCTGACGTGGGAGGCGCAGGCGCTGCTCCGTGCCCGTGGCGCGGTCGGCGACGCCCAGCTGCTCCGGGACTTCGAGCACCTGGCCGACCGCACGCGCTACCCGGAACGGATCGACGAGAACGAGGTGCGCGAGGTCCGCCGCATCAAGGCCCGCGTCGAGTCCGAGCGGCTGCCACGCGGGGCCGATCCGGCTCGCCACCTGAAGCTCGGGCGCGGATCGCTCAGCGACGTCGAGTGGTTCGTCCAGCTCCTGCAGCTGCAGCACGCCCTCGAGTTCCCCGCGCTCCGCACGACCTCGACGCTCGAGGCGCTCGACGGTGCCGTGGCCGCCGGGTTCGTCAGTGCCGACGACGGCGAGCGGCTCGGGGCGGCCTGGCGTTTCGCCTCGCGGACGCGCAGTGCGCTGGTGCTCTGGTCGGGGAAGACCACCGACGTCCTGCCCGTCGACCGCGTCCAGCTCGAGGGCGTCGCGCGGCTGATGGAGTACCCGCCCGGCTCGGCGAGCGAGCTGGAAGAGGACTACCTCGGCGTCACCCGACGTGCACGGCAGGTCTTCGAGCGCGAGTTCTACGGCGCCTGACGCCGCACCGACACGCCCGGGCGTGCTCCCCGGACGCGAAGGTGACGAGTCGTCGCAGGTTAATTCCCCGTGTCGCGCACCGTCCCCCGTTCGTTTCGGACTGTACCCCGATTCGGACAGACGGGCTCGTCGTTACTTCGTCGTGACCACCACGCGCCGGGCCGCCGGCGGACGTGCCAGAGGTCCGCGCCGACTCGCCCGGTGACCATGTCGTGAACAGGGGTTTACCGAGGTGGTGATCCGCGCCTCCCGGTAGCGATCGCCGCCCACCAGGGTGAGTGACAGGGTGAACGCGGTCCGCAGGAGTGCTGTCAGCACGAGGGGGGACCACCGGTCCCGGTGGAGATGGGGACAAGTGTGTACCCCGTAACGCGTTCGAAACGCCCCCGGACGGGGGTCGCGTTGCGCTGGGGTTCAGGTTTCTGCGTCAATTGGGACACCCGAACCGACCCTGATTCCCCAACGTCGCGGAATCTCCACCTCGAACGTTGAAGCAGGGATCAGTGTTCACCTTCATTCTGCAGATCAGGCAGATGGTCGAAGGCCACCCCGAGTTCTACCTGTTCGCCGTGTACTCCGCGGTGATCTGGTTGCTCTGGTTGGTCAAGGTCGTCATCTCCGCCCGTTACCGCCCGTTCACCGGCACCTTCGTCGGTACCACCAGCGTCGTCGTCCCCGTCGTGGACGAACCGCTCGACCTGTTCCGCGACGTCATCGGTCGCATGGTCGAGCAGCGACCCGGCGAGATCATCGTCGTCATCAACGGCGCCCGCAACGAGGCGCTCGAAGCCGTCTGCGACGAGTTCGCCCCGCTCGTCCGCTGGACCCACACGCCCATCCCGGGCAAGCGCAACGCCGTCAAGGTCGGCACCGAGATGTCCAACGGCGACATCACGGTGCTCGTCGACTCGGACACCGTCTGGACCCCCGGCGCGCTCGAGGAACTCCTCAAGCCGTTCGCCGACGAGTCCGTCGGCGGTGTCACGACCCGGCAGCGCATCCTCGAACCCGAGCGCAGCTGGATCACCCGCTGGGCCGACTGGCTCGAGAACTCGCGGGCGCTCTACTCGATGCCCGCGCAGAGCGTCCTCGGGCAGATCGGCTGCCTGCCCGGGCGCACGATCGCCTTCCGGCGGAACATCCTGATGCGCGTCATGGACAAGTTCATGCACGAGAAGTTCATGGGTGTGTTCCTCGAGGTCTCCGACGACCGCACGCTCACGAACCTCACGCTCAAGGAGGGGTACCGGACCGTCTACCAGTACACATCGCTGGTCTACACGGACGCTCCGCTGCAGGTGAAGAAGCTGTTCAAGCAGCAGCTCCGCTGGGCCCGTGGCTCGCAGTACAACACGTTGCGCATGCTGCCGTGGATGCTCGGTCACGCCCCGGTGCTCGCGGCGTTCTTCATCACCGACATCATCCTGCCGTTCATGCTCTTCGGTGTGATCGCCGGCTGGATCTACCGGGCCTTCACCGGGCAGGGCGAGAACCTCTACCAGGGCATCCTGTCGCAGTACGGCTTCTCGACGGGCTTCGTCTACGTCGCCGCCCTGATGGTCGTCTCGTCGGTGCTCAGCATGGCCATCCGGCAGATGCGCCACCTGGCCGAGAAGCCGAGTGACTTCTTCCGCCTGCCGATGTTCATCATCGTGTCGACGTTCTTCCTCATGCCGATCCGGCTCATCGGCTTCTTCCGCCTGGCGCACGCGTCCGGCTGGGGGACCCGCGCCGGTGCCTACGCCGGCGGTCCGATGCAGGAGGACCCGTCCGATGCCGCGCAGCCGTCGTCCTTCGGCACCGAGACCCCGGTCAGCCCGATCGACGCCGCGGACCGTGCCCGGGCCGTCGACGGACGCGTGCCGCTCGGGAGCGACCAGGTGGCCGTGGACCGCGCGTTCGACGAGCTCTTCGGGGCCGACGCCAGCACCAACTCCACCACGACCGTGCTCGCGACCCGGCGCGAGGCCGCTGCCGCAGCAGCAGTGCAGCCCACAGCCCCACGGACCGCCCCCGTGAAGGCCCGCCGGTACAACCCGTACGCCGCGATCCCGTACTGCATCGGCATCGCGATCTTCGTCCTGGAGGCCTTCCTCATTGTCTGACATCATCCGCTCCTCCAGTACCTGGTGGGCGCAGTCGAGCAAGCACGCCCGCTGGACGGCCGTCGGCACGACCGCCATCGTGCTCGCCCTCGCGCTCATCACCTGGTCGGTCTGGGTCTCCCCGGCCGGCCCCGTCTCCACCGCCGTGCACCAGGCCCTCGGGGTCACCGCCCCGAAGGCCAAGAAGGTGTCGGCCGCCGAACTGCAGACGCAGCTCGACGCTGCCCAGGACCGAATCTGGGCGCTCGAGGGCAAGCTCGACTCCCGCACCGCCCAGGCCGGGTCGCGTGGCGACCAGATCACGGAGCTCAAGGCGCAGGTCGCGTCGCTCCAGTCCCAGCTCGGTTCCGCGAAGGGCTCGGGAGGCTCGTCCTCCGTCAACGCGTCGGGTTCCGGTGCGAACGGGGCCGGCACCTCGGGCTCCGGCTCGGGTTCCGGGACCGGCGGGTCCGCTGTCTCGGACAACGGGTCCGGGTCGGGTTCCGGCTCCGGTTCCGGCGGAAGCTCGGCCGGTGGGTCGGGTTCGAGTGGCGGCTCCGGCGGCTCGGGTGGTGGCTCCGGTGGGGTCACGAACCCGAACCCCGGCCCGTCGACCGACCCGGGCACCACGCCCGTGGCGGTCCCGACCAAGGCGGACATCCTCGGGCAGCAGTCCCGCTGGTACGGCCTGTACACGGCGCAGTCCCCGTTCAACTGGTCCGAGTACGACCAGGTCTCGCAAGAGGTGGGGAAGGCGACGAACATGGTCGGCTTCTTCCAGGGCTTCGACCAGGACTTCAACCAGAACGCGGTCCAGCGCTCGTGGGCGAACGGTCGTCTGCCGATGATGACGTGGGAGTCGGTGCCCGCGAAGACGGGCAACGACGAGCCGTACGTCGAGGGCTACACCAACGAGGACGTCATCTCCGGCAAGTTCGACGCCTACCTGACGCAGTACGCCAAGTCCCTGGCGGCGAACGGCCAGCCGCTCGTCATCCGGTTCGACCACGAGATGAACGGCCAGTGGTACAACTGGTCCGAATCCGCGAAGCAGCAGAACGCCGCCGGCTCGTACACCGCGATGTGGCAGCACGTCTGGAACGTCTTCCAGGCCAACGGCGCGAACCAGTACGCCATCTGGGACTGGTCGCCGTCGCGCATCGACAAGCTCGGCAACGCGAAGTACCAGACGCTCGAGTACATGCAGAACTACTACCCGGGCGCCGAGTACGTCGACTGGGTCGGCATGAGCGGCTACTACCGTGACGCCACCGAGCAGCCGACCTTCGAGAACACCTTCGGTGCGACGCTCGCCCAGATCCGGCAGGTCGCGCCGGGCAAGGGCATCGTGCTCAACGAGATCGGGGCCACCGAGACCGGGGGCAGCGTCTCGAACCCCCAGAAGACCCAGTGGATCAACTCGCTCTTCGACGCCCTGGCCGACCCCGCCAACTCGGACATCATCGGCTTCGCGTACTTCAGCGAGACCGCGACCACGATCGTCGACGGCACACGCACCACGAACGACTGGCGACTCAACTCGCGAGCCGACTCCCTGGCGGCCTTCGCCGAGGGCATCAAGCGCAACGACATCGACTACGACCTGCAGGAGGTCACGCCATGACCGCGTCCAAGAAGTCGCCCGACCAGGCCGACACCCGTCCCGCACCCGTCATCAGCGTCATCGGCACTGGCTACCTCGGTGCCACCCACGCGGCCGCCATGGCCGAGATGGGCTTCGAGACCATCGGCGTGGACGTCGACCCGGCGAAGCTCGCCGCGTTGTCCGCCGGCGAGGTCCCGTTCTTCGAACCCGGCCTGCCCGAGCTCATCACGAAGCACGTCGCGAGCGGCAAGCTCCGCTTCACCGCCGACATCGCCTCGGCCGTCGCCGCCGCGGACGTCCACTTCGTCTGCGTCGGCACCCCGCAGAAGGCGGGCTCGCACGCCGCCAACCTGGCGTACGTCGAGAGCGCCACCCGCGGCGTCGCCGAGAACCTCACCCACCCGGGACTCATCGTCGGCAAGTCGACGGTCCCGGTCGGCACCGCTGCGCGACTGCGCGGCATCGTCCGCGAGTTCACCCCCTCGGGGATCGACGCCGAGCTCATCTGGAACCCGGAGTTCCTCCGCGAGGGCAAGGCCGTCGAGGACACCCTGCACCCGGACCGCCTGGTCTGGGGCGGCGCGTCCGAGGCTGCCGACGCCGTCATCCGCGAGGTCTACGCCGCGCCGATCAGCGAGGGCACCCCGGTCATCACCACCGACCTCGCCACCGCGGAGCTCGTCAAGGTCAGCGCCAACGCGTTCCTCGCCACGAAGATCTCGTTCATCAACGCGATCTCCGAGATGTGCGCGATCACCGGCGCCGACGTGTCGACGCTCGCCGACGCCCTCGGGCACGACGCCCGCATCGGCCGGAAGTTCCTGAACGCCGGCCTCGGGTTCGGCGGCGGGTGCCTGCCGAAGGACATCCGGGCGCTCATGTACCGCGCGAACGAGATCGGGGCGGGCCAGGTCGTCGGCCTCATGCAGCAGGTCGACGAGATCAACATGGGCCAGCGTCAGCGGGTCATCGACATGGCGATCGACTCGGCCGGGGGATCGGTGCTGAACCGTCGCGTGGCCGTGATCGGCGCTGCGTTCAAGCCCCTGACCGACGACGTGCGGGACTCCCCGGCGCTCAACGTGGCCGCTGCACTCCACCTGCGCGGCGCCCAGGTCACCCTCTGGGACCCCGAGGCGATGGAGCCGGCGAAGCGCTCGTTCCCGACGCTGAGCTACGCCGCGTCGATGGCGGACGCGATCGAGGGCGCCGACGTCGTCCTGGTGCTCACCGAGTGGGACGAGATCATCACCGCCGACCCGGTCGCCCTCGGTGACCTCGTCGGTCGCCGCGTCGTGATCGATGCGCGCAACTGCCTCCCGGTCCACGACTGGGTCAAAGCGGGGTGGACTGTCCGTTCCCTGGGGCGGCCCACGCCGGTCACGGGTGCACCCGTGAGCGTCGCAGCGGGGACGAACGACTCGTTGGCCACGGCTCGCTAGTCACCGTTCGCGAAGCGGGGTCCGTGCCGGGCGGCACGGGCCCCGTTCCCGTGTGCGCGGTGCCGGGTCGGATCGGATCGAGCACAGGTGGTCGAAACGGGCGTACCTGGTCGGAACTTTCGACCAGGTACGCCCGATTCGGCTTCCCAGTCCGGGTGCGATGGGAAGGAACGTGCGTCGCGACCAGCCGGGAGGCCCAGTGCCGGCCCGCCGGACCGGCACCGGGCCTCCAGGCAGTCGCGTCCGTACCCCCCGCTCACGGAGGCCGCGTCGTCACGCGCTGAGCGACACCTCACGGCTGGCGCAGCCCGTGAGGTGTCGCCCACCCCGAAACGTGACCGGCACGGCGAAGGCCCCGCACCTGACGGTGCGGGGCCTTCGTGTGTCAGCGAGGATCAGACGCCGAAGTACAGCTCGTACTCGAACGGGTGCGGGCGCTGGGCCAGCGGGAGGATCTCGTTCTCGCGCTTGTAGTCGATCCAGGTCTGGATGAGGTCCTCGGTGAAGACGTTGCCCTTCGTGAGGAACTCGTGGTCCGCCTCGAGGAAGTCGAGCGCCTCGTCGAGGGAGCCGGGGACCTGCGGGATGCCCTTTGCTTCCTCGGGCGGGAGCTCGTAGAGGTCCTTGTCGACGGGCTCGTGCGGCTCGATGCGGTTCTGGATGCCGTCGAGGCCCGCCATCAGCTGCGCGGCGAAGGCGAGGTACGGGTTGCCCGAGGCGTCCGGCGCGCGGAACTCGATGCGCTTGGCCTTCGGGTTGGTGCCCGTGATCGGGATGCGGATCGCAGCCGAACGGTTACCGGCCGAGTAGACCAGGTTGACCGGAGCCTCGAAGCCCTTGACCAGGCGGTGGTACGAGTTGATCGACGGGTTGGTGAAGGCGAGCAGCGCCGGAGCGTGCTTCAGCAGACCGCCGATGTACCAACGGGCCAGGTCGGACAGGCCGCCGTAGCCGTTCTCGTCGTAGAAGAGCGGCTTGCCGTCCGACCAGAGCGACTGGTGGGTGTGCATGCCCGAGCCGTTGTCGCCGAAGAGCGGCTTCGGCATGAACGTGGCGACCTTGCCCCACTGGTCCGCCGTGTTCTTGACGATGTACTTGAACTTCAGGATGTCGTCCGCGGCGTGGACCATCGTGTCGAACTTGTAGTTGATCTCCTGCTGGCCGCCGGTGCCCACCTCGTGGTGCGAGCGCTCGAGCTCGAAGCCCGCGTCGATCAGCTTGAGGGTGATGTCGTCGCGCAGGTCGGCGGTCTTGTCGACCGGCGACACGGGGAAGTAGCCGCCCTTGTAGGGGGTCTTGTTGGCGAGGTTGCCGCCCTCTTCCTCACGACCGGTGTTCCAGGCGCCCTCTTCGGAGTCGACCGCGTAGAACGACTCGTTCTGGGTGACGGAGTAGCGGACGTCGTCGAAGATGTAGAACTCGGCCTCGGGGGCGAAGAACGCGGTGTCCGCGATGCCCGTCGACGCGAGGTACTTCTCGGCCTTCTTCGCCACCTGGCGCGGGTCGCGGCCGTAGATCTCGCCGTTCCGCGGGTTGTAGATGTCGAAGATCATGATGAGCGTGCGCTCGGCGCGGAACTGGTCCACGTAGGCGGTGGTCACATCGGGGATCAGCTGCATGTCGGACTCGTGGATCGACGCGAACCCGCGGATCGAGGAGCCGTCGAAGAGCTGGCCGACCGAGAAGAAGTCCTCGTCGACGGTCGAGGCGGGGATGTTGAAGTGCTGCTGCACACCCGGCAGGTCCGTGAATCGGATGTCGAGGAACTTGACGTCGGTGTCCTTGATGAAGGCCAGGACCTCGGAGGAATCGCTGAACATGGGGGCCGATCTCCAATGGGTTGGGTGATGTCGGAGGTACCGATCAAGGCACCTCCGACGAGGCTATTGACACGGGGTTTCCCGGACGTGACTGAATTGTTTCGGGCGTGTTACGGGCGGCAGGTCGCCTACGCTTGGGGGCATGGCCCGCAGCTCCTCCAGTCCGTCCGCGCCCTCCGAGCACCCCGACGGCTGGCCGGGCAAGGACCTCGGTCTGCCGGAGGAAGGACCCCGCAGCGTCGGGCGGATCGGACGGCGGATCGTCGCCCTGCTCATCGACGGTGCCCTTGCCGACCTCATCGCCTACGTGACCGGGGTCTGGTCGCCGGTGAACGGTTCCGGCGACATCGCGCACTCGTGGGTGCAGCTGGCGATCTTCGCCGCGCTCCAGGTGCTCTTCATCTGCCTGTTGTCCGGCTCGTTCGGGCACATCTGCGTCGGGCTGCGCGTCGTGCCGATGCGCGGGGGGTACGTGGGGGTGTGGCGTCCGGTCGTCCGGACCGTCCTGCTCTGCCTTGTGGTGCCGGCGCTCATCATCGACCGGGACAGCCGCGGCGCGCACGACCGCATCGCCGGCACGGTGCTCGTCCGCCGCTGACCGGCGCCCCGCGCCACCGGTCGCACGCACGGTGCGAGGTTGATCACTCCGTGCGTCGTTCCGTCCTCGCACCGAGTGAACAACCTCGCACCACCCGCCGCCACCAGCGACCGCAACGCACGCACGCAGAACGCCCCCGACCTGGCACGGTCGGGGGCGTTCTGCGTGGTGGTTCGGGGACGGGTCAGCGCGGACGTCCGGCACGGGCACGCATCGGGTCCATGCCCTTCGGGATCGCAGCGGCGGGGCTCTGCGTCAGCGAGTCGAGGCGGTTCGCGACGGCCAGGACCTCGTTGCGGTTGAGCGACTTCTTGAACTTGTTCATGGCACGGGGGAGCTTGTGCAGCGTGAGGGTGTCGTCGCCGTCACCGACGCTGACCACGTGGACCGCGACGTTCGGGACGATGCGCTGCACCTTGCGACGCTCTTCGTCGACCTGACGCTTCAGGTTGCCGCGCTGGCCCTCGGTGATGAGGACGACGCCGGGACGCCCCACCGCGCGGTAGACCGCGGACTGCGAGCGACCGTGCACGGCGACGGGCATCTCGCTGGAGCGCCACTGCCGACGCAGCGAGTTGGAGAGCACCGCACCGACGGCGCCGGGCTGGCCCTCGATCTGCGAGTACGCCGCCCGCTCGGCCAGCCGGCCGAGGACGATGAGGAAGAGCAGCACGCCCATCAGGACACCGGCGACGATCCACAGGATCATCGCGAGCCAGTTCTGGCCCGGGAGCACCAGCGCCAGCACGATGCCGAGGACGACGGGGCCGACGAATGCGAGGGCGAACCACCAGACGGACGACGGGTCGGCCCGTCGGGTCATCTGGAAGACCTGGAACATCTGCTTGAGACGCCCCGGCTCCTTCGCCTTCGTGTCTGTGGAAGTGCTGCGTGCCATGCTGACAGGATACGGCCTCCGCGGTCCGGGGGAGACCGCAGTCGGTCCGGCTGTGCGCGAACACGCGTTGTCCACAGACCGGGCAGGACGGACAGGAGGCCCGGCTCGCCTCCGCCACGCTCGTCACCATGGACCCGAGCACCGACCAGAGCGTCGACGACGCCCGCAGCGACCGTTGGGTCGCGCCGGCCGACGACGCTGCCGTGGCGGCCT
Source organism: Curtobacterium sp. NPDC089991 (assembly GCF_044748425.1). Classification (NCBI taxonomy): domain Bacteria; kingdom Bacillati; phylum Actinomycetota; class Actinomycetes; order Micrococcales; family Microbacteriaceae; genus Curtobacterium; species Curtobacterium sp. NPDC089991. The sequence continues at coordinate 382,379 of NZ_JBIVGB010000001.1, forward strand.
GGATCGCAGATCGGTGCGCCACCGGACACCGGCACCTGGTGCCCGTTGAGGCGGTGGGCCGGACCGGGGCCGGCGGGCTCGTGACCCTGCTCGACCGCCCACGCGGCACGCCGCTCCCGGTGGCGCTGGACCGTCTCGGCACCCCGACGACCGGGGTCGCGGTGACCCTCTGCGTGCCGCTGCTCGAGCTCCTCGTCGCGGCCGTGGACGGCGCGGTGCGGCTCGGCGTCGCCGGGATCGACGACGTCCTGGTGGACGACGCGGGCGCCGTGGTGCTGTGCGATCGCCCGGCTGGAGCCGTCCGCGACGGCACGGAGCTGCCCGGTGACGATGCTGCACGGGTCCTCGTGCTCGCCGCCCGGGTCGTCTGGGACCGTGTCGACCCGCGCGATCCGAGTCGCGACGAGGTGGACGCTGCGCTCCTCGCGGCGCTCGACGGCGACCGCAGCACCGTGTGCGCGGCGCTCGACGCGGTCCGGGGTGCGGCGCCGCCGCGGCCGTTCCGGTGGGCCCCACCGCCGGCCGACCTGGTGTTCGTCGAGGCGGACCCGCCGCTCGACACGACGGGCCCGGCAGCTCGACTGCGCGAGGTCGTCGAGCTCGGCATCCCGCTCGGTGCCGGTCGGCGGTTGCCGCTCCGCCGCGCCGTGGTCGGTGTCGTCGTCGCGATCGGTACGGTCGTCGCCGCGGTGTCCGTGCTCGGTGCCGGAACGGACACCGGGACCGGTGCGGGTGGTGGCTGACGCGCCCGGACACCCCGGACGCCCCCGGACGCCGACGAACCGGAGCGGGAACGGCAACGGCCCCGGCTCCCCACGAGGGGGAACCGGGGCCGTCGGCCGTGGTGCTGGGGTCAGTACCCGAGGTTGGGGGTGAAGTTGCCCTCTTCCAGGCGGTTCTTGACCGCGACCAGGTAGCGCGAGGCGTCCGCACCGTCGATGATCCGGTGGTCGTACGACAGCGCGAGGTAGACGAACGAACGGATCGCGATCGCTTCCTGGCCGTCGACCTTCACGACCGCGGGACGCTTCGTGACGATGCCGGTCCCGAGGATCGCCGACTGCGGCAGGAACACCACGGGGGTGTCGAACAGCGCGCCACGCGAACCGGTGTTCGTCAGCGTGAACGTCCCGCCGGCGAGCTCGTCGGGCTTGAGCTGGTTGTTCCGGGTGCGCTCCGCCAGGTCCGCGATGGACTTCGAGAACTGCGCCAGGTCGAGCGAGGCTGCGTCCTTGATGACCGGGGTCAGCAGGCCGCGCTCGGTGTCCACCGCGATGGAGACGTTCTCGGACTCCGGGTAGACGATCTCGTCGCCCTCCACGGTCGAGTTGATCTTCGGGTGGGCCTTGAGCGCCTCGGACGCCGCCAGGGCGAAGAACGGCATGAACGAGAGCTTCGAACCGGTCTTCTCGAGGAACTCCGCCTTGTGGGCGTCGCGGAACTGCGCCACCTTCGTGACGTCCACCTCGACGACGCTCGTGAGCTGTGCGGTCGAGGTCATCGACTGCACGGCGCGCTCGGCCACGACCTTGCGCAGGCGGGTCATCTTCTCGCGGGTGCCGCGCAGCGGCGAGACCTCGGCGACGAACGGACCGGACGCGGCGGCGGGTGCAGCTGCACCACCGGCGGCCGGGGCCTTCGCGACGGCCGCGAGCACGTCCTCCTTGCGGATGCGCCCGCCGACACCGGAACCGGTGACGGTGGACAGGTCGACGCCCTGCTCGTTCGCGAGCTTGCGGACGAGCGGCGTGACGTAGCCGGAGGCTGCGCCGTCCTGCGTCGGGTTCGGCACCGCGGCGGCGGTGGTCGCGCTCGGCGCGGCCGGTGCGGGTGCAGCAGCTGCCGGCGCTGGGACGGCGGCCGGGGGTGCGGCGGCGGGCGGCGGGACCGGAGCGGCCTGCGGGACCGGAGCGGCTGCGGGCGGTGCGGACGGGGCCTGCGGGGCCGCGGGCTGCGTCTGTCCGGCGGGGGCCGGCTCGGGCTCGGTGGGCTCCGGGGCGGGGGTCTCGGACTCCTGCTCGGTGCTCGGCTCGGCCTCGGGGGCCTCTGCCTCGGCAGCGGCTTCGTTCGAGGACTCGTCGGACGAACCGGAGTCGGAGGAACCGGAGTCGGACGAGCCGTCGCCGATCTTCACCAGCGCGGTGCCGACCTCGACGGTCTCGTCCTCCTGCACGAGGATCTCCTCGATGACGCCGGCGACGGGCGACGGGATCTCGGTGTCGACCTTGTCGGTCGAGACCTCGAGCAGCGGCTCGTCGACCTCGACCCGGTCACCGACGTTCTTCAGCCATCGGGTCACCGTGCCCTCGGTGACGCTCTCGCCGAGCGCCGGGAGGCTGACGGATTCGCTCATCGGGTGGACTCCTCTTCGCGGGGGGTTGCAGTTGTTGTGGATGTCATTGTCACAGGGCGCGGACTCGTGCGGGTCACAGCGCGTGCAGCGGCTTGCCCGCGAGGTGCATGAACGCCTCGCCCAGGGCCTCGTTCTGCGTCGGGTGCGCGTGCACGAGCGGAGCGATGTCCTCCGGGTACGCCTCCCAGTTCACGGCGAGCTGGGCTTCACCGATGAGCTCGCCGACGCGGGCGCCGATCATGCTCACGCCGACGACGGGACCGTCGACGACGCGGACGACCTTGACCGAACCGGACGTGCCGATGATGTGGCTCTTGCCGTTGCCGGCCAGGTTGTACTCGTACGAGTCCACCTTGTCGGCGCCGTACTCGGCCTCGGCCTTGGCCTGCGAGAGGCCGACGGAGGCGACCTCGGGGTCGGAGTACGTGATCTTCGGGATGTTCTTGTCCTCGATGATCACCGGGTTCAGGCCGGCGATCTCCTCGGCGACGAAGATGCCCTGCTGGAAGCCGCGGTGTGCGAGCTGCAGCCCGGGGACGATGTCGCCGACCGCGTAGACGTTCGGCAGGTTGGTGGCGAGGCGCTCGTTCGTGGTGACGAAGCCGCGGTCCATGGCGACGCCGACCTCGTCGAAGCCGACGTTCTGCGTGACCGGGCCACGTCCGACGGCGACCAGCAGGACGTCGCCGTCGAAGGTCTTGCCGTCCTCGAGCGTCACGACGACGCCGTTCTCGTGCTGCTCGACGCCCTGGAACCGGACACCGAGCGAGAACTCGATGCCGCGCTTGCGGAAGGCACGCTCGAGCTGCTTCGACATCGACTCGTCCTCAGCGGGGACGAGGTGGGGGAGCGCCTCGACGATCGTGACCTCGGCGCCGAAGGACTTCCAGACGCTGGCGAACTCGACGCCGATGACGCCGCCGCCCAGGATGACGACCTTGTTCGGCACGTAGTCCATGCGCAGTGCGGTCTCGGAGGTGATGACGCGGCCGCCGATCTCGAGCCCGGGCAGGGACTTCGAGTAGGAGCCGGTCGCGAGCACGACGTTCTTGCCGACGATGTTCTGGTCGCCGACCTGCACGGTGTTCTGCGAGGTGAGTCGACCCCAGCCTTCGACGACGGTGATGCCGCGGGCCTTGATGAGGCCCTGCAGGCCCTTGTACTTCGAGGTGATGACGCCCTGCTGGTACTCGATGACCTTCGGGACCTCGACACCGGCGAACTCCGCGATCACGCCGTACTTCTCGGCGTCGCGCGTCGCGTCGGCGACCTCGGCCGCGTGCAGCAGTGCCTTGGTGGGGATGCAGCCACGGTGCAGGCACGTCCCTCCGAGCTTGTCGCCCTCGATGAGCGCGACGCTCATGCCGAGTTCGGCGGCCCGGAGCGCAGCGGCGTAGCCACCGCTCCCGCCACCGAGGACCACGACGTCGTAAGTCTGTTCCGTCACCTGGTGCAACTCCCTCGTGCGTGTCGGGCCGATCGGGCCCTACGTGGACACCGCGGGGGCGGCGTCCGACGGTCGGACCGCGTGGTTCCGGTCCCGTCCCGTGCAGTACCGGTGGGAGGCGCGTCGATGCCCCGTCCCACCGGTACCAAACCTACTACTCGGACTGGAGGTCTTCTGCGAGCGCGATGAGCGTGCGGACCATCACACCCGTCGCGCCCTTGCCGAGCCACCCGTAGCCGCCGCCCTTGTGCTCGGACGGACCGGCGATGTCGAGGTGCGCCCACGGGATGCCCTCGCCGACGAAGCGCTCCAGGAACTTGCCGGCGAGCAGCATGCCGCCGGCCGGGTTGCCGACCGTGGCGTTGACCATGTCGGCGACGTCGCTGGCGAGCCGGGCGTCGAGTTCCTCGGGCAGGGGCATCGGCCAGATCGGCTCCGACACGCCCTCGGCCACGGCACGGAGCTTCGCGACGAGGTCGTCGCTGCCCATCAGGCCGGTGGTGCGGTCGCCGAGCGCGACGACCTGCGCGCCGGTCAGGGTGGCCACGTCGACGATGGCGTCGGGCGTCTCGAGCGAGGCGGCGGCCATGCCGTCGCCGAGCACCAGGCGGCCCTCGGCGTCGGTGTTCGTGACCTCGACGGTCTTGCCGTTCTTGAGGGTGAGGACGTCACCCGGGCGGGTCGCCGTGCCCGACGGCATGTTCTCGGCGAGTGCGAGCCAGGCGGTGACGCGCACGTCGAGGCCCAGGCGTGCGGCGGCGACGGTCGCGGCGAGCACCGTGGCGGCGCCGGTCATGTCGGTCTTCATGCCGAGCATCGACGCCGCCGGCTTGAGCGAGAGCCCGCCCGAGTCGAACGTGATGCCCTTGCCGACGAGGGCGAGGTGCTTCGTGGCGGACTCCGGTGCGTAGCGGACGACGACCAGGCGCGGGGGACGCGCCGAACCACGGCCGACCCCGAGGATGCCGCCGAAGCCCTGCTCCTCGAGTGCCTGCTCGTCGAGGACCTCGACGGTGAGCGGGAGGTCCGAGGCGAGCCCGGTCGCCACGTCGGCGACGTCCTGTGGTCCCAGGTCGCCGGCGGCGGTGTTCACGAGGTCGCGGACCAGCGACGCGGCGTCGGCCACGATCGCCGGACGGACCGCGGCGTCCGTCGCGGCGGACGGCGCGAGGACCGTCACGCGCTGGTCGCCACGCGTCGGCCCGGTCGTGCCGGCACCCTTGTGCCGCGTGAAGGCGTAGGCACCGAGCGCCGCGCCTTCGAGCGCTGCCTCGACGAGTGCGTCGGTGTCGGTCGGCAGCGCGAGGGCGATCGACGCGGCGTGCGGCAGCTGGCGGACGGCGCTGCCGGCGGCCGAGCGGTACGCGGCCGCGTCGGTCCCGGTGCCGAGCCCGATGAGCGCGATGCTCGCGGCGTCGACGCCGACGGCCGGGATGCGTACGAGCTGGTCCTTGGCGCCCGTCGCGCCGATCGCTGCGAGGTCGAGGTCGTCGAGCGCGGAGAACGGTGTCGTGGCCGGCCGGGCGATCGTCGCGGGGGCACCGTCGGCACCGGGCCGGACGCCGACCACGAGGACGTCGGCGGAGATCGAGGAGGGGGCGGAGGAGTCGGTGGAGAGCGTCGGTCGGACCATGCTCCAACCCTATCCACGCACTGTTCGCTGTCGGCGTGGCCGTCCCGCGCGGGGGCGTCGGTGGCCCCGCCTAGCATGGGGACGGTGAACCACCCCGAGGAGCTCTACACGTTCGACGAGGCCGCCCCGACCGTCCCGGCCGGGCTGCACCTGGTCGCCGGGCTCACCGGCTTCGCGGACGCCGGTTCGGCCGTTGCCCAGGTGACGGCGTCGGTGCTCGACGACCTCGACACGCAGCTCGTCGCCGAGTTCGACCCCGACGTGCTGCTCGACTGGCGTGCTCGCCGGCCCGTCATCACCTTCGAGCACGACCACATCGCCGCCGTGGAGCCGCCCCGGCTGGCGCTGCACCTCGTGCGCGACGAGATCGGCCAGCCGTTCCTGTTCCTGTCCGGCTACGAGCCGGACTTCCAGTGGAACCGGTTCGTGGACGCCGTCACTGGCCTCGCCGCCCAGCTCCAGGTCGCGGACACCACCTGGGTGCAGTCGATCCCGATGCCGGTCCCGCACACCCGCCCGATCAGCCTGACCGTCTCCGGCACCCGCGCCGACCTCGTCGAGCAGATGAGCGTCTGGAAGCCCGAGACCCAGGCGCCGGCGAACGTCCTGCACCTCGTCGAGCACCGGCTCGCATCCACCGGCGCGCAGGTCACCGGGCTCGTCCTGCTCGTCCCGCACTACCTGTCGGACACCGAGTTCCCGGACGCGGCCGTCGCCGCCCTGTCCGGCATCGCTGCGGCCACCGGCCTCATCTTCCCGACGGACGCCCTGCGCGAAGCAGGTCGGGAGTTCCTCACCCGGGTCGAGGAGCAGGTCGCCGGCAACGCCGAGCTGCAGCGACTCGTCGGTGTGCTCGAGGAACGGCACGACACGTACATGGAGGGCAACCCGGTCGCGTCGCCGCTCACGGACGTCGACGGCGAGGTGCCGACCGCGGACGCGATCGCGGCCGAGCTCGAGCGCTTCCTGGCCGACCGGCGCACCCAGGGTGACGGCGGCGAGTAGCCGGGTCGGGCCCTGAACGGTCCGGAACGGCGGCCTGGAGGCCCGGGGCGGGCCCGCACCGTTCCTCCCGTCGGTCGTCCGGTCGCGACCAGGACGTCACCAGTTTCGGCGACACACGTCGCGTATCCGGCTCCGCCGGATCGGTAGCCTGTCGGGGTGAACTCCCGTCGCGCCTACCTGATCTGGGGCATCGCGGTGCTCGCCTACGTCCTGGCGGTCGTGCAGCGGTCCTCGCTCGGGGTGTCCGGGGTGGACGCGCAGGACCGGTTCGCCGTCTCGGCGGCGGTGTTGTCCACGCTCGCGGTCGTGCAGATCGCCGTGTACGCCGGACTCCAGATCCCGGTGGGCGTCGCGCTCGACCGGGTGGGGCCGCGCAAGCTCGTCCTGCTCGGCGCCGCGCTGCTCGTGGTCGGCCAGGCCGTCGTGGCCTTCTCGCCGACGATCGGCCCGGCGATCGCGGGCCGGGTGCTCGTGGGTGCCGGCGACGCGATGACCTTCATCTCGGTGATCCGCCTGGTGCCGATGTGGTTCAGTGGCCGGATCCTGCCGCAGATCTCGCAGTGGACGGGCAACCTCGGGCAGATCGGCCAGATCCTGTCGGCGTTCCCGTTCGCGGTGCTCCTGCACGCCGCGGGGTGGACGCCCGCGTTCGGGGTCGCCGCCGCCGCGAGTGCCGTCGGGCTCGTCCTGGCGTTCGTCTTCGTCCGCAACGGCCCCGTGGTCGTGCGGACCGGAACGATCCCGCTGCCGCACTCGTGGGGCGCCGCGTTCCGGACGTTCGGGCACGCGTTGCGTCGACCGGGCACGCAGCTCGGGTTCTGGTCCCACTACGTGACGCAGTCGTCCGGCACGGTGTTCTCGCTGCTGTGGGGCGTCCCGATGCTCCGCGGGCTCGGGTACAGCCCCGCCGAGGCCGCCGGCTTCCTGACGATCATCGTCGCCGTGGGCTTCGTGGCCGGGCCGGTGCTCGGGCTGCTGTGCGCGCGGTTCCCGATGCGCCGATCGAACCTCGTGCTCGGCGTGGTCGTGCTGCTCGCCGTGGTGTGGACCGCGATCCTGCTCTGGCCCGGCCACCCGCCGACCTGGCTGCTCGTGCTCCTCGTCGTGGCGATGGGCATCGGCGGCCCCGGTTCGCTGATCGGGTTCGACTTCGCCCGGACGTTCAACCCGGTCGGTTCCCTCGGGTCCGCGAACGGCGTCGTCAACGTCGGGGGCTTCCTGGCGGCCTTCGTGATGATGTACCTGATCGGGCTGCTGCTCGACGTGATGTCCCGCGTCACCGGTGAGACCGTGTTCGCCTGGGACAACTTCCGCGTGGCCCTCACGGTGCAGTACCTGGTGGTCGGGTTCGGTGTCGCGATGCTCCTGCACGCCCGGCACCGCACGCGCCGGGTCCTCCACGCGGAGGAGGGAATACGCGTCGGACCGCTCTGGGTTGCACTCGTTGCGCGCCTGCGGAAGCGGCACGTGCAATAATGATCACGGACCCACTCAGGACCCCCATCCTGTCGGAGCACTTCGGAGCGCCGATCAACCCGGGGGACTTGACATGGGTCTTAGTGCTGCCCGGAACGGTAGGACTCGACGACGCGGGGGACTGCGGCTCGGGCCCTGGGCGGCGAGGGAGGCCACGACCCCACGAACGTGGCACGACGAGAGAGGTGATCGCATGGCTGCCCGGAGCACGACGATCGATCCCACGAAGGACACTCAGCCCGAAGGTGCTGTGGCAGAGGACGCCACGGACGCCGAGGGAACCGCCGCGCCGAAGAAGCGCGCCACCAAGGCCCCCGCCAAGAAGGCCCCGGCCAAGAAGGCCGCCCCGAAGGCGAAGAAGGTCGACCCCGTCGACGAGGCGAACGAAGCCACCGACGAGCCGACCGAGGACGTCGAGGACACCGACGACAAGGCGATCAAGCCCGACGCCGCCGCTGCGGTCGCCGCTGGCGCGCTCGTCATCTCGCAGACCGACGACGACGAAGCCCCGGTCTACTCCACGACCATCACGGGTGCGACCGCCGACCCGGTGAAGGACTACCTCAAGCAGATCGGCAAGGTCGCCCTGCTCAACGCCGAGCAGGAGGTCGAGCTCGCGATGCGCATCGAGGCCGGCCTGTTCGCCGAGGACAAGCTGCAGCACTCGACCGGGCTGACCAAGCCGGCCGAGCGTGAGCTGCGCTGGGTCGCCCGCGACGGCCAGCGCGCCAAGTCGCACCTGCTCGGCGCGAACCTCCGCCTCGTGGTGTCGCTCGCCAAGCGCTACACCGGCCGTGGCATGCAGTTCCTGGACCTCATCCAGGAGGGCAACCTGGGCCTGATCCGTGCGGTCGAGAAGTTCGACTACACCAAGGGCTTCAAGTTCTCGACCTACGCGACGTGGTGGATCCGCCAGGCGATCACCCGCGCCATGGCCGACCAGGCCCGCACCATCCGCATCCCGGTGCACATGGTCGAGGTCATCAACAAGCTCGCTCGTGTCCAGCGCCAGATGCTGCAGGACCTCGGTCGCGAACCCACTCCGGAAGAGCTCGCCCGCGAGCTCGACATGACCCCGGAGAAGGTCGTCGAGGTGCAGAAGTACGGCCGCGAGCCGATCTCCCTGCACACGCCCCTGGGCGAGGACGGCGACTCCGAGTTCGGTGACCTCATCGAGGACACCGAGGCGGTCGTACCGGCCGACGCGGTGGGCTTCACCATGCTGCAGAAGCAGCTCGAGAGCCTGCTCGACTCCCTGTCCGAGCGCGAAGCGGGCGTCATCCGCATGCGCTTCGGCCTCGGTGACGGCCAGCCGAAGACCCTCGACCAGATCGGTGACACGTTCGGCGTGACGCGTGAGCGCATCCGTCAGATCGAGTCCAAGACGATGGCGAAGCTCCGCCACCCGTCGCGGTCGCAGTCGCTGCGCGACTACCTCGAGTAGGCCGATGCGGTTCTTCATCCCGATCCTGATCGGGCGGATCCTCCGTGCCCTCGCCAGAGCGCGGGGCGGGGGATCCGCGTACCCCGGCTTCATCGTGCTCAAGCTCGTGCCGGACTTCCTGCAGCACGTGACGAAGCAGTTCCCGAACGGCGTCGTCTTCGTGCTCGGCTCGAACGGCAAGTCGACGACCACGCACATGATCTCGGACATCGTCCGGGCGCACGGGCTCCGCGTGTTCACGAACCCGTCCGGGGCGAACCTGCCGCAGGGCATCGCGTCGGCGTTGCTGTCCGAGGTGTCGCTGACCGGTCGCCTGAAGGCGGACATCGGCATCCTCGAGGTCGACGAGGCCTTCGCGGTCGAGCTCGCCGGCATCCTGTCGCCGTCCACGGTGACGATGCTCAACGTGCAGGTCGACCAGCTGTACCGGTTCTTCGAGACCGAGCGCGTCGCCGACATGATGCTCGACACCGCGGCACTGTCCACGGCGAACGTCATCACGAACCGTGACGACCAGTTCCTCGACGCCTACGTGGCGCGCACCGGCCAGCGGGTGCTGCGCTTCGGTGCGAGCGCCGAGGTCGTCGCCGCCGCACCGAACGGCCTGCAGAACGCCGACGACTTCGACCGGCAGGACGCCCAGCCGAACGTCGCCGAGTCAGAGGTCGTCGTGAACACCGGTGACGGCGCGACGATCCGCTTCGACGGTGCCGACATCGCGGTTCGCCTGCCGGCACGCGGCCTGCACTACGCGGTCGACGCTGCTGCTGCCACCGCCACGGCCAGCGCGGCACTCGGCACGCAGTTCCGCGCCGACGCCGTCACGAAGGCCTTCGGCACGATGAAGCCGGCGTACGGCCGCGGGGAACGACTCCCGATCGCCGGCGAGTCCGCCGAGTTCACGATGTTCAAGAACGCCGCGAGCCTCCAGCTCAACCTCGACGCGCTGCCGGACCGCCCCGAGCAGGTCCTCATGGCGATCGACGAGGGCACGCCGGACATCTCGTGGATCTACGACATCGACTTCTCGAAGCTCGACCACGTCGACGTCGTCTCCGGTGACAAGGCCTGGCAGATCGCGATCGCCCTCGAGCACGCCGGTGTCCGCATCGGCCGGGTCGACCCCGACGTCGAGACCGCGATCAAGCACATGGAGCAGCTCGGGTCGACGACCAGCGGGACGAAGAACTTCATCGTCAACTACGAGATCATGATGATCGCCCGCAAGGCCCTCGGCCACCCGGACATGGAGAAGACCGCATGACGGCCGATCGGCTGACCATCCTGCACGTCTACCCCCGGCAGATGGGCGTCTCGGGGGACCGCGGCAACGTCGCGGCCCTCGTCCGCCGTGCCGCCGCGGCCGGCCTCGACACCGAGGTGCTCGAGTACGCGCCCGGCGACGTCCTGCCCGCCGCGGCCGACGTCGTGGTCATCGGCAACGGTCCGCTCAGCGCGATGCGCTCGCTCGGTGCCGACGTCGCCCGCATCGCCGCTCCGCTCCGTTCGTTCGCGAGCGACGGTGTGCCGATCATCGCCGTCGGCGGCGGGTTCGACCTGGCGACGAACGAGGTCGTGCCCACCGAGGGTGCTCCGCTCGCCGGGTTCGGCGTGTTCGACGCCCGAGCCGTCCGTGGTGCCGAACGTCGGGTCAACTACTTCGTCCTCGAGACCCGGTACCCGCTGCTCCCCGGCGCGTCGAAGCGGCTCGCCGGCTTCGAGGACCACGCCACCACGATCGAGCTCGCGGCCGGGGTCACCCCCTTCGCCGACGTCGTGTCCGGCGGCGGCAACCAGGCGGGCGCCCCGGTCGAGGGTGCGATCGTCGGCACGTCGTTCGGCACGCACACGCAGGGTCCGATCCTGCCGCTCAACCCGCAGCTGACCGACGGTGTCCTCGCCGCAGCCGCCGCACGAGTGGGCCTCGAGTACACGCCGGACCCGGAGCAGACGGCGACCATCGACCGCTACGCACGCGAGGCGCGCGCGACGGTCGATCGCTACGTCGACAAGGCGTTCAAGCGCATCGCGTGACGCTCACGAAGGCCGGGTCCCGACGGGACCCGGCCTTCGTCGTCTCCGCGCGTTCTGAGACGGGCAACAGACAGACGGGAGGCCCGGTGCCAGCTGGCCCCGGGCCTCCCGTCTTGCTGTGCTCGCGCCTTCGCGCGCTACTTCGACTCGTAGAGTCGGCTGCTCTCGTCGTGCCACTCGATGGCGGTCGCCGCGAGCTTGTCCTTGAACTCTGCGCCGTGGTGCGCGCAGAAGAAGAGCTCGCCGCTCGACATGGTGGCTCGGATGTAGGCCTGCGCTCCGCAGCTGTCGCAACGGTCGGCGGCGGTCAGCTGGTGGTTGCTGACTTCGTCGATGGAGGGGTCCTGCACGGTCTGGGTCATTGCTGTGCTCCTCACGGATCGCAGGTGGTGCCGGGTGGTTGCACCATTTCAACACGTGATGCCTGAGAACGATGCATTGTGCAGCGCTGTTTCGCTGAGCGCGGATCGGTTGTCCCCAGTGCGAGTGTCCGCGCCGAGGGTGTCGGTGCCGCTCGGTAGCATCGGACGGTGAGCTCCGACTACTCCGCACGCCATCTCTCCGTCCTCGAAGGGCTCGAGGCGGTCCGGAAGCGTCCGGGGATGTACATCGGCTCGACCGACTCCCGTGGGCTCATGCACTGCCTGTGGGAGATCATCGACAACTCCGTCGACGAAGCCCTGGCGGGGCACGGCGACGAGATCGGTGTCGTGCTGCACGCCGACGGTTCGGTCGAGGTCCGCGACACCGCCCGGGGCATCCCGGTGGACGTCGAACCGAAGACGGGCCTGACCGGGGTCGAGGTCGTGTTCACCAAGCTGCACGCCGGCGGCAAGTTCGGCTCCGGCTCCTACGCTGCCTCCGGTGGTCTGCACGGCGTCGGTGCCTCAGTGGTCAACGCGCTGTCCGAGCGCCTCGACGTCGAGGTCGACCGCGGCGGCAAGACCTACGCCATGTCGTTCCACCGCGGCGAGCCCGGCACGTTCGACGACGCCGAGGGCATCGGTCCGGACGCCCCGTTCAGCCCGTTCACCTCGGGCAGCGAGCTGCGGGTGGTCGGCAAGGTGAAGAAGGGCGTCACGGGTTCCCGGATCCGGTACTGGGCGGACCGGCAGATCTTCACCGCCGATGCGCGGTTCAGCACCGACGACCTGGTCACCCGGGCGCGGCAGACGGCGTTCCTGGTGCCCGGACTCGGCATCACGATCACCGACGAGCGCGTGTCCTCGATCGAGGCCGCTGCTGCGCGTGCCGAGGCGACGGGGACCGCCGTCGAGGCCGGCCCGGTCGTCGAGCGCTTCCGCTACGAGGGCGGCATCGGCGAGTTCGTCGAGCACCTCGCGGCCGACACCGCCGTCACCGACGTCTGGCGCGTGCAGGGCACCGGGACCTTCACCGAGACCGTCCCGATGCTCGACGACAAGGGCCACATGGTGTCCACGTCGGTCGAGCGCTCCTGCGAGGTGGACCTCGCGCTGCGGTGGGGCGACGGCTACGAGACGGTGTTCCGCAGTTTCGTCAACATCATCGCCACGCCGAAGGGCGGCACGCACCAGGCCGGCTTCGAATCCGGTCTGGTCAAGGCCGTCCGTGCACAGGTCGAGGCGAACGCCCGCAAGCTCAAGGTCGGGCAGGACAAGCTCGACAAGGACGACGTGCTCGCCGGCATGACCGCCGTGCTGACCGTCCGACTGCCCGAGCCGCAGTTCGAGGGGCAGACGAAGGAGATCCTCGGCACGCCGGCGGTCCGCAAGATCGTCGACCAGGTCGTGTCGAAGCGCATCACCGAGATCCTGACGTCGACGCAACGCACCGAGAAGGCCCAGGCCGCGACCCTGCTCGAGAAGGTCGTCGCGGAGATGAAGACCCGCATCTCGGCCCGCGCCCACAAGGAGACGCAGCGCCGGAAGAACGCGCTCGAGAACTCCTCGTTGCCGACGAAGCTCGCTGACTGCCGGTCGCAGGAGACCGAGGGCACCGAGCTCTTCATCGTCGAGGGTGACTCGGCCCTGGGGACCGCGAAGCTCGCCCGCAACAGTGAGTACCAGGCGCTGCTGCCGATCCGCGGCAAGATCCTGAACGTGCAGAAGGCGTCCGTGTCGGACATGCTGTCGAACGTCGAGTGCGCGTCGATCATCCAGGTCATCGGTGCCGGCTCCGGCCGGACGTTCGAGATCGACCAGGCGCGCTACGGCAAGGTCATCATCATGTCGGACGCCGACGTCGACGGTGCCCACATCCGCACGCTGCTGCTGACCCTGTTCTTCCGGTACATGCGACCGATGATCGAGCAGGGCCGGGTGTTCGCCGCCGTGCCGCCGCTGCACCGGGTGGTCGTGGTGAACCGCGGCAAGCCCAACGACACGCTGTACACGTACTCCGAGCAGGAACTGCAGACCGTGCTGAAGAAGCTCGAGAAGACCGGCAAGAAGTACCAGGAGCCGATCCAGCGGTACAAGGGCCTGGGCGAGATGGATGCCGACCAGCTCGCCGAGACCACCATGGACCGCGCGCACCGGACCCTGCGGCGGGTGAACATCACGCACGCCGAGAGCGCGGCGAAGGTGTTCGAGCTGCTCATGGGCAACGACGTGGCCCCGCGCAAGGAGTTCATCCTGGCCGGCGAGGGTCTGGACCGCGACCGCATCGACGCGTAGCCGCGCGGCGGCGCCGGGCGCGGTGCGTTCTCACGCACTGAGCGTCAGTTCACGCGGCTGGCGGCGCGCCAACTGTCGCTCAGCGCGAAAGTCCGCGCGCGTGCTCGACGGCGGCGCGTGGCGAGGCCGCCCCGCGCCTCCAGGCCGGCGGGGCGTGCGATCTGACGCGGTCAGCGACAGTTCACGCGGCCATCGGCCCGTGAACTGTCGCTGGGCGCGAAAGCGCGCGCCGCGCGCCGCGCCCCGGAGTCCGCGCGCTACGCGTCGCCAGCGGTGCCGTCGAGCGCCGCAGCACTGCCACCGATCGAGCCGATGACGGCCTCGAGCGGCGCCCCCGACCCGTCACGCTTCGACAGCCAGTCGGGCAGGGTCCGCGCGGCGCCGTCCGTACCGACCGCGTGCGGGGGAGCGATGCCCGCCCAGCCCACGGTGAGCCCGTCCTCGCCCTTCAGGAACGCGTGCGCCCGGACACCCTGGGTCGCCCGGCCCTTGGCGGGGAACTCGGACAGGGCGGAGACCTTGGCGCGACCGGAGTCGGTGCCCGGAAGCGCCGTGGAGGTCGTGGACACCGTGGCGACCACGGCGTCGTCGGACCGGGCGACGGACCCGAACCAGATCACCGAGGACCCGGACGCCAGCGCCATGCCCGCGACACCGCCGGCCGGCAGCCCCTGGGCACGGACGCCGGACGCGGGGAAGCGCAGGAGCTGGGCGTTCGAGCTGATGAACACCAGGTCGTCGGACTCGGGCGCCTGGGCAGCGCCGATCACCGCGTCGCCGGGCTTCAGGCCGATGGCGACGAACTCGGGCTTGTCGGGCCAGGCTCCGGGGACGACGCGCTTCACGACGCCCTGGGCGGTACCGATGGCGAGGGAGTCCGACGACGCGCCGGACAGGTCGACGAGTGCAACGACCGTCTCGCCCTTGGTGAGCACCAGGAAGTCGGTGACCCGCACGCCGGCGTCGAGGCGGACCGCGGCGGGCGGCACCGCCGGGACGTCGACGGGGGAGAGCCGCAGGACCCGCCCGGTCGAGGTCAGCGCGCCGACCTGGCCCCGGACGGTGCTCACCACGGCGGACCGGACGGCGTCGTGCTTGGAGCGCTTCGGCACGCGGACGATGCTGAGCTCTGACGTCGGGATGTCGACGCGGATGAGCCTTCCGGTGGTCGAGAGCAGCACGCGGCACGGCGAGTCGGCGACCTGGAGCGACTCCGGGTCGATCGCGGCCTTGCGACCGCCCTTGACCGGGGCGTCGGCCTCGGTGAGCAGCGTGCGGCGCGGGGTGGCGAACTTGTCGGAGACCTCGGTGAGCTCGAGCGCGACCTGGGCACGGAGCCGTTCGTCGGACGCCAGGAGTTCCTCGAGCGCAGCGATGTCGGCGAGCAGCTGGTCGCGCTCGGCCTCGAGCTCCATGCGCGAGAACTTCGTCAGGCGTCGGAGCCGCAGTTCGAGGATGTACTCGGCCTGCACCTCGGACAGGTCGAACACGTCACGGAGCCGGCTCCGTGCGGCCTCGGAGTCGTCCGAGGTGCGGATGACCTGGATGACCTCGTCGATGTCGAGGATCGCGATGAGCAGGCCTTCGACCAGGTGCAGCCGCTCGCGACGACGCGCGAGCCGGTACTCCGACCGCCGGGTGACGACCGACAGTCGGTGCTGCACGTAGACGTCGAGCAGCTCGCGCAGCCCGAGCGTGCGCGGGGACCCGCCGACGAGCGCGACGTTGTTGATGCCGAATCCGTCCTCGAGCGGAGTGTGCTTGTACAGCTGCTCGAGCACCGCGGTGGGGTTGAAGCCGCTCTTGATGCCGATCACGAGCCGGAGCCCGTGGTTGCGGTCGGTCAGGTCGTTGACGTCCGAGATGCCGACGAGCTTCTTGGACTGGACGCCGTCCTTGATCTTCTCGATGACGCGCTCGGGGCCCACCAGGTACGGCAGCTCGGTGACGACGAGCCCGACCTTGCGCGGCGTGAGGTTCTCGACGCTCACCTTCGAGCGGGTGCGGAACGTGCCGCGCCCGGTGGCGTAGGCGTCGCGGACCCCGGAGAGCCCGACGATGGTGCCGCCCGAGGGCAGGTCCGGCCCCGGGACGAACTCCATCAGCTCTTCGAGGGTGGCCTGCGGGTTCATCAGCAGGTGCTTCGCGGCCTCGACCACCTCGCCCAGGTTGTGCGGCGCCATGTTCGTGGCCATGCCGACCGCGATGCCCGACGCGCCGTTGACGAGCAGGTTCGGGAACGCCGCGGGCAGGACGCCGGGCTGCATGATCTGGTTGTCGTAGTTCGGGACGAAGTCGACGACGTCCTCGCCGAGGCCCTCGGTCATCGCCATCGACGGTTCGGCCAGGCGGGCCTCGGTGTACCGGGCGGCAGCGGGACCGTCGTCGAGCGAGCCGAAGTTGCCGTGGCCGTCGATCAGCGGCACGCGCATCGTGAACGGCTGCGCCATCCGCACCAGCGCGTCGTAGATCGCGCCGTCGCCGTGCGGGTGCAGCTTGCCCATCACCTCGCCGGTGACGCGGGCGCTCTTGACGTGCCCGCGGTCGGGCCGCAGGCCCATCTCGGCCATCTGGTACAGGATGCGCCGCTGGACGGGCTTCAGGCCGTCGCGCGCATCGGGCAGCGCCCGCGAGTAGATGACGGAGTACGCGTACTCGAGGAAGGAGCCCTGCATCTCCTCGGAGACGTCGACGTCCTCGATGCGCTCACCGTCGGGCAGGCCGACTGCGTCCGTGCGTGCCATGGCACCTTTCTGGAAGACCGGAGTCGCCTAGGAGACTCTGTCGTCTGGGAGACTCTGTGGAATGGGAACTAGCGTACCGACGGCCCCCGACGCCGCCGCGAACCTCGCCGACGTCTTCCCGAGTTGCCTCGTGGCGCTCGGGGCTGCGGACGGCGCGTGGTCGCGTGACCACGGCCTGGAGGCCCGGATCGCCCTCCGTCCCGCCCGTTCCGCGATCGTCGTCCTGGTCGACGGCCTCGGGAGCGTCGCGCTGTCGGCTCGCGCCGGGCACGCCCGCTGGCTCACGGCCGCCAAGGGCTCCGGCACCGCGAAGAAGCTGCGCAGCGGGTTCCCGACCACGACGGCCGCGGCGCTGAGCACCCTGACCACCGGACGGTCGCCCGGCACGCACGGCGTCGTCGGCTACAGCGGCTGGAACCCGGACACCGGCGCCGTGATGAACCTCCTGGGCGGGTGGGACACCGAGGTCCCCGCGGACTGGTTCCTCACCGAGACGCTCTTCACCCGCGCCGCGGAGCTCGGCGTCGACCCCGTCGTCATCGGCCCCGATCGGTACCGGGCGTCGGGCATGACCGCGAACGTCCTCGGCGGCGCGCGGTATGTGTCGGCGGACACGATCCCGGAGCGCATCGACGCTGCCCTGGCCGAGACCGCCACCGGTCGGTCGCTCGTGTACCTGTACGTGCCGGAGCTCGACTCGATCGGGCACAAGTCCGGGTGGCAGTCCGACCGGTGGACGGCGACGCTCGAGCTGCTCGACGGCGAGCTCGCCCGCCTCGATGCCCGCGGTGCGCCGGACGTCGGCGTCCTCGTCACCGCGGACCACGGTGTGCTCGACGTGCCCGACCACGCGAACATCGCCATCGACCCGCTCCTGTTGACGGACGTCGTCGGGGTGGCGGGCGATCCGCGGTGCCGCCAGCTCACGGTGGCGCCGGGCACCGACGTGCGCGGGCTGGTCGGGGCGTTCCGGGCGCGCTACGGCAAGAAGGCGTACGTCGCGAGCCGCGACGAGGCGATCGCCGCCGGGTGGTTCGGTGCGGTCTCGCCGCAGGTGGTCCCGCGCATCGGCGACGTGATCGTCGTGGCACGCGGGTCGTGGGCGTTCAACGACGACCGCGCGCTGCGGGACGGCGAGGTTCCGAAGCGCATGATCGGTCAGCACGGCGCGATGACCGACGAGGAGACGTTCGTCCCGCTGCGGCTCGCCGGCGCGTTCGCGCAGTAGCAGCCGGCCGCGGGTCAGTCCGAGTTGATCAGGCCGGGTCCTCCGGGCGGGTGCCGAAGACGATCTCGTCCCAGCTCGGCATCGACCGGCGGTTGCGCTTCTTGCGCTCCGCACGGCCCTCGGCTTCGGGCGCCGATGCCGGACGGGCGTCGGCCGACGGCGGGACGGTGTCGCCCTCGGGCTCGTCCTCGAACCCCTGCAGCGGGATGTCGACGACGCTGATCGAGGTGCCGCGGGCCGGCTCGTCGCGCTGCTCGCCGAACGAGGCGGCCTCGCGCTCCCCACGGCGGCGGCGGAGCGCCTCGAGCAGGTCGGCGGTCTCGTTGCCGGGTGCGCGCTCCTCGACGGCCGCCTGGCCGATGCGGGGCAGCGGTGCACGGAGCGGTGCGCGGTCGGAGACGTCGGGGTTCGTGACGGCCTCGTCCTCTTCCTCGACGCGGAAGGCGCCGGAGTCGAAGCGGGTGCCGTCGTCGTCCTGCTGCTCGTACTCCACGGCGCGCAGGCGGGGCGCGATGCCCTCGTCGTCGGTGTGCGAGAGCCGGTGCGCGTCGCCGTTGTCCGGCACGAGCGTCGAGGTCTTCGGGTCGAAGCGCCACTGGGCGTCGTGCTCGACCTCGGCCGCGGTGTAGCGGACCCGGACCTGCCAGCCGCTCTCCGGGTGCTTCCACGAGCCCCAGCTGATCGCGGTGGCCTCGCCGGCCTCGAGCTTCGCGGTGATCGCCGCGCCGAAGGTGTCGGGGGCCTCGTCGTCGACCGGGGTCACCGGGACGCGGTGCGAGGCGTCGAGGACGAACGCGCGCTCGGCGAGCACCGGGCCCTCGAAGCGTCGGACGTACTCGACGTCGACGTCGAGCGCGGCCGCGACCTCGGCGGCGTCGGCACCACCACGGATGCGGGCCTGGACGTCCTTGGGGGAGACCCGCTTCTGCGGACCGGCGTCCGGGTTGGCCTGACGCACCTGCCCCGGCAGCGAGGACGTGACGGGCAACCGGAACTCGGTACCGCCGTCGGTCGCCAGGAGGAGTGCGCCTGCCTCGACTCCGATGACTCTCACGTCTTGCATGGTCCAGCCTTCCCAGCGTCGCGTACGGTCGTGCGTCGTACCCCGTGAGTATGCAGTGGTCGCGGACGGTTTCCACGGAGGCGCACGGGCGTGCCGCGGAGTCTGCGCATCAGTGGCGACGGGTGTCGGGAATGTCCCGATCCGGTCACGGGTTGCAGCGCCGTGACGACCCGCCGCAGATCTCGGTTTGCACTCTGGCGGGACGTAGTGCAAACTGTCGCCGCCGATCACCCGGCGACGACCTCTCGATACGAGAAATGGATGGGCATGGCCACCGATTACGACGCCCCCCGGAAGACCGATGACAACTCCGATTCGGAGTCGATCGAGGCCCTCAAGGAGCGCGTTCCCGACAAGATGTCGGGGGTCGTCGACGATGATTCGGACAACCCCGGCAGCTTCGAACTCGCCGGGCAGGACCTGAGCGACGTCGACCTCGACGTCGTGGTGCTGCCCCCGCAGGTCGATGAGTTCACCTGCGTCGAGTGCTTCCTCGTGAAGCACCGCTCCCAGCTCGACCACGAGTCGAAGCTCGGGCCGGTCTGCGCGGAATGCGCAGCGCTCTAGACGCACTGATGACCGAAGGCCCCGCATCCTCCAGGATGCGGGGCCTTCGTCGTACGGTGCGGTGCGGACGCGCGCCGGGCCTCCCGTCAGCTGTGCGTGTCAGCGTCGCAGCAACGCGTCCCAGTCGACTGCGCGACGCAGCACCGGGACCAGGCGGTCCGCGAACGCTCTCGTGGTGTGCACCTGGTCGACCCGGACGAGCGTGTCGTCGATCACCGCGGGGCACGACGAGCCGTCGCTGCTGCACGACCACGCGGCCATGTCGACGTACGCCGCGCCCGGTCCGCTCGAGCGGACCGCGGCGGCCTCCGCGGTGCGTTTCGCTCGGGCGTCCGGGGTGACCGAAGCGGCGCACGGTCCGAACCCGTGGATCCGGTCGGGGCACGTGGATGTGTCCGGACCGTACTGGGGTGCGCTGAGCACGAGCACGCGGCGGTGGTCGCGGCGGAACGCGCGGATCGTCTCGGCCATCGACCGTTCCCAGAGCGCGGCTGCACGGCCCGCTGGGAGGTCGCCGAGGTGCTCCCGGTACTCGCCCGTGACGGCGCTGATGACCACGAGTCGGGGGTCAGCCGCTGTGACCGCCCGGTGGAGGGCCCGTTTGGCCGTCAGACAGGCATCGGACCACCGGTGCCGCACCGCGCGTGTCGGGATGACGGCGCTGCAGCTCGCCACGCCTGTCACGCCGATGGCGGTACCCGTCGGTAGCGCTCCGACGACGGTCGGCGACCACGCGACGGTGGTGGAGTCGCCGACCACGAGCACATCGGCCCCGGTCGTCGCGCCGCACGTCCGGAGGGGCTCGCCGACGCCGACGAGGCAGCCGCCGTCACGCATGGCGGGCGGCAGGGAGGCGCGGGTGGCACCGGCGGCGAGTGCTGTGGCGTCCGGGTGCCCGTCGACGGCCACGGCGGTGCGGAGTGCGCGAGCGTCCGCGAACGGGAGTCGCTCGGGGGCGTTCGTGGGTGGTCGCTCGAGCAGCCGCGCCGCGGAGGCCGGATCCCCGACGGTCATCGTGGCGACCGACAGTGTGACCACGATCGCCGGGACCACCAGTGGGAGCCGTCGGAGCCGTCGGAGGCGCTGTCGGTGTCGTGGCCGGTGCCCGACGGGACGTCGGGTCCGGAGCGGCTCCTCGACGTACCGCGTCGAGAGGGTGGCGAGTACGAGTGTGACCGTCACCGCAGCCGCCGTGCCCATCGCCCCGGGGGCGACGACGGCGGCGAACACCAAGAGCGGCCAGTGCCAGAGGTACGCCGAGTAGGAGACCCGACCGAGCGCGACCACGGGCCGGACCACCCACCGCACCGCGGGGAGCCGGAGCTGCAGGTCGCCGGCCACGAGCACCAATGCGGTCCCGACGACGACCGGGACCGTCGGGAACGGCGACACGGGGGCGAGGAGCACCCCGATGATGACGCCACCCGCGCCGACCGATCCGAGCCCGACGGTGACGGCTGTCGGCAGTGCCCGCGGCGTCGGGTGCGCGGTCACGGTCGACCGCGTCGCCACGGTCGGCAGCGTCGCCACGGTCGCTCCGAGGAGGAGCTCCCATGCCCGGGCCAAGGTCTGGAAGTAGGCAGAGTCCGTGACGGGACCGGCACCGACGGCGACGACGGTCCCGACGGCCGTGAGTGCGGCGACCACAACAGGGACCAAACGAGCGCGCCGACGTCCGCAGACCGCCAGGACGGCGAGCAGGAGCACCGGCCACACGGCGTAGAACTGCTCCTCGACGGCCAGCGACCAGAAGTGCCGGAGCGGCGAGGCCGCGGTCTCGGCGAAGTAGTCGGCATCCTGGCGGACGAGATGCCAGTTCATCGTGCCGACGAGCGCCGCGAGGGCGTCGCCGAGCACGGACACGAACCTGGGCCGGAACCAGAGCGCCGCCGCGACCGACACGGTGACGACGACGACCACGAGCGCGGCGGGGAGGAGACGCCGGATCCGACGCACCGCGAACCCGACGAGGTCGATGCGGCCGGTGCGGACGTGCTCAGCGAGCAGGCTCCGCGTGATCACGAACCCGGAGAGGACGAAGAACACGTCGACTCCGAGCCACCCGCCGGCAGGGGTGCCGAGCGCGTGTTCGGCGATCACCAGGGCGACCGCGACGCCGCGCAGGGCCTCGACATCGATCCGCTTCGTACTGGGTGGTTTCGTACGGGGTGGTTTCGTACGGGGTGGTTTCGTACGGGGTGGTGGAGAACGATCCATCACCTCAGACTGGCATGTGAGATACCAGGTCAGCGCGTATGTTGCATGGCCTCGACCACCTTGGTGGGCTGCCGGACGCTGACCAGCCAGTAGGGCGTCGGATCGGCGTCGTCGCGGACCTCGACCTTGACGACCCCGCGCACGTAGCCGCGGAAGAGCGTCCACGCTCGTGCGTCGAGCTTCGGGCCGCGCTGCGTGGTCGCCTCGGCGCCCTCGAACGCCTCGACGCTGCCGACGAGTGCGCGGGGGAGGTGCGCCTTGCCGGCGCGGAACTCGCTGTCCGTGACCTCGATGGTGGGTGCGAGTGCCCACAGGAGCACGAGGACGCCGAGCTCCATGCCGATCGCCACGAGCACACCGGCGAGCACGCTGATGGGCAGGAACACGAGCAGGGTGGCGGGGATGACGAGCGCCGTCGCCAGGTACAGGGCGGGCGGGGCCCAGAGTCGTTCGCGGTACAGGGTCACGGGTCCATTCGACCACGACTCGGGGCAGGTCACGGTCGGGTCACGTCTCTGCACTACCCTCGACACGTGACCGAACCAGTCGACGTCCTCTGGACCGGGGAGAACCGCCCCGGACACGCCCACCCCGGCGACGCCGGTGCCGACCTCGTCTCGACCGAGGCCTTCGTGCTGCAGCCGGGCGAGCGCCACCTGGCCGCGACCGGGCTGCGGATCGCGCTCCCCGAGGGGTACGCCGCCTTCGTGGTCCCGCGCAGCGGGCTCGCCGCCAAGCACGGCATCACCATCGTCAACAGCCCGGGCACGGTCGACTCCGGGTACCGCGGTGAGATCAAGGTCTCGCTGCTCAACACCGACCGGTCCGAGCCGTACGAGGTGCACGTGGGTGACCGGATCGCACAGCTGATCGTCATGCCCGTGCCGCGGGTGACGTACACGCACGTCGAGGAACTCCCCGACAGCGTCCGGGGCCAGGGTGGCTTCGGCTCGTCCGGCTACGGTGACCGGAGCGGTGCCGTGACCGGCGCCGCCGATGATGTTCAGGAAGGAACGCGCGCATGAAGTTCGGTCGACGCAAGCGTGACGAGGGCGAGGTGGCCGAGGTCGAGGTGGCCGAGGCCGTCGCCGACGAGGTCGAGATCGCGGACACGACCCCCGAGGTCGACATCGCGACGGACGCCGACGCGGACCTCGACGAGGTCGACGGGGTCGCCCCGACGGACAAGTCCGCACCCGAGGACCGCGCCGAGAACGGCCCGCACGACGAGACCGAGGCGAACCTGGTCCGTCCGTACGTCGACCTGGGCGGCGTGAAGGTCCTGCCGCGCGAAGGCCTGCACCTGCGCCTCGAGGTCGAGGAGGGCTCGCAGCGCGTCGTCGCGGTCGGGCTCGACTACGACGACTCGACGCTGCAGGTCCAGCCGTTCGCCGCACCCCGCTCGACGGGGCTGTGGCACGAGATCCGCGCACAGATCGCCGAGCAGATCGAGCGCCAGGGCGGTGTCGTGACCGAGGTCGACGGCCCGTTCGGCCCCGAGCTCCGCGCGTCCGTGCCGGTCGCGGTCGACGGCGACGGCGGAACCGCCGGCGTCCGTCCGGCCCGCTTCGTCGGCGTCGACGGCCCGCGCTGGTTCCTCCGCGGGGTGATCGCCGGCAAGGCCGCCGAGCAGCCCGACGACGCGAGCGAGATCGAGGAGCTGTTCCGCAGCGTCGTCGTCGTGCGCGGCACGACGCCGATGCCGCCGCGCGACCTCATCCCGCTGCACATGCCGAAGTCGACGCAGACCGCGATCTGACCAGCGGCCGCCTGACGACCTGACGACCGACCTGCCTGGAGGCACGGTGCCGGAACACGACGACACCCACCGACCCGAGACGGCCGGGTCCGAAGCCGTGCCCGCGTCCGCTGGGATCCCTGACGCTGCGTCGGCGGCGCCGTCGTTCTCCTCGCAGTTCCGCGACGCGGTGCAGAACGCGGGCATCGCCCGCGTCGCCCCCGGCGAGGCGCCCTCCGGGCGTGCGCTGCTCGGAGCGGTCGGCGGGATCCGCGGGCTCGCCGAGTCGGTGCTGCCCGGGTTCGCGTTCCTCGTCGTCTACGCGATCACGAAGGAGCTCGTGCCGAGCGTCGTGATCCCGGTCGTCGTCGGCCTGGTGTTCGTCGTGCTCCGCCTGGTGCAGCGACAGTCGCTGACGATGTCCTTCGCGGGCATCCTCGGCGTCGCGGTGTCGGCCGGCCTCGCCCTCATCACCGGACGCGCCGAGAGCAACTTCATCCCGGGGATCATCATCAACTCGGTGTGGTTGGTCGGGCTCCTCGTGTCGCTGGCCGTCCGCTGGCCGCTCATCGGTCTGGTCGTCGGGTTCCTGCTGCCGGCGAACGAGGACGGCTCGCACGTCGACTGGCGCGCCGACCCGGTCAAGCGCCGCGTGCTGACGGTCGCCACCTGGATCTGGGTCGGGCTCTTCGCCCTCCGCCTGGCCGTCGAGGTGCCGCTCTACCTCACCGCGCAGGTCGAGCTGCTCGCCGGCCTCAAGCTCATCCTCGGCGTCCCGCTCTACGCCGCCGTGCTCTGGGTCACCTGGCTGCTGGTCCGCACCGTGTTCGTGCGGAGGGACGACGCCGCCACGGTGTAGAGTTGTCTCGACATCAAGAGACTTTCCCGTCCGGCGCTCCGGCGTCAGCGGGATTAGGTTTGCCTTGCTGGTGGGACGGACCACGGCCCGCGATGATGAGGGCAAACCGATCAGTAGGGAGGCGGCACGGTGGCTGCAGTCAATAGCTTCGGCTCGAAGGACACACTGTCGGTTGGGGGTGTCGACTACGCGATCCACCGGATCGACACGGTGCCCGGGCACGAGAAGCTCCCGTACAGCCTGAAGGTGCTGCTCGAGAACCTCCTCCGCACCGAGGACGGCAAGAACGTCACCGAGGCGCAGATCCGCGCGCTCGGCTCCTGGCGCCCCGACGCCGACCCGGACACCGAGATCCAGTTCTCGCCGGCGCGCGTCGTCATGCAGGACTTCACGGGCGTGCCGTGCATCGTGGACCTCGCCACCATGCGCGAGGCGATGGCGGACATCGGCGGCGACCCGAACAAGATCAACCCGCTGTCCCCGGCCGAGATGGTCATCGACCACTCGGTCATTGCCGACCTCTTCGGGAGCACGGACGCACTCCAGCGCAACACCGACCTCGAGTACGAGCGGAACGGGGAGCGCTACCAGTTCCTCCGCTGGGGCCAGACCGCGTTCGAGGACTTCAAGGTCGTCCCGCCGGGCACCGGCATCGTGCACCAGGTCAACATCGAGTACCTGGCGAAGGTCACCTACACGCGTGACTTCGACGGCGAGACCTACGCCTACCCGGACACCCTCGTGGGCACCGACTCGCACACCACGATGGTGAACGGGCTCGGCGTGCTCGGCTGGGGCGTCGGCGGCATCGAGGCCGAGGCAGCGATGCTCGGCCAGCCGGTGTCGATGCTCATCCCGAAGGTCGTCGGCTTCAAGCTCTCCGGTGAGATCCCGGCCGGCGTGACCGCGACCGACGTGGTGCTCACCATCACGCAGGAACTCCGCAAGCACGGTGTCGTCGGCAAGTTCGTCGAGTTCTACGGCGAGGGCGTCAGTGCCGTCCCGCTCGCGAACCGCGCCACCATCGGCAACATGTCGCCCGAGTTCGGCTCGACCGCTGCGATCTTCCCGGTCGACGACGTCACGCTCGACTACCTGCGCCTGACCGGTCGCGACGAGGCGCAGATCGCCCTGGTCGAGGCGTACTCCAAGGCGCAGGGCCTGTGGCACGACGCCTCGGTCGAGCCGGCGTACTCCGAGTACATGGAACTCGACCTCTCCACGGTCGTGCCGTCGATCTCGGGGCCGAAGCGTCCGCAGGACCGCATCGAACTGTCCAAGGCGAAGGACCAGTTCGAGGTCGACCTGAACAACTACACGACCCCGAGCGAGCAGACCGACCTCGACGACGCGGTGGAGGAGACCTTCCCGGCCTCCGACCCGATCGCCGCGGGCTCGACCAACGAGGACACCAACCTGCACGAGCACGTCTACGTGTCGAGCGCCCCGTCGACCGCCTCGGCCCCGACGAAGGTCGCGATGGACGGGGCCGACCCGTTCACGATCGACCACGGTGCCGTCGCGATCGCCGCGATCACCTCGTGCACGAACACGTCGAACCCGTCCGTCATGATGGCGGCCGGCATCCTCGCGCGGAACGCCGCCGCCAAGGGCCTGACCTCGAAGCCGTGGGTCAAGACGACGCTCGCCCCCGGGTCCAAGGTCGTCACCGACTACTACGAGAAGGCCGGTCTCACGACCTACCTCGAGCAGCTCGGCTTCTACACGGTCGGCTACGGCTGCACCACCTGCATCGGCAACTCGGGCCCGCTGCCCGAGGAGATCTCGCAGGCCGTGCAGGACAACGACCTGGCCGTCACCGCCGTCCTGTCGGGCAACCGCAACTTCGAGGGGCGCATCAACCCGGACGTCAAGATGAACTACCTGGCGTCCCCGCCCCTGGTCATCGCGTACGCCCTCGCCGGGTCGATGCACTTCGACTTCGACAAGGACGCCCTCGGCAAGGACCAGGACGGCAACGACGTCTACCTGCAGGACATCTGGCCCGACGCGGCCGAGGTCCAGCAGGTCATCGACGAGTCGATCGACACCGAGATGTTCACCCACGAGTACGGCTCCGTATTCGAGGGCGACGACCGCTGGAAGAACCTGCCGACCCCCACGGGCGACACCTTCGAGTGGGACCAGGAGTCGACCTACGTGCGGAAGCCCCCGTACTTCGAGGGCATGACCATGCAGCCCGACGCGGTGTCGGACATCTCCGGCGCCCGCGTGCTGGCGAAGCTCGGTGACTCGGTCACGACCGACCACATCTCGCCCGCCGGCTCGATCAAGGCGGACAGCCCGGCCGGCAAGTACCTGGCCGAGCACGACGTGGACCGCAAGGACTTCAACTCCTACGGCTCGCGTCGCGGCAACCACGAGGTGATGATCCGCGGCACGTTCGCGAACATCCGTCTGCGCAACCAGCTGCTCGACGGCGTGGAGGGCGGCTACACCCGTGACTTCACGACCGCCGACGGCGAGCAGTCGTTCATCTACGACGCCTCGCAGCACTACCAGGAGCAGGGCATCCCGCTCGTCATCTTCGGTGGCAAGGAGTACGGCTCGGGTTCGTCGCGCGACTGGGCGGCCAAGGGCACGAACCTGCTCGGCGTCCGCGCCGTCATCACCGAGAGCTTCGAGCGGATCCACCGCTCGAACCTCATCGGCATGGGCGTCGTCCCGCTGCAGTTCCCGGCGGGCGAGACGGTCGAGTCCCTCGGGCTCGACGGCACCGAGGTCGTCTCGATCTCGGGCCTGACCGAGCTCAACGAGGGCCGGACCCCGAAGACCGTGCACGTCACCGCGACGCCGAGCGAGCACTCGCCCGCCGGCAAGCAGCCGGTCGAGTTCGACGCGGTCGTCCGGATCGACACCCCGGGTGAGGCCGACTACTACCGCAACGGCGGCATCCTGCAGTACGTGCTCCGCTCGCTCGTCTGAGTCCGTTGAACGACAGGAGCGACGTGCGCACGGGTCGCTGACGCGACCACAGGACGGACGGGAGGCCCGTGGCGACACCGCCACGGGCCTCCCGCGCGCTCCGCATGATGCGACGCGCCAGCGGCGCGCGGCGCCAGCGCCGACCGAGCCTGCGAGGTCGGTTGAATGGGAGCCCACGAGAATAGAGTGGGCCGACAGCCCCACGAAAGGAGCGCCCGTGAGCCTGCTCAGCAGCATCACGTCGCCGCGCGACCTGAAGCGTCTCTCCGACGTGCAGATGACCGAACTCGCCGCCGAGATCCGCCGGTTCTTGGTGGCCGAGGTCGCGAAGACCGGTGGGCACCTCGGGCCCAACCTCGGTGTGGTCGAGCTGACGCTCGCGATGCACCGGGTGTTCGACTCGCCGAACGACCCCTTCGTGTTCGACACGGGGCACCAGTCGTACGTGCACAAGCTCGTCACCGGGCGGCAGGACTTCTCGAAGCTCCGCGAGCGGGGCGGCATCGCCGGCTACCCGCAGCGCAGCGAGTCCGAGCACGACATCGTGGAGTCCTCGCACGCGTCGTCGTCCCTGTCCTGGGCCGACGGGATCTCCCGCGCGTTCGGGCAGACCGGACAGACCGACCGCACCGTCGTCGCGGTGGTCGGTGACGGCGCCCTCACCGGTGGGATGACGTGGGAGGCGCTCAACAACATCTCGGACGACAACGACCGCCGCCTGGTCATCGTCGTCAACGACAACGGCCGCTCGTACGCTCCGACGATCGGCGGCATGGCGCGGTTCCTCAGCTCCATGCGCACGCGGCGTGAGTACCGGGCGCTGTACGAGACCTCCCGGGCCGTGGCCGATCGCTTCGGTGCTCCCGGCCGGGCCGTGTACCGCGGGATGCGCGGGGGGCTGCACGGGTTCCTGTCGCGCTTCACGAACAACGAGGCGCTGTACTCGAACCTCGACATCAAGTACATCGGGCCGGTCAACGGACACGACCAGCGTGCGATGGAGGCAGCGCTCCGGCAGGCGAAGGCCTACGGCGCCCCGACGATCGTGCACGCGATCACCGAGAAGGGCCACGGGTTCGAGCCGGCCCTGCGCGACCAGGCCGACCAGTTCCACGCCGTCGGGCACATCGACCCGGAGACGGGGGAGTCGCTCGACGCCGCGTCGGGTCCGTCGTGGACCTCGGTGTTCGCGTCGACCCTGGCTTCTGTGGGCGATTCGGACCCCCGTGTCGTCGCGATCACGGCAGCGATGCTCCGACCGACCGGACTGCACCTGTTCCAGGAGCAGCACCCCGACCGCGTGTACGACGTCGGCATCGCCGAGCAGCACGCCGTGACGACCGCCGCCGGCCTCGCGTACGGCGGCCTGCACCCGGTCGTGGCGCTCTACGCGACGTTCCTGAACCGCGCCTTCGACCAGGTGCTGATGGACGTCGCGCTGCACAAGGCCGGCGTGACGTTCGTGCTCGACCGCGCCGGCATCACCGGACCGGACGGGCCGTCGCACCACGGCATGTGGGACCTTGCTTTGCTGCAGGTCGTGCCCGGCATCCGGATCGCCGCACCCCGTGACGCAGCGACCCTGCGCGAGGAGTTCCGCGAGGCGATCGCCGTCGACGACGCCCCCACCGTGCTGCGGTGGTCGAAGGGCCAGGTCGGGCCGGACATCCCCGCCGTCCGTCGTCTCGCCGACGGGGTGGACGTGCTGCACGCCGCCGCGGACGGCGTCGAGGACGTGCTCTTCGTGGCCGTCGGCTCCATGGTGCCGACGGCGCTCGAGGCCGCGGCGCTGCTCGAGGCGCAGGGCATCGGCGTCACCGTGGTCGACCCGCGCTGGGTGGTCCCGATCCCGGGCTCGCTCATCGAGCTGTCGCGGACGCACCGGCTCGTCATCACGATCGAGGACGGCGTGCGCGTCGGTGGCGTCGGGACCCGGCTCCGGCAGGACCTGCGGGCAGCCGGGGTTGACACGGGCGTGAACGAGCTGGGGCTGCCGGACGAGTTCATCGACCACGCGACCCGGTCGCAGATCCTCGCCGACGTCGGGCTGACGGCGCAGGCGATCGCCCGCGACGTGATCGACCAGGTCGTCGGAACGAAGCTGCCGCAGGCGAAGCCCGCGCGGTCGCGGGAGTCCGCCGACCGCTAGGTGTAGTTCCCCGGGTGGCGGAGGGTCACGCATGCCGACAGGGGCATGTCCTTCGGGGACGTCTGGCAGGATCGCCGCATGCGACGGGGGTTCAGGACGACGGCGGTGGCGATCGGTCTCGCGGTGGTGGCGCTGTCCTCAGGGTGCGCAGCGATGAACGACGGCACGGTCACGCCGGAGCTCGGCGCAGATGC
The DNA here is from genome assembly GCF_044748425.1 of Curtobacterium sp. NPDC089991. Classification (NCBI taxonomy): domain Bacteria; kingdom Bacillati; phylum Actinomycetota; class Actinomycetes; order Micrococcales; family Microbacteriaceae; genus Curtobacterium; species Curtobacterium sp. NPDC089991. The sequence continues at coordinate 412,133 of NZ_JBIVGB010000001.1, forward strand.
CCGGGTCGGCGCCAGACAGACGATGCACCGTGTGGTCGACTGGGAGGGCACCGCCGCAGTCCACCGGGTTGATGCCACCTGGACCGACTCGTGCGGCCACGCGAGCAACTCCGGGTTCTTCCAGCCCGCTTCGGGCACGACGTGTCGGATCGACGCCGGAGCGGTGTACACGATCGACGGTGCAACCACACCGGTCGACGCGGTGCGCATCGCCGGACCGGCGATGCGCACGGGCGGCCTGACCGACGAGGACCTCGTGGCACAGGCAATCCAGCCGGACGGATCGACACCGTACTTGGTCGACATCGGTGGGCGGCAGTCGATCGCACTCGGCAACGACCTCGGGCAGGACCGGTTCGCGGTCGTGCGGGTCCGCGGTTGGGACGGGTCACTCGGATTGTGGCAGTCGAAGGGATCGTCCGTCGTGCAGTCCGCACCGGGTCTCGGCGTCGACCGACGCGATGACGCCGTCCGGGCGAGCGGGGCGGACTACGTGCTCGTCGTGACGCACAGCGCCGCGTACTTCACGTCGTACGACAACGAGCCGCCCGAGCCGCCGGCACCACGGCCGTCGGTCCCGCCGTGCTTCAGCGGCAGCAACGACTGCGTGGGCGGCTGACGGCGGCTCACGATGGGGGCGCTGCCGTGTCCTGTGCAGCTGCCGACCGCAGTGCAGCGAGGATCGCGCGCGCCATCGGCGTCACCCAGAGGACCTGGCCGGAGTCGAGGCCGTCGCGGCCCTCGCGGAGGATCCGGACGCGGGACGAGGACGGCGACTCGCGCAGGAAGGTCAGGACGATGTTCTCGGCCCGCAGCGCGAACGAGGTCCGGCGGGCGATGACGGCGCCGTCGTCGCGGATCTCCATGGCCGCGGCACCCGGAACGGCGTCGACTGCTCGCCGGAGCAGGGCCGGTACAGCGTCGAGCGGGACCGGCAGGACCACGGACGGCCCTGCGGCGGTCTTCGGTGCCCACCACTCCTGCGTCACTCCTGCACCGTACGCCAGGGCGGGCGTTCCTGAGGCCGGCGCTCCATCCCGGCACACAACCGAAGTCACCCCGAACCACGGCGATCTGCGGTTCGGGGTGACTTCGGTTGTGCGAGACGGACTCGCTCCGGCTAGCGGGAAGCCGGGCCGACGATCAGCGGGTCGTGGAAGCTCCCACCGAAGACGCGCTCGGACGCCCCACTGCGGTCGAGGTAGGGGCTGATCCCACCGGCCTGGAACGGGTAGCCCGCACCGAGGATCAGGCCGAGGTCGATCTCCTCGACGTGCTGGACGACCTCGTCCTCGAGCATGCGGTGCAGCTCGTCGGCCAGGGCGTCCTCGAAGCGCTGCTGCATCGCGGCGGCGTCGACGGGCTTCGCGTCCTTCTTCGACGGCGCGACGAGCTTGACGGCAGCGGGGTCGTACCCGGTCGCGTTGCCCTTCTTGTCGCGGGTCAGGATCTTCCCGTACTCGGCGATCTTCTTCAGCCCGTCACCGGGGTAGAAGCGCTCCGGCCAGGCGGCGTGGTGCGAGTCGAGCACGTGCGCTCCGACCGGCAGACCGACGAGTTCGAGCAGCTCGAACGGCGACATCGGCAGTCCGAGCGGCGCGGCACCGGCCGCCACGACGTCGAACGAGGTGCCCTGCTCGACGCCGCGCATCGCCTCACCGAGGACCCGTGCGAGCACCCGGTTGACGACGAAGCCCGGCTGGTCGGCTGTGATGATCGCCGTCTTCTTGAGGGTCTTCGCGACGGCGAGTGCCGTCACGAGTGTCTCGTCGGAGGTGGCGGCGGTGCGGACGACCTCGAGCAACGGCATCACGGCGACCGGGTTGAAGAAGTGGAACCCGACCAGGCGCGACGGGTCGGACAGCACCGAGCCCATCTCGGAGACGGACAACGACGAGGTGTTGGTGGCGAGGATGGCGTCCGGCGCGATGACCTGCTCGATCTTCCGGAAGACCTCTTGCTTGACGCTCATCTCCTCGAAGACGGCCTCGATCACCCAGTCGGCGTCGGCGAAGGCGTCGTACGACACCGACCCGCTGACGAGTGCGGTGATGCGGTTCGCGTCGTCGGGGGAGATCCGCCCCTTCTCGAGCAGCTTGCCGACCTCACCGCGGATCCGCTCGACACCGGCGTCGACGCGGGACTGGTCGACGTCGGTGATCACGACGGGGACGCCGAGTCGTCGGGCGAAGAGCAGCGCGAACTGCGAGGCCATGAGACCAGCGCCGAGGACGCCGACCTTCGTGATCTTCTTCGGCTCGACGCCCTCCGGAGCACCGACGGGCTTCTTCGCACGCTTCTGCACCAGGTCGAACGCGTACATCGACGCGGCGAACTGGTCACCGGAGAGCAGGTCGGCGAGGGCGTCGTCCTCGTCGGCGAACCGTTCGTCCAGGGAACCGCCGCGAGCGGCGGCCACGAGGTCGAGCGCGCGGAACGGCGACTTCGGCACCGTCCCGATCTTCGACGCGACCTGCCCACGGGCGACCTTGACGACCGTGCCCCATGCAGCCTTCTCGAGCATGCCCGGTTCGTTGGGCCGCTTGACCGACACGCGACCGGCAAGGACGCCGTCGGCCCACGCGACGGCTGACGGCAGGAACGTCACCGACGGGATCAGCGCGTCGCCGATGCCGATCTCGACCGCGGCCGCTCCGTCCATCAGGCGGTTGTTCTTGAGGGGGTTCTCGACGATGACCCGCAGCGCGCGCTCCGGACCGATCAGGCGGGGGAGCAGTGTCGCGCCGCCCCAGCCCGGGATGATGCCGAGGAAGACCTCGGGCAGGCCGATGCCCTGCGCCGCGGACGAGAACACCCGGTAGGTGCAGTGCAGTCCGATCTCGAGCCCGCCGCCGAGGGCGATGCCGTTGATGAACGCGAACGACGGCACGCCGAGGTCGGACAGCTTGCGGAGGGTGGCGTGGCCGAGGGCCGCGAGGTCGTGCGCCACGTCCCGCGACGGCACGGACGCTGCCTGCGACAGGTCGGCACCGGCAGCGAAGCAGTACTCCTTGCCGGTGATCGCGACGCCCTGGATCGTGCCGGCCGTCGCCTCGGTCTTCAGGGTGTCGAGCACGCCGGAGAGTTCACGGAGCGTGCGCGGCCCGAGGGTGCTCGGACGCTTGTAGTCCTTGCCGTTGTCGAGCGTGATGAGCGCCAGGGTGCCACCGGAGGGCATCGTGACGTGCTTGACGAACGAGTGCGTGACGACCTCGTCCTCGCTGAGTTCGGACAGACGGTCGGTATCGACGGTGGTCATGCTCATGCCCCCTTCCGAGCCGAACGTGCTGCGGACTTGCTGAAGCCGGGGTTCTCCCAGATGACGGTGCCGCCCTGGCCGAGTCCGATGCACATCGTGGTGATGCCGTACTGGACGTCCGGGCGCTCGGCGAACTGCGCGGCGAGCTGGTTCATCAGGCGGACACCGCTCGATGCCAGCGGGTGGCCGACGGCGATCGCGCCGCCCCACGCGTTGACGTTCGTGGAGTCCTGTGCGATGCCGTAGTTGTCGAGGAACGCGAGCACCTGCACCGCGAACGCCTCGTTGATCTCGAACAGGCCGATGTCGTCGATCGACAGGCCGGCTTTCGACAGCGCCTTGTCGGTGGCGGGGACCGGGCCGACGCCCATGACCTCGGGCTCGACGCCGGCGAAGGCGAACGAGACCATCCGCATCTTCGTGGGCAAGCCGTGCTCCTTGGCGCCCTCGGCCGAGGCGAGCAAGCTCATGGTCGCGCCGTCGTTGAGGCCGGCGGCGTTGCCGGCGGTGACCCGTCCGTGCGGGCGGAACGGCGTCTTCAGCGCGGCCAGCGCCTCGAGCGTCGTGCCCGGACGCGGCGGCTCGTCGGTGCTGATGACGTCCCACCCGTCGCCCTTGTTCACCTCGACCGGGATGACGTCGGGCTGCAGCTTGCCGGCGGCCCACGCCGCGGCGTAGCGCTGCTGGGACTGGACGGCGTAGGCGTCCGTGCGGTCCTTCGTGATCGCCGGGAAGCGGTCGTGCAGGCGCTCGGCGGTGGACCCCATCACCAGCGCGTCGCTCGACACCATGCGTTCCGCGATGAACCGCGGGTTCGGGTCCGAGTTGAAGCCCATCGGGTGGCGTCCCATGTGCTCGACGCCACCGGCGATCGCGATGTCCGCGGCACCGAAGGCGATGGCACCCGCGAGCGTCGTGACGCTCGTCATGGCCCCGGCGCACATGCGGTCGATCGCGTACCCGGGGACCGACTTCGGCAGGCCGGCCAACATGCCGACGGTGCGGCCGAGGGTCAGCCCCTGGTCACCCTGCTGCGTGGTCGCCGCGACGGCGACGTCGTCCACCGCTGCGGTGTCGAGCGAGGCGTTCCGGTCGAGCAGTCCGCGCATCGCGTGCACCGCGAGGTCGTCGGACCGGGTCTTCCAGAACACCCCCTTCTCGCCGGCTCGTCCGAACGGTGTCCGTACTCCGTCCACGAACACGACGTCTGATGCCTTTGGCAATCCGGGCCTCCCAGATCCTCATCGATCGGGCCGGAACGCTGGTCGCTCCGGCCGGCCGGGCCTCGCCCGGCGACGCTCCCGACGCTATGCCCCCAGGCTGGGCGGCCGCATGCCGGTTGGGCGGTTCCTACGACTCGACGTCATCCGTCGGCGCGGGCTGCTGTGCAGCAGCGACAAAGGCCGACGCGATGATCGAGGAGAGTTCCTCCACCTGCCAGGGGCGGGCCTCGTGTGCGGCGAGGGCGGCCCCGACCAGCTCGGTCGACGACGGCGACGGCGGTGCCCACGAGACCACACGCAGGGTCTCCGGCGTGAGCAGGTTCTCGAGCGGGATGTCGAGCTCCTCGGACCGCTTCGTCACCGCGGCCCGTGCGGCCTTGTACCGGCGGTCGGCCGCGGGGTTGCGGTCGGCCCAGGCGCGGGGCGGCGGGAGCGTCGCTTCACCGGAGCCGCGGAGCTTCGGCAGGTCCTCGGTCGTCAGGCCCTCGTCGACCGCGGCCCACCAGCGATCGAGCTCGGAACGGCTGGCGCGACCCGTGAACGCCTTCAGGCCGCCGAGTTCGGCGCGCGACGACGGTGCGGCGGCTGCCGCTGCGACGATCGCGGCGTCGGGGATCGTGCGCCCCGGAGCGATGTCGGCCGCGCGGGCGTACTCGTCACGGGCGACCCAGAGCGACCGGGCGATCGCCAGGGCGCGGGCGCCACGGAGGGCGTGCATGCCGGACAGCCGGCGCCACGGCTCGGCTCGGACGGGCTTCGGGGCGCGGTGCAGCACCGCGTCGAACTCCTCTTCCGCGATCCGGGACTTGCCGGCCTCGTCGAGCTTCGCGGCGAGGGCGTCACGCAGGTCGGGCAGGAGTTCGACGTCGAGCGACGCGTACACGAGCCACGACTGCGGCAACGGCCGGGTCGACCAGTCCGCTGCCGAGTGCGCCTTGGCGAGTGTGATCCCGAGCAGCTGCTCGACGACGGCGCCGAGACCGACGCGGGGGAACCCGGCGATGCGGGCTCCGAGTTCGGTGTCGAAGATGCGGGTCGGGACGAGACCCACCTCCTGCAGGCAGGGCAGGTCCTGCGAGGCGGCGTGGAACAGCCACTCCTCGTCGACGATGGCCGCCTGCAGTTCGGAGAAGTCGCCGATCGGGATCGGGTCGAACAGGAACGCGCCGGCACCGCGACGGAACACCTGGATCAGGTAGGCGCGCTGCGAGTAGCGGTAGCCACTGGCGCGCTCGGCGTCGACGGCGACGGGCCCGTGACCGGCGGCGATCGCCGCGACGGCGTCGAGGTAGTCGTCGCGTGAGTCGATGACCTTGACGGCCTCGTGCGAGTCCTCGAACGCGGGGTCCGGTGCACCGGGGGTCGAACTGGCGGGGTCGGTCACTTGGCGAGCCTCCTCGGGGCCAGCAGGGTCACGCCGTCCGAGGCAGGAGGCAGACCGGCGAGCATGGCGACGATGTCCTGCCATGCCTGGACGTGTGCGGTGAGGTCGTCGCCGCGGGGCGTCCACGACGCGCGGAGTTCCAGCTGCGCGCCGTCGCCCTGTGCGGCGAGGTCGCCGTACCCGCGCGAGATGATCTTGGTGGCCGTGCCCGAAGCGTGGTCGTACTCGGCACCGTGCGTCTCGAGCGCGTCGACGAGCCAGCTCCACGTGACGTCGGCGACGAACTCGTCGACACCGATCTCGGGTTCGAGTGGTGCTTGCGCGAACGAGACCACCCGGAACGCGCCGCCCCAGCCCTCGGGTTCTTCGGGGTCGTACAGGGCGATGAACCGTCCGGTGCCGAGGTCGGACTCGACGCCGTGCGCGGTGCCGGACACGTCCGCCGCCAGGGCGATCGAGAACGGTGCGATCCGCGTGGGCGAGGGGATCTCGGTGACGGTGGTCTCGGAGCGGCTGCTGCCGGAGGACACGAACGCGCGGAGCCGCGCGAAGGCGTCGGGCTCTCGGGTTTCGGACACACATGCAGACTAGGCTCCGGGCCATGTCCCGATCCGCGCGACCCGCCGAGGACGCCGTCCAGGAGACCGCACGATCGGCCGGCTTCATCGCCCTCGGTGCCGGTCTGGCCGCCGCCGCGGTGGGGACGGCCGTCATCGGTGGCTTCGTCGCCGCCGTCGCCCGCGCCGTCGTCACCCCGGACCGCAAACGCACCGAACGCGTCCCGATCCACGCCGTGGACCCGGTCCGGATGACGGTCACCATCGAGCGCACCGCCGACACTGAGCTGCAGGGTCGGTACTCGCTCTGGTTCGGTGCCGGCACCGGCCACATGCGGGTCGGCGAGGTCCTCGGCACCACCGACACCACCGTCACGCGCCGCATCATCGCGATCGACGCCGGCGACCCGACCGCTGCGCGCCGCGGGCGCTGGGGCGGCTGGTTCTACCTGACCCCCGGCGAGCTCGACGTGCCCGTCGAGGACATCGACATCCCGACTCCGAACGGCCCCGCACCGGCCTGGGTCGTCCGTGCCGATGACCCGGATGCCCCGTGGGCCGTGCTGGTGCACGGGCGCGGCGTCACCCGCGCCGAGACCATCCGCGCGGTCCCCGTCTTCCGCGCCGCCGGCTACTCGGTCGTGCTCGCCTCGTGGCGGAACGACGGCGTCGCACCGCCGAGCGTGGACGGCCGCTACGGCCTCGGCAGCACCGAGTGGGAGGACATCGACTCCGTCCTCCGGTGGCTCAGTGCCCAGAACGCGCAGAGCGTCGTGCTGATGGGCTGGTCGATGGGCGGTGCGGTCGTCCTGCAGACCCTGCTGCGATCCCGGTTCGCCGGGCTCGTCGACGGGGTGGTGCTGGAGTCACCCGTGGTCGACTGGCACGCGGTGCTCAAGTCGCAGAGCCAGCTCATGGGGCTGCCGCGGCCGGTCCGCAAGGTCGCCCAGCGTCTGCTCCGCACGCCGGTGCTGCACCGGCTCGCCGGCCTGCAGCAGCCGGTGGACCTGCGGGAGCTCGACATGGTCACCCGGTCCGCCGAGCTGACGGTGCCGATCCTCCTGCTGCACAGCGACGACGACGGGTTCGTGCCGTCCTCGGCCTCGCACGACCTGGCACGCGCCCGACCCGACCTGGTGCGGCTCGAGGTGCAGACCACGGCCCGGCACACCAAGCTCTGGAACCACGACGCCGACTGGTTCGACGCCCGCATCCTCGCGTGGCTCACCGAGGTGGTCCAGCGTCGCGGGGCGGCCAGCGCGCGGTAGACGCAGGGACAGACGGACGGGAGGCCCGTGGCGGATCCGCCACGGGCCTCCCGTCTGCCCAGGGTCGCGTCTACGACACCGCAGCCTGCACCTGACGCTGCACGCGTCCGAGCATGCCCACCATGCCGCGGATCCGCAGCGGACTGACCGCCTCGGACAGCCCGATGGTCAGCGGGTAGTCCGCCGGCACGGCGAGCACCTGCGCTGCCGTCAGGCCGCTCAGGCCCTGCGCCAGGATGGAGGCGAAGCCGCGCGTGGTCGGCGCCTCGCGCGGCGCGGTCGCGTGCATGCGGACGACGTCGGGTGCGTCGCCGTCCTCGCCCACGGTCACCGTGATGAACACGGGGGACTGGCACTCCTCGACCCGTTCGAGTTCGTCCTCGTGCCCCTGCAGCCGTTCGGGCAGCGCGGGCAGCTCGTTCGAGAACTCGAGGAGGAGCTGCAGGCGGTCCTTCTGGCCCAGGGCGAGGAAGTCGTCGCGGATCTCGGCGAGGGTGGCGGGGAGGGTGGCCTCGGTGCTGTCGTTCATCGGTTCGGAACTGTACCCGGCTCCGCGCCCTGCACGATCGGGACGCGGACGGCGCTGCCCCACTCGGTCCACGAGCCGTCGTAGTTGCGGACGCTGTCGTAGCCGAGCAGGTGCTGGAGGACGAACCAGGTGTGGCTCGACCGCTCGCCGATGCGGCAGTACGCGATGACCTCGTCCGCATCGCCGATGCCGGCGCCCTCGCGGTAGATGGCGTCGAGTTCGGCGCGCGGCTTGAAGGTGCCGTCCGGTGCGGCGGCGGTCGCCCACGGGATGTTCACCGCGGTGGGGACGTGGCCGCCGCGCAGCGCACCCTCTTCCGGGTAGTCGGGCGCGGTGGTGCGGGAACCGTCGTACTCGCCCGGGCTGCGCACGTCGATGAGGGGCTTGCCGAGGTGGGCGAGCACGTCGTCCTTGTAGGCACGGATCTCGGTGTCGATCCGGTCGACGACCGGGTACTCGGCCGGCGTGACGACGGTCTCGTCGGTGGTGAGGGCGCGGTCCTCAGCGATCCACTTCGCACGGCCGCCGTCGAGCAGGCGGACGTCCTCGTGCCCGAACAGCGAGAAGACCCAGAGGGCGTACGCGGCCCACCAGTTGTTCTTGTCGCCGTAGACCACGACGGTGGTCTCGCGGCCGATACCCTTGCTGCCGAGCAGTTCGGCGAACGCCTCGCCGTCGATGTAGTCGCGCTGCACCGGGTCGTTGAGGTCGGTGTGCCAGTCGATCTTGACCGCGCCGGGGACGTGGCCCGTCTCGTAGAGCAGGACGTCCTCGTCGGACTCGACGACGACCAGGTCGGGGGTGTGGGCGTCCAGTTGTTCCTGCAGCCACTCGGTGGAGACGAGACGCTCCGGGTGGGCGTAGGCGGTGAACTTCTCGGACGGGTCGACCGGTGCGGTCATGGTGGGCTACCTCCAGGTGGTCATCCGGCACCGGACTAGGATCGGTCGTCGGTGCCTGTGGGCAACGGTACGCGGACGTACCGTGCCCCAGCCGCAACGTGACACCGCACGACTTGCTTCCCGGAAGGGTTCCTGATTGTCCACGAACACCGCGCCAGCGCACCTCGTCGACCGTGACCCCCAGGTGACCCCGCAGCAGATGGCCGCGGCACTCGTGCCACCGCCCCAGTTCGCGGCCGCCTCGTTCGACTCGTACCGCCCGGACCCGGACTACGCCTCGCAGGCCGACGTGCGTGACGCCGTCGCCGCGTTCGTCGCGGCCGGTCCGACCGACGCGCCCCGTCGCGGGCTGTTCGGCCGCCGCAAGCAGTCGGTCGAGCCCGCTGCGAAGTCGGGCGTCTACCTGGACGGCGGGTTCGGTGTCGGCAAGACCCACCTGCTCGCCGCGGCGTACCATGCGGCCTCCGGGCGGAAGACGTTCGGCACGTTCATCGAGTACACGGCCCTGGTCGGCGCGCTCGGGTTCCAGGGCACGGTCGACCTGCTGCGCGGGACCGCGCTGGTGTGCATCGACGAGTTCGAGCTCGACGACCCGGGCGACACCATGGTCATGACCCGCCTGATCAAGGAGTTGAGCGAGACCGGCACCCGGTTCGCCGCCACCTCGAACACGCCTCCGGGCGCGCTCGGCGAGGGCCGGTTCGCGGCCCAGGACTTCCTGCGCGAGATCCAGGCGATGTCCGACCGGTTCGACACCATGCGGATCGACGGGCTCGACTACCGCCGCCGTGCGGTCGACGAGTCGGCGGGTGTGGTGTCCGACGTGGCCGCGGCACTGCCGGACGGCACCGTCACGCTCGACGACTTCTCGGCCGTGGTCGCGCACCTCGGCTCGGTGCACCCGTCGAAGTACGTCGCGCTCGTCGAGGACCTCGACGCCGTCGGGCTCACCGACGTCCGGGCGTTCACGGACCAGACCGACGCGCTCCGGTGGGTGGCGCTCGTGGACCGGCTGTACGACGCACAGGTCCGGATCGTGGCCTCGGGCACGCCGCTCGACCAGGTGTACCCCGACGCCATGCTCGACGGCGGCTACCGCAAGAAGTACCTGCGCGCAGCGAGCCGTGTCGTGGCCCTGAGTCGCGCCCAGGACTGACGCCCACCGCCCGGGGTATCCGCTGACCGGTCGGTGCACCCCCTGTCCAGGGGGCATCGGGCCATGCGAAACACGACGTTTACAAACCGCGCCGTCGCGTTACATCCGCGAAACACATCGTGCCCCCTCGTGAAACGTCACCTCGCCAGACTCGGTGTCACCCGAGGCGGTCCAAGAGCCGCTCGTGCAATCGAGAGGTGAACAGATGCTTGATCAGGGCAACACGACGTTCGTGTTGGTCATGGCGGCGCTGGTGTTGTTCATGACACCCGGCCTGGCCTTCTTCTACGGCGGTTTGGTGAAGGCCAAGTCCGTCATCAGCATGATGATGATGTCGTTCGGTGCGATCGCACTCGTGAGCGTCCTGTGGGTGCTCTACGGCTACGCGATCGCCTTCGCCAACCACGGTGACGGCACGGCGGTCTCCGGTGTCGTCGGGTTCTTCAGCATCGACTGGAACCAGATCGGTCTCGGCCAGGCCTTCGAGGAGGCGCAGTCCTCGAACATCCAGGCGGCGTACCCGTCGATGGCGTTCGTCGGCTTCCAGGCCACCTTCGCGATCATCACGGTCGCGCTCATCTCCGGCGCCATCGCCGACCGCGCCAAGTTCGGCGCCTGGATGGTCTTCGCCGGCATCTGGGTCACCGTCGTCTACTTCCCGGTCGCCTCGTGGGTCTTCAACCTGACCTCGGGTTGGGCCGCCACGTGGGGCGTCATCGACTTCGCCGGTGGCACCGCGGTGCACATCAACGCCGGTGCAGCAGGTCTCGCCCTGGCGCTCGTCCTCGGCAAGCGCGTCGGCTTCGCCAAGGGTGCGCACAAGCCGCACAACCCGCCCTTCGTCCTGCTCGGCGCCGCCATCCTGTGGTTCGGCTGGTTCGGCTTCAACGCCGGCTCCGAGGGCGCCGCTGACGGCATCGCCGCGATCGCCTGGGTCAACACCCTCGCCGCACCGGCCGCTGCCATCCTCGGCTGGCTGCTCGTCGAGAAGCTCAAGGACGGCAAGGCCACGTCGGTCGGCGCCGCCTCGGGTGCCGTCACCGGTCTCGTCGCGATCACCCCGGCATGTGCCAACCTGACGCCGGGCTGGGGCATCCTGCTCGGCTTCGTCGCCGGCATCATCTGCTGCTTCGCCATCGACTGGAAGTACCGTCTCGGCTTCGATGACTCGCTCGACGTCGTCGGCGTCCACCTGGTCGGCGGCATCGTCGGCACGCTGTACCTCGGCTTCTTCGCCAACGACACCGGCCTGATCTACTCCGGCTCGTTCGAGCAGCTCGGCAAGCAGGCCACCGCGGCCCTGGCCGTCGGCATCTACTCCTTCGTCCTGGCGTTCGTCATCGGCTTCCTCATCGAGAAGACGATCGGCTTCCGCGTCAAGACCGAGGACGAGGTCGCCGGCATCGACACCGCGGTCCACGGTGAAGAGGGCTACGTCCTCTACGAGCAGACCGACGACTCGCCGGTCTCGGTCCGCTAGCCAGCAGACACCAGCTCCACCAGCACCACCCGAACGACGACGGGCCCCGCGCACACAGCAAGCGCGGGGCCCGTCGTCGTGCGGTCTGTCGTCGGTCATCTGGCGTCTGGCGTCTGGCGTCTGGCGTCTGGCGTCTGGCAGGGTTGCGGGCATGACGACGACGTCCGCACTGACCAACCTGCGCGAGGTCGGGGGACCGGCCCTGCAGGACGCCCGCCCCCGCATCGTGTACCGCGCCAACACCGAACGCGTCGGTGCCGACGCCTACCCGCGCGGACTCGCGGCCGTGGTCGACCTGCGCCGTGACGACGAGGTCGCCCGCGTCCCGCACCCGCTCGGCACCATCGACGGCTACCGGCTCGTCCCGCTGTTCGACCCGTCGACCGTCGAGTCCGGCGACCAGGCCGTGCAGCTCGAGGAGCAGTACATCGACTGGCTCGAGCGCCACCGCACCGGGATCGCCGCCGCGTTCCGCGCGATCGCCCGGTCCGACGGCGACGTGCTCGTCTGCTGCTCCGCCGGCAAGGACCGCACCGGCGTCGTCAGCGGACTGCTCGCCCGGCTCTGGGGTGCGTCGATCGAGGCCGTCGGCGACGACTACGCCGCCAGCGCTGTCGGGCTGGCCGATCGGTTCGCCGCAGAGCGTGCGGTCAGCACGGACCCCGAGGCGACCGCCGTCGCGCAACGGTGCGTGCCGGAGACCATGACCACGGTGATCCGGCACGTCGAGGCGCGGTGGGGCAGCGTCACCGCGTACCTGCGCTGGGCCGGGCTGACGGACGCGGAGATCGCAGCGCTCTGACGGGCGTGCGTTCTCCTGGCGGCTCGCCACGTGCGGTGGTCGCAACGGCGGACGGGAGGCACGGTGCGCGTCCGACGCGCACCGTGCCTCCCGTCCGTGGCCCTGATCACGGGCCGTGGTTCCGGCCCGTTCCGTCAGCTCACCAGGCGTAGTCCTCCGGCGAGGTCTTGTGCCCCGGGAAGATCTCGTCGAGCCGGTCCAGCGCACGCTGGTCGAGGCGGATGTCGACGGCGCGGACCGCGGACTCCCACTGCTCCATCGTGCGGGGGCCGGTGATCGGCGCGGTCACACCGGGCTGGTGGAGGAGCCACGCGAGCGCGAGCTCGCCGGGCGTGTGGCCGAGCTCCTTGGCGAACGACTCGTAGGCCGTGAGCTGGTCGCGGTGCCCCTCGACGTAATCCGCGCTCCGACCCGACAGACGGCGGGAGCCGTTCTCGGTCTTCTCGATGACACCACCGAGCAGACCGCCCTGCAGCGGCGACCACGGGATGACACCGAGGCCGTACTCGCGGGCGGCGGGCAGGACCTCGCGCTCGATGTCGCGCACCACGAGGTTGTAGATCGACTGCTCGCTCACCAGGCCGAAGGTGTGGCGGCGCTTCGCGGCCTCCTGCGCCTGGGCGATGTGCCAGCCGGCGAAGTTCGACGACCCGACGTACAGGACCTTGCCCTGCTGCACGGCGACGTCGATCGCCTGCCAGATCTCGTCCCACGGGGTCGCACGGTCGACGTGGTGGAACTGGTACAGGTCGATGTGGTCCGTCTGCAGACGCTGCAGGCTGGCGTCGAGCGACTGGCGGATGTTGAACGCGCTGAGCTTGCCGCCGTTCGGCCAGTCGATCATGTCGCCGTAGACCTTGGTCGCCAGGACCGTCTTCTCGCGACGGCCGCCGCCCTTCGCGAACCAGCGGCCGATGATCTCCTCGGTGGCGCCCTTGCCCACCGAGCCGCCGTAGCCGTTGGCGGTGTCGAAGAAGTTGACGCCGAGCTCGTGGGCCCGGTCCATGATGGCGTGCGAGTCGTCTTCAGTGGTCTCCGGGCCGAAGTTCATCGTGCCGAGCACTGCTCGTGAAACCGACAGCCCTGTCCGTCCGAGGTGTGTGTAGTCCATGACTCCGGTCTACGCGCTCCGAGGGGCACCCTGCCAGGCCCTGGGAGTACCGGTTCTGCATGCTGCGGTGCATTGTTCTGCTTGCTGGGTGCATTGTTCTGCATGGTGCGTGGCTGCATGCCGTCCGGGGCATGTCCGCGCTCCGGGGAGGAGTACCGTGACGACGGTGAACACCCCAGCACTCCGTGGCAGCCGGATCCTCGGGTTCGGTCACCACCAGCCCGAACGCATCCTGACCAACGACGAACTCTCGACCATGGTCGACACCAACGACGAGTGGATCCGCACCCGGACCGGGATCCAGACCCGCCACATCGCCGGTCCGGACGACAGCGTCACGTCGATGGCGATCGAAGCGGGCCGCAACGCCCTCGCCGACGCCGGCGTCTCGCCCTCGGCCGTCGGACTCGTCATCGTCGCCTCCACCACGCACCAGGACCGTGCGCCGTACACCGCCGGTCGGGTCGCCGCCGCGCTCGGGATGACGAACGGTCCGGCGCCCATCGACATCAACACCGCGTGCAGTGGGTTCGAGTACGCGCTCGCCCTCGCCGACCAGTCGATCCGCGTCGGGTCCACCGACGTCGCGCTCGTCATCGGGTCCGAGACCCTCTCCGCCATCGCCGACTGGACCGATCGGTCGACGTGCGTGCTCGTCGGTGACGGGGCCGGGGCCGCCCTGCTCGGCGCCGCCGACGTCCCCGAGATCGGGCCCGTCTCGTGGGGCAGCGTGCCGCACCTGCTCGACGCGGTGCGGGTCGAAGGAACGCCGGGCCGGTTCAACCAGGAGGGCCGATCGATCTACCGCTGGGCCATCACCGAGGCCGAGGGGCACGCCCGCAAGGTCGTCGAGGCCGCCGGGCTCACCATGGACGACATCGAGGTGTTCGCGTTCCACCAGGCGAATCTGCGGATCATCGAGCCGCTCGTCACCGCACTCGGCGGGGAGTCGAAGTTCGTCATCCGCGACGTCGTCGAGTCCGGGAACACCTCGGCCGCCAGCGTCCCGCTCGGGTTGTCGAAGGCGTGGGCGCGTGGCGACCTGCCCGAGGGCGTCCCCGCGCTGTTGTTCGGCTTCGGCGGCGGGTTCGCGCACGCCGGACAGGTCGTCAGGACGCCGGTGCGGTCGTTCTGATCGGGCCTCGGTCGTTCTGATCGGGCGTCGGTCGTTCTGATCGGGCCTCGGCCGTTCTGATCGGGCCTGCCGCCCGGCTCAGCGCTCGGGCGTCTCCGACCAGAGGTCCTCGTCCTTCGCGGAGCCGCGGCGCCAGCCGAGTTGCTTCTGCTGCTTGGGCTGCTTGGGCTCCTTCAGCTGCTTCTCCTTGGGCTGCTTGTCCTTGGGCTGCTTCTCGGGCTTCGCGGGCTTGGGCTCGAGGATGATCGGGAAGTGTGCCGACGGTGGCCCGAACCCGGTCCGCGAGGACTGGATGACCTTCCGCCCGAGCGCGTGGTTGCCGAGCCCGCCGACGGCTGCGCCGATCCCGAACGGCAGTGCACGGCCGAGCACCGACGTCCCCTGACGCACTGCGAACCGCTTGATGAACTGGTCGCGGACCTGCCCGCCGAGGCCGTTGACGACCTGCTTCGGCAGGGACGAGGTCACCATCTCGCCCCAGAACGCCGTGCGCGCCTGACCGCCGGCGATCTGCCCGCCGAGCTGCTTGATGAGCTGTGTGCCCGGAGCACCGAGGATCATCGCCATCACCAGGGTCCGTGCCCGTTCGGGGTCATCCAGGGCGATGCCGTGCACCTCGGTCACCGACTGGGCGAACAGCGCGGTGGTCTCGAGGAACCCGACCGTCTCCGCGCCGCTCAGCCCGAGGGCGGCCACCATCCCGACGCCCGGGATGACCGCGCTCGCACCGACCGCTGCGCCACCGGTGGTGACCGCGGTGAGGTACTGCCGCTCGAGGATCTGGATGACCTCGGCGGGGGTGGCGTCCGGCTTGCGTCGGCGGATCGCGTTGACGTGCGCCACGACCACCGGGCGCTGGACGCTGATGGCACGGTCGAGCCACTTGACCCACCCGCCGGGTTGTTGCGGCTGCGGGGTTCGGGAGTCGTCGGGCATGGGGGAGACCTGGGCGTTCGGCAGCGGCACGATCGCCTGGTCCTTCGGGGAGCGGGCCATGCGCTCACCGTACGCCGGGCATGTGGGAGGCTCGCTGGATGGACATCGACGGTGCGCCCGGTCCGGCTGACGACGCTCGTCGGGCCTCCGGGTTCCTGACGGTCGCCGAGGTGCGCGGCTTGCTGCCCGAGGTCGTGGTGCTCGACCCCGGCTCCGTGCTCGTCGGCGCGGACGTCACCCTTGCAGCCGGGGTGGTGCTGTACCCCGGAGTCGTGCTCGAGACGCGTGCCGGGGGTTCGATCGCCGTCGCATCCGGCGCGCGGCTCGGTCCGGGCCAGGTCACCGTCGTCGCCACCGCGGCCCGGGTGACCATCGGTTCCGCTGCCGAACTGGGCCCGGGGCCCGTCACGATCACGGCCACCGGGGCGGACGTGCTCGTGGGGGACGGCGCTCGGTTGTCGGGCGGCTGCCTCGTCGAGGGCCCCACCGAGCTCGGTGCCGGTGCGCAGGTGCTCGGGACGGTCGCCGTCCGTGACGCCGAGCTCGCAGCCGGGGCGACCACCGCGAGCCCGACCCCGATCGGCGGGCCGGTGTGGTGAAGGGTGTCGGGCGGGTCCACGGCGTGCGGGTCGGCACCGGCGAAGTGATCGTCGGCGGTGGCGTGCCGAGTGCACCGCTCGTGGTCGAACGGCAGCGTGCACACCACCCGAAGGCGCCGAGCCGCTGATCCCGGCCGGGCCCTCGGAGCCGCCCGCCTGCGCGTCACCGGCACGGGACACCCGCCCGGCGGAGTGCTGCACGCACGCGGTCGGGCTGCATGAGGTCAGCCCACGACAACCGGATGACGAACCGGACCTCGGGGAACGACCGGACGAAGTCCTCGCGACGCTTCTCCTGCCAGTGCGCCTCGGCGGTGCTCCGCCCCTCGAGCATCGTCGGGTCCTCGTACTTCGCGCGGCCGTCGACCTCGACCACGACGCCCTGATCCGGGAACCAGAAGTCCACGACGGCCGTCCCACCTCCGGTCCGTCGGAACTCGTACTGCTGCACCGGCTCCGGTGCCCCGATCTGCCGGAAGCGTACCCGGCACACCGACTCCGCCGGCGACCCCGACAGCGCCGACCCCATCCCGATCGCCACCCCCGCCTTCTCGGACCCCTTGCGCTCGTGGGACGAGAGTTCGTCGCGGAGCATCTCCGGCAGGACCCGTCGCTCGCGCAGCGCCTGATCGATCATCGGAACGGCCTGGTCCAACGGTGCGGTGGCCGAGAGATCGACGAGCGTCCGGACCAACGACGTCACCGGTGCCCCGTCGATCTCGATCGGCACGGTCGGCGGCGTCCCTGCCCATCGTCCGCCGGAGTCGTCGATCGCATGCCCCGGTCTGACCCGGGCAAGCGCCGTGGTGTCCGGCCTGGTCAACCGAGGGTCGACGACCTCGACTCGGTCGGGAGCCGCTGCGGTGAAGGGCAGCCGGTGCACGGTTGCCGCGGAGGAGTGCGAGAACGCCCGGGGCAGTCCGACCGACGGGACCGTCGCCCGGACGAGCAGGAGCAGACGGTCTTCGCTCCGCAGCCCCTGTACGAGCGACGGATCGACCAGCACGCCGGGCCGAATCGAGGCAAGCGAGCCGCGATGCACGCGACGCTGGAGCGCACGCCGTTCAGCGCTCGGATGGTCGCCGGTGCGGATGAGGGGGATGGCCAGGACTCGGTCGTTCATGTCTCAACGATCGGCGGTGCGAGCCGACCATGTCGGTACGGAGCGACGATCTGTGGGAAACGAGCCGGGCCTCCAGTCTGTGGAGGGATGAGGCGGACGCACGGCGCGACAACATCGATGGCGCACGACGTCGATGTTGTCGTCGGGCGGGGCGTGCAACTGTTGCACCCGCGCGGGTGCGACGAACTCGATGTCGTACGACATCGAGGACGTCGTTCGGGGTAGACGGGTGACAGGGGCCTGCGGGGATCGGTGCCCCGGGCCGAGGGCGTACGCGTGTTCGATGCCGGACCGACGCCCGTGCAAGGTGCGACAACATCGATGTCGCACGACGTCGATGTTGTCGTCGGGCGGCGCGTGCAACTGTTGCGCACGCGCGGGTGCGACGAACTTGATGTCGTACGACATCGAGGACGTCGTTCCGAGTCGACCAGGCAGCTCCTGCAGCCGCCAGCCCCCCGCAGCACCTACGCCCGCGCGAGCTCCGCCCGCAGCGGCAGGTCCTGGTCCTCCAGGATGAGCTGCGCGCCCACGGCGGTCCGGGCGTTCACGACGATCGGCGCGAGCAGGTTGACGGTCGTCCCGGACGCGCCGGGGTTCGCCACCACGAGCAGCATGGCGTCGGCGGGGTCGGTCAGCTCGAGCCCCGCGGCCTGCTCGTCGGTGAGCTCGGGCGCGTAGGCCGGCAGGTGCACCGCGGCGTCGAGCACGAACAAGCGCGAGGAACCCCCGACGAGGGTGAACAGGCCCTCGGCGCCGTCCACCGGGGTCAGCGTGAAGACCGGTGCGGGGGACAGGCCGAACGGCGGGACGGCGAAGGTCAGGGAGATGCTCATCGGAGGTAGTCCATCAGGGTCGGCTGCAGGACCTTCGCGGTGACGGCGAGGGCTGCCTGGTAGTTGGTCTGCTGCACCTGCAGGTCGAGGACGGCCTTGGCGAGGTCGACGTCCTCGATGCCGGCGCGGCGGTTCTCGAGCGAGACGGCTGCCGTCTTCAGCGAGTCCTGCGCAGCGAGGGCGGTCGCGTGCCGGACGCCGACGTCGGCCTGGGCGCCGCGGACGGCCCCGAGCGCGCCGTCGACGTCGTTGATCCGCGCGTTCACGTTCACCCCGTTCTGCAGGTCGCTGACGATGGAGTCGAGCACCCCGAACACCGACGACGCGCCGGTGCCGAAGACGTCGGCCCCGGCGGTGTCGACGCGCACGGTGGTGCCGTCACCGATCCGGCGGGAGACGTCCGTGCCGGAAGTCGCCCACCCGGTCGCCGGGTCGTACGCGGCGGCGGCGGTCGAGGCACCGGCGAAGACCGAGCGGGTGCCGTAGGTCGTGTTGGCCCGTGCCTCGAGGTCGGACTTCAGCGACTGGAACTGCGTGACGAAGGCGTCGCGGTCGGTGTCGCTCATGGTGCCGGAGTTCGCCGCCTGCACGGTCAGGTCCCGAACGCTGTTCAGCACCGAGTAGACGCTGGACAGGGCGCTGTCGGTGGTCGCGAGCCAGGCCACGGCGTCGTTCGCGTTGCGCGTGTACTGCGCGGCGGCGGCCTGCTCCTTGCGCACCTGCATCGACGACGCGGTGCCGACCGGGTCGTCCGACGGCTTCTGGATCGCCTGCAGCGTGGTGGCCTGCTCGGTCAGCTGCGCCACGCGCGCCGCACCGGTCTGCAGCCGTGCCGAGGCCGCGGCCATCGACATCTGGGTGGTCACCCGGGTGATCACGATCAGCCCCTCCCGACGAGTCCGACGCGGTTGATGATGGTGTCGAGCATCTCGTCGACGGCGGTCAGGACGCGTGCCGCGCCCTGGTACGCGTGCTGGTAGCTCAGCAGGTTCACGTTCTCCTCGTCGAGGTCGACACCGGCGCTCGACTGCTGCTGGGTGCGCGCGTTGGTCAGGGCGAGTCCGGTGAGCGTCGACTCCGTCGCGGCCGACCGGGAGGCGGTGCCCACCCCCGCCACGAACGTCGCCCAGGTCGTGTCGGCGGCTCCAGGGCCCGTGCCGAGTCGCGAGAGCGCGTCGGCGAACGAGTCGTCGAGCTGCCCCGCCGCGTTCCGCGTCGCCAGGCCGGTGCCGTCCGTCGGGACGACGGACAGGCCCTGCGCTGCGGGGACGCCCGCCGCGAGGGCGAAGAACGCGGTGCCGGTGGTGCCGGCCGGGGTGGTGCCGGTGGCGTGCACGGCGTTGACCGTGGTGGCGAGCTGGGTCGCGACGGCGTCGTAGGACGCGGCAGCCTGGGCGAGCGCGCCGCCCGTGCCGTTCCCGTTCGCCGGGGCGAGGACGGCGAGGGCGCCACCGATCGACCCGCCGCTCAGGGACACCGCGCCGGCGCTGCCGGAGGTCCAGGTCAGGGTGACCGCGGCGCCGTCGGCGAGGCGTTCGCCACCGCCGAGGGCGACGGCGCGGGCGTCGGTGCCCTGCACGAGCGGGTTGCCGCCGAGCAGCACGTCGACCGTGCCGTCCGCGTTGGTGCGGGTCGTCCCCCCGGCGAGCGTGGCGATCTGCTCGGTGAGCTGGTCGCGCTGGTCAAGGAGTTCGTTGGCGTTGCCGCCGGAGGCCAGTGCGGTGCGGATCCGCCCGTTGAGGTCGGCCACCTGCTTCGCGGCGTCGTTCAGCTGGGTCACCTGGCCGGCCGCGGTGCCCCGGACCGAGGACCACTGCGCGTCGACGGCCTTCGACCCGGCGGCCAGGGCCGAGGCGACGGTGCCCGCTGCGCCGATGACGGCGCTGGCGGCACCCGGGTCGTCGGGGTGGCTGGCGAGTTCGCTCCACGACGACCAGAAGGCATCGAGCTTGGCGCTCAGGCCGTCCTTGCCGGGCTCGTGCAGGCCGGTCTCGAGGGCGGACAGTGCCGTCGCACGGGCGTCGGCGTAGGCGGAGGACCCCGCGGCGACCCGGACGCCGACGTCGAGCGTCAGCGATGCCAGGCGGGCGATGCCGTCGACGGAGACGCCCTGACCGGCGAGGGCGGCGGTGCCGCGCATGAACCCGGTCTGCGTCGCCGGGATCGAGTTCTGCGTGACGCGCTGCCGCGTGTACCCGGCGGTGCCGGCGTTCGCGATGTTCTGGCCGGTGACGTCGATGCCGGCGCGGGCCGCGGCGAGGCCGGAGTACGCGGTGGCGAGGGAGCCGAAGGTGCTGACCACGGGGTTACAGGGTCCCCTCGAACAGGCGGGCGCCGTCGGAGCCGGAACCGGAGGTGCCCGAGGCGTCGTAGGTCGCGGCGGTCGTCACCGTGCCGGCGAGGGTCTCCTCGGTGGCCTGGGCTGCGGTGCGCAGGAAGCGGTCGTTCTCGTCGCGCAGGGCGCCGATCTGGGTGGTCAGCTCGACCATCGCGGTCAGGTGCGCGGCGAGGATCTCGCCCCACGGGCCGTTCGGCGCTGCGGCGACGACGTCGCGCAGTGGTGCATCGGCGGGGACGCCCCACTCCTCGGCGACCTCGGCACTCGACGCGGCGCGCTCGAGTCCGGTGCTGCGGAGTCGTTCGAGGACCTGCTCGACCTCGCGGCTGGCGTGCGACACCCAACGGGAACGGCCCGCAGTGAGCAGGAGCTGCTCCTCTTCGAGCTTGAAGGTGAGCAGCTCGAGCAGTTCGCGTTCGCGCCAGAGCACGGCGGACAGGTCGTTCACGCTCATCAGCTCCTCCCGTGTGGGTCGTCGTCGGGTGTTCGGGTCTTCGGGTCCACCATCCGGCGGACACCGAGACCTATCGACCGCGGGTGGTGGCGCGTAAGTGGAGCTGGCTGGTCTTCGGCGCCGTGCTCGCAGGCTCGCCCGGAGGCATCCGGCATCGCTGGCGCGATGCGCACCAGCGGATGCCTCCCGTCCGGGGGACGGGAACGGTCGTTCTACGCGCTGGGTCCCCCCAAATGCCGACCGGGAAACACCGCAAATGCCCCCGCACTGGGGACGGATGAACCCCTGTTCAGGACATTGCCAGCCGATACATTCGGAACGCACCACGAGGGCGACCTCGAACCGCGCGAACGAGGCGCGGGGTGCACCGCTCGGAGGGAACCGGGCGGGTCTTCGGCGTACGCACCGGCCATCCGAAGCCGGCGTCCGTCGTGCCCAGGGACGGGTGAGTCGAGACAGTCACGTCAGGTCGATCAGGGGATCAGCATGGACCGCACCGCACGCAACGCGATGATCGTGGAGCACCTCCCGCTCGTGGGCTACATCGTCGCCGACGTCCGCTCCCGTGCCACGCACCTGGACCGCGACGACCTCGCCGCCGTCGGCTCCCTCGCGCTCGTCGCCGCTGCCGACGCGTTCGACCCCACCCTCGGCGTCCCCTTCGGCGCCTACGCCCGGACCCGGATCGCCGGAGCCCTCGCCGACGACATGCGCTCGGCCGACTGGGCGTCTCGTGGCACCCGGAAGCGGATCCGCGAGACCCTCGCCACGCAGGAGGCCCTGTCCGCCCGACTCGGCCGGAGCGTCGGCGTGCAGGAGATCGCGGACGCGATGGGTGTCGACCGGCAGACCGCCTCGGATGCCATGAGCGACGCGGCCCGCATTGTCGCGCCCCTCGACGAGACCGTGCACGACCTCGTCGCAGCCGACCTGCCGTTGCCCGGCGACGACCTGCTCGAGACCGAGAAGCGCCGCTACCTGCGCGCAGCCGTCGAGGCACTGCCCGAGCGGATGCGCTTCGTCGTCGAGGCCGTCTACTTCGGGGACCGCTCGGTGACCGACGTCGCCGCGGAACTCGGCATCACGCACTCCGCCGTCTCGCAGCAGCGCTCCGAGGCGATGCGCCTGCTCCGCGACGGACTGGCCGCCCACTACGGCGACGGCGGGGCCGCCGCCGAACCCGCCTCGCGCACCACCGCGGCCCGCCGGAGCGCCTACCTCGCACGCGTCGCGTCGAACGCCGCTGCCGGCGTCGCACGTGCCGTCCACGACGCGACCGCGCCGGTCGCCGTGGCGGCGAGCTGAACCGTCGACGGGTATTTCCGTCGATTCCCTAACGACTCCCGGCACCCGGTCGAGAGTCATCCACGTCAGCCCACGGACGGGCTGTAGTACGACCCAGCATTCACGGAGGAAACCACCATGGGTATGTCCATCAACACCAACCTCTCGGCACTCAACACGTACCGGAACCTCAACTCGACGCAGAACGACCTGTCGAAGTCCCTCGAGAAGCTCTCGTCGGGTCTCCGCATCAACCGTGCTGCCGACGACGCGGCCGGTCTGTCGATCTCCGAGGGGCTGAAGTCCCAGGTCGGTGGCCTCACGGTCGCCGCCCGCAACGCGCAGGACGGCATCTCCGTCGTGCAGACCGCTGAAGGTGGCCTCACCGAGACCCACTCGATCCTCCAGCGCATGCGCGACCTGGCCGTCCAGGCCGGTAACGACTCGAACAACGAGGACTCGCGCAAGGCGATCACCACCGAGGTCGGCGAGCTCACCAAGGAGCTCACCCGCATCTCGCAGTCGACCAACTTCAACGGCATCAACCTGCTCGACGGCTCCGCCGGCACCGCAGGCGTCCTGAAGTTCCAGGTCGGCGCCAACGGCGACGCGGCGAGCCAGATCGACGTCGACCTGTCGAAGTCCAACGTGGAGTCCGTGTCGACCGCTGTCGGCGCCCTCACCTTCGACAGCGCGACGAACGCTCAGGCCGCCATCACCGCGATCGACGAGCAGATCAAGTACGTGTCCTCGGCACGTTCGAGTATCGGTGCTGTCCAGAACCGCTTCGACCACGCCATCAACGTGACGAACGTGGCCAAGGAGAACCTCACCGCTGCCGGTTCGCGCATCACCGACGTCGACATGGCCGAGGAGATGGTCAAGTACACGCGCGACAACATCCTCAGCCAGGCCGGCACGTCGATGCTCGCGCAGGCGAACCAGAGCACGCAGGGCGTGCTCTCGCTCCTGCGCTAGCACCCACGACGCCGCCTTCCGGGATCGTTCAGGCTTCCCGGGAGGCGGCGTCGCCCTCCTGACCATCCCCACGACGCCAGGGAGTGTCGACGATGTCATCGTCCGTGTCCTCGAGCACCAGCCTCGCGATCGACGGGCTCGTCAGCGGGCTCAAGACGACCGACCTCATCAACTCGTTGATGAGCGTCGAGGGCGTGCCGCAGACCCTGCTCAAGAACAAGCTCACGAGCACCAACTCGTTCATCTCGTCACTGCAGACGATCAACGGGTTGGTGCAGGCCCTCGCGACCAAGGCGAAGGACGCCGCCAAGGCGACCTCTCTCGACCTGTTCACGGCCACGAGCTCGTCGTCGGGCGTCACCGCCGTCACCGGCACGAACGCGAGCGCCGGGTCGCTGACGTTCAGCGTCGGTTCGACCGCGTCCGCCCAGGTCGGGGTCACCGCCGCGATGTCCACGTGGTCGGCCGCTGCCGAACCGATCACCCTGGTGGGTGCCGACGGCACGAAGACCACCGTCACGCCGTCGTCGGGCTCCCTCGACGACACGGTGTCGGCGATCAACAAGTCCGGGGCCGGCGTCACCGCCACGAAGGTCGCCGCGGGTGCGGCCGCCGACGGCACCAAGCTCTACCGGCTGCAGCTCACGTCCGCCAAGACCGGGGCCGCGGGTGGCTTCGAGGTGTACCGGGGGACCGCCGACCAGGTGACCGCGGGCACCGCGACGAACGTGCTGACCGAGGTCGGCGCCGCGGTCGTCGCCCAGGCGAAGGACGCCAGCGTCACGCTGTGGGCCGGCACCGCCGCCGAGCAGACGATCACGAGCGCGACGAACACGTTCACCGACCTGGTCCCCGGGCTCAGTGTCACCGTGTCGAGGGCCTCGACGGACCCGGTCACGGTCGGCGTCGCGCAGGACACCACGAAGGCCCAGTCCGTGGCGTCCGGACTCGTCGACGCGATGAACGCGGTCTCGGCCTACTACAAGACGAACACCGCGGTGACGAGCAGCACGAGTGCCACCAGCGGGTCGACGACCACGACCGCCGGGGTCCTGATGGGCGACGGCACCACGCGCGACGCCGTGCAGCGCCTGGGCAGCACCATGTCGGCGCCCGTCGGCGGGAAGTCGCCGTCGTCGATCGGCATCTCGATCACCAAGGACGGCAGCTTCACCTTCGACGCCGAGGTATTCCAGAAGGCCCTCGCCACCGACCCCGAGGGCACGCAGGCGATGCTGTCCGGCGTCGCCGCGAACGTCGGTGCCGCCGCCACCGCCGCGTCCGACAAGTACGACGGGTCCATCACCACGACGATCACCGGCCAGCAGGCGGTCGCCAAGGACCTCAACACCCAGATCGACAGCTGGACCGACCGACTCACGATGCGCCGCGCATCGCTCCAGACGCTGTACTCGTCGCTCGAGACCAGCCTCAGCAAGCTCCAGTCCCAGTCCAGCTGGCTCGCCAGCCAGCTCGCGGCGACGACGAGCTGACGGGATCACCATGACCTTCGACTTCCAGGCCGCTGCCTTCCGCCAGGCCGCGCAGCCCCGCACCGTGACCGACCAGCGTCGCGCCCAGTACACGAACGAGGCCGTCCTGTCGGCCACCCCGGCGCAGCTCGTCACGATGCTCTACGACCGGTTGCTGCTCGACCTGCACCGCGCCGAGGCCGCACAGACCAGCGCCGACTGGGACGCCGCCCGCGAGCAGCTGTTGCACGCGCAGGCGATCGTCGGCGAGCTGTCGTCCACGCTGCGGATCGACGTCTGGGACGGGGGCGAGGGCCTGCTCGCCGTCTACAACTACGCGTCGACGTCCCTCATCACCGCGAACGTGCACCGTGATGTCCAGGCGACGCGCGACTGCATCCGGATCCTCGAACCCCTGCGGCAGTCGTGGCACGACGCTGCCGCGTCGCGGCCGGCGACGCCGACCCGCCAGCAGTCGACGGGCGGAGCCCTCGGTGTCGCCTGAGCCGGTGGTGTCGCCCGAGCAGGTCGACCACCGCCTCGCCTGGGAGGCCCTCCTCGACTCCCTGGAGCACGACGCCGCCCGACAGGCGGCCGACCCCACGGCCGTGGTGGGGTGGTCGGAGCCGGCCGGGCTGGGTCCGGTGCCGCGCGCGTTGGTGGGGCGTGCCTCCCGGCTGCTCGCTGCGCAGCGCGACCGCATCGCGGAACTGGAGTCGGACCGACGGGCGACGCTCGAGCACCTCGGTGCGCTGCGCGCCGTCGACGCGACCCGCGAGCCCCGTGGCGCGGTCTACCTCGACGCGTCCGCCTGACCCTCGCTCCCGCCACACCTGTTCCGCGACGAAGCACGCGTCGTTCGACGAGTGGTCTGTCGCAGAAGTGGTGCCACCCCCGTTCGGGGCGAGGGCTAACGCGGCCGGGGACGGGCACCGATAGCGCCACACGAGCACGGATCGCTCACCAGTTCGGCCACGGATCGGCCACCACCGCACGGCGACGTCCCACGGGCGACGCCTGACGAGGGGACCACCGTGTTCGATTCCGTGACGAGCGTCGCGCTGCAGAGCGCACTCGACGGTCTGTCGATGCGCCAGAAGGTGATCGCGAACAACATCGCGAACATCAACACGCCGGACTACCACGCCGAGAAGGTCCAGTTCGAGGACGCCCTGGCGAAGTCGATCACCGACGGCAGCGGGAACACCGCGCCGACGGTCGCCCGCAGCCTCGAGCCGACGAACACGAACGGCAACAACGTCAACCTCGACGAGGAGACGCTCTCCAACGTCGACACCGTGCTCCGGTACCAGTTCGCCACGCAGGCGATGAACTCCGAGCTCACGAGCGTCCGTGCGGCGATGCGGACGAACTCGTGACGACCTTCGACGCGATCGGCATCGCGAGCACCGGCATGACCGTGCACCGGAAGTGGCTCGACGCCGTCGCCGACAACATGGCGAACGCGAACACCGTGAAGTCGATGGACGACACCGCGTTCCAGGCCCGCTACGTCGAGGTCCAGGAGGGCAACGGCGTGTCCGGCGCCTACGTCAAGGGCGCCGCGTTCGGCAGCGCCGCCGGCCGCGTGACCTACGACCCGGACAACCCGCTCGCGAACGACGAGGGTTACGTCCGCATGCCGGACATCGACCTCGGCACGCAGATGGCGGACCTCATCATGGCCCAGCGCGGCTACCAGGCGAACGCCGCCGTGGTCGACCGTGCCAAGACCGCCTACGAGGCGGCACTGCAGATCGGGAAGAACTGATGCCCATCGACGCCGTCAACGGTGTGACCACCAACGCGATGACGAACGCACTGACCAGTGTGTCCGGCACCTCCAGCGACGTCACCGGCACCGCCGGTGCGACCAGCACCGACGGCAGCGGGTTCGCCGCCAGCCTCGGGAACGCCGTCGACGGCCTGCAGGCGCTGCAGAGCGACTCGAAGACCCTCGCGCTCAAGGCCGTCACCGGCAACCTCGACGACATCCACGACGCGACCATCGCCGCCACCCGCGCGCAGGTCACGCTCGAGCTCGTCTCCGCCGTCCGCAACAAGGGCGTCGACGCGTTCAACGAGATCATGAGGATGCAGGCCTGATGCCCGTCGCCGTCAAGAACGTCTTCGCGCGCCTGTCCGCGTACGTGAAGGGCTTCTCCGCCGCCCAGCGCACCATCGCGATCCTGGTGATCGCCGCGCTCGTGCTCGGTGGGATCGCCCTGGCGTCGTGGCTCGGCAAGGCGTCCTACGCGCCGCTCTTCACCGGGCTGGCCGCCGCCGACGCGAGCTCCATCACCGACCAGCTGCAGACCGACGGTGTGCCGTACCAGCTCACCGACGGTGGCGCGACGATCCTGGTGCCGCAGGCGCAGGTGTACTCGGAGCGTCTCAAGGCCGCCTCGAACGGGCTGCCGTCGTCGAACGAGGGCGGCTACTCCCTGCTCGACCAGATGGGCGTGACGAGCTCGGAGTTCCAGCAGGACGTCACCTACAAGCGGGCGATGGAGGGCGAGCTCGCCAAGACCATCGGTGCGATGGACGGCGTGCAGACCGCGACCGTGCAGCTCGCGATCCCGGAGAAGTCCGTGTTCGTGTCCGAGGAGAAGGACCCGACGGCGTCGGTCTTCATCGCCACCGACAACGGCACGCAGCTGAGCACCGACCAGGTGCAGGCGATCGTGCACCTGACCAGCGCCTCGGTCGAGGGCATGCAGACCACCGACGTCTCGGTCGTCGACGCCAAGGGGCAGACGCTGTCCGCCGTCGGGACCGGTGCGACCGGCAGCGGTGCCGACCAGGCCGCCGACTACGACGCCGCGACGAGCAAGAAGATCCAGGACCTGCTCGACACCACCCTCGGCGCCGGCAACGCGACCGTCGTGGTCTCCGGCACGATGAACCAGGAGTCCGGCACCCGCACGTCGGAGAGCTACACGTCACCGACCTCCGGTCCGGTCGCGCTCAACGAGTCGAGCACCACCGAGCAGTACGGCTCCGGCGCCGCGGGGGCGTCGAGCGGTGCGACCGGGGTCCTCGGCCCGGACAACATCGCGGTGCCGAACGGCACCGCCACGAGCGGCACCGGTGACGACGGCTACACCAACGAGTCGGCGACCAAGAACAACGCCGTCGACCACACCACCGAGACCACGCAGATCCCCTCGGGGTCCCTCGACCGGCAGACCATCTCGGTCGCGCTGAACTCGAAGGCCGACGCCGTGCAGAACGCGAACCTGCAGAGCATCAACGACCTGGTGTCGGCCGCCGCCGGTGTCGACCAGGACCGCGGCGACCAGGTCAAGGTCGCGATGATGGACTTCGACACCAGCGGCGCCGACCAGGCCGCGAAGGCCCTCGAGGCGCAGCAGAAGGCCGACCAGCAGGAAGCCCTGTGGTCGTCGATCCGCACCGCCGGCATCGTCATCGGCATCCTGCTCGCGCTCATCGCCGTGATGTTCGTCATCGCCCGTCGCAGCCGGAAGCAGGAACGCGAGGCCGTCGACCTCGGCGAACTCGACGCCTTCGCCGGCGAGACGTTCCAGCTGCCCCTCGCGATGGACGGCGCCGCCGACCGGGCGACCCTCGGCGCCGGCGACGCCCCCACCGCCGTGCTGTCGACGATGCCCGCCGGTGACCCGCCGACCGAGGTGCTGACGACCGACGAGATCACGGCCGAGCGCCGCCGTCAGGACATCTCCGCGCTGGCCGAGCGCGATCCGAAGCGCACGGCCGAGCTCCTGCGCGGGCTCCTCGACGACCGGGCACCGGTGTGAGCGCCCTGATGCCGAGCGGCAGCAACGGCAACGGCCCGGGCACCGGCAAGGGCTCGAACGACCGAGCGCTGACCGGCGCCCAGAAGGTCGCGCTCATCCTCATGCAGATGGACACCGACCGCGCGGCCGAGGTGATGAAGCAGTTCACCGAGATGGAGGCCGAGGAGATCTCGGCCGAGATCGTCCGGATGCGCCGCGTCGAGGACACCGTCGTCGACCAGACCATGTCGGAGTTCCACCGGATCACGATGAGCGGCCGACTGCAGAAGCGCGGCGGCAAGGAGACCGCGCTCGGGCTGCTCGAGGCGTCCTTCGGCGCCGAGCGCGCCGCCGGCGTGATGGACCGGCTCGCCTCGAACCTCGCCGGCCAGTCCTTCGACTTCCTCGACGACGCCGAGCCCGGGCAGGTCATCACCCTGCTCGAGGGCGAGCTGGCGCAGACCATCGCCCTCGTCCTCGCACACCTCAAGCCCGGTCAGGCGAGCGCCGTCCTCGCCGGTGTCGACGAGCGCGTCCGCACCGACGTCGCGCAGGCGTTCGCCACGATGGGCAGCGCGACCCCCGAGGCCGTCGGGATCGTCGCCGGTGTCCTGCGGCAGCGCGCCGGCGCCGTCGTGTCGCCGCGCGAGAGCGTCGAGGTCGTCGGCGGCATCGCGCCCCTGGTCGACATCATCAACCGCTCCGACGTCGCCACCGAGAAGGCCGTGCTCGACGGACTCGAGGCCCGCGACCCGGAACTCGCCGAGGACATCCGCTCGCGCATGCTCACCTTCGAGGACATCGTGAAGCTCGAGTCCCGCGACATCCAGCAGGTGCTGCGTGGCATCGACTCGAAGCTCCTCGCGACCGCCATGAAGGGTGCCGCCGGACCCGTCGTCGAGACGATCCGCGCGAACGTGTCCGAGCGCAACCGCTCGCTGCTCGACGACGAACTGCAGGCCATGGGCCCGGTCCGCGTCTCGCAGGTCGAGGAAGCGCGCGCCGAGGTCGTCCGTTCCGTGCGCGAGCTCGAGGCGCAGGGCGTCATCACCGTGCACCGTGCCGAGGAGGACGAGCTCGTTGACTGACACCACGACCGCCGGCACCGTGCAGCGCATCGCCTTCCCCGCGATCGGCACCGCCGCCGCGACCGACCGTGCGTCGGGTGCCGACGTCCGCGGCCACGCCGCCGGCTACACTGCGGGACTCCGCGCCGCACAGGCCGAGACGGACGCCCTGCGCGCCCGCCTGCAGGCCGAGCACGCCGCGCTGACCGCGTCGCTGCGCGCGGACACCGTCCGCCGCATCGCCGTCCTCGACGCCGCGACGAACGCGATGCTGTCCACGGTCGCGCCCGTCCTCAGCGACGCCGAGGCGTCCGTCGCCAGCGCGGCCACGGACCTGGCCGAGGCGATCGTCGGGTACGAGATCCGTGCCTCCCGTCCGGCGGTCGGTACCGATGACGACCGGGAGGCCCGGATCACGTCCGGTGCCGAGACCACCGTCCGGCGGGCGCTCGCGTCCATCGACCGCAGCGTCCCGGTGGCCGTCCGGCTCAGCCCGGCGGACGCCGCCCGCGTGGCCGACGTCGACCTGCCGGTGCCCGTGGTCGCCGACCCCGCGCTGCGGGACGGCGACGCCGTCGTCGACCTGCCGGACGGCATCCTCGACGCCCGGATCGCCACCGCACTCGACCGTGCCCGCACCGCGCTCGGTGTCGAGCTGCAGGGGGTGTCCGCGTGACCGCCACGCTGCTCCGCCCCCGCGGGCTCGACGACGCCCTGCGGCAGGCCGCACCCCAGCGGCTCGGCGTCGTCACGAGCGCCGTCGGCCTCGGGCTGACGATCGCCGGGCTCGACGCCCACGTCGGCGAGGTCGTCACGGTCGGACCGGAGGGCGGCGTGCAGACGGCCGTCGAGGTCGTCGCGACCGACGCCACCGGCGTGCGCTGCATGCCCCTCGGACGCCTCACCGGTGTGACCGCCGGCACCCCCGCACGCCCCACCGGCCGGTCGGTGCTCGTGCCGACGGGTGCCGGGCTGTTCGGCCGTGTGCTCGACGGGCTCGGCCGACCGATCGACGACCGCGGACCGCTCGTCGGTGCCGGTGGCGAGCCCGTCGACTGGGTGCCGCTCGACCACGCGACCCCGAACGCGATGGCACGCACCCGCATCGACACCCCGATGCAGCTCGGTGTGCGGGTGCTCGACACCCTCACCACGGTCGGCCGTGGCCAGCGCATGGGGCTCTTCGCGGGCTCCGGTGTCGGCAAGTCGTCGCTGCTGTCGATGATCGCCCGGGGGAGCGACGCCGCCGTCAACGTGATCGCACTGGTCGGGGAGCGTGGCCGCGAGGTGCGCGAGTTCCTCGAGGACGACCTCGGCGCCGAGGGCCTCGCCCGCTCGATCGTCGTCGTGTCGACCTCGGACGAGCCCGCCCTCATGCGTCTGCGCGCCGCGTTCGTGGCCACCCGCATCGCCGAGTCGTTCCGCGACGCCGGCCAGGACGTCGTGCTCATGATGGACTCGCTCACCCGCGTCGCGATGGCGCAGCGTGAGATCGGGCTCTCGGTGGGGGAGCCGCCGGCCACCCGGGGCTACCCGCCGTCGACGTTCTCCGTGCTCGCCGGGCTGCTCGAGCGTGCCGGGACGGACCGCGTCGGCAGCATCACCGGCATGTACACCGTGCTGGTCGACGGCGACGACCACAACGAACCGATCGCCGACGCCGCCCGCAGCATCCTGGACGGTCACGTCGTGCTCGAGCGGAAGCTCGCGATCACCGGGCACTTCCCGTCGGTGGACGCCCTCGGCTCGGTGTCCCGTGTGGCCTCGAAGGTGACCGGCCCGGCGCAGCGCGGCGCCGCGACGACCCTCCGCAAGGTGATGGCCGCGCGCGCCGCCGCCCAGGACCTGCTCGACGTCGGCGCGTACCAGCGCGGCTCGAACCCGCTCGTCGACGCCGCCGTCGACCACCAGGGCGCGATCGACGCGTTCCTGCGCCAGGGGATGGACGAGCGGGCGACCGCCGACGCGTCCTGGCAGCGACTCGGTGGTCTCGTGCAGCAGCTGGGGGTGTCGTGATGGCCCGCCGGTTCCCGCTCGCGGGGCTCCTGCGCCTGCGGCACACCGAACAGGACCGCGCCGCTGCCTCGCTCGCGACCGCGAACGAGCGCGTGCGCGACGCCGCCGACGCCCGGATCGCCGCGCGCCGCAGCCTCGCCGACGCCGAGGGCGCGCAGCCCATCGAGGACGCCGCGACCCTGAGCGCCGTCGCCGCTGCGCGTGCTGCGACCCGCGGGATGCTCGAGGAGCTCGACGCCGTGGTCCGGACCCGCCGCGCGGACGCCGACCGGGCACAGGAGGAGTACACCGCCGCACGCCGTGCCGCGGTCGGCCTGGAGAAGCTCGAGGGCAAGCACGCCGCCGAGCAGGCCGCCGAGGAACTCCGCACCGAACAGAACGCCCTCGACGAGATCGCGGCACGACGCCGCACGGAAGGTGGTGCCCGATGAGCGTCGAAGCGGTGCTCTCCCGGATCTCCGAGATCCGGTCCCAGATCGACACCCTGCGTGGTGGCTCGGCAGCCGCGACGGCTGCGTCGTCGTCCACGGCGTCGTCGGCAGCTTCGTCGAGCGCCTTCGCCGACGCCCTGGCCACGGCGACCGGGACCACCGGCACCGGGACCGCGACCGCTGCTGCCGCCGCTGCGGCGACCACCAGCAGCGCGCCCGCCACGTCCGTCGACGCCGGCGCGGGCACGCTCGCGACCGGCAGCGGCGCCACCGGGTCCGACGTCGTCGCGGACGCGAAGAAGTACCTCGGCGTGCCCTACGTGTTCGGCGGCACCACGACCGCCGGCATGGACTGCTCAGGCTTGGTGCAGACGGTGTTCAAGGACCTCGGCGTGACCATGCCGCGGGTCGTGCCGGACCAGGCGAAGATGGGCGTCGAGGTCGGCTCCCTGAAGGACGCACAGCCCGGCGACCTGATCATCCCGAAGGGCGAGGGCCACGTCGTCATCTACGTCGGCGACGGCAAGGTGCTGCACGCGCCGCGCCCGGGCAAGGACGTCCGGATCGTCGACAACTGGTACTCGGACGCCGACATCGCCACCATCCGCCGCATCGTGCCGGCGCAGGCGTCCGCCACCCCGGCGACGAGCGCGACCACCGCCGCGAGCAGCGCCACCGATCTGCAGACCGCCGCGCTGCTGTCAATGATGCAGTCCGGGAGCGCCGCATGAGCCTGACCATCGCCACCCAGCCCGCGCCCGCTCCGGCGAGCAGCGCTGCGCCCGCCCGCGCCACGTCCGACCCC
Organism: Curtobacterium sp. NPDC089991; assembly: GCF_044748425.1. Classification (NCBI taxonomy): domain Bacteria; kingdom Bacillati; phylum Actinomycetota; class Actinomycetes; order Micrococcales; family Microbacteriaceae; genus Curtobacterium; species Curtobacterium sp. NPDC089991. The sequence continues at coordinate 445,036 of NZ_JBIVGB010000001.1, forward strand.
GGCGGTGCCGGTTCGTTCGACGCCGCCCTGTCCGCGGCCGCCGCGACCGATCGTCGTGCCGGTGAGCGTGCACCGGCGCGCCGGGACGACTCCCGCGCAGCCGACGACACCGGGCCGACCACGCCGCCGAGCGCTGCCAAGACCGCCACCGGGACGGACGTGGCGGCTGCCGCTGACGGCGCGGCCGGTGCCGCCGCGGAGGCCCAGGCGCTCACGCCCACGCCCATGCTCACCGGGACGGTGCCTGCCTCGGTCCTTCCGGTCGCGTCGACGACCCCTGCCGAGACGGTCACACCGGTGACGTCGACCGCGCCCGAGCCGACGGCGCAGGTCGTCACTGCGACGACGGCGGCCCCGGCCCCGGATGCGACCACGCCGACGACGCCTGCTGCCGTCCCCTCAGCCGCCACCGGGGCTGCCACTGCCACGGGGGCCGCGGTCCCGCCGTCGGCAAGCACCACGGCGTCCGCCGCATCCGCCACGGCACAGGCACCGGGTACGACGGCCGCAGTCCCCGCGGACGGCCCCGCACCGTCACCGGCGTCCGCCCCGAGGCCAGGCACCCCGTCCGGCGGGACGACCGGCACCGGCACCGGCACCGTCGGAGTCACGAGCACGAGCACGAGCAGCGCGCCCACTGCAACTGCCGCTGCAGCCGGAGCAGCAGCGACGCTCCAGCCGACCGGCCCGGCCACCCAGCCCACCCAGCCCACCGAGGCCACCGCCCCCGCGACCCCGGCCGTCGTCACGGTGGCAGCGGCGACCGCCGCGCGGGGTGGGCAGACCGGCCACGGGGCGGACCAGCAGGGATCGACGGCGGGTGATCCGGGCCTCCCGGCAGTCACCACCACGCGCGGCGGCGAGACGCCCTTCGTCCTGCCCACCACGCCGACCGCCGCGCCCGCCCCCGTCGCAGCCGCCGCGCCGGTCACGTCCCAGACCGCCACGCCCGCGCCCCTCGGGCAGCAGCTCGCGCGACCGGTGTTCTCGCTCGCGCAGGCCGGCCCCGGGGAACACGTCGTCACCGTGCAGGTCGTGCCGGACAGCCTCGGACCGGTCACGGTCCGCGCACACGTCACCGCGCACGGCATGCACGTCGAGCTGTTCGCGGCGTCCGAAGCGGGACGAGACGCGGTCCGCCAGGTTCTGCCGGACCTGCGGCGCGACGCCGCCGGCACCGGGCTGAGCACCACGCTCGACCTGTCGTCGCAGAACCACCCGGGCACGTCGGCGGGTCGCGACCAGCGACCGGCCGACGGCCGCCTGCGTGCCGACACCGGCCTGGAGGCACGGCGCACCTCCGCCGCGCAGCCAGCCTCCGCAGCCGCCACGTCCACCTCCACCATCCGCCCCGCGGGACTCGACGTCCTCGCCTGACCGGCTCACGAACAGGAACGCAACCATGCCCATCGACGGCATCACCGGCAGCGTGGACCAGGCTGCCCAGGCCGCGGCCCTCGCCGCGAACTCGACCGCGAAGAAGTCCCAGACGATGGACTCCGAGGTGTTCATGAAGCTGCTCGTCACGCAGCTGCAGAACCAGGACCCGTCGTCGCCGATGGACACCAACCAGATGATCAGCCAGCAGACGCAGCTCGCGATGATGGAGCAGATCACCAACCAGACCACGACGGGGAACGAGAACTTCTCGCTCCAGATGCGCATCGCCGCCGCGAACCTCGTCGGCAAGCAGGTCAGCTACACCGACGCTGCGACCGGTACCGCCGTCACCGGGACCGCTTCGGCCGTGTCTTACGCGAACAGCGTGCCCACGGTCACCGTGAACGGGAAGGAGGTCGCTCTCGACGTGATCTCCGGCATCACCACCACCGCCCCGGCTTCCTGACGCCGCTCCTTCCCCTCCTTCTTCCTGCTCTTCCTGCCTCTCCGAAAGGACGCACCATGCTCCGCTCGCTCTACTCCGGGATCTCCGGCCTCCGCTCGCACCAGCAGATGCTCGACGTCACCGGCAACAACATCGCCAACGTCAACACCGTCGGCTTCAAGGCCTCGTCGACGGTCTTCCAGGACACCCTGTCGCAGATGACCCAGGGTGCCGGCGGACCGCAGACCGGTGTCGGCGGCACCAACCCGGCGCAGATCGGCCTCGGCGTCCAGGTCGCCGGCGTCTCCACCAACTTCGCGCAGGGCTCGGCCCAGGCCACCGGCAAGGCCACCGACCTGATGATCTCCGGCGACGGCTTCTTCGTCACCCGCCTCGGCAACGACACGGTCTACACCCGCGCCGGTGCGTTCGACTTCGACGCGGACGGCCGCCTGGTCACCGCCGACGGCAAGATCGTGCAGGGCTACCCGGCCACCAACGGCGTGGTCAACGACAACGGTGGCCTCGCCGACATCACGCTGCCGCTCGACGCCGCGGCACCGGCCGTCCGCACCACCTCGGCCTCGGTCGCCGGCAACCTGCCGTCCGAGACCGCCGTCGGCGACACCATCACCCGCGAGGCCACCGTCTACGACGCCTCGGGCGCCAAGCACACGATGTCCCTCGCCTACACGCGCACCGGCACCGGCTGGGACGTCACCGCGCGCAACGGGCAAGGGACCACCACGAACGGGTCGCTCACGTTCGGCACCGACGGCAAGCTGACCTCCGGCGGCGCCCTCACGGTCGGCGGCATCGCCGTCGACATGGGGGAGCTCACCGGCTTCGCCTCGCTCAACACCGCGTCGATCGGTTCGCAGAACGGGCGCGAGGCCGGCGCCCTGCAGGGCTACGCGATCTCGAAGGACGGCACCGTCACGGGCACGTTCTCGAACGGTGCGTCGCTCGCCCTCGGCCGCATCGCCCTCGCGACGTTCGCCAACCCGGCGGGTCTCGAGAAGACCGGCGCCTCGGGCTACCGTGCCACCGGCAACTCGGGCACCGCGACCGTCGGTGGTCCCGGCTCGGCCGGCGTCGGGTCGCTCGCGGCGGGCACCCTCGAGATGTCGAACGTCGACCTGTCGCAGGAGTTCACGAACCTGATCGTGGCGCAGCGCGGGTTCCAGGCGAACGCGCGCATCATCACGACCTCGGACGAGGTGCTGCAGGAGCTGACGAACCTGAAGCGGTAGGCGGACGGCGCTTCGTGAGCAGGAATGGTCGGGTCCAAGCCGGGCAACCCGACCATTCCTGCTCACGAGTTCGGCTGTCCGTTCGGGATCTGATGACTTAGTATCTGCGTGTGCACGTAGACAAGCAGCCATGCGGGCTCGATCCCGAGTCGGAGTACGTCGAACTGGCGGTCGAGGTCTTCGCGATGCTCGCCGACGCGACCCGGGTGAAGATCATCCTGGCGCTCCGGAACGCCGAGGAGATGTCCGTGAACCACCTGGCCGATGTGGTCGACAAGAGCCCCGCGGCGGTGTCGCAGCACCTCGCGAAGCTCCGGCTCGCGCGGATGGTGTCCACTCGCCGTGAGGGCACGACGGTCTTCTACCGACTCACCGACGAGCACGCGTCGGAGCTGGTGATCGACGCGGTGAAGCAGGCCGAACACGTCGTGGGTGCCGCGCCGCACCACCGCGGGGAGCAGGCCGGCGCGTGACCGACCACGAGCACGACGGGCACCAGCACGACCACGACCACGCGCACCCGCACGGCGGCGTGCGGGGCCTCCTCTACGACCTCGTCGTCCCACACACGCATGACTCCGCCGACTCGATCGACGACGCCATGGAGGCGAGCTCGGCCGGTGTCCGCGCGCTCAAGATCAGTCTCTTCGTGCTCCTCGGCACCACCGTCCTGCAGGCCGTGCTCGTCGCGTTCACCGGCTCGATCGCCCTGCTGGCGGACACCACCCACAACTTCGCGGACGCGCTGACCGCCGTGCCGCTGTGGGTCGCGTTCGTGCTCGGCCGACGCGTGGCTACCCGGCGGCTCACCTACGGGTACGGCCGCGCCGAGGACCTCGCCGGCATGTTCATCGTCTTCGTCGTCGCGCTCTCGGCAGTGGTGGCCGGGTGGCAGGCGATCGATCGCTTCGTGCACCCACGCCCGGTCGAGGCGCCCTGGTTGCTCGTCGCCGCGGGCCTGATCGGCTTCGCCGGCAACGAGGTCGTCGCGATGTACCGGATTCGGGTCGGCCAGCGGATCGGTTCGGCGGCACTCGTGGCCGACGGCGTGCACGCCCGGCTCGACGGCTTCACCTCACTGTCGGTGGTCCTCGGTGCGGTCGGCGTGATGGTCGGCTTCCCGCTCGCCGACCCGGTCATCGGCCTGCTCATCTCGATCTCGATCCTGGTGCTGCTCTGGGGCACGGTGAAGTCGATCGGCGCGCGGCTGATGGACGCCGTCGACCCGGCGCTCGTCGAACGTGCCGAGCACGTCCTCGAGCACACGGACGGCGTCCACAGGGTCCGCGACCTCCGTCTCCGGTGGATCGGGCACCGGCTGACCGGATCGGCAACGGTCGAGGTGATGACGACGGATCTGCAGGACGCCACGGACGTCACCGACCAGGCCGCGGAACACGTCCGGCGGGCGATGGGAAACCTCGACGCCTTCACGGTGACCCCAACGCGCTCCGCAGTGCGTTCCTAGCCCTTCCAGACGGACTCGGCGCCCGCGTGTCCGATGACGACGACCTCGATCATCGAGACGACGCCGACTGCGAGCAGCAGCACCGGGCCGACGATCGCGACTGCCCGCAGCGCGCCACCGCTCGTCACCCGAGCTGTCCCGAACCGGTGCCATCCCCACCACAGCAGCAGGAGCACGAACACCGCGATCGACCAGGGGAGCAGCCCGTCGGCGAGCTCGGTGTGCCGCTCGAGCAGCGCGGTCTCCTGCTCGCGGTGTTCGAGCCATTCACCGGACGAGGTCGCCAGGGGGACCGAGACGAGGGCGACCAGCCCGATGATCGGTGCGCCGACTGCGAGCCACCGTCGCGCTGCGGGCCACACCGCGACCACGATCGCGGTCAGCGCCGCGACGGGGACCGCGACGGAGGTCAGGTGGACGAAGAGGGGGTGGAGCGGGATCCCGCCGAACTGCCAGTCCATGACGGCCTTTCACGTCGTGCGCCGGACGGTGCCGGCGGTGTTCGACCAGACAACAGGATCCCGCGGTCCGCATCGTTCGAAACCTCACACGAACGGGGCGACCCGGACATGGTTCGCTGTGACCATGAGCACCTCCGAGCCGCACGCGGGCGAAGCCCACACGGGCGACCTCGCTGCGCGCCTGAACTGGCTGCGAGCCGGAGTCCTCGGCGCGAACGACGGGATCGTGTCGACGGCGTCGATCGTCGTGGGCGTCGCCGGCGCGTCGTCGTCCGTCCCGGCGATCGCGACCGCGGGGATCGCAGCGCTCGTGGGCGGTGCCGTGTCGATGGCGCTGGGCGAGTACGTGTCGGTGAGCAGTCAGAAGGACAGCCAGCAGTCCCTCATCGAGAAGGAACGCCGCGAACTGGCCGACGACCCGGTCGCCGAGCTCGAGGAGCTCACCCAGCTGTGGCAGGGCCGTGGTCTCCGACGGTCCACGGCCGAAAGTGTGGCGTCCGAACTGACCGAGCGGGACGCCCTCGCCGCGCACCTGACCACCGAACTCGGGATCGACGAGGACGAGGTCGTCAGCCCGTGGCACGCCGCGTTCGCGTCGGCGGCCGCGTTCTCGATCGGTGCCGTCCTGCCGCTGCTGGCGATCCTCCTGTCGCCCGAGGCCGTCCGGGTACCCGTGACGTTCGTCGTTGTCCTCGTCGCACTCGCGTTGACCGGGGCCACGGGCGCCCGGATCGGAGGTGGCTCGGTGCGGCGGGCGACCGCACGCGTGGTCGTCGGCGGAGCCCTCGCCCTGGCGGCGACCTTCGTCATCGGATCCCTGCTCGGGACGAGCGGGGTGGTCTGAGATGGCGAACATCCTGGTTGTTGAGGACGACCCCGAGATGGGTGCCCTCGTCGAGCGCGGACTGACCGGCGAGGGGCACACCGTCACGGTCGTGACGGACGGCGTCGCCGCACTCGTCCAGGCGCGGTCGCAGGCGTTCGACGCCGCAGCGATCGACGTCATGCTGCCCGAGATGACCGGCTTCGAGGTCTGTCGACGACTCCGTGAGATGGGGTCGGACTTCCCGGTGATCCTGGTCACCGCACGCGACGCCGTCGACGACCGCGTGTTCGGGCTCGACTCCGGGGCCGACGACTACCTGACCAAGCCGTTCGCGATCGCCGAACTCAACGCGCGGATCCGGGCGCACCTGCGACGTCGTGCCGCCGGTGGCACGACCACCGTGGAAGCCGGCGCGGTGCGGCTCGACACCGTGGCCGTGCGTGCGTCGGTGCGCGGGCGCGACATGCCGTTGAGCGTCAAGGAGTTCTCGCTCCTGCGGTTCCTCATGCAGGGGGCGCCCGACCCGCGCACCAGGACCGAGGTGCTCGAAGAGGTCTGGGGGAGCGCCGAGCACTTCGACCCGACCATCGTCGACCAGTACGTCAGCTACGTTCGCAAGAAGCTCCAGGCCTCGGGCGCCGACGTCGCGATCCGGACGGTGCGCGGTGTGGGGTACGCGCTCGAGGTCGTGCCGTCTCCGTGAGGTTCCTCCGTCGCCTGTCGATCCGCGCTCGGATCACCCTCGGGAGCCTGCTCGTCGGTGCGGTCGTGCTCTCCGGGGTCGCTCTCGTGCTGCACGTGCAGATCGAACGCGCGACGCTCGCGACCGACCGCTCCCTCGCGTCCGGTGACGCGGCGCCGTTCGTGTCCGACCTCCGGCACAACCCGGACGAGCCGCCTGACCGTCCAGCAGAAGACGTCCTCGTCGGGATCCGGTCAGCGACCGGAGACTGGGTCGTGGACTCGCTGCCGCGCGACGTCCGCGCCGTGCTGCCCTCGCCGGTCCCGGACGACGACGTCACGCTGCGACTGCACACCGGCCACCGTGTCGTGACCGTCGTCGGCATCCCGGTCACGAACGACGCCGGATCGTTCGTCGTGTGGGCCGCGCACGACGGCCGGGCCGGGCAGGAGACGGTGGCGCGGGTCGACCGGTCCCTGGTAGTCGGAACGTTCCTGGCACTGCTCGCCTTCGCGGCGACGGCCTGGCTGCTGTCGACCATCGCCCTCCGCCCAGTGGGGCGGATGCGCCGGACCGCCGAGCGCCTCAGCGCCGGGAACGGTGGCGGCCACCTGCCAGTCGGCGCCTCCGACGATGAACTCGCGGCCCTCGCCCGGACGCTCAACACGTTCATCGACCGCCAGCGTGAGAACACCGAGCGCGAGCGACGGATGGTCTCCGACGCCAGCCACGAGCTCCGCACGCCGCTCGCTGCCCTCACCGCCCGACTCGAACTGGCACACCGCTCGTCGGGCGACGCCGTCGCGCTCGAGCGCGAGCTGCGCGCCGCCGAGGGCGATGCGGCACGGCTGGTCGCGCTCGCGAACGCCCTCCTGGAACTCAGCAGGCTGGACGAGGCGGAGGGTGTTCCGTCGACGTCGGCCGCTGCGCTCGTCACGGAACTCATGGGATCGATCGACCGCGCCCGCGCCTTGACACACGTCGGGGCGCGCGACATCGACTTCGCCGTCGAACTGACGGCGCCGGACGAGCACTACGGACTCGAGCCCGCGGCGTTCGCGCGGGTCGTCGACAACCTCGTCGCCAACGCGATCGCCGCGGGGGAGGACGGCGGGGTGGTCCGGGTCACGCTCGACCAGTCCGCCGACGGTCGACTCGACCTGTGCGTCGTCGACGACGGCCCCGGCGTCCCGGACGACTTCCTTCCGCAGGCCTTCGACCGCTTCACCCGGGCCGACAGCGCCCGACGTGCCGTCCTCGGCGGGAGCGGCCTGGGGCTCGCCCTCGTCCGCGGCATCGTCGAACGCGCAGGCGGGACGGCGGACCTCTGCAACGCGGCGTCCGGCGGTGCCGTCGCGACGGTCAGCGTCCCCGCGCGCTGACCGGGACCTCGGTCCACGCCGATCACTCGAGGTCTCGAACGAACGGGGCGCTCCGTTCGGGGTCCGTCCACAGGACCGCTCCTGATGCTGTGAGTCACCCGATCGCATGCTGGAGAGGACCGAGACGATGATCGAGACCGCTCGCGCCACACCGAGGACACCCCCGAGCACGACCGAACGCGCGCGCCTGCGGGACGCCGTACCCCCGGCGGAGTCCCTCGACATCGCCGCGCGCCGCCGCCGTCGAGCCGGTCGCCGCCGGAGCGCCATGACGGATCTGCTCGGGATCCTCGCATGGGTCTCCGCCTCGATCGCCGTGACGCTCTGGCTCGCCTCGCCCGGCTCGCACAGGGTCGTGGGGATCGGCGGCTGGCTCACCGACGCCGGGATCGTGGCAGGGCTCGTCGCCACGGACCTCGTCCTCGTGATGCTGGTGCTCGCCGCCCGGGTACCGCTCATCGACCGGACGTTCGGCCACGACAACGCCGTCGCGGTCCACCGTTCGCTCGGCAAGCCGGTGCTGTACCTGCTGCTCGCGCACGGTGCGTTGCTCACACTCGGCTACGGCGCGTCCGCGGGGACCGGTCCGATCGCCGAGACGATCGCGCTCTTCTCGACACCCGACATGCCACTCGCCTTCCTCGGCCTCGTGCTGTTCCTCGTCGTGGTGGTCTCGTCCTTGGTCGCCGTGCGCCGTCGGCTGCCGTACGAGGCATGGCACCTCATCCACCTGCTCAGCTACGCCGCGGTGCTCGTCGCGTTGCCCCACATGCTCAGCGTCGGCAGCGTCCTCGCGCAGGGCACCTGGCAGCGTGTCTACTGGATCGCCCTGTACGTCGTGGCGCTCGGACTCATCGCGCTGTACCGCTTCGCGGTGCCGATCGTGGTGACGTTCCGGCACCGGATCCGTGTGGCCGGCATCGAGACCGTCGCGCCGGGGGTCGTGTCGATCCACCTCGCCGGACGGGACCTCGACCGCCTCGGAGCCCGCGGCGGGCAGTACGGGGTCTGGCGGTTCTGGACCGCGAAGACGTGGTGGCACGCGAACCCGGTGTCGTTCTCGGCGGTCCCCGCCCGCGGTCGTGCACGGATCACCGTCCGCGACCTCGGTGCAGGCTCCGCCCGTCTCGGACGCATCACGCCTGGGGCGTTCGTGTCCCTCGAGGGTCCGTACGGCCTGTTCACCAGCCGGGCCCGGACGGCCCCGTACCTCGCGCTCGTCGCCTCCGGCATCGGGATCACCCCCGTGCGCTCGCTGCTGGAGGACACCGACCTCCGTCCGGGCGAGGCCACCGTGCTGCTGCGCGGGACCGACGCCGACCAGCAGTACCTGTGGCACGAGATCGCGGACCTCGCCGAGGCGACGGGCAACCGGCTGTACACGATGGTCGGCCACCGATCCCGCTCCCGCGAGAGCTGGATGACCGAGGAGGACGTCCGGCGCGGGGTCTCCCTCCGGTCCGTGTTCCCGAACCTGCTGCAGTCGGACCTGTACGTGTGCGGGCCGCGGGCGTGGTCCGACCTCGTGGTCCGCGAAGCGCGGTCGGCAGGGGTGCCGGAACACCAGATCCACCAGGAACGGTTCGAGTCATGAGAGCACGCATCATCGCCGGCGGTGTCGTCTCGTCGATCGCGGTCCTGGCCATCGGGTGGCAGCTCGGCGGCCAGCCCGCGGTCACCGCACCGGCACAGCAGGGCACGACGTCGGGTGTCGGCACGACCGGCACCGGGTCGACGAGCGACAGCGCCGGCAGCGGGACCAACGGCGGCAGCAGCGGCACCGGCACCACTGCTGGGTCGTCCGCCTCCGGCACCTTCGCCGGCGACACGACGCAGACCCGGTACGGCCCGGTGCAGGTGCAGATCACCGTCGCGAACGGGACGATCACCGACGTCACCCCGCTGCAGCTCACGAACAGCGACGGCCGATCGGTGCAGATCAGTCAGCAGGCGGCACCGGTCCTGCGCCAGGAGGGACTGCAGGCGCAGTCCGCACAGATCCAGTCCGTCAGCGGTGCGACCTTCACGAGTCAGGGCTACACGACGTCGCTCCAGTCCGCGATCGACAAGGCCGGGCTGTGAGCGTCCAGACCCTCGAGACCATGGGTACCGTCGTCAGCCTCCGGGGAGCCACCCCGGAGGCCGCCGCCGAGGTGCGCGCCGTCTTCGCCTCCTACGACCACCGGTACAGCCTGTACGACCCGGCGTCGGTGCTGAGCCGCGTCGCCGACGGATCGCTCCGGCTGTCCGACACCCCGGCGTCGGTGCGCGACGTGTACGCGCTCGCGCTCGACTGGCGGGAACGGACCGGTGGTGCGTTCACGCCGCACCGCCCGGACGGCGTCGTCGACCTGTCCGGTGTGGTGAAGGCCCTGGCGATCCGTGACGCCGGAGCAGTCCTCGACGGCATCGCCGACGACTGGATGATCAGCGCCGGAGGGGACGTGCTCGTCCGGGGACACTACCGCGAAGACGAATCGTGGAGCGTCGGGGTGGTCGAACCGGCACGCCGCGACACGGTCGTCGGCGTCGTCCACCTCGATGCGCCGCGCCGCGCCGTCGCGACCTCGGGGACCGCCGAGCGCGGCGAGCACATCTGGCGACGAGCGACCCCCACCTTCGTGCAGGCGACCGTCATCGCTGACGACATCGTCACCGCGGACGTGCTGGCAACGGCGGTCGTCGCGGGCGATGCTGACGACCTCCGCGGGCTCACCGGCAACGGGAGCGTCGACGTGCTCGCGTTCGACACGGACGGCATCGCGTGGGCGACACCGGGGGCCGAGGCGGTCGTGTGTCCATGAGCGACCTCGTGGACGCCCTTCGTCGGTGTCATCGCACGTACTGCACGACCCAGGTGCGGGTGCGTTGCCAAGTGCGACTCCGACGGAAGCCGTCGCGGGTGAGTGCCTGCGTCACGATGGTGCGGACATCGGGCTCGACCGCGGTGAGCAACCACACCACCTTCGCGGCACCGACCTCCTCACGGATGTCCCGCAGTGGTCGTTGCGTTCCCCACAGGCCAGCGGACTCGCTCGCCGGAGCAACCAGGAGCGGGTCGCGAAGTCCGGAGAACGCCGCTGGATAGGTATCCGCGATGGTCCTGGAGGTGGCGAGGGGATGGCGTTCGAGGGGCCCGAAGACAACCGCGTCGCGTTCCCCGACGGGCTCCTCGGACCGGTGCGCGACGATGACGGCGGCTGCCTCGTTCCAGGCGGCGTCGTCCTTCGCTGCGACCGTGCGCTGCTGCGCCCACGTCGGTGCGGTGAGCGCCGCGGCGACGACGAGGACGGTGGCCACGGCGCGTCGTGACCACCGAGTCGGTACGGCGGTCACGGCGGCACCCAGGCACAGCGCCACCGCCGGGGCGGTGAACGCGGCGTACCGCGGGGAGTACAGCGGGTTCGTCACCAACGACGCGGCGATCAGGCCGATCGTGGGAACGAGCGCCCACGGCAGCGCCACCACGAGGAGCCGCCGGCGAGTGTCGTTCCGGTGCATCAGGACGACCCCGACGACAGCAAGGGTGCACCCGAAGACCGCGAAGCCCGGGTTCTTGGTGAACCACTGCGTCAGCAGCACCTCTTGGATCGTGTGCGCACTGATGGGATCGATCCAGGCGATCTGACGATCCTGGCCAGCGGTTGCCGAGGCGAGCGGCAGCAGCGCACACGCCGACAGGGCAGTTGCGGCACCCCAGCGCAGGAGCACCTTCCGCCTGTCTCGATCACGGCCAGAACGCCGCAACAGCGGCAGCGCCGCGGTCACGCCGTGACCGACCGTCATCAGTGCCAAGTAGAGGAACACCGCGCCGCTGAGGATCGAGATCGCCGCGTACGACACCCACCACGGCCACGACCGGGCTCCCTGTCGGGTGCGATCACGGGCGGCGACGAAGAGGATCGTCGTCCCGACTGCGAGGGCGGTGTCGATGGCGAACGACCGCCCTTCCGACCCCATCCAGGTCACCCGTGGGAAGAGCGCGAAGAGGACCCCGGCGACGAGACCGGTCCTCGGGCTGGCGAGTGTGCGTCCGAGGACCACGAGCAGTGCCGCGGCGACACCGATCGCGATCGAGGAGGGGAGACGCAGGGTGAACGGCGTGTACCCGACGAGCGCGAACCAGCAGTGCATCACGGCGTAGTACGTCGCGTGGACGACGTCGACCTGTTGCACCTCGCGTGCCAGCGCCGCCCAGGGGCGGGTGGCGGACACGACCGTCGCGGCCTCGTCGTACCAAATGGACGGCACCCAGCTGAACGCCGCCGCCACGGACGTGGTTCCGACACCGACCAGTGCGGGGACCACCCACAGCCGTACCGGTTGGGCGCGTGTGCTGCGCACCGGTACGACACTCGGCGACGCGACGGCGGTCATCGGTCTCGCGCCTTCCCCACGAGTGATCGAGGCCGGAGGCCGGCAACAGCGGTGGGGCCGCGACGAGTGGGCGTCTGACTTGCTCTCGTCCAGGTCAGCGCGATGTGACGCACGACGACCCAGACTGCGGACGTCCACACGATCGCGGCCAGGACGTCCGTCGGGTAGTGCACGCCGAGTGCGAGTCGGGAGGTCGCGACCACGATCACGACGACGGTCCCGATAGAGGCGACCTGCGCTCGAGCCTTGCCGTGCGTCACGGCGACGAGTCCGAGCACCAGGGCAGTGACCAGCGCGACGTGCCCGGACGGGTACGACCAGCTCTCCACCGCGTGGTGCACGCCGGAGAGCACCGGGCGTGACCGGTGCACCAGCAGCTTGACCGGCTCGACCGACACCCACGAGACCCCGGCGATCCCCACGAACTGCATCGCGGCGACCCGATCGGACCGCCACCAGACGACCGCTCCGATGGCCACGAGGATCGCAAGACCGCCGGCGGGCTCGAGGAGCACGCCGATCCCGGACGCGATGAGCAGCGCGGTCGGCGTCAGGTGTTCATGCAGCAGCTGGTCGAAGCCGGTCTCGGTCGCTCCGACACCCGGAACGGCTGTCAACGTGATTCCGATGAGCACCACGATCACCGCTGCTGTGAACGCCGATCCGAGTTGCCACAGTGCGCGTTCACCTCGCATCGGACGACCGCCCTCGATCCGCCTCGGTCGCCACGGCGAGCAACGCGGCAGCTGCCGCCGTCGCCACGATCAGCGCAGCGACAGCGCCGGCACCTCCGAGCACTCCAACAGTCATGTCCACGACCTCCGAACAGCACCCTTCCGCCGCCGCTCCAAGGAACCACCCAGATGCACCAGACGAGCGAGCACCCCGGACGGTCCGGCACGATCGTCGTCGGGACGAGTCGTCAGCGGATCGGGACCACGTGCGGCCGGGTCCGCACCGGGCCGATCCAGCGGGTCACGAGGACGGCGGTGATGCTTCCCGTCGCCATGATCGCCGCGAGGACGACGATCTGGAATCGCCCGGCTTCGAGGGGAGAGACGCCACCGAACACGGCGCCCACGAACGCGCCAGGAAGGGTGACGAGTCCGGTCGTCTTCGTCTGGTCGACTGTCGGTATCAGAGCGGCGCTCACAGCGCGTCGAACCAGGTCCGCGGTGGCGCGGCGCGGTGTCGCTCCGAGCGCGAGCCACCCCTCGACCTCGTCCCAGCGATCGTCGACGAGCTCGCGGAATCGACGGCCGGCGATGGTCGCGATGGACATCGCGTTCCCGATGACGATGCCGCCGATCGCGAGGGCGTAGCGGGGTGAGAGCGTGATCGCTCCGCTCCCGAAGACGACGACCGCGCTGACCAGGATGCCGGTCGCCATTGCTCCGGCGACCGGCAGCACCATCGTCGGGAGGTCCCCGAGCCGTCGAGCCGACGTGCAGGACGCGACGACGAACATCACTCCGAGCGCGAGGCCGATCAGCAGGGGCGATCTGATGACTCCGGTGAGCACGAGGCTGATGGCGGCGAGCTGCAGGGCGCCGCGGACGATCGCCACTGCCGGAGCCCACGGCGCCGACGCGCGAGCAGCAAGCAGGACGACCGTCGCGACCGCGACGAGAGCGAGCACACCGAGCAGGGTGCGCACCAGGGCGTCCGCGGTCATGCCTGCTGCTCAGTCATCAGGTGCACTGTACGGCCGGCACGGTGTCATCCGTCGAAGGCCGTGCGCCGCCCACCACGCTGACGGTCACCGGTGGACCGATCCGTGATCTGGTTCGGCACCGTTCGGGTGCTGGTCGCGCTCAGCGGTCGCTCGCGATGGGCTGTTCATCCTGGTCGTCCTGGTCCGTTCGGCTGCTCAGCCGCTTGCGGACCACTCCGATCAGGATCGGCAGGATCGAGAGGATGACGATGACGATCATCAGGACGTCGATGTTGTGCGCGACGAGCGGGATCCCGCCGAGCAGCACCCCGACTGCCGTGAGTCCGCACGCCCAGCCCACCGCACCGACGACGTTCCACAGGAAGAACCTCCGGTAGCGCATGTCGGCTGTCCCCGCCGCGAGCGGGACGTAGGTCCGGACCACCGGCACGAACCGGCCGAGGACCAGGGACAGGCCGCCCCACCTGGCGAAGAACACTTCGGCCTCGTCCAGCCGAGCGGTCGTGAGCACCCGTGCGCCGTCACGGAAGAGTCGGCGGCCGAAGCGTCGACCGATCCAGTAGCCGACCTGGTCCCCGGCGACGGCGGCGAAGGACGCGACGACCGCGACCTGCCATGGTGCGACGCCCAGCGCGGCGCTGGTGATCGCGGCAGTGACCAGGAGCGAGTCACCCGGGAGGAACGGGAACAGCACCCCGGACTCGATGAAGACCAGGACCGCGATCCCGGCGAGGACGGCAGGGCCGAAGGCGTGCAGCACGGATCCGGCGTCGAACAGGTGGACAGCGAGGGGGAACCGGTCGATCACGACGAGAGCTGCTCACGGGTGCCGGCACCGACGCGATCACGACGGCCGATTGAAACCCATGCGATGAGCGCTGCGATGACCGCGAGGAAGACGATGCTGGTGGTGATGGTCCCGATGCCGAGTCCGCCGTCGTGTGTCGGCTGGGAGAGCAGGTCCCCGGTCGACGCACCGAGCGGGCGGGTGAGGATGTACGCGATCCAGAAGCAGGTGACGGCACCGCGACGGCCGATGAACCAGACGGCAGTGACCGCCACGATCGCTGCCGCGAACAGCAGCAGCGACGGCAGGTAGCCGAGGCCGGTCTGCTCGGCGATGAGGTCACCGGCTGCGGTGCCGAGAGCGAAGGTGAACAGGATCGCCAGCCAGTAGAACGCTTCCCGCCTGGTGGTGTCGATCTCGTGGATCGAGAGCGTGCGCTCACTCCGGTACCAGACGATGAACACCACCGCGAGAGCCACCGCGAACACTGTCGTGCTCACCCCCAGCGGGACGCCGAGCCCGTCGGTGAGGTTGTCCGTGATGCAGGTCCCGACGATGCTGATCAGCACGACGGTGACCCAGTACGTGACCGGCCGGTAGGCGCGGGTGCGGAACTGCAACACCAGGAACACGACCAGGACCGCGGCCATCACGGCCGTCGTCAGCGGGAGACCGAACCCGAGGGTGTCGCTGAGCAGATCGGCTGCGGTCTCACCGACGGTCGTGGCGAGGACCTTGATGATCCAGAACGACGGGGTGGGGTCTGGCACCTTGTTGCGCTTCGGGCGGGGCCGAGCGGTCAGCTGGGTCATGGCGTGCTCCTCGTCGTGACCGGGCCTCGTGCCCGGGTCGGTGCGACGACGGTACGAACGTGCCTGCAAGACTCCACCAAGAAACCCGGGTGTCCGGATTCGACCGCATCCTTGGTGTTTCCTTGCCTTGGGTGAGGGAGCCTCGGAGCACCCCGGACGGCGGTGTCAGGAGCGGAGGAACCGATTGATCGACACAGCATGGAATCGACTCGTCGACACCACTGCGCGGTGGTCCCTCCGTGGCGCTCCGGACCGGGATGCGGATCGCCTCGCCTCTCGACGGTCGGTCATCGGCATCTCCATCCGCGTCGCGGGGGTGTCTGCGGCGTTGGTGATCGGGATCATCGCCCTGGTCGTCGCGTACGTCGCTTGGCAGCTCACCCCAGGCCAGCAGCGGGAGCAGCCCGGTCCCTTCGACGTGCACATCACCCTGGACACGCTCGACCTGACGGTGGCGATCATCGGGGTCGGCGGGCTCGCGATCCTCTTCGCGGGAGTCGCCTCCTGGTTGATCGCGCGACGCGCGGTCCGGCCGCTGACGGAGGCGCTGCATGTGCAGCGGACCTTCGTCGCGGATGCCAGTCATGAACTCCGCACACCGCTCGCCGTCCTGCATGCCCGCGTCCAGCGGCTCCGCATGCAGACCCCCGACGACGACCCGCGCCGCCGGATCGTCGATGATCTCACCAGCGACACGCGGATCCTCATCGACATCGTCGACGACCTCCTCGAAGCTGCTGCAGGTACCCGATCCGAGCCGGGTGTCGCCGGCCTGCAGGAGGGACTGGCAAGGCTTCGACGTGACATGAGCGTGCTCGCCGATGATCGGCACGTGCGTCTCCACGTGGTTGACCACAGCGCCAGCGTGGGCATGACGCCGACACAGCTGCACCGCTGTCTCGTCGCACTCACGGACAACGCCATCGGCCACACCCCACCGGGCGGCACCGTCACCGTGACCACCACGCCGGAACACGACCGGGTATGCGTCCGCGTGCAGGACGACGGCTCCGGCATCTCCGGGATCGAACCGACGCGGGTGTTCGACCGGTTCGCACACGGAACCGGCCGCGGCCACGGTCACGGTCACGGCCACGGCCACAGCGCGGACGGAACCCGCACGGGGAACGGCATCGGGCTCGCCCTGGTGCGTGAGATCGTGGTCCGCGCCGGCGGTGACGTCACCGTCGAGTCCACCGGTGATCACGGCACCGTCTTCGCGCTCCGCATCCCGACAGTGCACGCGGCGACGTCCGCGCCGACCATCACTCGTCGCGCCGAGGGAAGATGAACACCATGGGACAACGCCTGCTCCTCGTCGAGGACGACCCCAGGCTCGGACCGCTCGTCGCCGAGGTGCTCAGCGAGGACTGGGATGTCGTCCTCGCGTCCGACGGTGAGCAGGCACTCGTCACGGCAGTGGAACGGTACTTCGACGTCATGGTCGTCGATCGGCGGCTTCCCGGCATGGACGGCACCGAGTTCATCAGCGCGATCCGGAGCCAGCGGATCAGCACCCCGGTGCTCATGCTCACAGCACTCGGCGAGCTCCGCGACCGCGTCTCCGGTCTCGACGCCGGAGCGAACGACTACCTCGTGAAGCCGTTCGAGTTCGATGAACTCGCCGCCAGACTCCGGGCGCTCACCCGCGACTACACCGGCACCGGAACAGGCGTGGAGATCGGAGGGTGGACCTTCTACCCCGATGACCACAGCATCCACTCGCCGTACACCGGTCGGGTCCTCCTCACCGAGAAGGAGAGCTCCCTGCTCCGGGTCCTCGCTGCGGAACCAGCGCGCGCGTTCTCGCGGCGACACCTGCTCTCCGCGGTGTTCGAACACGGCGAGCAGGAGAACACCGTCGACACGTACGTGCACTACATCCGGCGGAAGACCGACCGCGACCTCATCACCACCATCCGCGGCACCGGCTACCAGCTCGGCACGCCAGCCTGACCCCGCTCGGAGCGCGCCCGAGGTCAGCCGGTCGACGCGTGCTCGCCCGCACCGGTGCCGGAGGGCGCGTCGGCGGCCAGGCCGATGCCCTCGACGAGCCGGATCGTCACCTCGACGACGTCAGCGGGTGCGCCCGTGCGCTCGTCGACCAGGTCGCGGATGCGTTCGGCGACCTCACGGATCGTGTCGGTCGCCGGCCGGGTGTCGTCGACGGCGATGCCCGCCCCGACCCGGAGGGCCGCGCCGTCGCGCTGCACGTCCACGAGGACGTCGGGTTCCTGCAGCGAGAGGGTCGACGCGACGGCCTCGGCGGCGGCGTGCACGATCGGTCTCCTCGGGTAGACGCCGGTGACTCCCGGAACGGTGCGGATCCGGTCGGTGAGGACTCGGGACAGGGCTTCGTCGCTCACGTCGTGCTCCTAGGGCAGGGAGACGTCGTCGAACACGACGTCGATGGACGCAACGGTCAGGGCAGTGTGGCGGTCGAGAGCCGCGGCGATCCGCGACCGCAGGAGGTCCGCGGTCTCCGCCGCAGGTGCCCCGTACACCAACCCCGCGGTCACCCGCACGTGGACCGGGGCTCCGAGGTCGCCGAGTTCCCCGTCGAGAGCGCAACTCCCCATCACGACCCCGCCCATCGTGTCACCGGTCCGACGAACCAATCCCCGGACGGCGGCCTCGGTCATGGTGAGGCGCAGTCGTGGGTCGGGATGGGGGACCGGCACGTCGCGGCCGGGTCGGACCTCGGAGCGGATCGTCGCCAGCAGACGGTCGACCCAGTCGGTCTCGCGGTCCGGCTCGGCGTCGGCCCGGTGTTGCAGGGCGCCGAGCGACAGCTCGCGCAGGCGCTCCATGTTCGACAAGGCGAGGCGGCACGAGGCGGAGCGCTCGATGGACGGGTCACGGGGTGAACGGCCCCGGTCGAGGTACTCGGCGAGTTCCTCCATCGTGTGGCCGTCGAGGTCGTCCTCGGGCACGGGGACGTCGTCGAGGTCGCTCATCGCCATGCCTCCATCTCCGCGGTCAGGAACCGACGGGCCCGCGCGAGCAGCCCGCGCACCGTCGACACCGGTAGTTCGAGTTCGTCGGCGATCTGCTGGTAGCTGTAGCCGGCGGTCTCGCGGAGCAGCCAGCACCGTCGCTGGTCTGCGGGGAGCCGGTCCAGCGCGGCCCACATCGCATCGAGCTGCATCCGCGTCTCGACGATACGCTCCGGCTGCCGGGCGGCGTCCGCCCGGTGCTGCGCCGTCTCGACGTCGTCGTGGTGACGGCGCCGACGCAGACGGTCGAGCGCCTTGCGGGTGACGATCTGCATCACCCACGGGCGGAACCGCGCGGGGTCGTTCAGGTCCGAGAGTCGTCGCCAACCGGTCAGGAACGATTCCTGCACCACGTCGTCCGACTCCACGTTGGAGCCGAGCATCTGCTCCGCGTACACCCGCATCAGCGGACCGTGGCGACGGGCGAGCACTTCGAACGCGTGCACGTCACCGTCGGCGGCGCGGACCACGAGGGTGGCGTCCGCCGCGCGCACGAGGGGATCGTCGTGGTCCATCCCCGCCTTCCGGTCGTCGTCCAGGGCGGCCGTCCGACCGTCGTGCGTCCACGATGCACCGGGCGGCCGCGAAACGCCCGGGCGGACCGGAGCCCGACCGATCCGTGACGAATCCGGTGGTCGTGTCGTCCACACCGCGGAATGATCGACGACAACCACACCACCCACCCGTCCGACGCGACCGATCCGGTCGGAGGCGCAGCGCTGACCGGCGCCGCGCCCGATCGGCAGTCCCGCGACCTGTGCTTCAGCGTCTTCGACCGCTGGCGGTGCGGTCTCGCCGAGGGGCACGCGGGACACCACGAATCCGTCGCCGGTGCGGTCGCACGGTGGAGCGACCGGCTCGCCGGGCGCCGCCTCAAGGACCTGTAGGCACTCGTCCTGCTCCCGTCGCCGCGCACGCGTGGTCACGGCCTGAGTCGCTTCGGCGCGGGAAGGGGACAGCACGCGTCCCGCCGCGGCCGCTTTGCGCGCCGGACGCCGTCGCGATGCGCGTCGGGGGACAAGGACCGGGCCCTCCAGTCGTGTTTCTGGGACTTCGCTGGAAGGAGTCGGACGCGCGTGACTTCCGTCGGTGCAGCCCGTCTCATCCGTGAACAGCAACCGCTGGGAACGCCCGGCGGGTCACTCGGAAGGAACGAACCATGGCTGACTCCATCACCACCACCCCGGCAACCACCGCTGCGGCCCGTGCCACCTCGCACGCCGGCTCGAACAGCGGCGTCACCGGCAAGACCGTCATCGACGACACCGTCGTGTCGAAGGTCGCCGGCATCGCGGCCCGCGAGGTCAACGGCGTGCACTCGCTCGGCGGCGGCGCTGCCCGTGCGATCGGCGCCCTCCGCGACGCGATCGGCCAGCGCGACCACGGTCAGGGCGTCAAGGTCGAGGTCGGCGAGAAGCAGGTCGCCGCGGACATCGTCATCGTCGCCGAGTACCCGGTGTCGCTCCAGCAGGTCGCCGACGGCGTCCGCAGCAGCGTCGCACGTGCCCTCGAGCAGATCGTCGGCATGGAGGTCGCCGAGGTCAACGTGACCGTCCAGGACGTCTTCATCCCGGGCGACGACGACGACAACGAGAACGACGAGAAGAAGGAAGCGCGAGTCGCATGAGCAACACACTGATCGGTGCCCTCATCGGCGCCGTCCTCGCAGTCGTCGCACTGCAGTTCGGGTTCTGGGGCTTCGTCCTGGTCATCGTCTTCGGTGCGATCGGGGCCCTCGTGGCCGCCCTCGCCACCGGCAAGATCGACCGCGGCGCCCTGACCGACGTGCTCACCGGGCGCCGGAGCTCCCGGTGAACGCCGGCCCGGACGTCGTCCCGGGCCGCGTCGAGATCACCGCTCGTGCACTGACCTCGCTGGCGCGGGCCGTCGCAGCCGAACGGCTCGGCGCCCCCGCCAAGCGGGTCAGGGTCGGTCTCGGAGACGCGGCCGGAGCAATGGCCCTCGACGTCACCGGCCCGATCGCCGCGGGCGACGACCTCGTCGCCCGTTCGGCCCAGGTCGCCGACGAGGTCAAGCGCCGCGTGAGCGAACTCACCGGCCGCCGCGTCGGCAGTGCCCACATCGAACTCACCGGGATCGTGCGCGAGCGCGAGTCCCGAACCCGGTAGGAGACCATCATGAGCAACGGTTCCGTCGAACGACGCATCCGTCGTCGGAGCGTGCACCGCTCCCGCTCGACCGCAGTGGCGGTGGCGCTGGTGGTCCTCGCACTGGTCGCCGCGTGGATCGGCACGGAGTCGGTCCTGCGGGCGATCGGGCGGCCTCCGCTCCTCGCCGACCCGCAGACCGCCGTCGACGCCGCACTGCAGCCCGATGCCGCGTTCGTCACGATCGCCGAGGTCATCGCCGTCGTGCTCGTGGTCCTGGGCATCGTGCTGATCGTCCTGGCCCTGAAGCCGGGTCGCCAGCACCGCTCCGTCGTCCAGCACGACCGTGGCGCCGTCGTCATCGACACCCGCATCGTCGCCTCGACCGCGGCCAACGCCGCCGGCACGGCCGCAGGGGTCCCCGAGGGCAACGCCTCGGCCACCGCCCGCGGTCGCCGCACCGACGTCCGGATCGTGCCCGTCACCGGCATCCCGGTCGACGAGCAGGCCGTGCAGGCAGCCGTCCGCGACCGCCTCAGTGGTCTCGACGAACGATTCGGCCAGAACATCCGCGTCCGCGTCGACGAGAAGGGGACCCTCGCATGACCAAGAGCAACCGGACCATGAACCGGATCATCCTCTTCGTCCTCGGCCTCGTCGCCGTCGTCGTCGGTCTCACGATCGGCGCGGGTGTGCTGCCCGCCGTGCAGGACGCGATCAAGCCCACCGTCGACCTGCCGAGCAACCTGGACGTCCCCGCGTCCTCGCTCTGGATCGTCGCCGCCGCCTGCGCCGTCGTCATCGTGCTCGCCCTGGTCTGGGTGTTCACCCGCGGCGGGGGCGGCACGTCCGTCGCCGTCCGCGAGCGTTCCGGTGAGGACGCCGTCACGGTGAACGTCGCACTCGTCCGCGACGTCGTCGAGCACGAGCTCGCCGGGGTCCGCGACGTCGTCGGCTCCCGCGTCGACACCTACCTGGTGCGCAAGCAGCGTGCTGCTCGCATCCGCGTCGCGGTCCGCCGCGGCGGGGACGCCGTCTCGGTGCTCGACGCCGTCGACCGCGCCGTCGCGGTCCTCGACCGCACGCTCGGCCGCGAGGTGCCCGTCCTGGTCCACCTCACCGGTGGGACCCGTTCGGCGCTCGCGAAGTCGACCCGCGTCCACTGACACCCGTCAGCCGGACGCGACCCCGGGCCTCCCGGCCCACCGAAGACCCACGCAACACCCACCACCGGGCGCACGCCCGACCGATGAAAGGACCCGCCATGGCCCAGCGCCGCCCACACCACGACCGCGGACGCACCGAGCCGGTCAGCGAGTCCACATCCGAACAGCAGCGAGAAGACGCCGACGTCTGGTCGCCGCTGGCCCGGTACGCGTCTGAGTTCTTCGGTACCTTCCTGCTCGTCCTCGGCGGGGTCGGGACCGCGCTGTTCGCGGCAAACATCCCGAACGCCACGGACAACCAGCAGGGCGTCGGCTACCTCGGCGTGGCCTTGGCGTTCGGGCTCACGCTCGTCGCGGGGATCTCGGCGGTCGGGCACATCTCCGGCGGGCACTTCAACCCCGCCGTCACGCTCGGACTGCTGGCTGCCGGTCGCACCGACGCACGCCACGTCGCGGGCTACATCGTCTCCCAGGTGGTCGGTGGTCTCGTCGCGACGAGCATCATCGCCGCCGTGCTGTCCGGCAAGTCCGGGGCGCTCACGGCGGCTCGTGACGGCGGCTTCGCCTCGAACGGCTACGGGTCCGCGAGCCCCGGCGGGTACGGACTCGGATCGGTGTTCCTGGCCGAGGCCGTGCTGACCGGTGTCTTCATCGCCGTCATCCTCTCGATCACGGCGAAGCGGGAGTACCAGGCGGTCGCGCCGATCGGCATCGGTCTCACCCTGACGCTGATCCACCTGGTGAGCATCCCGATCAGCAACACGTCCGTGAACCCCGCCCGGTCGATCGCGGCAGCCGTCTACGGCGGTGCCACACCCCTGACGCAGCTCTGGGTCTTCATCGTCGCCCCGATCGTCGGGGCCGTCGTCGCGGGCCTGGTCGTCCGCGTCACCGGACGGCGCCGGATCACCAGCTGATGACGCCCGCCCGAGGCGGTGGCCACGCGGGTCCGCACCGGCGTACCGTCGCCCGGATCACCACCACGGACGATCGGGAGAACGCATGAGCTCGCACACCACCAGCACCGCTTCGGTCACCGCCAAGACCCTGCTCCGCATCGCCCTCGGAGCCGTGCTCGTCTCGCACGGCTCCCAGAAGCTCTTCGGCGCGTTCGGCGGCGGAGGCATCGAGGGCACCGCGCAGGGCATGCACGCGATGGGGTTCCGCCCCGCCAAGCGGAACGCCGTGCTGGCCGGCATCGGCGAGGCCGGCTCCGGTGCCGCCCTGGCACTCGGGCTCGCCACCCCGATCGCCGGTGCGGGCGCCGCGACGACGATGGGCGTCGCGTCGAGCGTGCACACCCCGAACGGCTTCTTCAACGCGGACGGCGGCTTCGAGTTCCCGGCGTTCCTCGGCTTCTCGGCGGCGATGTTCGCGCTCGGCGGCCCCGGTCCGGTGTCGCTCGACCACGCCACGCGGCACGCGTTCGACCGCCCGTGGCTGCGGGCGGTCGCCCTCGCCGCGATCCCGGTCGCGATCGCGCTCCAGGTCGCGCAGCGTCGCAAGGCGCTCGCGTCCGACGCTGCGGCCTCCGACGACGCGGACGGTGGCGTCACGCCGGCGTGATGCCGCCCAACCGTGCCTCTTCCGCGTCGTAGCCGGCGCGGACCTGCCGGAGCACCAGGTCGTCGATCTCGTCCGAGTCGCGGAGCCGCAGCAGGGTCGCGGCCTTGTGCTGCACCAGGGCGAGTTCGAGCGCGACGGCGGTGTCGTGCCGCTGCACCGCCGGGTGATCGTCGTCGTCCTCCTCGCGTGCCTGGATGACGTCCAGGTGCGCCTCGTAGTCCTTGCGCACCCGGTCGACGGTGGCCTGGTCGGCTCCGGTCGACCGTGCCAGCCGCGGCAGGGCGTCGAGGGCCTCCTCGATCGCGGTCCGCTCGGCGTAGCGACGTTCCTCACCGACCGACTCGTCCTCGGGCAGCGCGGCCCGCCGCAGGACCGCCGGCAGCACGAGTGCCTGACCGACGATGGTGACGACGACCACGCCGGCCGTGACGAAGACGATGAGGTCGCGGTCCGGGAAGTCCGCTCCGGACTCGAGCACGCGGGGGACGGCGACGGCCATCGCCAGCGAGACCGCGCCGCGGAACCCGGCGAAACCGCTCACGAGCCGGTCACGGTGGCCCTCGCGGGGCGCGCCTCCCGTCCGACGGGTGACGAGCCAGACGGTGCCGCCCGCGGCGTTGAGGAACGCGAACCGGACCACGACGAGCACGACCGCGACGGCCAGGACGACGCCGACGGCGCGGAGCAGCTCGGACGGCGTCAGCGCCCGGGCCGCGACCATCGCCTCGATGCCGACCAGGACGAACAGTGCACCGTTGAGCAGGAACGTCAGGAACGACCAGAAGGCGCGGACCTGCTGCCGGGTCTCGGCGCGGTCGAGCTTCGGCCCGACCTGGCTGACGACGATGCCGGCCGCCACCACGGCGAGCACACCGGAGGCGCCGATCGCCTCGGCCGCCAGGAACGCACCGAACGGCACGAGGAGCGTGACGAGGTTCTCGAGCACCACGGTGTCGACCCGGCGCAGCACGAGCGTGCCGACCCACGCCGCGGCGAGCCCCGCGGCGACCCCACCGAGGTACGACAGGACGAGCATCCCCGACACGCCCCAGAACGTGAGTTCCTGCGTGCCCACCGTGACGGCGACCGCGATGCCGTACACGACGAGGGTCGTGCCGTCGTTGACCAGGCTCTCCGCCCGCAGCACGGTGACGTTGCGGCGCGGCAGCATCTTCGTGAGCACCCCGACCGCGGTCGCGTCGGTCGGGGCCACGGCGGCGCCGAGCACCCAGGCCGGACCCCACGGCATGCCGAGCAGGTGGAGCAGGACGGCGACGGCGCCCGCTGTGGCGACCACGAGCAGGGTGCCCATCAGGACGATGCCGCGCAGGTTCTTCCGGATCTCGCGCAGCGACGTCGTCAGGCTCTCCCAGTACAGGAGCGCCGGCAGGAACAACAGCAGGACGGCGTCGGCCGGCAGCTCGACGTCCGCGAACTCCGGCACGAAGGCCAGCGCAGCGCCGAAGACGAGCAGCAGGACCGGAGGGGCCACCCGGATCCGGTCCGCGATCCCCGCCGTCAGTGCGATGGCAAGGCCGAGGACGACCACCAGTTCAGGACCCAGCACGTGCACTCCTCGTTCGACCGACACTCCAGTCAACGCGGCCGACGGTGATCGTGCACACGGGTGCCGGAGCGACGCTCGGCTCAGGACCCGTTCGCCGCGTCGTGTCGCAGGCGCGCGAGCACCCGCCGGAGGGCGTCGACGTCCTTCGGACCCCAGTGGGCGAGGACCGCATCGAGGTCCTGGCTGAGCTGGTCGCTGATCCGCTCGCCGTACCCGCGGCCCTCGGCGGTGAGCGCGATCAACACGCTGCGCTCGTCATCGGGAGCCGGTACCCGGACCACGAGCCCGATGTCCTCGAGCCGGTTCGCGATCTTCGTGAGGTTGGCACGACCGGTGCCCAACGCCCCCGCGAGCACGCTCGGCTTCGTCGCTCCGCGGTAGGTCAGCTGGTTGACCACCAGGAACATCGACAGATCGGCCACCGGGAAGTCGATCGCGGTCATCATGCGCTGCCGGACCTGCGGGCTGTCCGCCCAGTGCACGATGCCCGCGAGTGCGACCCGGATGTCGAACGGGTCGGGGGTGATGACGGGGCGCAGGTCCACACCGCTCGGTCGTCCGCCGCGACGGGTCATCCGACCACCAGACGAACGGGACCGAGCAGGCCGTGGTCGCGGACGTGCGTCGTCTGCACCGCGTCGGGGTCGCCGAGCAGCTGCGCGATGACGTCGGGGACGTCCTCGTAGTACCCGCGGGCGAGCAACCGGTTGTTGAGTGAGCTGGCGACCCGCACGACCACCGTGTTCTCTCCCGTGCGCAGGTCGTCGGTGACGTCGACCACCGGGTGCGAGGTGTCGAACCCGCGTGCCGGTCCGCCGTTGAGCACGACCGAACCGAGCCCGCCGGCCGTCGACCCGAGGTCCAGCAGGAACCGGGCGTCGTCGTCGTCCACCGTGTCGACGGAGAACGACGTGGCGTACTCGCCGACCCCGGAGACCTCCGGTCCCACGGCGGGCAGGTCCTTCCACGGACGGAGCGGACCGGTACCGGCGTCGAGTCGTCGGACGTCGGTCAGCGGCCGGACCTCGCGCGTGACGTAGCCGTGGCCGCGGTCCTCGGTGATGAGCTCCTCACCGCCCGCGTCCCAGCTCTCGACCGCGATCCGCCAGTCGGTCATCTCGACGACGACGTCGGTCGTCGTGCGTCCGCCGAGCCGGGCGTCGAGTGCGGTCTCGCGCGCAGGCCCGCTGCGGTCGAGCGTGAACAGCGCGGTCTCACCGGGCGTGAGGTCCACGGTGACGATCGTCCGGTCGCCCTCGGTCCGTGCGGCCGGGTGGGGGAACACCGCGCCGGACCAGGCGTCGACGCGGTACACCGCGCCGGTGCCGGGCAGCGCGACCTCCACGGTGGTCGCCGAGGTCGTCTCGTACAGGAAGTGGTACAGGTACACGTGCAGCAGGTCACCGTCCTCGCGCAGGTGCGACAGGACGCTCCGGTCCTCCGTCACGAACTCGGCGCGGCCGGTCACGCCGAGGCCGCGCAGGGCGGCGACGGTGTCGGCGGCGTCGTCGATCGCGGTCACCGACGGCAGGGCCAGCAGCCGCTCGACGGTGTCCGCGAGCTCGGCGTCGCGTCCGTCGAGGCCCGGGGTGCGGGCGGCCGCTCGGGGGTGGTGCGTGTCCGTCCCGGCGATCAGCGACTTGAGCTCACGCGTGCCGTGCACGACGAGGATCCGCACGCCGTCCTCGGCCCAGGCGAGCAGGCGTGCTGCGACGTCGGCATCGAGCGCGCTCTGGAAGACGAGCAGTGCCTGGTACCCGGGGCCGTCCGGTTGCACCAGGCCGCCGTCCACCCGGACGTCGTCGCGGAGCAGCAGCGACCCGTCGAGGAACTCGTACGTCCACCCGGCGTCCTGCATGCCGAGGTCGCGCCACCAGTGGTTCTGCCGGTCGCGCATCCAGTACTGGCCGTAGGCGACCTCGTCGGGGACGCGGCCACCGTCGGCGTCGCGGAACACCATGCCGGACGCGTTGTCGGTGAAGTGGTCGGTGTGCAGGATGCCGACGTCGATCCGCGGGCGTCCCTGGCGCAGGACGTACTGGTACCGGCCGATCGCGTCGTTCCAGAGCGGGTAGAACTCGGCAGCGGGCTGCCGGGCGTCGAAGCGCTCCGAGAACATGCTCCACATGCCCTCGTGTCCCGGCCAGCTCGTGACGCCCTCGGCGCCCGTGGTGCTCGCCCAGCCGTGCAGGACGGTCTTCGTGATGCCGGCGGCGAGCTGCGTCGCGACGATCTGGTCGTAGAACCGGTGGTCGAGCATGTGGTTACGGGTCGTCGCACCGGTCTCCGACGAGTACTGCTTGCCGAACAGGTGCGCCGGCCCCGCGAGCAGCCGGTACG
Organism: Curtobacterium sp. NPDC089991; assembly: GCF_044748425.1. Classification (NCBI taxonomy): domain Bacteria; kingdom Bacillati; phylum Actinomycetota; class Actinomycetes; order Micrococcales; family Microbacteriaceae; genus Curtobacterium; species Curtobacterium sp. NPDC089991. The sequence goes on from NZ_JBIVGB010000001.1 coordinate 472,327, forward strand.
CGTCGATCTGCGCGGCGAACTCGAGCGACTCCGTCTCGATCCCGTCGACCTCCGGCCCGGGGCGCGTCAACTCGAACGGCAGCCCGTAGCTGATCTCGGACCGCAGCGTCATGCCGTTGGCGTGCAGGAACGCCGCGAACGGGCGCAGCATGTTCTCGATGTACAGGTCGGTGAGCGTCCGGACGTAGTCGAAGCGGACCTTCTCGACGTCGACCGCCCGGTCCGGCACCGGTTCGGCGTGGTACGTGGTGCTCGACGCCATGAACGGAGCGCTGCGGGTCAGGAACGGCAGCCACGGCGTGATCGGGTAGCCGCGGCGCGTCCGGAACTCCTCGGCGACGTGCGCTCCCCAGAAGAGGCCACCGTCGCCGTAGGTCGACAGCTCGAGGGAGTCCATGTACATCTGGGCACGGGGATTGCGGGCGATCTCGGCGCGGAGGCCAGGGGTCAGGACGACGTGTTCCCAGTAGTCGATCACGGCATCCACGCCCGCTCGCTCCAGGTAGTTCACCGTCCAGTTGACCGTCGCCGACGGTGACGCCGTCTGGCCGGTGCCGTGGCTCCAGAACGTGGACAACCGCCAGGAGCCGCCCTCCGGTGCGGTCCAGTCGAGCGCCTCGTCGGTGACCGCGCTGGTCAGGTCCACCACCGAGTCGGGGTCCAGCACGGTCGCGGCGCCGGAACCGGCGGGGTCCGGGACGACGCGCGTCGCGACCACCGCGACGAGCGTCTGGACGCGCACCGTCCCGCGTTCGCCGGGGAGCGTCGTCTGTGCGATCGGCGCGTCGAGGTCGATCCGACGGAGCGCACCCGAGCGGCTCGTCCCGCCGGGCAGGTCCTCGTGCACGACGTCGAGTTCCTGCGCAGCGGCGGGGTGGTCTGCGTCGATCGTCGGCAGGTTCGCGTTCGACCAGTTCGTCCCGGACGTGAAGCTCACCGACATGCCCCTGGCGGTGGTCTCCTCGACGACGATCTGCGAGTCGTGCACCCACTCCTCGGACCCCCAGCCGTACCGGCCGTGGTCGATCGCCCCTTCGTCCATCGCCAGGAACTCCATGCCGCCGAACCCGAGTGCGTGGGCGGTGTCGACCTCGCGTCGGAGGGTCACGTCGGTGTGCAGGCCCTCGGCGAGCCACCACCGCAGCTCCGGACGGTACTCGATGGCCGGATGGGCGACGCCACGGGCGAGGTGCTCGATCGACATGGTGTTCTCCTCGGGAATGCGCGGCGACGGTGCCGCTGCGATGACCGTAGGTTCTGGGAGTCGCTGAAGTCAATGTCCTCAGGAAACGAACAGCGAGGCTGTGGACAGCAGGCGGAGTGAACGATCCTTGCGGTTGCGGTACTCGGCGGGCTACAGTGCCGCCGACCGGTTGAACCGTTTCATCCGGTGTTCGGCCGACGTTCAAGGGAGAACGCAGTGAACCGACCCCAGCAGCCCGCCCGGCGACCGCACCCCTGGTGGGTCGCCGTCGTCTCGGGGATGGCCTCGTACATCGACGCGGCCGCGATCGTGAGCTCCGGCACCGCGCTCGTCCTGTACCAGCAGTCGATCGGCATCACCGGCACGCAGATCGGGGTGCTGTCCGGCGCGCTCACGTTCTGCATCGCGATCGGCGCGCTCTCCGGCGGCCGGCTCGGTGACCTGTTCGGTCGTCGGGCGGTGTTCATCGTGACGATGGCGATGACCGTCGTCGGTGCGGGGGTCCTGGTGGCGAGCCCGGCGTTCGCGGGGCTGCTCATCGGCACGATCCTCGTCGGCCTCGGCACCGGGGCGGACCTGCCGGTCTCGCTCGCGACGATCTCCGAGGCGGCGACCGACGAGAACCGGGGCGGGCTCGTCGGCTTCTCCCAGGTGCTCTGGTTCGCCGGGATCCTGGCGACCTACGCCATCTCGGCGGGCGTCGGAGACCTCGGCCGTGCCGGTGGTCAGATCATGTTCGCGCACGTCGGGGTCGTCGCACTCGTCGTGATGGTCCTGCGCTTCACGATCCCGGAGTCCACCACGTGGTCCGACGCCCATGCCGAGAAGGCCGCGGGCGCACACACCGTCCGTGCTGCCCGCCACGGCATCCGCGACGTCCTGACGCAGCGCATCTTCCTGCTGCCGTTCCTGTCCCTGCTGGTCTTCTACACGTTGACGAACCTCGGCGCGAACACCGGCGGGCAGTTCGGCGCCTACGTGGCCGTCAACGTCGTCGGGCTGTCGGTGCCGTTCTTCTCGACGATGAACCTGGTCAGCGTGCCGATCGGGATGCTGCTCGCGTTCTGGTTCATGCGCATCGTCGACGGTCGGCTGCGGATGCCGTTCTACATCGTCGGCGCCGTGTGCCTCGTGGTGAGCTACGGCCTGCCGCTCGTGTTCGGCTTCTCGCTGCCGACCCTCGTCGCGATGCTCGCGTTCGGCGCGGTGGGCAACGCGTTCGCCTTCGAGGCGATCATGAAGGTCTGGTCGCAGGAGTCGTTCCCGACGTTGCTCCGCGGTTCGGTCCAGGGCACGATCATCGCGGTGGCCCGGATCGCCGCGGCGCTGCTGGCGTTCGTGACCCCGCTGCTCCTCGACCACCCCGAGGTCATGTACGGCATCCTCACGGCGCTCGTCGCGGTCGGTGTCGTGGTCGGGTGGCTCGGGTTCCGGCACGCGGTCTTCGACGCGTTCTCGATCGAGGGCAAGGACCTCGCCGACGCGCAGGAGGCACTCTTCGCCGCCGGTGTCCGCGATGACGCTCCCGCAGCCGCCGCTCGCCGCGACCACCGCTGACTCACGGAGCGAGACCGCTGCTGCTGCGCGACCTCGCAGATCCCCGCGCCACGCGACGCCACCACGCCCGCCACGGCAACGAGCTCACGAGCGCCGAACCGATCACCACGCTGCCGAACCAGGCGACGACGGCCCCGGGGATCGGCACGAGCAGGCTCGCCCACAGCAGCACCGCGAGCACTCCGAGCACGTACGCCGCCCCGGCCTTCAGGTACCGCAGCCGCTTCAGTCCCGCGGCCTCGTCCAACCGTGAGGTCAACCGCGCCAGGAACACGGCACCGACGCCGATCGCCGCCACCGCGACCGCCGCCTGTTCGAGCGCTCCGAGGCCGTCGGCGCCGAGGGTCCCGGACCCGGACAGGCTGTACACGCCGTCCAGGATCTCGAACAGCATGAAGACCACGAGCCCCCGCTCGAACACCACCGTCGACGCGTAGGCGTGGATCCGCCAGGCACCCCGCCCGACCCCGATCGACGCGGTGTCCGAGCCGACCCCGTCGAGCGCCCAGGCGGCGACGCGCTTCGACCCGAGGTACGCGGCGATGCCTGCCGCGCCGCCGAGCACGACCGGCAGCAGGGCACCCGGCGACCACGCGCGGTCGACGCCGACGAGGACGGCCGTGACGGCGACCCCCGTCGCAGCGGTGACCAGCGACCAGACGCGAGGACGCGCGACGGCGGCGAGCCGGGCCTCCAGGCGGCCCAGCCAGGACCTGCGCGACGCACGGTCGGTGTTGAACAGGTACTCGGCGAACACGAGCCAGATGAAGGCGGCGCCGAAGGCGGCGAGGGCGGGCCGCACCTCGGCGAGGTGCGCCGAGAACGAGCCGGGGGCGAAGACGGCTTCCTGCACGGAGCTCGCGGGGTCGGTCGCGTCGCCGACCGCGACCGCCGCCGGCGGCAGGAGCAGCCGCATCGCGAGGACGCCCGCGACGATCCCGAGCGACAGGAACAGCCGTCGGGCGGGGGAGTGCAGCCGTCCGGCGATGCCGGCCATCGGCACCGACGAGTCGGCGGCCATCGCGATCTCGAGGAGCGCGAGCGCGACGAACGCCAGCGCAGCGGCGGGGCCGAGGAGGAACCAGGCCGCCGCGGCGGCCGCGACGGTGATGAACAGGGGGACGGTCAAGAGCGATCTCGTGGCCATCTCCCCATCCAGCACTGGTCGCCTGGGTGGGTGGTGGAGCGCTCCTGCGCATCAGCCTGGAGGCGCGGGTCGATCCGCGCAGAACGGGTGACGGCCCGTCCCCACTTGCGGGGACGGGCCGTCGGGTCACGCGGGCAGGCGGTCGCCTCAGTCGTGGAACGTCTCGATGGACGCGCCGAGGGAGTTCAGCCGTTCCTGCAGCTGCTCGTAGCCGCGGGCGATGATGCCCACGTTCCGCAGGACGCTCTCGCCCTTCGCCGCGAGCATCGCCAGCAGGATGACCACCGCGGGGCGGAGGGCCGGCGGGCAGCTGATCTCGGCACCCGAGAAGTGCGTCGGACCGGTGACGTCCAGGCGGTGCGGGTCGCGCAGGGTGACGCTCGCGCCGAGACGGGTCAGGTCGAGCAGGTGGATCGCCCGGCCCTCGTAGACCCAGTCGTGCACGAGCGTGGTGCCCTCGGCCATCGCGGCGATGACGACGAAGAACGGCAGGTTGTCGATGTTCAGCCCGGGGAACGGCATCGCGTGGATCTTGTCGATCGGGGCGTGCAGCTCGGACGGGTGCACGGTGATGTCGACCAGGCGGGTGCGGCCGTTCGCGGCGGGGTACTCGTCGGTGACGTCGAACCGCAGGCCCATCTCGGCCAGGGTCGCGAGCTCGATCTCGAGGAACTCGATCGGCGCTCGGGTGACGGTGAGCGTGGAGTCGGTGACGATGCCGGCGGTCAGCAGGCTCATGGCCTCGACCGGGTCCTCGCTCGGCCAGTAGTCCACGACCTCGTCGATGCGGCTCTTGCCGGTGATGCGGAGCGTCGTGGTGCCGATGCCCTCGACCTGCACCCCGAGCAGCTCGAGGAAGAAGCAAAGGTCCTGCACCATGTAGTTGGGGCTGGCGTTGCGGATGACGGTCTCGCCGTCGCGGGCGGCCGCGGCGAGGATCGCGTTCTCGGTGACGGTGTCGCCGCGCTCGGTGAGGACGACGGACTTCGTGGGGACGTCCTGGTTCGCGACGCCGACCTCGTACCAGCCGGAGGTCGCCTCGACGTCGACGCCGAAGGGGCGCAGCGCGATGAGGTGCGGCTCGACCGTGCGGGTGCCGAGGTCGCAGCCACCGGCGTACGGGAGCCGGAAGGACTCGTACCGGCCGCTGAGCGGGCCGAGGAACATCAGGACGCTGCGTGTGCGGCGGGCGGCGTCGGCGTCGATCGCGTCGAGGTGCAGGTCGGACGGTGCGACGATCTCGAGGGTCTCGCCGTCCTCGGACCACGTGACGCTCGCGCCGAGGCTGCGGAGCACGTCGATGATCCGGTCGACCTCGACGATCCGGGCGACCTTGTGCAGGCGGGTGACGCCGCGGTTGAGCAGCGAAGCGCAGAGCAGCGCGACGGCGGCGTTCTTGCTCGAGTTGACGGCGATGGACCCGCTGAGCTTCCGCCCTCCCTGCACGCGCAGGTGGGCACGCTGCGGGGCGCCGCCGATCGAGACGATCTGCTGGTCGAGGGCGTCGCTGATGCGGGTGAGCATCTCGAGGGACAGGTTCTGGCCGCCCTGTTCGATGCGGTTGATCGCGCTCTGGCTGGTGCCGACGCGTTCGGCGAGCTGCGCCTGGGTCATGCTGCGGCCCTTGCGGGCGCCCCGGATGAGGGCACCGACCTCGCGGAGCGGGGCGGCGGATGCCGGGGTGGCCGGCGAGACGACGGTGGTGGTGTCGGACATGGCGCCAACGTAACACGCTCATGAGATAAAACGACTGGAGAACGACACACGTTGCTCGTCTCGAGGTCTCGAATACATCACAGCTGAGAATTCGGGGGACGAGATGGTCAGTCGTGTCGTCGCCAGACCCCGGAGTTCCCGGGCCGCGACCACGCCGCCCACATGCCGGTCCCGAGTTCGTGGTCGGTGAGCCAGTAGGCCGAGTCCGGCGTCCAGCCGGCGACGACGCTCGCACGGTCGTCATCGACCGTCACCGCGTCTCCCGAGGTGCGCAACCACCCCGAGACGGTGAGGTGGACGACGTCGTACTCGGCGGCCACCGCGTACCAGTCCGGCAGCACCCAGGTGCCCTGGCGCCCCGTCGCCAGCTGCCAGTCGTTCCGTCGGGTGGTCGTGGTCACGTCGAGCGGCCAACGACGGCACAGCGCAGCCCAGTCGTCCGGACCGTCGACGGTGAACACGCGGGCAGCAGCGTCGGCCGGTGCCGGCCGGGCACGGGCGTGTCCGTGGCCGAAGGAGTCCTCCACCGCCCACAGCGCGAGCGGACCGGCGGACGGGAAGGGTGCCCGGGTCGTCTGCACCAGCGGCCACGGTGGGGTGGTCCACCAGTCGCCGCTCGTCACGCCGGGATCGCCCTGGGCGACCTCGCCACGCACCGCACGGGCCCAGTCGCGGAGCGCCTGCCCGGGGCTCGGGCGAGGCGCCTCCTCGTCCTCGTCGTCGAACTCGACGGTCCACGCGCCGCCCTGCGGCTCGGCGAGCTGCCGGACGACCGGACTGTCCACCGCCCAGCGCGCCATCCGGGTCAGCGCCGGCCGCAACTCGGGACGGCTGAGGAGCGCATCCGTCGCATCCGCCGGCTGCCACCAGAGCGCGCTGTCCGCGGTCGACTCGAGGGCCACCACGACGTCGTCCTCTGTGGGGACCGACAGGGACACCGCGGCGAGTGCGCCCGCCGCGGCGGCGGGGTCGTCGGGCTGCTGGACGCCGCTGACGAGTTCGAGGCAGAACCGTCGTCCCCGCGGGTGGTCGAGCAGGTCTGCTGCGGTGATCACCGGACCAGGCTAGTGACCGCCGCTAACGCGCCGGCCCCACCCGCCGATAGACCTCCGTGCAGGCCCACGGACGGGCAGCATCCCGCCCCACGGACGGCGGCGGGACGATCGAGAACCAGGACGGGCCATGATCGTCGTCACACGACTCAACGGCAGCGCATTCGCTGTCAACCCCGACCTCGTGGAGCGCATCCACGAGACGCCGGACACGACGCTCATCATGGTCGACGGGGCGAAGTACATCGTCCGCGAGTCCATGGCCGACGTCATCGACCTGATCGCCGGGTACCGCGCTCGCATCGTCGGCATGGCCTACGGCACCGACCTGCCGAACACGCGGAACGCCACCGGCCCCCAGCCGACGCTCGCCGCGGTCGCACCCCTCCGCACGCAGGACGGGGGTCGCTGACGTGGACATCGCGACGATCATCGGGATCCTGCTCGCCTTCGGCGCCCTGTTCGGCATGGTCGAGATGGAGCACGTCGAGCTCGCCGGGCTGTTCCTGCCCGCGCCGATGCTGCTCGTGTTCGGAGCCACCATCGGCTGCGGGATCGCGAGCACCACGCTGAAGGACGCCATCGCGAGCTTCAAGGCCGTCCCGAAGGCGTTCACCGGCAAGGTCACGCCACCGCAGTCGGTCATCGACGACGTCGTGGGCCTGGCGGAGACGGCTCGGTCGAACGGTCTGCTCGCCCTCGAGCAGGAGGCCGACAAGCACGACGACCCGTTCATGAAGAAGGCGCTGCAGAACATCGCGGACGGCACCGACGGCGACGAGCTGCGGATCCTGCTCGAGGACGAGATCGAGTCGAACGCGGCCCCCACGCGCAGTGCGAGTGCGTTCTTCATGGGTCTCGGCGGCTTCGCTCCGACGGTCGGCATCATCGGCACCGTGGTGTCCCTGACCCACGTGCTCGCGAACCTCGGCAAGCCCGACGAGCTCGGTCCCCTCATCGCGAGTGCGTTCGTCGCGACCCTGTGGGGCCTGCTCACCGCGAACTTCATGTGGCTGCCGATCGGCGGCAAGCTCCGGAAGCTCGCACAGCTCGAGTCGGACCGCCAGACGCTCCTGATGGAAGGGCTGCTCGCGGTCCAGGCCGGCAGCCAGCCGCGCCTGCTCGGTGAACGTCTCAAGGCGATGGTGCCGCCGGCAGCGCGCACCGACACCTCGAAGGGCAAGGCCGGCAAGAACAAGCAAGACGCCGACGCCGACGCCGACGACCAGCAACTGGCGGCCTGACGTGAGCGCCAACCCACGAGGGCGCGGCCGCGGTCGTGCGAAGAAGGGCCACGACGAGGCCGAGCACCCCGACGAGCGCTGGATGGCGTCGTACATGGACATGATCACGGTGCTGATGTGCATGTTCCTGGTGCTGTTCGCCATGTCGACGGTCGACCAGGAGAAGTACATCGCCCTGAAGAACTCCCTGGCGACGGGCTTCGGCGAGGTGAAGTCGCAGAAGGTCGACACCGCCAGCGGCACGGTGGTGACGAAGGACCAGGTCGAGGACGGCTCCGGGTACTCGACTGACAAGTCGCAGGCCGACCACTCGACGGCGTCGTCCGGCACGAAGGACACCAACGTCGACCCCGCGTCGACCGTCGTGCCGGTGACCGCGACGAAGCAGGACCTCGCCGACGCCCAGAAGGAGCTCGACGACCTCACGGCGATCGAGCAGGCGATCAAGCAGAACCTCGCGAAGGCGGGGCAGACCGCGAACGTGCAGTTCACGGTCGACGCCCGTGGCCTGATCGTCCGGCTCGTCGGCAGTGAGACCTACTTCGGCACGAACAGCGCGGACCTGTCCGACCAGGCGAGGTCGATCATGGACGCGATCGCACCGGTCCTGCAGACGAGCCACCACGACGTCAGCGTCGAGGGGCACGCCGACCAGCGGAGCTCGACGGCGCCGTACGCCACCAACTGGGAGCTCAGCGCGGCCCGGGCGACGGGGGTGCTGCGCGACCTGGTCGAGCGTGGCGGGATGCCGGGCGACCACGTGCAGAGCGTCGGCTTCGGGTCGAGCCGGCCGCTCGCGAAGGGCGGGACCGACCAGGACCTCGCCCTGAACCGACGGGTCGACATCGTGGTCCTGTCGAACGCCGACCAGGACGTCAGCGCGCTGATGCCGGCACTGGCGAAGGCGCAGGACGGAGCACGCCAGGGCTGACGCACGATCGACGGGGCTGGAGACCCCGCATCCCCAGTACGGGGTACAGCACTGACGGGTGCCGCACAGGCGACCGATAGACGCACCCGTGACCGAGACCCTGCCAGCGCCCGAGGTGTACGACTTCGCGCGCCCGTCGACGCTCGCCCGCGAGCACGCCCGGGTCCTCGAGCTCGCGTTCGAGACCTTCGCGCGGCAGTGGGGCACGCAGCTCACCGCGAAGGTGCGTGCCGTCAGCCAGGTCACCTGCGAGCAGGTGCAGATGGTGACGTACGACGAGTACGCCGCCTCGCTGCCCGCGCTCACCGGCATGGTGCTGCTGCCGATCGCGGACGTCGTCCCGAAGGGCGTCCTGCAGGTCCCGCTCGACGCCGCGCTGACCTGGGTCTCGCACGCCCTCGGCGCGTCGAAGCCGCTGCCGACCCCGGAGCGCACCTTCACGCCCATCGAGCAGGCCCTCGTGCGCAAGATCGTCGAGGACGCCCTCGACGATCTCCGCTACTCGTTCGGCGGGTTGCTCGCGCACGACGTCACGGCTGGTGGCTTCCAGTTCAACTCGCAGTTCGCCCAGGCCGCCCAGAAGGGCGACCTGATGATCGTCGCGGCGTTCTCGATCCGCGTCGGCGACCGCGTCGCCCCCGGCACGCTCGCGCTGCCCGCCGAGGCCGTGCTGCCGCAGCTCGGCGAGGCCGCCGCGCACGTGTCGCCCGCCGACGCCCAGGCCCTGCTCGACGCGCAGCTCGCGGGCGTCCCCGTCGGCGTCAGCCTGCGCTTCGCCCCGGCGACGGTCCTGCCCACGCAGGTGCTCCGGCTCGCGGTCGGCGACGTCCTGCCGCTGCCGCACCCGCAGCACCGCCCCCTCACCATCGCGGTCGACGGTGAACCCGTCGGCACCGCCGCGGTCGGCGCGAACGGCTCGCGCCTCGCCGGCATCGTCGTCACCACCACGAGCACGGAGCAGCACTGATGACCGAAACGACCACCCTCCAGACCACCGCGGCCGAGTCGCTCGCGGCGCAGCTCCCGACGGCCGTCCCGCTGGGTGCGTTGCTGCTGCCGGGAGGCGCGACCCCGGTCGTGCTCGAAGCGGCGACCGACGCCGTGGTCGCGTCGTTCGTCGGCGGCCTGTCGGCCGATCTGGCCCTCGTGCTCACCGACCTCGAGGCCGTGATCGCTGCCGGCGGCACCGACCACGGGATCGTGGCCGTCACCGACGTGCTGCGTCCGTCGCTCGAGGCCGCCGCGTCCGTGCTCGGCGTGGGGGTCCTCGGCGAGGCGAGCCGCGAGTCGGCGGCGGCGCTGCTGGCCGACCCCGACACGGTGGTGTTCGAGCTGACCGCCGGTGGTGTCCCGAGCGGCTGGTTCGGCATCCGGGTGCGCGAGCACGGCACGGTCTCCGCCGCCGCGCCCGTCGGGGTGCCCGCCGGCAACCTCGGCCGCATCAACAACGTCGAGATGACCCTGACCGTGGAGATCGGTCGCACCCGCATGTCGGTCCGTGACGTGCTCGGCATGGAGCCCGGCGCGGTCGTCGAACTCGACCGCAGCGCCGGTGCGCCCGCCGACGTCCTGCTGAACGGTCGCCTCATCGCGCACGGCGAGGTCGTCGTCGTCGACCAGGACTACGCCGTCCGGATCACCCGCATCCTCGACGTCGCCGAATCCCTCTGAGCCCCGCGTGGACACCCTCCTCATCACGCTCCGCGTCGCGCTGTCGCTCGGCGTCGTGCTCGCCCTCATGTGGGTGCTGCACCGTGCCAGCAAGAAGCGCTTCGCCGGCAAGACCTCCGGGCGCCGTGCGGCGACCGTCGAGGTCGTCGGTCGCCAGGGCCTCGGCGGCAAGGCGAGCGTCGTGGTGGTGGACGTCGAGGGGGAGCGCCTGGTGCTCGGGGTGTCGGAGCAGGGCGTCAGCCTGTTGACGAGCGGGCAGGCGCCCGCTCCTGAGCTCACCATCGTGACCGGACCCGTGCAGCTGCCCGTGCGTCCCGCCCCGTCGGCCGACGCGTTCGGTCAGGAACTGACACTGCAGACGGACGCAACCGAGAGCCTCCCGGCCGACGCGGCGACGCCGCTGCCGATGCGCCCGCGCAACCGTCGTCCGCAGCGCACCACGGTGCCGACCGCGCAGCAGCTGCAGGGCTCGATCCTGTCGGTCGACACCTGGCGGCAGGCGGCCGCCGCCCTGCGGAACCGGCGCGCCGGGTGACCGCGGTCCGCACCGGACGCACCGCCGCCCTCGTCCTGCTCGGGCTGGCGGTCGTCGCCGGCTTCCTCATGCTCACCGCGACCGGTGCCCACGCCGCCGGCGTCGTCGAACCCACCGCCCCCGCGACGCCGACCGCTCCCGCGAACGGCGACTTCAGCGTCAGCGTGAACGGCCCGGACGGCACCCCGTCGTCGGCCGTCGTGACGCTCATCGGCATCACGCTGCTCAGCGTCGCCCCGGCGCTCATGCTCATGATGACGTCGTTCACGAAGATCTTCGTCGTCCTCGCGATGACGCGGAACGCCCTGGGCCTGCAGTCGATCCCACCGAACCAGGTGATCGCGGGCCTGGCGCTGTTCCTGTCGCTGTTCGTGATGGCGCCGGTGCTCGGGCACATCAACGACGACGCCCTGCAGCCCTACCTGGCCGGCCACCTCGACTTCGACCAGGCCGTCGAGATCGGCACGAAGCCGCTCCGGACCTTCATGCTGCACCAGACCCGTGACGAGGACGTCGCCCTGATCACCCGCGCCGCAGGGCTCGACAACCCGAAGTCGATGGCCGACGTGCCGATGACGACCGTCATCCCGGCGTTCATCATCTCGGAGCTCCGCAGCGCGTTCATCATCGGGTTCGTCATCTTCATCCCGTTCCTGGTGATCGACCTCGTCGTCTCGGCGGCACTCATGTCGATGGGCATGATGATGCTCCCGCCGGTCATGATCTCGCTGCCCTTCAAGATCCTGCTCTTCGTCCTGGTCGACGGCTGGGGCCTCATCATCACGTCGCTCATCGAGAGCTACCACGTTGTCTAGGGGGCAGGCATGAACCAGCAGGCCGTCATCGACCTGGTCCTCCAGGCGCTCCTGGTCGCGGGCAAGCTCGCCGCTCCGGTGCTCGTCACGTCGCTCGTCGTCGGGTTCGCGATCTCGCTGTTCCAGTCCGTGACCCAGATCCAGGAGGTCACGCTCTCGTTCGTGCCGAAGGCCGTCGCCGTCGCGATCGCCCTGGTCGTCTGCGGAAACTGGATGATCTCGGAGATGGTGGCGTTCACGCACGTCGCCTTCGACATGATCCCGAAGCTCCTCGGCAGCGGCTGATGGAACTCGCGATCAACGCCGACCGTCTGGAGGCGACCATGCTCGCCGGCGTCCGGCTCGTCGCGTTCTTCGTCATCGCGCCGCCGTTCTCGTACCGGGCGTTCCCCGGAACCGTGAAGGTGATCCTCGGGCTCGGCCTGGCGATCGGCGTCGCCCCGCGCGTCGCCGTCGGCTACGAGTCGCTCGACACCGGGCCCTTCCTGCTCGCGCTGCTCACCCAGCTCGTCGTCGGGCTGTCGCTCGGCTTCCTCGTGTTCCTGGTGTTCGCCGCGGTGCAGTCCGCCGGTGCGCTCATCGACCTGTTCGGCGGGTTCACGCTCGCGCAGGCGTTCGACCCGCAGTCGCAGGTCAACGGCGCCCAGTTCACCCGGCTGTTCCAGATGGCGGCGCTCGCGCTCCTGTTCACCTCGGGCGGGTACCAGCTCATCGTCGGTGGGCTCGTGCGGTCCTTCGACGCCGTGCCCCTCACCGGCAGCTTCGCGGTCGACGGTCTGGCCCACCTGCTCGTGGCAGCGATGTCGCAGATGTTCCTGGCGACGCTGCAGATCGCCGGGCCGCTGGTGGTCGTGCTGTTCCTGGCGGACGTCGGCCTCGGGCTGCTCACCCGCGTCGCACCGGCCCTCAACGCGTTCCAGATGGGGTTCCCGATCAAGATCGGGCTGACCGTCCTGTTCGCCGGAGCGCTCTTCATGGCCCTGCCCTCGGTGGTGTCGTCGCTGACCGGTGACGCCGTCCAGGCGATCACGGGACGGGGGTGAGGCGCCGTGTCCGACAGTGGTGAGAAGTCCGAGAAGGCCACCCAGAAGCGCATGCAGGAGGTCCACCGGAAGGGCCAGCTCGGCCGGTCCCAGGACCTCGGTGCGTGGATCGGCATCGCCGTCGTCGCCCTCATGGTGCCGTCGATGATCGGCAACGCGGCGGCCGCCGGTACGGCACAGCTCGTCGCCGTGCAGTCCGTCATCGCGAACCCGACGATCGGCACCATGAACCACCTGTTCGGCGACGCGATGGCCAGCGTCGGCGCGACCCTCGGCCCGATGCTCGCGGTGGTGCTCGTCGCCGTCACCGCGGCCGCCGTCGCGCAGGGCGGGGTGCACATCCGCAAGCTCGCGCCCGAGGCGTCGCACTTCGACCCCATCGCGGGCCTCAAGCGCGTGTTCGGCGTCCAGGCGCTCTGGAACGGGGCGAAGGCGCTGCTGAAGACCACCGTCGTCGGCCTCGTGCTCTGGTTCGCCGTGCAGGGCCTGATGCCCGTGCTCATGACCAGCGGCTCGCTGCCGTTGTCCGCCGTGCTCGAGGCCGCAGCGGACGGCGCGGGCACCCTGCTCCGCGCCGCGATCGCCGCCGGGCTCGTCCTCGCCGCGATCGACGTGCTCGTGGTCATCCGCCGCAACCGCAAGCGCACCATGATGACCAAGCGCGAGGTCAAGGACGAGCAGAAGAAGAGCGACGGCGACCCGCTCGTCAAGGGTCAGCGCCGCTCCCGCCAGCTCGCGATGAGCCGCAACCGGATGATCCAGGCGGTCGGCACCGCTGACGTCGTCATGACGAACCCGACCCACTACGCCGTCGCGCTCAAGTACGAGCCGGGCAAGGCCGCACCGCGGGTGGTCGCGAAGGGCGCCGGGCCCGTCGCCGACGTCATCCGTGCCCGGGCGGAGGAGGACCGTGTGCCGATCGTGCGCGACGTCCCGCTCACCCGAGCGCTGCACGCCGCGTGCGAGCTCGGGCACGAGATCCCCGTCGACCTGTACACGCCGGTCGCCCGGGTGCTGTCGTTCGTGATGGCCCTGAAGGCCCGCGGTGCAGCGGCCGGCACCCACGCACCACCGAGGCCGACCACGCCCGACGAGGTGGCGAGCGTCATCGACCCGGCCACGCTGACCGGTGACCTCCGCCCCCGCAAACTCCGCGCACCGCGCATCGCCGAGACCCCGACCGAAGGACTCCCCGCATGAACCGCAAGGACCTGCCGAAGCTCGTCGTCCCGGTGTTCATCGTCGGCATCATCCTGCTGCTGATCCTGCCGGTGCCGTCGTTCCTGCTCGACTTCCTGATCATCATCAACATCCTGCTGGCGTTGGTGATCCTGCTCACGACGCTGTTCGTGAAGAAGCCGCTCGACTTCTCGGTGTTCCCGTCGCTGCTGCTCGTCGCGACGCTGTTCCGCCTCGGCCTGAACGTGGCGTCGACCCGGCTCGTGCTCGGCGAGGGCTTCGCCGGCGACGTCATCCAGGCGTTCGGCCACGTCGCCGTGTCCGGGTCGATCATCATCGGCGCGGTGATCTTCCTGATCCTCATCGTCATCCAGTTCGTCGTCGTGACGAAGGGTGCCGAGCGCGTCGCCGAGGTCGGGGCACGGTTCACCCTCGACGCCATGCCCGGCAAGCAGATGGCGATCGACGCCGACCTGAACGCGGGGCTCATCACCGACCAGCAGGCGAAGGACCGCCGCGCCGCGGTCTCCGCCGAGGCGGACTTCTACGGCGCGATGGACGGCGCCTCGAAGTTCGTCAAGGGCGACGCGATCGCCGGCATCCTGATCATCATCATCAACCTGGTCGGCGGCATCGCGATCGGCATGCTGCAGAACGGGCTGTCCGCCACCGACGCCCTGTCGAAGTACGGCATCCTGACGATCGGCGACGGCCTCGTCACGCAGATCCCGGCCCTGCTCATGGCGGTCTCCACCGGCATGATCGTCACGCGCTCCGGCGCGGAGTCCGAGATGGGTGCCTCGGCCGCCACCCAGCTCTCGCAGTCGCGCAACGCCCTGATGATCGCCGGCGTCGCCGCCATCGCGATGGGGTTCATCCCCGGCATGCCGATCCTGCCCTTCCTGCTCGTCGGTGCGACCCTGCTGTTCACCGCGTGGCGCATCGGCCGGAACGCCGCGAACGCCGAGTCGGCCGCCGCCGAGCAGCAGGCCCTCGAAGCCGCCGCTCCCTCCGGCGACACCCCCGAGGACCTCATCGAGCAGATGCGCGTGCACGCCCTCGAGATCCTGCTGGCGCCCGACCTGGTCGACATGGTGTCCGGCGCCTCCGACGACCTGCTCGGCCGGGTCCGTGCCCTCCGTCGCAAGATCGCGGTCGACATGGGCATCGTCGTGCCGCCGGTCCGCACCCGCGACAGCATCGACCTGCCGCCGTCGACCTACGCCATCCGGATCGCCGGCGTCGAGGCCGGCCGCGGCACCGCCCCGGCCCGCAGCGTCCTGGCGCTCGGCGACCACCTGGACGGCCTGCCGGGCACCTCGACGGTCGAGCCGGTGTTCGGCCTGACCGGCAAGTGGGTGCCCGCCGAACTCCGGCACGCCGCCGAGATGACCGGCGCCACGGTGATCGACCGGGTGTCCGTGCTCGTCACGCACCTGCAGGCCGTCATCGGCGACAACGCCGCCCGCCTGCTCACCCGAGAGGACGTCAAGGTCCTGACCGAGGGCGTCAAGCAGGTCAACCCCGCCGCGGTCGAGGAACTCGTGCCGGGCATGCTCTCGATGGCCGAACTCCAGCGCGTGCTGCAGGGCCTGCTCGCCGAACGCGTGCCGATCAACGACCTCGGCCGGATCTGCGAAGCGCTGACCCTGCGCGCCAAGGCCTCCACCGACCCCGAGGGGCTGGTCGAGGCCGCCCGCGCAGGACTCGGCCCCGCCCTCGCCGCCCGGTACACCGACCAGGGCACCCTGCGCGTCATCATGATCGACCCGCTGCTCGAGCAGTCGATGCTCGAGGGCCTGCGACCATCCGAACAGGGCAGCCAGATCGTCCTCGACGCCCACCGCATCGAGCAGGTCCTGGGCTCCGTCCGCGATGCCGTGCGCAGCATCGAGGACCAGGGCCTGTCCGCCGTTCTCGTCTGCGCCCCGCAGCTCCGCCCGGCCGTGCACCGCATGGTCGCCGCCCAGTCGAACGGGCTCCCGGTGCTGTCGTACCAGGAGGCCACCGCCGCGGGCTCCACCATCGAGACCGTGGGAGTGGTCCGTGCCGCCGACCCGATTGCAGCGTAACGGCGCGACGCTCGACGAGGTCCGCGACGCCGTCCGGACCGAGTTCGGCGCGGGTGCACGGATCGTCGCCGCCGAGCGGGTCACCACGCCGGGCATCGGCGGGCTGTTCCGCAAGGCCCACGTCGAGGCCACCGTCGAGGTGCCGGAACCGGGGGAGACCCCGACCGCACGCGTCGTGATCGCCGACTCACCCGTCCAGCGGATCGGCATCGCGGCGCTGCTCGCCGACGCCGACGCGGCCGAGGCCCGCATCGCGCGCGGTGACGGCACCCAGGCCACGCGTGCCGACGCGTTCGCGTCGGTGCTCGACGGCTTCGTGGCGGACGGGATCACGGGGAGCGCCCCGCGCCCGACGCGCGCCCTGCCCGGAGCGGACGGGCCTGCGGACGTCGACCCGCGCCTCCAGGCCGTCACCGACACCCTGCCAGGAGGCCCGACCACCGTCCCCGACGTCGCGCCCGGCCGGCGCGCGGCCCGGTCCACGGCGCCTGCCGCGCGGTCTGCTGTCCCGGCAGTGCGGTCTGCTGACGGTGACCTGGTCCTGTTGGTCGGCCGGGCGAACGACGTCGACGCCGCGGCCGGGCTGTTCGCCGTCCGCCACGCGCTGCGGCCGACCGACGCCGCCGACCGGCGGTCCGCCATCCTCGCCCGCGCCGACGGCGTGCGCGACGGCCACGCGGTGCTCGCCGTCGCCGCGTGGGACGACCGGGCGACCGGCGAAGGGATCGAGGCCGACCAGGTCTGGGTGGTCGTCGACGTCGGACGGAAGCCCGAGGACACCGCGGCCATGGTGTCCGCGGTGGCCGCACGGCTGCCGGTGGCCGGTGTCGTCGCGATCGGCGCGGGGGAGACCGCCACGCCGGAGTCCGTCGACCTGCTGGGGGTCCCCGTCCTGTCGCTAGGCTGAGCGGGTGCTGGTACTCACGCGGAAGGTCGGCGAGCGGATCCTCGTCGGTGACGACATCGTCATCACGGTCCTCGACGCCCGGGGCGACGGCGTCCGGATCGGCATCGACGCACCACGCGGGGTGAAGATCCAGCGTGAAGAGGTCGTGCGGGCGGTCGCCGAGGCGAACGCCGAGGCCGCTGCGGCTGCCGGCGCGACCGGTGCCTCCGGCGACGACGCCGAGGCACGGCTGCGTGCCGCGCTCGGCGGGTCCACCCAGCCGACGGACCCGACCGAGTAGTCGCTGGCGGGCGCGGGCTGCGCGTCCGGGTGCGGTCGTCGTCGCACCGTTGTCGGCGAGCGCACCCTGTGGCGAGCGCGCCCCGTGGCGGGCATCGCGCCCCGACTCTTCAGGGCGCGACGACGCTGGCAGGGCGCGGACCGGACGGAACGACGGTCCTCGTGAGTGGCGCTGTGGACGCGCGCTCGGTGGAGCGGGGCCGGCGGGGACGACCCGACCCGTGCCTCCAGGCCGGACCGTCCGCACCGGGCGGCTACGCGCGGGGCTTCTTCTCCTGTTCGGGGAGTCGTCCTGCTGCCGCCTCGGCGGCGAACCACGCACGGGCCTCGTCCTGGCGCGCCTGCTCCTCGCCGAGCGCGATCGGCGCCCGCACGTGGCCGGGTTCGTAGCCGAAGGTCTCGATGAGCTGCGGGACCACCGGACGGAGCCGCGCCACGAGCCGGTCGATCGACGCCGACACCGCACGGGCACGCTGCGCGCTCAGACGGCCGTGCACCAGGTACCAGTCGAGGTGCTGCTCGAGCAGCCCGAGCGCGAACAGGTCGCGCAGCCACACGAGGACCCGGCGGGTGTCGCCCTCGGGGACCGCGTCGAGCCCCTCGGTGAAGGCGTCCCACTGCATGAGTTCCGCGTGGGCGCGTGCGGCCTCGATCAGCTCGTGCTGCGACCGGTTCAGGAGCACGGCCTGGCGGGCGCGGTCCTTGCCGGCGGTGTTCAGCCGGAGCCCGATCTCGGTGACCATCGTGTCCACGCGGCCGGCGAGCAGCGCGCGCTGCGTGGCGGGGTCGTGCAGGTCCGTGACGCTCGCGGCGAGCGACCCGCGGTCGGCGACGGTCTGGCCCAGGCGACGGAGGCCCGAGGCGTCCGCGAGCTTGGCGCCCACCTGCGAGGCGACGAACTTGGCGGTCGACGCAGCGTCGCGCGGCGCCCGCTTCCGGAAGTCGGTGAGCAGCCGCTTGCCGACGAGCTGCAGGAGGACGGTGTTGTCGCCCTCGAACGTCACGTAGACGTCGAGGTCGGCGCGCAGGCTCGTCAGGCGGTTCTCGGCGAGGAAGCCCGCGCCGCCGCAGGCCTCACGGCACTCCTGCAGGGTGTCGAGGGCGGACCACGTCGACAGCGACTTGAACGCGGCGGCCTGGGTCTCCAGGTCCTCGCGGCGCTCCGGGGTGTCGGCGCGCCCGCTGAACACGTCGTCGAAGGTGCGGAGCAGCTGCTCGTGCGCGAACGACTGCGCGAACACCGTCGCCAGACGGGGGATCAGTCGGCGCTGGTGCCGGCCGTAGTCGAGCAGGACGCCCTCGACACCGCCCGCCGTCGGGAACTGCCGGCGCTGCATCGCGTACATCAGCGCGATCTGCAGCCCGATCTTCTGGGCGACGACCGCGGCACCGTCGAGCGACACGCGGCCCTGCACCAGGGTGCCGAGCATCGTGAAGAAGCGGCGTCCGGGCGAGTCGATCGGCGAGCTGTAGGTGCCGTCCTCGGCGACGTCGCCGTAGCGGTTCAGCAGGTTCGTGCGGGGGACGCGGACGTGGTCGAAGTGCAGCCGGCCGTTGTCGATGCCGTTCAGGCCGCCCTTGACGCCGTCGTCCTCGCCGCCGACGCCCGGCAGGAACGCGCCGTCGTCGTCACGGAGCGGCACGTAGAACGCGTGCACGCCGTGGTCGACGCCCTGGGTGACGAGCTTCGCGAAGACGACGGCCGCCTTGCCGTGCAGGGCCGCGTTGCCGATGTAGTCCTTCCACGCCCCGCGGAACGGCGTGTGCACGACGAACTCCTGCGTGGCGGGGTCGTACGTGGCCGACGTGGCTATGTTCTGCACGTCCGAACCGTGGCCGGTCTCGGTCATGGCGAAGCAGCCGGGAACGTCGAACCCGATGATGCCGGGCAGGAACTCCTCGTGGTTCCGTGCGGTCCCGAGGTGGTGCACCGCGGAGCCGAACAGGCCCCACTGCACGCCGGCCTTGATCTGCAGCGACGGGTCGGCGGTGGTGATCTCCTCGAACGCCGCCAGGTTGCCGCCGTGGTTGTCCTGGCCGCCGAGCTCGGGCGGGTAGGGGCGCTGGATGGCTCCGGCGTCGACCAGGATCTGCAGCTGCTCGAACGCGCGGGCACGGTGCTCGATGGTGCCGAGTCCCTCGGTCTTGTGCAGTGCGGGGTCGAGCACGAGGCGGCGGGAGATCCGGCGGTCCTCGGCCCAGCGGCCGAGCAGGAGGGTCTCGACCATGTCGACGTCGATGCGGATGTCGGTGTGCTTGCTCGGGTTGTCGCTCGTGTGCTTGCTCGCGTTCTCGCCCGATTCTTCGCTGGCGTTCGTGCCCGGGTTCACGCCGGCGTCGTGCTTCGCCGTGGGCGTGCCGGTGTGCTGCGCGGATGCGGTGTCGACCATGGTCGGAGTCCTCCTGAACTGCGGTGTCCGGTGTTGCGCTCCCCACGCTAGACACCACCGCCGGGAGCCGGCGGAACGCCGTGCGGGCCGCACAACGCTGCCCGGCACGGACCGACCACGATGGTGGGAACCCTCCAACTGCACGCGTCGATCGATTTGATGAGCACCCATCAACGATTGGGCGCGCCACCGGCCCGCGGGGCAGACTGGCCGACATGTCAGGCTCCACCACGGGACACGATCCCAAGCCCAAACGCACCTTCTTCGGACAGCCGTTCGAGCTGTCGACGCCCTTCGCGGTGGAGCTCTGGGAGCGCTTCTCGTTCTACGGCATGCAGGGCATCGTCCTGATCTACATGTACTACACGGTCACGCAGGGCGGCCTGGGGATCGACAAGGGCATCGCGACCGGGATCATGGGCGCGTACGGCGGCGCCGTGTACCTGTTCACGATCATCGGCGCGTGGATCGCCGACCGGCTGCTCGGTGCCGACCGCACACTGTTCGGCAGCGCGATCGTCGTCATGCTCGGCCACATCGCCCTGGCGCTCATCCCCGGGGTGGCCGGCGTGGGCGTCGGGCTCGTGCTCATCGCGCTCGGGTCCGGCGGACTCAAGGCGACCGCCACGACGATCGTCGGTGGGCTCTACAGCCGCGAAGACCCCCGCCGTGACGCCGGGTTCTCGCTGTACTACCTCGGCGTCAACCTCGGTGCGTTCTTCGGGCCGCTCCTGACCGGGCTGCTGCAGAGCTCGCTCGGCTTCCACTACGGCTTCGGGCTCGCCGCCGTCGGCATGGCAGCCGGCCTGGTCCAGTACGCCATCCGTCGGAAGAACCTGCCCGACACGGTCCGCCACGTCACGAACCCGGTCGATCGCCGACGCTTGCCGCTGATCGGCGTCGGGGTCGTCGTCGCCCTGGTCGTGATCGCGGTCGCCGTCCTGACCGGGCTGCTGAACGTCGGCAACCTGCCCACCGTGGTCGTCGCGATCGTGATCCTCGCGACGATCGGGTACTTCGTCGTCATCCTGACGAGCGGCATCACGGCGCAGGAGCGCTCGCGGGTGTTCGCGTTCATCCCGCTCTTCATCGGCAGCGCCGTGTTCTGGTCGCTCTACCAGCAGCAGTTCACCGTCGTCACGGTGTACTCCGACGAGCGACTGAACCGCTCGCTCTTCGGGTGGGAGATGCCGGTCTCGTGGGTGCAGTCGATCAACCCGGTCTTCATCATCGTGCTGTCCGGGGTCTTCGCGGCGCTCTGGACCAAGCTCGGCGACCGACAGCCGTCCACCCCGACGAAGTTCGGCCTGGGCACCGGCATCATGGGCGTCGCGTTCCTGCTGTTCCTGCCCTTCGTCGGCTCGGGCCAGAACGGCACGCCGCTGCTCGCCCTGGTCGGCATCCTGCTCGTCTTCACGCTCGCCGAGCTGCTGCTGTCACCCGTCGGCCAGTCCGTCGCCACGAAGCTCGCGCCGCCGAAGTTCCAGACGCAGATGGTCGCGCTGTTCTTCCTGTCGGTGTCTCTCGGCACCGCGGTCACCGGAGTGCTGTCGCAGTACTACGACCCGGCGAACGAGGCACCGTACTTCGCCGTGCTCGGTCTCGTTGCCGTCGCGGTCGGCGTGGTCCTGCTCGTCCTGGCCAAGCCGGTCCTGAAGCTCATGCGCGGTATCCGCTGATCCGTCGCGGCATCCGTTGATCCGTCGCGGCATCCGCTAACCTGAGGGAAGCCACACGGCCGAAGCAACCAAGGAGTCACCCCATGCTCGAACTCATCGCCGGCATCATCATCGGCATCGGCGTCCTCGGTGGTGTGGGCTGCTGCATGGCGGTCGCCGCCATGATGAAGAGCGGCTCCGAAGAGTACTGAGCCCGCTGGGCTACTCGCCGCTGCCGGTCGTGATCGGCACCAACTGACGACTCAGGACGGTCGCGCGCTCGAAGGGGCCGCGGCCGTCCTTCGTGTACACGGGCTCCTCGAACGCGACGGTCCACGACAGCGGTTCGCCGACGCCGGGGTAGCCGACGATCTGGTTGCCGCCAGGAGCCACGATCACACCGATCGGCTCGTCGGCCCACCGCTCGCCGCCCTCCGCGGAGTCGATGACCTGCACGAGCGCACCGATGCCGAGGCCGGGGGCGTCGTCGGGGCGGGGCTTGGGGGAGCGGCGTCCGAACACGGCATCACCGTAGCGGCGAGTGGTCAAGGATCGTCTGTGCGGCGCCTGTCGACACGCTGACGAAGCACCCGCCGGGTGGCCACGACATCCCGTCGGCCGTGCTCCGAGTGGTCGCAGGCCGTCGGCGGCGGCGCCGCCAGGCGACGCATCGTGACCAGTGCGCGAAGGTGAGCAGGGTGTTGCGACCGGCAGGACGACGGCCGGGAGGCCCGTGGCGGGCTCGCCCCGCGCCTCCAGGCCGTCGCCGGGCGCCCCCACAGCGCGTGCCGGGTGGTCAGGACACCCCGCCGGTAGCGCGTTGAGTGGTCACCAACTGTCGGCGGCGCCGCCGCCATCCGACAGTTCGTGACCTCTCGGCAAGCGTCAGGCGTCGGCGGGGACCCGGGCGATCTCGGTGATGGACGAGTGACCGGTCTCGGGGTGCTTGCGCATCGAGAGCAGCCGCTCCATCGAGGGCTCGAGCGCCGTGACCTTGTCGAGCGGCGCACTCACGACCAGCTGGAACCCGAGCCGGAGCCACGCGGTGACGGCACGGCCGGCGAACTCCGAGTCCGCCTTGATGAACGCCTCGTCGAGGAACACCGGGGCGAACCGCGGCCGGGGCCGGGTCTCGTCGCCGAGCTGGTAGCGGAGCGCCGCACCGACGATGAACGCCACGAGCTCCTGCGTCTCACCACCGGACTTGTCACCGAGCGACGAGTACACACCGAGGTCGTTGCCCGACGTGTCGTAGCGGACCGCCGTGATCTCCATGTGCCGCCGGACGTCGAGCACGGCGTCGCGCTGCGTGGTGCGGCCACGGGCGGCGTCCGGGTCGGGGCGGATGACGGCCATGAAGCGCCGGAGCCGACGGAACCGGGTCTCGAGCACGTCGTCGGTCAGCTCGGCGTCGACCGAGGCGGACAGGGCGCGGAGCTCGCGGCGGAACGCGGTGACGTCCTCGCGGGTGACCCGCCGGATCTGGATCTTCAGACGGTCGCGGTTGGCGCCGAACGGCAGGTCCCGCAGGATCTCGTTGACCGGTTCGAGGCGCTCCTCGATCTCGACGACGGCCCGGTCGAAGGCCCCGGCGAGCGGCACGAGGTCCTCGCCGCTCCACTGCGACAGCCGCCGACGCCACTCGGTGCGGCGGGCGTGCAGGCCGGTCGCGACGATCTGGTCGAGGATGGCGTGGTAGTCCGGGTACGACGCGACGCCGGTGCCGAGGTTCGGGTCCGGCCAGGCGTCCTGGTAGCGCTGGAACGTGAGCGTCAACGACGTCGAGGCCGCTGCGGCACCGTCGAGTGCCTGCGACAGCCGCTCCTCGAGGCGTCGCCGGAGCCGTCGGGTCGCGTCGTCGAAACCGTCCACACCGTCCGGTGCCCCGACCTCGGCGAACGTCTCGGCGAGGAGTCGCGACTGCTCGTCGTCGGGCAACGACTCGGGGGTGTCGTCGAAACGCGACAGGATCTCGGCGGCGGCGTCCTGGCCGTCCACGAGCACGGCGTGCCGCTCCTCGAGGCGCTGCACGGAGAGCCGTGCGGCGGAGCGGCGGTCGGCGGTCTCGTCGAGCGACTTCCGCAGGCGGGCGACCGAGGCGCGCAGGGTCCGGAGGCCGTCGTCGGCGGCGAGGAGCGCCTGGCGTTCCTCGTCGAGGCGGGCGAGCGAGGTCTCGACGCCCTGGACGTCGATGGCGTCCCACGTCACGTCGACCACGTGCTGGTGCGCGGCGCGGAGGACGTCGAGCGCGGTGAGGTCCTGCGCGACGTCGGTGCGACGGGCCTCGAGCGTGGCGAGGTCCTGCGCGATCGACGCGAGCTCCTGCTCGACGGCGGCGACGCGGGCCTCGTTCGTGAAGCCGATGACGTTCGCCTGGCGGCGGTCACCGTGCGCACCACGTCGGCCGTCGCGGAGCTGCCCGGACTCGGTCACGCGTCGGCCACCACCACCGAGCTCCGAGGCGTCGGTGACGCAGCGGGCGTCGGTGCGGTCCGACTCGATCCGCTCCCGCACCCAGGTGCTGAACGG
Source organism: Curtobacterium sp. NPDC089991 (assembly GCF_044748425.1). NCBI lineage: Bacteria > Bacillati > Actinomycetota > Actinomycetes > Micrococcales > Microbacteriaceae > Curtobacterium > Curtobacterium sp. NPDC089991. Next base: position 496,256 of record NZ_JBIVGB010000001.1, read on the forward strand.
CGAGTGCTTGATCGCGAGCTTGCCGGAGACCATCGCGGGATCGCCGTCGAGGTCCAGGTGCGGTCCGGTCGGCACGCCCTCGAACTGCACGCGGACAGGCAGGCGGAGTGCGTCGATCGCCTCACTGAACGCACCGAGGCGGTCCTGGTCGACCAGCAGGGTGCGGGCGACGGGGGCCAGCACGGACTCGATCGCCGTGCGCCAGCGCTCCTCGCCGGGCTGCACGTCGAGCAGTTCGGCGACGAACGGCAGGTCGGCGGGGTCGATGCCGGCGGCCCGGGCCATCGCGAGCCGGGCCTCGTGCATCGGCAGGGGCATCGCGCCCTGACGGTGCTCGAGCGACTGCCGCTCCTGCCGCAGCGAGCGCTCCCGGTCGAGCAGCGGGTACTCCTCGCGCGTCAGGGCGTCGCGGCGGTCGTCCAACGACGAGCGCGAAGCAGCGTAGGAACCGAGGAACTCGTGCGAGCTGCGCTGCGCGGCAGTGAAGTCGGCCTCGGTCGCGACGGACGTGCCGAGCACCGCTGTGCGTTCGTCGAAGGTCGCCCGGGTCCGGACCACCGCGTCGCGCTCACGGGTGAGTCGCTCGATGCGGTCCTCGAGCTGGGCGAGCGCGTTGCCGCCCTGGTCGCGGAGCCGCGCCTCGGCGTCACGCAGCTCGATCTCCACTGCGGCGTGCCGGGCCTCGGCGGCGGCGACCTCGGCGCGGGAGGCGGTGCGCTCCCGGCCGTTGCGGTCCACCTCGGCGTCGAGCAGGTCCCGCTTCCGCGAGGCCGTCCAGTGCGCGAACGGGGAGACCTCGGCGCCGGTGGCGATGCCGTCCAGGGCCTCGGCCGCGGCCTTCGACCGTTCGATCTCGTCGTGCAGGTCGGTGATGGGGGAGAGGATGCGGACCTTGCGCTCCTCGGTGTCCATCGCCTCGTACGCCTCGTCGAGCGCGGAGAAGTGCGCGAGGGCGCGGTCGGCGGCCTCGTAGGTGCCCGGGGTCTCGAGCACGAGCGACTTGTACAGCGCGTCGACCGTCGGCAGGTGCTGCCCTGCCTGGATGCGTGCGAGCAGGCGCATCGCCCGGTTCCCGCCGCCGGAGTCGCCGATGCCGAGCCGGGTCTGCAGCGTGTACGCGAGCTCCTGGTAGGTGTCGCGGATCACGAGCCCGGGCACACGCCCGGTCAGCTCGAGGTGGTGGAAGCGCGTCGGCACGAACTCCTCGAGCCGGCGCAGGTCGAAGGTGTCGTCGACCGTCGCCATGGTCATCTGGATGTCGCCGACGCCGCGCGCACGCTTCGGCACGATGTACGCCCGCAGCACCGTGAAGCGCCGCTCGTCGTCGTTCCGGAACGTGACCGCGGCCGCGCCCCAGGTGGTCTGGTCGTCGCCGCGCAGGTTGACGTCGCGCAGTGCACCGGACTCGGGGTCACGGCGGGTGTCGACCTTGCCCCGCAGGTACGTGAGCAGGTTGCGCTGGTCGGCGCTGCGCGCGCGACCCGTCGTGGCGTCGTTCGAGGCGCCGTTGAACGGCACGTCGGACGGCATCATCACGGCCAGGTACGCGTCCATCAGCGTGGACTTGCCGGTGCCGGACGCGCCGGAGATGAGGGTCGCGGTGCCGGACAGCTCGACCTGCCGGTGGCCGTGGAACCCGCCCCAGTTGACGACCTGCATCGACTCGGCGCGCCACTGCGCGACCGTGTCGAACAGCGCGGGGATCTGGAAGGTGTCGGTCATGCTTCCGTCTCGCCGTCGTCGTCGGTGTCGGTCTCGGCTTCGCCGTCTGCCGGGAGGCCCGGGTCGGCTCCGTCGGTCGGCTCGCCACCCGGCGTGGCCGGGTCCTCCTGCGCGGTGGTGGTCCGCAGCCACGTGTCCAGTTCCAGCAGGCGCTCCAGGGGGAGCAGCACCTCGACGACGCTCGCCACCCGGAAACGGTCCGGGTCCGAGGTGCGGATCAGGATGCGCGCCGTGACGAGGCGTTCGACGGCCTTCGCCACCCGGCCCTCGTCGCGCGTGCGGTCGGTCGCGGTCGCCGGTCGGAACCCGGCGACGTGCCCGAGGATCTCCGCGCGGTCGACGACGACCTGGTCCGGACCCGGTCGGGCGTCGGCGCGCAGGCGCATCCGCAGGTAGACGAGGACGATCGTCTCCTCGCGGGTGTACGGCAGGTCGCGCAGCAACGTGGGGAACGTGCGGCGCTGGCTCTCCGAGCGGGCCTGGCGCTTCCACGCGACCTCGCGGTCACGGTCGACGTGCAGCTCGAGGAACAGGTCGTTCAGACGCGACCGCAACTGGTACTCGGCGTCGAGCACCGCACGCCACTCGTCGGGGTGCGTCCGGGAGCTGACGTACGAGTGCCGGAGCAGCGCCACCAGCGCGCGGCGCTGGTGCTCGTCGAGCCGGCCCTCGTCGCCCTCGAAGAGGGCGAAGCTGGACTCGTCGCGTTCGTCGTCCTGCACGACCGTTGCGGGGTCGTCGTACGGGACGGTCTCGTCGACCGGTGCCGGCGTCGTGTCGCTCACCGTGCCTCCTGTGCGTTGTCGTCGTGGGGATCGCCGACCGGCGCGTGCTCGGCAGCGAGCGCAGCGGTGGGCATGTGGAAGGTGACCGGGCTGCCGTCCGGGCGCACCGTGCGGTGCTCGGCGACGTGCGCGGCGGACTCGAAGTCGTCGCGTCCGGTGAGCAGGTGGGCGAGGCCGAACAGCTCGACCGGTCGACGCTGTTCGGGCGGCAGCCCGTGGAAGGCGTCGACGCTCGAGTCGGCCTCGGCGAACCGGAGCGCGGCTCGCAGCTCGGTCAGGAGCGGGCCGCCGTGCTTGCGGAGCATCTCGACGTCGAGGTCCTCGAAGACGTCGTCGTCGGGTTCCTCGATGGGTGGCGGCACCGACTCGGCGTCCGGGTCGTAGAAGCGCTCGCGCAGGGTGCCGACCTCGGCCGCCGCCGGCAGCAGCGGGAGCGGGATGCGGTCGCGCGCACCGCCCTGGTCCATGAGTGTCGCCAGGCCGCGGTTGATCGAGCGGATCACGGCGTCGAGCTCACGGTCGCGGACCACGTCGTGGGCGACGATCTGGTCGCGCAGTGTCGCGGTGAGCTGACGCCGCTGGGCGAGGACGTCCTCGATGCCCTGGCGCAGGATCGTCACGGTGTTGCGGAACGCGCGACGCTCACCGGCTCCGAGGCCGTCGGCGAAGGAGTGGGACAGGATCGTCGCGATGTCGTCGCGCAGGCGGAGCAGCAGGGCGTCGTCGCGCAGGAGCTCGAAGGCGCCCTCGAACGCGCGGCCCTCGGGCGTCGCCTGCATCAGGTTGTCGGTGCGTGCGAGGTAGTCGTCGAGGATCTCGCCGATCGGGCGGACCTCTTGTCGGAAGTCCTCGACGATCGAGCGGTGCATCGTCGCGACCGCCTCTTCCACGCGCTTGAAGTCGCTCGGGAGCTGCCGGATCAGGTCGGAGATGTTCGTGTACCCGTCGCGCATCCGGTCGTCCTCGACGGTGACGACGTCGTCGCCGTGCTCCAGGCGCTCACGCTCGGCCCGCAGTTCGGCGATCTGGGCGTCGATGCGGCGGATCTGCACGTCGGGGTCCGGCTCTGCGCGGGCGGCCCAGCGGTGCACGGCGTCGACGATCATCGCCAGCCGGCTCTCGCTGATCAGGGCGCGGTCGGCCGACAGGGCGTCGACGAGGCTCAGGGCCTCGAGCGCGTGACTGGTCAGCGAGTACTGCTCGTCGCCGTCGGGGGAGTTCGAGCGGACCAGCCACTGGGCCGCCACCCACTCACGGCAGAGGGCACGGCCGTTCGGTCGGGGGTCCTGCTCGCTCTGCTCGTGCTGTTCACTCGCGGGCACGCGTGCACCCGATGCCTGCAGGCGGGCGACGTGCTCCTCGACCTGCAGGTGCATCCGGTCGGCGGGGACGTACTGGACGTCGCGGTCGAACACCGTGCGGAACACGGCGAGGACCGTCGCGCTCGTCGGGCGGGACATGAGGCGCAGGGTCGGACGGTCGAGGACCGCTCGGACCCGGGCGAACTCGAGGTCGACGTCGGTCATGCGCCCCTTCGTCCGATCGTGCTGGTGGTGTCGCCCGCGTACTGCGGCCGGGTGAGATGACAAGAGCCCGACGCTGCTGCGTCGGGCTCTGTCTCAAGGGTGGGCGATACCAGACTCGAACTGATGACCTCTTCGGTGTGAACGAAGCGCGCTACCAACTGCGCCAATCGCCCCCTGCACTGTTCGTGCGAGTCGATAGTAGCGGAAGTCCGGCGGTGCATCGAACACGGCGCGCGCCCCGGGTGTGGCGCGCTGCGCGTGTGCAGCGGCGCACCGTGCGGCGTTGGGGCACGTTCGCACGGTGCGGCATTGGCGCCTCCGTGCGAGCTTGACCGCATGGTGCGGGCCTGAAAGCAGGCACGGAGCACGCAACCGCGCACCACATGGCGAAGACTGCGCCGTGCGAGGGGGCTCGAACCGGCCGGATCCGCATGAAATCGGGGGACACGCCCGGTGAACGCGAAGGATTTTGGTGGATGCCCCCGGGTTCGTATAGAGTTTACGTCGTCGCCGCGACAGCGGAAAGACAAGTGCGGATGTGGCGCAGTGGTAGCGCATCACCTTGCCAAGGTGAGGGTCGCGAGTTCGAATCTCGTCATCCGCTCGAGTGTGGGGCTTCTCGAAGTCCCACGACTCACCAGAGGGTATCCCACCGTTCGGGTACTCACGGAGACGTGAACCTCGATGGTGGGGTGGCCGAGAGGCTAGGCAGCGGCCTGCAAAGCCGTCCACGCGGGTTCGAATCCCGTCCCCACCTCCAGCAACACCCTCCAGATCCTGTGCGAACTCCGGTTCAGACAGGGAATCTGGGCGATTGGCGCAGCGGTAGCGCGCTTCCCTGACACGGAAGAGGTCACTGGTTCGATCCCAGTATCGCCCACCACCGAGAAGCCCCCGGCAGGACCATCAGGTCCGGCCGGGGGTTTTCGTGTTCCTGCGGCCACGTCCTCTGGTTCACGCAGGACACTCGGCACCGAGCTGGCACGTTCTGCTGTCCCACCGCATCGGAACCGCGCTGTCCCTCCGCGCGTCGCTCTCGCCCGATAGCCTCCTCCGCGTGAGCATCTCCGACTTCGACGTCGAGCCCAGAACCGGGTCGCGCTCCGGGGCGGTCTTGCTTGGAATCGCGAGCGCAATCGCCGGAGTTCTCGCGATCATCGGGTGGCCGTTGCCTGTCATCTCGTCGACACATGGCCGAGGTCAGCATGCTTGGGCACGGACCATCCGTGGGGTCCAAGACTGGTTCGCACACGACGGCTGGCGGATGTCCGGAGCATCGTGGATCTACGGTGCTTTCGCGGTCGTCGCCGCGGCCTCCTTGGTCGTTCTGCTTCATCCTGCTTGGAGCGGCCGCCGCGCCTTGCTCATCGTCGTCGTACCGGCCGGAGCGCTACTCGTAGCGGGCCCTGCACTGCAATGGACTCTCGGACTGCCCTGGTCAAACTACGGAAGCGAGTCGACCGGCGATACGGCCATTGGCATCATCGCGACGGTTGTGTGCGGCGCCGTGCTCATGGGCTTCCGTCGGGCAACGAGGCGTAGGGCCCGACGTGACACAGATCAGGGGACGCGCGCTCACTGACCTGGTGATCCAACGGACGGCCTCGTGAGGGGCTGCGGAATTGCCTGGCCACCATGCGCCGTCGGCGCGAAGACCACAACGGTCGCAAGAAGGGACCCAGGGCTGACGTCGTTGTACTCGTCGCAGCACCTGCAGCATGCATGTCCCGATGACCGATGCGCTACTGCGACAGGGTTTCATTCCTGGAACGTGGTTCGGTACGCGGTGGGGAAGGCGCCGACGATGCTGCCGAAGTGGCGGCGGAGGTTTGCGTCGGATCGCAGCCCGGTCGCTTCGGCGATCTGGGTCATGGTGAAGTCGGTGCGTTCGAGGAGTTCTCTGGCCAGGTCGATCCTGGCGCGGAGGACCCACTACATCGGGGTGACGCCGGTGTCGGCCGTGAACCGGCGTGAGAACGTCCGCGCCGACACGTTCGCTTGGCGTGCAAGGGCGGCGAGGAGAGATCGTCCTGGAGGCGGTCGAGTGCCCAGGCTCGCCGTTTTGCGAGAGTCGCGGACGTCTTTGTCGGTCACACGATCAGCCAATCGGACTCGGTCCTGCGGCACCAGCGAGCGTCGTGACACCGGCCGTACAGATCGCGCCAGTTCGACCTGCGAACAACTCGGTACCGTGACCTGATGGTCTCCCTGCGCCTGCCCGTCATTTCATGCAGCCTCGACCCCGCCAGCTGCAGTCGCCGTCTCGCCGAGCAATCGGCAGCCCTCCTGACCGCGACGGGACACCGATCCGACGTCATTGACCTCGCATCGGTCGCGTTGCCGGCTTTCGACAACGACCGGGTGTTCGACAGTGATGCGTTCGGCGCGCTCCACAGTCTCGTCCGTGAGGCTGACGGGGTGGTGCTGGCGTTCCCGATTTACAACTGGGCTCCGTCGTCCACCGTTAAATCGCTCATCGAGGCCACAGGCGCGACCGGCGACGGCCGTTGTGCGGCTTGGTTCGACAAAGTGGTCACTTTCGTGTGCGCTGCCGGTCTGCCACACAGTTACATGGCGACCGGCGCGCTCACACAGTCCCTGATGTTGGACTTCAAATGCGTGGTGAACCCGTACACGGCGTACTTCTCGGAGCGGGACTGGGAAGCAGACACGCTCAGCGAGGACCGGGCCGCCCGCCTGAGCAAGACCATGACGGTGCACGCTGAGCTCGCGAGTCTGCTCAGCGGCAGAACCTACCGGTCGGACTGGGAGGTGTGAGCCTGCCAATTCGGTGTTCGGTGAGCGATCGCTCATCGGGACGCGGATTGGGGTGTGCGCCGGCGGAGAGTGGCGACGAGGAAGCGACAACCAGCGCGGCCGGTAGCCGATCGCCGATCGGACACTCCCATCGGCTCAGGATTGTTCCGTTCACTCACCGTCGGATCGGGCGGACCCGTGCAGTGCGAAGCCAATCGCACCAACGATCGCGGCCAGGAATCCCATCGCACTGATGACCAGCCCTCCGGCCATGAGCCCGACGTACCCGACGCCGGCGCCGATGAGCGCAATGACGAGTCCTGCGGCCAGAGCCCCCGCGCCGATTGCAAGGCCGAGCACACGAGGCGGCAGGCGGGACAACATGCTTGCATTCAACCCTCCACTCGCGGCGTCCGGTAGCTGATCGGCCAACGGAACTCGTCGAGGCGTGAAGCCGCACAAGTTCGCCGAGGCCACTTTGCCTGTCGTCGCCGGAACTACGCTCGCGTCGTGAGCGATGTTGACGAACCTGACGGCCCCATCCCAAAGACATGGACAACGCGCTATCGAATCCCCATTGCAGTCGGCACCGGGTTCTTGACCGCGCTGTGCTTCTGGCTGCTGTTCACCGGTGGCACGACCGCGAAGTGGATCGGTGGGGTCGGGTTGGCCGCCCTCGTCGTCTGGGTGTTCGTGTTTCAAACGCTCTACCGCCGCGGCTACTGACCCATCCGCGGCGGCGTCGCGTCACCGTCCCGCTGACCGAGCGGCTATCGACACGTTGCTGGATCGTGACCGTTGAGCGCTTCCATATCGGCCATGCTCATCTCGTGGACAAGCGTCAGATCATCGGGGCAGGGCTCGCGCTCGTCGTTGTGGCGCTCCTCGCAGCCTGCAGTGGCACCCCCGCTGATCCCGTCGACGCCGCTCGGAAACTCGACGGAGCACCGAGCTGGGTACACGTACCGACGGGGAAGGACTGCGGGCAGGTGGAAGTTCACGGGAACGGTGAACTGCCAGGAGAGGCACTGCGGTGCCTCGATCAGGTTGCACGTCACGGACGAACTGCCACCCTTGCCTGGATCCAGCGAACAACCGAAGGCGATCCCGTCCCGTTCTTCGCGCAAGTGAATGGCACCGCAGTCAAGGTCGCTTCCACATCTGCATACGACTCCTACGGTCAGAGCGGTTGGACCGTACATAGCTGCGCGGAACTCCTAGCACTGCCAGCGTGTAAGTAGAGCCGGTCAACGCCGCGAACGCCCGGCGAAGGATCCGCCAGCAGGGCGGGCCGGAGCTGCTTCCATCGCTTGCCTTGGCTATGCGTCGACGCTCTCAGCAGCGCGGCGGATCCATCGGCCATGCTCGGATGCATGCAGCGGTTGTGGGCTTGGATTTCGGCTTTCCTGGGCCTGGTCATCCTGGCCGTCGACTACGTCGACGGCGCGATCCTCGGGACCTGGTTCGACGAGCATGCTGTTTTTGATGCCCCGGACGTCGTCGGCGAATTCTTCATCGCCGGCCTCGGTCTCGTCCTCCTTGTCGGCGGTGTGCTCACCGCCGTGCTCCCTCGGCGTCCCGCAGACCACTCGAGCGCCCCTTAGCAGATCGGCTATCGAGCCGGCGAGGCGCTGTTGATGGTAAGCAGACGCATACGCATCCGCCCTTGGACTCTCACGCTCCTGATCGTGCTCGCGGCTTGCGGAGTTGGGCTCTTCGTGTTGCCACCAGGTGTACCGACAAAAATCATCGGAGCAGCGTGCGTCGTTATGGCGTTCGTGGTGTTGATCTCTTCTGAACGAGCTGGTCGGTCAGGCCGCTGACAGCACCGGCAGGTCATCGCTCGGTGCCCGCTAATCGATCCTTCAGCGGACCGGCGTCCTACTGACCGCCACGATCACTGCGACGACCCCGCACACGGCGATGATGGACCCCACCGCACCGAGGAATGGGCCCGTGTCGGTGAATCCAACGACAGCCATGGCGACTCCTGCCACAAACAGGATGAATCCGGCTACGACCAGCGTCGTCTTGGAATGTTGAGAAGCATTCGGGTTGCTCATGGCCCTCAACATAGCTCCCAGGGTCGGCAACCGACCGTCCCGATGACCGGTGGCTCAACGAACGCCGCCCAGCCCGCGTGGCTTCGCCCGGTGGAGGGTCGCGAAACGCGACAGCTTCACCGTCAGCCCGTCGTCGACCACGGTCCACTGGTCAGGTCGCGATGGCGGAGGACTGGGTCGCGAGAGCCCACACGATCACAACGATGATGGCGACGAAAGCGGCCACGCAACCGATGATTGCCGCCAGCCGGTCAGCCCGGCGTTCTTCGTCGCTCATGATCCCACTTTGTACCGGATGTGAGGCACGGGAGGTTCGATGACGGATCGTCCTCCGGACACCGTCAGACTCGCGCAACACGCCGCCTGTGAGCGGGGTCGTTCGGTGTCGTCGTTTCCGCACCGCCCCGTGTCCCGGTGGCCGACCCTCCTGCTTTACGACGCGGTAACGAGTCGTCTGAGTAGGCGCTGTCCCAGGACTGCCGAGCCCACGGCGCTGCTCGCAACGACAATCGCGGTGGTCCACGGGGGAAATCTCAACATTGATACGAAGAACGCGCTCGGCCAGATCGTTCCGATCTCGGCGAGGATGGCCGCCGCCCACAGGCTTGGAGTCATTGGCGCCAGCATGCTGGAGGACCGCGAACACGAAGAACACGAACAAAGTGGCCATGAGTCCGACGCTGAAGCCGAGAACGAGTGCCGGCAGTCCGGTATAGAACAACACGGCGACCGTGCTCAGGATCGCTTCTGGGAACGCAGACCATGGGCCTCGGAGGCGGGCTCCGGGCAGGAGCGTCATGCGGTACCAACGTGTCTTACACTTGGTAAAGTTGTAGGTGCCATCATGAATCCACATGTTTTCTTCGGAGTAATCGGGATCGTCGCCGTTGTGGTCGGATCGATTGTTAACATTTTTCCAGACGCAGCGCGCAAGGCTGTTCTGAAACAGCCTTCTTTGCTGCCGAAAGAAACCGTGAAGTGGCTCTATAGCCGAACCCTTGTCCGCACTGTCGGCATAGGCCAGGTGATAATTGGGGTCGCCTTTGTTTTTCAATGGGTTGTCAGTGAGGCTGGGTAACCTGGATCTGTCAGGCGCAGCCCGCGATCCGGAGTCGCCCTTCCTGTGTGCGACGAAGTCCGCGGCTACGACGTACCGATTGGCTTCCGCATACCCCACAACGATCAACAAGCAATCACCATCGGTCGCTGGCTTGCGAGACGACCGCGGACACGATGACTCCGACGATCAGCGGGACGCCAACACACGGCACTCATGGGAGCACTCCCGCACCCATCGTCACTCCTCCCGCTCACCACGTCGGCAGGACCGGACTGCAATCAACCTAGCGACCAACGCCGTGCGGGGCGGTTCGACATGGTGTCCGTAAGCCGATCCTCTAGCGAACGGCGTTGGTTCTGAGGGGCGAGCACATCGCGGCGACGACGGCGCCAGCGAACACGAGGGTCACCGCGAGCAGCGCGAAGCCATCCCCAGCGACGGTCATGAGTGCGCCGCCACTCAATGCTCCCGAAGCCGCAAGGGTTCTGTTCGCGCTGCGCATCGTGCCGTTCATCCGGCCGAGAAGCGCGTCGGGAGTGACGGTCTGGCGGAGGCTCATTTCGTTCGCGTTCTCGCAGCCCGCGGCAGCGCCGTGTACGGCGAAGGCGACGAACAAGACCACGACGGACCCCGGTGGTGCTGCAACACCGGTGCCAACGGTCGTGAGCGTGATGGCCGCCCATGCGATCGGGTAGGCGGCTCGTGCGGCGATGATCGTTCGGCCGGCGCCGAAGCGTGTGCCGAGGCGCGGCGCCGCAGTGGCACCGAGGAGCATCGCGACGCCGCTGACTGCGAGGATGGCCCCGTACACGGCCGCTGGGAGCGCGAGGGTGCGGAGCGTGTGTGTCGCGAATACCGTCAGTCCGGCGGCGTTGGCGAGGAACCAGAGATGTGTCGACAGCGCCAGCGGTGCGAGCGTCGCATGGCCGTACGTCCACCGCAGACCATCAGCGATGTCGCTCCGCAGCCGCGCACCCGCCACGCGTGCTGCCGTTTGCTCGACAACGCGGACCCGGGCGATGAGGACAGCGTCGACGAAGTAGCTCACCGCATCGAGCGCTATGGCCACCGGGGCGGTCACGATGCTGACCAGGACACCTCCGAGAGCCGGGCCCACCGTCTGCGCTGCCGCGTCACTCTGATCCACCCGCGCATTCGCTGCCAGCAGGAGAGGACGAGGAACGATCCGAGGGAGGAGGGACTGCGCGGCGGCGAATCCCACGACGGACAAGATTCCGAACACGAACAACGCCGCCGCCGTCACCCAGAGGTTCAAGAGCCCGGTCAACCAAAGCACCGGAATCGCGCTCAGGCACACGCCACGACCGACACTCGCCCAGATCAGGAGTGGCTTGCGCCGGAACCGATCGACGTACGCGCCGACGATCAGACCGAACAATGCGTACGGCAGAAACTGGGCAGCGTTGACCAGTCCTACTTCGAACGGGCTAGCGTGCAGCACCGTCACCACGAGAACCGGCACGGCTACCGCGGTCACTGCTGATCCGAACGACGAGACGGTCGCGGCAGACCAGTACGGGCGGAACCCGGGCACTCGACGCAGCGTGGTCACGTCGTCGCCCATGCGCCAACGCTGGCAGACCGCAACGCTGCGAGCAAGAGAGGCCGCCCCCGTCCCTGTCTCGGTAGCCGACCGGCTACCGGACCAGCTCGTGTTCGTAGAGGCTGGACGCGAGTTGCCGCCCGCCCTCGAGGGCTGTCACCGTCACGTCGCGAACGTGCCGGAACCCTTGCTGTTCGTAGAAGCGCCGCAAGCCCGGGTTTTCCGTCGCACAGTCGAGCCGCACGAGGGCCGCCCCGCGCTCGGTAGCTCTGTGTTCTGCCCACACCAGCAGTCGTTGTCCGAGCCGGCTGCCACGATGAGTCTGCGCAACGGCCAGTCGGTGCACGTACACAGCGGAGCTACTCTCCATGCCCCACGTCTCGAAGTCAGAGTCGGACACGGTGACCATGGCCACGATCACCTGGTCCTGACGCACGACGAAGAGATTCCCCTGCTCGGCGTCGCGGAGTAGTACACCATCCGGCACGGGGTCCTGCCACTGGTCTATCCCACGCGAGCGCAGCCACTGCCTCGCACCGTCGATGAGCGCTTGAGCTGCAGGAATGTCCGCGGCGCTGGCCGCTTCGACCACCAGCACGTCTTGATCCATAGGACGACGCTACGGGGTGATTCAAGCGGATACGAGCGGAAGCGCCGTCGCCGACCGCCCAACAGCCGATCGTCAGTCGGGACACCTTGACGCCGGGCTGTGGGACACGGCCAGGCGTTTCGTGGTGTGCTGGCCGGATGCGCGTCAGATCAGCGGCCGTCGTCATCCGAGGCGAGAGCCTGCTCGTCATCGATCGATTGAAGGACGGTCGGAACTATTGGGTGCTTCCTGGTGGTGGGGTGGAGGAAGGTGAGAGCCTCCGTGAGGCTTGTCGGCGCGAATTGCTTGAGGAGACTGGCCTTGAGGCGATCATCGGCGATCTGCTCGACGTGCCAGTGGACAGCGCCGTTCCAGTGGCCTACTTCGCTGCCCAGGTGCGTCCTGGTCCGTTGGTGCTCGGTGGCCCAGAAATCGAACGAGCATCAGAACTGAACCAGTACGAGCCGAGGTGGGTGGAAGTGGCTTTCCTCGCTCAGATCCCGTTGGTACCGGAAGCGGCAAGACAGGCGGTGCAGCTGGTCGTCGAGGCCCGCCGGTAGGGGATCGGCTGTTGAGGCAAACTTGCCTCGAAGGACGAGAACTTGCGTTCCCCGATCGTCCCGGCAGTAGCGTCACGTGATGATCATTGATGTCCCGCTCCGTCCGACCGGCCGCGCCCCGGGCGCGCGCCGGATTACTGAAGTCCTCTGATGGCTCGGGCCGTCCTGCTGGACTTTTTCAATACCTTGGCGATCGGTTCCTCGAAGGGTCTCTGGATCGATGCCGCGCTGAGACAAATCGGCAGCGGCGATGAGGTCGCTCGCGAGGCGCTCACGGCAAGACTGTCGCAGGTGTGGTTGGTGGCGCGGTCGCTCTTCCCGGCCGAGAACTGGGACCTGCACCCGGCGAAGCACCGCAGCACGTTCATCGCTGCCATCAGTCACGACGGTGTCGCAACGCCAGCACTTGCAGAGGCGCTGTACGACGTCATGCCGGACCAGGTGGAGATGAACAGGGGTGCTGAAGACTTCGTGCGAGCGATCCACGATCAGGGAAAGAAGCTCGCCATCGTGTCGAACACGGCGTTGGATGTTCGCCCGATCCTGCAGCGCTGGGGTCTCGAGTCGCTGTTCAACGCGGTGGTCCTGTCCTACGAGGTTGGATGCGTGAAGCCGGACCCCGCGATCTTCCGCGTGGCGGCACGCGAGTTGGGGGTCGAAGCGCCGGACTGCGTCATGATTGGCGATACGCCAGTGGACGACACCGGAGCCGTCGCGGTGGGGATGCAATCCGTCATTGCGCAGCCCGAGCAGATGTGGAGAGCGTTCGAACTCGTGCTGGGCGGATCAAGGCGCTAGGTACATCGACGAACGGCATGGTTGTCGGAATCTGCGGCACACTCGATCGTGGCGTAGGCGCCCGAGCTGCACGACAGGTCCGGGAACGGATCGACGCGCTCTGGTGAGTGCTCTGGAGACCCGCCTGCGGAATCCGCCCGACGACTGCCGGCGTCTCACATGCCGATCGGCTACCGGGACGGCACGCTCAGGAGCGGATTGCGTAGCGCCGCACCCGGACGTCTCCGTGCTGTTCGACCGCTTTAAGTTTCGCGCCGTGGTGCTCGAGTGTCGCGATCGACGCCGCGTTATTGTCGAGGCAGAACGCCAGCACCGGGTTGATGCCCGACGACTCGGCGTGAAGCAGGACCTCGCCAAGGGCCCAGGTCGCCACGCCTCGTCCTCGGGCGGACGGGCGGATCCCGTATCCGATGTGGCCGAAGCGGTGCACGCGCTCGTCGTCAGCGGAGCGGAGCGCGATTCCGCCGAGGACTTTCCCGTCTTCGACGATCCACCACAGTTCGCCTGAGCTCTGCTGGGTCCACGCGATCCAGGCTTGGAAGCCCTCAAGGGTGTCGACGTCATCCTCCGCGCCGATGCCGAAGCCGTCTTCGTGTAGCCCCGGACCCCATTCCCGGTGCGCCTCGCTCCATGCCTCGAACAACTCCGCGCGCGGTCTCACCAGTTCGATCACAGTTCATCCTCGCAATCAGCCAGGCCGAGAACCAGGACCAGGCAGCGCCTCGTCGACGACAGGACAGTGGTTCACCGAACGAGAGATCGTTGTCCGTGTCCTGCGGGACGATCAGCGCCCGAACTTGCCGGTGGTTCGCTTGGACTCCCATCGATCGAGCTGGTGCGGCTCATTCCGAGAGTGCCCGACCGCGGCCATAGCCTCCTTGATGCGCGCGAGCGACAGGTCTGCGGCGGCCGCTCGTTCCAACAGCCGCGGCATCATCTCGTCGCTCTGGCCGTTGCGATCCCACCCGTTGTTGCCGATGAAGTGCAGCGTCTCGAGAAGGTCGCGCTGATCCTTGGTGAAACCGATCCAAGAGAGATCAGCAGGAGGGGCGTCATGACTCGATTCTGCTGGTCGACTCTGGTGTTCGATGACCGATCGGCTGCCGGCCGCGCTGGTTGTCGCTTCGTCGTCGCCACTCTCCGCTGGCGCACACCCCAACCCGCGTCCCGATGAGCGATCGGCTACCGGACTCACACCGGCGAAAGTTGGAGGACGACGAGTCGAACCACGGCGGTCATCCGACAACCACGACTCGGGTTGGCGACTCGTCTTGGACCGGCGATTAGGGTGAGTCAACGTCGAAACGCGTCGCTGCCGTCGGTCTGCTCGCGGCCGCGCATCACCCACCCCTGGAGGAATGGAAGGCCCACCGCCACCACCAGTCCGATCACGTAGACGAAAATCGTGGAGCGGGCGTCATGGTTCTGTGAGTAATTCGACCACCGAATCCCCAGCACCACCTGGACCAACGGGCCCAGCGCTGCGATCACTCCGCCCGGTAGCACGGTCAGCAACCACGTCTTGCGCCAAGTCCGTTCCTTCCCGTCCCAAATCCCAAGCGCACCAATTGTCGCGCCTATCGCGACCCCGCCCCAAAGCCATGACGCCCCTGACATTCGCCAACCGTCGTGTGTCCACCACGCTTCGATCAAGGCGGTCGTGCGTGCCCATGCATCGGACGACACGTATCTTCCCGGCGCCGCCGGCAGTGGCCACCCGATGATCGCAAGAACACCAGTGGCAGCAGCCACCAGACCGACCAACCAACTAAACAACCTGCGATGGTCGACCGGCTCAACGTCGAATGACTCGATTCTCACCGTCGCACAGACCAAGGCGTTCTGAAGCTCATGGTCGAAGCGTATCGGCCACTCTGTCCCCAGGCTCGATAGCTGATCGGCTATCGGACGGACGCGGGGTGAGTTTGCCAGAGCCAGCGGAGCGCGTCGGGGAGAAGTACTCCGCCGTGGTTGGGTGAATGGCCGCCGTCGCCGACAACGAGGCGAAAGTCGTAGCCCTCGCGCGCGAGTGAGGCCGCGGTGTCCAGGCTCTCGGCGAACCAATTCCACTCAGGCTCGTTCCAGTGCAGATCGCGGTGACCGGCGTGGAGGAACAGACGTGTCTGCCTGCGCGGTTCGGTAGCAAAAAGGGCCGGGTACGGGTTGCCACCGGGCATCTGCGCGAAGCTCGGATTGAAGGCGATCGCTCGACCCAGGCCCTCGGGTCGACTCCACGCCGCGGTGACGGCAGCGTTCCCGCCACTACTGCCACCGCAGATACCGCGCATCATCGGATCGTCCGAGACAACGTAGCGCTCTCGCACGATGGGGAGCACCTCGTCGAGGAGGAAGCTGGCGTAGGCGTCGTTGAACGCGTCGTACTCGGCGTTGCGGTGCTTCGTTGGCGTTCCGTTGACATCGAGCACGCCTGGGTCCACAAAGACGCCGATCATCTGTGGCAAGTCACGGTTGGCAGCGAGGTTGTCGAGGACGATCCCACCGCGGACGTCGCCGTCGGGATCGAGGTACCACCAGCCGTCGTTGAAGAACATGACCGCGCACGGCTCGTCGGCCCGATGCCCTGCTGGGCGGTGCACCCACACACTTCGCGTGGTGCCCGGGAAACGCTGGCTCTCTTCGAGCTCGAACTGTTCGGTCGAGCCTGGCTCAACGCCGACGCGTGTCACAGAGTCAGGTCCGTACTCGTACGAGACGTTGTCCTGAGACAGAGGAAGAGCAGCGAATGGTTGCGGCGTCGACACGTTCGGATGCTACCGGGATCGCTTCGTCCCGCAGAGCGATCGCCCGGGCACCTATGGTGGCGGCATGCGCCGACGCTACGACCCATCCGTGGACCGATGGGCACCATTGTCTGTGGCGGGCGTGCGAGAGGTCATCGCTGGTAGCCCAGCGTGGCTCTCCGGTGGGTTCGGGCTCGATGCCCTCCTCGGGTACACCTCACGCGCGCATGGCGACATCGACGTGAGCATCGTCGATGAGGACTTCCCCGCCCTCGCCGCGGCACTGCCCGGTTGGATGCAGCTCTTCGCCGCGCAGTCAGGGCAGCTCGCGCCGATCGACGAAGCCGTCGACACGGAACCGCTGGACAACATCTGGTGTCTCGACGGACGATCAGGACTCTGGTGCTTGCAGATCAACCGAGAGGCCGGCGACAGCGACAGGTGGCTCTACCGCCGAGTTCCGGCGGTCCAGCGCCCGTGGTCCGCGGCCGTCCTCGACGTCGAGGGATTACGGGTCGTCGCGCCCGAGGTGCAACTGCTCTGGAAATCCGCCGACCCGTCCGCGAAAGACGAATCGGACCGAGCAGCAGTGACACCGTTGCTCGACGACGAGGCACGTCAGTGGCTCCACGAGGCGATCACACGGGCGCACCCTGGATCAGCATGGGCCAACGCGTTCCGTTGACGTCTCGATCGCCGATCGTCGATCCGAAAGAATCCGCAAAGTCTGATCTGTCGGCTGGCTGACCTCCATATGGCGGGGAGAACAGGCGGGAGGAGTCCGTGCGCTCGATGCTTCAACCGAGGTCGAAGTCGACGATCGCTGCGACGTGGGCGGTCGCGGTGACCATGCGAGCTCGCCATTCCCGAGGATCCTCGTCGCGACGGTCGATGGCGCCGAAGTCATCTCGAGCCAGGAACCGGATTCCGTCGCCTTCGACGTAGCCGACGCTCGCCCCGCGTGCACGGACCAGCATCGGCCAGGTCACATCGTTCGTGATCGACGTGTCGCGACTCTGATCGACGATCAACTGTGCGGTGTCCCGGGTCATCAAGCGCATGGCGATCATCAAGTCCCACCGATTCGCGAGGCCGTTTGCAAGCCCGTACACGTGGTTCACGATCTCCTCAGTTCGGCGAAGCCGATCCGAGGCAGCCTCCATCGCCACAGCGGAGCGTCCAACGACGAGGAAGTCGACGTCGCGTCGAGCGAGCGTGCGCTCCGCTTCCCCTCGAGCACCGCTCACCCATCGCAGGATGTGGTCCGGGTCCGAGTGGAACAGCTATCCGCAGTCGCTTTGCAACCCGCGGTCCAGCGCGTTCTTCCTCGCCGTTCCGATCCCGATCGTGCCCGCAGCGTGTTCGTCGAGGAGCAACGGCACAGCCAGCGCACGCAGTGCCGCGATCGTCGCCGGATGAGTTTCAGCGGTGGCGTTCACTGCCACAGCACCGAACACCTCCGCGAGGGCGGGTCCGGCGGCCCCGACACCCGCAGCGAATCCTCCGAGCGGGTCGTGACAGGTCGCAACCAGGCACACCGACTCCGGAGCCGCGTGATCACCGAACGTCCCGGCGGCCCGAGTTGCAACCACGTCGTCTTCGAAGCCAGGCATCACCCGACCATACGACGTTGCTCCAGGACACCCGACGAAGCGAGTGCTCGAAGGTTTGCCAGACTGCGCCATCCGTCCGGTGGCCGATCGCTCACCGGTCGGGCTGGAACCGCACCTGATCGTGCCGTTCGGCGGCATACCTGTGGGCGGGGTAGCGCAGGCTGTCGAAGAACATGTTCGTGTGCGCGACGATCTGCTCGCCGGTGATGAGGACGCGGTCGTGCTCGGCGTCCGTCGTCGTGTGCGCGTCGGACACCAGCGTGACGTCGAACCCACGCGCGGCCGCTGCTTGCGTGGTCGTTCGGATGCAGTAGTCGCTTTGGGCGCCGGCAACGACGAGGTGTTGAACACCCAAGGAGTGCAAGACGTCGGCGAGGTCGGTGTCTGCGAAGGAGTCGCGGTACTGCTTCCGGACGAGCGGCTCGTTCACCCTTCTTTCGAGCGGTGCCGCAAGTGCCCACTCGTTGGTGCCCTCTGCGAAGCTGCCGTGGTCCTGCACCCACACCACAGGCACGCCTGTCGATCGCGCGCGCTCAATGAGATGCGCGGTGCGATGGAGCACGCCGTCGGCGTCGAAGCAACCCTGGACGACGCCACGCTGAAGGTCGATGACGAGAAGCGCAGCTGTAGCGGGCATACCCAATCCTCTCAACCAACGCGTCGGGCGGCCGATCGGCTGACGAGACGCGACCACGACACGGAACGGTGCATGGTGATGACACCCACCGAAGCTGCTCAGAACGTCCCGCTCTGGAGCGTCGGCTATATCCCGAATCACTTGAAGAGGTTCAGGTGAACGGAAATTCAGGTGTTGCCAGGTGATTGCAAGGAATGGTTTTTGATCACCGACAGCGTCCTTCGCGGCAGCTCGGGGGAGAGGGGCTTCCTCCGCGCCTTCGGGAGGAAACATGCTGAACAAGAACAGATCCAAGCTTCGCCTGCTGGCAAGCGCCGGCGCACTCATCGCGGTCACCGCGGGGATCGTCGTGCCGGTCTCATCGGCGACCGCGGCGACCGCTGGCAGCGTCATCCTGAATTCGTGGGAGGACTACAAGGGCCGCAACGTCTTTGTCCGCGAGGGTGCGTACAGCGCTTCGACAGCGAAGGGCTTCGGGATGAAGAAGATCCGCACGAAGCACAACATCAAGCTGATCAACTCGCTGAAGTTCGCCACGAACAACCCCAACGGCGGAACGGCGAAGGGGCAGAAGCGGCAGTACGACGCTTGGGCAAACAAGATCGAGTGTGTCAACGGCAAGAACTGTAAGTACACCGACAGCCGTCCGTTCCACGTCGTTATGGACTACCGCAAGGTCGGCGTGTACTACGGCGTCGACCTGCACCAGACCACTCTCGGGATCGCCACGGCGTACTGCACGAACGAGGACAAGGCGCACGATTGCCCGAGCTGGGTGGACACAGCCTTCCAGACTCCGACGGACCGGATCGGCAGCAAGCGTGCCGCCGTGCAGTCCGACGCCGACGTAAGCGAGGATTCCGTCACGCTCAGCTACGAGCCGCTCGGCCCGGTCACTGAGCCGTCGACCGGTGAGTCCGGACTCGACGCCGACGACTGAGCGTGCTTGCATCATGACCATGGACTACGCGACCGCAGACGACCGGCGCGCATATACGGAAACGTTCATCGCCCAGCTTCAGCACCTTTTCCAGACCGACACGGACTGGAACACGGGCATGGAGTGGGTCGGCGCCCGCGCCCTCACTGATGATGTTGCCGTCGTGCTCTACCGGGATCGGCCGAACGGCCCGGTCCTTGGCCGCCGCTACGACCTAGCGCAAGAACGCGCACTGTTCACCGACAACAGCGCGAAATCGTTGGCAGCTGAGGCATGGACGGGGGACTTCGTAGACCCGTCGGGCCCCGGCGAACCCCGTGCTGTGGATTGGGCTGACGGTCTCTGCGACACCCCGGGCGACGTGCGTTGGGTCGGAGTGGCTTGATAGCCCTGGCTTGCTTGCAGGCGTGGACGCAACGCGAAGCTGCGTTCACGCCTGCTCTGCTTTGAGCGACGGCTGTTGCGATGCGCGAGCTTCGCCAGCTGTACTCCGAGCTGGCTCGCTGTGCCGTCCGGGTTGCAGGAAGAGATGCTCGCACGTCGCCCGTCCCGGTAGACGATCGATTATCGAGACGCCTCATCCGGCTCGGGCGGCAGGCAACCGCTACCGAACCCGTCTCGTCCGGCATGCTCTTGCAATGGACTTTTCGTGGTGGACGTGGTGGGTGCTCGTGGTCGTCATGCTGGTCGGGCTTGGGACGATCGGGCGTGCTGCTGTCATCGCCGTCCGCAGGGATGGGATCGGCCGGGCTAGAGCAGAGCGCGGGACCAGTGCTCGGTGGTTCTGGTCAGGGATCGGAGTGCTTGTCGTCGCTGGTGCGCTATTGGTTGTGTGGGTCATCGCGCTCGACAGCTGACCATGGCCGGTCGACTCTGCCTCGATGAAGGATCGTTCACCGGCGCAGGAACGACGCTCTGCTCGGGCTAGCCGTCGCTCATCGCGCCGTGCTCGCCACTCGCCACCCATGCTTCCGCGAGCTGCGACGAAGATGAGCACGACGACGACAATCAGAGCCACCGGCACGAGGAACTGCACAAACATCGCTACCCCCAACATCCGATCGCCCCCTCTCAGCATCGTGGAGCTGAGCCACCTTCGATGGCAAGACCACGGCCCGATCGCCGTCGAACTACCGACGCGCGAACACATCGGGATCTGATTCTCAATCGTCGTCGCGCTCGGCGCGAAGCGCGCGCCGGCCGGCGATTCGCTGGACAAGCTTCCTCAAGAACACAAGCTCGAGCGCCACCATGATTGCCAGGCCGAAGAGTGCGAATGCGATGCGTGCTGCGTCGAATCCTCCACTCAGCACGATGATGGGGAGACCGATCATCAATGCGGCACCCACCGTGACGTTCCACCACGACTCGATGAGTCCTGCAGGCATACGTTTCGTCAGTTCCGGGCGATCTGACGGGTCGGTGCGATCCCACCACGACGTCATGCTTCGACGCTACCCGGCGCCCGTCCACGGCACCAGAACTTGACTCCATCCTGCCGGGCATCGACCGTTTCGATACCCGATCGGTCAGCGGACGCCTTCTCCGCCGGAGCTCAACCATCGAGCATGAAGGCCCAGCCGATCGTAAGAAGGCCCGCGACGAACAGAGTCGCGACTCCTGCCCAGAACCAGGGAGCTCCTGGTCGACTGGTCAATCGACCTCGTCCGAACCCATACTCGCGGATCGTCAGCACAGTCGCACGTAGGAGCAGTCCCGCTCCAATCAGCCCGACGAGCACAAAGGCAGACCAGATCCACCAGGATAACGTCATGAGTCGAGCATGCCCCACTCCTAACTGATACCCGTCTGACCGATGACGGATCCCCTTCCGAACGCCCGCCGCCGCCGCAGGTGACCACTCGTGCCGTCGAAAGCGGTGCCAGGTACCGGCTCCCGTTCGTGTCGCGGAGGTCGGCGTCAGACAGTCTCAGCCGTCCTCGCGTTGAACGCCAGGGACGTGCGCGATTGCCTCACGCACTCGCTGCCACCGACGTCGTTCGATCCAGCTGACGACCGCGATGAAGACGCTGACGCCCAGGAAGCCGAGCAAGAGAACCCCCGAGGTGAGGTTCGCGCCAACGAGGGCGACTCCGAACCCGATGAGCGTTGGCCAAAGGTTCCTCGCTGATGCTTGCTGCCGACGCGTCAGGAGGTCGACGAGCTCCATCGAGTGCGGAGTGGGCGGTGTCTTCCCGCGCATCTGCAAGCGGACGGCACGCCGTTGATCACGCTCGAGGAGTGAGGCGGGGGTTCGCTCGCCGCTGCCGAGGAAGGGCTCCAAACCTTCGTGCCGGCGGGCCCAGAACCACCCGAGCAGAGCGATGGTGACCCCCGCGCCGCTGACAATTGCCTTCCAAGGCGATGGCTCGAGTATCGACAGGGTCGTACCGAGCGCGAAGAAGATGAGGGCTAGTCCGGTCAGGACGGCCTGCACTGATGGACCGACGACTATCGGCCCTCGGTTTACAAGCACCCTGGCTTGCTGCGCGGCAGCGACCCAACTCGCATCGACCTGCTCCTCACGGAATAGAGGTTCTCTCGGATCGCTCACGCGTCGAGCGTACGGCCCAGTGCGCGCATCGAACCGATCTCAACAAGTAGAGGCGGTCCCGCGCCGATGATGAATCGACTACCGCGCGGCGGCGGAGAGGGACACAGTCCGTCCGCGTCAGTCCGTTGGGAAAGGGCGCCGTGCAAGCCACGCAGTGAACCCGACGAGGAGTAGCGCATCGAGCGCCAGGAGGAAGAAGCCCCACCCGGCTCCGAACCCGGCTGCAAGCGATCCGACGCCGACAAGGACGAGCGCGATAGCTCCCAGCGCGAGGAACACGGGGAGGATCCCGCTCAGACGGGGTTGGGCGTTCAGCGTGAGCTGAACCTCGCGAACCCATCGTTCATCCCGGCCACGACGGTGGCGAAGAGCCGTCCCGATAGCCGGATCGGTGGACGCTGTCAGGATCGAGCGGGTTCGGGACATCTCTCAGGAGAAGCACCGATCCGATCGCTCGAAGGAGTCAGCACCATGCAGACCCACGTCCGTCCCCTCGTCGCCGCTGCGGCGGCCACCGCACTCGTCGCCGTCCTCACCGGCTGTGCCGCAGCATCGCAAGCCGGCCCGGCGACCTCCACGCCTGACCGCGTCGGAGCCAGCACGTCGACGAGCCCGACGCCGACCGAGACGACTGCGCCCTCCCCGACCGCGACTGCACCGTCCCCGTCCCCGTCCCCGACCGCGTCCGCGACGCCCACGGTCTCGGCGCTCGCCCAGCACATCTACGACGAGTGCAACAAGGGCGCCGACGACGCCGGGGTCGTCCTGGAGTTCACCGCGGAGCCGTCTGGGTACAGCAGCGACGGCAAGTACCTGCTCGTGTACCCGATCAAGCAGTTCACGGACGGCCACACCGACCCGTGGGCGATCTACAACTGCACCCTCACCGACGCCACGGTCGGCTCGACGTTCGTCGGCGGCGGCGTGAGCGACACGCATTGAGCGACCAGAGGCGGTGGACGTGACCGCAGCGGGAGGCGCGGTGCGCGTCGGACGCACGCCGCGCATCCCGGCCGGGTCGTGTACGCAGGGCGGTACCTCGTCGACGCGGTGCACCGCGCCGACCCCGCTCAGGAAGGCGCCCGCACCATGACCTCACCCTTCGACCTCACCGGCCGGACCGCCCTCGTCACCGGCGGCAACCAGGGACTCGGCCGGGCGTTCGCGTTCGGCCTCGCCGAGGCCGGCGCCCGCGTCGCGATCGTCGGGCGCTCCGCGGAGCGCAACGCCCGGGTCGCCGCCGAGGCCGCGGATGCCGGCCACGACTTCGTCACCATCACGGCGGACATCACCGACGGCGAGCAGGTGGCGCGCATGACCGAGGAGGCGATGGCGGCCCTCGGCCGCCTCGACGTGCTCGTCAACAACGCCGGCACGTGCCACCACCGGGACGCCTTCGACGTCCCCGACAGCGAGTGGGACGACGTGTTCGACCTCAACGTCCGCGCACTGTGGAAGACGTCGACGGCGGTCGGCGCGCACATGCGTGACGCCGGCTCGGGCTCGATCGTGAACATCGGCAGCATGTCTGGTCTCATCGTGAACCGGCCGCAGTGGCAGCCGGCGTACAACGCGTCGAAGGCCGCCGTGCACCACCTGACGAAGTCGCTCGCGGTCGAGTGGGCGAAGTACGGGATCCGCGTGAACGCCGTCGCCCCCGGGTACGTGAAGACCGAGATGGCGCCGGTGGACTCCCCGGAGTTCCGGCGGTACTGGATCGAGGACGCACCGCAGCAGCGCTTCGCCCTGCCCGAGGAGATCGCGCCGAGCGTCGTGTTCCTGGCGAGCGACGCGGCGTCGTTCATCACCGGATCCGTGCTCGTGGCGGACGGCGGCTACAGCGCCGTCTGAGCCGGTTCGGCCACCGGCGTGCCCGCGCGGGTACTCGCGCGGGTACTCGCGCGGGCCATGCCGACGGCGACGAGCACGGCGGCGACGACCGTCAGGACGACGCCCGCGACAGTGATCCCGTCCTCGAACGCGGCCAGCCAGTCCGCCGTCCACGACGTCGTCGCGATGCTGCCCGGCACGAGCAGCGCCAGGACCGTCCCGGTTACCGCGATGCCCACCGCGGTTGCGAGCTCGCTCGAGGTGTCGACGAGCGCCGCACCGACCGACGTCCGGTTCGACGGCAGCCCCTGGAGCACGTTGTTGCCGGCGACGACCCCGACGACCCGCATGCCCGCGGCGACCAGGACGAGTGACCCGGCGACCCAGCCGTACCCGGCACGCCCGCCGACGGTGAAGAGCGCGAGACCTGCGACGACGGCACCGGCGCTCAGCCAGGCCGCGCGGCCGAGGCCCACCCGCTGCACGAACGGGCCGACGAATCGCCCGGACGCCAGGAGCACCACCACCTGCGGCAGGGTCCCGATCGCGGCCAGCGCCGGCGACCACCCCCAGGCGAACTGCAGCTGCAGTGTCACCAAGTAGGACAGGCCGGAGACGGCCAGTCCGGAGGCCGCCTTGTACGCCAGACCGCTCGCGACGAGCGGACGGGCGAGCAGGCGCAGGTCGAGCAGCGGCTGCGCCGCGGTGCGCTCCCGCTGCACGAAGGCCGCCACCGCCGCGACCGTCACGACGACCCCGGTCCACCCCGGCCAGGAGGCGCTGCCCGCCTCGGCGAAGAGGGTGGGCGTCCCGAGTGCACCGACCAGGGCCGTGGTCCCGAACAGCGCGCCGGTCACGTCGATCCGGTCGGGGTGCAGGTCCTCCGGTCGGTCAGCGGGCACGCCGGCTCGGATGCCGATGAACGCGAGCGCCGCGATCGGGACGTTCACCAGGAGCAGGGCCTGCCACGGCGCCACCGCGAGGGCGAAGCCGCCGGCCGTCGGACCGACCGCGAGCCCGACCAGGCCCGCGGTGGAGATGACGGTCAGCGCCCGGACCCGCAGGGCGTCGGTGTCGAAGAGCCGGAAGGCCAGGGCCATCGACCCGGGTGTCGTCATGGCCGCCGCGAGCCCCATGAGCGCGCGGACCGCGATGAGTTCGCCGGTCGTGGTGACGAGGGTGGTCGCCAGCGCGGAGAACGCGAGCAGCACCAGGCCGACGAGCATCACCCGGCGTCGGCCGAACCGGTCGGCGACCGCACCGAACAGGAGCATGAGGGCGCCGAAGACGACCGAGTAGGCGCCGGTGACCCACTGCAGGCCGGTCGTCGACGCGTGGAGCTCACGGCCGATGGTGGGCAGCGCGACGTTCAGCACCGAATTGTCGAGCATCTCGAACAGGAAGACGGCGGACAGGCCGGCGAGGGCGATCCCGGCGTCACGGAGCCGGGCGGGGGAACGGGTGGACACGTGCACTCCTTCGATGAAGAAGTGGCGACTCGTCCGAGACCGCGTGTGGGTGCCTGGCCGCCGGAGCGACGAGGCGTTTTGCCCTCTGGCAGGAGCGTACGTCCAGTGGGGCGTCTGCTGCAAGCGGGCCGTCCGCTGCAAGTGGGCCGGAACGCGCGTCGGTGTCGTGCGAGCCGCTGCCCACGCGAGCAGGCTGTCAGGAGTGCGCTGCGCCCTCGGCGTGGGCCCGCCCTCGAAGGAGATCCGATGAGCACCACCACCCCTCGCCTGCCCGGCGGCACCTGGACCCTCGGCGACCGGCCGGTCGCACGCTTCGGCTACGGCGCGATGCAGCTCACCGGTCCCCGGGTCGTCGGGCCGCCGAAGGACCACGACGAGGCCGTCTCCGTGCTCCGGGACGCCGTCGCGGGCGGCATCACGCACATCGACACCGCCGAGACGTACGGCCCCCGCATCGTCAACGAGCTGCTGCACGAGGCGCTGCACCCGTACGCCGACGACCTCGTCATCGCGACGAAGGTCGGTGCGCGGCGGGACGCCCGAGGCGGGTGGCCGACAGCTCGGGAACCCGACCAACTGCGTGCGCAGGTCGACGACAACCTCGAGACGCTCGGCGTCGACGTGCTGGACCTCGTCAACCTGCGGCTGGGCGACGCGAACGGTCCGGTCGCGGGGCCGATCGCCCCGGCGTTCGAGACGCTGGTCGACCTGCAGCGACAGGGGGTCATCCGGCACCTCGGCGTGAGCAACGCCACGACGGAACAGGTGGCGGAAGCGCAGGGCATCGCGCCGATCGTGTCGGTGCAGAACATGTACAACCTGGCCAACCGGCAGGACGACCCGCTCATCGACCGACTCGCCGACGAAGGGGTCGCCTACGTGCCGTTCTTCCCGCTCGGTGGCTTCTCTCCGTTGCAGTCCGAGGTGCTCTCGACCGTGGCGACACGGCTCGGGTCGACGCCGATGTCCGTCGCCCTGGCGTGGCTGCTGCGCCGTTCCCCGAACATCCTGCTGATCCCGGGCACGTCGTCGCGGGCACACCTGCGCGAGAACGTCGAGGGGGCCGCCGTCGTGCTGAGCGACGACGACCTGCTCGACCTGGAGGGCATCGGCGGCTGAGCCCGGCCCCGGACGCTCCCGTGTCCGTTACGGTGCTCGTGGGGCGGCACCGGCGCTGCTCGAGAGGCAGGACCGATGACGGACCACGCGGCCACCGCGGCGCAGGAGTTCCTCCGCACGCACGACGAACGGCTCCGTTCCCTGGTCGACCAGGTGGTACCGGCGGACGAGTACCCGTCGGCGTCCGAGGCCGGCGCGCTCGACTTCCTGGCCGGGATCCTGGTCGACCGGCCGGACTGGCTGAACCGTCTCCGTGGCGTCGTCGACGCGTCCGCGGACGTTGCAGGAGACGAACAGGATCCGGACTGGACCTGGTTCGCCGAACTCGTGGCCGCGGGCTACTACGCCGACGCGGGGAACGGCGGGAACGCGGGGGAGCGGTCCTGGGAGATGGTGGGGTGGCAGCCCGGTCCGCCGGACGGCTGGAGCGTGCCGGTACCGGTCCCGACCGCAGCGCCCTCGGTCGTGCACCCGTCGCAGCTGGCCGACCGGTACGACGCGGTCGTCGTCGGGTCGGGCGCCGGCGGGGGTGTCGCGGCGTGCGGGCTCGCCGAGTCCGGTCGGCGCGTGCTCGTGGTCGAGGCCGGTGGGTGGCCCGGCACCGCGGAACTCAGCCGTGACCACATCCGGAACCCGCGGTCGAGCTGGGGCGTGGCGCCGCGGTCGGGGCCGTCCGACGTCGGCAACCCGCGGACGGTGGCGGACGGTCACGAGCTCCTGGTGCTCCGGCCCTCGTCGCCGGGGTGGCACAACAACGCCGTCACGGCCGGCGGCGGCACACGGGTCTACGGCGCACAGGCCTGGCGGTTCGGGCCGCGGGACTTCGCGATGGCGTCGACGTACGGCGTGCCGGACGGCAGCGCCCTGGCCGACTGGCCGTTCGGGTACGACGAGCTCGAGCCCTGGTACGAGCGCGCCGAGTGGGAGATCGGGGTCAGCGGCGGTGACGTCGACGGTCCGTGGTCCGGGGAACGCTCGCGCGCGCGACCGATGCCACCGCTGCCGTCTGGGGCGGCGCGGGACCGGCTCGCCGGCGCCGCGGGCGCCCTGGGCATCTCGACGGTGCACGTCCCGCTCCTGATCAACTCGACGCCGTACCTGGGTCGCCGCGCGTGCGAACAGTGCGGCATGTGCGTCGGCTTCGCGTGCCCGGTCGACGCCAAGAACGGCAGCCAGAACACCATGCTGACCCGCGCGTTCGCCACCGGGAACGCGTCGATCGTGGTCGAGTCACGGGTCGCTCGGCTGCGCACGGACGGCGCCGGCCGCGTGGTCGGCGTCACGATCGTCGGCACCGTGGACGGCGACGACTGGCGGGCCGAGGTCGACGCCGCCGAGGTCGTCGTCGCGGCCGGGGCGGTGGAGTCGGCACGGCTCCTGCTGAACAGTCGGAGCGACCAGGAGCCCGACGGCATCGGCAACGGCGCGGACCAGGTCGGTCGGCACCTGCAGGGCCACGTCTACGGCGGTGCGATGGGGGTCTTCGACGACGTGGTGGACGACGGTCTCGGACCGGGGCCGTCGATCGCCACGACCGACTACCGGCACGGCGTGCCCGGGCAGATCGGTGGCGGGATCCTGGCGAACGAGTTCATCGCGACGCCGTCGAACACGTACCAGTACCTCGTCGGCACGGGGCTCGCGCCGCGCTCCGGGCTCGACGGCAAGCACGCGATGCGGGACCTGGCGCGGCGCAGCATGCGGATCATGGGGCCGATCCAGGAGGTCACCACGGCCGACGCACGCGTCCGGGTGGATCCGGCGGTGACGGACCGGTACGGCATCCCGGTGGCGTCGTTCAGCGGTGGGGTCCACCCGGAGGACGTCCGTGCTCGCGACCACACCAGCGCCCGGAGCGGCGACTGGTTGCGCGCGGCCGGCGCCACGCGCGTGGCGGAGCTGCACGGTCCGGTCCGGGGCACGAGCGGTGGCCAGCACCAGGCCGGCACGCTCCGGATGGGGACGGACCCCGCGACGTCGGTCGTCGACCCGTTCGGCCGGGTGTGGGGACACGACAACCTGCGCGTGACCGACGGCTCGGTGCACGTCACGAACGGCGGGGTGAACCCGGTGCTCACCATCCTGGCGACCGCGATGCGGAGCGTCGACGCGATGGTCGCGCAGCACGGTTGACCACGTCACCGGTCCGCCACCGATACGGTGGCGTCCGTGACCGACGACCCTGAAGCCGCCATCGCCCAGCACGTCCACGACGCGTGGGACGGTTCCCTGCGGCTCGTGCACATCACGATCTCGGACGAGGACGGCGACGCCTACCCCGGCCAGGACGTCGACCGGTGGGTGATCGACGTCCGGGTGCCCATCACCGACGACGAGGCCGAAGCGGTGTCGGTCGCCGAGGTCGCCGCGTACACGAGCCGATCGCCGGAGTCGGTCGAGGCGCTGGTGCTCGGGTACCAGGTGTCCGACGTCGACGGTGACTTCGCCGCGGCGATCGTCGTGCCGGACGCGACCGGCGAGACCTTCCTGTCGCTGCAGACGCACGCCGCCGAGATGCTCGGGAAGCCGGACCTGCTGGCGCTGGACCGGCTCACCGTGCGCCCGGCGTACCGCGGGCTGCCCGGGCTCGTCCCCGCCGTGGTCGACGCCGTGCGTCGTGGCCCCGCCGGTCGTTCGGCGTCGTGGGTACTCGCGGACCCCTCGGTCTGGAACGTGCCGTTCGAGGACCAGGACCGTGCCGCCGGCGAGTTCGTCCAGTGGGCGGACACCCCCGTGTTCGCGTCGATGAACGCGGACCACGAGGACCTCGAGCGGTTGGCCGCCGTGCCCCCGACCGGCGGCATCGTCATGGGGTCCCGCTCGGACGAGGTGCACCTCGGCGACGCGCTCGACGAGGCGTTGGCGCGTCCGGCGATCGCGGTGGCGTTCGCCCTGCCGCCGAAGCTCCCGGCGAGCATCTGGGCCGCGGCCCCCGAGGACGTCCACGGCGTGCACCCCGACGAGGCCACCGGGTCCATCACCGTCGAGACGCACGACGAGCAGCTCGAGGTCGTCGGATCGCCGGGCACGGCACCGCAGCTGGTCGGGACCTCGGCCTCGGCCGACGCCGCGACGCAGGACTGGCTCCGGGCGGTGCACCAGCGCTGGTGGCAGTACGAGCCCGGACTGCACGACCGGATCCACGAGGTCGTCGACGAGTACCTGACGTCGGGGGAGATCGAGTCCGTCACCGACGAACGCGCCCCGCACCTGCACGCGCCGGACCTGCCCGTGTTCCGCACCGAGTGGCCCGGGATCGGCGAGGTGCACCTGGAGCCCCTCGGCGAGGACACCGAACCCGTCGTGTACGACGCCGTGCTCGAGGTCGGCGATGCCCACGACCACATCGGGGTCGTCGTCGTGCACGAGTCCGGGCACGTCCGCGCGTCCCTCCACGACGAGTGGAACCCCGGGCTGGTCGACGTGGGCGGTGTGCTCACGCACCTGGTCAGCCTCGGTGCGGGGGAGTTCTTCGCGGACGCGCTGCACGACGAGCTGTCGGCCGGCGCCGAGCACGCGATCCTGACGGGCGACGTCCGGGGCCACTGACCCGGACGGGCACCCGGCCCGCCGCCGAGCACGGTCCAGACCGGGCGGGAGCAGGCCTGCGCTCAGCCGAGCCGAGCCGTCAGGCTGCGCAGGTGCGCCCGGGTCAGGGCTGCAGCCGCGGCCGCGTCCCCGGCGTCGATCGCGTCGACGATGTCGTCGTGCACGTCGCGGTCGGCCTCGCTGCCGTACACCCCGTCGATGCGCAGCAGTTCGATCATCGCCTGGCGGCTGCGTGGGGTGAACCCGTCGAAGAGCTCGGTGAGCAGCGGGTTGTGGGCGGCGACGACGATCGCGCGGTGCAGCGCCGTGTCCGCGTCGACGTGCTGCTCGATCGAGGCGCGTCGTTCCTGCCGGTGCTCGACCGCGCGCCGCATCGTGCGGAGTTCGGCCGGGGTCCGGCGATCCGCGGCGAGGGACGACGCCTCGACCTCTATGGCGATGCGGGCCTCGACCACGGCGGCGATGTCGGCGCGGCGGACCACGTCGTCGAGGCCGTCCTGCACGTCGAGCGCGGTGACGAAGACCCCGGCGCCCTGCCGCGAGGCCAGCACGCCCCGACCGGCGAGGTGCCGGATCGCCTCGCGCACCGTCGAGCGACCGACGCCGAGCTGTGGTGCCAGCGTCGTCTCGCCGGGGAGCTTGTCGCCGAGCACCCACTCACCGTCGCGGATGCGGGCGAGCAGGGCGGCGGCGGCCTGTTCGGCGAGGGGTTCGCGGCGGACCGGTGTCATGTGCCCATCCTGCCGCATCGCGTGCAACACCTCTACTTGTCTGAGGAGCGGTGCTACGGTCGTCGCGACAGCTGCAGAGGAGCCTCATGACCACCACCACCCCCGACGTCGCGACCCCGTCGTGGAACCGACAGCGTTCGTCCCCGATGCCGTCGTACCGGTACCAGGACGTCTCCGACCGCGTCGCCGTCCCGCTCACCGACCGCACCTGGCCGACGCGGTCGCTCACCGCGGCGCCGCTGTGGGTCCCCGTCGACCTGCGCGACGGCAACCAGGCGCTCGCGGAGCCGATGGACCCCGAACGCAAACGGCGGTTCTTCGAGCTCATGGTGCGGATGGGCTACAAGGAGATCGAGGTCGGCTACCCGTCGGCGTCGGAGACGGACCACGCGTTCGTCCGGCTGCTCGCCGACACGGACCTGGCGCCGGACGACGTCACGATCGTCGTGTTCACCCCCGCCCGGCGTGACCTGATCGAACGGACGGTCGAGTCGATCCGCGGGATCACCAACGACGTCGTCATCCACATGTACACCGCGACCGCCCCGACGTGGCGCGACGTCGTGCTCGGGAAGGACCGGGACGAGCTGCGCGAGATGATCCTCGCCGGGGGCCGCGACGTCCTCGAGCTCGCGGGGCACCTGCCGAACGTCCGGTTCGAGTTCTCCCCGGAGGTCTTCAACCTGACCGAGCCGGAGTTCGTCCTCGAGGTCTGCGACGCGATGACCGAGCTCTGGGACGCCACACCGGAGCGTCCGGTGGTCATCAACCTGCCGGCGACCGTCGAGATCGCGACGCCGAACGTCTACGCCGACCAGATCGAGTGGATGCACCGCAACCTGGCCCGGCGCGACGGCGTGATCCTGTCGGTGCACCCCCACAACGACCGGGGGACCGGCATCGCGTGCGCCGAACTCGCCGTGCTCGCGGGGGCGCAACGCGTCGAGGGCTGCATCTTCGGCAACGGCGAACGGACCGGCAACGTCGACATCGCCACGCTCGCCCTCAACCTGCACGCGCAGGGCATCGACCCGATGATCGACTTCTCCGACATCGACGACGTCCGGCGGACGGTCGAGCACGCCACCCGCATCGAGCTGCACCCGCGGCACCCCTACGTCGGCGACCTGGTGCACACCGCGTTCAGCGGCACCCACCAGGACGCCATCCGCAAGGGCTTCGCCGAGCACCGAGCACGCGCGGCCGCCGAGGGGCGTCCGGAGTCGGAGACCGCGTGGCGCGTCCCGTACCTGCCGATCGACCCGGCCGACCTCGGCAGGGACTACGACGCGGTCATCCGGGTGAACTCGCAGTCCGGCAAGGGCGGTGTCGCACACCTGCTCGAGACGGCGTCCGGCATCGAGCTCCCGCGACGGCTGCAGATCGACTTCGCTCGTCGTGTCCAGCAGCACGTCGACGGTTCGGGCACCGAGGTCGACGGACCCGAACTCCTCGCGCTGTTCGAGCGGAGCTACGAGCGGGCGGCCGGAGCCCCGGCGGACGTCGAGCTGGTGGCGATCGAGACGACGCACGGCGACGGCGCGCACACCGAACTCACCCTGCGGATCGACGGGGTCGAGCACCGCGGAGCCTTCGTCGACGTCGGTCCGGTCGAGGCGGTCGTCGAACTGCTCGCCGAGTGGGGTACGGCAGTCGACATCGTCTCGCTGCACCAGACGTCGCGGACGACGGGCAGCGCCAGCGCGGCACTGACCCTGCTCGAGTACCGCGACGAGACCGGAGTGCACTGGGCCGCCGGACGTCACCGCTCGGTGCTCACCGCGAGCGTGGAGGCCGTCCTGCAGGCGGCACGGGCGATCCGCTCGGCTCAGACCGGGCGGTAGATCGCGATCGGGGGTGCCTGGTCGTCACCGTCGTCGTGCGCGTCGCCGGTGGCGAGCCAGGTCCGCCCCTCGTGCTCGATCGTGGTCGGCAGGTCGCCGTGCACAAGGATGCGGATGGCGGGGGCGTCGCCGTCGATCAGGTCGACGCCGTGGGCCTCGGTCCCGCCCGGGTTGTCGTGCACGTAGCTCATGCTCCGATCGAACTCCTCGGTGCCTGATGACCGTGCCTGATGACCGCGCCTGACGACCGCGTCGGGCCGCGTCGGGCCGCGCCTCGCGACGCCGGACACGCCCGGATCTGCCGCAGAACACGTCCGTGGGCCCGGGATCGGGTACAGTCGACTCCGCACGGCCCACACGGCGTGCGAATGCGGATGTGGCGCAGTGGTAGCGCATCACCTTGCCAAGGTGAGGGTCGCGAGTTCGAATCTCGTCATCCGCTCGGACGGAACAGGACCCCCGGGGTTGCTCACAGAGCAGCACCGGGGGTTCTGTCGTTCCCGGGCGCCGTGAGCGGGCGCATCCGGGGGCGCAGGCTTCGGGTACCCGCGCCCGCCGGACGCAGAGGCCGCACTGCCCCGAGTGGAGACGCCGGGTGGGTGGCCCAGCGATGTCCCGAAGAGTCATCCGGAGCATCGTCTCGGTCGGATTGGACCCCAGTTCGGGGCATGCGGAAAACCGCAAGAACTCCGCACGAGATGCGGTCGGTGATTGCGCTAGCCGCGATCCTCGGGTAATGGGATCAGCGTGGCACGGGTACCGGGGAGGCTGATCCAGCGCGCGGAGCCGGCCTCGACCACCGTGACGAGCACGGTGTCGCACGTCCGGCACCGGGCGACGGAGCCCATCGCCGAGCAGTACACGGCGGTGCGTGCGACCGATCCGCGGGACCCACACCCCGCACAACACAGCACCGTCACGGTCGGCTCCGGTCCGAGCACCTCGGACAGGACCCCCGCGAGCGCGTTGCCGTCGACGACGGTCATCAGCTGCCCCCGAACCGTTCGGCACGGACGTCGGTGGTGTCGTGTCCGAGGTCGGCGAGCCAGCGGAGCACCTGCTCGACGAAGGGCGTCGAGCCGCACACGTAGACGAGCGCCCCGGCGTCGGGTGGGAAGACCGCGGCGGCGAGCGCATCGCGGGTCAGCCGTCCCGCGGGCACGGCGGACCCGGGTGGAGCGGTCCGGCTGTACACGGTGGTCACCTCGAGCGGAGCGTCGGAAGCGACGGCCCGGTCGAGTTCGGCGCGGAAGAAGACGTCGTCGGGGGTCCGGACGGCGACGAGCAACCGGAACGGTGCGGGGTCCCCGGCCTCGGCGTGCGCGGTGACCATGGCGACGAGCGGCACGATCCCCGAGCCGCCGGCGATCAGCTGCACCGGACGGGCGGACGCGCCGGGGCGCCACACGAACCAGCCGCCGAGCGGCCCGTGCACCTCGAGCGCGTCGCCGACCTCGACCGCGTCGACCAGGAACGGGGACACCTCGCCACCCTCGACGCGGTCGACGGCGAGCACGACGTCGGGCCGGTCACCCGCCGAGGCGATCGAGTACGAGCGGGATGCCTGGTAGCCGTCCTCGGCCGTGAGCCGCAGGTCCAGGTGCTGGCCCGGGTCGTTCCCCGGCCACGTCGGGACGTCCAGGACGACCCGACGGGCGTTCGGGGTCTCGCGCTCCACCGAGGCGACCGTCGCGGGGTGCCAGGCCGGCCGCCTGCGGGGCGCGGGCCGACCGGCGGGCGCGATCCGGGCCTCCAGGTCGGTGGACGGTGACGTCCTCGACGCCGAGCGCGTGCACCTCGTCCCACGTCCAGGTGTGCAGACCGTTCTCGGCGCGGATCGAGAAGACCCACGACGCCGGATCGACGTCGGGCGTGGCACCGGCCGACAGGACGGGCCAGTCGCGCACCAGGGTCTGGCCGGGCGGGATGCGGGTGTCGTCGCGGTCGGCTCGACGGCCACCGAACCCCCTGGTGAACGTCGCCATGATCCTCCTCGGACGGGATGGTCCGATCATGCTCCGTGCCGGCGGCGCCCGTGTAACGAGTTCGTAAACACTCCGGAGGACGAGGAGCAGGAGTTGGGGGATCGCCTGGTTCCCTCTATCGTTCACCGGAACGATTACAGGAGGGGCCACCCCGAATGCAGCCCATCGTCCCCGAACCCCGGAACGCCCGCGGCCCGAGCCGTCGAGCGCTCCTCACCGGCGCCGCCGGCCTGGCCGGCCTCGGCCTGCTCACCCTGACGGGGTGCAGCTCCGGCGCGAACGCCGGCACGCCCACCATCCCCGAAGCGGCAGCCACCGGCGTCGCCCGACGCGGCGGTCGCCTGCGCATCGCGCGCCCGGCCGCCTCGGCCGCCGAGACCCTCGACTCCGCCAGCTCCCTGTCGGCGTACGAGTACCTCGGCGCGCTCTACAACCGGCTCGTCAAGCTCGACGAGCAGGGCACCACCGTGCCCGACCTCGCCGAGGAGTGGTCCGCGAACGCCGACGGCACCGAGTGGACGTTCTCGCTCCGCCGTGGCGTCACCTTCCACGACGGCAGCCGCTTCACCGCGGACGACGCCATCGCGAGCATCCGGCACATCCTCGACGAGAAGACCGGCAGCCCGCAGGCCGGGGTCCTCGGCGAGGTGATGGACGCCGACTCCATGCGTGCGACCGACCCGTACACGCTGCGGTTCTCGCTGACCAAGCCGAACGCCGAGTTCCCGTCGCTGCTCACCGCGTACCAGTGCTACATCGTGCCGGCGGCCGCGATCGCCGACATCGGCCGCACCGGGATCGGGACGGGTCCGTTCCGGCTCTCCGCGTTCACCCCCGCCGGTGCCGGCAGTGTCGAGGCGTTCGACGACCACTTCGCCGGGCGTCCCGCGCTGGACGGCATCGACTTCTACTCGATCCAGGACACCACCGCCCGGGTGAACGCGCTCCTCGCCGGCCAGATCGACCTGATCTCGCAGACGAACCTGGACTTCGCGACCGCTCGGGTGGTGTCCGCGTCCGACCGCGCCACCGTCGCCCGGTCCAAGAACGCCCAGTGGTACACGATCCCGATGCTCGCCACGAGCGACGAGTTCAGCGACCCGCGGGTCCGCCAGGCGATGAAGCTCGCCTACGACCCGCAGCAGATCGTCGACACCGCCCTGCAGGGCACCGGCTCGCCCGGGTGGGACAACCCCGTCCCGCCACAGCTCGCCGCGTTCGTCGACGACCACCGCGAGTACGACCCGGACAAGGCGAAGGCACTGCTCAAGCAGGCCGGTCACGAGGGGTTCCGGACCTCGATCTACACGTCGAGCTACGAGTCGGTCTTCACGCCGATGGCGGTCGCCTACCGCGACGCCGTCGCCGACGCGGGCATCCGCCTGACGGTCCGCAACGCGAGCGCGGACTCGTACTACACGCAGATCTGGATGCAGAAGCCGCTCATGGTGAGCTACTGGTTCACCGGCCGGCCGATCGACCAGCTCCTCAACCAGATCTTCCGCACGGGCTCGTCCTACAACGAGAGCGCGTGGTCGAACGAGACCTTCGACGGGCTGCTCGACGATGCCCGCGCCGAGATGGACGACGCCAAGCGGCTGACGCTCTACCAGGACGCCCAGCGGCTCGTGGTCGAGGACGGGGCCGACATGACCCCGATGTTCGGCGACCGGCTCGTGGGGCTGTCCCGCGACGTCGTGAACTACTCGGAGTACGGCTTCGAGTTCGACTACCTCCGGATCGGACTGCGCCGATGACGACCAAGAACACCCCGTCGGACGTCCTCGTCCCCGTCCTCCGCCGGGTCGGCATCGCCGTGCTCACGGTCGTGCTCGCCTCGCTCTTCGTGTTCCTGGCGGTGCAGGCACTGCCCGGCGACGTCGCGCAGCAGCTCCTCGGCCAGAACGCCACCCCCGACGCCGTGAAGCAGCTGCGCGAGACCCTCGGCCTCGACCAGAACGTGTGGCTCCGCTACCTGCAGTGGCTCGGTGGCGCGGTGCACGGCGACTTCGGCACCTCGCTCGTCAGCGGCGAGGCCGTCGCGCCGACGCTGTTCACCGCTTTCCGGAACAGCATGCTCATCGCCGTGCCCGCCATGCTCGTCGGCGTCACGGTCTCCCTGACGCTCGGCGTCCTCGCCGGGGTCCGTCGGGGTCGCCCGTCCGACAAGGTGATCTCGATCGTCAGCCTCGTCGTGATGAGCGTGCCCGAGTTCATGGTCGCGACCGTGCTCGTGCTGCTCTTCGCGATCGGCCTGCCGGTCTTCCCCGCCGTCGTGCTGCGGGGGAGCGACGCCACGGTCGGCGAACTCCTGCCGACGATCTGGCTGCCGATCATCGTGCTCACCCTGGCGATGGCCGCCTACATCGTGCGCACCGCCCGCTCCTCGACCATCGACGTGATGGCGTCCGAGTTCGTCACCACGGCGGAGCTCAAGGGCCTGACGATGCGTCGCGTGGTCTGGAAGCACGCGGTGCCGAGCGCGCTGCTGCCGACGCTCAACGTCGTCGCGCTCAACGTCGCCTGGCTGCTCGGCGGTGTCGTCGTCGTCGAGAACGTCTTCAACTACCCGGGCATGGGCAAGCTCATGCTCGAGTCGGTCTTCAACCGCGACCTGCCGACGATCGAGGCGATCGCGCTCCTGAGCGCCGTCATCTACGTCGTCTGCAACCTCGCCGCCGACCTCGTGGCGCTCGCCCTCGACCCGAAGCTGCGGACCCGCCAGCGGCGACCGCGCACGCGCACCCGCACGACGCGCAGCACCAGGAAGGCCGCCGCATGACCGCCACCGCCACCCGCCGCCCCGGACGCGTCGTCCTCGCCGGGGCCCTCGCGCCCCTGCGCGGCTCGACGGCGCTGAGCATCGGCCTCGGCCTCATCGCCC
The DNA here is from genome assembly GCF_044748425.1 of Curtobacterium sp. NPDC089991. Classification (NCBI taxonomy): domain Bacteria; kingdom Bacillati; phylum Actinomycetota; class Actinomycetes; order Micrococcales; family Microbacteriaceae; genus Curtobacterium; species Curtobacterium sp. NPDC089991. The sequence continues at coordinate 533,576 of NZ_JBIVGB010000001.1, forward strand.
TGCACGTCGTGCTCGCCCTGCTCGCACCGGTCATCGCCGGGTACGACCCGGTGGCCACGAACGCCGGCGACGTCCTCGCCGGCCCGACCTGGACGCACTGGCTCGGCACCGACCAGTACGGCCGTGACGTGCTGTCGCGGACGCTCAACGGCGGCCGGTACGCCCTGCTCGTGACCTTCCTGGCCACGACGATCGCCGTCGCGGTCGGCACGGTGCTCGGTTGCATCACGGCGTACGCGGACAACTGGTTCGACGAGGCCGTCATGCGCGTCGTCGACGCCCTGCTCAGCGTGCCGTCGATCCTCGCCCTGCTCGTCGTCGTCACGGTCTTCGACGCCGGGCTCTGGGTGATCGTCCTCGCCGTCACCGTCGTCTACGCGCCCGCCGTGACCCGCGTCGTCCGTGGTGCCGCCCGCACCGTCATCACGCAGGACTACGTGACGGCCGCCCGGGCCCGGGGTGAACGTGCGCTGTCGATCGTGTTCCGCGAGATCCTGCCGAACGTCCTCGACGTGGTGCTCGTCGAGTACGCCATGCGGGCCTCGTGGATCGTGCTGCTCGTCGCGTCGCTGTCCTTCCTCGGCTTCGGCGCCAACCCGCCGACGCCGGACTGGGGGCTGATGGTGCAGGAGAACCGCACCGCGCTGACCGTGGTGCCGCTCGGCACGCTCGCACCGATCGTCGCCCTGGCGACCCTGGTGATCGGGCTCAACCTCGCCGCCGACGGCCTGAGCAAGTCGCTCGGCGTCGACCGCGCCACGAAGGGAGTGAGCGCATGACGCACACCGACACCGCACCGGCCGCACCGGCGACCGCGACGGACCCCATCGTCCGCGTCGACGACCTCGCGATCTCCTACGCGGCCGGCAAGCGCCTGGTCCCCGTGGTGCGCGGCGTCTCCTTCGCGATCCCCGCCGGGCGCACCCTCGGCCTCGTCGGGGAGTCCGGCAGCGGCAAGTCCACCGTCGCCCGGACCCTGCTCGCGCACCTCCGGGCGGGCTCGACGATCGTCGGCGGCTCGGTCCGCGTCGGCGGCGACGACGTCTTCGCGCTGTCACCGTCCGGCCGCCGCGAGCTCCGCGGCGGCGTCGCCTCCGTCGTCGCGCAGAACGCCGGCCAGGCGCTCACCCCGTCGATGCGCGTCGGCGAGCAGATCCGCGAGGCCCTGCGCGCCCACCGCGAACCCGACGGCCCCGAGCGCGTCGCCGAGCTGGTCCGGTTGGTCCGGCTGCCAGACCCCGACGCGATCGTCCGCCGCTACCCGCACCAGCTCTCCGGTGGGCAGCAGCAGCGCATCGCCATCGCGATGGCCGTCGCCGCCCGCCCGCGCGTCCTGGTGCTCGACGAGCCCACGACGGCGCTCGACGTCGTCACCCAGGCCGCCGTCCTCGACCTGATCGCTGACCTCGGCCGGCAGCTCGGCATGGCCGTCCTGCTCGTCAGCCACGACCTCGGGGTCGTCTCGGCGATGGCGGACGAGATCGCCGTCATGCGCGACGGCGAGATCGTCGAGCACGCCGCCACGGCGGCGCTCTTCGCCGCCCCGCAGCACGAGTACACGCGTGCCCTGCTGGCCGCGGTGCCGGACGGGCGACGGCCGGGAGGGACGGATCGCGTGCCCGAGACGGCGACCGTCTCGTCGACGGTCGCCTCCACGGCCGGCCGAACCGTTCCCCCCGAACCGCTCGTCCGTCCCGTGGTGACCGCCGAGGACCTGGTGATCCGCTACGGACGCGGCCTGCCGGCCGCCGTCGACGGCGTGTCCTTCACGATCGCGCCGCGCGAGACGCTCGCGGTCGTGGGGGAGTCCGGAAGTGGCAAGTCGACGCTCGCGACCGCCCTCGCCGGCCTGGTTCCGGCCGAGTCGGGCACGTTCTCGTTCGACGACGGGACGGTGAGCGGCGACCTGCGCGAGCCGATCGCCGGACGGTCCCCGGACCTTCGTCGTGCGGTGCAGCTCGTGTTCCAGAACGCCGACACGTCGCTCAACCCGCGGCGCACCGTGGGCGCGGCGATCGGGCGACCGCTCAAGCTGTTCACGGGCACGTCCTCGCGGCAGCGCGTCGGCGAGCTGCTCACCCAGGTCGGCCTCGGCCCGGAGTTCGCCGAGCGGCTGCCGGCGCAGCTCTCCGGTGGGCAGCGGCAGCGCGTCGGCATCGCCCGGGCCCTCGCCGCCGAGCCGCGCCTGGTCATCGCCGACGAGATCACCACCGCGCTCGACGTGCAGGTGCAGGCGGGGATCCTCGCGCTCCTCGCCGACCTGCAGCGCTCGCGCGGGCTCAGTTGCCTGTTCATCAGCCACGACCTGGCCGTCGTCCGGGGCGTGGCCGACCGGGTCGCCGTGATGACCGGCGGCCGGATCGTCGAGATCGGACCGACCGAGCGGGTCTTCACCGGCCCGAACCACCCGTACACGTCGACGCTGCTGGCCGCGACGCTCGAGCCGGGCAGCACCGAGCTGCCCGACGTCGGCGACGGTGTGCCGCGCTGGCGGCACACCGAGGGCTGGACCGACCACGGCGACGGACACCTGACCCGGAACTGGGAGGACGCATGAGCCGCGATCGCTCGGTGTACGCCGACGCTTCGACCTTCACCGCCATCGGCGCGCCGGACTCGCTGCCGGACGGCGTGACCGTCCGCGACGAGTGGATCCCGATGCCCGACGGCGTCCGGCTGCACACCCGGATCTGGTCGCCGGCGTCGCCCGACGGTCCGGTGCCGGTGCTGCTCGAGTACCTGCCGTACCGGCTCGACGACTGGACCGCGCCCCGCGACTCGGAACGGCACCCCTGGTACGCCCAGCACGGGTACGCCTCGGTCCGGGTCGACATCCGGGGCAGCGGCTCGTCGGACGGGTTCTTCGACGACGAGTACAGCGAGCAGGAGCTCCGCGACGGAGAGGTCGTGATCGCCTGGCTCGCCGAGCAGGAGTGGTCGACGGGCGCCGTCGGCATGTTCGGCATCTCGTGGGGTGGGTTCAACGCCCTGCAACTGGCAGCGCGTGCGCCCGCCGCGCTCAAGGCCATCGTCACGGTGTGTTCGACCGACGACCGGTACGACAACGACGTGCACTACGTCGGCGGAGCGGTGCTCGGCATCGACATGGCGGCGTGGGGCGCGACGATGTTCGCGTTCAACTCGCGGCCGCCCCGGCCCGAGGTCGTCGGCACGGACTGGGTCGACCGGTGGCGCGAGCGGCTGGAGTCGAACCGCCCGATGACGCCGGTGTGGCTCGCGCACCAGGAACGCGACGACTACTGGCGGCACGGCAGCGCCGCCGAGGACTACGGCAACATCGGTGCAGCGGTCCTCGCCGTCGGCGGCTGGGCGGACCCGTACCGCGACGCCGTGCTCCGACTGGTGTCGAACGTGCAGTCCCCGGTCAAGGGCATCGTCGGACCGTGGTCGCACCAGTACCCGGACCGCGGTCTCGCACCCGGACCGTCGATCGGGTTCCTGCAGGAGACGCTGCGCTGGTGGGACCGCTGGCTCCGCGGGATCGACACCGGCGTCGAGGCGGACCCCGCGCTCCGCGCCTGGATCAACGAGGGCGAAGCACCGGCGACGTACTACGCGTCGCGACGGGGTCGGTGGGTCGGCGCCGAGGCGTGGCCGTCGGCGGCGACGCACCGGCGCGCGCTGCCGCTCGCGACGCTGCGCGGCGGCGAGGACGGGCCGGTCGTCGTCCGGTCGCCGCAGCACACCGGCGCCGACGCCGGACGGTTCTTCCCGTTCGGCAACGCGACCGACCTGCCACCGGACCAGCGTGCCGAGGACGGCCGCTCCGTCTGCTTCGACCTGCCCGTCGGCCGGGCGTTCGACCTGCTCGGCAACGCGCTCGTCACCCTGTCGGTCACGAGCGACCAGCCGCGCGCCACCCTGACGGTGCGGTTGTGCGACGTCGCGCCGGACGGCTCGTCGACCCTCGTGACGCGCGGGGTGCTCAACGCGGCGAAGCGGGACGGCATGGACCGGAACGACCCGCTGGTCCCCGGTGAGCCGGCGTCGCTGCCGGTGCGGCTCGTCGCGACCGGTCACCGGTTTGCCGCCGGGCACCGCCTGCGGATCGCGGTGTCGTCTTCCTACTGGCCCTGGGTCTGGCCGCACGGCACCGAGGCCACCGTCACGATCGACCCGACGGCGTCCGAGGTGTGCCTGCCGGTCTGGACGCGCGACACCGACGACGACGTGCGCTTCGACGAGTCCGAGCGGTCGACGCCGCTCGCGATCGAGCGCGTGGCACCGACCGAGCAGCTGCCCCAGCGCACCGTCACGCACGACGTCGAGACGGGGGAGTGGACCCTCGACGTCGACCCCGGGTACGGCGGCGGACGGGTCTACCCCGACGGGCTCGTGTTCAGCGAGGACGCCCGCGAGACGTACCGCATCCGGTCGGACGATCCGAACTCGGCCGTGGCGTCGTCGCATTGGGCGATCGGCCTGGAGAAGCCGGACTGGTCGGCACGGCTCGAGACGTCCTCCGAGGTCACCGCCGACGCCGAGGCCTTCCACGTCGTGAACACCGTGCGGGCCTGGGCCCGCGACGGCGGCCCCGACGCCCCCGAGGTGCTGGTCACCGAGCAGACCTTCGCCGACGACGTCCCGAGGACCTCGGCGTGACCGGGGCAGCGGGGGCTGCACCGGGCGCCGCAGCGGACGCCGCAGCGGGTGCGGCGCCGCGCGTCCGGCAGCGTCCCGCGGTCCGGCGCGCGATGATCGTCGCGGCCGCCCGTGCCGTCATCGTCCGGAACGGCGTCGGGGCGACGGGCCTGCGGGACATCGCCGCCGAGGCCGGAGTGTCCGTCGGCACCGTGACGTACCACTTCGGCAGCGTGGCGGAGATCCTCAACGAGGTCGTCGTGCTCGAGACGGAGCGCTTCTACGGGGCGATCGTCATCGCCGTCGACGCCGAGTCCGACCCCGTCGAGGCGCTGCGGATGCTCGTCGCGCCCCTGTTCGACGACACCGAACAGGTCCGGCAGCACTGGCGGATCTGGTCCGACTACTGGACCGCGGTCGCCCGCCGGCCCGAGGTGGCCGCCGAGTACGCCGAGCGGATCCGCGTCTGGGAGGCCTGTCTGGTCCGGGTGATCCGCCGCGGTGCCGACGCCGGCACGTTCCCGGGCGGCGCCGGACCGATCGAGCCGGACACCGTGGCGCTGAAGCTCGCGGCCTACAGCGACGGTGTCGCGACGCAGATCGCCCAGGGCGTCCCCGGGCTCACGCACACCGTCGCGCTGTCGTGGATGTGGACGTTCCTGGCGCACGAACTCGGTGTGCCGGCTGTGGAGATCGCCGGAACCGGCCAGCAGCCCTTGTGATGAGGTAAGGCTTGCCTTACCGTTGCAGCATGGCACGGACCCGGCGACAGCCCAGCGAACGCATCCTCATCGCCGGCGGCGTCGAGGACCTGCCGGAGATCCGCCGTCAGCTCGAAGACCTGCCGGAGAACGCGTACGGACAGGTCTTCGTCGAGGTCGCCCTCGACGAGCAGATCCGCATCCTGCCCGCGCCGCCCCGCGTGACCGTGACGTGGCTGGTCCGCAGCGCCCGCACCTCGGCGGTGTCGCCGCTCGTCTTCGCCGACCACGGCGAGGCCCTCGCGCACGCCCTGACCGGCTGGGCGGCCGAGTGGTGCGTCGCCGACTGCGAGCCGCGCACGAGCGTCTGGATCGGGTGCACCGACAGCCCCTGGGTCGAGCGGGCGCGTTCCGCCGTCCAGATCGAGCTGAGCGACGCCGGCTTCGACACGCTCGTCGGCTGACCGCTGCCGGCTGGCGGCTGCTCGCCGCCGGTAAGGGCAGCCTCCGCTTCCTTGCGGCATACAAGAGAAGCGGGCATGGTTGTGTCCATCGGCAGCACCGAACTGGTCAGGACTGGCCCAGCGATCCGGTGTAACCACGACGCAGGAGGTTCAGACATGACCACGACCACCACCAGCACCAGCACCACGACCACCACGTCCCCGTTCTCGACGACGCCGGAGCTCGCCGCCGGAGTGGCACAGTTCCTCGCCCCCGTCGTGATCGACCTCGAGGCACTCGTCGTCAACGGCAAGCAGGCGCACTGGCACGTCCGCGGCCGCAACTTCGTCGGTGTGCACGAGCTCCTCGACGACATCGTCGAGCACGCCCAGGCCTACGCCGACACCGCCGCGGAGCGCATCGTCGCCCTCGGCCTGCCGGTCGACTCGCGCATCGCGACCGTCGCCGCCAACACGACGCTGCCGCCGCTGTCGCAGGGCTTCCAGAACTCCGACGTCACCATCACCGAGGTCATCGCCCAGATCGACGCGGCCCTGCTGCAGGTCCGTCGCGCCGTCGAGGGTCTCGACGAGGTCGACCTCAACAGCCAGGACGTCGTCATCGAGATCGAGCGCGGTCTCACGAAGGACCGCTGGTTCCTGCAGGCGCACCTCGCCGCCTGAGTCGCGACCAACCCCTGACGGGAGGCCCGGTGCCAGCTGGCACCGGGCCTCCCGTCTGTCTGTCGTCGGGTCTGCCCACCGCGACCCGCTTCGACCCGGTGCGACACTCTCGATGTCGTTCGACAACGACCCTGTCGCCGCTCCGCGGGTGCAACCGTTGCGGGCGCGCAGTTGCGACGAACTCGATGTCGTACGACATCGGCGACGTCGCTGGTTGCGCGCGCAAGTACCCGCGCGTTACCTGTACCCGTGCCGGCCCTGCGACACCGACGAGATCGCGCGACACGCCGCTGGCGCGACGCCGAGGTTCCACGGACCGACGTTTCGGCGCGCGAGATGTGCAGATTTCGGAACCTCGGGGGACGTGAGCGGCGCGGCGGACGGGGGCGGCACGGCGGACGGGGGCCCGGCGGACGGCGGCGGCGCGTCAGGCGGACGGGCGGACCAGGCCGGCCTCGTACGCCAGCACCACGGCGTGCACCCGGTCGCGCAACTGCAACTTCGCCAGCACCCGGCCCACGTGGGTCTTGACGGTCTGCTCCGCGATGAACAGGTCGCCCGCGATCTCGCCGTTCGACCGCCCGCGCGCCATGAGCAGGAACACGTCGCGCTCCCGATCGGTCAGGACGTCGAGCACCTCGGTGCGCGGAGCGGCGGTGACCGGTCCGGCGACGAACGCCTCGACCAGGTGCCGGGTCACGCGCGGCGCGAGCAGTGCCTCGCCCGCGGCCACTGTACGCACCGCCGCGACGAGCTCGTCGGCGCTCGCGTCCTTGAGCAGGAAGCCGCTCGCCCCGGCCCGCAGGGCGTCGAACACGTAGTCGTCGATGTCGAACGTCGTCAGCATGACCACGCGGACGGGTCGGTCCGTCGGCGCCGCGGTGATCCGTCGGGTCGCCTCGATCCCGTCGAGTTCCGGCATCCGGACGTCCATCAGGATCACGTCCGGCTGCAGCCGGATCGCCGCGACCACCGCCTCGGCACCGTTCGCAGCCTCGCCCACGACCTCGACGTCGTCCTGGGCCTGGAGGATCGCCCGCAGTCCCATGCGGAACATCTGCTGGTCGTCCACCACCATCACCCGCGTCATCGGCTTCCCCCGTCGGCCGCCGGTACGCGGACGGGCAGGGTCACCACGACCGTGAAGCCGCCGTCCGCCACGGGGCCGTGGTCGATCGTGCCGTCGAGCGCGGTCACCCGCTCGCGCATCCCGGCCAGGCCGAAGCCACCGTCGTCGGGTGGTGCGGCCGGCACGGTGCCAGCGGGTGGAGCGGTGTTGGCGACCTCGACCCGGAGACGCGTGTCGAGCCTCCTGACCGTCACGACGGTGGACGCGCCGGGCGCGTGCCGGGCGACGTTGCCGAGCGCCTCCTGCACGACCCGGTAGACGGTGAGCTGTGCGAGCCGGTCGACGTCGTCGGCGACGTCGACGTCGAGCTCCACCGGGATGCCGGCGGCGCGCGTGGCCTGCACGAGCGCGGGCAGGTCGGCGAGGTCCGGCTGCGGCGCGCGCTCGGCGGCGGTGTCCCCGCGCAGGGTACCGAGCAGCTGGCGCATCTCGCGCAGCGCGGTGCGGGAGGTCTCGGCGATCGCGGCGAACTCGGCGCGGGCCTCCTGCGGCAGGTCGGCCACCCGGTACGGGGCCGACTCCGCCTGCATGTGCACGACGGACATGCTGTGCGCGACGACGTCGTGCAGCTCGCGGGCGATGCGGGAGCGTTCCTCGACCGTTCGGCGCCGGGCCTGCTCGAGCTCGGCGTCGCGGCGGGCGGCGACGAGCTCCTGGCGGATGCTGCGGCGCTGCCCGATGACGACGGCGGCCGCGGCGACCAGGAGCGTGTCGCCGGCGGACACGACGAAGCTCGTCGCCCACACGGCGGGCTGGTCCCAGCGGCCCGGCGTCACGGCGACGAGCAGCAGGGGGAGCACGGCGGCGACGGCCCACACGATCGCGGTCAGCCGCCAGGTCGAGCGGACCCCGAGCACGACGAGCAGGACGCTCAGGCCGATGATGCCGGTGACCGGGATCGGCCACGGGCTCGTCTCGACCGGGGCGGTGAGCAGGCCGAGCGCGACGAGTCCGACGAGGTGGGCGGCGGCGGCGGTGCGGGGGACGAACGGGGCGATGCCGATGCTGACCGCGAGCACCGCCGACACGAGCAGGGAGAGCGGGACCGCGACGGCGTAGTAGACCGAGGTCACCGGGGCGGCGACGCTGAACAGGGACACCACGGCGACCACGAGAGCGATCCGGGTCGCCAGCGGCAGCCAGGTCGGTCGCGGGCGGAGCAGGGCGGTGGTCACGGTCGGACGATCTCTCCGGTGGGGACGATTCGGGGTGTGGCGGACGGGGCGTGCGTGACGGGTGTGGTGCTCGCGGTGGGCAGGTCGGTCGCGGGCTCGTCGGTCTTGGGGACGTCGGTCGTGGGGACGATCGCGGCGGCCGCTCGGGCGGCACGGGCATCGCGCCTGCGGCTGATGCTACCGATCACCCGGTCGACCGCGATGCCGAGGCCGCCCGCGACCACCATCGACACCAGGGCGGCGACGAGCGGCTCGTGCAGCACCTGCGACGCGGCCAGGGCGATCCCGACCGAGGTCGCGGACCACGCCGTCCCGGCGATCGCGCTGATGGCGAGGAAGCGACGGTAGGGCAGCCGGGTCGCGCCGGCGGTCATGTTCACCGCGACCCGGCCGACGGGGATGTACCGGCCGACCAGGATCAGGCTCGCGGACCGGCGCTGCATCTGCCGTTCGGCGAACGCGAAGGCCGCGGCGATCCGCGGTCGCCGGGACTGCGCCAGGCGGGCGAGTCCGATCCGGCGACCGATCCAGTACGCCACCGAGTCACCCGCGATCGCACCCAGCGCGGCGGCCACCAGGACCCCGGCCAGGACGGGCTGTCCGGACGTCGCGGCGATGGCGGCGACGGCGACCAGGGCCGACTCGCTCGGGACCGGCGGGAAGAAGCCGTCGACGAAGCACAGGGCGACGAGCACGACGTAGACGAGCGGACTCGCGGCCAACTCGACGACGAACGGGGTGATCTGGTCGAACACGGCGACGCTCCCTCCGCCGACGGACCTCGTCGACGGGTTCGACGCTACGGAGCGCCGGGAGCGCTGCCATCCCGCCGGGGTCTCGACGACCCCCTACTGCGGTATGACCTTTCCGTGCGTGGTCCCCTCGGGGTCGGTCGCGGCTGCGGTCGCGGTGGTCGCTGCGGCTGGCACCGCGGACCCGGCCGACGCGGCCGCGGCCTCGCGGATGCGCCGGACCACGGCCGTCGTGGAGTGCTCGGGGACGTAGTCGACCATGACCACCTCACCGCCGTACCCGCGCACGACCGCCGTCTCGCGGAGCATCTCGGGCGAGTAGTCGCCGCCCTTGACGTAGACCTCGGGGCGCAGCCGTTCGATGAGCGGGATCGGGGTGTCGGTCGCGAACACCGTCACCAGGTCGACGCAGGCCAGGGCGGCGATCACCCCGGCGCGGTCCTCGGCCGGGTTGATCGGGCGTTCCGGGCCCTTCAGCCGCCGCACCGAGTCGTCGTCGTTCAACGCGACGACGAGCAGGTCGCCGAGGTCCCGGGCCTGGCGCAGGTACGTCGTGTGCCCACGGTGCACGACGTCGAAGCAGCCGTTCGTGAACACCACGCGCCGACCGGCCTGACGGGCCCGTTCGACGGCGGCCGCGAGTTCGTCGTGGTCGACGACGGTGGCTGCCGGTGCCGTCACAGAGTCGAGCAGGGCGGCGGCGCTGCACACCGACGTGCCGGCCTCGCGGACGACGACGTCGGCGGCGGCCTGTGCCACGGACACGGCGTCGCGGACGGACGCGTCGACCGCGAGCGCCACCGTCGCGGCGGCGCAGAACGTGTCCCCGGCGCCGGACGCCTGCTGCTCGGAGGCTGGCACCGCACGGGTGCGGAAACCCTCGTCCGTGCTGCGCTCGAGCAGCACGGTGCCGTCGCGGTCGAGCGTGACGACGGCCGCGCGGGCATCGGTCCGGGCGAGGACGTCGGCCCGTGCGCCCAGGACGGCGGCCACCCGGTCGGCGCCGGTCCCGAGGTCGCGTCCGAGCAGTGCTGCTGCCTCGCCGGCGTTCGGTGTGACGAGGTCGGGTCGCAACGACGCCCAGCGGGGCAGGTCGTGCGCGTCGACGACGATGGACCCGGGGCGGTCGCGGTCGAGCACCGGGACGACGTCCTCGGCTCGGACGCCGAGTCCGTAGTCGCAGACGACCGCGGCGTCGGCGCAGCGGACGGCTCGGGCGACGGCACGTGCCAGCCGTTCGTAGTGGTCAGCGGTCGGCGTACCGGCCAGGTCGTCGACCCGGACCACGACCCGGTCGCCACCGACCACGCGGGACTTCGTGGTGGTGCGTGCTCCGGCGATCCCGACCAGGAACGCGGTGTCGACGCCCGCGGTCTCGAGCCGTTCGCGCAGGACGTCACCGGCCTCGTCGTCGCCGATGAGCCCGACGAGCCGGACCCTGGCACCGAGCGCGCGGGCGTTCACCGCGGTGTTCGCCGCCCCGCCGGGCACCGCGATGGTCTCGGTGACCCGGACGACGGGTGCCGGTGCCTCGCGCGAGACCCGCTCGGCCTCGCCCACGGTCCACCGGTCGAGGATGCAGTCGCCGATCACGACGACGAGCGGTTCGCGGTCGTCGATCGTGGCGACCAGGTCGCGGACGAGCCGGACGTCGACGCTCACCGTGTGCCGCCGGCGGTACGTGCGGGGGCGGGCTCGAGGTGCACGACCGTGGTGGTGGTCATCTCGTCGAGCAGGTGCGGGCCGTACCCAAAACCCGCTCCGGAGGCACGGCGTGGCTGGGCACTGCCGCCCGGTGCGCCTCCGAACACCGCGTTGACCTTGACGGTGCCGACCGGCAGCTCCGCGGCGGCGCGCAGGGCGTGACCGGTGTCGTTCGTCAGGACGGTGGCGGCCAGGCCGTACCGGTCGGCGGCGGCGAGCCGGAGGCCCTCGTCGAAGTCGTCGACGACGCGGACCGGCGCGATCGGGCCGAAGGTCTCCTCGGTCATCACGAGCATGTCGTCGGTGCAGCCGGTGAGCACGGTCGCCGGGTAGAAGGATCCGACGCCGTCCGGGGTGACCCCACCGGCCCGCGCCGAGGCACCGCGCTGCAGGGCGTCGTCGACGTGGGACTGCACGGTGCTGCGCAGCCGGTCGTCGACCAACGGGCCGTAGGTCGTCGCGGGTGCGGCGGTGCGGCGCTCCGCCTCGGCCACGAGGGCGGCGACGAAGGGCTCGGCGACGTGGCGGTGCACGTAGACGCGTTCGACGCTGGTGCAGATCTGCCCGGTGTTCGCGAACGCACCGAGGGCCACCTGGGCGGCGGCCCACGCCGGGTCGACGTCGGCGTCGACGACGACCGCGTCGTTCCCGCCGTTCTCACGGACCACGTGGGCTCGGGTCGCGACGGCGACCTCGGACAGCCGGTCACCGGTCGCGGTGGAGCCGACGTGGGCGTAGACGTCGATGCCGTCCTGGGCGAGCAACAACTCGCCGGTGGACCCGTCCCCGTCGACTCCGACGAGCACGCCGTCGGGCAGGACCTCGGCGAGCAGGGCGTTCAGGCGCGCGATGGTCGCGGGGGACCGCTCGCTGCCCTTGTGCACCACGGTGTTGCCGGTGACGATCGCGGCACCGAGGATGCCGCAGGCCACGGCGACCGGGTCGTTCCACGGCGTCAGGGCGAGCACGACGCCGCGGGGGTGCGGGACGGCCCAGTCGGCGGCCCCGAACTGCCCGCGCAGCGCCTCGCCGCGGTGCACCGGTCCGAGCTCGGCGTACTGCACGAGCGTTCCGACGCCGGCCTCGACCCCACCGAGTGCGTCACCCGGCACCTTGCCGGTCTCGCGGGTGTTCAGGTCGGCGAGCTCCTGGGCGTGCGCGCGCACGTGCTCGGCCGCCGCGTGTAGAAGCGCCCCGCGCTCGGCCGGGGCGGTGCGCGCCCAGGCGCTGGCAGCTGCCCGGGCACGGGCGACGGCATCACGGACCTCGGCTTCGGAGGCACGGGGCACGGTCGACGCGACCGTCCCGTCGACGGGGTCGGTCACCACCAGGTCCGTGGCGGCGTCGGCAGCAGCGGGTGCGATCGTCATGGTGTCCTTCCGGAGGGCGGGCGGGGGTCAGACGGTGCTCGGACACCGCTGTGTGCCGACTCGACTCCGCGCTTCGTGTCCATCGGTGGCCGTCCGCCGCCCGGTGCTGGACGTCCCACCGGGATCCGACCGGTAGACGAGAGGCGTGCAGCAGATCGGTGTGGGCGGAGAGCGGTTCGACGGCGTGACCGAGATCGCGGTGCTCCGCGGCGGGGGGCTCGGCGACCTGATGTTCGCCGTGCCCGCCCTCGAAGCCCTCGCCGCGGCCTACCCGGACGCGCGCATCACCCTCCTCGGCACGCCCGCCGCGGCAGCGGTCCTGGGCGGCCGGACCGACGCCGTGCACGCCTTCGAGGAGCTCCCGGTCGCACCGGGTGTCCGCGACGTCGGCGCCGACGCTCCTGATGCCGAGGACTTCTTCGCGCGGCTGTCCGGCCGGTTCGACCTCGCGGTGCAGCTGCACGGTGGGGGTCGCAACTCGAACCCGTTCCTGCTCCGCCTCGGCGCCCGGCACACCGTCGGCACCGCGACCGAGGACGCCGAGGTCCTCGAGCGCTGGGTGCGCTACGTGTACTACCAGCACGAGGTCCTGCGTGCCCTCGAGGTCGTGTCGCTCGCGGGGGCCGCCCCCGTCACGCTCGACCCACGGGTGCGCGTGTCCGACGACGAGCGGGCAGCGGTCCGCGAGCGGCTCGGCGTCGCCGGGGACGGCACCCGGCTCCTGGCGATCCACCCCGGAGCGACCGACCCGCGCCGGCGCTGGAGCCCCTCGCGCTTCGCCGAGGTCGCCCGTGTCCGGCTCGCCGCCGGGGACGACGTGGTGCTCGTCGGCGACGCGTCCGACGTGCCGGCGTCGACCGCCATCGTCGACGCGCTGCCCGCCGACCTCGCCGGACGCGTGCACGACCTGACCGGTGCCGTGCCGCTCCGCGAGCTCCCCGCCGTGCTCGCCGCCGCCGACGTCATGGTCGGCGACGACTCCGGCCCGCGGCACCTGGCGGTCGCTGTCGGGACGCCCACCGTCGGCGTGTTCTGGTTCGGCAACGTCGTCAACGCCGGGCCGTTCGACCGCGGGCGCCACCGCGTGCACCTGTCCTACGTCACGCGCTGCCCGGTCTGCGGGGTCGACGTCACGCAGGTGGGGTGGACGGCCGAGCGCTGCGCGCACGACCCGTCCTACGTCGACGAGGTCGACCCGCAGCAGGTCCTCGACGACGTCGCCGACCTGCTCCGTACCGTCTGACCGCGGCGCTCTGGTCCCGCCCGGTTCCGGAAAGCGACAGTCTCCCGCGAACGTTCCGCGCGGAACTGTCGCGTTCGCGGCAGGGACGGACCGGCGCCGCGGAGATCTGTCGCTTCGGCGGGGTGGTCCGGTCCACCGCCGGACGGGAGGCACGGTGCCAAGCCGGCACCGCGCCTCCCGTCCGCCCCGTGGCGACGACCAACGCGCGGTGCGAGGTTGACCACTCCGTGCGGGTTTCCGTCCCAGCACGGAGTGATCAACCTCGCACCAGGCAGCGAGCGTCTACGGCCAGCTCGGCTCCGTCGCGGGCATGATCGACAGCTCCCGGATCTCGCAGCCGGCCGGCTGCGACAACGCGAAGAGGATCGCGTTCGCGACGTACTCGGGCTCGATGAGCTGCGCGTCCGGACCCGGCTTGTACTGCTCGGTGCGGTCGGCGAAGAAGTTCGTGCGCATGCCGGCCGGGATCACGTTGGTGACACCGATGCGGCCGGCGGTCTCGGCGGCCAGGGCTTGCGAGAAGCCGCGGACGCCGAACTTCGAGGCCGAGTAGGCGGTGCCGTCGCCGACGCCGCGCAGGGCGAGCGAGGACGAGATCGTGACCACACGCCCGTGCGCCGCCTCGAGGGCGGGCAGTGCGGCGCGGACAACCGAGGCGGTGCCGATGAGGTTGACCGCGACGATCTTCTCCCAGTTGCCGGAGGAGATCGCGTCGATCGGTGCCGGGGTGTCGATCCCCGCGGCGGTCACGACCGCGTCGAGCCCGTCGTGACGCTCGGCCGCCTGGCGGACCGCCTGCTCGACCGCGTCGGTGTCCGACACGTCGACGGCCACGGCGTCGATGCCCTCGGACACCGCGTCGACGCGCAGGTCGAGGACGATCGGGGTGCCGCCGGCCTCGACGACCGCGGCGACGACCGCTGCGCCGAGTCCGGAGGCGCCGCCGGTGACGAGGACGCGACCGATGGGGGTGGTGGGGACGGGCATGGACTTCCTTCCGTAGGGGCGTGGGTCCGTCGGGTTCAGCCGACGTGTTCGAGGGCTGCGGCCAGGCGGGTCGTCGAGCGGCCGGGGTGGAACGGGACGGTGACGACGTGTCCGCCCCACTCGGCGAGGGTCGCGGCCTCGGGCAGCTCGCTCGCGGTGTAGTCGCCGCCCTTCGCCCAGACGTCCGGGCGGAACCGGCGGAGCGCCTCGTCGGGGGTGTGCTCGTCGAACACCACGACGGCGTCGACGCAGTCCAGGGCGAGCAGCAGTTCGACGCGGTCGTCCTGGGTCATGATCGGCCGGTCTGGACCCTTGAGCGCGCGGACCGAGGTGTCCGAGTTGAGGCACACGACCAGGCAGTCGCCGAGTGCCCGCGCGGCCGACAGGGTGCGTGCGTGCCCGGCGTGCAGCAGGTCGAAGCAGCCGCCGGTCGCGACGACGGTGCCGCCGGCGCTCCGGACCTCGTGCACGGTGCGCAGCGCGTCGCGGTCGGCGCCCGGCACCCGCAGCGGCGCGGGGCCGGCGTCGGCGAAGAGCGCGGTGACGCCGCCGGCGGCCAGGTACTCGGAGGCCGCGACCACGCCGGCGGCGACGGCTTCGGGGACGTCCGCTCCACCGGCCAGCGCCACGGCGACACCGGCCGCCAACCGGTCGCCGGCGCCGCACGGGTCGCCGGCGGTGACGGAGGGTGCCGGCACGAAGCGGCTGTCCGAACGGTCGTCGGCGAGGAGTGCCCCGCGGTCGCCGAGCGTCACCGCGACGGCGCCGACGCCCCACTGCTCGACGAGGGCCGCCGCGGCCACGGTCGCGAAGGGCACGGTCGCGACGGGCACGCCGTGGCCGTCGACGTCGGTGAACCGGCGGGCCTCGGCGGCGTTCGGGGTGGCCACGGTGATGCCGGGAACGGGTGCGGCGCCCTTCGGGTGCGGGTCCCAGACCACGGGGGTGTGCTCGGCGACGCGTGCGAGGGCCTCCCGCAGCGCCGGGGAGGCGGCGACCCCGCGGCCGTAGTCGGCGACGACGATCGCGTCGGCGTCGTCGAGGGCGGCCGTCATGGCGTCGGTGGCCTCGGGCACGGGCGGGGTCGCACAGCCCTCGTCGATGCGGACGAGCGCGTGGTCGACGACGCGCACGCGGGTCTTCACCGGCGTCGGGGCACCGGAGGGACCGGCGACCACGGTGACGTCGGGGAGCAGGTCGCGGAGCTCCTGCGCGCGGCCGTCGTCGCCCAGGACGGTGACCAGGGTGACGTCGTGTCCGTCACGCACCAGCATCGTGGCGACGAGACCGGCACCCCCGGCGCGGCGGTCGTCGGTCGTGACGTCGACGACGGGCACGGGTGCGTCCGGGCTGAGCCGATCGCTGGTGCCGGCCACGTCGACGTCGAGCAAGGTGTCGCCGACGACGACGATCCGCAGGCGACGACCCGCAGCGCGGTGCGGCCAGGCCGGTCGCTGCGCGGCCGGCTGCTGGGGCGTCATCGCCGGACCCCGCGGCGCAGTGCGGGCTCCATCGCCCGGCACAGGGCGTGCACGAGCACGAGCTGTGCCTCCTGCACGTTGGCGGACGGCCCCGCGATGCAGATCGCGTCGTCCACGGCCTCGGCCAGGGGGTTCGGCCGGGGCCCGGTCATGGCGATCGTCCGGGCACCGACGGCGCGGGCGGCCTCGGCGGCGCGGAGCAGGTTCGGGCTCCTGCCGCTCGTCGACAGCAGCACGACGACGTCACCCGCCCGGGCGTGGGCCGACACCTGTCGGGCGAAGACCTGGTCGAAGCCGTAGTCGTTGCCGATCGCCGTGACGGCCGAGGTCTCCGCGTGCAGCGAGATCGCGGAGTAGGCGGGGCGGTCGCCGTCGAACCGTCCGGTGAGCTCCGAGGTCAGGTGCTGCGCCTCGGCGGCCGACCCGCCGTTCCCCGCCGCGAGCAGGCGGCGGCCCGCGACGAGTCGGGCCGCGATGTCGTCGGCCCAGGCGGCGATGTGGTCGTGGTGGTCGACGAGCGAGGCGATCACGGGGACCGAGGCGGCGACGTGGTCGAGCACGATGCGAGCACTCGCGGTGGTGTGCTCGTCGATTCCGGGCTGCTGGTCGATGGTCATCGGGCGGTCCTCTCCGTCGGCTGTGCGGCACGCGGGACCCGTCCGGCGTGGGTGGTGGTGCGCTGCGGTGCGCCCGCCGTGGTGGTGCGCTGCGGTGCGCCCGCCGTGGTGGTCGGTGCGGCCACGGCGGCGGCACCGGCCAGCAGCCGCTCGTAGACGCGTTCGCTGTCCGCGGCCACCTTCTGCCACGTGTACCGCGACTCCGCGCGTGCACGGCCGGCCCGTCCGAGGGATCCGCGGCGGTCCGGGTCGTCGAGCAGGGCGCCGACGGCAGCGGCGACCTCGGCCTCGTCGCGCGGCGGGACGTGCAGGCCCGTGCCGTCCTCGACGACGGTGTCGATGAGCCCACCGACACTCGACGCGACGACGGGTCGACCGCAGGCCATCGCCTCGAGCGGGACGATGCCGAACGGCTCGTACCAGGGTGCGCAGACCACGACGTCGGCGCTCCGGTACACGGCGGGCATCTCGTGCTGTCCCAGCTGTCCGCGGAAGGTCACGTGGTCACGGACCCCGAGCGACCGGGCGAGGGCGTCGAGCCGCTGGTACTCGGGGTCGTCCACCAGGTCGGCCCCGGCGACGCCGGCACCGCCGACGACCACGAGTTCGACGTCGCGCCCCTCGGCGACCAGGGCGGCGAGTGCGGCGATGGTCGTGCCGACGCCCTTGCGCCGGACCAGCCGCGACACGGTGAGCACCCGCTGCGGACGGCCGCGCTCCTCGACGGGCCCGTCGGGGCGGAACAGCGCGACGTCGACACCGCACGGCACGACGGAGATGCGCTGCAGGGGGACGCCGAGGGCCTTCAGCTCGAAGGCCTCGTCGGAGCACGTCGCGACGACCTGGTCGGCGCTCCGTCCGACGGCCGGTTCGAGCCACTCGCGCTCGGCGGGACTCGTGTCGGCCGAGCCCTGGTGTCGACGCTTCACGACGCCGAGCGCGTGGAAGGTCTGCGCGACGGCGATGCGGGTGCCGCCGGTCCGGGCCTGCACCTGCGCGACGGCGTCGAGTGCCGCGTGCCCGGACATCCAGAAGTGGGCGTGCACGACGTCGGGTCGGTCCACGAACCACTCCGCGGCGAGCACCGACGCGAACGTCCCCATGAAGGGGAACAGCTCGTCCTTCGGCACGTGCCGCGCCGGACCGGCGTCGACGTGCACGACGTCGACCCCGGGTCGCAGCGGCACCCGGACCGGCGCGGATGCGTCGTCACGCCGGGTGTAGACGGTCACCTGGTGCCCGCGGTCCGCGAGCGCTCCGGACAGTTCGGCCACGTGGACGTTCTGTCCACCGGCGTCGACGCTGCCGAGCACGGCGAGCGGGCTCGCGTGCTCGGACACCATCGCGATCTTCATCGGAGGCTCCGCTCGAACGTGGCCGAAGTCGGGGCCGAAGTCGGGGCCGAGACCGCCCGGTCGCGCCGGGCGCCGCGGGTCAGGGCGTCGTCGAGCAGGTCGTCCCAGTCGGCGGTGAAGCGGCCGAGCGCGTGCCGTGCGAGCACGGCCTCCCGCGCCACGGCACCCCGTCGGCGCGCCTCGTCGGGGTCCTCGATGAGGATCCGGGAGGCCCGCACCAGCTCCTCGACGTCCGTCGCGATCGCGCCGGCCTCGCCCGGCACCGTGCGGGCCGCGTCCGTCGTCGCGAGCACCAGGACCGGCATCGCCAGGTGCATCGCCTCGAGGAGGGACAGGCCCAGCGAGGTCCACCGGTTCGGGTGGACGTACGCGCGGCGCTCGGCGAGGGCCGTGTGCATCGGGTCCGAGGGCACGTCACCGCGGGCGACCACGGCGTCGCCGAAGCCGAGCTCCGGCAGCCGTTCGGTGCCCATGCCCCAGACGTCGACGGGTGCCACGGCCGCGAAGCGGGGGAGCAGGTCGGTGCCGACGACGCGGTCCCGGCGGACGGGCTCGTTGATGACGACGCCGAGGCGGTCGAGCGAGCCGGTGTAGCGCGGGCCGGGGTCGACGACGCCGTGTTCGACGACCGTGGTGCGCGTGGTGCCGCAGTCCCACATGAGTGCGTTCCAGTGCGTGACGTGCGCGATGGTCAGGTCGTCGCGGTCGCGGAACGGGTGCGTGCTGTTCGGCACGTCGACGCGGGGCGCGTTGTGCTCGACGAAGACGATCGGCACGTCGCGACCGGCGAGTAGGCGCTTCGCCGCGTCGAGTTCCTCGGTGCGTTGCAGGACGACCACGTCGACCTCGGCGTCGGCGGTGTCGGTGGGGTCGATCTCGATCGCCGACGCCGGCCAGGCGCGCCCACCACGTCCGAGGCCCCAGGCGTCGCGCGCCGGCGTGGTGGGGATCAGGTACTCGTGCGGGCCGCGGACGAACGCGTCCATCCAGCCGCCGTGCACGTGCCAGACGAGGATGCGCATGCGGGGCCTTTCGGTCGGTCGGGCACGAGGAGAAGGGGGAGCAGTGGCGGACGCTACGCAGCACCTTCTGGCGCGCTCCGCAGACTTCTCGGTTCCATCCGCGAAGCGCGGTCGAGCAGCCGTTCGTGGGCTGCGAGCACGTCCTCGATGCGCACCGTGGACAGGCACGGGTGCCCCGCGACGGGGCACTCCCGGGCCCGGCTGAGCCGGCACGGCGCGGCCTGGTCCCCGAGCAGTTCGACCAGCGGTGCGTACGGCGCCCACCGGACGGCGGGGACGACGGGCGAGAAGAGGCTGACGATCGGTGCGCCGACCGCCGCGGCGAGGTGCGCCGGCCCGGTGTTGCCGACGACGACGACCTCGGCACCGGCCAGGACCGCGGCGAGCTCGGCGGGCGTGGTCCGACCGCCGAGGTCGATGCCGGTGGCGCCGGCGACGG
The DNA here is from genome assembly GCF_044748425.1 of Curtobacterium sp. NPDC089991. Classification (NCBI taxonomy): domain Bacteria; kingdom Bacillati; phylum Actinomycetota; class Actinomycetes; order Micrococcales; family Microbacteriaceae; genus Curtobacterium; species Curtobacterium sp. NPDC089991. The sequence goes on from NZ_JBIVGB010000001.1 coordinate 553,280, forward strand.
CCGCGGTCAGGTCGCGTTCCCCGGGGGAGCCGGTGACGACGACGGGCACGCCACGCTCGGCGTACGCGGCGACGAGCTCCCGGTGGTGCGATGCCGGCCACGACCGGGCGGGGACGCTGGCGCCGGGGTGCACGACCACGTACCGTCCCAGCCCGGCCACGGACCGGGGTGCGACGGCGTCGTGACGCACCACGAGCCTCCCGTCGTCCCCCGGCGGCAGCCGGAACCCGGCCGCGTCGGCGATCCGGAGCGCGCGCTCGGGCTCGGGGACGTCCTCGGGCAGATCCTCGCCGGGTCGCAGGCGGACGTCGAGGAGCGACCCAGGGTGGTCGACCGAGGCCCCGGAGACGCGGGGGACACCGGCGAGGCGGAGGAGCAGCGCCAGGGGCAGCGGCGACTGGTGGAACGAGGTGAGGACGACCGCTTCGTCGGGTCGCTCCTCGGCGACGAGCGCGCGGAACTCGGCGAGCACGGCGTCGTCGATCGGCCGCGCGGTCTCGGTGACCCAGGGCGCTGCCCACACCCGGACGCGGTCCACACCGGGCAGCAGGTCGGCGGCCGGGGCGCCCTGCGGTCCGCACAGCATCGTGACGTGCGAGGCACCGGCGGCGACGGCGCGCACGGCGGGGCCGGCGACCAGGACGTCACCGAACGAGTCGAGGCGCGCCACCAGGACGCGGGGACGGCTCACGTGCGGTCCGTCCTGACGGTCGACGGTCCGGCCGCGGCGATCACCAGGTCGACGGCCTCGGCGAGGGTCGCCGCGACGGTCTCGGCGTCGTCGACCTCCTCGGGCCGCGTGCGCGGCGTCGGCACGAGCACGCCCTGCGCCCCTGCGGCCCGCGCCGCCTGCACGTCGGCGCCGATGTCGCCGACCACGACGAGCGCCTCCGGCGGGACCCCGAGTCGCTCGGCGGCGTCGAGGACCATGCCCGGCCGCGGCTTCCGGCAGGCGCAGTCGTCGTCGGCGTCGTGCGGGCAGACGCACCAGACGTCGAACGGCCCGACGAGCGCGTCCACGCGGGCGTTCGTCGCGTCGACCTGCTCGCGCGTCGCCAGGCCCTTCGCGACCACGGACTGGTTCGTGACCACACCGAGCAGCAGCCCGGCTGCACGAGCCCGCTCCACGGCACGACGGGCACCGGGGACGGGCACCACCAGGCGCGGGTCGGCGTTGTACGGGACGTCCACGACGAGGGTGTCGTCGCGGTCGAAGAGCAGGCCGCGGATCGCGCGGTCCGGTGCGAGGGGCATGGCACCGGAGTACCGGTCGGCGGCCGCGTGCCGGCTCAGGACAGCCGGGGAACGCGCCCGCTGCCGACGCCACCAGCGGACACCGCCTACCGTCGCGCCCGTGACCGCACTCGAGACCCTGCCCGCCGCCGACGGACGCCCGGAACTCGTCGTCCTCCGCGCCATCAAGCTCGGCGACCTCCTGGTCGCCGTCCCCGCGCTCCGCGCCCTGCGACGGGCCTTCCCCGACCACCGCATGACCCTCGCGACGACGGCGTGGCTGGCACCCGTGGTCGAGCTCGTCCCCGCCGTGGACATCCACCTGGCGCAGCACGGCCTCGACCACCCGATCAACGTCCCCGCCGGCACGGTCGACGTCGCGGTGAACCTGCACGGCGCGGGCCCCGAGTCGTCCGACCTGATCGCCGCCCTGCGGCCCCGTCGGGTCATCGGGCACGCCGACCCGACCCACGGCTACGACGGTCCGGAGTGGTCGTCCGACGTGCACGAACGCGACCGCTGGGCGGACCTGCTCACCTGGCACGGCGTCCCCGCCGACGCCGACGACGTGGCCGTCGACCGCCCGGCGGCACCGCCCGTGGTCGCCGACGCCGCGGTCGTCCACGTCGGTGCCTTCCACGGGGCGCGGCACTGGCCCACGGACCGCTTCGCCGACGTGGTGCGCGGACTGCGGGAGCGCGGTGCCGACGTGGTCCTGACGGGAGGCGCGGACGACGTCGTCCGTGCACGTGCCGTCGCGGACGCGGCCGGCCTGGCGCCGGGGGCGGTCCTGGCCGGCTCCCTGGAGCTGCAGGAGTTCGCGGGCGTCATCGCCGCGGCGCGGCTCGTCGTCACCGTCGACACCGGTGCGGCGCACCTCGCGACCGCGTATGGCGTGCCGTCGGTGGTGCTCTTCGGCCCGGCGCCGCCGGAGGCCTGGGGACCGCCCGCATCGGGTCCGCACATCGTCCTCACCGATGCCTCGGTCCGGCGCGGCGACGTCTTCGCCGAGGACCCCGACCCGGCGATCCTGGCGGTCGGCGCGGCCGACGTGCTCGCCGCGGTGGACCGGCTCGACGTGCTCGGGGTGACCGCACAGGCGACCGACCGGTAGCGTCGACCGAGAGCCACCCGGACCCACCGGGCACTCGGAAGGAGTCCTTCGTGTTCGAAGCCGCCAACATCCGTGACTGGATCGGCCTGCCGGTCGTCGACGAGGCCGAGGACAAGGTCGGGACGCTCGAGAGCATCTACTACGACACCGCCACGTCCGAGCCGGCGTTCGGTGCGCTCACGACCGGGATGGTCGGCTTCCAGAAGCTCGTGTTCGTCCCCCTCGTCGGGGCGACCGTCGCACCGAAGCACCTGCGCGTGACCTTCCCGAAGAAGCTCGTGAAGGACGCACCCTCCATCGCGACCGACGGTGAACTCGACGCCGCGACCGAGCCCGAGCTGTTCCAGCACTACGGCCTGGAGTACCGCACGGGCAGCGGCGGCGAGCGTCGCCTCGGACGCCGCTGAGGCCGGGACTGCTCCGGATCGCCCGCCGACCACTGCGCACTGCCCTGGCGGTGGTCGGCGCCGTCTGTCTCGTGGCGGCGGGCCTCGGCGGGTCCGTCGGCGCGCCGCCGGCCTCCGCGGCGCCGATGTGGCCGGTGCCCGAGCCGTACCCCGTGACCGCCGAGCCCACCGAGACCCTCGACGCGGTCCCGCCGGGCAGTGAGTACGTGGCGCTCGGCGACTCCTACTCGGCCGGGTACGGCCTGGGGGACCGCACCGGGCTGCCCACGAACGCCTGCGTGCAGTCGGCGCGCGACTACCCGCACCGGCTCGCGGCGCAGTTCGGGCTCGCCCTGACCGACGTCACGTGCGCCGGCGCCACGAGCGACGAGGTCACCACGGGCCACCAGTTCAAGGGCGTCCCGCCGCAGATCGAGTCGTTGTCCGACCGCACCCGACTGGTGACCCTGACGATCGGCGGCAACGACGCGGACCTGTTCGGCACGGCGGCCTCGTGCCTGGCGATCTCCGCGAACGGCCCGGTGTTCTCGGGTCGCGACGCCCCGTCGTGCGAGAGCACCCTGGTGCAGGACGGCGTCGACCAGCTCGCCGTGAAGATCCAGTCGCGCGTGGCCCTCGGCATCGCCGACACCCTGGGCGCCGTGCAGCGGGCCGCCCCGAACGCCGTCGTCGTGTTCCTCGGGTACCCGGCGATCTTCCCGGACGCCGAGGACACCCCCGCGAAGGGCTGCTTCCGGTCGGCACTCGACCTCGGCACCCTGGCGGGCTCGTTCCCGTCGGACACCTACCCCTTCACGGACACCGACGTCGAGTACCTGCACGGTGTCCAGGACGAGCTCAACGAGGTCTCCCGGTCCGCTGCCGCCGCCGCCGGGGTGCGGTTCGTCGACGTCTTCGCGAGCACGCAGGACCACTCGCCGTGCGCCGCGTCGGAGCGCTACGTGGCCGGTGTGACCCTCACTGGTTCCGGTGACCTGCGGAAGATCGACCTGAAGGCGGGCGCCCTGCACCCGAACGAGCGCGGCGTCACGTACCTGACCGCGCGGATGGCCGCCGCGATCCGCGCCCTCGCCGGCTGATCCCACCGGCGGTCTCGGTCGCCGTGGCCGCTCGGCTGTCCGGGTGCGCCGCCGGCGGGACCACGCAGACCGGGGCTGCGGTCTCGCGGACGACGTCGTGGAGCAGCGAGCCCGAGAGTGCGTGCACGTGGCCGCGGCCGAGCACCACCAACGACGCCCGGCGGGTGTGCGAGGCGATCGCGTGACCCGGGTGGCCCTCGACCAGCAGCGGACGGAGGCGGAGCGACGGGTACCGTGCGGCCAGCACGGACGTCACCCGCTGCAGCAGTTCGGCGTTGCTCGTACGCCACCGGAGCGGGTCCTCGGCGAAGTCGGTCAGCCCGGTCCGGGTGAGCACGGGCATCTCCCAGGCGCGCAGCAGTGTCAGCCGTCGGTTCCGCCGGACGGCCTCGTCGACGGCGATGGACACCGCGCGTTCGTCGATCGGGTCCTCCACCGCGAGCACCACGTCGCCGTCGATCGGGTGCGGACCCTCCGGCACGACCACGGTCGGGACGGCAGCACGCTCGGCGACCCGCGCCGGGTCACCGCCGGCCGTCGATCCGCGCCGGTGGCGGAAGCTCCCGATCACGAGCAGGTCGCCGCCGTCCGACTCCTCGACCAGGGCTGCGGCGAACGGACCCGCGTGCCGGTGCACCTCGACCGCCACACCGGGCAGAGCGGTCCGCGCGGCCTCGGCCAGCTGGTCGGCGACCGGCGTCCGACCCTCCAGCGCGTGGTCGGCGCCGATGATCCGCAGCCGCTCGACACCGGCACCGGCGCGGGCCACGATCCACCGCAGGGCCTCGTCGTGGGGCATCGCCGCATCGGCGGCCAACGTCACCGTCGTCCATCGCTCGTCCATCCCGATCGGCCTCCTCCGTCGCAGGCTTCGGGGGCGTCACCTGGCGCTCCGTGCGCCACACGGTACTCCGGTCGGGGGTGGTGGAACCGGCCGTGCGCGGCGGTGGAACCGGCCGTGCGCAGCGGTGACCGCGGGCGGCGGACGTGGGCCGGGCCTCCCGTCCGACGCCGCGTAGTCTCGCAGGCGTGGTGGTGAGCGCCGGACTGTTGCTGCACCGGACCGGTCCGGCCGGGCCGGAGGTCTTCGTCGCGCACATGGGCGGGCCGTTCTGGCGGAGCCGGCCACGTGCCTGGTCGATCCCGAAGGGACTCGTCGAACCCGGCGAGGACCCGCTCGAGACTGCCATGCGCGAGTTCGGTGAGGAGATCGGGGTCCCCGCACCCGTTGCCGCCGACGACGTCACGGACCTGGGCGAGTTCCGGCAGGCCTCGGGCAAGCGCGTCCGGGTGTTCGCCGCCCCGGCCCCGGCGTTCGAGGTCGCCGTCGTGCGGAGCAACACCGTCCGGCTCGAGCTGCCACGCGGTTCAGGACGGTTCGTCGACGTGCCGGAGGTCGACGACGCCCGGTGGGTGCCGGTCGCCGAGGCGCGGGAGCTGCTCGTCGCGGGCCAGGTCGCCGCGGTGGACGCGCTGCTCGTGCTGCTCGATGGACCCGATCCGGCCGGGTGAGCGCATCGCCCGTTGCGGGTGAGTCACGATCGGGTGACGGTGCGGACAGGGTCACGGGGGCGTGGATAACCTGACCGGGTGTCGGGTGGGCCGGCGCGACCACCAGGGGAGTACACATGCGGCGCTGGCGCACGGTCACAGCAGGGTTCACCGCCCTCGCGCTCGGAGCAGGACTCGCGATCGGCGGCGCGACGAGCGCCTCGGCGGAGCCCGCGGGCAACTGGGGCACGTTCACCCTGAGCGGGGCGTCGAAGGCGTACACGGGCACGATGACGTTGCCCGGGTTCCCCGCCACGACGTTCACCTCGAACTCGCGGCAGTCGACCGTGATCAGCGGGGCGTCGACGTGGCAGTCCGCGGGGACGCCGGTCGGTGGGGTCTACGGCACGAGTCGTGCGCAGACGTACATGAACCAGCGGCCCCAGGCTGATCGTCCCAACGGGGACTCGGCCTCGACCACCACCTACACGTTCGACGGCGCGACGCCCGGCGCGCAGAGCTGGTCGTTCGTCCTCGGGGACATCGACGCCGACCAGGCGACGATCTCGGCCACGGTGGCCGGCGGTGGTGCCGCGACCGCCGAGCAGCTCGGGTACCGGGGCTCCTACAACTCGTGCTCGGCATCCAGCCCTGCCGGATGGTCCTGCTCGCCGGATCCGGACGGCACGACCGGTCAGGACCAGCCGACCTGGGACGCCGCCACGCGCACGCTGACCGGTAACGCCGCCGCGTCGGACACCGCGGGCGCCTCGGCCTGGTTCACGCCGACCGTGTCGCTGACGAGCCTGACGATCACCTACCAGCAGCGCAGCGGGTTCCCGGTCTACCAGACCTGGTTCGCCAACCGCACCGCGGCCATCAGCGGCACCGCGACCCTCGACGGCACCCCGATCCCGGGAGCCACCGTCACCGTGACCGCACCCCGCGGCACCGTCTACACGACGACCACCGACGCCGACGGCAACTACGTGTTCCCGCAGTTGCCGGTGATCGCGAACTACCGCGTCGAGATCACCCCGCCCGCTGGTGCTGACGGTGACGCCACGGTGACGGGTGTCTCGCTCGCCGTCGCCGGCACACCAGGCGGCGTCGACGAGACAGCCGACCTCGCGTTCACGTCGCCGGACGACACGACGTCCGTCATCGGGACGGTGACCGACGCGGAGGACCACCCCGTGGCGAACGTGCCCGTCGTCATCGACGTCCCCGGGGGCGACCCGATCGAGACCACGACGAACAGCGACGGCGTGTACACCGCGTCGGACCTGCCCGCGGACACCGCCGTGGAGGTCTCGGTGGCCGGTGAACCGCCCGTGACGATCACCACCGGTGACGCCGGTGCAGCACCGGTCGAGCCGGAGCCGATCGTCGCCCCGCCCGCCGTGATCGCGACGATCACCGGCATCGTCTCCCTCGACGGGACGCCCGTGCCCGCCGGCGTGGTCGTCGAGCTCCTCGACGAGTCCGGCGCCGTCGTCGGATCGGACACCACCGATGCCGACGGTCGCTACACGTTCGCCACGTCCGCCGGTACCTACACGGTCCGCACGGTGGTCCCCGCTGCGGGTGCGACCGGCAACACCGCCAACACGGACGTCACCGCCACCGCCGGCACGAGCGTCCCGTCGGACCTGCCGTTCGAGTCGGCCGCCGCGCCCGAGGTCATCACGACCGACCAGCCCGGCACCGTGGTCGACACGAACGGCGACCCGGTCGCCGGCGTGGACGTCGTCGCGACGCCGACCGACCCGGAGGCCGGCCCGCCGGTGACCGTGGCCACCGACTCCGACGGCGCGTTCGACCTGGTCGACCTGCAGCCGACGACCGAGTACACGATCACGGTCGACGTCGACGGTGCCACTCCGGTGACCGTCGTCACGCCCGAGGACGGTGCAGCGACCCCGCTCGCCTTCGTGGTCGAGGCCGCGGTGACCCCGGTTCCGTCGCCATCGCCCAGTGCACCGACGCCGAGCAACTCGCCGACCGCGGTGCCGACCGTGCCGGCTGCCGGAGGCTCGGGCAACGCGCCGGCCGCTGGTTCGGGTGACGTCGGTGACGGCGGGCCGCTGGCCTACACCGGTGCGGACCTGAAGCCCGGGCTCATCGCGGCCGGGGTGCTCGTGCTGCTCGGTGCGGCGCTGCTGACCTTCCGCGCGGTGCGCAACCGTCGCCGGAGCCACCTGCAGGACTGATCGGTCACGACGAGGGGCGGGCCCGGCGCGATGCCGGCCCGCCCTTCGTCGTCGTTGCACGACCCGAGGCCCCGCCGTCGCCCGCGACACGCCGACGCCCCACCCCCGAGGTTCCGAAATCTGCCCATCTCGGCGTCCCGAACGGCAGTTCGTGGAACCTCAGCGCAACACGAACGGCAGTTCGTGGAACCTCGACGCCGCGCGCACGACATGTCGACGGGGCCCCTCGCCACACGCCGCCACACGCCGACTCACTCCGCCGCGACGAAGCCACGCCCGGGCCTCGACGCCGAGGTTCCACGACATGCCGCCGCTGCGCCGCTAAGGTTCCACGGATCGCCGCCAGGACCGCCGAGATGCCGAGATTTCGGAACCTCGGCGCAGCGCGAGGACGACCCCCGCCCGCGCGCCGCGCTACTGCGTGCGGTGCGTGCGGTGCGAGCCCGTGACCGTCGCGACCGAGCCCGTCAAGGTCTGGATCGCCCGACCGACGACGGGCACCGACGTGGTGACCACCGCGAGCGAGGACGTGATCGCCTCGATCGACGACGTCGACAGGTGCTCCTGCCCGACCGTGTGCACCGGGAAGCCCCGGCGCGCCAGCACGACGACCCCGAGCGACCCGAGCAGCACGGCACCACCGGCGAACGGCAGGTACTGCAGTCCCACGATCCCCAGCGCCTGCCCACCGATGGCAGCGCCGCCGGCGATGCCGATGTTCGACGCACCGTTGATGAGCGCACCGGCGATGTCGGGGGAGACGCCTCCGGAGCGGATCGCGGCCGCCATGAAGAGCGTGCCCGTCGTGCCGTTCGCGGCCATCCACACGCCGGCGACGACCATCGTGCCGACCAGGGAGCCGTGCACGAACGGCATCGCGGCGAACGCGACGGCCATCACGGCGACGGCGGCGATGAGGGTCTGGCGGGGTGCCCGGTCGACGAACATGCCCGCGAGCCACAGGCCGATCACCCCGGTGCCGCCCAGGACGAGCAGTGCACCGCTCACCATCGAGGCGTCGAGTCCGGCGTCGATCGCGTAGGGCCCGACGTAGGTGTAGACGACGTAGTGCCCGGCGAACAGGAGCAGGTCGGCGATCACGACGGACAGCAGCCCGGTGCGCGCCCAGGCCTTCGGGGACCCGATGTGCGGCGACGAGGCACCGCTGACGGCGGGCAGGAACAGCAGCGCCACGGCGGCGAGCACGGCGGCGGCGACACCGATCGAGAACACGGCGGGGCGCCAGCCGATGTGCTGCGCGACCCAGGTGGCGACGGGCACGCCGAGCACGAACCCGAGCGAGCTGCCCGAGTACACGAACGCGATGGCGCGACCGGCCAGGCGCGGCGGCACGATCCGGGTGGCGTACGCCGAGGCGACCGAGAAGAACAGCGCGTGCGCGATGCCACCGACGACCCGGCCGGCGCAGACGACGGCGAACGACGGTGCGAACGCGATCATGAGGTTCGACACCGTGTAGCCGACGAGCGTCGACACGAGCACGGCCTTGCGGGGGAGCTTCGCGGTGAAGGCGGTGAGCGGGAGCGCCAGGAGTGCCACGGCGCCCGCGTACACGGTCACGACGATGCCCATGGTGGCCTCGGACACACCGAGGTCGGCGCTCATCGTGCCGAGCAGCCCGACGGGCATGAGCTCGGTGGTGATGGCGAAGAACGTCGCCAGCCCGAGGACGGCGATGCCGACGATGGACTGGGTGGTGACGGTGATCGGCCGCGTGTTCGTCGACACGGCCGAGGTGGTGGTGTTGGTGGACACGCTGCTGACCTCCTCCGGGGCACGGGCGAGCGCACGACGGTGCCGTTCGGGGGAACGACGATGACCGGGAGGTCTGCGGGGCGCGCTCGCTGTGGATGTGGGTGATGTGGGTACGACTCCACGGCGAGTGCGCTCATCCAGTGTTGCACGATGGACCGCAGCCCGCGAGGGGGTCAGAGGAGATTCTCGGAGCGCTCCAACAATCCGCGCCCTCAGTTCTCGTTCGTCACCCGACCCTGCACGCCGCCGCCTCGCAGCGCGATCGTCAACGTCCCGCTCATCGACTGCGCGGACATCGAGACCGAACCGTGCAGCGCTGCCTCGCGCGGGAAGCACGCCGTCGACGACTCGATCCGGTTCGCCGTCGCCACCAGGCAGATCGTCGACCGGTCCGTGCCGACCCCGGCCCACACGGCCCACGGCGTGTCGAACGAGCCGCCGTCCAGCGCCCGGTTCGTGAACACGAGCCGCGTGGAGTGCAGGCTCACGGGTGCCTCCACCGGCCCCGGCAGCTGGTCGGCGTAGGTCTGCGGCACGTCGAGCAGCTGCTCGAGCGTGACCGTGCCCGCCGTCGGCGTGACGCTCGGTGCCGCTGCGACGTCCCCGCGCACGGGCCCGACGACGGTGCCGGCGGCGAACGCCACCCCGACCGCCGCTGCCGCGCCGAGCGCGATCCAGACGCGTGGCCGCTCCGTCCAGAGCAGCGTGCGCCACCGGGACCGTCGCGTCGGTCCGACCGGGAGGCCCGGCTCACCCCCGCCGTCGTCACCCGCGTCGTCGGGACGGTCGGGTTCTCGGGCTTCGGTCGCCGCCCACGGTCCGGCATCCGTTCGCGGGGTCGGGTCCGTTCGCAGCGATGGATCCGGCTCGGCAGCAACCGTCGCGCGCTGCGGGGCCGGGCGCTCCGGCGAGGGCACGGACGGTGGAGCCGACCGTTCTGGCGACGAGCCGGGCAGTGGAGCCGACCGCTCGGGGGACGCGACCTGCCCGCTGGCCGGGGCCGTGCCTCCCGGCCGCCCGTCGGGCCCCGTGTCGGAGGCGACTCCCGCGACCGCTCGCCGTCCACCCGGCCGCCGCCCGCTCGCCAGGTCCTGCAGCGCGATCCGGGCGCGCGCCGCGTCGGCGGGGCTCGATGCCGCTCCCCAGGCGACGGCCTCAAGCCGTGCCCGTTCCGCTGCCACGTCGTCGTGGGCCATGCGCACTCCCGATCTGCCGGTCGCGTGGACTCCCTTCATCGTGGCACTGCCGGGGCGGCGGCGCGCACCCAGAACGAGGGGAGTAGGCGTGACGCATGAGCACCGAACCCGAACCGCGGCACGACGCCGACCCGGAGACCCTCGAGCCGCTGAGCCACGACACCCAGTCCGGCGAGGCCGACTACGTGGCGACGAGCCCCGGCGGAACCGGCACGGAACGCCACGTGCCGACCGCCGACGAGGAACAGGGTCGCGGCACCGAGTACGACCCGGTGGACCAGGGGCCGCAGCAGGAGGGCCAGGGCGGCTGACGCCGGGCCGACGCCACGCGCCCGCGCTACCGGATCACCCGGCGCAGCACGGCCCGCTCGCCCGCCGTCCACGCGGCGCTCGTCACGACGTACAGCGCGGCGGCGAGTGGCGCGAGCGCGGCGAACACGACCGTGATGAACGGCGCGAACCGTCCGATCGCGGCGGTCGCTGCCGCACCGGGCACCTGGGCGCCCGGCTCGGGCGTCGGCACCGGGTTCCAGCGCAGGTTCGCGCGACGGCCGAGCTCGACGACGGCGGCGAGCACGGCCAGCAGCAGGACGACGACCCAGGCGTGCACCCAGAGCGGCGACGTCAGCGTGACGACGAGCGAGTGCCCGAGCGGGACCCCGACCAGGGTCGCCTCGAGCAGGGCGTTGGCCGTGCCGCCGATCGACGCGTGCGTGAACAGGGCGTAGACGAGGGACAGCACCGGGGCCTGCGCGAGGACGGGCAGGCAGCCGGCCAGGGGTGAGACCTTCTCGTTCGTGTAGAGCTGCTGGACGGCACGCTGCAGCTGTTCGGCGTTCTTCCCGTGGCGCTTCCGCAGGGCGGCGAGCTGCGGCGCGAGCCGACGTCGGTCGCGCTCCGCTCGGACCTGCAGGACGGACAGCGGCACGAGCACGGCCCGGACGGCCAGGGTCAGGAGCACGACGGCGATCGCCGCGGCGAACGAGCCCGTGGTGGGGGAGAGCGCCGCGGTCAGGGCGGCGACGAGGTCCGCGCCGCCGTGCAGCAGCGGGCCGACGAGGGGCAGGGTGGACAGGTCCATGACGGTTCCGATCGGTGGTGGTTCGCAGGAGGGGTCGCGAGGGGCCCGGCCACCGGTCGGTGGTCAGGCCGGGCCGACGACTCCCGGAGCACGCGATCGGACGTGCCCGTCGGCATCGGGGTGGCTCCACGCGATGCGGGTGACGAGGTCCGGTACCGCAGCGGGCTCGACGCCCGTCGGCCGCAGCCCGAGCACCGTCGCCAGCACCGTGGCCAGGACCTGCGCAACGACGACCGCCACGGCGACGGCCGTCAGGCCGAGCGCGGCCACCGCCAGCAGCGGCAGGACGCCGGCCGCGGGGTCGCCGACCGCGGGCGCACCGAGCACCAGCGCAGCGGCGGCGCGGAGGATCAGCAGGGCGACGGTCATGGTCGGTTCAGCGTAACGCCCGCGTGCCGCCACGGACAGGACGGCAGCACGGGAGAGGATCGCCGCATGACCGCAGGTTCGCCGAGCACCCCAGCGACCGTCGCGCTCGACCGAGCCGGGGTGTCGTACACGCCGCACGTGTACGACCACCACGAGAGCGCCACGAACTTCGGCGAGGAAGCCGCCGCCGCACTCGGCCTCCGCGAGGAGCAGGTCTTCAAGACCCTGGTCGTCTCGGTCGACGGCGCGCTGGCGGTGGCGATCGTGCCGGTGGCGAACCGGCTCGACCTCAAGGCCATCGCGGCAGCGGTCGGTGGCAAGAAGGCGACGCTGGCCGATCCGGCCCTCGCCGAGAAGCGCACCGGGTACGTCGTCGGCGGCATCAGCCCGGTCGGCCAGAAGTCCCGGATCCGGACCGTGCTCGACGAGTCGGCCCTGGCGTACGACAGCATCTTCGTCTCCGGTGGGCGCCGCGGGTTCGACATCGAGGTGGCTCCGGCCGACCTCGCGCGGGTCACCGAGGCGATCTCGGCAGCCATCGCGCGGACCTGAGTCGGGTCGCCGCAAGTTTCTCCCACGACCGGGAATGACCCCGGCACTCCTGCGTTGCATTGAGTCGAAGGCACTCAAGTTCCCCAGGAGGTCCCTTTGCCAGAGACGTTCGGCCCGACCGGCGGCAGTGACTCGTTCGACGAGTTCCTCGCCCGCCTCCTCGCGGCGCAGAACACCGGTGACCCGCAGCGCCCCCGTGCGTTCGGCCGACCGGTGGACATCACGCGGCTCCTCAGCCGCCGTACCCACGAGCTGCTCCAGCACACCGCCGAGTACGCGGTGTCGCAGGGGCAGCACGAGCTCGACGCGCTGCACCTGCTGCACGTGCTCGTCCGCACCGAGCCGTTCGACGCCGTCGTCCGTTCCGCCGGGGTCGACCCCGAGCGCCTCGCCGCCGAGATCGAGCAGCGCCTGCCGATGGCCCGCGAGCCGCAGCCCGAGCAGACCGGCCGCCCGGCCCTGACCGGCACGGCGCAGCGCATCCTCGTCGAGGCCACCCAGGCCGCACGGGGCTTCGGCAGCACCTACACCGACCCCGAGCACGTGTTCTTCGCGCTCGTGACCGACCAGGAGACCGTCACCGGGCAGCTGCTCGCCAGCGCCGGTGTCACCCCGCAAGCCATGCAGGACTACGCCCAGCAGGCCGCGGCAGCAGCACGAGAGGGGCGCCCCATGCCAGGAACCGGTGCAACGACCGGAACGGCCGACACCGACAGCGACAGCGACACCCCGACCCTCGACCAGTTCGGCACCGACCTCACCGCGCGGGCCCGTGACGGTCGCATCGACCCCGTCATCGGTCGCGCCGACGAGATCGAGCAGGCGGTCGAGATCCTGCTCCGTCGCACCAAGAACAACCCCGTCCTGATCGGCGAGCCCGGCGTCGGCAAGACCGCCATCGTCGAGGGACTCGCCCAGCGCATCGTCGACGGCGACGTCCCGTCGCTGCTGCAGGGCAAGCGGGTCATCGCCCTCGACCTGCCCGGCATGCTCGCCGGCACCCGGTACCGCGGCGACTTCGAGGAGCGCCTGACGAAGGCCATGGACGAGATCGCGGCGCACGCCGACGAGCTCATCGTCTTCGTCGACGAGCTCCACACCGTTGTCGGCGCCGGTGGTGGCGGTGAGGGCGGCTCGATGGACGCCGGCAACATCCTCAAGCCCCGGCTCGCCCGCGGCGACCTGCACCTGGTCGGCGCGACGACCCTGAACGAGTACCGCCGGATCGAGAAGGACGCCGCCCTCGAGCGTCGCTTCCAGCCGGTCACGGTCGGGGAGCCGAGCGTCGAGGACGCCGTCGCGATCCTGACCGGCCTCGCACCCCGGTACGAGGAGCACCACGGCGTCGTCTACACGCCGGAGTCGCTGCGCGCCGCCGTCGAGCTCTCGCACCGGTACGTCACCGACCGGCACCTGCCGGACAAGGCCATCGACCTCATCGACCAGGCCGGTGCACGGCGCCGGCTCGCCCGCTCGGGTGCCGTCGACGTCGAGGCCCTGCGGGACCAGGTCGCCGAGCTGCTCGCCGAGAAGGACCGCGCGGTCGCCGGGGAACTGTACGAAGAGGCGTCGCGCCTGCGCGACGAGACGGTCGGACTGGAGGCCCGGATCGCCGCCGCCACGTCGGCGGACGCTCCCCGCGCCTCCCGTCCCGAATCCGTGGGCACCTCGATCACGGAACGCGACATCGCCGGTGTGGTGTCGCGTGCCACCGGCATCCCGGCGACGCGCCTGACCCAGGGCGACCGCTCGCGGCTCGCCGTGCTCGAGCAGGAACTGCACGAGCGCGTCGTCGGCCAGGACGACGCCGTCGCGGCGATCGCGAAGGCCGTCCGACGCAGCCGGACCGGCATGGGCGACCAGCGTCGACCCGTCGGGAGCTTCCTGTTCCTCGGTCCGACCGGCGTCGGCAAGACCGAACTGGCGAAGGCCCTGGCGTCGTCGCTGTTCGGTGACGAGTCCGCCATGCTCCGCTTCGACATGAGCGAGTTCGGCGAGCGGCACACCGTCTCGCGGCTGGTCGGGGCGCCTCCCGGGTACGTCGGCTACGACGAGGCCGGGCAGCTCACCGAACGCGTGCGTCGGAACCCGTACTCGGTGATCCTGCTCGACGAGGTCGAGAAGGCGCACCCCGACGTGTTCAACCTGCTGCTGCAGGTGCTGGACGACGGTCGACTGACCGACGGTCAGGGTCGCACGGTGGACTTCCGGAACACCGTCGTGATCATGACGTCGAACATCGGCTCGGAGTTCCTGGCCTCGCGGTCGGGTGCCCTCGGCTTCGCGCCCGTGGGTTCCACTGACGGGTACGGCGAGGACGACCTCCGCGCCCGGGTGATGGGCAAGCTCCGCGAGGCCATGCGGCCGGAGTTCATCAACCGCATCGACGAGATCGTGCTCTTCCGCAAGCTCGACCGGTCGCAGATCACGTCGATCGTGTCACTGCTGCTGCAGGACACGGCGCTCCGGCTCGTCGCGCAGGACATGGTGCTCTCCGTCTCCGACGCAGCGATCGACTGGCTCGCCGAGCACGGGTACGAGCCCGAGTACGGCGCCCGTCCGCTCCGCCGGCTCATCCAGCGCGAGGTCGACGACCGCATCGCGACGCTCGTGGTCGACGGTGGTGTGACCGCCGGGGACACCGTGCGGATCGACGTCGTCGACGACGTGCTGACGGCAGCGGTGGCGGAACCCGCGACGCTGTAGCAGCCGTTCGCCCACGAAGGCCCGGTACCGATTCGGTACCGGGCCTTCGTGGCGTCCGGGTGCGGTGCGGGGTGTTCGGGAATGCAATTCCGGAGAAATCGGAGAAAGGGGTTGCGCTGCGAATTGCGGGGCCGATAGTGTTCACTCGTCGCGAACCGCTGCAGTGCAGCCGGGGAACGACTCCGACAGCTCGAGACCGAAAGGGGGCCGACCATGATGATCACCGCAACCACTCCGTTCCGTGGAATCCGTGGACGCGTCGGCACCCCGTTCCGCGTCCGCTGACCCGGAGCGTTCCGCCTTCTGCCGACATTCGTGTCGTTCGATCCTCGTCTCGTGACGAGTCCGTCGCCTGACACCTCGCGCTGAGCCGTTCTGGCTCGCGTCGAACCGGCTCCGTCGATCGCCGATCGGTCCCGACCCGTGTGCTCCGCGCACGCAATCGGACTGCGTCGATCGTCGCCGGAGAATGTCGGCGGTCGGTGCGACGCTCTCGGTACCGGAAGTCATTCAGTACCGCGTCGTCGGACATTCCTCCGGTGACCGCGGAATGCATTCTCACGCATTCATTCCGTCCTGCCCGTGTGCCGGGCAGTCCACTCCTGCCCGTGTGCCGGGCAACTCCGTCATGCCCTGAAAGGGATCACCGTGTCATCGAAGACCGCCACCCGTCCTCCCGATACCCGCGCAGCGCGCCACCGGGTCTCCCTCACCGACCGCATCGCGCTGCGCATCGGCATGTCGCTCATCATCTGGAGCCGGCGGACCCGCCGGGTCCGTCCGGTGATCGACCACGCAACACGGCTGCAACTCGACCGCGAGCGGCAGCAGCGCGAGAACGACCTGTTCCTGCAGGCCGCACTCATGCGCGCCTGGCGCTGAGCCGGCCGCCCGGCCGCCCGCCGCCCGAACCGTGCGAGGTTCCGTACTCGGTGACCGCCCCTCCGGGAGCCACCGAGTACGGAACCTCGCACCACCCCGGACACCCCTCGCACCGTGCGGGGCGTCCGGACGCACCCCGGGCCTCCCGTACCGTTGGCGGGTGACCGAAACCGCAGCTGCACTCGTCGAACGCCTGACCGCCGTCGTCCCGGACTTCCCGAAGCCGGGGGTGCTGTTCCGTGACGTGACGCCGGTGTTCTCGGACGCCGTCGCGTTCGGCCGCGTGTGCGAGGCACTCGCCGCGCCGTTCGCCGTCGGTGCCGGGTTCGACGCCGTCGCCGGCATCGAGGCACGGGGCTTCGCCCTCGCCGGCGGGATCGCCGCGCAGCACCAGGTGGGTGTGCTCACCGTGCGCAAGGCCGGCAAGCTGCCGGGCGAGGTCCTCAGCGAGCAGTACGCACTCGAGTACGGCGAGGCCGAGCTCGAGCTGCGTCCGGGCCAGCTCCCCGGGGGCACCAGGGTCCTCGTCGTCGACGACGTCCTCGCCACCGGTGGGACCGGCGCCGCCACCATCACGCTGCTCGAACGCGCGGGCTACCAGGCGGTCGGGTTCGCCGCGCTGCTCGAGCTCGACGGGCTGAACGGACGCGAGCGACTCGAGCCGCGCCTGCCCGTCACGACGCTCGGCGCCGTGCCCGCCTGAGCCCCACGCGCGCACTAGTCTTGACGCACCATTTCGATCGAGGAGTCCCATCATCGTGACCGAGTCAGTCGCCGCAGCGCCGGAGAGCGCCGAGCCCGCAGCCGTGCCCCAGGCACCCGAGCCCCGCACCGCGACGACGACCACGACGGGCACCGAGCTCTTCGACGGTGAGCGCGGCGTCGTCGCGATCCGCGTCGACGGTGTCCTCAAGGACCTCGCTGCCGACGTCGCCGCCGGCGAGACCGCCGAGGCCGTCACCCTGCAGGAGCAGGACGGGCTCGACATCCTCCGCCACTCGGCCGCGCACGTGCTCGCGCAGGCCGTCCAGCAGATCAACCCCGAGGCCAAGCTCGGCATCGGGCCGCCCGTCACCGACGGCTTCTACTACGACTTCGACGTCGCCGAGCCCTTCACCCCCGAGGACCTCAAGGCCATCGAGAAGGGCATGGACCGCATCGTCAAGCAGGCCCAGCGCTTCCGCCGCGTGGTCGTCACCGACGAGCAGGCACGCGAGCTGATGGCGGGGGAGCCGTACAAGCAGGAGCTCATCGGGCTCAAGGGTGCGGCGACCGACGGCGACTCCGGCGAGAGCGTCGAGGTCGGCGCCGGCGAGCTCACCGTGTACGAGAACGTCGACCCGAAGTCGGGCGAGGTCGTCTGGCAGGACCTCTGCCGGGGCCCGCACGTGCCGCACACCCGCTGGATCGGCAACGCCGCGAAGCTCATGCGCGTCGCGGCCGCCTACTGGCGCGGCTCCGAGAAGAACCCGCAGCTGCAGCGCATCTACGGCACCGCCTGGCCCGACAAGGACCAGCTCAAGGCGTACCTGGTGCGCCTCGAAGAAGCCGCCAAGCGCGACCACCGCAAGCTCGGTGCCGAACTCGACTTGTTCTCGTTCCCCGACGAGATCGGTTCCGGCCTGGCGATCTTCCACCCGAAGGGCGGCATCATCCGCCGCGAGATGGAGGACTACTCGCGCCGTCGGCACGAGGAGAACGGTTACTCGTTCGTCTACACGCCGCACATCACCAAGGGCGACCTGTTCGAGACCTCCGGGCACCTCGGCTGGTACAAGGACGGCATGTTCCCGGCCATGCACATGGACGAGGCGAAGGACGAGGACGGCAACGTCACGCGTCAGGGAGCCGACTACTACCTCAAGCCGATGAACTGCCCGATGCACATCCTGGCGTACCGGTCGCAGCCGCGTTCCTACCGCGACCTGCCGCTCCGGATGTTCGAGTTCGGCACGGTCTACCGCAACGAGAAGTCCGGCGTCATCCACGGCCTCACCCGGGTCCGTGGCATGACGCAGGACGACGCGCACATCTTCACCACGCAGGAGAAGATGAAGGAGGAGCTGACCACGACGCTCGAGTTCGTGCTCTCGCTGCTGCGCGACTACGGCCTCGACGACTTCTACCTCGAGCTCTCCACGAAGGACCCGGAGAAGTACGTCGGCGACGACGAGGTCTGGGACGTCGCGACGAACACCCTGCGCGAGGTCGCCGAGGAGTCCGGTCTCGAGCTCGTGCCCGACCCCGCCGGGGCCGCCTTCTACGGCCCGAAGATCTCGGTACAGGCCCGCGACGCCATCGGCCGCACCTGGCAGATGTCGACCGTGCAGCTCGACTTCAACCTGCCCGAGCGCTTCGGCATCGACTACACCGCGGCCGACGGCTCCCGCCAGCGCCCGGTGATGATCCACCGCGCGCTGTTCGGCTCGATCGAGCGGTTCTTCGGCGTGCTGACCGAGCACTACGCCGGCGCGTTCCCGGCCTGGCTGTCGCCGGTGCAGGTCGTCGGCATCCCCGTCGCGGCTGAGTACGGCGACTACCTCGACGAGGTCATCGCGAAGCTCCGGTCGCACGGCGTCCGCGCCGAGGTCGACCACTCGGACGACCGCATGCAGAAGAAGATCCGCACGCACACCAAGGCGAAGGTGCCGTTCCAGCTCATCGCGGGCGGCGACGACCGCGACGCCGGTGCGGTCTCGTTCCGCTTCCGTGACGGGCGCCAGGACAACGCCGTACCCGTGGACGAAGCGGTCGACCGCATCCTGACGGCGATCCGCGAGCGCGCGCAGGTCTGATGACGGACGAGCAGGACCCGCTGGTCATCCGGGACGCCGCCACCGGTGCGGCCGTCCCGGATGCCTTCCAGCGCCTGTGGAACCCGCACCGGATGGCGTACATCGACGCCGGGCGCGAGGGCACGGGCCGCGGGCACGCGGACGACTGCCCGTTCTGCGAGGCACCGCGGAAGTCCGACGAGGACGCCCTCATCGTCGCCCGGGGCGAGCACGCCTACGTGCTGCTCAACCTGTTCCCGTACAACAACGGACACCTGCTGGTCTGCCCGTACCGCCACGTGCCGCTGTACGACGAGGCCACGCCGGACGAGCTGCGCGAGATGGGCGAGCTGACCCAGACCGCGATGCGGGTCCTGCGCACCGTTTCGCACTGCGACGGCTTCAACATCGGCATGAACCAGGGCGAGGTCGCGGGGGCCGGCATCGCCGCACACCTGCACCAGCACATCGTGCCGCGGTGGCAGTCCGACGCGAACTTCTTCCCGATCATCGCGCGGACGAAGTCGATGTCCCAGATGCTCGGGGACACCCGCCGACTGGTCGCCGAGGGCTGGCCGGCAGCGGACTAGACTGATCGGCATCATGAGCGACAGCACCAGCACCTCCGGCACCCCTGGCACCTCGATCACCGGCTCCGACCGCGTCAAGCGCGGCCTCGCCGAGATGCTCAAGGGCGGCGTCATCATGGACGTCGTCGACGCCGAGCAGGCCCGCATCGCGGAAGAAGCCGGCGCGACCGCGGTCATGGCCCTCGAGCGCGTCCCCGCCGACATCCGCGCACAGGGCGGCGTCGCCCGCATGTCCGACCCGTCGATGATCGAGGAGATCATCGCCGCCGTGTCGATCCCCGTCATGGCGAAGGCCCGCATCGGCCACTTCGTCGAGGCGCAGATCCTGCAGGAGCTCGGCGTCGACTACATCGACGAGTCCGAGGTGCTCTCGCCCGCCGACTACGTCAACCACATCGACAAGTGGAACTTCACCACGCCGTTCGTCTGCGGTGCCACTGAACTGGGCGAGGCGCTCCGTCGCATCACCGAGGGCGCTGCGATGATCCGTTCCAAGGGCGAGGCCGGCACGGGTGACGTGTCCGAGGCCACGAAGCACATCCGCACGATCAACAAGGAGATCGCGGCGCTGCGCCACCTCAAGGAAGACGAGCTCTACGTCGCCGCCAAGGAGCTGCAGGCGCCGTTCGAGATCGTGCGCGAGGTCGCCCGCACCGGCAAGCTCCCCGTCGTGCTCTTCACCGCCGGTGGCGTCGCCACCCCGGCCGACGCCGCGATGATGATGCAGCTCGGCGCGGACGGCGTGTTCGTCGGCTCCGGCATCTTCAAGTCCGGCGACCCGGCGAAGCGTGCCGCCGCGATCGTCAAGGCCGTCACCTTCCACGACGACCCCAAGGTCATCGCCGAGGTCTCGCGTGGTCTGGGCGAGGCGATGGTCGGCATCAACGTCGCCGACGTCCCCGCACCGCACCGCCTCGCCGAGCGTGGCTGGTAGCACGACGAGCAGTGCTCGGCCCCGCATCGGGGTCCTGGCACTGCAGGGTGACTTCCGCGAGCACATCGCCTCGTTGACGGAGCTCGGCGCCGACGTGGTGCCGCTCCGTCGCCCCGAGGAGGTCGCGGCGCTCGACGGCGTCGTGATCCCCGGCGGCGAGTCGAGCGTGATGGACAAGCTGTCCCGGGCGTTCGGCGTCGCCGAGCCCCTCGCTGCTGCCATCCGCGACGGCCTGCCGACGTACGGCACGTGTGCCGGCATGATCATGCTGTCGTCGCGGATTACCGACGGCATCCGCGGCCAGCAGACCCTCGACGTGCTCGACACCACGGTTCGTCGGAACGCGTTCGGCAGCCAGAACGACTCGTTCGAGGTCGACGTCCCGATGCCCGAGCTCGGCGACGCCCCCGTGCACGCGGTCTTCATCCGTGCCCCGGTGGTCGAGCAGCACGGCCCCGGCGTCCAGGTCCTCGGCGCACTGGCGGACGGGCAGGTCGTCGCGGTGCAGCAGGGCAACGTCCTCGCCAGTGCGTTCCACCCCGAGGTCGCCGGCGAGGACCGATTCCACCGCCGCTTCCTCGCCATGGTGCGCAGCGCCTGACGCGGCCCCCGGGCTCTGGGCACGACCGCCCGCGGGCCCTGGGCCCGGCCACCTGCGTGCCCGCACCGGCGGGGCGGGGCGGCGCCGGGCCTCCCGGCTGGGTAAACTGAGCCCGACTTTCCGCAAGACGCAAGGAGAACCGTGTCCGGGCATTCCAAGTGGGCGACGACCAAGCACAAGAAGGCCGTCATCGACGGCCGCCGTGCCAAGTCGTTCGCCAAGCTCATCAAGAACATCGAGGTCGCCGCGAAGATGGGCGGCGCCGATCTGTCGGGCAACCCGACGCTGGTCGACGCGATCCAGAAGGCCAAGAAGACCTCGGTCCCGAACGACAACATCGACCGCGCCGTCAAGCGCGGTGCCGGCCTGACCGGTGAGTCGATCGAGTACACGACGATCATGTACGAGGGCTACGCCCCGAACGGCGTCGCGATGCTGATCGAGTGCCTCACCGACAACAAGAACCGCGCAGCGGCCGAGGTCCGGACGGCGATGTCCCGCAACGGTGGCACGATGGCCGACCCGGGCAGCGTCGCCTACAACTTCTCGCGCAAGGGCGTCATCTCGGTCACGAAGACCGACGGCCTCGACGAGGACACCGTCATGACCGCCGTGCTCGACGCCGGTGTCGAGGACGTCATCGACCAGGGCGGCGGCTTCGAGATCATCACCGAGGCGAGCGACCTCGTCGCGGCCCGCACCGCGCTGCAGGACGCCGGTATCGACTACGACTCGGCCGACGCCGAGTTCGTCCCCGGCCTCAAGGTGCCGGTCGACGCCGAGACCGCCCGCAAGGTCTTCCGCCTGATCGACGCACTCGAGGACAGCGACGACGTGCAGAACGTCTACGCCAACTTCGACGTGCCGGCGGACGTCCAGGCCGAGCTCGACGAGGACGAGGGCGAGTAGCCGTGCTCCGTGTGCTCGGGGTGGACCCCGGGCTCACCCGGTGCGGCGTCGGCGTCGTCGAGGTCGCACCGAACCGGCGCGCACGGCTCGTCCACGTGACGGTCGTGCGCACCCCGGCGGACATGCCGCTCGAACAGCGGCTGCTCCGCATCGCCGACGGCATCGCCGCCGAGATCGACGAGCACCACCCGGACGCGGTCGCCGTCGAGCGGGTGTTCGCCCAGGCGAACGTCCGCACCGTGATGGGCACCGCCCAGGCGGCCGGGCTCGCGCTGCACGCCGCGGCGGCTCGCGGGCTGCCCGTCGGCCTGCACACGCCGTCCGAGGTCAAGGCGGCCGTGACCGGCTACGGCAACGCCGACAAGCGCCAGGTGCAGACGATGATCGCGCGCGTGCTCGGTCTGGCCGAGGCCCCGAAGCCGGCCGACGCCGCCGATGCGCTCGCGCTGGCCGTGTGCCATGCCTGGAGGCTCGGATCACCGGACGTCGCCGGCGAACGTGCCACGAACCTCACCCCGGCACAACGCGCGTGGCGCGACGCACAGGGCGGCACCGTCGACTCCCCGCTCGCCCGTGCGGCCGCTGCTGCGGCCCGACCGCGTGGCTCGTCGGCCGCGTCGGTGGGCGGCCGTAGGCTCGGGGCATGATCGCGAGTCTCCGGGGTACCTGCATCGACATCGCCGGTTCCGGCGTGGTGATCGAGGCCGGGGGAGTCGGGTACGCCGTCACCGTGACCCCGGCCCACGCACTGACGATGCGCCACGGGTCCGAGGTGTTCGTCCGCACCGCGATGATCGTGCGCGAAGACGAGCACCTGCTCTTCGGCTTCGAGTCGATCGACGCACTCCAGGTGTTCGACCTGCTGCGCAGCGTTACGGGCGTCGGGCCCAAGTCCGCGATGGGCGTCCTGGCCCACATGGACCCGTCGCAGGTCGCGAACGCCGTCGCGAAGGACGACGACGGCGCCTTCCGCAAGGTCTCCGGCATCGGCCCGAAGACCGCGAAGCTCATCATCCTCGCGCTCACCGGCAAGCTCGCCGCGTTCGAGCAGGCCGCCGTCGTCACCGCCGGCCGCGGCACTGCTGCCCACCCGGCCGCGACCGACGTCGTCTCCGCACTGATCGGCCTCGGCTGGCGCGAGGACGCAGCACAGACCGCCGTCGACGAGACCGTCGCGAACGAGCCAGGGGCCGCGGCCATGGGCACGCAGGCGCTGCTCCGCGCCGCGCTCGGTGCGCTCCGGCCCGCCGGTGCCGGTCGATGAGCGGCATCACGTCAGCCGGAGCCGAGTCGCAGGAAGAACTCGCGTTCGAAGGTGCACTCCGGCCGCGGTCGCTCGACGAGTTCGTCGGCCAGCGCAAGGTGCGCGGGCAGCTCGACCTGCTGCTCAAGGCGGCGGGCATGCAGGACCGCACCCCGGACCACATCCTGATGGCGGGTCCTCCCGGCCTCGGCAAGACCACGCTCGCGATGATCGTCGCGCACGAGACCGGGCGTCCGTTGCGGATGTCGAGCGGTCCGGCGATCCAGCACGCGGGCGACCTGGCTGCCGTCCTGTCGTCGCTCGTGCCGGGCGAGGTCCTGTTCATCGACGAGATCCACCGGATGGCGCGCTCGGCGGAAGAGATGCTCTACCTGGCGATGGAGGACTTCCGGATCGACGTCATGGTGGGCAAGGGCGCCGGCGCGACGAGCATCCCGCTCGACCTCGCCCCGTTCACCCTGGTCGGCGCGACCACCCGCGCCGGCCTGCTGCCGAACCCGCTCCGCGACCGCTTCGGCTTCACGGCGCACCTCGAGTTCTACGAGAAGGACGAACTCGAACAGGTCCTGATCCGCGCCGCGCACCTGCTCGAGCTCGACATCGACCGATCGGCGCTGCGGGAGATCGCCGGGCGTTCCCGGGGCACCCCGCGCATCGCGAACCGGCTGCTCCGCCGGGTCCGCGACTACGCCCTCGTGCACCGCACCACCGACGGCATGGCGGCCGTCCAGGGTGCACTCGACCTGTACGACGTCGACGAGCTCGGCCTCGACCGCCTCGACCGCGCCGTGGTCGAGATCATGCTGACCCGCTTCGACGGCGGACCGGTGGGGCTGAACACCCTCGCGGTCTCGGTCGGAGAAGAGTCCGAGACCATCGAGTCGGTCGTCGAACCGTTCCTCGTCCGGGTCGGTCTGGTCACGCGCACCCCGCGCGGCCGCATCGCGACCCCGGTCGCGTGGCGGCACCTCGGCCTCACCCCAGGGCAGGGCGTCGGGCCGCTCCCGGGCCTGTTCGACGACACCGACACCACCGACTAGCGGCCGATCGGTCGGGTGACATGCCACGCACAGTGGCGTGCCCTAGACTGCTACGGCCCGAAACCGAGCAACCAGAGAAGGCAACTGCATCATGGGTCAAGAAGTCATCCTCATCGTCATCGTCGTGGCGTTCGCGGCCTTCATGTTCTACAACAGCCGCAAGCGCAAGAAGCAGCAGGGCGAGCTCGCCACCAAGATGGTGCCGGGTGCTCGCGTGATGCTGTCCTTCGGCCTGTACGGCACGCTCCTCTCCGTCGACGACGAGAAGGTCACCGCCGACGTCGAGATCGCCCCCGGCACCGTCGTCACCGTGCACCGCCAGACCCTGTCGCGCGTCGTCGACGACAGTGCCTCCGACATCGAGACCACCGCGACGCCGGAGGACGAGGCCAAGCCCGTCGCCGAACTCAACGGGGAGCCGGTCTACGGCGAGCGGGTCGACAACGACCGCCTCGACGAGACCGACTCGAAGCGCAAGTCCGACGACTGACGCCCTCGGCCGCCGGGTCGTCTGACCCGGCGGCTTCCCTCTGCCGTCGTGCCTGAGCGCCGATGGTCCTGAACAGAAAGACGAGACGACCGGTGGCACGATCGACACCCGTCAAGAAGGCGCTGCGCTCGCTCACCTGGTTGGTGATCCTGATGGCGATCCTCGCCGGCCTGAACACCGCCGCGACGATCCTCGCCGGCAGCTCGAAGGACGACACGGACAAGTGGTACCAGGGCGCGAGCTGGGTACCGGAGCTCGCACTCGACCTGCAGGGCGGCACGCAGCTGACCCTCGCGGCGCAGAACACCGAGGGCGACTCGGTGACCTCGCAGCAGCTGCAGCAGGCGGTGGAGATCATCCGCCAGCGCATCAACGCCACCGGTGTCTCCGAGACCGAGATCAACACGCAGGGTGCGAACAACATCGTCGTGTCGATCCCCGGTCGGCCCGACAAGGCCACGATCGACCGCATCGAGGCAGCGGCGAAGCTGACGTTCCGCCCCGTGCTCTTCACCGAGGCCGCGACGAACTCCGCCGTCGGTGACGACGGGAAGTCCACCGCCTCGCCGACGCCGTACTCGCCGCCCGCATCGCTCGCAGCGACGCCGAGCGCGAAGCCGACGAACGCCAGCGACGTCAACTGGATCACCCCGGCGCTGCAGGACCTGTACACCAACTACAACTGCGCGGCTCCGGACGACGTCACCTCGGCGCCGGACGACGAGCCCCTCGTCACGTGTGACGCCGACGGTGCGTCGAAGTACATCCTCGGCCCGGTCGAGGTCTCCGGTGCGAACATCAGCAACGCCACCTCGGGTCTGGCCACCGACTCGCAGGGCACGTCGACGGGCCAGTGGGCCGTCAACCTGACCTTCGACGGCCAGGGCACGAAGGACTTCCGCACCGTCACGAACCGCCTCGTCTCGCTGCAGGCACCGCAGAACCAGTTCGCGATCGTGCTGGACGGCTCGGTCATCACGGCCCCGTCCACGAACTCCGCCATCACCAACGGCAAGGCGCAGATCACCGGCTCGTTCACGGCCGAGTCGTCGAAGACGCTCGCCGACCAGCTCAAGTACGGTGCACTGCCGATCAACTTCCAGGTGCAGTCGAACGAGAACATCTCGGCGACGCTCGGCACGGCGCAGCTCATCGGTGGTCTCGTCGCGGGCCTGATCGGCCTCGGCCTGGTGATCATCTACTCCGTCATCCAGTACCGGGCGCTCGCGTTCGTCACGGTGCTCTCGCTCGGAGTGGCAGCCGTCCTGACCTACCTGGTCATCGCGATCATGTCGTGGCGCGTCGACTACCGCCTGTCCTTGGCGGGTGTGGCGGGTCTGATCGTCGCGATCGGCATCACGGCGGACTCGTTCATCGTCTACTTCGAACGCATCCGTGACGAACTCCGCGACGGTCGCGCACTCGAGAGTGCGGTCGAGTCCGGCTGGAAGCGCGCACTCCGCACGATCCTGGCGTCCGACGCGGTGAACTTCCTCGCCGCCGTCACCCTGTACGTGCTCGCGGTCGCCGACGTGAAGGGCTTCGCGTTCACGCTGCTCCTCACGACGCTGATCGACATCGTGGTGGTCGCGCTCTTCACCCACCCGATGATGCAGCTCATCTCCCGCACCCGGTTCTTCGGCGAGGGGCACAAGTTCAGCGGGCTCGACCCAGCGGCGCTCGGTGCGGTCTACAAGGGGCGTGCGCAGTTCCGCGCCCCCGTGGTGGACGGCAAGCGCCAGCGCAGCGCCGGTGAGGCGCAGCGCCGACAGACGATCGCGGAGCGGAAGGCCCAGCAGGCCTCCGGCGACAACGGCTCGACGCCGGACGGGAAGGACGACTGATGGCCAGCTTCAGCCAGTTCGGCAGCGACCTCTACACGGGCAAGCGGTCGTACGACATCATCGGACGACGCAAGACCTGGTACCTCATCGCGCTCATCATGATCGTGATCTCGCTCGCCACCCCGTGGCTGCGCGGCGGGTACCAGCTCGGCATCGAGTTCACCGGTGGTTCCGAGTTCACCCTGTCGGACGTCAAGAACACCGACCAGAGCATCGCGACGGACACCGTCGAGCGTGTCGTCTCGGACGAGATCCCGCGCGTCTCCCAGCTCGGGACGCACGGCATCCGCGTGCAGACCGGCCAGCTCACCGACCGTCAGACGACCGAGGTGCAGGACGCCCTGGCCGAGGCGTACGACGTGCCGGAGAGCCAGGTCGCCGCGACGTTCATCGGTGCCACCTGGGGCGCCGACGTGCTCGCCCAGGCGATCCGCGGTCTGGTGATCTTCCTCGCCCTGGCCGCCGTCTTCATGACGCTGTACTTCCGCACCTGGAAGATGTCGCTCTCCGCGATGGCCGCGCTGGTCCACGACCTGTTGATCACGGCCGGTGTCTACGGCATCGTCGGGCTCGAGGTCACGCCCGCGGCGGTGATCGGCTTCCTGACGATCCTCGGGTACTCGCTCTACGACACCGTCGTGGTCTTCGACAAGGTGCGTGAGAACACCTCTCAGGAGTCGATCCGCACGTTCAAGCAGTCGGTGAACCTCGCGGTGAACCAGACGCTCGTCCGCTCGATCAACACCTCCGTCGTGGCGCTGCTGCCGGTCGCGGCGATCCTGTTCATCGGGTCGTACGTGCTCGGTGCGGGCACGCTCCGCGACATCTCGCTCGCACTGTTCATCGGCATCATCGTCGGCACCTACTCGACGATCTTCATCGCGTCGCCGATGTACGCCCAGCTGCGCGAGAACGAGCCGAAGATCAAGCAGGCCGACGCCAAGAAGATCCAGGCGGCCGAGAAGCGCCAGCGCGAGGTCGACGCCGACGCGAAGGCGACCGCCTGATGCCGATCGAGATCACCGAGGTCGACGTCGCCGAGGCGCGTCGCCGGCTCGAGTCGGGGTCGCGGTTGTTCGACGTCCGTGAGCAGGGGGAGTGGGACCAGGTCCACGCTCCCGAGGCCACGCTCGTCCCGATGTCCGAGCTGGTGAACCGCTGGCAGGAGATCGACGGCGGCGACGAACCGGCGATCATCGTCTGCCACTCGGGTGCTCGTTCGGCCCGGGTGGTGGCGGCACTCGAACAGTCCGGTGTCTCCGCGGTCAACCTGACCGGCGGCATGGTCGCCTGGGAGCAGTCCGGCGCACCGGTGGTCCGCGACGCCCAGGGCGAACCGGGTCACGAGCACTGACCGGACACGCGTAGTGTTGGCGGATCGAGCTCGGATCGAGCTCTCGGACCGAGTCCTGGGAGGCGCATCATGACGGACACCCGCGAAGAGCCGTCCGCGCCGAGCCGCCCCGGCTCCGCCCAGCGGCCGACCAGCCCCCTCGGACCGAACACGACGGGCAACCTCGGTTCCCTCCGGTCGCTGCTGCCGCGCCTGTTCTCCCGCGCCCAGCCGGCCGGTGCCGTGGACACCCTGATCCGCACGGTGCGCTCGCACCATCCCAAGGCCGACGTCACGCTCATCGAGCGCGCGTACTCCGTCGCCGAGCGCGCGCACGACGGTCAGAAGCGCAAGTCCGGCGAGCCGTACATCACACACCCCGTCGCGGTCGCCCAGATCCTGG
This sequence comes from Curtobacterium sp. NPDC089991, assembly GCF_044748425.1. Lineage (NCBI taxonomy): Bacteria > Bacillati > Actinomycetota > Actinomycetes > Micrococcales > Microbacteriaceae > Curtobacterium > Curtobacterium sp. NPDC089991. The sequence goes on from NZ_JBIVGB010000001.1 coordinate 581,561, forward strand.
CCGACCTGGGCATCGGGCCGATCACGATCGCCGCCGCGCTGCTCCACGACACGGTCGAGGACACCGACTACCAGCTCGACCAGCTGCAGGTCGACTTCGGCGACGAGATCGCCATGCTCGTCGACGGCGTCACGAAACTCGACAAGGTCAAGTACGGCGACAGCGCCCAGGCCGAGACGGTCCGCAAGATGGTCATCGCGATGTCGAAGGACATCCGCGTGCTGGTCATCAAGCTCGCCGACCGGCTGCACAACGCCCGCACCTGGGGCTTCGTCGAGTCCACCTCCGCCACCCGCAAGGCGAAGGAGACGCTCGAGATCTACGCGCCCCTCGCGCACCGGCTCGGCATCCAGATGATCAAGCTCGAGCTCGAGGACCTGTCCTTCGCGGTCCTGCACCCGAAGCTCTACGTCGAGATCGACAGCCTGGTCAAGGAACGGCAGCCGAAGCGCGAGCAGTTCGTCCAGAACGTCATCGGCACGCTCAAGAAGGACCTGAAGGCCGCGAAGGTCCGCGGCGAGGTCATGGGGCGGCCGAAGCAGTACTACTCGATCTACCAGAAGATGATCGTGCGGGGTCGCGAGTTCGACGAGATCTACGACCTCGTCGGCATCCGGGTGCTCGTGCCCACGGTGCGCGACTGCTACGCCATGCTCGGTTCGGTGCACGCGCGGTGGACGCCGCTGCCCGGCCGGTTCAAGGACTACATCGCGACGCCGAAGTTCAACCTGTACCAGTCGCTGCACACCAGCGTGCTCGGGCCGCAAGGGCGCCCGGTCGAGATCCAGATCCGCACGCACGAGATGCACCAGCGCGCCGAGTTCGGTGTCGCCGCGCACTGGAAGTACAAGCAGCGTGCCGCCGGCCGAGACGTCGGGACCTCGTCGACCACCGACGACCAGGACATGGCGTGGCTCGCGCACATCACCGACTGGCAGGCCGAGACGAGCGACCCGGGGGAGTTCCTCGACTCGCTCCGCTACGAGATCGGCGCGAAGGAGACCTACGTCTTCACGCCGCAGGGCAAGGTCATCGGCTTGCCCGCCGGCGCCACCCCGGTGGACTTCGCGTACGCCGTGCACACCGAGGTCGGGCACCGCACCATGGGCGCCAAGGTCAACGGTCGCCTCGTCCCGCTCGAGAGCTCGCTGTCGAGTGGCGACGTCGTCGAGATCTTCACGTCGAAGAACCCCGACTCCGGTCCGTCGCAGGACTGGCTGAAGTTCGTCAAGAGCCCCCGGGCGCGGAACAAGATCAAGCAGTGGTTCACCAAGGAGCGCCGCGAAGAGGCGATCGAGCAGGGCCGCGACGCCATCGCCCGCGCCGTGCGCAAGCAGAACCTGCCGCTCCAGCGGATCATGAGCCAGGACACCATCGCCGAGGTCGCCTCGTCGATGCGGTACGACGACGTCTCGGCCCTGTACGCCGCGGTCGGCGAGGGGCACGTCTCGACGCAGTCCGTCATCGAGAAGGTCCTGGGCAGCGTCCAGAGCGACACCGAGACCGACGAGCCGGAGCTCACGTTCCCGCGCCAGGTCACGAGCCGACAGCTGCGCACGAGCGACAGCGGCGTGCTGGTGCGCGGTGCGCCGGACATCCTGGTGAAGCTCGCGAAGTGCTGCACGCCGGTGCCGGGCGACCAGATCGTCGGGTTCATCACCCGCGGCCAGGGCGTCTCGGTGCACCAGTCGTCGTGCACGAACGTCAAGTCCCTGATGAACGAGCCCGACCGGATGATCGAGGTCGAGTGGGCCCCGTCGTCGAAGTCGGTGTTCCTCGTGCAGATCCAGATCGAGGCGCTCGATCGGTCGGGGCTGCTCAGCGACGTCACCCGGGTGCTCACCGACCACCACGTCAACATCCTGTCGGCGACGGTCTCGACCTCGTCCGACCGGTTGGCGCTCAGTCGGTTCGTGTTCGAGATGGGTGACACCATCCACCTCGACCGGGTGCTGAACGCGGTCCGACGCATCGACGCCGTCTACGACGTCTACCGCGTCAGCGCGGGCTGAGCACGGCCACCGCCGCGGCAGTGCCCCGCGCGGCACGACCATCCGTCGGTCGCGACACGTCGCGCGGGCCCCGTCGACCGGTCACAAACCGTCGGCTGCGGCCCCGCCGACCGACAGTTCGCGACCACTCGGCGGACGCGAGCGGGGTGTTGTGACCGCTCGCACGCTCCGGACGGGAGGCCCGTGGCGCCCCCGCCCCGCGCCTCCCGCCCGACGTCCGGCCGACGCCCGACCATCCGCCGGTCGTGACTCGTCGCGCGGGCCCCGTCGACCGGTCACAAACCGTCGGCTGCGGCCCCGCCGACCGACAGTTCGCGACCACTCGGCGGACGCGAGCGGGGTGTTGTGACCGCTCGCACCCGCGACGCACTACCGGACAACGCCCCCAGCGCCTCCAGCGCCCCCAGCGGCGTCCTGCAGCCCCCGCAACCGCCGCTCGGCCTGCCGCACCATCGGGATCGTCCCGAGGGCGGTCAGCCGCACCTGCAGTTCGGCCGCGGTGACCGCCCCGATCGCCAGCAGCCCGTGCACGGCCGTCGCCTCGGCCTCCCCGAACGCGCCGGCCGAGAGGCCCGGCATCCGGAGCAGGTCGACCGCGGTCCGCGCCGGCATCGTGACCCGCAGCCCTCCGAGGACGGCGCTGTCGTCAGCCTGGAACCGGACCTCCCGCAGGCGCACGTCCGGCCCGACGTGCACGCGGACCTGCGGCGGGATGCAGGCCTCGAGCGGTGCCGGCAGTCTGGACGCCGCACCCCAGATCCACGCGGCCGTCAGGGTGCAGGCGATCAGCCGCCCATCCCGCAGGACCCAGGCGGCAGCGGCGGCACGCAACGACGGCGTCTGGGGCTCGGCAGGGGAGGCCCAGCACGGTCCGACTGGGACGAGTTCGCCGGCGAGGACCGCCGCACGCAGCTCGGGCTCCGGCCAGTCGTCACTGGTCAGCAGTCGCGGGCGGGGCACCCGCACATCCTGCCCGACCTGCGCACGCGACCGACATGCCTGTGGACAAGCCGCGGACCGGCCTGGAGGCCCGTGGCGGGCCCGCACCGAGCCTCCAGGTCGGCGTCGGCGCGGTCCGCTCAGCGCAGGACGTCAGCGCAGGACGTCGGCGCGGTGCACGAGTGCCGCCGCGCCGATGAGCGGGCCGTCCTGCGACAGCGCCGTCGGCACGATGCGCACCTTCGTCACGAACCCGAACTCGACGCGCTCCGCCACCGCTTCGCGTGCGTACTCGAACAGGTCCGGCGTGACGTGGGAGAACCCGCCGCCGACCGCCACGACCTCGAGGTCGACGAGGCTCGTCGCCGCTGCGATCGCCTGCCCGAGCGCCCGGCCGCTGCGCTTGACCGCGGCGACCGCGATCTCGTCGCCGGCCGCGTACGCCGCGGACAGCTCTTCGCCGGTGGACCCGTCGAACCCCTGGCGCTGCGCCCAGGCGACGGTCTTCGGGCCGCTGGCGATCGCCTCGAGGCAGCCGGTGCCGCCGCAGGCGCACGGATCGTCGTAGCCGCCGCACTCCACGTGCCCGATGTGCCCCGCGTTGCCCGTCGGGCCGCTGACGGTGCGGCCGTGCAGGATGAGACCTCCGCCGACGCCCGTCGACACGATCATGCCCATGACGTGGTCGTACCCCTGGGCCGCACCGACCCAGTGCTCGGCCAGCGTGATCGCCAGGCCGTCCATGCGCAGCGTGACCGGCACGCCCTCGGGCACGAGCGCGGCGATGCGGTCGCGCAGCGGGTGGCCGCGCCACACCGGCATGTTGAGCGGGGAGACGAGGCCGTGCTCCTCGTCGACGGGGCCGGCCGAGCCGACTCCGACGCCGACCAGGGTCGCGCCGGTCGGGACCGTGGCCAGCGCGCTCGTCACGACCTCGTCGACGGCGGCCTGCAGCTCGTCGGACGTGCGCTGCGGCCCGGTGGGGCTGCGGAAGCGCGTGCCCGGCAGGACGACCCCCTGGTCGGTGACGAGGGCGGCCTCGACCTTGGTGCCGCCGAGGTCGACGGCGAGTGCGAGGGCGGGGGACTGGGGTGCGGTGCTGGACATGCGCGCTCCGATGCGGCGGTCTGGAGGCCCGGGGCGGCTCCCGGACGCGGCGTCGCGTCCGGTGGGCCCCGGCCTGGCAGGTGGTGGGTCGGTCGGGTCAGGTCGTCGTGCGGTGGATCAGGTCGTGTCGCGGTGGGTCAGTAGGAGCTGGTGTCGTCACCCTGCGACGACGCGGCACCGGTCTCGACGCGGTGCGCGACCTCGTCGAGGATGCGCGCCGACGCACTCGTGCCGATGCGGTTGGCCCCGGCGTCCACCATCTCGAGCAGGGTGTCGAGCCCGCGGACACCGCCCGAGGCCTTGACGCCCGTGTCGGCTCCGACCGTGCGGCGCATCAGCGCGATGTGCTCGGTCGTCGCCCCGCCGCCGGCGAACCCGGTGGAGGTCTTCACGAACGCGGCACCGGCGGACTGCGCGGCACGCGAGGCTGCGACGATCTCGTCGTCGGTCAGGAACGCGGTCTCGAGGATGACCTTGACGACGGTGGACCCGGCAGCGTCGACGACGGCGCGGACGTCCTGCTCGACGCGCTCCCAGTCGCCGGACTTCGCGGCGCCGATGTTCTGCACCATGTCGAGCTCGAAGGCACCGTCGGCGAGGGCCTGCAGCGACTCGGCGACCTTGGCCGCGGTGGACGTGGTGCCGTGCGGGAAGCCGATGACCGTCCCGACGCCGACGCCGGTGCCCCGGAGACGCTCGACGGCGTAGGCGACGTCGCTGGGCCGGACGCACACGCTGAAGACCCGGTACGCGGCGGCTTCGTCGAGCTGGGCGTCGACGTCCGAGCGGGTGAGCTCGGGCTTCAGGATCGCGTGGTCGATGAGGCCGCGGACGGCATCGGCGGTGACGGGGAAGGCTGCGTTGTCCACCCGGCAAGCCTACCCGTCAGGCGTGCCGCGTAGCGTTCCGGGCATGCAGGTCCTCGTCACCGGCGCCACCGGGTACATCGGCGGTCGTCTCGTCCCCCGTCTCCTCGAAGCCGGACACTCCGTGCGCGTGTTCGTGCGCAACCCTCGGAAGCTCCAGGACGTCCCGTGGAGCAGCGACGTCGACGTCGCCGAAGGAGACCTGCAGGACGCCGACGCGGTCCGCGCCGCGGTCGACGGCGTCGAGGCCGTGTACTACCTCGCCCACGCGATGGGTGCCGACGGCGACTTCGAGTCCGCGGAACGGCAGGCGGCCGAGACGATGGCGCACGAGGCGAAGCGTGCCGGCGTCAGCCGATTCGTCTACCTGGGCGGCCTGCACCCCGACGGCGACCTGTCGAAGCACCTGCGCAGCCGGAAAGAGGTGGGGGAGATCCTGCTCCACTCCGGCGTGCCGACGATCGCCTACCAGGCCGGCGTCGTCATCGGTTCCGGCAGCACCTCGTTCGAGATGATCCGGCACGTGACCGACGTCCTGCCGTGGATGCCCGCACCGCGGTGGGTGCGCAACCGCATCCAGCCGATCGCCGTGCGCGACGTCCTGTACTACCTGGTCGCGGCGCTCGACGTCCCCGCCGACGTCAACCGCACCTTCGACATCGGCGGGCCGGACGTCCTGCGCTACGGGCAGATGCTCAACGGCTACGCGGTCGAGGCGAAGCTGCGGCAGCGCCCGATCACGGTCCTGCCGGTGCTCACCCCGCGCCTCGCCGCACACTGGTTCAACGCCGTCACCCCGATCCCGCGAAAGCTCGCGACGCCGATCATCGAATCGCTGCAGTTCGAGTGCGTCCAGCGCGAGCACGACATCGACGACGTCGTCCCGCAGCCCGAGGGCGGGCTCACCTCGTACCGCCGCGCGGTCCGACTCGCACTGAACAAGATGCGCTCCGGCGAGGTGCAGACGAGCTGGCGGAGCGCCACCCTGTCGAGCGCCTCGGCCGACCCGATGCCGACCGACCCGGACTGGGCCGGCCACACCGTCTACGTCGACGACCGGAAGCGGCACTCGACCGCCTCGGCGGAGGACGTCTGGCGCGTCGTCGAGTCGATCGGCGGCGAGAACGGCTGGTACTCGTTCCCGCTGGCCTGGGTCGCCCGCGGCTGGATGGACAAGGTCGCCGGCGGCGTCGGGCTCAGCCGTGGTCGTCGTGACCAGGACCGACTCGAGCAGGGCGACGCCCTCGACTGGTGGCGCGTGGAACGCCTCGAGCGCGGTCACTACCTGCGGCTCCGCGCCGAGTTCAAGTCACCCGGGCGCGCCTGGCTCGAGATGACCGTGACCCCGAACCCCGAGGGCGGCAGCGACTACCACCAGCGGGCGATCTACTTCCCGCAGGGCCTGCCCGGACGGCTGTACTGGTACGGGATCCTGCCCTTCCACGGGATCATCTTCCCGGGCATGGTCGAGCGCATCACCGCGGCCGCCGAGCGCGAGTCGGACAACACCGAGTCGACGCAGCGCAACCGGACCCAGCACAATGGGAGTCCGGAACCGGCGAACGAGGAGGCAGCATGACCGAGGAACGCAGTCCCGTCCTGTTCCTGGGGGACAGCATCACGGCCCAGGGGTCGTGGGACAGCTGGCTCCCCGACGAGCAGACCCTGAACCAGGGCATCAGCGGCGACACGACGGACGGCGTGCTCGCACGGCTCGACGCGGTCGTCGCCGAACAGCCCGAGGTGATCGTGCTGCTGATCGGCACGAACGACTTCGGCAACCACCGGGCGAGCGCCGAACACGTCGTCCGCAACGTCGAGACGATCCTCGTCACCCTGCGGCGCGAGCTGCCCGGTGTCCGGCTGCTGCTCGTCTCCGTCCTGCCCCGTCAGGCCGAGTACACGGCGAAGATCGAGGAGGCGAACCGGCACCTGCGGCAGTTCGTCGCGACCTGCCACGCGCAGTACCTCGACGCCTGGCCCGCGCTGGCGGACGGCGAACACCTCGACGACCGCTTCACCGACGACGGCCTGCACCTCACCGACGAGGGCTACCGGGCCTACCTCGGCGAGCTGGTCCCCGCGCTCGAGCGTGTGCGGGGTCTCCCACCGATGTCCCGGTCCTTCACGGCCATCGACCTCGACGAGGCCCCCGCCTGATGGCTGCCCGCAAGGGACGACCCCCGGTGGGGTCGTCGCAGAACGGCGTGCCCGCCGCACCGGTCCGACCGGCCGCGGGGACGACGAACACCCGTGCCACCCCGGGGTTCACCCGACCGGCACTCGCACCGTCGCTCATCGCCGCGATCGTCCTGCTCGCGTGCGTGGCGATCATCGACTCGTCCGGCTTCGTCTTCGCCCGCTGGGGCATCACGGTGCTGTCCCTCATCGTGCTCGTCTTCGCGGTGCGCGGGAAGACGTGGTGGGCCGCCGTGCTGATGGCCGCCGTCGCCGTCTGCTGGAATCCCCTGGTCACGGTGCCGATCCCCGGCCAGGTGTGGGCCGCGTTGCAGATCCTGGCTGCCGCCCTGTTCATCGTGGTGGGCATCGCCGTCAAGGTGCCGCGCGAGGCGGACGCACCCCGGGCCTCCTGACCGGCTCCGCTGACCGCCTGCGGAACCGACCGGGCGGGCGGACGGTAGGATCGCAGGGTCGGGTACAGGACCCGGCAGCACGACCCGAAGGGCATGGATGAACGACGAGACCGAGCCGGTGACCGAGAGTCCTCTGCTGACCCCTCGACCGTCCTCCGGCGGTCTCGACCGGCCCGACGTCGTCGTCCGCAAGGGGCGCCTGACGCTGCTCAACGGCCACCTGACGCCGCAGCAGTCGATGATCGAGGACCTGTTGTTCCTCGACGACGCGCTGACCGAGGCCGACGTCGACCACCTGCTCATCCGCGGCAACGACGAGCGTCCGGTGATCGCGATCGACGAGCGCGATCGCCAGCGTGCGGAGAGCGCCGTCATGGCCGCCGCCGTCAACGAGCCGTTCTACGCGAAGCCGCCGGGCGAACCGGCCGTGCTCGTGCAGGACGACGGTCTCGGGCCGGTCGACGAGCCGGTGCTGCGCGTGTTCCGCCCGCGCCTGGAGCCCCTCGGTCGTCTGCGCTACGGCGCCGAGACGAGCGTGCAGCTCGAGTTCTGGCGACTCACCGACACCGAGGTGCTCGCGCCCGTCGAGAACGCCCTGATGCGCCGCAGCCTGCCGGTCGACGAGTTCGTGCTCGTCGACATCGAGCGCTACGGCCGTACCTGGCGCACCGTCGAGCACATGTTCGACGACCACGTCTCCGACATCCGGTTCCCGATCGACATCGTCTTCTCGTGGGTCGACGGCAACGCCATCGAGTACCAGCGCGCCCGCCAGGCAGCGCAGGCGACGGCCGTCCTGGGCGAGGGCGACGACGCCCCCGCACGGTTCCGCCAGATCGACGAGCTGAAGTACGCACTCCGCTCGGTGCACACGTTCGCACCGTGGATCCGCCAGATCTACATCGCCACCGATTCACCCGCTCCGCACTGGCTCGCTGACCACCCCAAGGTCCGCATCGTGCGCAGCGAGGAGTTCTTCGCCGACCCGTCCGTGCTGCCGACTCACAACTCGCAGGCCGTCGAGTCGCAGCTGCACCACATCCCGGGCATCAGCGAGCACTTCATCTACTCGAACGACGACATGTTCTTCGGCCGCACCGTCGACCCCTCGGTGTTCTTCAGCCCGGGGTCGGTGTCGAAGTTCATCCTCGCCACCACCCGCATCGGCCTCGGCGTGAACAACGCCGCGCGCAGCGGGTTCGAGAACTCCGCGCGGGTCAACCGTCGCCTGTTGCAGCAGCGGTTCGGTGCGGTCACCACCCGGCACCTCGAGCACGCGCCCACCCCGCTCCGGTCGTCGATCATGACGGAGATGGAGCACGAGTTCGCCGACGAGTTCCGTGCCACAGCGGCGTCGCGCTTCCGTGCTGCCGAGAACATCTCGGTGACCAACTCGCTCTACCACTACTACTCGTTGCTCACGGGTCGGGCGATCACGCAGGAGAACGCCGACGTCCGCTACATCGACACCACGATGCAGTCCGGGCTGCGGTCGCTCGACGAGTTGCTCAAGAAGCGGAACGCGGACTTCTTCTGCCTGAACGACGGCAGTTTCCCGGAGGTCAGCGACGAGGAGCGGACGCAGCGCGTGACCGACTTCCTCGAGCGCTACTTCCCCTTCCCCGCGCCGTGGGAGCGCGACAGCGTCTAGAACGCGCCAGCGTTCTGCTGTCGCGCTCCGGGCGAGCCTGCGAGCCCGGCGCCGAAGCCCAGCCACGCGCTCCGGGCGAGCCTGCGAGCCCGGCGCCGAAACCCAGCCACGGCTCCGGGCTCGGCGCCGACCGCCGTCCGCCGACCGGTCACGGCCTGTCGGCGCCCGCCCCGTCAGACGGCGCAAGCTGACCACTCGACACACGTCTCGCGGTGGGTCATGACCACCGGCCGGACGGGAGGCCCGTGGCGGCCCCGCCACGGGCCTCCCGACCGCCCCGCCCCGTCGCCGACCGCCGACCGGTCGCGGCCTGTCGGCGCCCGCGCCGTCAGACGACGCAAGCTGACCACTCGACACACATCTCGCGGTGGGTCGTGACCATCGGCCGGTCAGGAGGGCCGGGACGGACTCGCCACGCGCCTCCCCACCGCCCCGCCCCGTCGCCGACCGCCGACCGGTCGCGGCCTGTCGGCGCCCGCCCCGTCAGACGACGCGAGCTGACCGCTCGACACACGTCTCGCGGTGGGTCGTGACCACCGGCCGGACGGGAGGCCCGTGGCGGCCCCGCCACGCGCCTCCCGTCCGCCGTGGGCGCATGCCCACCGCACATGGTGAGCACAAATGGTCGGGTCCGCACTGCGGACCCGACCATTGCTGCTCACGAAGTGCGGCGACCTACCGGTGGACGGGGGAGACCGGCACCGAGTCGAGCGTAAAGACCGGGATGCTCGAGGTCACCGGAGCCGGCTCGACCGCGGGCGGGATCGTGACCCCGTGCGCTGCGAGGCGGGCCTCGGTCTCGACGGCCGACACGGGTTCGCCGACCGTGGAGTAGTGCCCGATCGGGACGACCGAGTGCACGACGTTGTGGCCGTAGACGTGCACCAGGTTGAACGACTGCGCGCCGTCCCGCCCACGCGTGCCGCCCTGGAACTCGGTGAGGTCCTGCGTGTAGCAGGTGGCACTGGCGACCGACACGGGGATGCCCGCGAAGACCGCGCTGGTCGAGTAGTGCAGGTGGCCGGCGATGATGGACAGGACGTCACTGCCCTCCAGCACCTCGGCCAGGGCCTGCTGGTCGCGGAGCTCGACGAGGACGGTCAGGTCCTGCACGCTCGGCACGGGCGGGTGGTGCATCGCCAGGATGGTGCCGTGCGGCGCAGCCTCGGACAGGACCTCGGCCAGCCAGTCGAGCTGCTCGGGGGAGACCTCGCCGTGGTGGTGGCCCGGGACACTCGTGTCGAGAGTGATCACCCGGAGACCGTTGACGTCGTAGACGAAGTCGACCGGACGGTCGGTGGGGTGCAACCCGAAGAGCTCCTGACGGAACGCGCCGCGCTCGTCGTGGTTGCCCATCGCCCAGATGACCTGGGCACCGATCCGGCGGGCAGCCGGCTCGACGATCTCGCGGACGCGGGCGTAGGCACCCGGTTCGCCCTTGTCGGCCACGTCGCCGGTGACGACGATCGCTTCCGGCCGGGTGCCTGATGCTTCGATGTCCGCGACGATCTCGGTGAGCCGTGCGGCGGAGTCGACCCCGCCGTACAGATCACCGTCGCCGGAGACGAGGTGGGTGTCGCTGAGGTGGAGGAGGAAGTGGTTCGGCCTGGGGTGTTCGGCCGTCCGGCTGTCCATCGGGGTCTCATTCCGTTGGCGGATGCGTGGTGCAACACGTTGCCACACCGTCCTGGATGAGTCCAGCACGTGTCGGTGAACCAGCCGTGAACTGGGGGCGGCGTTTCGCCCATCGCACGAAGAAACCCCCGCCACGTGGTGGCGGGGGTTCCTGTCGTCGTGCTTAGTGCTTTTCCTCGACCTGCGGGGCCTGGTGGCTGCCCTCGAGGTCCGGGCCGTGGTGGGCGGCGTGCGCTGCCTCGAGCTCGGCCTTCGAGACCGGCTCGATGCGGTCTTCGAAGAAGAAGCGGGAGACGCTCGCACGGGCCTTCTGGACCACGGTGATCTGCCCCTTGGCGTTCGGGCGGATCATGAGCGGCTTGTACTCGTTGAACTGCAGCAGCTTCCAGCGCTCGTACTCGTCGAGCTGCTCGTGCACCTCGATGTACTCACCGTGGGGGAGTCGGACGATGCGACCGGACTCGTAGCCGTGCAGGACGATCTCGCGGTCCTTCTTCTGGAGTGCGAGGCACACGCGCTTCGTGATCCAGAAGGCGACGAACGGGCCGAGGACCGTCGTTGCCTGGATCACGTGGATCACGTGTTCGATCGACACCAGGAAGTGGGTCGCGATGATGTCCGACGACGCCGCAGCCCAGAGGCTGGCGTAGAGCGTGATGCCGGCGGCACCGATCGCCGTGCGGGTCGGGGCGTTGCGCGGACGGTCCAGGATGTGGTGCTCGCGCTTGTCGCCGGTGATCCACGACTCGAGGAACGGGTACAGCAGGATCGCGAGGATGAGCAGCACCAGGACCGCGATGGGCGCCAGGATGTTGAACGACACCGTGTAGCCGAACCACACGACCTCCCAGTGCGGCGGCACCAGACGCAGTGCGCCGTCGGCGAAGCCGATGTACCAGTCGGGCTGGGTACCGGCGGAGACCGGCGAGGGGTCGTACGGGCCGTAGTTCCAGATCGGGTTGATCGTGAACATCGACGCGATGAGGGCGATGATGCCCGCGACGATGAAGAAGAACCCGCCGGCCTTGGCGGCGAACGCCGGGAGGATCGGGACACCGACGACGTTGTCGTTGGTCTTGCCCGGGCCGGCGAACTGGGTGTGCTTGTTGATCACGACGAGCACGAGGTGGACACCGAGCACCGCGACGAGGATCGCCGGCAGCAGCAGGATGTGCAGCGTGTACAGGCGGCCGACGATGTCGGTGCCCGGGAACTCGCCACCGAAGAGCAGGTAGGCGATCCAGACGCCGATCACCGGGACACCCTCGATCATGCCGACGATGATCCGCAGACCGTTTCCGGAGAGCAGGTCGTCGGGGAGCGAGTAGCCGGTGAAGCCCTCACCCATGGCGAGGACCCAGAGCAGGAAGCCGAAGACCCAGTTGAGCTCACGCGGCTTGCGGAAGGCACCGGTGAAGAACACGCGGGCCATGTGCAGCATGATCGACGCCACGAACAGCAGGGCCGCCCAGTGGTGGACCTGGCGGACGAAGAGCCCACCGCGGATGTCGAACGAGATGTCCAGCGTGGACTGGAGTGCCGTCGACATCTCGACGCCCTTGAGCGGAACGTACGAGCCGTTGTAGACGACCTCGGCCATGGAGGCCTGGAAGAAGAACGTCAGGAACGTGCCGGAGAGCAGGACGACGACGAAGCTGTACAGCGCCACCTCGCCGAGCATGAAGCTCCAGTGGTCCGGGAAGATCTTCCGGCCGACTTCCTTGACGAGCCCCGAGATGCTGGTGCGCTCGTCGATGTAGTTGGCGACCCCGCCGATGATGCGGGATCCGCGCTCCGGAGCCGGCTTGTTGGCCGTGCTGCTCGGTGCCGTGGTGGTGGGGGTGCTGGTCATCAGCGTTCACGCTCCCAGAAGGACGGTCCGACCGGCTCGTGGAAGTCGCTCTGGGCAACCAGGTAGCCGTCGTCGTCGATCGCGATCGGAAGTTGGGGGAGGGGGCGTGCGGCCGGACCGAAGATGACCTCGCAGTTGTTCGAGACATCGAAGGTGGACTGGTGGCACGGGCACAGCAGGTGGTGCGTCTGCTGCTCGTAGAGCGCGACCGGGCATCCGACGTGGGTGCAGATCTTGGAGTACGCGACGATGCCGTCGTAGCCCCAGTTCTCGTGGCCCTTGGACGGGTTGAGGTCCTTCGGGTCGAGACGCATGAGGAGGACGGAGGCCTTGGCCTTCTCCTCGAGCATGTGCTCGGAGTCGAGCATGCCGTCCGGGATGACGTGGAACACCGAACCGATGGTCACGTCCGAGGCCTTGATCGGCAGACCCGTCGGGTCCTTCGTCAGGCGCAGGCCCTGCTTCCAGAAGGTGTGGCGCAGGAGCTCGTTCGGGTCTTCGGCCGGGGCGAGGTCGCGGACCAGGACGATGCCCGGCAGCGGGAACGCAGCCAGCGCACCGATCATCGAGTTGCGGATCAGCTTGCGACGGCTGAAGCCGGACTCCTTGTCGGCCAGCTGGAAGGCCTCGACGGCCTTGGCGCGCGTCGCGTCCGTGCCGCGGGTGCCGTGGCGGAGCTCGGTGATCTCGCGGTCGACGACGAGCGACTTCGACCAGTAGACCGCGCCGAGGCCCAGCGCGATGAGTGCGAGGGCGATCGAGAGGCCGAGGAAGAGGTTCGCGGTGCGGACCGTCCCGAAGTCGTTCGAGTCGATCGGGAACGCGACGTAGGCCGCGATCGAGAGGACGCTGCCGACGATCGAGAGGTAGAAGAAGGTCGCGACCTGACGCTCGGCCAGGCGCTGCTTCTTCGGGTCGACGTCGGTGCGGCGCGCGCGGTGCGGCGGCTCACCCGGGTTCTCGAACGGGTCGGTGGGCAGCACCGCGATCCCGGGGGAGGTGGTCGTGCCGTGCTTCTCGACAGCCGAGGACGAGTTCAGCGTCTCGTCGTCGTGCTCTGCCATGGTGTTCCCTTCAGTGTCGTTCGACACGGACGATCAGTTGGACTTCGCGGTCAGCCAGACGGTCATCGCGACGACCGCGCCGAGTCCGAAGATCCAGATGAACAGACCCTCGGCCACCGGGCCCAGGGAGCCGAGTGCGAACCCGCCGGGCGACTTGTTGTCCTGCACGTACTTGAGGTACGTGATGATGTCGGCCTTCTGCTCCGGCGTGAGGTTCAGGTCGTTGAAGACCGGCATGTTCTGCGGGCCGGTCTGCATCGCCTCGTAGATGTGCTTGCCGGAGACCGTCGACAGGTTCGGGGCGTACTTGCCCTCGGTCAGGGCACCGCCGGCGCCGGCCACGTTGTGGCACATGGCGCAGTTGATGCGGAAGAGCTCGGCACCCTCGGCCGCGTCGCCGTCCTCACCGTTGGTGAGCTCGGTGGACGGGACGGCCGGGCCGGGGCCCAGCGAGGCGACGTACTCGGCGAGGGCGTCGACCTGCTCGTCCGTGAACTGCGCGGGCTTCTCTTCGGCCTGCGGACCCTGGGCGGCCATCGGCATGCGGCCGGTGCCGACCTGGAAGTCGACGGAGGCGGCGCCGACACCGATGAGGGACGGACCCTCGCTCGTGCCCTGGGCGGAGAGGCCGTGGCAGGTCGCGCAGTTCGAGGCGAAGAGCTTCTGGCCCTCGTTCACCTTCGACTGGCTGGTCGCCGCGACGGTGCTCGTGCTGTCGTCGGCGTTGGCCGTGGAGCTGAAGAGCGCGTACGCACCGCCGGTGGTCATGAGGCCCACGACGATGAGCGAGACGGTCGCCATCGGTGAACGGCGGCCCTTCTTGGTCTTGGTTCTGTTGAACATGTGCTCGGGGGTGTCCAGTTCCTACTTGAGAAGGTAGATGACGGCGAAGAGGAAGATCCACACGACGTCGACGAAGTGCCAGTAGTACGACACGACGATGGCGGTGGTCGCTTCCTTGTGACCGAAGTTCTTCGCGGCGAAGCCGCGGCCGAGCGTCAGCAGGAAGGCGATGAGGCCACCCGTGACGTGGAGGCCGTGGAACCCGGTCGTCATGTAGAAGGCCGAGCCGTAGGCGCTGGAGGAGAGCGTGACGCCCTCGTGCCAGAGGTTGGCGTACTCGAAGATCTGGCCGCAGACGAAGATCGCGCCCATCGCGTAGGTGACGAAGAACCACTCCGTCATGCCCCAGTGGCGCGGGTTCCAGCTCGTGCGGTGCACCTGGAAGCGCTCTGCAGCGAACACGGCGAACTGGCACGCGAAGCTGGACAGCACCAGGATGATCGTGTTCACCGAGGCGAAGGGCACCTCGAGCTTGGAGGTTTCGGCCGCCCACAGCTCGGGGGACGTGCTGCGCAGCGTGAAGTAGATCGCGAACAGGCCGGCGAAGAACATGACCTCGCTGCCCAGCCACACGATCGTCCCCACGGCAACGGCGTTCGGCCTGTTCAGGGCCGGACCGCTGGCGGATCTGGAGAGAGGGGTGCTAGTCACGTCCTCCATTATGGCCGAAACCCCAGACAGTGTTTTCGCAGGAGACTGGCGGGTCTCTCGAATTCACTACGATCGAGCCATGCCTGACGCACTCTCTTGGCCTGCAGTGATCAGCGCGCTCATGGCGCGCGAGGACCTGACGATCAGGCAATCCACATGGGCCATGGAGGAGATCGTGCACGGGCGCGCCACCCAGGCACAGATCGCCGCGTTCGCCGTGACGCTCCGTGCGAAGGGCGAGACCGTCGACGAGGTGGTCGGGTTCCGCGATGCGATCCTCGACGCCGCCGTTCCGCTGGACGTCGACCCGATGGCGTTGGACATCGTCGGCACGGGTGGGGACGTGGTCGGCACCGTGAACGTCTCGACCATGGCGGCGATCGTCATCGCCGCCGCCGGGGTGCCCGTCGTGAAGCACGGCAACAAGGCGAGCTCGTCGAAGTCCGGTTCGAGCGACGTGCTCGCCGCGCTCGGCCTCGATCTCACGATGGACGCCGCGCGTGTCGCGGACACCTTCCGGCGTGTCGGACTGACCTTCGCGTTCGCCAACGCGTTCCACCCGGGCTTCGCGCACGCCGGGCCGGTCCGCCGCGAGATCGGCGTGCCCACGGTGTTCAACTTCCTCGGGCCGCTCGTCAACCCCGCACGGTGCGAAGCGAACGCGGTCGGCGTCGCGCAGCTCGAACTCGTGCCGATCATCACGGGCGTGTTCCAGACCCGCGGCGCGACCGCCCTGGTCTTCCGCGGCGACGACGGCCTCGACGAGCTCACCACCACCGGCCACAGCCACATCTGGGAGGTCACCGGCGGGCGCATCATCGAGCACGACCTCGACCCGCGTGACCTCGGCATCGCACGTGCACGCACCGAGGACCTGCTCGGCGGCGACCCCCAGCACAACGCCGGCGTCGTGCACCGCGTGCTGTCGGGGGAGACCGGCCCGGTGCGCGACATCGTGCTGCTCAACGCCGCAGCGGGACTGGTCTCCTTCCGTCTGGCGCAGGACCCGGCCGAGTCCGACCGCCCGATCCTGCAGCGCTTCCGCGAGCAGCTCGCGGTGGCCGCCGAGGCGATCGACTCCGGCGCCGGCACCCGCAAGCTGGCGGACTGGATCGCGGTCCCGACCGCGACCGACGCGGAGTAGACGCAACCGACGGGAGGCCCGGTGCCGGTTCCAGGAACCGGCACCGGGCCTCCCGTCGGTGCGTTCAGTGCACGCGGTCAGCGTGCGCCTGCGTCGCTACTGGACGTCCTCGTCGACCCAGTCGAAGGTCTTCGTGACGGCCTTCTTCCAGAGACGGAGCGTGCGCTCGCGCTCCGCGGCGTCGAGCTGCGGCTCCCAGCGCTTGTCCTCCTGCCAGTTGGCACGGAGCTCGTCGAGGTTGGCCCAGAAGCCCACCGCGAGACCGGCCGCGTAGGCCGCGCCGAGTGCCGTCGTCTCGGCGACGACCGGACGCACCACCGGCACGTTGAGGATGTCGGCCTGGAACTGCATGAGCTCGTTGTTGGCGGTCATGCCGCCGTCGACCTTGAGCTCGGTCAGGTCCACGCCCGAGTCGGCGTTCACCGCGTCGAGGACCTCGCGGGTCTGCAGCGCCGTCGCCTCGAGGGCCGCACGTGCGATGTGCCCCTTGTTGACGTAGCGGGTCAGGCCGACGATGGCACCGCGAGCGTCCGGACGCCAGTACGGCGCGAACAGCCCGGAGAACGCCGGCACGAAGTACACGCCGCCGTTGTCCTCGACGGTCTTGGCCAGTGCCTCGACCTCCGGGGCACTGCCGATGAGACCGAGGTTGTCGCGGAGCCACTGGATGAGCGAGCCCGTGACGGCGATCGAGCCCTCGAGTGCGTAGTGCGTCTCCTGGTCGCCGAGCTTGTAGCCGACGGTGGTGAGCAGGCCGTTCTCGGAGCGGACGATCTCGGTACCGGTGTTGAAGATGAGGAAGTTGCCGGTGCCGTAGGTGTTCTTCGACTCACCCTGGTCGAACGCCGCCTGGCCGAAGGTCGCGGCCTGCTGGTCGCCGAGGATGCCCGCGATCGGGACCTCGCGGAGCAGGTTGGACGACTCGACGTGGCCGTAGACCTCGGAGGAGCTGACGATCTCGGGGAGCATCGACTTCGGCACACCGAAGTCGGCGAGGATGTCGTCGCGCCACTGGAGCGTCTCGAGGTCCATGAACAGCGTGCGGGACGCGTTCGTGACGTCGGTCTTGTGGACGCCGCCGTCGACGCCACCGGTCAGGTTCCAGAGGACCCAGGTGTCGGTGGTGCCGAAGAGCAGGTCCCCGGCCTCGGCCTTCTCACGCGCACCCTCGACGTTCTCGAGGATCCACATGATCTTGGTACCGGCGAAGTAGGTCGCGAGCGGGAGGCCGACGATGGCCTTGTAGCGGTCGGTGTCACCGTCGGCGAGCTTGTCGACGATCGACTGCGTGCGGGTGTCCTGCCAGACGATCGCGTTGTAGATCGGCTTGCCGGTGGTCTTGTCCCAGACGACGGCGGTCTCGCGCTGGTTGGTGATGCCCACGGCGGCGACGTCGTGACGCGTGATGTCGGCACGCGACAGCGCCTGACCGATCACCTCGCGGGTGTTGTCCCAGATCTCGGCGGGGTCGTGCTCGACCCACCCGGCGCGCGGGAAGATCTGCTCGTGTTCCTTCTGCCCGGTCGAGATGATCGAGCCGGAGTGATCGAAGACGATCGCTCGGGTGGAGGTCGTGCCCTGGTCGATGGCGACGATGTAGTCGGCCATTGGTGCTCCTTACGGGTGTTCGGTGCGGTGAGCGGCCCGCGATCGCGTGCCGCTCACCCCGGGGTTGGGTTGGTTCAGCTGACGACGGGCAGCAGGGCGTAGGACAGCCCGGCGGCGATGGCGCCACCGATCAGCGGTCCGACGACGGGCACCCAGGCGTACGACCAGTCGCTCGAGCCCTTGCCCTTGATGGGCAGGAAGGCGTGCGCGAGGCGCGGGCCGAGGTCACGGGCCGGGTTGATGGCGTAGCCGGTCGGGCCACCGAGGCTGACACCGATCGCGATCACGAGGAAGGCGACGGGGATCGCGCCGAGCTGCGCCGGGGTCTGGCCGTTGGTGAAGGCGATGACGACGAACACCAGCACGAAGGTGCCGATGATCTCGGTCACGAGGTTCCAGCCGTACGACCGGATCGCCGGGCCGGTGGAGAAGACGCCGAGCTTGGCGGCGGGGTCGGGCTCCTCGTCGAAGTGCTGCTTGTAGGCGAGCCAGACGATGACGGCCCCGATGACCGCACCGATAAGCTGCGCGAGCCAGAACAGGAGCATCGCGCCGACGGTGATGTTGCCGAGGATGGCCTGGGCGAGGCTGACGGCCGGGTTGAGCTGGCCACCCGACTTGTACGACACGGTGACACCGGCGAAGACCGCGAAGCCCCAACCGATCGTGACCATGAGGAAGCCGGCCCCGAAGCCCTTCGACTTCGAGAGGGAGACGGCGGCGACGACACCGCCACCCAGGATGATGAGCATCGCTGTACCGACGAGCTCGGACAGGAACTTGACGCCGATGTCGTCCATCGGTGACCTCCAGTGCGTGAGGTGGGGGTCCGGTGGTGCTGCGCCGCACTCCCCGTTGAGTGATTGAGGCCGAGCATAGTGACGCGGAGAACGACGGGGCGACGAATTCCTGAGGGAAGTCCGGGATCGTGCACGAACGTGCAAGCGGCGTGCGCTGCAAGGGATCGCGAGCCGGTGACGCGTCCCCGTCGCACTGCACGAACGTGCAGACCGGACGAACGAGCGCCCGGTCGTCGGATGTAGATTGGGCGTACTCCGGTCGACGACGGCGGTGTGCAGTTCGCCTCGGCTCGGCCCCGTACCCGTGGAGGCACGCGCATGAAAAAGCTCATCAACGACCCGCAGGCCGTGGTCGACGAGACCGTCCGGGGATTCGCCCGGGCACACGCCGGACACGTCGTCCTGGTCGAGGACCCGATCCACCTGCACCGCGCCGACGCCCCCGTCGCCGGCAAGGTCGGCATCGTCAGCGGAGGCGGCAGCGGACACGAGCCGCTGCACGCGGGCTTCGTCGGGTACGGCATGCTCGACGCCGCCGTTCCCGGCCCGGTGTTCACGAGCCCGACGCCCGACCCGATCGTCGCGGCCACCAAGGCCGTCGACGGCGGCGCGGGTGTCCTGCACATCGTGAAGAACTACACCGGCGACGTCCTGAACTTCGAGACCGCCGCCGAGCTCGCCGAGATGGACGACATCCGCGTCGAGTCCGTCGTCGTCAATGACGACGTCGCGGTGCAGGACTCGCTCTACACCGCCGGTCGCCGCGGCGTGGCCGGCACCGTCGTCGTGGAGAAGTGCGCCGGCGCCGCGGCCGAGCGCGGTGACGACCTGGACGCCGTCGCCGCGGTCGCCCGCCACGTCAACGACGTCACGCGGTCGATGGGCCTGGCCCTGGCGTCCGGCACCGTGCCGCACGCGGGAGAGCCGTCCTTCACGCTCGCCGACGACGAGGTCGAACTCGGCATCGGCATCCACGGCGAGCCCGGGCGCGAGCGCATCCCGATGGCACCGGCCGACCAGCTCGTCGACCGTGTGCTCGAACCGATCCTCACCGACCTCGACGCTCCGGCCGGCTCGAAGCTGCTCCTGCTCGTCAACGGCATGGGCGGCACCCCGCTGTCCGAGCTGTACATCGCCTACCGCCGCGCCACCGAGGTGCTGACGGATCGCGGGTACGACGTCACGCGTAGTTTGGTGGGCGACTACGTCACGTCCCTCGAGATGCAGGGGTTCTCGCTCACCGTCACGGTGCTCGACGAGGAACTCACGGCACTCTGGGACGCACCGGTGGAGACCCCGGCACTGCGCTGGGGCCGCTGAGCGGCCGAGTACGGCCGCTCGACCACCGACCACGACACCGAGCCCACCGGGCCGGACACACGAAGGGAACCGCATTGGCGCTCGACACCGCATGGGCCATCGACTGGGTCCGTCGCACCGCTGCGACGATCGACGAACACCGGGCCGAGCTCGTCACGCTCGACCGCGAGATCGGTGACGGGGACCACGGCGAGAACCTCGATCGCGGCTTCCGCGCCGTTCTCGAGGCCGTCGATGGCGGGTCGTTCGACACGCCCGGTGCCGTGCTCAAGACGGTCGCGACGAAGCTCATCTCGACCGTCGGCGGCGCCGCCGGCCCGCTGTTCGGCACCGCGTACCTGAAGGCAGCCCAGGCTGGTGGCGACGCGACCGAGTTCGACGCCGACACGCTCGTCGCCGTGCTCGCCGCAGCCCGCGACGGCGTGGTCTCGCGCGGCAAGGCCGCCGTCGGCGACAAGACGATGGTGGACGCCTGGACCCCCGCGGTCGACGCCGCCACCGCTGCCGCCGCAGCCGGTGACGACCCGGCAGCGGTGCTCGCCGCCGCGGCCGACGCCGCCGCCTCGGGCGCCGAGGCCACCGAACCGCTCGTCGCCCACAAGGGGCGTGCGAGCTACCTCGGCGAACGCGCCGTCGGGCACCGCGATCCGGGTGCACAGTCGACGGCGTACATCCTGCGCGCCGCGGTGGACGCGACGACGGGCTCCGCCGCGTGACCGTCGGCATCCTGATCGTCTCGCACAGCGCCGCGATCGCCTCCGGCACCGTCGAACTCGCCCGACAGATGGCGGCCGACGTACCGCTCGTCGCGGCCGGCGGGACCGACGACGGCGGCATCGGCACGTCGTTCGAGGCGATCACCGCCGGCATCGAGGAGCTCGCCGACGCCGACGCCGTCGTCGTCCTGTGCGACCTCGGTTCGGCCTACCTGACCACCGACACGGCGCTCGACTTCCTCGACGACGACGTCCGCGCACGCGTGCACGTCTCGCCGGCGCCCCTGGTCGAGGGCGCGGTCGCCGCGGCCGTCGCGGCCCAGACGGGTGGTGACGCCGAGGCAGTGCTCGCTGCCGCGGCGTCCGCCGCAGGGTCCGCGGACGACGCGAGCAGCGCCTCCCGTCCGTCCGGTGACCAGCCGGGAGGCACGGGGCCGGGTGACGGGGCCGCCAGCGTCGACGACGTGGCCGTGTCCGAGAGCGTCGAACTGGTGAACGAGACCGGCCTGCACGCCCGCCCCGCGGCGGAGTTCGTGAAGACGGCAGCCAAGTACGACGCAGCGGTGCGCGTGAACGGCGTGGACGCGAAGAGCCTGCTGGCGATCATGGCGTTGGCACTGCCGAAGGGCGCCACCGTGTCGATCGAGGCGAGCGGCGCCGATGCGCAGGTCGCGGTCGACGCGCTGGTGGAGCTGGTGCGGAGCGGCTTCGGCGAGTAGCCCTCGCCGGTCGTCGTCCCGCGCTCAGCGGATGGACACCGTGCCGGCCAGTTCGAG
Organism: Curtobacterium sp. NPDC089991; assembly: GCF_044748425.1. Lineage (NCBI taxonomy): Bacteria > Bacillati > Actinomycetota > Actinomycetes > Micrococcales > Microbacteriaceae > Curtobacterium > Curtobacterium sp. NPDC089991. The sequence continues at coordinate 603,139 of NZ_JBIVGB010000001.1, forward strand.
GTCCGACGGCCCGCCGGTGACACCCGCGTCGGCCAGGAGCGTCGCGCCGAACACCGCGCTCCAGAACGTCCGGGCATCACGGCCGACACCACTCGGACTCGTCCAGCCGTGCTCGGCGACGACGCGCTCGAGGTAGCGCTCCGACTGCCGGAACAGGACCGCGAGCAGGAGTCGCACGCGCTCCCGCTGTGCGTCGTCGTCACCGGCGGCGGCCAGCGCGCGCACGACGAGCAGTGTCGACGGCATGGCGAGCGCGGTGCGTGCGAGCACCTGACGGAACGCGTCGGCGGACCCGGCTCGCCGGCCGGCGGCCTGCAGGCGCGTGGTGTCGCGGAGGAAGAGCGCGAAGGCGGCGTCGAGGACGAGGCGGTCCTTCGAGCCGTAATGGTGTGTGATCTGGTTCGGGTAGACCCCGGCCGCACGGGCGATCTCGCTGACGGTGACGGCGTGGCGTGCGGTGCTCGCTCCGCCCGCGTCGCCGGCTGCCCCTGCGCTGAGGAGTCCGGCGGTCGCGGCGAGGATCCTCGCCCGGGTCGCTGCGCCGCGGGTCGTCCCGGTGCCGTCGGTGGTTGCCATCTCTGAATTGTACGTGGTACAACTCCACTTGTTCAACGTACAAGAAGGAGCACTCGTGGACATCTCCATCACCGGCTACGGCGCGGTCTCCCCGTTCGGCCACGGCGTCGCGCCGCTGTGGGACGCCCTGGTCGCCGGACGCTCCGGCGTGCACGAGCTGCACCGCGACGGGCAGCTCTGGGAACGGGTGCCGATCATGGTCGGCGCCGACGCAGCACTCGACGCCGAGTCCGCACTCGGTCGCGTCCGTGCGAACCGACTCGACCGCAGCCAGCAGCTCGCGCTCGTCGCCGCCGGCGAGGCCTGGGCCGACGCCGGCGCGCCCGCGGTGGACGGCGACCGCCTGGCCGTCGTCGTCGGGACCGGCATCGGGGGAGTGGAGACGTTGCTCGACGCGCACGACGTGCTCGGGACCTCGGGCGCGCGTCGGGTGTCGCCCCGGACCGTCCCGATGCTCATGGCCAACGGGGCCGCGGCGCAGATCAGCATCGAGTACGGCGCCCGCGCCGGTGCGTACACGACCGTCTCGGCGTGCGCGTCCGGTGCCGAGGCGATCGCGACGGCCGCGCGGCTCATCGTCACCGGGGAGGCCGACGTCGTCATCGCGGGCGGCACCGAAGCGGCGGTCACCCCGGTCACCATGGCCTCGTTCGCGCAGTCCCAGGCCCTCGCGAAGCCCGACGGTGACGACCCCACCACGTTGTCGCGACCGTTCGACGCCGACCGCCGCGGGTTCGTGCTCGGCGAGGGTGCCGGGTTCGTCGTCCTGGAACGGGCCTCGCACGCCGCCGCCCGCGCACAGCGGTCGCACGGGACGCTTGCCGGGTGGGGGATCACGTCGGACGCGTTCCACATCACCGCCCCGCTCGGGGACGGCAGCGAGCAGGAGCGCGCGATGACGGCGGCGATCCGGATGGCCGGGCTCACCGGTGCGGACATCGACCACGTCAACGCGCACGCGACCGGGACCCCGGTCGGGGACGTCGGTGAGGCAGCGGCGATCGGTCGTGCTGTCGGGACCGGTGCGCTCGTCACCGCGCCGAAGAGCGCCATCGGGCACATGTTCGGTGCGGCGGGAGCAGTCGAGGCGATCCTGACGGTCCGGGCACTCGAGACCGGGGTCGTGCCGCCGACGCTGAACCTGCAGCACCAGGACCCGGCGATCGACCTGGACGTGGTGGCGGGGACGGCTCGGACTGCGACCATGCGTGCGGCGCTGAACAACTCGTTCGGGTTCGGTGGGCAGAACGCCTCGTTGGTGTTCACCGCGGTCTGAGGGACACGGGGACCGACGTATCCTGACTGCCATGAGCATGGAAGGCGTGGCCTGGAGCTCGCTGTACAAGATCTCGACCGCCAAGGACGGCAAGCACGGCATCTCGCGCGAGTCGGTGCGGCGGATCATGACGTTCGCAGTGCCCTACCGGGCCAAGCTGGTGGTCTTCATCGTCCTCTCCGTCGTGGGCGCGGTCCTCGCGGTCGCGACACCGGTGCTCGCCGGCCGGGTGGTCGACGTCATCGTCGCCCGGGGCGCGCTCAGCACGATCACCTGGCTCGCGGTCGTCATCGCCCTGGTCGCCGTGGGCGACGCAGGCGTGTCGCTCGCCACGCGCTGGTTCTCCGCACGCATCGGCGAAGGCGTGATCCTGGACCTCCGGACCGCCGTCTTCAACCACGTGCAGAAGATGCCGATCGCCTTCTTCACCCGCACACGCACGGGTGCCCTCGTCAGCCGCCTCAACAACGACGTGATCGGCGCGCAGCAGGCCTTCAGCGGCACGCTGTCCGGCGTGGTCACGAACCTCGTGGCGCTGATCCTCACCCTGACCGTCATGCTCAGCACGTCCTGGCTCGTGACGGTCCTGGCGATCGTCATGCTCCCGATCTTCCTCGTGCCTGCGCGGCGCATGGGCAGCCGCCTCGCCGCGCTGCGTCGCGAGGCCGCCGACCACAACGCCGCCATGAGCACGCAGATGACCGAGCGCTTCTCCGCGCCCGGTGCCACCCTCGTGAAGCTGTTCGGCCGGCCCGACGAGGAAGCGGAGGAGTTCCGGGTGCGCGCCGCCCGGGTCCGCGACATCGGGGTGCGGAGTGCCCTGCTGCAGTTCGTCTTCGTGACCGCCCTCACCCTGGTCTCCGCGCTCGCCCTCGCGCTCGTCTACGGGGTCGGCGGCGCCCTCGCACTCGGTGGCCAGCTGAACACGGGCGACGTGGTGACGCTGGCCCTCCTGCTCACCCGCCTGTACGCGCCGCTGACCAGCCTCGCGAACGCCCGGGTGGAGATCATGAGCGCGGTGGTCAGCTTCGAGCGCGTCTTCGAGGTCCTCGACCTCGAACCGCTCATCCAGGAGAAGCCCGACGCCGGCACCGTCCCCGACGGCCCGGTGGCGGTCGAGTTCGACGACGTCCGCTTCGCGTACCCCTCGGCGGACAAGGTGTCCCTCGCCTCGCTCGAGGAGGTCTCCACGCTGGACACCCGCGGCGGTGACGAGGTGTTGCACGGTGTCTCGTTCCGGATCGAGCCGGGGCAGACCGTCGCCCTCGTCGGCACCTCCGGGGCCGGCAAGTCCACGATCGCGCAGCTGCTCTCCCGCCTGTACGACGTCGACAGCGGCGCCGTACGACTCGCCGGGTCGGACGTCCGCGACGTCACGTTCGCCTCCATGCGACACACCATGGGGATGGTGACGCAGGACGGCCACCTGTTCCACGAGACCATCCGCTCCAACCTGCGCCTCGCACGGCCCGAGGCGACCGAGGACGAAGTGTGGGACGCCGTCCGGCGCGCGCGGCTCGAACCGCTCATCCGCTCCCTACCGGACCAGCTGGACACGATGGTCGGCGAGCGCGGCTACCGGCTGTCCGGCGGCGAGCGCCAGCGGATGACCATCGCCAGGCTCCTGCTCGCCCAGCCGCGCGTCGTCATCCTCGACGAGGCCACCGCCGCGCTGGACTCGACGTCCGAGGCGGCCGTGCAGGCTGCCCTCAGCGAGGCACTCGAAGGGCGGACGGCGATGGTGATCGCCCACCGGTTGTCGACCATCCGCAGCGCGGACCTGATCCTCGTGGTCGAGGACGGTTCGATCGTCGAGCGTGGGACCCACGAGGAACTGCTGGCCGTGGGCGGACGGTACGAGGAGTTGCACCGGACCCAGTTCGCCGTGCAGAAGGACGTCGCGGCGGACGAGGAAGCGCTGCGGGGGAGCTAGCCTTCCGCCTGTGCCGGATGGCTCCGACCGCTCATCGAAGGACCCGTCGATTCCGCGGTCTCGGGCCGCCTTGCAGCGATGGTCCGGCGGTACGCGTCGATCTTCCGTTCCAGCGCGGCCAGGTGCCGCTGGACTTCGGCCTGCCGGGCGAGGACGGTCGCATGGTGTCGTTCGAGGAGCGCAAGACGCTCGGCATCGTCGGCGCCGGCCCGGTACGCGGCCGCGTACTCGCGCATCTCCTGCACGCTCATCCCCGTACCGCGGAGCATCACCGTCCCGGCGAGCCAGCTCAGCGCAGCCGTGTCGTAGCGGCGCCACCCGTCCTGCCCACGATCAGGAGCCGGCGCGATGCCTTCCTTCTCGTAGTAGCGGACGGTGTCGACGGTGATGCCGAGCAGGCCTGCGGCGGCGCTGATCGTGACGGGCTCGTCGACGCGGACTTCGGGAAGGAGCACGGGATCGAGTATCGCGCTTGACATGGTGTGCGCACCAGGGTGGAAGGTCAGGTTGTCCGGAACGATCCGGCGGCGAACGGAGCACACGCATGCAGCAGATTCCTCTCGGCTCTCAGGGCCTCGTCACGTCCGCGATGGGGCTCGGGTGCATGGGGATGAGCGCGTTCTACGGCGGCGCGACGGAGTCCGGCTCGGTCGAGACCATCCGCCGGGCGCTCGACCTCGGGATCACGCTGTTCGACACGGCTGAGGCGTACGGGCCGTTCGAGAACGAGCGGCTGGTCGGACGGGCCCTCGGCGCTGACCGTGACCGGGTGGTCGTCGCGTCGAAGTTCGCGACGGACTTCACGGACGACGGCACACCGATCGGCCTCGACGGCTCCCCGGAGCATGCCCGTCGCGCGATCGACCGCTCCCTCAGGCACCTCGGCACCGACCACGTCGACCTCTGGTACCTGCACCGTGCCGACCCGAACGTCCCGATCGAGGACATCATCGGGGCGATGAGCGACGCGGTCACCGCCGGGAAGGCCCGGTACATCGGCGTCTCGGAGACCTCCGCCGCAACACTGCGCCGAGCGCACGCGACCTTCCCGATCACCGCGATCCAATCCGAGTACAGCCTGTTCGAGCGCGACGCCGCGCACAACGGCGTCCTCGACACCGCCTCAGGACTCGGGATCGGCTTCGTGCCGTTCTCTCCGCTCGGCCGCGGATTCCTCTCCGGTGCCGTCACCCGCAAGGACGACCTCCCCGAGGGCGATGCCCGCCGGAGCCTCCCACGGTTCTCCGACGAAGCCATCGATGCGAACCTCCGCGTCGTCGACGCACTCAAGGTCATCGCCGACGAGAAGGGCGTCACCACCGCCCAGCTCGCTCTCGCATGGCTGATCCAGGCAGGAACCGTCCCGATCCCGGGCACCACGAAGGCATCTCGGGTCGAGGAGAACGTCGCCGCCGCCGACGTCGTCCTCTCCACGAGTGAGCTCGGACGGATCGAAGCGGCCGCACCGCACGGCGTTGCCGTCGGTACCCGGAACACCGAGGTGGGGATGGCGCGAGATCGCGGCTGACTGACGCCCTCGGCGCCGGCCGGGGGCGTCGTGGTGCCTGACGGCCGGTCGTCGACCGAGACACCTCAGTGGGAGTGGCGGTGGTGGCTGTCGGGGTAGTGCTCGTGGGTGTGGGTGATCGGTTCGTGAGTGTGCGTGTGTCGGTGCCACGTGCCGACCGCGACGGGTTCGGCGTGCTCGTGCTGGTGGTGCTCGTCGTGGTGGTGCCAGTGGTCGTGGCTCACGGCTTCGTGGGTGTGCTCGTGCTCGTGTCGCTCGGTGAGGTGGAGCCAGATCCCGACGGCCATGAGGACGCCGGCGATGACCAAGGGCACGGTCACGGGTTCGCCGAGCACGATCGCGAGGACGGCGCCGAAGAAGGGGGCCACCGAGTAGTACGCGCCGGCGCGGGCGGTGCCGACGTGGCGGAGTGCGACGATGAACAGCACCAGGCTCACGCCGTACGCGAAGAAGCCGACCACCATCGCGGCGACGACGTTCCCGATGGCCGGCAGCTGCGCGCCGAGCAGGGAGGCCAGGAGCAGGTTCACGGGCCCGGCGACACCGCCCTTGGCGGCGGCGAGCCAGGACGCGTCGTGGATGGCGACCTTCCTCGTGAGGTTGTTGTCGATGCCCCATGACAAGCATGCGCCGAGGATCGCCAACGACGGCCAGGCGCTGCCGAACTCGATCCCGGCCGGGACGGTCAACACGACGGCGCCGGCCACGATGGCGAGCATGCCGAGGGCGATGCGGCGGTCGAAGTTCTCGCGGAACACGAACCAGGCCAGCAGTGCCGTCGCGACGCCTTCGGCGTTCAGCAGCAGCGATGCCCCTGAGGCGGGCATGTTCACGAGGCCGATCAGCAGGAGGACCGGTCCGAGGACGCCGCCGAAGAGGATCGCTCCGGCGAGGGGCAGTCGCTCGCCTCGAGCGAGGTGCACGCGCGGGGAACGTCGAACGAGTCGGATGAGGCCGAGCCCGAGACCCGACCCGGTGTAAAGGAGCCCGGCGAGCATGAACGGGCTGACCGTGTCGAGGAGCAGCTTCGCCGCGGGTGTCCCTGCACCGAAGAGCACCGCGGAGAGCAGCGCCGCCTGGACGCCGCGGCTACGCAGGGCGGTCGGCACGAGAGGCTCCGTCGTGGTGGTGGGCGGGGGTCCCCTCGAGCTGGTGCTCGGCCTGGAAGATCGCGTCCGACACGAGCTGGCGAGCGTGCTCGTTCGTGAGGCGGTAGAAGACCCGAGTGCCCTCGTGCCGGGTCGCGACCACGCGGGCGAGGCGCAGCTTGGCGAGGTGCTGCGAGACCGCTGCCGGCGACTTGCCGACCTGCGCGGCGAGGTCGTTCACGGGCAGCTCGCCGTCGGAGAGCGCCAGGACGATCCGCACCCGCGTGGCGTCGGCGAGCATGCTGAAGACCTCGACCGCCAGCTCGACGTACTCACTGTCGACGTGCCGGCCACACCTAGTATCTGCATCCATGCGCAGATTCTTGCACGCGCACCCGGCCGACGCTCCACCGGCAGGGTGCTGGTGCTGGATGCTTTACTGCGCCGTCGTGAACTGCTGGAGGCCGGTGACGCGCAGCAGGTCGAGCTTCGCGGCGTCCTCGGTGCCGGGAACCGCGGTGTAGACGACGATCCGCAGGTCGCCGCCCGGGACCGTCAGCACGTCGCAGTCGATCTCGATCGGGCCGACGGGCGTGTGCACCTGCTTGCGGCTCGCCCGGTGCTCGGCGATGCGACCGGTGTCCCAGCGGCGTTCGAACTCGGGTGACTCCCGGCGCAGCCGCGCGACGAGTTCGGCCAGGTCGCGGTCGGCGGGGTAGCGGCCGGATGCCTGCCGGAGGTCCGCTGCGAGGTCGCTCGAGAACTCCTCCTGGTGCTCGTCGTCCCACTCGACACCGTCGTGCGCGTGCATGAAGTGCCGCCACACCAGGTTGCGCTCGATGCCGACGGCCCGCGAGGGGTCACCGTTCAGCGCAGCCCACAGGTCGTTCCACAGCACGATGTCGTGCGTCGCCGTGAACACCGCGATCGGGACGTCGCCGAGCCGGTCGACGAGCCGCTGCACCCCGGGGGTGATGTGCCGCGGGACGACCTGGAGCGACGGGGGAGCGACGCCCGCGACCCGGCACAGGTGGTCGCGCTCGGCCGCGGTGAGCCGGAGCGCCGTGGCGAGGGCGCCGAGCAGCTGCGGTGAGGGGTTCAGCGCACGGCCCTGCTCGAGGCGGACGACGTAGTCGACGCTCACCCCGGCGAGCGCTGCGAGCTCCTCGCGTCGGAGACCCGGGGTCCGTCGGCCGGGCCCGGCCGGCAGGCCGACCTCTTCGGGACGGACGCGGTCGCGCCAGGAACGCAACACACTCGCGAACTCGCTCATGTCCACCATCTTCGCCCCGCGCCTCCCGTCCGTCCTGGTACTGGTGGTCCCACCGTCGCACGGTGCCTGGGGGAGTCAGCCGCTCGGGCGGAGAGTGGGGGCATGACAACGACACTCATCACCGGAGCCAACCGCAGCCTGGGGCTCGAGACCGTCCGCCGCCTGGTCGACGCGGGCCACACCGTGTACGCCGGCATGCGCGATCCGTCCACCGGCGACGGAGCACGCGCCCTCGGTGCCCAGGTGGTCCAGCTCGACGTGACCGACCAGGACAGCATCGACGCCGCGATCGCGACAATCCCCGTCCTCGACGTGCTCGTGAACAACGCCGGCATCCTCGGGACGTCGTTCGGCGTCGACGACCTGGACGCCGCGGCCATGTCCGCCGTGCTCGACACCAACGTCACCGGCATCGTCCGGGTCACGCAGGCAGCGCTCCCGCTCCTGCGGGCATCCGACCACCCCGTGATCGTGAACGTCGCCTCGGGCGTCGGGTTCGCGCGGTGGTTGACGACCCCGGGCCACGACGAGTACGCGGTGCCGGCGGTTCCCTACGCCGCGTCGAAGGCCGCGGTGATCGCGTTGACCGTGCAGTACGCGAAGAACCTGCCGGGGTTCCGCGTCAACGTCAGCGACCCCGGGTACACCGCCACCGAGTTCAACGGGTTCGGTGGCCACCAGACGATCACCGAGGGCACGGACGCGACCGTCGCGCTCGCCACCGTCGGGCCGGACGGGCCCACGGGAGAGTTCCACAACCGGGACGGCCGCATCGAGTACTGAGGTCACGGCGTCCGGTTCAGTCGTGCACGTCGGCGCCGAACCCCGGCCCGGGGCGCATCATCCAGCCTTCCGGGTCGGGGAGCGGACGGAACCCGAACCGCTCGTACAGTCCGTGCGCATCCGCGGTGAACAGGGCGAACCGCTTCAATCCGAGTGGCTCGATCGCCTCGGTCACGCCCTGCACGAGGGCGACGCCGACACCACGGCCACGAGCGTCCGGATCGACGAACACGTCGGCCAGCCAGCCGAACGTCACCCCGTCGGTGATCACCCGGGCGTACCCGAGCTGTGCACCCGTCGCCGTGTCGTAGACGCCGAAGTTGCGGGACCCGGCGATGATCGCGTCCTGGGTGGCACGACTGCGACCCCGCGCCCAGTACGACTGCTCGCTGAGCCAGCGGTGCACGCGGTCGACGTCGAGGTCGGCGGGGTCGGCGGAGAAGTGCAGTGCGGTCGGTTCGTCCATGGGACCAGTGAACCGGCGGTCGCCGTCGGCGGGCAACGGCCAATCCGTCGCCTGTGGACAACGCGGCACCACCGTCTGGGACGATGGCGGGATGCGCGCAGTCCAGTACGACCAGTTCGGATCCGCCCCGTCGATCGTCGACCTGCCCGATCCGGTGGCACCGGACCACGGTGTCGTCGTCCGGGTCGCGGCCACCGGGGTGTGCCGCAGTGACTGGCACGCCTGGAAGGGGCACGACGACTCCGTCGCACTGCCGCACGTCCCCGGGCACGAGTTCGCCGGTGTCGTCACGGCCGTCGGGGACGCGGTGACCCGGGTGTCGGTCGGTGACCGGGTGACCGCGCCCTTCGTCTTCGCCTGCGGGACGTGCCCGGAGTGCGTCGACGGCGCCACCCAGGTGTGCACGCGCCAGCAGCAACCCGGGTTCACGCTGCCCGGTTCCCACGCCGAGTCGGTCGTCATCCCGCACGCCGACGTCAACGTGGTCGCGCTCCCGGACGCCGTGGGCTTCGCCGAGGCCGCAGCACTCGGGTGCCGGTTCGGGACGGCGTACCACGCCCTGCACGCCCGAGGTCGGGTCGCAGCAGGGGAGTGGGTGGTCGTGTTCGGCTGCGGCGGCGTCGGCCTGTCGACGATCATCGTCGCGGTCGCGGCGGGCGCACAGGTCGTCGCGGTGGACGTCTCGTCGGCGGCGCTCGAACGTGCGGCGGCACTCGGTGCCGTCACCGTGCCGATGGACGACGGAGCCGTCGCCGCAGTCCGCGCTCGCACCGACGGCGGCGCGCACGTCTCGATCGACGCGTTCGGCAGCCGAGCGACCTCCGTCGCAGCGGTCGCCTCCCTGCGCCCTCGGGGACGTCACGTGCAGGTCGGCCTGCTGCTCGACGACGAGGCCGACCCGGTGATCCCGATGGGCCGCGTCATCGCTGATGAGCTCGAACTGCTCGGCAGCCACGGGATCTCCGTGGGGGAGTACGCGGCGATGCTCGCCGACGTCGTCACCGGGCGACTGCGTCCGGACGACTCGATCGGTCGGACGATCGGTTTCGACGATCTGCCCGGGGCGATCGTCGCCATGGACCGTCCCGCCACGTCGACCGGGATGACCGTCGCCGTCTTCTGAACTGCTCGGCGCCGTCTCCTGAACTGCTCGGCGCCGTCTCGGGAACTGCTCAGCGCTTCGGTCGGTAGACCAGTCCGAGCGCGCCGCCGGCGAAGGCCTGAGAACTGATCAGTTCGAGATCAAGCTCGTCCGTCAGGTCGGCGAACACGCCATCGCCTGACCCGAGCGCGACGGGCAGGACCGCCAGCCGGTACTCGTCGACCAGACCAGCCCGGACCAGGCTGCGACCGAACTCCGTCCCGCCCTGAGCGAGGACGTACCCGCCCGACTCCTGCTTCAGCGCTGTCACCTCGGCTTCGAGCGGTCCGGGTGCGACTCGTGCACCCGTCCAGGTCGCCGCCGCGGGGGAGTCGGGGTCGGGGACCGGCACCGAGCGTGGATCGAAGTCGCGCTGTGTGGTGAAGACGACCTTGGGGATCCGGTTCATCGGTTCGGCGATCGGCCCGGGCGCCGTCGGCCAGAAACCTGAGATGATCTCGAAGGTCTTGCGGCCGAAGGCGTGCACGCCCGCACCAGCGACGACGTCGAGCACCCAAGCCATCGAGTCCGGACTCCCGCCGCGGAACATCCAGTCCGACTCAGCTTGGGGAGCGGCCACGAAGCCGTCCAACGACATCGACATCTTCAGGACGAGTTCACGCACGGGGAGCCCCTGTCCGAAACTGAGTTGACATAATATGCATTATCGGCGCATAAACATCGTGAGTTGCATCTAGTGCAACAACTCCGGCACCGCTTGTACCGCAGCGTTTTACCTGATCAGCCAGAGAATCTGTCCGCCAGGAAGAACCTGGAAACCCGCTCGGGGCGACTGGGGCCTGCCCGCAGGCAAGGGCTTCCTGCGTTTAATGCAGGAATCCACGGCAAGACGCTCGAGTGTGGCCTGCGTACCAGTCCCGGAGCGCGTGGCCATCGAGCCGGTCAAGGAGCACGGTGACGTGCCCCCAGGGCAGTTGTGCAACAGCCTGTTGCAGAATCTGCTCATCCGGCCAGGCGGCAGCAAACGCGCGCATGTACGCGAGGTTCCGCGGGGAGAAGCCCTTCATCTCCGGAAACTCAGCACGCAGATCCGCCGCGAGCCGGCCGATGACGTTGCTGCCCCACCCCTCGTCACCCTGGCGCTGCAGGATCGTCGAACCGATCCCCCAGTACAGACGGACGAGTTCCGTGTTCACGCGGCGCTGCGCCGCAAATCGGCCTGCGCGCACTTGCTGCTTCAGCTCGGCAAGAGCAGCGGCATGCCCGGATACAGCTGGCGACGAATCAGACATCACACTCAGTCTGCCCGACCAGCCGATCGGAAGAAGAACGAACGAAGCGTTCTACGGGATCAGCTATGCCAGGGTGGAGATGATCCCCGAGCGAAAGGCGACCTCCCATGGCGCAGAAAGTCACCACGCACCTCGTCGACGACCTCACCGGCGACACCATCGAAGACGGCAAGGGCCGCACCATCACGTTCGGCTTCGACGGCGCCTACTACGAGATCGATCTCACCGACGACAACGCTGACACGCTCCGCGAAGCGTTTTCCGACTACATCGCCGCAGCCCGCAAGGTCACGGGCCGGGCCGGACGACCCAGTGCCGGCAGCGCGCCGAAGCGCGGGAACTCGGAAGAGCTCGCGAAGATCCGCGAATGGGCCAACGCGAACGGCCACGAGGTCTCCTCCCGCGGCCGCATCAGCCAGGCCGTCCGCGACGCCTACGAGGCTGCACACTGACGCCACTCCCCCACGAAAAGAGCCGGGCGCCCTCGAGGGCGGCCGGCTCTTCTCATTGGCACCGATACCGCGGTTTTATGTCAGCGGAGCCATCCGCCTCTCAGTCCCGTCACCAATTGTTTGCGCAGCGCCGCTCCGAGCGCTTTCCGAAGATTCTGCGCGGTCGGCGTCCCTGCGGGTACTCACCCAAAATCAACGATCGGTCCGCAGCTGACGAGCAGCAGCAATCATTGCATGCTCGTTTCGGCGGCGAGTAGCTCTGTACAGCCAGTTTGGCACCTGAGGTGTGGTCCGGCGCAGATCGAACAGTCTCTCCTGCCAGACAAGGAGGTCTTGCCCGTCAATACTCGGAGAAGCAACAGCCAAACGCGACTCGATCGTTGTCGCGAGGTCAGCACGGTCCCGCGCTGCTTTCCACGTGTTCATGACGTACTCAGCTACGTCGAGAAACGCTGGAAGCACGGGAAAAAGAGCACCTAGAAGGAAGTCTGACAGGGCAATTCCTGTCAGCCCTGCCCACAGAATTAGCGAGGCCACCCAAACAACAGTGACTGCCGCCCACACGGCGACGGTAGTCCGGATGAGGCGGTCGGTATAGGAGGCGTTCGCCCGTTGCGCGATCGCAATCGTTACTGCCCCTGGAGACTCCACATCAACCGGGTACCAATTCGTAAGCCTCTCACGGTCAGCAATTCCTCGCACGTCGTCACTACGGATTAACAGATCAATTTCTTCTGGTGTTGGGCGCTCGGCGCGAGTGATGGTCTGAGGCATATCGAAAAGGTAGTGATCGAGCTCCTCTTGCACGCATGCAGCCTTCACCATGCTTCGAGTTTCCAACCAGGTCAGGATGGTGCGCCCGGCGAAGAGCCAGACTCCGGTGACGGCACCCGCAGTGATCGCGAACGTCGGTGCGAGCAGTGACACGAACGGGGCTCCCACTCCCAATACAAGGAGGCCAACCCATCGCACGCCCTGCCACCGCTTCGCTCCCGTGTAAAGCCGGCGTTGAGCAATGAGCAAGCGAAGCGCGTGGAGCCCATTCTGCCGTTGCTGAATTGTAGCGCTGGAGGGTGCGGAGTAGTCAGACGGCCCCGTAAGCTCAGACATTGAACAGCAGCTTTAGCTGTGCAATTGCATTCTCGTCGTCACCGGCCGCGGCGTAGTCCTTCGCCTTCAATGCCCGCGATACGGCGGTGGATAGTTTCGACAGCGCATCTACGCGATTCGATTCCGACGAGGTGGCGGTAAAACGTGAACCAAGTCCGGTGGGGTCGTTCATTGCGGCAAGCTCCGCTGTCTTCATTTTGTTAAGAGACAGGTAAAGGTCCCACAGCGGCAAGTACGTGTCCTCACCATCGATGTGCTTGGCGGCGCGCATCTCGAGGTAGCAGGACGAGACCGGCACGTTCCGCTTATACTTCCAGATTTTTACCTGCCGGGCGAGTTTCTTTGCAGCACCGTCGAACTTCTTGTTGACTTCGTTCACCCAGGTGTTGTGCGCACTTGGGTGGGTGAGCATCCATCCTCCGGTCGGGTCTGGGATTGAGTAGCCCCCGTCTGTATAATACCCAGGGACAACCTCAACATCGCCGTCTGAGAAGCGGCACACGACTGCAGGCTGACGAACCACGACCGTCGTAGACGGGAACCGAGCCTGTAGCGACGACTTCACCTTGTTTAACGTTGTCAAAGGCGAGATCGGTTTCGTTCCCTTCAGCGAGACGAGGTAGTCGGCGTCGCTGTACAGCCAGATGCCAGTTCCGTGCCGAAGAGAGCCGATCTCAAACATGCCGAAGATGCCGAGGTCGGAGTCGAGACGAGTCTGGATCGACTCTCTGTGACTGCGTGCTCCAGCAAACTGTGTTGACGACGGCGTCCAGTAGTTAGTCGTGTTGCGGAGCCAAGTGACGGCGGTCTCGGGCATGGGTTCTCATCTCTGCGGGCACCATCGCCACGCGTATCCTAATTATTCATCACACCTCCGACATCACCGACGGCCGATCATCTGTGCCGCAAGGGCGGCTGCGATCGAGTTGCCGCGTCAGCACGTATCGACGTAGTGCTGAGGTATGCCCCAACGCCACGGCCCCAGTGCGGTTGAGAGCCGCAGTCATGGGGTCGATTCAGGGGGTTCCGCGACAGATGTGGTCTTGGCTCTAGACATGTCGCAACACCCCGTGCTCATCGGTCGCACGGACCGCGCGGTGCCCGACCGTCAGCCGGACGTCTTTCGACGTCGGCCTGCGACTGGCTCGCTCTCGCGCCGGAGTGCCCTGTACACCGTGGTCCTACTGACGCCGAGAACGTCGCCGATCTGGGCGACCGTCATGTCCTGTTGCTCGTACAGGCGCCTGGCAGTTCGTACCTGATCGGCCGACAGTCGAGGCGGCCGACCGCCGTTCCGCCCTCGAGCTCGAGCGGCCGTGAGGCCGGCGTGCGTGCGTTCTCGGATGAGATCCCGTTCGAACTCGGCCAGGGCGGCGAAGACGTGGAACACGAGCCGGCCGCCGGGTGAGGTTGTGTCGATCGTCTCTTGCAAGGATCGGAACCCGACACCTCGCTCCCCCAGTGCCTGCAGCTGGTCGATCAGATGCCGGATGGATCGTCCGAGCCGGTCGAGTCGCCACACGACGAGAGTGTCGCCTGGTCGGAGCTGATCGAGCAGCTTGGTGAGCTCCGGACGGTGCTCGAGCGATCCTGACATTGTGTCGACCCACACCCGGTAGCAGCCGGCAGCGTTCAACGCGTCGAGCTGCAGCGCCGCGTCCTGATCGGTTGTCGACACCCGCGCGTACCCGAGAAGCTCACCCATGACTCAGAACGTAGCGGAACGCGTCGGACGGCAGTGGAAACGGCACGTAGAAACCGGCACTGAGTTCCGCTACGTGTAACGCCGGCGCGGCGCGCTTTGCGTGTGGCTGGGAACGCTTTGTGGCGTGATTCCGACAATGCTGTGTGGCCTAGCTTGCCCTGTCGGCGTGGCCGGTCGGGTCAGGGCTGGCTGTGCTTGGCGTTTGCCTGGTCGTGGGTATCGGGGTGGTCACTCATCATGCGGAGCATGGGCCATGAGCCGCTGCGGGTGAAGACGACGAGCAGGAACGCCGCGACGAGCAGGAACACGATGTTGAGCCAGGTGGTGTAGTTCCAGCTGATCGAGGTCGTCACGATGGTGAGGTGCCGGTTCGTGGGGATAAGGTGCAGCGGGGTGAAGAGCAGTTCGACGGCGTAGCCGGCGAGGACCATGGCGCCGTAGAAGATCCCGGTGATGCGGAGGGCTGCTTTCCAGCCGTAGTACTTCCGGTAGATGATGATGATCGGGATGATGATCAGGTCGGCGAAGATGAAGCTGATCACACCGCCGAAGCTGATCCCACCGTTCCAGAGGACCGCTGCGAGGGGGACGTTGCCGACGGAGCAGACGAAGCTCACCATCGCCAGGATCGGTCCGATGAGCGGGTCGATCAGGAACGCGAGCGTCGGGTGTCCCTCGAGGAACAGCGCTTGCAGCCACGCCTTCGGGACCCAGGCGTCGAAGGCGCCGGCGATGAGTAGGCCGATGACGATGTCGCGGATGACGGATGCCCAGTCCATGACGAAGTACTGCGACACGCTCGTGAGCCCGGGCCTCGAGAACAGTCGCCGCCAGAAGCCCTGGTCGCCCTGCACGGACATGTCCATGGCTGCGTGGCCCTCCATCGCGCCGGCGAGGCCCTTGTCGGCCTGTTCGCGGGCGGCGTCGACGATCTTCCCGCGCATCCAGAGCCGGAACCCGAGGGCGATGAGGATGATCATCAGCGGTCCGCCGACGAACTCCGCTGCGGTGAACTGCCAGCCCATGACGAACGCGAGGATCAGGCCGAGCTCGACGACGAGGTTCGTGGAGGCGACCTCGAACGCCATGGCCGACGACAGGCTCGCGCCCTTGCGGAAGAGCGCCCGTGCGAGGGCGACGGCGGCGTAGGAGCAGGACGAGGACAGTGCGCCCAGGCCGGTTGCGACGCTGATCGCTCGGGGGGAGTCGTCGCGCATGAGCTTGGTGATCTGGTCGGTGCGGACGACGGCTTGGATGATGCCGGAGAGGGTGAAGCCGAGGATGAGGGGCCAGAGGATCTCCCACCCCATCGAGCCGGCTGCTACTAGGGCGTCACCGACTGCGTTGATCACGAACATATACACCTGCTTCTTCACGTCGCGGGCATATTCTGCCGCGACAGGGTGGTCACGAACGGGGAAGAACCGGTCACTTGGACGCGAGCATGTCCTTCATCTGCGTGATCTGCTCGGTCTGGCTCGACACGATTGACTTCGCCATCGCGACCGCGTCGGTGTTCTTGCCCTTGTCGACTTCGCTCCTGGCCATATCGACGGCGCCCTCGTGGTGCTGGACCATCTGCTGCAGGAACAGCTTCCCGGCGTCCTTCGCGGATGCCTGGTCAAGGTCGGTCATGTCGGAATCGGACATCATCCCGGACATGGAGTGCCCCGACCCAGGGTGCTCCGACTCCGTGGGCTCACCCCAGCCCTGCAGCCAGCTGGTGAGCTGAGTGATCTCCGGACCCTGCTCGGCCTTGATCTGCTTCGCCAGGGTGGCGACGTTGGGGTCAACACCGTCGCCCTTGGCGAGGAGCACGTCGCTCATCTCGACGGCCTGCTCGTGGTGCGGCAGCATCATCTGCGCGAACATCACGTCCTGGTCGTTGTGCGCCGACGCGGCCGATCTCGACGAGGCGGACGAGCCCGCGTCGGAGCTGCTGTTGTTGGTGGAGCAGCTCGCGAGGGTCAGGCCGAGGGTGAGCGAGGCGGCGATCGCGAGGATGCGCGTGGTCGTGGTGGTGTGCATGGAAGGTCCGTTCCCGTGTATGCGTCAATTGGTCCGGGCAGGCGGATGCCTCCCGGTTCTGGGCATGCGGGAGCCGCCCTGCGGCGGTGTGGTCCCGCAGGGGGAGGATCAGATGCGGATGATCTGCAGTGCCGTCAGTGACGGTGGTTTCGGTGCTGCGATGTGGCGCGGCAGCCGGTCAGCCAGCGCAAGCAGTCGCGACAGCAGCGCGAGGACGCCGCCGGTCCGTGCGCGCACTAGCGCCCATGCGAACAGGGCGATCGTCAGCGCGCACGCCATCCCCATCAGCGAGCACATCAGCGCGCACAGGCCGCTGTCACAGCCGGCGTCGGTGAGGACCGTCAGCACCGCGGCCGCGGGAGCGGCATGCTCCCCGTGGCGGTTTGCGACGGCATGGACGTGCTCGGTGGTGGCGGCGGGAGCTGCCATCGGGTGCTCGTGGCCGGCCATCGTGTGCATCAGGACCGTGAACCCGACCAGCAGCAGCAGCGCCAACGTCGCTACGGCCTGCAACAGCAGCCGGCGACGCGGGGAGGCGGTGGTGGTGAGCATCAGTCTTTCGATCAGGTCGGTGAGTGTCGGAGTGTCGAGCTGCAGCGTTGAGCACGTCACAGTGCAAGGTAGATTTAATGGCACTGTACCCCCTGGGGGTATGTGCTGTCTGTGGCGGCTGGGTGATTGATCAGCACAGGGGTATGCGTCGCGTGGCCGTACCGTTCAGAGGCCGTACCCCTTCCGCAGAAGCCGGAGGGACTTTCCTGTCGTGGTGCGTGGTGGTGGGTGCATACTGGTGGTGTCTTCGGACCCGGTAGTGGGGCTTGCCGGACCCAACCTCGACACCTGTCGACAACAGTCCCTATCTCAGCACGGCGCGCGTCAGCGTGCCCGAGATAGGGAGAAGACATGGTCGAGGCAGACTCCGCCCGCACGATCGTTGCCGGCGTACAGTCCGGGCAGGTAGAGAGCGTTGTCGGCGTTGCCACGCTGATCGCGAAGCATTTCGGTGCGTCGGTAGTGTGTGTTGCGGTGGATCCGGCGCTGCTGAACGCAGGAACTCGTCGGGACGGTTCGGAGATCATCGAACCGATCGATCCGGACACGGCGGACACCGAACCGCAGCAGCTGCCCGACCGCGACGTCGCCGTCATCCACGATCTCGCTGCAGCACGGTCGGTCCGGGTGGAGATCCTCACTCGGGTTGGAGATCCAAGCCGGGCGTTGGCGGCGGTGGCGGAGCAACGTGACGCGGTAATGATCGTCGTCGGGTCGCAGACGGGCCGACGCCGGGTTGCGGAGTTCTTGAACGGTTCCGTCGCCGCCCGCCTGACGCACCAGCAGCACCGTCCCGTCGTGGTCGTCCCACACGCACCGGTCGGGTTCGAGAGCGCCCTGCCGTGGGATGCGTCGTGACGGGCCGGCTGGTGCTGCTGCGCCACGGGGAAAGCACCGCGAACCGGGCCGGCACCTTCACCGGCCTCCGCGACGAACCGTTGACCGTCGAGGGTGTCCAGCAAGCCGTGACCGCGGGGCGGCTCCTGCAGGCAGCAGGCATCTTGCCGGACCAGGTGCTCACGTCGACGCTGCAACGCACCGTGCACACTGCGGAACTGGTCCTCGACACCCTCGGCATCGCCATCCCGACGGAGAAGGTCTGGCAGCTCAACGAACGCAACTACGGCGCACTCACCGGGATGACCAAGACCGATGCCCGCCGAACGCTCGGCGACGACGAATACACCCGAATCCGCAGGTCCCGGAACGGCGCACCACCGGCGATGTCCCTGCAAGTGTGGACGGCGCTGCGGTCAAGTTCCGCGCTGCGCGACCTGTCAGACGCTGCCCTCCGACGCACCGAGGCCCTCTCCGATGTCATCGATCGGGTCCGACCCGTGCTGCAGGACCGACTTCTACCGATGGTGCGGTCGGGTCGGAGCGTCCTCGTCGTCGCGCACGGCAACTCGCTCCGCGCCATGTGCGCGTGCATCGACGACCTCACGGAGCCGGAACTGCACGCACTGAACCTGCCCACGGGGCAGCCGCTGCAGTATGAGCTTACGCCGACGGGTGCTCTCGTCCCGCGTGGTGGGGCGTTCCTGGATCCGGTAGCAGCGCACCACGCCGCGGCGCTGGTCGCGGCAGAAGGCGGAACATGACCACCCGAACGGACACCCCGATGCCCGATGATCAGCTCCCCTCCGACCCGGATGTGGACGTCTCCGACCCCGCAACGGCCATGCGGCCCGTGCACCTGCGGTGGCGGTACGTCGGCCTCGTCGCGGTCGGTGGCACGGTCGGCACACTCCTGCGCGACGTGATCAGTGCGCTGCTCCCAGCAGACGGCGGGGTGAGCTGGTCGATCTTCTGGATCAACATCAGCGGAGCGCTGCTGCTCGGGGTGCTCCTGGAAGCGTTGGCGCATCGCGGTCCCGACGCGGGCCGCCGCCGTGTCCTGCGTCTGCTGCTCGGCACGGGAGTGCTCGGCGGCTTCACCACCTACAGCACCCTCGCTGAGTCCACCGCCGCACTGTTCCTCACCGGCCACGGTCTCGCCGGCACCGGGTACGCGCTACTGACCGTCATAGCCGGTGCGATCGCGACCGCGGTCGGACTGGTGGTCGCCGGCTGGTTCCGCCCCCGGACGGTGTCCGCATGAACGCCGGCATCCTCCTCGCGGTCGCGGTCGCGGCCGGTGGCGGCGTGGGCGCTGCCGGCCGGTTCCTCCTCGACGGGCTGATCAACACCGGCCGGGAGTTCCGGCTCCCCGTCGGCACGTTGACGATCAACATCACCGGGTCGCTGCTGCTCGGGCTCATCGTCGGCGCCGCCAGTCACCTCGGCGCAGCCCCCGTGGCGGTGCTCGGCACCGGGGTGATGGGCGGCTACACCACGTTCAGTACCGCCAACTTCGAAACGGTCCGCCTCGCCCGCAGCGGCCGGATCACCGCCGCAGCCGTCAACGGTCTCGGGATGCTCGTCCTCTCGGTCGCGGCAGCCATCGCCGGCATCCTCCTTGGCGGTCTGCTGTGACCGCCACCCCACATCCTGGAACGGGCCTTCCCATGCTGTTCGACGTCACGATCGAGGTTCCCCGCGGCAGCGGCAACAAGTACGAAGTCGACCACACCACCGGCCGGATCCGGCTCGACCGGGCCGTGTTCACCAGCATGGTGTTCCCCCAGGACTACGGCTCCATCGATGACACGATCGAGGTTCCCCGCGGCAGCGGCAACAAGTACGAAGTCGACCACACCACCGGCCGGATCCGGCTCGACCGGGCCGTGTTCACCAGCATGGTGTTCCCCCAGGACTACGGCTCCATCGATGACACGCTCGGCGATGACGGCGACCCCCTCGACGCGCTCGTGCTGCTGCCCCGACCGACGTTCCCGGGCGTCGTCATCACGGTCCGGCCGATCGGGATGCTCCGCATGGTCGACGAGAACGGCGGCGACGACAAGATCCTCGCCGTCCCCGCCGGCGACGACCGGTTCGAAGACCTGCAGGACATCAGCGACGTCCCGGAGCACACCCTCATCGAGATCGAGCACTTCTTCTCCCACTACAAGGAGATCGAACACGGCAAGCACGTCACCACCAACGGGTGGGCCAACCGTCCTGCTGCCGAAGCCGTCATCCGCACCGCACAGGAAGCCCACACCCGACACCCGTGATCCACGGGCCCCTTGACCGCCGCGGGGAGGCACTGGCGCTGAGTGATCGCCAGCAGGTCGTCCCCTCCGCCTCCCCGCGGCTTTCCCTTCCATCCGCACGACCACGACGCATGACCCGACCAGAAGGAGCGTCACCATGAACGACTACATCAGCGGCATCCACCACCACGGAGCCCACCAGGGCGAGTACGTCACCCACCGCGACCACCCCGTCACCATCGACGCCGTCCACGGCACCCGCATCCTCGACTCCCGCGGCTACCCGACCGTCCGCGTCCTGCTCGAACTCGACGACGGCCGCACCGTCACCGGCGACGCCCCCGCGGGCGCATCCACCGGCGCCCACGAAGCCGTCGAGCTCCGCGACGGCGGAACAGCGTTCGGTGGCCGCGACATCACCCAGGCGCTCCACCTGATCAACACCGACATCGCGGGCCTGCTCACCGGCCGGTCCTGGTCCGCGATCGGACAGGTCGACGCCGCCCTCGCCGAACTCGACGGCACCACCGGGTACCGCCGGCTCGGCGCGAACAGCGTCGTCGCAACCTCCATCGCCGCCTCCCGGGCCCTCGCACACGCCGCGGACCTCCCACTCTGGCAGTGGATCGCCGAGATCACCGGCTCGACGCCGCGGATGCCGGTCCCGCACTTCAACGTCCTCAACGGCGGCGCGCACGCAGCGAACAAGCTGGACTTCCAGGAGTTCATGATCGCCCCCGTCAACGCCTCAACGATGGCCGACGCTGTCCGCATCGGCGCGGACGTCTACCACGCCCTCGCGGGTCTGGTACGGGACCGGTTCGGTAGCCTCGGCCTCGGCGACGAGGGCGGCTTCGCACCATCGATCGCTGCACCCGAGGAAGCGCTCGACCTGCTGGTCACCGCGATCCGCGCCGCAGGCTACGAGCCGGGCGTCGACCAGGTGGCGATCGCCCTCGATCCGGCCGCGAACGAGTTCTCCCTCGGAGACGGCTCGTACCGGATGCTCGACGACAGCCTCGACCGGGACGGGCTGGTCGACTACTACCGGCAGCTCATCGACACGTACCCGATCCGCAGCATCGAAGACGGGTTCGCTGAGGACGACCATGAGGGGTTCCGCCGCATGCAAGCGGCGCTCGGTGACCGGATCCAGACCGTCGGCGACGACCTCTACGTCACCGACCCCCAGCGCATCCGCGACGGCGGCGAGCAACACCTGACGAACGCGGCACTGATCAAGCCGAACCAGATCGGTACGGTCTCCCAGACCCTCGGTGCGATCGCCACCGCCACCAGCATCGGGATGGCCAGCATGGTCTCCCACCGTTCCGGGGAGACCACGGACACGTTCATCGCCGACCTCGTCGTCGGAACCGGTACTGGGCAGATCAAGTCGGGCGCACCCGCCCGCGGGGAACGGGTCGCAAAGTACAACCGGCTCACCGAAATCGCCGAGCAGCACCCGGGACTGCCCTACGGCTTGATCGGGCAGCGGTGAGCGACAATGCAGCGCATCGTGAAATGGTCTCCAGTGGAGACGCATCAGTACGGGTGGGACCGAAGCGCACCAGCAGATGACTGGATGGCATCCGATGTTGACGCGCACCATGTGGAGTGGTTCGACGTAGACGTGAACCATCTTGTGCAGGTCCCGGCGCTGCAGCAGGCGCTCACGCGCGATGGTCAGATCGGTACGATCCGGGAGATGACGCACGAGATGCGTGATGGGCAACGCATCTTCATCTTTCTCGTCGACTTTGGCAGACAGGGCGGTGACCAATAGTCGGCATGCTCCCGGCGATCCGGCGGACCGAATCAACGATGCTCAGGCGGGCGGTCCTGCCCGAGGGCAAGGGGACGCGCGCCTTGGCCGGACACACCTTCTTTTCTTCCCGATCTGGGTACGCCTGCAACCTGAGCGCGTGGCGGCCGCCGGTGGAAGGAGCGAGTTGATCAATTCCGATGAAGCCGTCCGCACTCTCGTCGGCGTGGTCACTCTCGTCGGTGTTACGGCGGCGGTGTTGCTGGCAGTGCGCGCACCCTCACCGTGGGCTCCAGCATTCGCAGTTGGGCGGGGGGTGTTGCAGTTGGCTGCGATCAGCGTGCTGCTGACAGGGATCATCCGCTCGCCGGCGCTGATCACCATCGCGCTCTTGGTGATGTTCACGGTCGCGGCCATTACCTCAGCTCGACGGCTCGGCACGCTCCGCGCTCGCATTGTCCCAGTCGCGACGTGCATGGCTGCAGGAATCATGGTCGCCGGCGTACTCGTCTTCGGAACCGGGGCCATCGCGCTCACCCCGCGATACGTTCTCGCGATCGGAGGCATCGTGATCGGGAACACAATGACGATCTCGACCTTATCCGGAAGGCGATTCGTCGAACTCGTCGATGACCGATGGGACGAAGTCGAAGGGTGGCTCGCCCTTGGAGCGCAGCCACGGCAGGCCACCGTCGACCAGGTCCGCCGAGCGATCGGCGCAGCATTGGTGCCAACAGTGGACCAGACGAAAACGACCGGGCTGGTCACGCTTCCCGGAGCGTTCGTCGGCGCGGTCTTCGGTGGGGTTTCGCCCATCGAGGCCGGACGATTCCAGATCGTCGTCCTCGCCGTCATCATCGGCGCTGGCAGCATCGTGGCCACCGCACTCACCGCCTGGCTCGCTCCCGTTGCAACCCGCCCCACGCGACCACGCTGACACCCGGAAATCCCGCGCGGCACCGGCAGCCGGCACAGAGGAAACTCAGTCCGCCGCCGCCCCTTCCTCCCGACGCAGGTTCGCTCGAGTGAACCCCGGCCCGGTTCCGCCGAGCTGACACCACGACACGGACCAGTGCACCGTGCCGACCAGTGCACCGTGCCGACCAGTGCACCGTGCCGATGATGCTCGGTGGCATGGAAGTCGCCCGCTGCGCGTCGCAACCGCCGCCGCACACAACACGCCGTTGTGTGGTCACAACCGAATCTCCGTTGCCGACCGCCCGAGCGGCGAGGAAGATCGGCAGGAACGCTTCCACGAACAGGAGAGCCATGCTGATGCGCCCCAATCAACGTTCGGGTGGACCGCTCAACGGAACGGCTCGCAGCCGGTGTTACGTCGCGACGGATGCATTCGACATGCACGACCAGGCAGTCGCCGACGTCGTCACCGAAGCTGAGCAGGTGGTGCAGTCACATGCCACGACCCGGGTGCGTCACCGCCAGCCTGCTAGCGCTGCTGGGCTCATGCCAGCCCCAGTGCGTGCCTGATCGCTGCCGTCCTATTCGTGTGACCCCAGCGAGCCGGCAGAATTCGCCCAACCAGTCTCTGCACTGCATGTCGAAAGGCAGCTCATGACCGCCACAACCCCGCGCACCACCGACACCGGGGTGCCCGTGTTCGATGCGCCCCGGACCGGCGCAAAAGGAAACATCATTGTCCGGTGGATCACCTCCACCGACCACAAAGTCATCGGCTACCTATACATGATGACCTCATTCATGTTCTTCCTCCTCGCCGGCGTCATGGCCCTCGTGATCCGCGCGCAACTGTTCGAACCGGGCCTCCAAATCGTGGCGACAAAGGAGCAGTACAACCAACTGTTCACCATGCACGGCACGATCATGCTGCTGCTGTTCGCGACACCGTTGTTCTCGGGTTTTGCGAACGCGATCATGCCGCTGCACCTCGGCGCGCCGGATGTCGCGTTTCCCCGACTGAACGCCTTTTCGTACTGGATCTACCTGTTCGGCGGCCTCATCACTGTGGGCGGTTTCCTGACTCCGCAGGGTGCAGCATCGTTCGGGTGGACCGCGTACGCGCCACTGTCGGACACGACCTTCACGCCAGGCCTCGGTGGCACCCTGTGGGTGTTCGGGCTCATCCTCGTCGGATTCGCATCAATCCTCGGGTCGGTCAACTTCATCACCACCATCATCTGCATGCGTGCCCCCGGCATGACGATGTTCCGCATGTCGATCTTCTCCTGGACCGTCCTGGTAACTGCGCTGCTGGTACTGATCGCGTTCCCGGTATTGGCCGCTGCCCTCTTCGGCCTCGGCCTCGACCGTGTCTTCGACGCGCAGATCTTCAATCCCGCCAACGGTGGAGCGCTGCTGTGGCAGCACATGTTCTGGTTCTTCGGGCACCCCGAGGTGTACATCATCGCGTTGCCGTTCTTCGGCATCATCTCCGAGATCATGCCCGTGTTCAGCCGAAAGCCGATTTTCGGCTACAAGACACTGATTTACGCCACCATCTCTATCGGAGCCTTGTCGGTGACCGTGTGGGCACACCACATGTACGTCACCGGCAGCGTCCTGCTGCCGTTCTTCTCACTGATGACGATGCTGATCGCAGTCCCGACCGGGGTGAAGATCTTCAACTGGATCGGCACCATGTGGCGCGGCTCGGTGACATTCGAAACACCGATGCTCTGGGCTGTCGGGTTTCTCATTACCTTCACCTTTGGTGGCCTTACCGGCGTGATCCTGTCGTCTCCGCCGTTGGACTTCCACCTCTCCGACAGCTACTTCGTCGTCGCCCACTTCCACTACGTCGTGTTCGGCACCGTCGTGTTTGCAATGTTCGGCGGTTTCTACTTCTGGTGGCCGAAGTGGACCGGGAAGATGCTCAACGAACGGCTCGGCAAGATCCACTTCTGGTTACTGTTCCTCGGGTTCCACACCACGTTCCTCGTGCAGCACTGGCTCGGCGTGATCGGCATGCCCCGCCGTTACGCGACCTACTTGCCGCAGGACGGGTTCACCTGGCTGAACCAGGTCTCCACGATCGGGTCGATACTGCTCGGGATCTCATTCCTGCCATTCCTGTTCAATATCTACATCACGGCTCGGAAGGCACCCAAGGTGCAGGTCAATGACCCATGGGGGTACGGTCGCTCCCTCGAGTGGGCAACCCAGTGTCCGGTACCGCGACACAACTTCACCTCGATCCCCAGGATCCGGTCGGAGTCCCCGGCGTTCGACCTGAATCACCCTGAGGCTGGCATCCCGATCGGGCGCGGCCCATTCACAGATGCTCCGGATGGCCCCGTGGTGCATGGCAATTCTGTCAAGCAGGTTGGCGACGAGAACGGGCAGACGTTCTGATGCAACGGACGAGTCGGTCTCGCAGACGATTCAGTGCCAACGACGCGGAACGTGATCGGAGCGT
Organism: Curtobacterium sp. NPDC089991; assembly: GCF_044748425.1. Taxonomy (NCBI): domain Bacteria; kingdom Bacillati; phylum Actinomycetota; class Actinomycetes; order Micrococcales; family Microbacteriaceae; genus Curtobacterium; species Curtobacterium sp. NPDC089991. The sequence goes on from NZ_JBIVGB010000001.1 coordinate 628,560, forward strand.
GTCGCGGATGTCGATGAGCATGCGGGAAGCTGCGCAGATCTCGGCCAATGCCCGCAACGGACTGTTGGACCTGTCCGATCCGACGATCCGCCGTCTGGTCGGCGATGCGCACCAGATCACCGTCCGGGCGAGCGTGTGGGGCGACGCACCAGATGGGCAACCCCGCCGGCAGAAGCGGCTGCTGCTCACCGGCGTCTCCCTCGTCGTCTTGATCGCTGCCGCAGCACTGTTCGTTCCGCTGCTGCATGCCGTTTGATCCGTCCCCGACACCCGCCGCCACATAAGGGAGCACCAATGACCCCCCACACCATCGCCAGCGTGTACCGCGACGTGGTGCATCAGTGGAGCACGCAGTACGCCGGCCGGCGATCGATCATCGCGGTCGATGGTGATTCCGTCTACGCCGTGCACGCGGTTGCGACGGCGCTCGGTGACGCGGTCACTGCAGCTGGCTACGCCGTGCAACACGAGACGATCACTTCGGTCATCACCGCGATGGGAGCACGAGCGGATGTGGCGATTCCCTTCCGCAGCGACCCGGTAGGAGCGGACGTGCTCATCGTGACCGGATGGGGACTGTTGCAAGTGCCCGCTCGAGGGCTCTGGGACTGGACGATCTGGGCCAGTACCGGCATTGTCCGCGCGCCCATCCGTGATGTCGGAGCCGCGCAGGCGTTCACGCAACGAGACGAACCGCGATCCGCAGCGAACGCCATCATCGACGTTTCCAACCCCAACACACCATTCCGTGAATGGAACGACGCGTGCGCAATATGACAACCCCGCGACGCCGTGGCCGCCAGCTCCGGTTCGCCAGCAGACGACTACACCGGGTGGGTTGCGGTGTGCAGGAACGCCGCGGTCGCGGCTGATGGCGGCGTCGACCAGATCGCGGTAAACCGCCGAAGCGGTGATGGGCCATCGACCGGGACCCGCACGAGGACCCCAGCGTCGACATCCGCACGTACCGAACGGACACTCATCACCGCCGGCGCCACGCCTGAGCGAACGTTCGCGCGAATCACCGCGGTGGTATCAAGCTGCGCCGCCGGTTCCACCATCGTCAACCCCTGGTCACGCAACCACCCTTCCACGACAGCGCGCGTGCCCGATCCCTGCTCGCGCACCAGCAGCGGTGTCGCGGCGACATCCGCCGCCGTCACAGACGCCGCTGACGCCCATGGATGCTCTGCCGCAACGACCACCGTGAGCTCATCGTCCGCAACCGGCATCGCATGAAGATCCACCGGCGTGTGTGGCCCCTCAACGAACCCGATGTCAGCGGCGCCGGTGCGGACGTACCCGATCACGTCGGTGCTGTTCCCCGCCAACATGCGCACACTGATCTCCGGCGCCGCACGACGGGAGCGCAACAACCACTCCGGCAACATCAACTCCGCGATCGTTTGCGACGCGGCAACCGTGATCGTGCCCGATGGCAGCCGCAGTGCATGCACACCTGCCTCCAATCGTGCTGCCGCATCCAACACCGGTGCGGCAAGCTCCATCACCGTCGCCCCAGCATCGGTGAGCCACGAACCCGACGAGGAACGCACCACCAGCTGCACCCCGACCATCCGCTCCGCCGCCGCAATCCGCGCTGACACCGCCTGTTGAGTGATGCCCAACTGGCTCGCAGCCATCGACAACGAGCCCGACTCCGAGACACGCTGCAGCACGTCCAACGTGTCGAGATCCAGCTTCCGGTCCGTCACACGACGTTTCACAAACCATGATTGTGCCACCCCGAAACAGTTCGTGGTTCCACCACGCCCGAGGTCGGGGTCAGACTGCCTGCATGACCACCCAGACCGCACCGGCACCCAGCACGACCAAGCGGCACGGTGCCCCAAAGCGGCGCACGGTGTTCCGAGAGCTCGATCGGCCAGGGCATATCGTGTCGAACCTGACTCCGAACTGGTTCGCATCCATCATGGGCACCGGCATCGTCGCCGTCGCCGCTGCATCACTCCCGCTGCAGTTCCCAGGGCTGCGCACCGGCGCGACGGTGGTGTGGGCAATCGCTGCGATCCTGCTCATCGCCCTCACCATCGCGACGGTCCTGCATTGGGTGCGCTACCGGGACACCGCGGCGAAGCACCACCTGCACCCGGTCATCTCGCACTTCTACGGCGCCCCGCCAATGGCGTTTCTCACCGTCGGTGCAGGCACGATCCTGCTCGGCAAGGACTGGATCGGCCTCCCCGCCGCCGTCACCATCGACTGGGTCCTCTGGACCATCGGCACCATCGGAGGACTGCTCACGGCAGTGCTCGTGCCGTACCTGGCGTTCACCCGCCACGAGAACAAGCCCGACTCCGCGTTCGGCGGTTGGTTGATGCCGATCGTCCCGCCGATGGTGTCTGCCTCCACCGGTGCGCTCCTCCTGCCCTACGCCCCCGCCGGGCAGGCGCGGGAGACGCTGCTGTGGTCCTGCTACGGCTTCTTCGGCCTCAGCCTCATCACGTCCCTGGTCGTGATCACCCTGATCTGGAACCGTCTCGCGCAGCACAAGGTCGGCGCCGCCGGCATGGTCCCGACTCTGTGGATCGTCCTCGGGCCGGTCGGGCAGTCGATCACCGCCGTGAACCTCCTCGCCTCGAACGCCCCCACCGTTGTCGATGCGAGTACCGCGCATGCCCTGCTGGTCGTGGCGCTGGTGTACGGGTTCGCGATGCTCGGCTTCGCGCTGCTGTGGACCGTCATCGCCCTCGCCATCACCATCCGCACCGCGAAGCAGCACCTCCCGTTCAGCCTGACCTGGTGGTCGTTCACGTTCCCCGTCGGCACCTGCGTCACCGGCCTGAACGGCCTGGCCCTGCACTCCGGACTCACCGTCGTCGCTGGCCTCGCCGTCCTGTACTACGCCGGCCTCGTCGCCGCGTGGATCACTGTTGCCGTCCGCACCTTCCACGGCTCCGTCATCCGCGGCACCCTCCTCGCGCCCCCGAAGCCAGCTTGATGCGGCGATCACCACGTGATGCTGCCGCCGCTGTGCGCGACACCGGTCGGACGTTCGCACCGGCGGATGTTCGGTCGCTGAACGGGTTGGCGGAGATGTGGCGGCTCGCACCGGATGGGACCAGGCGATTCGTGCCGGGCTTCGACGCTCACTCCGGTGGGGTCGAATCCCAGGTCCTGGTGCTGATGGAATCGCCCGGTCCCGCCACGATCGCGGTCGGCGCGGGTGCGATCTGCAGCGAGGACAATCCCGGCCCGACAGTGGCTGCGTTCAGGCGCGCGCGTGCGGAATCTGGGCTGCCGCGTACGGCGTACCTGCGGTGGAATATCGTGCCGTGGGAACTCGCGAGAAGACCCACGCGAGCAGATCTGGTGGAAAGCATCCCCGCGCTGTCGACGCTCCTTGCCTCGCTTCCGCAACTGGCCGCGATCGTCACCTTCGGAGCCACGGCGCTGGACGGCGTCATGCGGTACCTCACCATGACAGACGCCCCGACTGTGCTACCGGTGATCGCCGCGCCACACCCCTCACCGGCCAACGGTCGGCACCGGGCCGAACAACACCTCCGCGCCGTGAATGCGTTACGGGTCGGATGGGCAATTGCGCAAAGGAGCAGCAGACCGTTATGACCTCCCGCACAACGCCGACGCAAGAGCCCGACAACATCCCCGAAGAGCAACAAGCTGAGCTGCTGTCCTTGATGCTCCGAGTGCGGCGGTTCGAGGAACGCGCCGCCCGCGCCTACACGCAAGCCCTGATCGGTGGATACTGCCACCTGAATCTCGGCGAGGAGGCTGCGGTCGCCGGGATCACGACCGCGATGCAGCCGATGGATTACCTGTTCACCAACTACCGGGAGCACGGGTACGCGATCGGCCGCGGAATCGACCCGAACCGGGTGATGGCGGAGTTGTACGGCCGCGTCGACGGGGTTTCCAGTGGTTGGGGCGGCTCCATGCACATGTTCGACCTCACCGCGAGGCTCCTCGGCGGCTATGGGATCGTCGGCGGGCAAATCCCGCTCGCCACCGGGGCAGCCCTCGCGATCGACTACCGCGGCGGCGACGAGGTCGTGGTGTGCACGCTCGGAGACGGGACGACGAACATCGGCGCGTTCCACGAGTCGTTGAACCTCGCCGCGCTGTGGCATCTGCCGATCGTGTACGTCATCATCAACAACCAGCTCGGGATGGGCACGACCGTCGGACACGCCTCCGCGGAACCGAAACTGTACAAGCGCGCTGCCTCCTACCGGATGGCCGCCGAACGCGCCGACGGGCTGCACCCGGTCACCGTGCAGCAAGCGATGACCCGCGCACTCGCGTCAGCGCGTCGAAATGAGCCGTTCCTGCTGGAACTCACCACCGAACGCTTGAAAGGCCATTCGGTGGTGGACCCGGCGAAGTACCGCACCGACAGCGAAACGGAAGCGCTCCGCGAGCACGACCCGGTCGCCGCCTACCGGGCGGCGCTGATCGCCGCAGAGATCATCGACGACGATGCCGCCGCCGCCATGGACGCCGCCGCCATCGCTGCAGCCACCGCGGCAGCGGACTACGCCGCGAACAGCGCCCACCCGGACCCCAGCACCCTGTTCGACTACACCTACGCCACACCGGTCCCGAACGACACGCGCCGGCTCCCTGCACAGCCGCTGTTCCCACCGCCCACTGACACGAACTATCCCGCCACGACAAGTCAGGAGCAGACCCGATGACTGTGATGAGCTACCGGGACGCGCTCCGGATGACGCTCCGCGAGGAACTCCTCGCGGACGAGAACGTGCTCCTGCTCGGCGAAGAGATCGGGATATTCGAAGGGTCGTACAAAATCACTCAGGGGCTGCTCGAGGAGTTCGGGCCACGCCGTGTCCGCGACACCCCAATCGCGGAAGAAGGGTTCACCGGTGCCGCGATCGGTGCCGCGATGCTCGGACTGCGACCGGTGGTGGAGATCATGACCATCAACTTCTCCCTCCTCGCACTCGATCAGATCGTCAACCACGCCGCGAAGATCTACGGCATGTTCGGCGGGCAGAGCCGCGTACCGCTAGTGATCCGCACACCAGGTGGCGGCGGTCAACAGCTCGGTGCAACGCACTCGCAGAACGTGGAGCTGTACTACGCGTTCGTACCCGGTATGAAAGTCGTCGCACCGTCCACCCCAGCGGACGCACGTACGCTCCTGCGTGCGTCGATCCGGGACGACGACCCGGTGCTGTTCCTCGAGAACCTCGCCCTCTACAACATCAAGGACGACGTACCCGATGACGTCGACGACGTCGAAATTGGTCGCGCCGCTGTCAGCCGCGTCGGGTCTGACGTCACGCTCATCGGCTACTCACGCACCGCGCACCTGGCGCGGCAAGCAGCAACACGGCTCGCCGAGGACGGCATCGACGCCGAAGTCATCGACCTGCGAAGCCTCCGCCCACTCGATCGCGAGACCGTGATCCGTTCCGTGCGGAAGACCCACGCCGCGGTCGTCCTTGAAGACGACTGGCTCACTTACGGCATCGGCGCGGAGCTTGCCGCGTCGATCTCCGACGGCGCCTTCGACGACCTCGACGCACCAGTCCGCCGCGTCGCGATGGCCGAAGTTCCCCTGCCATACGCCAAGCCCCTCGAAACGGTGGCCCTTCCCGCGCTCGAGGACGCGATTACCGCCGTCCACGAAACCCTCCACGCGGTCGGCTGGCGCGCCTCCGACCGGAACGGAACGTCCCGATGATCCAGATCACCATGCCGCGGCTGTCGGACACGATGGAAGAAGGCGCCATCTCCGCCTGGCACAAGCACCCCGGCGACATCGTCGAAGTCGGCGACATCCTCGTCGAGATCGAAACCGACAAAGCCACCATGGAATACGAAGCCTACGACGCTGGCACCTTGACGGAGATCCTCGTTCCCGAAGGAGAGAACGTTGCGATAGGGACTCCCATCGCGACGCTCGACGACGGTTCCGGCCCCGCGCTCAGCCCGGCGGATGGCCAACGCGCGGACTCGCCCGCCGATGAGCACACATCGCCGACCACTCCAACGTTCGTCCCCGCTCCCGCGTTCGACACATCATCCGAGCACGACCACCCCGCACGCACATCGGAAGATCCCCCCGTGGAGCCGCAACAGCGTGAACGCTCCGAAGGCATACCCGCGCCGGCAGAGCACATCGCGTTCGCGTCCCCACTGGCACGCAAACTCGCTCGCGAACACCACGTCGACATCGCCACCGTTCACGGATCGGGCCCCGGCGGCCGCCTTGTCAGGGCTGATGTCGAAGCCATCATCGACGCGGACCAGAGTGCTGCAGCTTTAGAGCACGATGTCCCGTCGACGGCAACGCTCCCCGTGCCTGGCAGCGCCTCCACACACCATCAGCAAGACACCGACGCGGACGTGACGACGCCGATGACCGGGACGCGGAAGGTGATCGCTCGCCGACTCACCGAGAGCGCCCGCACCATCCCGCACTTCACCGTCACCGCCGTCGCCGACGCTGACGCCCTCATTGATCTGCGCACCATGGTGAACGCATCACGGATCAGACAAGACACCGCGAAAGTCAGCCTCAACGACTTCATCGTCAAGGCCGCAGCCCTCGCCCTGGCCGCGCACCCGGCCATCAACGTCTCCTACCAAGACGACCCGGATCCTGCGATCACGCAGCACACTGCAGTGAACATCGGGATCGCGATGGCCGCGCCGGCCGGCCTCGTTGTCCCGGTCATGACACATGCCGACACCAGAAGCGTCAGCAGCATCAGCGCCGCCAGCCGATCCTTCAGCGCCCGTGCGGCGGATCGGAAACTGCAACCCGCCGACATGACCGGCGGCACGTTCACCGTCAGTAACCTCGGCATGTTCGGCGCGGAGTCCTTCACCGCCATCATCAACCCGCCCGAAAGCGCAATCCTCGCCGTTGGAGCAGCGACGGCGGACGCTGCCGTACACGACGGCAACCTCGTCGTCCGCCACAGGATCCGCCTCACGCTCTCCGCAGACCATCGCGTCATCGACGGCGCCCTCGCCGCTCAATACCTACAGACGCTCACCAGCCTCCTTGAAGACCCGATCTCACTCTTACTATGACGCCACGGAACGATCTGGACACCGTGGCAGGGAATCATTCACCCGACGGCGGTCGACGTTGCTGCAGCTCCTCCGGCAGCGACCGGATCTCGGCAGACAGTTCACGTAGTTCACGCCGGGTCGCGATCTGTGCTTCGTCGTCACGTCGACCGACCTGATCAATGATCCAGCTCGCGATTGTCGCGGTAACTACACCCAGCAGCGCGATGCCACTGATCATCACTCCCGCGGCGATCAACCGACCTGTCTCGGTCACCGGGGTCAGATCACCGTACCCAACGGTCGTGATCGTGACCAACGCCCACCACAGCGCATCCCCGAATGACACAATCGTCGCGCCGTCGGCATGCCGTTCCACATCGAGGATCGCTAACGCGGACACGAACACCAGCAAAGCTGTCGTCACAATCACGTACACGATCACTCGCCCGCGAACGGCAGCCCCGGTGCTCCGCTGCAGGACTCGGAACAGCTGCGCGAGCCGCAACAGCCGTAAAGGCCTCAGGAACGGCAACGCAAGAGCGGCCAGGTCCACCAGATGGTGCACGAACCACCGACCACGATGACGCGCCAACAGGAGCGTCACGAGGTAGTCCACCACGAACATCGCCCACGTGACGTTGATCACAACATCCGACACGAACGCGCTGCGGCCGTGATGATCGGCGAGCACCTCCACCGCATACGCAGCAAGAAACGCTCCCGCCGCGATCGCAAGCGGCCACCGCATTACCCGTTCCCACCGCTGCTGTGTCCACCTCACATGTGCACGATATTGCCCCTCGCCTCAGCCAGCACCTACCGAAGACCTCCCCGCGACCACGTCGACCCCCGCTCCGAGCGGGCCGCCCGAAACCGGACTCCTGGGACGCCAGATCCTGCGCCTAACCCTCACCTCGCGGGAACCACCGATTCCCGTCCGACCCGACGACATCGGGCGCGGCCGTCGCTCACTTGCCGGACTGCTCGAGATGCTCCCCGAACTCCGCGCCGTGGTCGCCAGCGGCGGTATGGCCATCGACAGCGTCATGCGACACCTCACCCTCCACGCTTGCGCCCGCGTCATCCCCGTCCTGGCAACGCCACACCCGTCACCGGCAAACGGACGCCATCGTTGAGAGCACCACCCGCAGCGGCTCCCTGCAAAGCCCGGATCTAGCTATGTGCCGATAACGAAGGTTTGTGGTACGAAACGGACACAGAGCTCTCCCCGACGATGGAGGGGGGTCTTTTTTGAGCGCTACTTCTTCGAAGCAGCCTTCGCCCGCTGCATGCGAGCGACGCGGCGGGCAGCCTTGTCACTCAGCACCGGCCACGCCTGTCGGATCGCGATCGCGATGAAGTTCATCGCGAGGGCGAATCCGACTGCGTAGCCAGCGGCAGCGGGGATCTCAATCGACAGGGGCATGGAACCTCCACCGTTCGATCTGCCAGCCCGTGGGCTGGCTCTCGGGAGCACGCCCAGTGCGTGCTCCGAGGTCTGTGGGCCTCGCGGTGCGAGGGACGGTTCATCGATGACCGAACCACGTGGGTGCCGCGATGAGCTCGCCGCGTGCACAGGTGCGGCTCGACACACTGGGCTCACCTCGCGTCGCGATCAGCCGCGAGAAGAAGGGCGGGGGCCTCACCATCCCCCGCCCTTTCATCGAGGGGCGGGGAGAGGCCTGCATCTCGCCGCAAGCGATCGCCGCCGCTGGGCCTTCGCGGGTAGAGCGTTTCGGGCACAAAAAAACCGACCCGAAGGCCGGCTGTTGGCGCGCACTATGAACGCAGGACGATTCTGACACATCTGGCGGGCATGCAGCAAGTACGTCGCACCCGCCAGATGTGCCGCCCCCTGGAGCTTGAGGGGGCCTCTGCACTCCGGCGGCCGCGAGGGCCAGTCACTTGGATCAGTGGTGGCCGTGAACGACGGCGTGCCCGAGGCCGCGGCTGATCATCCACCGGTTCACCGGGGTGGTCACGATGAACGCGATCACCAGGGAGAACGCGAGGGAGCCCCAGAACAGCCAGTCGTTCAGCTGCGCGTCCATGGCGCCGGGAACCGCGACGATGACGGTGTTGTCGATGATCTCCATCACGGCGATTGACACGGTGTCTGCGGCAAGGGCGACCTTGAACGCGGCGGAGAAGCTCAGCCCGGACCGGACGACGCCGCGCATGGTGAGGGCGTAGCCGAAGATGAACGCCAGCACGATCGACAGGATGATCGTGCCGGTGTTGTGCAGGCCGGTCGCGGTGCCGATGACCATGCCGAGGACTTCACCGATCGCGCAGCCGGTGAGGCAGTGCAGGGTCGCTTGTGCGGCCATCGTCCACGTCGTCGTCGCGTGACCGCCGCCATGGTTCTGGTGGTTGTCGTGGTCGGTCATGCTGTGGTGTTCGTGGGTGTCCATGTCGCTCCTATCGGGTGTGGAAGGTGCGGAGGCGGAGGCTGTTGCTGACGACGAAGACCGAGGACAGCGCCATTGCGGCGCCGGCGATCATCGGGTTCAGCAGGCCGGCCATCGCGAGCGGGATCGCGGCGACGTTGTAGGCGAAGGCCCAGAACAGGTTCACCTTGATCGTGCCGAGGGTGCGGCGGGCGAGCGCGATCGCGTCCGCCGCGGCGCTCAGGTCCGCTCGGATGAGGGTGATGTCGGCGGCTTCCATGGCCGCGTCGGTGCCGCTACCCATCGCGATCCCGAGATCCGCGGCGGCGAGAGCGGCGGCGTCGTTGACGCCGTCGCCGATCATCGCCACGGACCGGCCCTGCTGCTGCAGCCGGATGACGGTCCGGTACTTGTCTTCGGGGCGTACCTCGGCTTCGACGTCGTCGATGCCGACCTCGGCGGCGACCGTCCGGGCGACGTCTTTAGCGTCGCCGGTGAGCATGATCGTGCGCAGCCCCATGTCGTGGAGGCGTCGGATCGCGTCCGGGCTGGTCGGCGCGATGGTGTCCGCGACGCTGATGACGCCGCGGGCTGCGCCGTCCCATGCGACAACGACCGCGGTCGCGCCGCCCCGCTCTGCGGTCCGGACCGCGTCCGTGACCGCTTCGGGGATGGTGATGGCCCACTGGTCGGTCAACCACGCGGGTCGGCCGACGAGCACGAGGGTGCCGTCGACGACGGCTTGGACGCCGAGCCCGGCGGTGGACTGGAACGATTCCGCGGTGGGGTGGTCGGTGGCGGCTGCGGTGATGGCGCGGGCGATCGGGTGTTCGGATCCTGCTTCCGCGGCGGCGGCGAGGGCGAGCACCCGGGTGTCGGTTTCCCCACCGACGGCGGTCACCTGGTGGACGCTCATCTTGCCGGTGGTGACGGTGCCGGTCTTGTCGAGCACGACGGTGTCGATCCGGCGGGTGGCCTCGAGGACCTGGGGTCCGCGGATGAGGATCCCGAGCTGGGAGCCACGTCCGGTGCCGACGAGCAGCGCGGTGGGAGTTGCCAGCCCCAGGGCGCAGGGGCAGGCGATCACCAGGGTCGCGACGGCGGCGGTGAACGCGGCTTGCACGTCGCCGGTGAGCAGCAGCCACCCGATGAGGGTCAGCACCGCCAGGCCCATGACGATTGGGACGAACACGGCGGAGACCCGGTCGGCGAGGCGCTGCACCTCGGCCTTGCCGGTCTGCGCGGACACGACGAGCCGGCCGATGCGGGCAAGCTCCGTGTCGTGGCCGACGCGGGTGGCTTCGACGATGAGTCGGCCGCCGACGTTCACGGTCGCACCGGTGACGGTGTCGCCGGGGCCGGCCTCGACGGGGACCGCTTCACCGGTCATCACGCTGGTGTCGATCGCGCTCGTGCCATCGGTGATGGTTCCGTCGGTGGCGATGCGTTCACCGGGACGGACCACGAACCGGTCCCCGACCTGTAGTGCTGCGGTCGGCACCTCGGTTTCGACACCGTCTCGGAGCACCCGCGCAGTCGGTGCACCCAAGGCGAGGAGCGCCTGCAGGGCGGCGCCGGAGCGGTCCTTCGCGCGGGCCTCGAAGTACCGGCCGGCGAGGAGGAACACCGTCACCGCGGCGGCGACTTCGAAGTACGGCTCCGGAGCCGCGCCCGGGTGCGGGAACCAGGAGAACGCCATCTGCATCCCGATGTGCCCGGCGCCGCCGAACACCAGCGCCCAGACGGACCACACGGTCGCGGCGGCGACGCCGACGCTGACGAGGGTGTCCATCGTCGCGGCCCCATGCCGGGCGTTGATCGCGGCAGCACGATGGAACGGCCACGCACCCCACACAGCGACCGGCAGCGCCAGCACCAGAACGGCCCACTGCCATCCCGGGAACTGCAGGACCGGGACCATCGACAGCGCCACCACCGGGACGGCGAGCACCGTGGACACGATCAGGCGCCGACGCAGCGGCGCGAGCTCGTCGGTGTCCGCGCCGGCCGGTTCGGGCAGGTGCGCGCCGTACCCGGCCGCTTCAATGGTCCGGATCGCGTCGTCGACAGCGAGGTCCGCGGGGAGCGTGACGGAGGCGCTTTCGGTGGCGTAGTTCACGCTCGCGGTCACGCCGGGCAGCTTGTTCAGCTTCCGCTCGATCCGGTTCGCGCACGACGCGCAGGTCATCCCCTCGATGGTCAGCTCAACCGGCGGGGTGCTGGTCGTGGTCATGATGCGACCAACGTGTAGCCGGCCTCCTCCACAGCGGCGGAGACTTCCTCCTGCGGCAGGTTGCGGGTGCTGGTCACCCGAGCGGTGGAGACACCGCCGACGTTGAGGTCGATCGTCACGTCCGTGACGTCCGGCACGGCGGCGAGTTCCTCGTTGACACTCATCACGCAGTGCCCGCACGTCATGCCCGTGATGGCGTACGTGTTCGTCAGCTGCTCGCTCATCGTGGTGATCCCTTCGTCGTTCACGTTCATCAGGTACCCTAGGGGGGTACCGTAGCGAGTGTAACGCCGGTCGGGCGGATGTGTTCCCAATCCGCCGAACCGGCATCCGGAAAGAGGACGTGATGGCGAGCAGAACTGATCGGCGCGAAGAGGCGCGGCGGAAAGCCGCTGACCGCAGAGCGGAACAGCAGCGCAGTCGCACCCGCCGGTGGTGGCTGCTGGGCGCCGCCGTGGTCGTCGTCCTCGCCGCGGTCACCACGATCACGGTCGCCGCGCTGAACCGTGGCAACGACACGGCGCCAACAGCGTCCGGAGCGACGGCGGCACCGCCGTGGCCGGCCCCCGCGGATGCGGCGGCGCGGGCGAAGGCTGCCGGGCTCGAGGTGGCGGGGATGGAAGGTGCGGCGCTGCACACCCATCAGCATCTGTCCGTGTCCGTGGACGGGGAGCCGGTGGCGGTGCCGGCGAACATCGGCGTCGACGTGCAGCGGGGCGGCATGTCTGCACTCCACACCCACGACACCTCCGGCATCGTGCACGTCGAGTCCGCGAAGGTGCAGCCGTTCACCCTCGGACAGCTCTTTACCGAGTGGGACGTGACCTTGCGAGACGGGCAGGTCGGCGGGTACGTCGACGGGAAGAACGACCGGCACGTCGCCGTGTTCGTCAACGGCACCCGCACCACCACGCCGCTGCCGGATCTGGAACTGCAGGACCAGCAGGACATCGCCATCGTCATCACCCGTGGGTCCGGTACGCCGATCGCGCCGACCCCGTTCGATTGGTCGACGGCGGCATGAGCGCCGCTACCGTAATCGGTGAACCCCGAGGAGCGTCCATGACCGACACCACCGCGCCCGCAGCAGAGCACCACCACGGGTACATCACCGCGAAGGAGGACTACCTCAAACGGTTGCGCCGCATCGAGGGGCAAGCCCGCGGCCTGCAGCGGATGGTCGATGAGGAGCAGTACTGCATCGACATCCTCACCCAGGTGTCCGCGATGACGAAGGCGCTGCAATCCGTCGCGCTCGGCCTGCTGGATGACCACCTCGCGCACTGCGTCACCGACGCCGTCGCCGAAGGCGGCGACGAGGCGGCGGTGAAGCTGAAGGAAGCCTCCGACGCGATCGCCCGCCTCGTGCGCGCCTAACCAGCTCTCCGCCCGCCAGACGGGGCGGTTGTCCTCTCAGCGCTCGTCCTGCACCATAGAACCCGCACCCCGACCAGTCATCAGTACGGATCCGCATGCTCACCACCGCGAACACCACGCGCCGCCGCCTGCTGCTGCAGGCCACGGCGGTGCTGGCGTTGCTGCTGCTGGTCGGGTTCACGGTCCTGATGCACAGCATGCTCGGCCACGCGACCACCGGCGAGCACGCCATGACCGCCATGACGGCCGAGCACACCCACAGCGACGCAGCCGAGCACGCTGCCGCGCCGGCTGGCGCGGTGGTGAGCGTGCTCAGTGATGCTGGCTGCGATGGCGGCCTGTGCGCGCTGATGTGCTCCCTGATGGGGATGGCCTGCGCGCTGACGATCGCCCTGTTCGCGTGGGCGCTTCTGCGCACCCGGAACGGCGGGGTCCTCTACGTCCTCGCACGCCTCCTCGCCCTCGGGGACCGTGTCGCACGCCGCGTCGCGGCACCCAAGCCGCCATCACTGACGGCGCTGCAGATCATCCGTATCTGATCCATCCCCGGCGGGAGCGCTCCCTTCGGAAGCTCTCGCATGCCCAGAACACGGGCAGGTATTCGCCTGCCCGGAACACCTGACGCATCACGGGAACGGATCCATGAACACCACCATCACGCGCACCCTCGCGGCCACCGCCGCCCTCACCATCGGCCTCACCCTCGCCGGATGCTCCACCAACAACGCCGGCTCCTCGGACAACTCCTCCTCGTCGTCCTCGTCGTCCTCGTCGACGCACAATGACCAGGACGTGACGTTCACGCAGGGGATGCTGCCGCACCACAAGCAGGCCATCGAGATGAGCGACATGCTCCTCGCCAAGGGCTCCGACGTGGACCCCGACGTCGTCACGCTCGCGAAGCAAATCAAGGCCGAGCAGGCACCGGAGATCAAGACGATGACCGGCTGGTTGAAGGCCTGGGGCGAGCCCACGGAGATGTCGAGCATGTCCGGGATGGATCACTCCTCCATGTCGGGCGGGATGATGTCCGACGCCGATATGAACGCCCTCGACAGTGCCTCCCCGGCGGACGCCGGGAAGCTGTTCCTGCAGCAGATGGTCGAGCACCACACCAGCGCTGTCGACATGGCGAAGACCGAAGTCGATAAGGGCAAGAACACCGACGCGGTCGCGATGGCGAAGTCGATCGTGTCGAGCCAGACCGAGCAGATCAGCCAGATGAAGGACATGCTCGCGTCGATGTGACCCCGGCCGTGGGTCGCGGCGGTGTCCCCCCTCCCTGCCGCGATCCGCGACCGGCTTTCCCCCTCTCCCGCTCGAGCACCCCGCCGAGCGGCCCTGTTTCTTCTGACGTGCTCATCCCCGTCCGCCGTCTTTCTTGGAGCCTGCCTGTGCCCCAGCAGCACCCCCACACCCCCACTGCAACGCCGCTGACGCGCCGCGAAGCCCTCGCCGCAGAACGCGCCACACCCCCCGCTCCGCGGACGCCCCGCATCCGCCGGACCCCCGCTGTCGTGAGTCGGCCGCCGCTGCCCGCCGTGACGGTGGCCGCGCCGGCTCCGACGCGGACGTTCCGATCCCGGGCGCTGGCGGCGATTCCGCTGACCGGTGCTGCTGCGGCGATGGCGCTGTTCACCGCCGCGGCGCTTCCCGCGCAGGCATCTACCGGCCCCGCCGTCACCGTGCCCGGCGGCACCCCGTCCGCTACCGGGCAGAGCTTCACCGCGACCGGGCTGACCGTGACCGTTGACCGGGACGGCTACACCGTCACCAAGCCCGCCGTGAAGCCCGTGATCACCAAGACGACCACCAGCACCACGAACAGCGCCACAGCAGCGGCAGGTAGCACGGCTGCAGTCGCGCCCACCGGGACGATCGTGAACACCGGCGCCGGCGATATCCGCTGGCCCGTCGCCGGCAGCATCCGGGTCAGCTCCCCGTTCGGCCCCCGCCTCGCCCCGTGCGCGGCGTGCTCGTCGATCCACCAGGGCGCCGACATCACCCCCGGCGCCGGCACCCCCATCGGCGCCGTCGCCGCCGGCACCGTCCGAATCTCGGGCACCCACCCGGAGTACGGCCAGTACGTCATCATCGACCATCAGATCGACGGTCAGACCATCTCCACCCTCTACGCGCACATGATCTTCGGCTCGTCACCGCTGCATGCCGGGCAGAGCGTCGCCGTCGGGCAGCTCGTCGGCCTCGTCGGCAACACCGGCGCCAGCACCGGCGCCCACCTGCACCTGCAGGTCATGCTCGGCAGCAGCACCCCAATCGACCCCATTGCCTGGCTTACAACGAATGCCGGGCGCACCTTGTGAGCGGCGCCCACTCAGC
Organism: Curtobacterium sp. NPDC089991; assembly: GCF_044748425.1. Classification (NCBI taxonomy): domain Bacteria; kingdom Bacillati; phylum Actinomycetota; class Actinomycetes; order Micrococcales; family Microbacteriaceae; genus Curtobacterium; species Curtobacterium sp. NPDC089991. The sequence continues at coordinate 643,932 of NZ_JBIVGB010000001.1, forward strand.
CCGCTCCGCGGCAACCATCCGATCGCGCGCCGACGATCGCCTCCGGGCCGGCGGCAGCGTTGTGGAGAGCCGGCCGGCTGCACGTCGCCGATCATCGGTCGATACCGATATGATCGGCGTATGACGATCACTTGCCGGATGATGGTTCCCGTGTCTCGGCCGCCGCTTGTTGAGTCGAACCGATGATCGGCACGATTGCGGCGGCGGTGGGTCTCTTTGCTGCCACCAACATCGATGACGTCGTGGTCCTGACGGTTCTGTTCCTTGCATCGACGCGTGGAACGTTGCCGGGGTGGAAGGTCGTCGTCGGTCAGTACGCCGGCTTCATCGCCCTCGTCGCGATCAGTGTCCTCACTGCTGCGGGGCTCACCATCGTTCCGGACAAGTGGGTGGGACTGCTGGGGCTCATCCCCCTGGGTATTGGTCTGGTGGGGTTGGTCCGTGCTCTGCGACGACGCGGTGATGACGACGACGATGACGACGACTCGGCAGTGCGCGCCGGCGGGGTCCTCGGAGTCGCCGGGATCACCATCGCCAACGGCGCCGACAACATCTCCCTCTACACGCCGGTGTTCCGGACGACCCCGATCCCGGACACCGTGGTCACGATTGCGGTGTTCCTCGTGCTCGTCGCGGTGTGGTGCCTCGTGGCTCGCTTCGTGGGGACGAACAAGACCGTCACGGAAGCCCTCGAGAAGATCGAGCACTGGCTCGTGCCCGCCGTGTTCACGGGCCTGGGCCTCTACATCCTGATCGAGTCCGGCGTGATCGTGCGCCTCATCGACGTGCTCTCGTGAGAGCAAGCATCCGAGTGGTCGTGGTGCTGCTGATCGCCGCGGCCGCGCTCACCATCGACCAGCTCACCAAAGCGTGGGCACTGTCCGGCCTCGGCCCGTCGCGCACAATTGAGCTGGCTCCGGGTGCGACCCTCCAGCTCGTGTTCAACCCAGGCGTCGCTTTCAGCCTCGGCAGCGAGATGGGGCCGCCGCTCGCACTCGGCATCATCGCCCTGACGTTGTGCCTGGCAACGTGGGCAGTCGTGCGCGCCGTGCGCGGCGCCGACATGCTCGCCACTGGGCTGATGAGCGTCGCCGTCGGCGGCGCCGCAGGCAACCTCTGGGACCGCATCACCCGCGCCGAGTCCGGGCCACTCACCGGCGAAGTCGTCGACTTCATCAACATCGACTGGTTCGCCATCTTCAACGTCGCCGACATCTTCGCCACCCTGGGGATCGCCGGATTCGCGATCCGCTTCCTGATGCCGGGCAGGCACAAGGACGAGCCCGCGCCCACGGAGCGATCAGCGTGAACGGGAACCCCTTCGCGGAAGCGATCCTCAGCGGACAGCTCCTGATCGCCGTGCCGGTCGCACTCCTGGCCGGGCTGGTGTCCTTCCTCTCACCATGCGTCCTCCCACTCGTCCCCGGGTACCTCGGCTTCATCGGCGGTGTCGCAGAGCAACGCCGCCGCAGCACGCTCACCCTGGGCGTGCTCCTGTTCATCCTCGGCTTCACCGTCATCTTCGTCGCCTACGCCGCCGCATTCGGCGCCGCCGGCTTCTGGCTGATCCGCTGGCGCGACCTGCTCACGCAGATCCTCGGCGGCTTCGTCATCATCATGGGACTCGTGTTCATCGGCCGCTTCGGGATCCTGCAGCGCACCCTCAAACCACGATGGAAACCGGCCACCGGCATCGCCGGCGCACCCCTGCTCGGGATCGTGTTCGGGCTCGGCTGGACCCCCTGCCTTGGCCCGACCCTCACCGCGATCAACCTGCTGAGCCTGCAAGCCGCGAGCACCTGGAACGGCGTCCTGCTCGGCATCGCCTACTGCCTCGGACTCGGCATCCCCTTCCTCCTCCTCGCCCTTGGAACCACCTGGGCCACCACCGCGATCAGCCGCGTTAAACGGCACCTACGGACCGTGAACCTGATCGGTGGTGGCACGCTGATCCTCATCGGTGTCCTCATGGTCACCGGACTGTGGTCATCGCTGATGTACACGGTCGGCGCACACATCGGCCAGTACGTCACGCTCCTCTAACACCCAGGTGCAGCCCGCTGCAACGCATGGTCGACGGCGGCATCCCCATGGTCACGATCGAGCAAGCACCGCCCCAGAACCAATGGCCGACCTTGAACGCACGAACCGCGCTACGCCGATATCATCGGCATATGCCGATCGTAGAAGCGCGGGGCGATCTTGCCGCGGTATCGCTGTTCCACTCTCTCGCAGACCCGACCCGGCTGCGCATCCTGCGCCGACTCCGCCACGGGGAAGCTCGCGTGAGCGACCTCGTCGCGGAGCTCGGTCTTGCCCAATCGACCCTCTCCGAGCACGTCGCGTGCCTTCGCGACTGCGCACTCGTGGAGGGGCGGGCGCAGGGCCGGCAAGTGTTCTACAGCCTCGCCCGTCCGGAGTTGATGGACCTCCTCGAGTCCGCGGAGACACTGCTGCAGGCCACCGGCTACCAAGTCGATCTCTGCGGCACCTATGGCTCGGACGCGAGGGCTGGCGAATGAGCACGCTCACCGAAACCGAAACGGAGCAGCTCACCCGACGAGGGCTCCGCCTCGCGCAGTTCACCGTCGCATACAACGTCCTCGAAGGAATCGTCGCCATCACGGCTGGGATCGCCGCGGGACTCGTTTCCGTCATCGGGTTCGGTATCGACTCCGGAATCGAATCGATCGTCGCCGTGCTGGTGGGCATCCGCCTCGCCGCCAGGCTCCGCCACGGCGAAGCGGACGAGGGTAAGGAGCGACGCACGTTGAAGTTCGTCGCCGTGACGTTCTTCCTCCTCGCCGCCTACGTCGTGATCGATGGCATCCGCAGCCTGATCACCCACGAAACACCGGAGACCTCCCCGGTCAGCATCGTGCTGCTGGTCCTCTCGATCATCGTCATGCCGGTCCTCGCCGCACTCAAGACCCGAGTCGGCAAGAAGCTCGACGACCCGCTCATCCTCGCCGACGCGGCAGAAACTCGAATCTGTGTCCTCCTCAGCGTCGCGACCCTCATCGGACTCCTCCTCTACACCCTCACCGGCGCAGCCTGGCTCGACCCCGTCGCAGGATTCGTCATCGCCCTCTTCGCCATCCACGAAGGACGCGAAGCGTGGGAAGGCGAACTCGTGGAAGACGACGATGACGACTGAAACGACCGCTTCATAGCGACACCGAACACCGCTCAAAAGCTGACACAAAGCGAAGCTGCTCACACTCTGTGCCTCGCGGGGCGAAGAGCGGACCAACGGGATGCAGAACACCACCGCAACGCGCACAGCTGCAGATGAGCAAACTGGGGCTGCCTCGCGTTGCGATCAGAGCCGCGAGAAGAAGGGCGGGGGCCTCACCAACCCCCGCCCTTTCAGCTGCTGGACGCAACAGCTAACCCGGCGTCACCTCGGACGGACGGGCTCGTCTTCAACCCAAGCATTGCCTTCAGTCTCGGACGGGACATGGTTCACCGCTCGCGGCCGGCATGATCGCCCTCACGCCGTGCCTGGCGACGCGGGCTGATGTTGCCGATGGGGCTGCTATCCACTGAAGTAGGTCAGCGTTCTACCTAGTGGGTGCTGCGGAGCAGGAGCCGCGGCAAGTATTTGTCTGTCAGGGGCAGCCTGTTGCATGCTCACTCCCGCTCCGACGGCAGCACGGTTACGGTGACCCGGTCCGGGATCTGGAGCGGATCACGCGCGTGGTCGTCGTGCAGCGCGAACTCCGTTGGCGATGACGACCACCTCGGCGAGCTCGTGAACAAGGACGACACCAGCCAGGCCGAGCGCTCCGGCCAGGGCGAGCGGGAACAGGACGACGATGATCGCGAGGGAGAGTCCGATGTTGCTGGTCATGATGCGACGTCCCCGGCGTGCGTGCAGGAGCGCTGCCGGGATGGCGCGCAGGTCGGTGCCGGTGAATGCGACGTCGGCGGATTCGACGGCTGCAGCGGCACCGGTGGCGCCCATCGCGATGCCGACGTCTGCGGACGCGAGGGCGGGCGCGTCGTTCACGCCGTCGCCGATCATCGCCACGGTACCGTTGCGTCGGAGTTCGTTGACCGCGGATGCTTTGTCCTGTGGGAGCTGTTCGGCGCGGACGTCGTGGATCCCAGCGCGGGCGGCGAGCGTGGTGGCGGTGCGTTGATTGTCGCCGGTCAGCATGAGGGTGCGGATGCCCGCTTCGTGCAGTGCTGTGATGGTTTCGGCGGCTTCGTCGCGCAGCTCGTCGCGGACGCCGACGACGCCGGTGATGACGCCGTCGATTTCGACCACCACGACGGTTTCACCGTTGCGCTCGAGCCGGTCGATGTCTGCCTGGAGTGTTCCGGCTTGCAGCCAGCGCGTGCTGCCGACTCGGACTCGTCGCCCGTGGACCTCTCCGGTGAGACCGCGGCCGGGTTCTTCCGTGACGTCGAATGCTGCCGGCGGCTGGTCCACGGCGTTGGAGATCGCTGCTGCGAGCGGGTGGGTGCTGTGTCGTTCGAGTGCAGCTGCTGCCGTGAGGATGTCCTGGCGGTCGTGACCGGGGGCGGTGACGACGTCGACGACTTCGGGGGCGTTGCGGGTCAGCGTGCCCGTCTTGTCGAACGCGACCGCGGTGACGGCGCCGAGCTGCTCGAATGCCGCTCCGGACTTGATGATGACGCCGAACTTGCTCGCCGACCCGATCGCGGAGATCACTGTGACGGGCACGGCGATTGCGAGTGCGCACGGGGATGCTGCGACAAGGACAACGAGTGCGCGCTCGGTCCACGTCGCCGGGTCACCGACGATGAACCCGAACACGACGACGAGCGCCGCGACGATGAGTACGACCGGGACAAGGGGGCGGGCGATGCGGTCCGCAAGACGGGCGCGTTCACCCTTCCGGGATTGTGCATCTTCGACGAGTCGCACGATGGTTGTCAGGGAGTTGTCGTGGCCATCCGCTGATGCCTCGATCTGCAAGGCGCCCTGCCCGTTGACCGATCCGGCCGGGACCGAGTCGCCGGGACCCACTTCGACAGGGATGGACTCGCCGGTCACTGCGGACGTGTCGAGGCTGCTCCGACCAGCGGTGACGATGCCGTCTGTGGCGACCCGTTCCCCGGGGCGCACCACCAGCAGGTCCAACGCTCGGATCTCCTGCGCCGGGATCTCAACCTCTCCTGAGAGTCGAGAGACGCGGGCGGTGTTGGGGATCAGGTCCAGCAGGGCGCGGAGGCCTTGCCGTGCGCGGTCCATCGCCCGGTCCTCGAGAGCTTCAGCAATTGAGAACAGGAACGCCAGCGCGGCTGCTTCTGCGACCTTGCCGAGCAGAACCGCGCCGATCGCGGCGATCGTCATCAGCAGACCCACGCCCAGTCGGCCCCGGAGTACCCGACGGATCGCGCCGGGGACGAACGTCCACGCTCCGGCGAGCAGCGCGGCGCCGTGCACGATGGTGCCCGCGACGGTGAAACCGCTCCAGTCGAGCCCATAGCCGATCAGCAGGAACACGCCGGCGAGGGCCGGGAACAGTAGCGCCCGATCGCGCCAGACGGGGACGAGTCCGTCGTCGTCGTGCTCCGATGCCGCGGCGTCGTGATTGCAGCAGTCATCGTCGGCGTGGCCGTGTGAGTCGGTGCCGGTCACTTGCAGGCTCAGCTCGCTTTCTGGCCGACGCACCTGCACGGCAAGCGGCTGGCGTTCCTGCCCCTCCTCCGGCCCGCAGCATTCGCGGCTCATCGGATCGCCTTCATATCCTGCAGGACACTGGACGTCGTCGTGTCGCAGCACAACGGCACGTCGCATGCGGGGTCGGCACAGTCGACGCCGTCATCGACAGCGAGGACCACCTCGACGAGCGCTTCCAACGCCTTCGTAATGTGCGGGTCCGCGATTTCGTAGCGGGTGCGGCGGCCCTCCGGGGTCGCGACGACGATGCCGCATCCGCGCAGGCACGCGAGGTGGTTCGACACGTTGGTCCGCGTGAGCGTCAGCTCGTCAGCCAGCCGGGCCGGGTACCCCGGCTCGTCCAGCAAGCTCAACAGGATCCGAGAACGGGTCTCATCCGCCATCGCCCGGCCGAGCCGGTTCATCACGTCAAGCCGCGAAGCAAGTGTCAGCATGCGATGACCATACAGCGCATGATGACCAATCGCCAGTTGACCAGGTCCCGCCGCTTAGCGCGGGCCCCGGGTTTCAACCGCGTGCATCTGGGCGCCACGTCGATCCAAGTTTCAATCACACTGGTTAAGCCTGCGCTTGCACCATCGGCCTCCGCGACGGTGCAGCTTGACGGTGTGCACGACGCGAGAGGCGGTGTTCTGCGCGCCGCTCGGAATCGCAGCGATGGTCCTCGCCACATCAGCTAAACGTTCAGTAGCTGGGGCGCCGAACCGGGCCGACAAGCGCTCGTCGTTTCGAGTTCACCCGGGGTAGCTAGCGTCGCGGACGATGCTGCCTCGGGAGTATGGCTCGTTCCGAGCCGACGTGCACGCGATCCGGGCTGTCGCCGTGGCGCTTGTGGTGCTGTATCACGTGGATTTCGGCTGGTTCCGTGGCGGCTTTGTGGGAGTGGATGCCTTTTTCGTCGTCTCCGGGTACCTCATCACCACCCAGCTCGCTCGAGAGCTCCAGTCTCAGGGGCGGATAGACCTCCCGAGGTTCTGGGCTCGCCGTGTTCGCCGATTGGCGCCTTCGGCGCTGGCCGTCCTCGTCACCGTTGGAATCGCCGCAGCGGTGTTGTATCCGAAGGAAGACTGGCCGAAGGTTGGGGGGCAGTTCGCCGCGAGTGTGGCCTACGTCGAGAATTGGGCGCTTGCCGCGTCGAGGACTGACTACCTTGCGGCTGGCACACCGTCCACTCCGTTTGAGCATTTCTGGTCACTCAGCGTCGAGGAGCAGTTCTACATCGGCTGGCCGGTCCTGCTCCTGGTGGTGTGGAAGTACGTTCCACGAAAATCGGCGTTGCGCTGGGTCGTGGGGGCAGTGACCGGAGCCTCAGTCGTCAGTTCCATCTGGTTGACGGTCTCAGACCCCGCAGCTGCGTACTTCTGGCCGCATACGCGCGCATGGGAGTTCGGCGTCGGTGCATTACTGGCGTTGCTTGGGCCAAACCCCGGGCGACGGTTCTCGGTTCCTGCGCGGCTGCGGTTTGGAACTGCTCTGTTCGGTTGGATGGGCCTGATTGGTGCCGGCGTCGCACTCTCGGCAAGGGTGCCGTACCCAGGCATTGCTGCAGCGATCCCCGTCACGGCGACCACTCTGATCATCGCCGCAGGCGCCGAGGGCGGGGTGATCGGGGTGATGCTGCGTTGGAGTCCGGTGCGCTGGCTTGGCGCCATCTCGTACCCGTTGTACTTGTGGCACTGGCCGGTCGCGCTGTTGCTCCCGCGACTTGTTGAACTACCACCGCCGGTTCGAATCGTCGCCACTGTCGTGTTCGCGCTGATCCTCGCCCAGTTGACACACGTCTTGATCGAGAAGCGCGTTCGTTCCGGCTTGCTCTCACGGTACCGTCCAGCCACTGTTCTCGCCGGCGCGGCAGGTCTGATGGTGGTGTTGCTGATCGTCCCGACCGCGGGCTGGGCGGCACTGCAGAGTCAGGAGCGTCGGGACCGGGATGTCGTGTCCATGTTGCGCGGGGACGGCTGCTTCGGTGCTGCTGCTGCGTGGAACCGTTCCTGCCGGCTCAGCGGTGATCCGCGACAACCATTCACCCCGGCGACCTTGACCGCGGCGTACGACATCGACCCGACCTGGGACAAGTGCCAGGCGCAGACGACCGCAGCGCGCAGCTGCGTGGTCGGGGTGCGAGGGGGCACTCGGGTGGCGTTGATTGGGGATTCCCACGCGCACCAGTGGTCGTCGGTGTTGATACAAGTTGCTCGCGCACGAGGCTGGGAGCTGCACCTCTATGTCAAGGGCGGGTGCGACTTCTCACGCGTGCGATGGTCGGACGTGTCGGACACGAATCAACGTCGATGCGCCATCTGGAACGACGACGTCGACCGCTCGTTGGAAGCCGAAGCCCCCTACACGCTGGTCTTCACGGCCGCTCGTGCGGACCTCCGCGGACGACCGGTGGGAGCTGACCATGATCGGGCGGCGCAGCGCGGCTACCGCGCGTCATGGGATCCGGTGATTACCCGAGGGGCCACTGTCCTTGCGATTCGGGACACCCCCGCAGCTGGGACCGGTGTGCAACGTTGCCTCGACGTGAATCCGGGTGCTGTCTCCCGCTGTCGATTGAGCACAGGACGAGCGTTCGCGGCGAAGGACTACCTCGCTGTTGCGGCGCAGCGCATCCGCGGTGCACAGGTGCTGGATCTGACGTCGTCGTTCTGTCGTGCTGGGTGGTGTCCTGCGGTGGTTGGGAACGTGCTTGTGTATCGGGACTCGCAGCACATCACCCGCACCTACGCGAACACTCTCACTCGTCCCCTGCAGCGCACCATCACGGCAGCACTGGCTCGAGCCTCACCAGCGACGAAGCGAACGGTAACGGCTGAGATCACTCGCGCGAGCGATCTCGCCCGTTCATCGCGGCGAGCTGTTCGTTGTAGGCGCGAAGCTCAGCGTCGCCGTCGCGTTGCGCCTGACGGTCCAGGCGTTTGGCGTCGCGTTTGTCTGACTTGACCCAGTTCCGCACGACGAGCAGTGCGACGAACACCATCGGCAGTTCGGACGCGCCCCAGGCGATGCCGCCGCCGGTGTGCTGGTCAGCGAGGAGTGCGGCTTCGTTGGTTTGCCCGAGTGCGCGGAACCAGTCGAGTGCGTAGACCTCGGTTGAGGTCATCACTGCGACGCCGAAGAACGCGTGGAACGCCATTGTCGCCAGGAGCGCGATGATGAGGATCGGGTAGGCGGGCCGTTGCGGGCCCGGGTCGATGCCGACGAAGACCCAGAAGAATAGGTAGCCGCTCAGCACGAAGTGGACGACCATGACGATGTGCCACTCGTGTGACTGCATCGAGGCTTGGAACGCCGGGGTGAAGTAGAACACCACAAGGGACCCGGCGAAGATGATCCCAGCGACGGCGGGCTTGCCGAGGAACTGCATCCAGCGGGAGTGTACGAAGAGCATCAGCCACTCACGGGCGCCGCGTGAGCCGTCGTTGCGGACCGGCAGCGTGCGCAGCGCAAGGAGCACCGGGCCGCCGAGCACGAGCGGCAGCGGGACGAACATCATCAGCAGCATGTGCTGGATCATGTGCGAGGAGAAGTGGATCATGCCGTAAACGGCGGGGCCGCCGTTCATCGTCCAGATAAAAATCAGGCAGCCCGTGACCCAGCTGATTGTCCGACCGACCGGCCAGCTGTCGCCGCGCTTGTGGAGCTTGCGGACGGCGAAGAGGTACCAGCCGATGCCGATGAGGGCGAGAGCGGTCCATGCCCAGTCCCAGTGCCACGCGCTCAGGAAGTTCTGCAGGGTCTGGGTGGGCGGGTAGGTGAACCCGATCAGCCCGTCACGTGTGTCTGCCCCGGTTTCCGGCGTCTGCGGGATCGGCGGTTGGCTCCGGGACACCGCGACGGAGGCGCCGATCGCGACCGCCATGAAAATGATCTCGGCGAGAGCGAACCGGACGAACAGCCGACGGTTGGCGGGGTCGCGGAGAAGCCCTGGCACGAGTTTTCTGCGCTGCGCGACGCCGGCGATGCCGAGAAGGATGAGCGCCGATGCTTTGACGGTGATCAGCCAGCCGTATGAGGTGGTGATCAGGTCGACGGGGCCGGTGAGTCGGAGTGCCGCGTTGACGATTCCGGAGAAGGCAACAGCGGCGAAGGACCAGCCGGCGAGGGTCGAGTAGCGAGCGACAACACGGCCGGTGCTGCCCTGGGTCATCGTGCGCAGCAGCAGTACCGCGGTGAGCCCGCCAACCCAGACACATACGCCGATTAGGTGGATCGCGAGGGAGTTCACGGCGTTGGCGTGCTCGAGGGATCCAGCTGCGTGACCCGACAGCGACAGCGGCAGGAGGGCGAAGATGGCGAAGACCGTCGCGACGGCGATGCTGGTCACACGTGTTGCGGAGGCGGCGATGATCGTGGCGACCAGGACCGCGGTTGCGGAGACGAGGTACACCTGACCGGCTTCCAGGCGGAAGAGGAACTCCGGAAAAGTTCGGGCGAACACGGAGCTCGTGATCGGCGCGCCGATGGTGTTGGCGCCGGTGAACACGATTCCGGCCACGGCGGCGAGGAACCACAGCGCGCCGCTCCACGCCGCCCAGCGTGCGGCCCGGTACTGCATCCAGGAGAGCCGGCCCCGTTCCTTCCGCTGACCGGGCAGCGCGAACGCTGCGACGATGAGCAGCCCGATCGTCACTGCAGCCATGGCGTCGTGGACCACTCGCGCGACAGGTAGGCCGTAGTCGACAAGCCGGCCGGCGTCGACGAGCTGTGTTGCTTCCCCGAGCGCCCCGGTCAGGGTGAGCCCGAGCAGCGCGCATGCCAGTGCGAGTGGCACTGAGATGGTGAGTGTCGAGCGAACTGCCACGGTGTCGGGCGCTACCTCAATGGGTGCGGTGCGCGTGTCTGCCGAGCGGTGGTTCGTGTCAGTCAATGGGTCATCACAAGTCGTTGTCGGGCCGCTGTTTCCTTGGTGCGCAGCAGGCTCAGGGGCGGAGGTAGATGCGCGGGATCAGACGTGGGGGGTGTGTTCGTGTTGGCTGTGTCCAGCCGGTTCCAGCTGGAACGTGGAGTGCTCAACACTGACATCGAAGTGTTCCGCGACGCACCGCTGCAGGTCGTCGAGCAAGGCCGGCACGCTGCCGTCGGTGAAGCATGCGGAGTCGATGCTGACATGCGCGGTGAGCACCGGAAGGCCGGTCGCGATTTGGGACGCGTGGAGATCGTGCACGTCAATCACGTGTTTCCGCTCGAGCAGGTGTGCGCGGACGTCGTCGAGGTTCAGGCCCGTGGGGGTGGCCTCCAGCAGCACATTCAGGGTCTCTCGGAGCAGCTTGAACGCCCGCGGCAGAATGAGTATGCCGATGAGGAGACCTGCAATGGCATCAGCCCCGCCCCAACCGGTGATGGCGATGACGATCGCTGCGATGATGACGGCGACTGATCCGAGAGCGTCGTTGAGGACTTCGAGGAACGCAGCGCGCAGGTTGAAGTTCGCGTTCCGGCCGGAGGCGAGCACCAGGATCGACGCGATGTTGCCGGCGAGGCCGATGATGCCGAAGACGAGCAGCCCGCCGGAAGCGATCTCCGGGGGTGCGAAGAGCCGCTGCACCCCTTCGATGAGGACGAACAGTCCGACCGCGAGCAGGACTGCCGCCTGTCCCGTGGCGGAGAGCACCTCGGCGCGGGCGAAGCCCCAGGTGCGCTTCGCGGTCGCGGGTCGTCGTGCGAGGTTCGCTGCGACGAGTGCGGTGGCTAGCCCGCCGGCGTCGGTGAGCATATGCGCTGCGTCGACGAGGAGCGCGAGGCTGTTCGTCGCGATCGCGCCGATGATCTCGGCCACAAGAATCGTTGCGGTGATGCCGAACGCGATCGCGAGCCGGCGGCGGTTCACCGCGTGCGCGTCGATGCCATGATCGTGTGAGGTGCTCATGCGTCGTGCTCCGTGTTGTGGTGGTGACGGACCACGTCGCCGACGGTGTGCTCGGCCTGGAAGATCGCATCGTGCACGAGCTTGTTCGCGTGGTCGTTCGCGAGGCGGTAGTAGACCCGGTTGCCGTCTTGCCGAGTGGTGACCATGCGGGCCATGCGCAGCTTCGCGAGGTGCTGAGACACGGCAGCCTGCGACCGGTCGACGACGGCAGCGAGATGCCCCACCGGCATCTCTTCCTCACGCAGTGCGAGGACGAGGCGGATACGTGTCGGGTCGGCGAGCATCGCGAAGATCTCTGCGGCTAGTTCGACGTGCGCGTCATCGAACTCCGCCTGCCCAACATTCGTGTATTCGCTCATGCGAATATAGTTGCATGTTGATGGTGGTGTGTCTACCGTCGGGTGGCATGGAACCGTTGGCGTGGATACCGACCGCACCGCCGACTGTCGCTGCGTTGCTCGCACCGACGTTGCAGCCCGTGCCCGTGATCCCTGTCATCGCGGTGCTGCTCGCTGCTGGGTACGTGACCGGATGGCTACGCTTACGACTGCAACGCCGAACGTGGCCGGTGTGGCGTGGCGTGCTGTTCCTGACCGGATGCGGACTGCTTGCCGTCACGATGGGTGCCGGCATCGAGGGGTACGGCTTCGTACTGTTCTCCGCGTTCATGTTCCAGCAGCTCACACTGATGATGACGGTTCCGCTACTGCTTGTCCTCGGCGCACCGGGCACGTTGCTCCTCCGAGCAACACCGCATCGAGGTCCCGGTCGGCTGGTGTTGCAGACGGCGGTGTTCGGGCTGCGGTCACGGCTCGGCCGGTTCTTGCTGCATCCCGGGTTCATGATCCCGCTCTTCCTCATCACCTTCTACGGCCTCTACCTCACCAGCGCCGCGGACGCCCTCCTCCAGACGTGGGCCGGACATGTCGGCCTCGAGCTCGCATTCCTCGCCGCTGGAGTGCTCTTCACCGCCCCGCTGATCCCAACCGACCCACTGCCACGCCGACAAGGGCACCTCGGCCGACTCCTGGATGCGTTCCTGGAGATGCCGCTGCACGCCTTCTTCGGAGTGATCCTGATGATGGCGACCGTGCCACTCGTACCCGCGTTCACCAACATTCCTGCCTCCTGGGGCATCACCGCAGTCGGCGACCAAGCGTTCGCGGGCGGCCTTGCGTGGTCGTATGGGGAAGCACCCTCACTCGCCCTAGTGCTGATCCTGATGACCAGCTGGTTCCGCCACGAATCCCGGAAGAGTCGAGAGCGGGACCGTGAGATCGATCGCGATGGTGACCCGGACCTCGAGGCCTACAACGCGCACCTCGCACGGCTGCAAGGACGAACAACCTCACCCCACGAGCAGCACGGATGACCCACCGGCACCGCATGCTCAGGCACCCCGGACACACCCAGCGAACTCACCTGTACCCCTTGACAGCGTCCTGCACAATGGATGCGGCCGCACCGATCGGGCCATCCTCATCATGACGACACTTCGCCACCTCCTCCCGCTCCGGCTGCTTCGTGCTGCCACCGCGGTGATCGCAGCCGTTCTGTTGTTGCTCGGTGCGATGACGTTGCAAAACCTGGCCGCGCACACGGACGACCCGGTGGCGAGCCTCACTGGCGCATCTACCGTGTCCGAACTGGAACAGGGCACCTCCGGTACCGCCCACGTGGACCAGCATGAGGGCGTCAGTGGAATCTTCTGCGCATTGTTGGGGCTGGCGGCGTTGGTGATGAGTGCCGGCCTCGTCCTGGCACTGCTCGCGCACGACCTCCGCCGGCCGTTGTTCTCCTTGTCCCGGGTCCTCGCCAGACTGCGGCCGCGGCTCATCCGGCACGACCAGACAGCGGTCTCGCTGACGGTCCTGTCGATCGCACGCGTCTGATTCTCCTTCCGGACGACCCCGCAACGCGGGGACGTCAAAAGCGTCCTGCCCGCTTAACGGAAGCCTTCCTGCAGACCTGTGACGAACCAGACCGCCCTCGTACCCGATTCCCCAACTCCCCTCACGCGACGCGCAGCCCTCGACGCTGAACGCCACGCCCAGCGAGCACGCACCCCTCGGCAGCTCCAACACCGGCCACTTCCCCGTCCGCGACCCATCGCCGGCGCGCCCTCCCCCGCTCGCCCGAGGAGGGCTGTCTCCTCGCAGCTGGTGTTGACCAGTGCGGCAGCAGCCGTCGTGCTCTTCGCAACTGCCGCACTGCCCGGGCCGGCAACGGCGTCCGTGGCCGCGCCGGCGACAGCCCTCACCCCCGGTGTGAGCGGGCAGAGCCTCCAGGTAGCAGCCGCCGCATTGGACCCAACTGCCCAACGCGACTCCTTCACCGTCAGCACCCCAACAGTGGTCGGCAGCGCACCGGCTACCGCGGCCGGTGAGGTGGGCGCCGTCACCGGCGGGGGCGATGTTCGCTGGCCGTTCCCCGGTCCGGTGCCGCAGAGCTCCGGCTTCGGATATCGCATCGCGCCATGCGCCACCTGCTCGACAGCGCATCAGGGCCTCGACCTCACCCCCGGAGCTGGAACTCCCATCGGTGCGGTCGCCGCGGGCGTGGTCCGCGTCTCCGGCATGCACTCTGAGTTCGGGCAGTACGTGATCATCGACCACCAGGTCGGCGGGCAGCTCGTATCTACCCTGTACGCCCACATGATCATCGGTTCATCCCCGCTCCGGACGGGGCAACGCGTCGCCGCTGGCGCTCGAGTCGGGCTTGTCGGATCTTCTGGCCGGAGTACCGGCGCGCACCTGCACCTCGAGGTGCATCAGGGCGGCGCCACTCCCATCGACCCGGCAGCGTGGCTGCGCAGCAACGCCGGCCGCAACTTCTAACAGGAAGGCACCCGTGCGACTTCGCACCCTCATCGCAATCTTCATCCCGGCAACCGTGCTCGCCACAGCACTGACCATTGCTGCCCCGGCAAGTGCGCACGACGCACTTTCATCAGCAACGCCCGCCGCAGACACCACCATCAGCGGCGACCTCGACACGGTCACCCTGACGTTCTCCGAGCAGCCCTTGGCGGGGCTGGAATCCGGACTAGTGATCAGCGTCACCGGACCCAACGGCGCCGAAGTCACCACGGGCACATTGGAAGTCGACGGCAGCACCCTCACCAAATCCGTCAATGTCACCGCCCCCGGCACGTACAACCTTGCCTGGCGGAGCGTCTCGGTTGATGGGCACCCGATCTCCGGTGGCTACCAGTTCACCTCCACCGGCAGCACCGCATCTGCCACACCGACGGCACGGGCCACTACGCCATCGGCAACACCGACAAGCGCCTCTCCGACCGCACGAGCAACGGCCGCAGCGCAGGGCGGAGGGAGGGACACCAGTCCGGCGATCTGGGCCCTTGGCGGTCTGACCGGGCTGTTCGTCCTCGCGGTCGTCGGGATCCTGCTCATCACCCGCCGCCGTCCAAAGGCTCCCGAATGATGCGGCGCACCACGGTCGCCGCGGCGACCATCATCGCGATCGTCATCGCTGCGCTGCCTGCAGTACCCGCGGCGGCGGCAACGGCACCGGCACCGAGCTGGGCGGACGTGCTCCGCGCTCGAGGCGATGAGGCGGCCGCCTCCCGGCAGGCCGAGCAGATCGCAGCGCTCGTCACGGAACTCGAGGACACGACCGTGACGGCCAAGGCGGCCGCTGATGCTCGCGGACGGGAGCTGCAAGTCGCTCAGGATGCCGCAGACGCTGCGGCGGGCCGCTTCGACACGCTCACCGCGCAGGCCGATGATGCACGAGCGGACGCCGCCGGCGCGGAGGAGCAGATCGCGTCCTGGTCGGCGTATCTCTCCCGGTCGGCAGGACGCGATCTCACGGTGAGTATCACGGCGGACACTGACGATCTCCTCTCTCGTCTGGGCACGGCGTCCAAAGTCACCGACACCATGAACACCACGCTCCGAGACGCCGCGACCAAGGCTGGGACCGCGACGGCGTTGAGTAAGCAAGCGAAGGCAGCGAAACGGAAGCGGGACCAGCTCCGGAACACCGCTGCCGGCGCCTTCACCGCAGCGTCAACGGCCGCTGCAGAAGCCGCCGCTGCGGAGGCCACCCAGCGCAGCCGCCAGCGGGAACTCAACGACCAGCTCGCGGTGCTGCGCAACCGGACGCTGAGCACGGAGGCGGCATACACGGAGGCGGAGCGGCGCCGCGCTGCAGCTGCACGAGCCGCCGCGGCGGCTGCTGCAGCACAAGCCGCGCAGAACCGTCCACAGACCCCGTCGAACCCCGGCGCGGTTTCCGCATCCGGTTGGACGATGCCAATCACGTCGTACCGCTCGTACCAGGCGTACGGCAACCGGCTGCACCCCGTACTGGGCTACTACCGCCTCCACGCAGGCGACGACTTCGGAGCCGCATGCGGCACCGGCCTCTACGCCGCATCCGCCGGCACCGTCACCTACGCCGGCCCGTACGGCGGCTACGGGAACCTCATCACGGTTGACCACGGCGGCGGCGTCACCACCAACTACGCGCACATGTTCCCTGCCGGGGTGCAAGTTGCTGTCGGGCAGCGTGTCAGCGCCGGACAGAAAATCGCGGAAGTCGGCAATGCCGGACTCTCCACTGGCTGTCACCTGCACTTCGAGGTGCGTCAGGGCGGTACCGCGATCCCACCAACCCCGTTCCTCAATGGCAAGGGGGCGTGATGGGGCCCATTCGGGCGACGTGGTCCGCCGTGCAAGTCGTTGTCCTGACGATCACCGTTGCAGTGTGCGGCGTGATGCTGCTCCGCGACGGCCCAGGGCCCGGCGGCATCTACGTCATTGGCGCGGTCTGCTTCGGGCTCGCCCTCATCGGACACGCCACCGTTCTCCTGCTCGCACGTTCCGCTCGACGCGGCGCCCCCGCTCCCAACCCAGCAAAGGGACCTCATGACTCGTAGCACCCGCATCGGTGTCGTTTCCGGCCTCATCGCCGGCGCACTCGTCCTGATCGTCATCGCCGTCTTCGTCATCCGCGCCTACGTTCCCTCCGCGCCGACCGCAGCAACAGCGGCGTCCTCGAGCCCAACCGGTGCCGTCACGCCAACACGGGTCCTCGGGCCCCCTGGCAAGGGCTCCGTCACCGTTGTCGAATTCCTCGACTTCGAATGCGAAGCATGCGCGGCGTTCTACCCCTACGTCGAGGACCTCCGCAAGAAGTACGAAGGTGACGTCACCTTCGGGTTCCGGTACTTCCCCCTCCCCGGCCATGGCAACTCCCGCACCGCTGCCGCCGCCGTCGAGGCTGCCGCCCAGCAGAACAAGGTTGAGGGCATGTACCAGCGCATGTACGAGACGCAAAAGGAGTGGGGCGAGCGAGGCACCGACTCTCAGGCCGAACGATTCCGCGGCTACGCCAAAGACCTCGGCCTGAACATGAGCCGCTACGACCGCGACGTCACCAGCAAGACTGTGCTCGAGCGCATTCAACGAGACGTCAATCTCGGAACGACACTGGGCGTGAACAGCACACCCACGTTCTTCATCAACGGCGAAGTGGTTCCCCTGCAGACCTACGCTGACCTGCAGACCGCAGTGGACGCCGCTGTGCAGGAAAGTCGATGACCCGCCGGCCATCTTGGCGACGAGCCGCGCCCGCAACGGCGGCGATCATGGCGGTGATGCTGCTGGCGGGATGCGCTGGCGGGCAGAACGGCACGCTGAGCTCGCAGTACCGCGGCGGCGAAACGAAGAACTACGTCTCCGGCGACGGCACCGTGACGCAGGTGCCAACGTCCAACCGGAGCGCTCCGGTACAGTTTGACGAGACCGCGATGGACGGCACGCAGCTGAACAGCGAGGAGCTCCGCGGGCAGGTCGTCGTTCTCAACTTCTGGTACGCCTCCTGCCCGCCCTGCCGCGCTGAGGCGAAGCACCTCAACAAGGTCGCGGAGCGCTTCGCAAGCCGAGACGTACAGTTCATCGGCGTCAACGTCCGCGACGCGCAGGGCACAGCGGAAGCCTTCGAACGCCGCTTCAACGTGACGTACCCGTCGATCCTCGACAACGACACCGGTCGCATGCAACTCGCGCTCTCCGGCGACGTGGCGCCAAACGCTGTCCCCACCACGATCGTTCTCGACGTGCGAGGCAGGGTCGCCGTGCGGATCCTCGGAGCTATCGGCGGGCCGGGAACCCTCGCCACACTCATCGAAGACGAACTCACCCGAGCGTGAGGAACAACCCCCCGCCAGGTCACCAGACCGACGCCGACCGCAGCCCAGGTTCTCAGCGCGGGCGCTCCCTCGCGACGGTCATCGGGGTCGCAGTCCTCGTCGCGGCCGTGGATCAGCAGACCAAGCTGTGGGCGCTCTGGCACCTCGACCCGCACCGGACCCTCCCCGTCCTCGGTGACCTCGTCGGCTTGCAACTTGCGTTCAACCGTGGAGCGGCGTTCTCTCTCGCAGAAGGACGAACCTGGATACTCTCCGTCCTCGCAGCACTCGTGATAGCCAGCCTGCTGGTGTGGGCGGCGACCGGCCTCCGACTCATCATCGCTGTCGGTGTCGGCTGTCTGATCGGTGGCGCAGCCAGCAACCTCAGCGACCGGCTCACCCGCGGGCAGAACATCGGCGAAGGTGCCGTCGTCGACATGATCAACTACGCCGACATCGCGATCGGCAACGTTGCGGACATCGCCATCCTCGTCGGCGTCGTCATCCTCGCGGTCACCTTCTCTCGGTCCCCGAACCCCCGATCCCAAAACGGCAAAGACGGCCCTCCCGGCGCCTCCGACTACCCCACCGAGCCCCGAAACCAGGAGCCTCGATGACGTTGCAGGAGACAGTCTTCAGTGGGCAGATGCTGGCTGCCGTTCCGATTGCCATGCTCGCCGGGCTCATTTCGTTCGCGTCCCCATGCGTTCTTCCGCTGGTGCCGGGGTACCTGGGCTTCGTCAGTGGCTCCGCGTCCACGGTCACAACGCGACGCACTCTCGGCGGAGCCGCACTCTTCGTCGTCGGGTTCGGACTGGTGTTCGTCGCCTACGGTGCAGCATTCGGCACCGCTGGCGCGTGGCTGTTCCGATGGCAGGACGTCATCATCCGCATCCTGGGGCTCATCGTCATCATTATGGGAGCCGCGTTCATCGGGCTCTTCCGTCCACTCCAACGGACCGTCCGAACATCATGGAGACCGCGACCCGGTCTCCTCGGAGCACCACTCCTAGGCGCAACGTTCGGATTGGGCTGGACGCCCTGCTTTGGTCCCACCCTCGCGACCATCACCGCTCTCAGCCTCGACTCCGGTACAGGACTCCGCGGCGCAGCCCTCGGCTTGGCCTACTGCCTCGGCCTCGGCCTCGGCATTCCCTTCATCATCGTCGCTGCCGGCTTCGGATGGGCCAGCCGAACCGTGACGTTCCTACGGACCCACATCCGGGCGATCAATCTCCTCGGCGGATGCATCCTCATCGCCACCGGGATCGCCATGCTGACCGGGGTCTGGACCCTCATCATGTCCATCCTGCAAGGCATGATCGCGAACACAACAGTTGTCCTGTAACCCCCGGAACTCCCCACCCAGCTCGTGGATCTCGCAGTGACCCGCCGACCACACGTCGCTCGTCGCTCGTCGCCTCTATGGTGCCCCGCGCACACCGTCGCCGAAGCCGCCTCGTCCGCGCTGACGAAATGGTGGTCGACCGCTGCAGGACCCAGCATCAAGTGGTCATTGGCCCGACTCTGGCTGGAACGAGCCAAGGTACCAGCCGTACGTAGATGATCATGCCGACGAGCTCGACGAGGGTCTGCGTCACCACGACGACCGGTGCGAGGCCGAGGTCGGGTGGGAGTGCGAGTGCGAGCGGGAGGACGACCAGGGAGTTCCGCGTGGCACCGCTGAACACCAGCGCGCGCCGGCTGGGGACGTCGAGCCTGGCGATTCTGCCGGCGATCGTCCCGAGTGCGGCCATCACCGCCAGGAACGTCCCGTAGATGGGTACCAGCACGATGAGCCGGGTGACGTTCTCGGCGACGGCGCCCGCCTGTGAAGCGACGACAACGAACAGGGTCGCCATCATGAGGGGCACCATCAGGCCCTGCATCAGCCCCTCAACACGTTGGCCGAAACGCGTCCGCTTCGCGAGTGCCTGCGTCGCCGCGGCTGCGGCCAGCGGCAAGACGATCAGGACGAGGAACGCTTCGACGAACGGTCCGATGTCGACTGCGGCGACCCCGGTGGGGCCGATGAACAGCAGCAGGTAGACGGGGAGCAACAGGATCTGCATCAACATCAGCAGGGGTGCCGCCGCGAGCAGCCGCGCGGACGCACCGCCGGCGAGGCCGGAGAACACGATGACGTAGTCGATGCATGGTGTCAGCAGCACCAGCAGCACGCCGAAGAGCAGTGGCGGGTCGCCGGCAACGAACCGGGACAGCGCGAACACCACGACCGGCACGACGACGAAGTTCAGCACGAGCACCGTGCCGAGGAAGCGAACGTCTCGGACCGCTCGTCCGATCGCGGCGAACGGCACCCCGAGGAACGTCGCGTAGAGCAGAAGTCCGAGGACGGGGTTGATACCGACCTCGAGGCGCTCCGCTCCAGGCAGCACCAGTCCGGCTCCGGCGCCGATGGCGATCGCGGCCAGGTAGAGCAGGATCTGGTGAGCCTCCATCGCGGAGACGAGCCGCTTCACCGGAACGCTCCGGCCGCATCAGGGGTGTGCACGAACGTTGACCCTAAACGTTCCAGTGCGCTGGAAGGTCAAGCCGTACGCTGCTGACGTGCGCATCTCGGAAGCCAGCCGCAGAACCGGTGTCGCAGCGACCACGCTGCGGTACTACGAGTCCCTTGGCCTGATCGGCAGCCGCCGGCTCGAGAACGGGTACCGCGACTACGACGACGCCGCGATCGACCGGGTCGGGTTCATCCAGGCGAGCAAGGAGCTCGGCCTCTCCCTCGTCGACGTCGCCGCGCACCTCGTCACGGTTGATACCCGATCCTGCACGGACGTCCGCGACACCATGCGTCCCGTCCTCGCCCGACGTCTTCAGGAGATCGACGACAAGATCGCCCGACTGCAGCAGCTCCGCGGGCGGTTGGCGCAAGCGGATCAGGACTTCGCGGGATGCCCGGACCGTGACGAGCACTGCAGCACGCAGTGCGTCATCGCCGACGGCATCGGCGCAACTGCCCGGCGTCCCGGAAGGTAACCGCGCGGCCGAGGGTTAGCGCGTCGGTGCGGTGATGAGGCCGGCGAGGGTATCGAGCGCGCCGGGCACGAGGGAGAAGTACGCCCACGTGCCACGCTTCTCGCGGTGGAGGATTCCGGCGTCGACGAGCACCTTGAGGTGGTGGGAGACGGTCGGCTGCGAGAGGCCGAGCGGTTCCTGCAGGTCGCACACGCATGCTTCGGCGCCGTCGTGCGCGGCGACCATCGAGATGAGCCGGAGCCGGGCCGGGTCGGCGATCGCTTTGAGTGACTTCGCGAGGACCTCGGCGGATGCCTGGTCCATGGCCTCGGTGGTGACGGGCGAGCAGCACGCGGTGACGTCCTGGATGGGAAGCAGCTCGATCGTCATGGATTCATCCTCCCACGGACTTTGACACGCGTCTATATTTGCGCTGGTCGATATCGACGTGCTTCGATGTACTCGCCGGGTTCCGGTTCCCGCTCGATCCGTGAAGGACCAGCCTGATGACTCACCTCCTCGCCGTCGGCGGCAGCGACGCCGGCATCGCCGCCGCGCTCCGCGCCCGTGAACTTGACCCGTCGACGGCTGTGACGGTGGTGCTCGCGGACGAGTTCCCGAACTTCTCCATCTGCGGCATCCCGTACTGGGTGTCCGGCGACGTCGCCACGGAAGCGTCCCTCGCGCACCGCACCCGTGCTGATCTCGAGGCCGCCGGCATGACCGTCCGCTCCTCCACCTGGGCCTCGAGTGTCGACGTCGACGGGCGCCGCCTCACCGTCACCGGCCCCACCGGGGACGAGGAGATCGCGTACGACGAGCTGCTGATCGGCACGGGCGCGGAACCGGTCCGTCCGGCCGGCGTGCCGTTCGGGGAACCGGGCATCCACCTGCTGCACTCCATGACTGACGCCGAGCAGGTCGTTGCTGCCCTCGAGCTGCTGCCGGCGGGGAGCCGGGTCGCGGTGGTCGGTGCTGGCTACATCGGCCTGGAGATGACCGAAGGGCTCGTCGCCCGTGGGTTCGACACGACGTTGATCCAGCGTGGTCCGGAAGTGCTCTCTACCCTCGACCCGGAACTCGGGTCCCTCGTCACCGCCGAGGTCCGACGCCACGGCGCGACCGTGCTGACCGGTTCCACCGTCACCGGGATCACCCCGGCAGGCGGTGGGCAGTGGCGCGTCGCCACCGGCTCCGCGTCTGGTGACACGGAGGGCACGTTCGCGCTGGTGGTCGTCTGCGTCGGCGTCCGCCCGGTCACGGATCTCGCCGTCGCCGCCGGAGCGCAGCTCGGCCAGGCCGGCGCGATCGTGGTCGACGCGTCCATGCGGACCGGTGTGCCGCATGTGTGGGCTGCTGGCGACTGCGTCGTGACGCACCACCGCCTCCTCGGCACCACCTGGTTGCCCCTCGGGACGACCGCGCACAAGCAGGGCCGCGTCGCCGGGGAGAACATGCTCGGCGGCTCGAAGACGTTCGCCGGGTCGGTGGGGACGCAGGTGGTGAAGGTGTTCGACCTCGTCGCCGCCCGCACCGGCCTCCGCCAGCACGAGACCGGCCCACTGGAGGTGTCTCCGCTGACGCGGGTGACGGTCGCGGATGACCACAAGCGGTACTACCCGGGCGCCGTCCCGCTGACGATCAGCGTCACCGGCGACCAGGCCACCGGGCGGCTCCTCGGTGCGCAGATCGTCGGGCAGCGGACCGCGGAGATCAGCAAGCGCATCGACACGTTCGCCACCGCCCTCCACGCGGAGCTCACCGTGGACGACGTCATCGATCTTGACCTCAGTTACACGCCGCCGCTCGGGTCCCCGTGGGACGCTGTGCAGGTCGCCGCGCAGGGCTGGGAACGCGCCGCCGCAGCGGCGAACCAGGCTGCAGTGAATCAGGCTGGGGTGAGCGCCTGATGGTGCTGGCTGTGGTCGCTGCGGCGATCTTCGTCGCGACGCTCGTGGTGGTGATCTGGCAGCCCAAGGGGTTCCCGATCGGCTACACCGCGCTCATCGGCGCCGTCATCGCCCTCGCCACCACCGTCGTCGGCCTCTCCGACATTCCGACCGTGGTCGGGATCGTGTGGAACGCGACGCTGACGTTCGTCGCGGTGGTGCTGATCTCGTTGATCCTCGACGAGGCCGGGTTCTTCGAGTGGGCGGCCCTTCACGTCGCCCGTTGGGGCCGCGGCAACGGACGGCTGCTCTTCGTGCTGATCGTGGGCCTCGGCGCGGTCATCGCGGCGGTGTTCGCCAACGACGGGGCCGCGCTGATCCTCACCCCGATCGTCGTCGGGATGCTCCGCGCACTGAACATGCCGCAGAAGGCGGCGCTCGGGTTCATCCTCGCGACCGGGTTCATCGCGGACACCGGCAGCTTGCCGTTGGTGGTGTCGAACCTGGTCAACATCGTCTCCGCGGACTACTTCCACCTCGGCTTCGCCGAGTACGCCGCCGTCATGATTCCCGTCGGCATCGTCTCCGTCCTGGCCTCCCTCGAGATGCTGCTGCTCTACTTCGGCAGGAGCATCCCGAAGCGGTACGACGTCCTCGCCCTCACCAGCCCCGCCGCAGCGATCACGGACCGGGCGACGTTCCGTGCCGGCTGGGTCGTCCTGGCGCTGCTGCTCGTCGGCTACTTCGCCGCCGACCCGCTCGGCGTCCCGCTCGCCGCTGTCGCCGGCGTCGGAGCCGTCGTCATCGTTGCCGTGGCTTCACGGCAGCCCGCGTTCCTCTTCGCTCGTGCCGAGGCCGCACCGGTCCTCGTCGCAACCGGCGGTACTGCCACCGTCAGCGCAGGCAGCACCGGGCCGGGTGCGCCGTCGGGGCGGGTGATCCCGGTGTGGAAGACGATCCGGGAGGCGCCGTGGCAGATCGTGCTGTTCTCCATCGGCATGTACCTCGTCGTCTACGGCCTCCAGAACCAGGGCCTCACTGACCACCTCGCGACGCTGTTCGACGTGCTCGGTGACCACGGGGTCCTCGTCACCGCGCTCGGCGTCGGGTTCACCATCGCGATCCTCGCGTCCCTGATGAACAACATGCCCACCGTCCTCATCGCCGCCCTTGCCATCGGCGGCGCCGGCGCGACCGGGCTGACACACGAGGTGATGGTCTACGCCAACGTCATCGGCTCCGACCTCGGCCCGAAGATCACCCCCATCGGATCCCTCGCGACGCTGTTGTGGTTGCACGTGCTGGAAAAGAAGGGCATCCACATCGGGTGGGGGCAGTACTTCCGCACCGGCATCATCCTCACCATCCCCGTCCTCGCCATCACCCTCGCCGCCCTCGCCGGCTGGCTCACCCTCATCCACTGAACCCGAAAAGACACACACCCATGAGCAACAAGCCCACGATCCTGTTCGTCTGCGTCCACAACGCCGGACGCTCCCAGATGGCCGCCGGCTACGCCCAGGCCCTCGGCGGCGACCGCGTCGAGGTCATCTCCGCCGGCAGTGCGCCGAAGGACCAGATCAACCCGATCGCGATCCAGGCGATGGCCGAAGACGGCATCGACATCGCCGGCAACCAGCCGAAGATCCTCACCACCGACGCCGTCCGCGACTCCGACGCCGTCATCACCATGGGATGCGGCGACGCCTGCCCGATCTTCCCCGGGAAGCGGTACGAGGACTGGGAACTCACCGACCCCGCCGGCCGCGGCATCGAGGACGTCCGCCCCATCCGCGACGACATCAAGCACCGCGTCCAGACGCTCCTCGCCGAGCTGCTGCCCGCCGAAGCAACCGCGTAACGACCAGGAAGCCGCAGACCATGACGCTCACCCTCACCGTCCCACCCCGGACCGACGCGGACCGCCTCACCGGACTCCCCGTCGCGATCATTGGTGCCGGCCCCGTCGGCCTCGCTGCCGCCGCGCACCTCCTTGAGCGCGGCCTCGATGTCGTCGTCTACGAAGCTGGGCCGACCGTGGGGACGAGCGTTCGCGCTTGGGGGGACACGCGGCTGTTCTCCCCGTGGCAGTACGTCATCGACACTGCCGCCCAGCGCCTCCTGGAAGCCACCGGCTGGGAAGCACCTCGAGCGGCGTCGTTGCCCACTGGCCACGACCTCGTCGACACGTACCTGGCACCCCTGGCAGCGACCCCGCAGCTCGCACCGGTGATCCAGTACGGCACCCGCGTGGAAGCGGTAT
Organism: Curtobacterium sp. NPDC089991; assembly: GCF_044748425.1. Lineage (NCBI taxonomy): Bacteria > Bacillati > Actinomycetota > Actinomycetes > Micrococcales > Microbacteriaceae > Curtobacterium > Curtobacterium sp. NPDC089991. The sequence goes on from NZ_JBIVGB010000001.1 coordinate 668,748, forward strand.
CCCGGCAGGGCATGGACCGCACCCGCTCCACCGGCCGCGCCGACACCCCATTCCTGCTCCGCCTCCACACCGCCGACGGTGCACACGACGTCACTGCCCGTGCGGTCGTCGACACCTCCGGCACCTACACGTCCCCGAACCCCCTCACTGCTGCTGGGCTCGCACCCGCCGCTGACCTCGGCGACCGGGTCGTCCACGCGCTCCCTGACGTCCTCGGCGCCGACCGTGACCGGTTCGCCGGTCGTCGGGTCCTCGTCGTCGGTGCCGGCCACTCCGCCGCGAACACGCTCATCAAGCTCGCCAGCCTCGCCAAGACCGCGCCGGGAACCGAAGTGCTGTGGGCGATCCGCAACCCGGGCACGGCCCGGCTCGGCGCGGACGCAGCCGATGGGCTCGCCGCCCGCGGGCAGCTCGGTTCCACCGTCCACGAGCTCGTCGAATCCGGTCAGGTGCAGCAGATCGCCCAGTACGAGATCGACGACGTCCAACCCGACGGCGACCAAGTCACCATCACCGGACGCCGCGCCGGCGAGCCCTTCGCGGTGACGGTCGACGTCATCGTGAACGCGACCGGGTTCCGACCCGACCTCAACATGCTCCGCGAAATCCGCCTCGGACTCGACGACATCGTCGAAGCACCCCGCGCCCTCGCACCACTGATCGACCCGAACCTGCACTCCTGTGGCTCTGTTCCCCCGCATGGTGTCGCCGAGCTTGCGCACCCGGAGCCGAACTTCTTCATCGCCGGCATGAAGTCCTACGGCCGAGCACCCACCTTCCTGCTCCTCACCGGCTACGAGCAAGTCCGCTCCATCGCCGCCGAACTCGCAGGCGACCACACCGCAGCGCGCCTGGTCGAACTCGTCCTCCCCGAAACAGGCGTCTGCTCCACCGACGTCGGTGGCAGCTCCTGCTGCACCGCCCCCGCCGCCACCGCGACTCCTGCCGCTGACGACGCTGCCTGCTGCACTCCGCCTGAGTCGGCTACTGACCGCACCTCGTGCTGCACCAAGTGACCGGGAGTGGCAGCCATGACCACGAAGCCCACCGTCCTGTTCATCTGTAAACACAACGCCGGCCGCTCACAGCTCGGCGCAGCGCTCCTCGAACTCGCAGCACCCGACCGCTACACGGCCACCTCCGCCGGCATCAGCCCAGCCGACGAGGTGAACCCCTCGATCGCTGCGACCGTGGGCGAACTCGGCCTCGACATCACGGGACGCGTGCCCCGGCAAGTGACGCCCGACCTGCTCGAACAGGCGGACATCGTCGTGCTCATGAAGCCCGGCCTCGAGCTCCCCGCAGAACCACGCGGCACGGTCCTGGAGTGGTCGTTCCCCGACCCCACCTCCTGGTCACCGGAAGACGTGCGACCAATGCGGGACGCCGTCGCAGAACGCATCGAACGAGAACTCCTGCAGCCGTAGTGACCAGGCCGCCCGGATAGGGAGCGAAGTCAGAAGCGCGACTCAGAGAGAAGCTGCCTACTGTTGTACATCGCCAATGGCCCACGCATCGTGCTGTGGCAGGAGGGGGAAATCATGCCAGAGGATCCAGAACGGCAGGCGTTCGAGGACGCGCGGGCGCAGGTGCGCTCGATGGCAGAGCAGCAGAACCGTCAGCCCAAGGTTTTCATAGAGGTCAAAGATCGGGATCTGATCACGCTGATGGATCGGTTCGCGGGATCGCTTGAGTTCCACTCGATGTTGGTCGCCGGGCAGCTGATGGCCGAGGTGAGCCGTCGCCAGCTGTGGGACGCGGTCCTGGAGCGACGGACCGCGATGCTGTCTCGTATGCACCCCGCAGAGGATGTTTCTGCGCTGCGGGACAAGGCTCGGGCGTCGCTCGATCACTTCCAGAACGAGCACTTCCCCGTTGATCCTGACGTTTTCGGGGAGGACGGGTTAGATGCGGAGCGGGGCTGGAACGGGTACATCCAGTTCTGACGTCGACATTCGTGAGGTCCGGCCTCCCCCTCCAGCGCGCTGTCTCGGGGCTTGGCCAGGTGCTCCTGCCGCCCCATCAGGTCGGGGATATCGCGAGTGAGGCTGAGCAGGTCTTCGGTGCAGGATCTATCTCAAGCGCCGGGTCTCGAGTAGTTCCAGCAACGGCTGCACCCGGCGGCCCTCGGTAAGCCATTCGATGGGCGTCGCCGGTTCACCGTGGATGCGCGTGTACGGGTGTGGTGTCGTCATGAAGCCGAGGATCGACGTCGGGTGCATGTCGTTGTCGAACGCTCCGGCCAACGTCGATAGGTGATCCAGCACCGGGTGGTTAGGGTCGTCGGTGAATTGCCATGCCGGGAAGCGCAGCTCGTCGTCGCACACGAACGCGAACAGGTTGCCGGACACGAGGTGGGTGAGGACCCGTGCCGTTCCGGTATCCAGCCAGTCGGCCGCTTCCTCAAGGGTGAGGGAGGCACTCATTCCGCGCTGCCAAGAACGGCGTTCGGCTGCGTCGAGCTCGCCGCGCGCGACGGCGGACTTTGCAGCTTCGTACCGCTGCCGAGTACCGAACGCCGACTCGATGAGTGCGTCTTCCTCGTCAGGTGTGAGATCTCGGCCGGTTCGAGGACGCGGCGGGTTGTGGCGTGGCCCGAAATCTCGACCGCCGGCGTGAACACCGATTAGTCGTGGGAAGGCGCGGTCTTGCCGCGGCGGGTCAAGATCGCGGTCCCGGGTGACCAACACAGCGTCGTCGGCATCCGCGAAGTCCATGGTGGCGTTGCTGCGGACGCTGTCCGGCAGGTCGTCACCCGTCAGGGCGGCGAGAGCAACACGTGCGCGTGCCCGCGCGATCTGTACCCGTGACGTCATCAGGCACTCCCCTCTTGTTTGACTTCTAGGTCCCCCACAGTTGCCGCCTGGAGGGGTGGTGGGTTGAGGTCGATTGCGAGACACGAAGGGCGGAACTGTGTGCATCCGAGGCGTCCTACCGCCAATTCGCGGCTTCGAGATGGTCGAGCACGACCTGGACGTCGCCGCCGATCGTCAACCACTCGACGGGCGTGAAGGACTCATTGGTCCCCTCGATCTCGAGGTCCGCGTTGTACATGTAGCCGAGGATCGTGGCTGGATGTTTCTGATCACCCCACGCCGGCGTGAGTCGTGCAAGGCCGGGAAGGACTGGTATCGCTGGGTCATCGGTGAATTGCCACGCCGGGTACCGCAACTCCCCGTCGCACACGAAGGCTGTCACTTGCCCCGTAGCGAGGAGCGCGTGCAGCTCAGCGTCGTTGATGCGCAACCAGTCCGCGGCTTCCTCGGCGGTCAACGCAGAGACGAGCCCCTCAAGTTCCGTGCGACGTTCCACGTTCTCCAGCTCGCCGCGGGCGACTTCGGCCTTCGAGTCCTCGTACTCTTCCCGGGTCCAGCCGCCGAACCGGATGAGGAACTCCTGCTCCTCGAGTGTCCCTTGTCGGCCACGCGGAACTGTGGGTGGCTCAGCGACTCGGCCATAGTCGCGGCCGTGCGCGATGACACCGGCGAGGGAGTTGAAGCTCGATAGGGGGACGTTCACAGTGGTCGCTTCCGCTGCTTCAGCCGGAGTGTGGATGCCGCTCCCCAGCCAACCTCACCGGTCACCCCGTCCTCCGAGTACGAGATCTTGGAGGCGCGAAGCAGACCCCTCGAGCACAAGCAGCAAGGTCCGCACCACGGGCCAAGGCGATCCGCCCGCGATCAGATGTTCTCTTGGACTGCACCGCGCGCCGCCCCGCTGCAAGTGCGGGTCTTCGGAGCACATCAGGCGAGCAACTAGTGCTGGCGGCGCGTCAGGCGGTACGCACTGCAGCACCGTCGGTAGAACATCGGAGATGAGCTCCAAAGTCTTGGCACCGGCGTCGATGAACTGCCACGAGGGGAACAGCAAGGCTCCAGCCCGCTCGAATCCCCAGAGCTGTCGAGAAGCCACGTCAGCCCGAAGCTCATGGAGAGTACTCCCCCGTCGTCGGGCCACGTCATCGGCCCGCAACACTGCCGCATGTTCGATCGATATGGCTCGGACCAGCACGGTCATGAGATTTCGGTCGCTCAGCTCCGCTTCCCATTGGAACTCGTCACCGACCGCGCCGATCCACTGAAGGATGAGAGCTCGCTTCGCCGTTCCCAGCGGACTCGGCCGGTTGAGCGCCGTTAGCGATTCGGCGATCTGCTCAACCGTTGCGTAGAACTCGAGTCCAAGCGATTCGATGGCCGCCTCCAGCGCGGCGAGCGACATCTGACGCGAGGCGGCAGACCTCACCGGCGAAGGGGCCGCCTCTGATGCTTCCAACGCCACTTCCTCACCTGCCAGCCGCTCGCAACACGTCTCATGCCGCGTGCTGATTATAATCAGCACATGGGAAAAGGCGAGCGAGGCGCGGGTTCTGGTTCACCCCGCCTCACGATCGAAGCCACAACCGGTGCCAGAGTGGAAGTCTCTTGGCTGGACGCGGTCGTGGTCCCCGAGGCCGCGCGTATCGACTACCGAACAGTCGGCCGCCGCGGCGACTTCGTCGTCACCGTCGGAGCTACCGAGCTCGTCGCCGTCTGTGACCTCGACTCCGGCGAGTACGTCATCAGCGGACAGCTTGGAGGCGACGAATCGGCTGCGGCGCTGATGCGCGACCTACTGAGGCGCCGCCTTCAACACCTCCATGAAGCTCCCATCGAGTCACGGCAGCGCTTCGAGGGACGCCTCCGTTCCCTCGCCGACATGTCAGGCGGAACCTGGTTTGCTTTCGAAACGGTGTTCGACCTCTAACGTTCGGGTCGTCGCCACAGCTCGGTGTCGAGGGCAAGCTCAAGCCGAGCGAGCGTGGCGAGATCCGGCCAGGAACGACCGGCCAGAACACCGAGCAACGTTGTGTGGTGCACTCCAGCAGCCGTCGCGACCGCGCGCGTGCTCTGAGTTCCCATTGCCTCCCTCAGCCGCACCACGAAGGTACGAGCCGCTTCCGCGATCGCATCGTCGGCGGGAATCTCCGGCCAGGGCGCCGGCGCGAGCTCGAACGGTCGCTGTCGGGGAGTTCTGCTCACGCGTCCCAGCGTAGAGCGCGAAGCCGCCTCAACCGACGGCCGGCAGTCGATCCATACCAGTCAAGGGCCGGATGCCGGCCCAACGCCTGCGGCGCGAGGCGCCGGTCGATCGCGAAGGCGAGGGCCGGCGACACTCCGTGCGTTGCCCCCATGTGGGAGGCTTCGGGACCGGTCACTTGGCTCGGCCCGCTCGATAGGGCGCGCTGCGAGCGAATGAGGCGAACCGGACGAGAGTCGGGTCTTGTGCTCTTGGCACCGGGCAGCGTATGTTTCCTGCATTTAGTGCAGGATTCCACGAAGAGAGTTCACATGGCAGGCGCGATACCAGGCGCGGTCCCGAGGCATCTAAAGGATCGCTCCGTTCAGCTGTTCCGGGCCGACGAGCGCGTGTTCGAAGCAATGGTCGACGGGTGGACAAGCCAGATGCTCGCGCGCGGTCTGCAGACCTCGTCGATCGAGCCAAAGCTCAGCCTCATCCGGAGGTTTCAGAACTACACCGGCACCTACCCGTGGTCGTGGGGACCGGCCGACCTCGACGAGTTCCTCGCGGAGCACCGCCTCGGTGAGCACGCGTACGCCTTGTCGACGTTGCGGGCGTACAGCAATGCGATCGCAGCGTTCTGCGGGTACGTCGCGAACATCGCGTACGGCTGGGGGGACTACTGCGAGGCAATGTTCGGCGAGATCCCGGCGCAGATCGTCTTCGAGTGGAACTCCCCACGCCACACCGCTGACGATGCTCGGGATCCACGGCGACGCGCCTTCACTGTCTCGGAGCTGCAAGCCCTGTTCGACCACATCGACGATCAAGTGGACTTCGCTTACCGGAAGCGTCTGAAGCAGTGGCCGGCCCTGATGCGGAATTCGACGGCGTTCAAGGTCGGTTATGCGTTCGGGCTCCGACGTCGCGAGCTCGCGATGCTCGAAATCAGTGATTTTGGGCCCAACCCGCATGTTCCGGATTACGGCCTGTTCGGTGCGTTGACAGTGCGCTGGGGCAAGGGCACGAAGGGGTCCGGGCCGCGCCGACGCACTGTGTTGACGGTCCCCGAATTTGAGTGGGTAGTCCCACTCCTGTCGACCTGGCTCTCCCCCGGCCGCCGCGACCGGTTCAAGACCGCAGACCGGTCCAGCGCCCTCTGGCCAACCGAACGCGGCCGCGTCGCCGTCAGCACAGTCGGTGACGCCTTCGTAGCCCTCCGTCGCGCCGTCGGCTACGACGAAGGCCTGAACCTGCACTGCCTCCGGCACTCCTACGTCACGCACCTGTTAGAGGCTGGCTACGACGCAACGTTCGTCCAAACGCAGGTCGGTCACCGCCATGCCTCAACGACCAGTCTCTACACATCGGTCGGATCGGACTTCAAGCAGAAGATCCTGCAACAGATGATCTCCACCCGGATCGTCCAGCGAGAGGAACACCACGATGAGTGAGCAGCGACGAATCGGCTACCGCTGGAACCTCCGCACCCTAATGGCGCAGCACAACCTCTGGAAGAGCACCGAACTCGTTCCGTTGTTGCGAACCCGCGGCATCGACCTCTCGGAGAGCCAGGTCTACCGTCTCGTCACGGGCACCCCAGAACGGATCCCCGCTCGAACGTTCGCTGCGCTCTGCGACATCCTCGACTGCACCCCGAATGACCTCTTCGAGCCGTTTGTCGAGATGCGAGCAGCCGGCCGTGTAAACGCCCCCGAGCCGGGCGAGGAACCCCCCGCCATGAACGGTAACCCCGTGGCTCATCGGATCCGCCTCGCCGACGACCATGGCTAGGCCGAAGGCGCCCGAGGACGCAGATGCCTACGAGGCCTGCGGCCGCTGCGGCGAACACCGGCCCGTCGCCGCGCGTTGGCCGGACGGGCTCATCTGCCAGAACTGCTACCGGAAGGCGATCCGAACGTCGGGCACCTGCGCTGTCTGTGGGCACGTCGGCATCCTGCCCGGGACAGCCGACGACGGCCCTACCTGCCGCACATGCTCGGGCGTCCGGATCAACGTCGACTGCGTGCTTTGCGGCGCCGAGGACGAGCTCTATTCTCAGGGTCGGTGCTGGTCATGCGCGCTCTCCAACTACGTCGACACTGCCCTTTCCGCGCCGGACGGCGGCGTCCCCGCACAGCTCGAACCCTTGGCTGACGCCCTCAAGCGAATGCAGCGCGCAAACTCCGGGTTGACCTGGATTCGGCAGGACCACGTACAAGCCACGCTTCGGATGATCGCTACGGACGGGACCATCACACACGAGGCGATCGACGAGCTACCAAAATCGAGAACGCGGGACTTCGTCCGCGGTCTCCTGATCGAGCACGGCGTGCTCCCTCGACGCGATCACTACCTCGCAGCCTTCTCCGAGTGGCTGACACAGATCCCAAACCGCGTCGCCGACGACGAGCATCGTCGCCTGGTTGACCGATGGATCCGATGGAGCTTCCTACGGAAGTTTCGCGCCATGGACGAAGTGCCTCGAAATGCATTCCTGCTCGCCAAGCAGTCGATCACGGTGGGCGTCGACTTCCTCAACTGGCTCACCGAGCACCACGTCACGTTCGTCGACACAACGCAGGGCGACGTCGACCGTTGGCTCACCAGCGGACCCTCAACGAGGCAGTTCATCGATCGGCTCATCCCTTGGGCACAGAGCGCTCGGCTGATCAACCGGGACCTGATCGTTCCCCGACACCGCCGTGGAACCGCCCCGCGGATGAGCGCCTCCGACCAGGCCAGCGTCACCGAACGGCTCGTCCACACCGACGAACTCTCACCGCGAGACCGGGCGATCGGAATCCTGGTCCTCGTGTTTGGCCAGCAGCTCCGCAAGAGCCTCGAACTACGATGGAGCGACATCACGGTCAACGAGGACACTGTCTGTGTTCGGCTCGGCTCCATCGACCTCGAACTGCCCCCGCCGCTGGATGCACCCTGGCGGGAGCTCCTCGCAGAACCCGTGAACCTCCGCACCGCGTCACACCCGAGCAGCGACTGGGTCTTTACCGGTCAATCACCAGGACGACCGATTGATCCCGGTCACATTGCCACCCACCTACGCGACGTCTTCAGCGCTCGAGCCGCCCGCCTCGGAGCCCTGCACGAACTCAGCAAACTCGGCCCCGTCCCGATCGTCGCGGAGGCGCTGGGCTACTCCTCCGAGACGATCGAAGCGCACCGCGTCGACTCCGGTTCCACCTACGCGCAATACGTCGGCGCGGTTAGGCGACAGCGCTTGTGAACGATCTGTCAATCAGGACGATTCGATCGTTCCACCTGCAACCAGGGAACAAGCTTTGCGAAGGAAGGAGGAAGATCGTCGCCCGACAAGAGCGCCGGCCAGTCAACAGTCGCAGCAAAAGAGTGAACAGGCACACCGGGTCGGGTTGCCATCGGGTGCAGGTGAATGCCATCGACATCATGCGGGACGGCGGATCCTCCGCGTGAGGTCAGCCATTGCGCTTCCGAAGCAGCGTCGTGCTCGACGAGCATCTTGCGAAACGCCTCAAGTTCGTCCCGTCGGAACGCAAAGTAGTCACGGAGAGCGTCCGCAAGTTTCATGTCTCCGTCATGCAGGACAGCCGTCGCTCGGGAGATGAACTCCAGCACTTCCCAAAGGAAGTGTTGGACGTCCCGCCAACCGGAGCTCACCTCAACGGCAAGCGCAATTGGCACATCCTCGACCGCTGCCCCCGCAATCACCTCCGTAGAGCGATACTCGACAAAATCTTTGCAGTTTTCAACGGGTGCTAGCGGCGTGACCCAGTCAACCCAGCACTCTCCTGCGCTCGCGGGCGGCGGAAACAAGTGATCGAAAAGCATCACAAACTCAGCGTCAGGCACCACGGCTAATCGCAGCGGTGCCTGGTGTTTGTCGTCATTGTGCACCTTGGCGAACTCACTGAGCGTGCCACTACCCGTTACGAATGGCTGAAGCTCTTCTAGATTCTTCAGCTGATCGGGGGTTAGAGCCTTCATATATGGCTGTCCGGCGAGCGAATTCCAGTCCTCCTCGGTTGCCGCGATAGGAAAGTAGGTCGATCGCTCTTGTCTGGCCGTTAGAGGCGGGGATGCTTGCCTCGTCACTGCGTCGAACATGGCAATGTCGAGAACGGATCGTCCTCGGGCGAGGATATCCCGAAAGTCTTCGATAACGTCAAACGGCAGTAGTTCACCTAAGACCCCATACCGATAGACGACTCTATGCACACCGTCGCTTCGAGGAATTGCCCTTACAACCAGGTGCTCGTTTTTTCGGTCCGACTGCGAGCCGAGAAAGTCGAAGGATTCCTGAATGAGCCTTGTGAAGCGAGCTCCCCAGACAGGAAGCGTCGGCGTCGGCGGTGAGGACATCTCACTGAGGGTAGTCAAGTGGTGGCCGCGGCGCGACACCTGTTCGTGTCGACTCCGGCCGTCCTCACACGCGCGGTTACCAGTTGCCTGCGCGCGGCACCAGAGGGCTTCGTGAGCAGAAATGGTCGAGTCCCACGCGCGGACCCGACCTTTCCTGCTCACGAAGCACATCGCCGGGCGACAGCGTCAGTCGACGGGCTTCGTCGGGACGTCGTCGGCGTCGATCTCGAGCGCCGCCGGTTCACCGCCCTGTTCTTCCAGGTTCTCCTGGTCGGTGTCCGGCTGCTCCGGCGTCTCGCTCTGGGTGGTCTCTTCGGCTGGGTCTGGCTGGCTGTAGCTCATGCGCCGGACGGTACGCCGAACGCGCTGACGACGTATCGGGTCTCCGTGCACGGCGCGTTAGTGTCGGACGGCCGGTCGACGCCACAGGAGGAACGATGCCGCACACGCTCGTCGGGCTGATCGGCGCCGGACTGCAGCGGTCGCTGACTCCCCTGATGCACGAAGCAGAGGGCCGGGTGCTCGGACTCGACTACGAGTACCGCCTGCTCGACCTCGACGTGCTGGGCCGAACTGCTGCCGATCTGCCGGAACTGCTCGCCACCGCCGAGGCCGAGGGGTACCGCGCGGTCAACGTCACGCACCCCTGCAAGCAGGCCGTCGTCCCGTTGCTCGACGCGCTCGACCCGCGGGCTGTCCGGATCGGTGCGGTCAACCTCGTGCTGTTCCGCGACGGCCGCCGCATCGGGTACAACACCGACGAGACCGGCTTCCGGATCGCCGTGGAGCGCGGTCTCGGATCGGTCGCCGGGCAGCACGTCGTGCAGTTCGGTGCCGGTGGTGCCGGCTCGGCGATCGCCCACGCGCTCGTCGGACTCGGTGTCCGGCGGCTCGACGTCGTCGATGCGGACGTCGGCCGCGCGGAGGCCCTCGTCGCGACGCTCGAGCCACCGCCCGACTCCCCCGTCGACGCCCGCGTCCTGGCGATGACCGATGCCGACGAGGTGCTCGCGACGGCGGACGGAGCCGTCAACGCGACACCGCTCGGCATGAACGACGACCCGCGGCAGGCCTTCGACCCCGCGCTGCTCCCCCGAGGCGCCTGGGTCTCCGACGCCGTCTACTTCCCGCTCGAGACGCCGCTCGTCCGGGCGGCACGTGCGGCCGGATGCCGGGTGGTCGACGGTGGCTGGATGGCCGTCGGGCAAGCGGTCGCGAGCCTCCGACACATCACCGGGCTCGAGCCGGACCTCGACCGTGTGCGCGCCGCCTTCACCGGGTTCCTCGCCGAAGGGCGAACCGCCGGTGACCGGACCGGGCGCGAAGCCATCGGGTGAGCAGAAGAGGTCGAGTCCGGATGACGGACTCGACCTCTTCTGCTCACGATGCACGCCCGCGGACGCACCGAGTGCGCCCGCGAACGGGCTCCATCACGACTGGGTGAGGATGACCGCCGTCAGGATGTAGCCGACGATGCCGATGACGATCGCGACGGCCGACAGGATGATGCCGGCGAGGACGGTGCCGCGGCTGCCCCCACGCTTGCGCGCCAGGATGCCGAGCACGAGCCCGATGATGCCGGCGATGATGCCGATCAGGGCGATGAAGATGCCGCCGACGACGCCGACGATGCCGAGCACCAGGGAGACGACACCGAAGGTGTTGGACTGAGCGGGCGCGTTGCCGGGGTTGGACATGGGAGCTCCTTCGATCAGGACGCCGATCCAGGCCGGGTAGCCGATCGTGAGCGTCGATCAAACGCTATCCGAATCGCACCGGCAACGTTCAGGTTCCGTGCACGAACCTGTCCCCTGCTTCAGGCGCCGACGTAGGTCGCCAGGTGCTGGCCGGTCAGTGTCGAGCGGGCTGCGACGAGGTCGGCGGGCGTGCCCTCGAACACGATCCGGCCGCCGTCGTGCCCCGCGCCGGGCCCGAGGTCGATGATCCAGTCGGCGTGCGCCATCACGGCCTGGTGGTGCTCGATCACCACGACGGTCTTGCCCGAGTCCACCAAGCGGTCGAGCAGCCCGAGCAGCTGGGCGACGTCCGCCAGGTGCAGTCCGGTGGTCGGTTCGTCGAGCACGACGATGCCGCCACGCTCGCCGAGGTGGGTCGCCAGCTTGAGCCGCTGCCGTTCTCCGCCCGACAGCGTCGTGAGCGGCTGCCCGATGGTCAGGTACCCGAGTCCGACGTCGGCCAGGCGCGCCAGGATCGTGTGCGCAGCAGGCAGCGCGGCAGGACCATCGGCGAAGAACGCCACGGCCTCAGCGACGGACATGCCCAGGACCTGGCTGATGTCCTTGCCGCCGAGCTGGTAGCCGAGCACCGACTGGTCGAACCGTTTGCCGTCGCACTCCACGCACGGGGTGGCGATGCCCGCCATCATCCCGAGGTCGGTGTACACGACACCGGCGCCGTTGCACGCGGGGCACGCACCCTCGGAGTTCGCGCTGAACAGCGCGGGCTTCACGCCGTTGGCCTTCGCGAACGCCTTGCGGATGGGTTCGAGCAGCCCGGTGTAGGTCGCCGGGTTGCTGCGTCGGGAGCCGCGGATCCCGCTCTGGTCGATGGCCACGACACCCTCGCGATGCGCGAGCGAACCGGGGATCAGCGTGCTCTTGCCGGATCCGGCGACCCCCGTCACAACGGTGAGCACCCCGGTGGGGACGTCCACGTCGACGTCGTGCAGGTTGTGCGCCGACGCACCGCGGATCGCGATCGCCCCGTCGGACCGGCGGACGGCGGTCTTCACCGAGACGCGGTCGTCGAGGTGCTGACCGGTGATGGTCCCGCTCCCCCGCAGCCCCTGCACCGGGCCCTGGTAGCAGAGCGTCCCGCCGCCGGAGCCGGCGCCCGGGCCGAGGTCGACGACGTGGTCGGCGATCGCGATGACCTCGGGCTTGTGCTCGACCACGAGCACGGTGTTCCCCTTGTCACGCAGCCGCAGCAGCAGGCCGTTCATCCGCTCGATGTCGTGCGGGTGCAACCCGGTGCTCGGCTCGTCGAAGACGTACGTGACGTCGCTGAGGGATGACCCGAGGTGCTTCACCATCTTGACCCGCTGCCCCTCTCCCCCGGACAGTGTGCCGGTCGGGCGGTCGAGCGAGAGGTAGCCGAGACCGATCTCGACGAACGACTCGAGCAGGTCGCGGAGGCCGTCGAGCAGCGGCGCGACGCCGGGGTCGTCGATGGCCCGCAGCCACGGCACGACGTCGGTGATCTGCATCGAGCAGACATCGGCGATGCTCTTCCCGCTGATCTTCGACGAGCGGGCGACGTCGTTCAGCCGGGTACCACCGCACGCCGGGCACGTCGTGAAGGTCACCGCACGGTCGACGAAGGCGCGGATGTGCGGCTGCATCGCCTCGCGGTCCTTCTGCAGCATCGAACGCCGCACTCGGGGGACGAGCCCCTCGTACGTCATGTTGATGCCGGCGATCTTCTGCTTCGTGGGCTCGCGGTAGAGGAAGTCGGCGCGTTCCTGCTCGGTGAAGTCGCGGATCGGGGTGTCCTTGTCGAAGTACCCGGACTCCGCGTACATCCGGACGTTCCACCCGTCGGTGCCGTAGCCGGGGATCGTGATCGCCCCGTCGCCGAGCGCCTTCGAGTCGTCGAACAGCTGCGTCAGGTCGATGTCGTTGACCAGCCCGCGCCCCTCGCAGTCGGCGCACATGCCACCGAGCCGGGTGAACGAGACCTTCTCGGCCTTGGCGTCCTTGCCCTTCTGCACCGTGATCGCTCCCCCGGCGGTGACCGTCGCCAGGTTGAACGAGAACGCGTTCGGACCACCCACGTGCGGGTCGCCCAGACGGCTGAAGAGCACGCGCAGCATCGCGTTCGCATCGGTGGCGGTGCCGACGGTCGACCGCGGGTCGGCGCCGATGCGCTCCTGGTCGACGACGATCGCGGTGGTCAGGCCGTCGAGCAGGTCGACGTCGGGTCGTGCGAGCGACGGCATGAAGCCCTGCACGAAGGCGCTGTACGTCTCGTTGATCATCCGCTGCGACTCGGCGGCGACGGTGCCGAACACGAGCGAGCTCTTGCCGGACCCGGACACACCGGTGAACACCGTGAGTCGACGCTTCGGCAGGTCGACGTCGATCCCCTGCAGGTTGTTGGCGCGGGCACCGCGCACGCGGATCCGATCGTGGCCGTCAGCGGCGTGCACGCTCCGGCTCGGAACGCCGTCGTCGCCGGAACTGGTATGCATGTCGATCAGCGTACCGACGGGTACCGACACCGACAAGACAACCCGGCACCGTGCGGTGGACGCACCCCACCACCGGACGGGAGGCACGGGTCACGCCCGCACCGCGCCTCCCGTCAGCACCGTGCGCACCTTCTCACCCCGTGCGCGGTTCCACGCACCGTGCAGCGCCACAAGCGCGCACCACACCACCAACCCCGCACCGGCCAACGGACCAGGCACCGTGCGGTGGACTCGACCCACCACCGGACGGGAGGCACGGGTCACGCCCGCACCGTGCCTCCCGTCAGCACCGTGCGCTCTTTCTCACCCCGTGCGCGTTTCCGCGCACCGTGCAGCGCCACAAGCGCGCGCCACGCCACCAACCCCGCACCGACCGACGGACCCGGCACCGTGCAGACGACGGCCGGGTCAGACGACGGCCGAGTCAGGCGGCAGCGAACCGACGCACCAGCTCCGGCAGCTCCGCCGGTTCGAACGGTTCATCGGTGGCGTCGAGCTCGTCGGCGGTCCACCAGCGCGACGCGAGGATGTCGACCCGCTCGTCGTCCGTCCACTCGGCGTCCGACAACTCGAAACCCGGGGTGCGCACGACGTAGAACTCGCTGTGGCCGCGGTCGTGGTCGGCGAGGTCCCACTCGACGGTGAAGTCCCATGACCACACGGACTCGCCCGGATCGTCGATGACGATGCCGGTCTCCTCGCGAAGCTCGCGGATCGCCGCGTCGCGGTGGTCCTCGCCGGGGTCGACCCCGCCACCCGGCGTGATCCACCTGTGCGCGCCGTCCGACGACGGCGAGTTCGTGTCCATCAGGAACACGCGACCCTCGGGGTCGAGCAGGATGATGCGGGAGGTTCGGCGCAGGCCGGGCTTGGCAGTCACCCGCCCGACGCTAGCCGACGAAGCCGCTGACGTCGCCGACGAGCTTGGTGTGGTCGGCGGGGATCGGCTCGATCGCGGCGAGGGCGATCTCGGCCGCGAACTCCGACACGCTGTAGAGCTTGCCGACCTCCTGCCGACGCCCCTCGATCGCGCCGGGGTTCAGGCGGTTCAGCAGGGTGGCGGTGATCGTGCCCTCGATCATGTCGCCGGAGACGACGACGAACTCGATGCCCGCGGCCTCGAGCTGCGGGACGAGCTCGCGCAGGGCGAGTTCGCCGGCGCGCTTGCTCTTGGCGACGGGGACGTACTCGTCCATCGTCTCGGCGGTCTCGACGAAGTGGGCCTGGTGGCTCGTGACGAAGACGACGCGCGACCCGGCGGGCATGTGCGGCACGGCGGTCTGGAGCATGTCGACCTGCGCGTCGCGGTTCAGGCGGAGCGCGTAGTCCTCGCCGAGGCCGGACTCCATGCCGCCCGAGGCGTTCAGGACGAGCAGGTCGATGCCGCCCCACTCCTGCACGACGGTGTCGACGAGCGCCTGCACCGACTCGTGCTCGGTGAGGTCGGCGCCGATCGCCAGGGCGGAGCCACCGGCTGCGACGACCTTCTCGGCGATCTGCTCGGCGCGCTTGGCCTTGTTGCGGTAGTTCACGACGACCTTGGCGCCGGCCTCGGCCAGGTACCCGACGGTGTCGGCGCCGATGCCGCGCGACGAGCCGGTGACGACGGCGCGCGTGTCGGTGAGGGATCCGGGGGCGAGGGGGTTGCTCACAGTCGTGTTCTCCAGGTCGTGTTCCGGCCGGTCGGCCGCACCGAGCCTACCAATCGCCTGCACGGCCGACCGACCCTCCTGATATGTTGAACGGAGTTGTACCGGCCGTCGCGACGCTGCGAGCCACGGCGCGCGACCGAGGGAGGGAGATCGCGTGAACGGAATCGATTGGATCCAGACCATCGTCTGGATCGGACTCGTGTTGCTGCTGGGAGTGGTCGAGATCTTCACCCTCGACTTCATCTTCATCATGCTCGCGGCCGGAGCCGCCGGTGGGTTGATCGCTGCCCTGCTCGGCGCCCCGTGGTGGCTGTCCGCCATCATCTCCGCCGTGCTCGCGCTCGTGCTGCTGTCGCTCGTGCGACCGCGCCTGCTGCTCATGCTCGGCCGAGGCGCCGACCCGCACCGCACGAACATCGAGGGGCTCATCGGGCTCCCCGGCACCGTCGCCGTCGCGTTCACATCATCTGCTCCCGGTCAGGTCCGCCTGGCCAACGGCGAGACCTGGAGCGCACGGTTCGCCGTGGGCGCCATCGACCGCACACCGCCACTCGGCACCCCCGTGGTCGTCGAGTCGATCGAGGGGTCGACCGCGGTCGTGCGCCTCGCAGAAAGGGCCACCTCGTGACCATCACACCCGGGACGATCGCACTGCTCGTCCTGATCCTCGTCGTCGTCATCTTCGTGATCGTCGTCCTGGCCAAGGCGATCCGCATCGTCCCGCAGGCCACCGCGGGCATCGTGGAACGCCTCGGCAAGTACCACAAGACGCTCTCGCCGGGCCTGAACCTGCTCGTGCCGTTCATCGACCGCCTGCGGCCCCTGCTCGACATGCGTGAGCAGGTCGTGTCGTTCCCGCCGCAGCCGGTGATCACCGAGGACAACCTCGTGGTCTCCATCGACACCGTCGTGTACTTCCAGGTCACCGACGCCCGCGCGGCGACCTACGAGATCGCGAACTACCTCGGCGCCGTCGAGCAGCTCACCACCACCACGCTCCGCAACGTCGTCGGTGGCCTCAACCTCGAAGAGGCCCTGACCAGCCGCGACAACATCAACGGTCAGCTCCGCGTCGTGCTCGACGAAGCGACCGGCAAGTGGGGCATCCGCGTCGGCCGTGTCGAGCTCAAGGCGATCGAGCCGCCCGTGTCCATCCAGGACGCCATGGAGCAGCAGCTGCGTGCCGAGCGGAGCCGTCGTGCCGCGATCCTGCAGGCCGAGGGCACCAAGCAGTCGCAGATCCTCGAGGCCGAGGGGCAGCGGCAGGCCGCCATCCTCGCGGCCGAGGGTGACGCCAAGGCCCAGGTGCTCCGCGCCGAGGGTGAAGCCTCCGCCATCGCCACGGTCTTCGAGGCCATCCACACCGGTGACCCCGACGACAAGCTGCTCTCGTACCAGTACCTGCAGATGCTCCCGAAGATCGCCGAGGGCACCGCGAACAAGCTCTGGATGATCCCGAGCGAGTTCACCGAGGCGCTGTCCGGCATCGCGAAGGGCTTCTCCGGCGGACGGAGCGGCAGCGGCCCGGTCGCCGGCGCCGGTTCGGGCGGGGACTTCCTCTCCCGCATCTCCAAGCTCGCGAACGAGAGCCTGGCGAACACCGCCGCTGCCGGGTCCGCCGGCACGACCATGCCGCGTGCGGACGCGACCGCCGCGGACATCGTCCCCGAGTCCGACCTCGACGCACGACTGGCCGAGTCGAACCGGAGCGTCGACGCGCACCTCGCAGCCGCCGACGACGCGACCGCCGAGAAGGTCGACGACGCGCCGGCTCCGCAGGCCGACGCCGCGCAGCACCCGAACGACGAAGCGTCGGGGCACCGCACCAGCGACGGCTCCGGCCGACGCTGACCCGCACCACCACGAACGACGATGCCCGCCCCGGGGAACCGGGGCGGGCATCGTCGTTCGTCAGGTGGTGGTGTCAGGCACCGCGTCGTGCACGGAGGACCTGCAGGCGCTCTTCGAGGAGCTCCTCGAGTTCCTCGCGCGAGCGACGCTCGAGCAGCATGTCCCAGTGGGTACGGGGCGCCTTGACGTCCTCTGCTGCGACCTCGACGGGGATGCCGTCGTCACCGAGCAGGCGGCCTTCGCGGCCGGAGCGTGGCTCCGACCAGGTCTGGGGCACGTCTGCGTCAGCGGAGAAGACGATGTCGAAGGTCTCCCCCGAATCCGTCTGGTAGACCGCGCGCTTGCGGTCCGAGAGCTCGACGCCCTCTTCGCTCTGGAGACTCTGACTCCCGAGCCGCATGCCGCGGAGACTCCGATCAGCCATGTGTGTGCTCCTCTCGCTCGTCTGCCCTCCACAACACTGTCCCACGCCCCGTCGTTCCCGACTGGGCGCATTCACAGTCCGTTCCCAGTGCGTGGCCCCGATGCACAGGATCACAGCCTCGGACGGACAGGGACGCGGCGGCGGATCAGGAGCGCTTGCGGCGTCCCCACGGTGCACAGGCGAGCAGCACGAGGAGCCCGCCGAGCGACAGGAACAACGCGATCGACCCCGAAGCAAGCGACGCCGGGGTCGTCGAGGTGCCGAGCGGCACGTCGGTCACCATCGAGGTCGCGGTGTACTCGGGGACCCGGTCGATGGTGCGTCCGGACGGGTCGATGACCTGCGAGGCGCCGACGGTCGAGATGTTGACGAGGGACCGACCGGTCTCGATCGCCCGCATCCGTGCGATCTCGAGCTGCTGCAGGTTCTCGTCGGTGCCGGAGAAGTCCGCGTTGTTCGTCTGCGCGAGGATCACCTGCGCTCCCCCGCGCACCATGTCGCGGGTCAGCCCGTCGTCGACGATGTCGAAGCAGATCGCGATGCCCGCCTCGATCCCCGCCACCGGCAGGACGTTCGGCTTCGTCCCCGGCGTGTAGTCGCGCTGCAGCAGGCCGATCAGGGACGGCGCGAGCTTCGAGAAGAACCACCGGTCCGGCACGTACTCGCCGAAGGGCACCGGGCGCTTCTTGTCGTAGGACGACTGCCAGCCGTCGGCGGTCCACACGAACGACGTGTTGTGCAGCACCCCGGACGGCGTCTGCGTGATCGCTCCGGCGACCAGCGGCGCACCGACCGAGTCGACGACGGCGTCGAGCGACGATGCGATCACGGGCTGCTGGCGCGGGTCGAACTCGGCGGAGGCCTCGGGCCACACGACGAGGTCGACGCCCTTCGCATCGACGTCGGTCGCCGCGACCTGCGCCGCCAGGACCTCGCCCGGCGCAGCACGGTCGAAGTACCCGGCCGGCCCGTTGCCCTGCACCGACTCGATCCGGATGGTGCCGGAGGTCGCGGTCGGCCAGGCCGGCACCGCCAGCACGGCGGCGACGAGCAGCCCGGCGGTCGCGACACGGACCGGCAGCCGCAGGGTCGCGCCCGGCACCCGCGGGGTCACGAGGGCGAGCGACACGACCACCGCGACGCAGTAGACGACCACGAACGTCACCCCGAGGACGCCGACGTACGCCGCGAGGTGGGTGAACGGCCCCTGCGACTGCGACAGGCCGACGCGCCCCCAGGCGAAACCGCCGTACGGCCAGCTCCCCGAGAACCACTCGCGTCCGGTCCACAGTGCGGCGACCACGGCCGGGAGGCCCCACACGCGTCCGGCGGTCGAGGGCACCACGCGCGCCACCCAGCGGTACGCGAGGGCGATCGCGACGCTGCCGAGCGCGAAGAACGCCGCCTCCAACAACGCCAGTGCGAACCACGGGACGGGCCCCAGGTAGCGCCCGGCCCACGAGATGGCCGGGATCCAGAACGCGGCACCGGCCAGGTAGCCGAGCCACGCGGCCCTACGGGCGCGTTGCCCCATCGCCGCGAGGAGCATGCAGGCCAGCGCCGGGAAGGCCAGGAACCACCAACCGGGCGACGGGAACGCGAGCGCGAAGAGCAGCCCGCCGATGACGGCCAGGGCCAGCGCGCTGCCCAGCGGGAGCGCCGCGAACGGGCCGTCCGCGACCGCACCGCGGCCCACTCGCGCGGGCACCCCGCGCACACCGGTCTCCGGAACCCGCACCGTGTCTCCTGTCAGACCGCGGCGTAGGCGACGATGCCGCGGCGCACCGCGTCGGTCGCACGTCGGGCGGTCTGGGCGAGGTCGTCGTCACCGGCGTTCCGGATCTGGTCGAGCAGGTCGATGACCTGCTTCGACCAGCGGACGAAGTCGCCGGCGGGCAGGTCGAGGGTGCGCAGGACGTCGTCGAGGGCCGAGCCGGAGGCCCAGCGGAACATGCCGACCGCCATCGCCGGGGTGGGCGGCACCGACCCGGCCAGACGGGCGTCGCGCTCGATGTCGTCGAGGCGCGACCAGATCGTCAGGGTCTCGTCGAGCGCCGGACGGAACGCGCCGCGCGGCAGTGCGTGCTCGGTGCCGGGGGCGTCGTCGCGGCGGGGCTGGTAGATGATCGTGGCGGCCATCGCGGCGAGCTGCGCCGGGGTGAGGTCCTTCCAGACGCCCGCCTCGAGGCACTCGGCGACGAGCAGGTCGCGGTCACCGTAGATGCGCTGCAGGCGGCGACCACCAGCGGCCACGGTGGCCTCGCCGTTGCCGGCGTCGACGAGGTAGCCGAGCTGCAGGAGCACGTCGGTGACCCGGTCGAACGTGGTCGCCACGGCACCGGTGCGGGACCGGATCTGCTGGAGCAGCTTGTCGTTGACGCGCTTGAGCTTCCACCAACGCTCCGCCCATCGAGCGTGCGCCTCGCGGTCGGGGCAGGCGTGGCACGGGTGCCGCTGCATCTGGCGACGGACCGCCGTGATCGCGGCCTGCCGTTCCTGCCGTGCGCCGTGCGAGGCCTCGCGCCCACCGGGCACGTTCGTGCGCTCGAGGTCGGAGAGCTCGCGGCGGAGCGTCGAGTACTCGGTGAAGTCGCCGAGGTGGCACTGCATGGCCTCGCGGTAGCCCTCGAGGGACTCTTGCTGCGAGCGGACCTTGCGGGCCAGGTCGACCACGGACCGGTCGGCCTGGAACTGCGCGAACGAGGTCTCGAGGACCTCGCGCGTGCGCTGCCGCCCGAACTGGTCGATCAGGTTGACGGCCATGTTGTAGGTCGGCTTGAACGACGAGTTCAGCGGGTAGGTGCGCCGGCTGGCGAGCGAGGCGACGGCCTGGGGGTCGAGGCCGTCGGTCCACTGGATGACCGAGTGCCCCTCGACGTCGATGCCACGGCGCCCGGCACGCCCGGTGAGCTGGGTGTACTCCCCCGGGGTGATCGGGACACGGGCCTCGCCGTTGAACTTCTCGAGCTTCTCGAGCACCACCGTGCGTGCGGGCATGTTCACACCGAGCGCGAGGGTCTCGGTGGCGAACACCACCTTGAGCAGCTTGCGCTGGAAGAGGTTCTCGACCACCTCCTTGAACGCGGGGAGCATGCCGGCGTGGTGCGCGGCGACACCGCGCTCCAAGCCCTCGAGGAACTCCCAGTAGCCCAGGACGGCGAGGTCCTCGTCCGGCAGGGTGCGGCAGTGGTACTCCGCGGTCTCGCGGATCTCGTTGCGCTCCGGGACCGTGGTGAGCGACAGGCCGGAGCGCAGGACGTTGCGGACGCCCTGGTCGCACCCGGCGCGGCTGAACACGAAGAAGATCGCGGGCAGCAGCATCCGCTCGTCGAGCATGTGCGCGATGCGTTCGCGGTGCAGTTTCTCGGTACGCGGCCCACGGCGGTCGTGGTATCCCCCACGCCCTCGTCCGCCACGGTGGCCGCCGCCGTGCCGTTCGCTGCGCGAGGCACCGCCGACCATGCGGAGCAGTTCCGGGTTGACGCGGTTCGTCGCCGCCGCACCGCTGGAGTCGAACAGGTCGACCATCTTCGAACCGACCAGGACGTGCTGCTCGAGCGGGACCGGGCGGTCTTCCGACACGATGACGTCGGTGTCGCCGCGGACCGTCTGCAGCCAGTCGCCGAACTCCTCGGCGTTGGAGACCGTGGCGCTGAGCGAGACCAGCCGGACCTCGGTCGGCAGGTGCAGGATCACTTCTTCCCACACCGCACCGCGGAACCGGTCGGCCAGGTAGTGGACCTCGTCGAGGACGACCCAGGCCAGGTCGTCGAGCAGGTCGGAGTCGGCGTAGATCATGTTCCGCAGGACCTCGGTCGTCATCACGACGACCCGCGCCCGCGGGTTCACGTTCGTGTCACCGGTGAGCAGGCCCACCTCGGACTCGCCGTAGACCTCGACCAGCTCGGCGTACTTCTGGTTGCTCAGGGCCTTCATCGGCGTCGTGTAGAACACCTTCGCCGTCGGCTGCCGCATCGCCAGCCAGATCGCGAACTCGGCGACGATCGTCTTGCCCGCACCGGTCGGCGCGGCCACGAGGACGCTGCGGCCCTGGTCGAGCGCGTCGCACGCGGCGAACTGGAACGGGTCGAGGTCGAAGCGCAGGTCGGCGCGGAACAGCTCCAGGTTGCGGGAGCGGTTCCGGACCTTGGCGGCGGCGAAGCGCTCGGCCGCGCTGAGGTCCGCGCCCGTCACAGGCCGTACTCTTCGTCGAGCTTGGCCTGCTTCTTCGCCACCCTGCGGTCGTGGAACCAGGCCACGACGCACGCGGCGATGTAGAGCACCACCATCGGGACGGCCAGCAGGAACATCGAGATGACGTCGGCGCTCGGCGTGACGATCGCGCAGAAGACCAGGATGCACAGGATCGCGATGCGCCAGGACTTGATGATCGCCGCCGCCGACAGGACGCCGACGAAGTTCAGCAGCACGATGAAGACCGGCAGCACGAACGCGATGCCGACCGCGACGATGAGCTTGATGACGAAGTCGTAGTACGCCTTCGCGTCGACGATCGAGGTGTCCTGGCTCGACACGAAGCTGCCGAGGATGCCCACCACGTGGGGCAGGATGTACCACCCGAAGTAGCACCCGGCGAAGAACAGCGGGATCGCGGTGCCGAGGAAGCCCCACACGTACTGCTTCTCGCGCCGGACCAGGGCGGGCACGATGAACGCCCAGATCTGGTAGAGCCACACCGGGCTGGCGATGACGATGCCGATCGTGATCGCGATCTGCAGCTTGAGGTCGAACGCGCCCGTGATCATCGGGAAGTTCAGCTCGGCCGTGTGTCCGCCGACCTTGGCGAGCTCGGCCACCGGTGCCCGGAGCGAGTCCAGCACGAACGGGGTCAGGAACCATCCACCGACCGCGGCGATGACCACGGCGATCACTGCGCGGAACAGGCGGTTGCGCAGCTCGATGAGGTGCTGCCCGAGCGACATGCGGCCTTCGGCGTCGTTGTCACGGCGCCCTTGCCGCCTCGCTCGCCCGCGCGCGGTCGTCGAAGCCATGGGTCGATCCTACGGGGTGGGGACCGACAGTTCGGCGCGCTCCGTGCGAACGCACATGCAGGAGCGGTCCGTCGGCGACGGGGCTGCGACGTCAGCCGGCGGCGAGGGCGGCGGCGGCGAAGTCCCGCACCGCGTCCCGCGCGGCAGGCGGGTCGAGCACCACGGCACGGCCGGGCAG
Organism: Curtobacterium sp. NPDC089991; assembly: GCF_044748425.1. Taxonomy (NCBI): domain Bacteria; kingdom Bacillati; phylum Actinomycetota; class Actinomycetes; order Micrococcales; family Microbacteriaceae; genus Curtobacterium; species Curtobacterium sp. NPDC089991. Next base: position 691,432 of record NZ_JBIVGB010000001.1, read on the forward strand.
CCCCGCGACGAGCCGGACCACGCCGTCGAAGCCGTTCGACGCCGCGAGCCGGATCCGCACGCGTGCCTCGGCGTCAGGGGCGTCCGCGGTGTCGGCGAGGAAGTCGGCCACGAGCGGCAGCGACGACGAGTCGAGTTCGACGGTGACGATGACGTCCTCTGCCGACTGCTGGAACAGCGTGTCCGGGATCACCACCTGGTCGGCCGACTTCTCCACCGCACGGTCGTCGACGCATGCACCGGACATCCGGTCGAGGCGGAAGGTCCGGAGCGCCTGCCGGTCGAGGTCCCAGGCGCGGAGGTACCAGTCCGTGTCGATCGACTCGACGCGCAGCGGGTCGACCCGACGGGTGCCGCCCTGGGTGCGCGGACCGGCGTACTCGAAGGACAACCCGCGGCCGCCGGCCATCGCACGACGGATCGTGGCGAGGGCGACGTCGTGCAGGTCCTGCCCGACGGCCACCGTCGAGGCGGCACCGCCGGCACCGCGCGACAGCTTCGCCATGAGTGCTCGGATGGCGTCGCGGTCAGCGGCCTCGGGCAGCGCGGAGAGGTACTGCAGCCCGGCGATGAGCGCAGAAGCTTCTCGCGCGGACAGTCGGGGCGAGTCGTCGATGGCGACGAGGTTCGTCAGGACGATCATCTCGTTCTGGTCGAAGTCGTCCCAGGCGATGTCGAACAGGTCGCCGTGCTGGTACTGCATCGTCTCGCCGGGGACCCCCGACACCGCGATGAGCTCCACGGCGCGGCGGATGCGGGCCTCGGGGACGCCGAAGTGGCGCGCGGCCTCGGCCACCGAGACGCGCTCGCGGTCGATCAGGTACGGCACCAGGGCGAGCAGGAAGGCGAGCTTGTCCTGCGCCTGCAGGGGTTGGGCGTCAGCCACGGGCGGACTCCTCTCCGTCGCTGTGGTCGCGCACGAGCGCACGGAGCCGCTCGACGACGCGCAGCCGCAGGTCCTCCGGCTCGAGCACCCGGACCTCGGGTCCGAACGCCGCGAGTTCCTCGGCCAGGATCTGCGGGTCGACGTGGTGCAGCACGAGTGCGCCGTCGGCGTCGGTCTCGGTGTCACGACGGCGGGCGAGCCGCCGCTCGGCGTCGGAGCCGGGGGTCACCGCGATGCGCGCCGTGCGGGCGGACCAGATCCGTTCGAGCTCGGCGAGCGTGCGCTCCCCCGCGCCCACCGGGGCGGTGTGCTGCCCGACGTCGTACTGCGTGACCGGTCCGACGATGCGTGAGAGCAGGTAGTTCTTGTCCGAGTCCGTGGCGAACTCGTGTGCGGCGAGCATCCAGCGGCCGCCGTGCTGCACGAGGGCGAGCGGGGCGACCTCGCGACGACGGGCCTCGTGCTGGCCCGGGGTGATGTAGTCGAACCGGACGGCGGCACCGCGGTCGAGGGCGGAGCGGAGCGGCTCGAACGCCGCGTCGCGGGCCCGGAGTCGCGGGGCGTACGCGTCGACGCCGAGCTGGAGTGCGCCGTCGTCGTCCTCGGAGCCCGCGGACCGCACCTTCAGCAGCCCGCGACGTGAGTCAGCGGACAGGGCGCCTTCGCGCCAGGCCATGGCGGCCAGCGACAGCAGGGCGGACTCGTCCGGGGTGAAGCGGACGTCGACGGGCAGGTCGTACTCGCCCTTCGGGATCCGGTAGCGCAGCGTCTGGTTGTTGCCGGCGGCACCCGGTGTCTCGATGGTCTCGAGCGGGATGCCGAGCTCGCGGACGTCGTCCTTGTCACGCTCGAACTGCCGCTCGAGCGAGGCGTTGTCCCCACCCGGCGTGAACCGCTGGCGGTAGCCCTGCACGTTGGTCAGGATCTCCGCCTTGGTCAGCCCGGACTCCGTCGAGAGCAGCGCGAGCACGAGGCTGAACAGCCGCTCCTCTGCGGGCACACGGGGCACACGGGTCGCTGGCACGAGGCGATCCTACGGCAGCGCGGGTGCACCGGAGTGCACCCGCGCCGCGGTCGGTGGACGGTGTGGGAGCGTCAGCTCGACATCGCTCCGAGCACGTCGATGACGTACGCGTAGGCGGTGCCCTGCTGGTTCACGACGGCCAGGACCTGGTCGCCGACGTGGTGCCCGACGATGGCGTTGCGAACGCCCTCGTCGACCTGCCCCTTGGTGAGCGGCACGGTCTGCGCACCCGAGCCGTCGGTCCAGCTGGAGCCGGCCACGGACGGGTCAGCGCCCCACGTCACGGCGGTGTACTTGATGACAGCGGTGTCCTTGGCGGTGAGCACGCGACCGGACCCCTTGCGGAGCAGGTGCGTCTCGTTCGACTTCGGCGCGTTCCACGACGGGATCGTGATGCCGGGGGCACCGGACGGTGCGAGCACGACGGCGGGCATCTTGTCGCCGGCGAGCTGCGGAGTGCCGGTCGCGCGGGCGTCGAAGGCCCGCTTGACGTCGATGACGGCGATGACGGCGTCCTCGGTCTTCGTCGACGAGCCGCTGTCGGTGGTCGCGCTGGTGTCCGAGCTGCTCAGGGCGCTCTTCGGCAGCGCGACGGCCAGGCGGTCGCCGACCTGCGCGCACTCGAGCGACTCGCCGAGGGCGCCGTAGTTGCTCGCCCCGGCGGTGATCGGGGCCGTCTGCCCGGAGTACCCGCTGGTCTGGGCGACCTCGCCGGTGGCACCGTCGACGAGCGTGTACTCGATCAGGACCGGGGTGCCGTCGTCGATGGTGCGGCCGTCGCCCTGCTTCAGGACGGAGACCTGCGTGCCCTTCGTGGTGAGTCCGCTCGGGATCGACACCTTCGGCTCCTTGCCGAACGCGCCGGTGGCGGTCACCGCTTCGGAGGCCGCACCGGGTGCGGCGCAGCTCGAGGGGGTGGTGCCGGCGCCGTTCGAGGCGCACGCCGTGAGCGACGCCACGAGACCGATGGTGACCAGGAGTGCGGGGATGGTGCGCACGGACCCTCTTTCCGTTCGATGCAGGACGGGCACGACCGTCAGCCTACCGTTCGCCGTCGGTCGGCTCGGACGCGTCGCTGACGGGTTCGGACCCCTCGGCGGCGGCGGCGGCGGACCCGGCCTCGGCAGCGGCGACCTTGCGGGCCTGCGCCGCCGACTGCCGTGCGACCTTGCGGAGCTTCTTGTCGCTCGTCGCGCGCTCGCCCACGGCGCCGGGGGTCCAGGCCTCGATGTCCTCGTCGGAGAACTCGACCTTGCCCGCGCGGCGCTTCAGGTTCGGCAGGACGGTGCCGTCGGCGAGACGACGGGCCGTGATGAGGAACCCGGTGTGCCCGACCATGCGGTGGTCCGGTCGGACGGCGAGCCCCTCGACGTGCCAGGTGCGCACCAGGGTCTCGCTCGGCATCGGGTCGGTGAAGCGGCCGGTGTCGCGCAGGGCCTCGGCCGTGCGGGACAGCTGGGTGACGGTCGCGACGTAGCAGACGATGAGCCCGCCGGGCACGAGGGCGTCGGCTGCGGCGTCGACGCACTCCCACGGCGCGAGCATGTCGAGGACCACGCGGTCGACACTCTGCTCGTCGACGGCGCCGGGCAGCTCCTCGACCAGGTCGCCGACGGTCACCGACCAGTTGTCCGGGACGGCGCCGAGGAACGTGCCGACGTTGCCCTGTGCGATCGCGGCGAACTCCTCGCGACGCTCGAAGGACTGCAGCTGCCCCGTCGGACCGATCGCCCGCAGCAGGAACAGGGAGAGGGCACCGGAACCGACGCCGGCCTCGACCACCCGGGCACCCGGGAAGACGTCCGCGAACGCCACGATCTGGGCGGCGTCCTTCGGGTAGACGATGGCGGCACCACGCGGCATCGACATCACGTAGTCGTTGAGCAGCGGACGGAGCGCCAGGTACTCGTCGCCCGTGCTGGCCCGGATCACCGAGCCGTCGGGCTGGCCGATGACGTCGTCGTGCCGGAGCACTCCGCGGTGCGTGTGGTACTCGCCGGCGGTCTCGAGGGACAGCGTCGTGAGCTTGCCCTTCGGGCCGGTGAGCTGCACGCGGTCGCCGGCCCGGAACGGGCCACGCGGCGGCGTGTGGGGTGCGCCACCGGCGGTGTGCGGCAGGGCCGCTGTCGGGTCGTCGGTGTGGCTCATCGGGTGACTCCCTCGGTGTCCGCAGCGTGCGCCGGGTCAGGAGCCGGGCCTCCCGTCACGGCAGCGCGCGCGGCCAGCGCCGGCCCCGTCAACTCGACCAGGCGGTCGACGTCGACACCCGACAGGGTGGTCAGGTGCACGTCACCGCCGGCGATCTCGGACAGCGGGACGATGTGCTCCACGGCGACCGTGACGGCGCCGGAGGCGACGGCCGAGGCGACGCCGGTGGCGGAGTCCTCGATCGCGACGCACGCGGTCGGCTCGACCCCGAGCTGGGCGGCGGCGGAGAGGTAGGCGTCCGGGTACGGCTTCGGACGGTCGACGTCGTCACCGGCCACGACGACGCGGAACCCGCGCTCGCCCAGTGCCTCGGCCGCGACGAGTGCCATCTTGCGACGGGACATCGTCACCAGCGCGGTGGGGATGCCGCGGGCGTGGAGCTCCTCGACGAGTTCGCGGGCACCCGGGCGCCACGGCAGCTCACCCGCGCGCAGGTGCTCCATCACGTAGTCGGTCATCCACTGGATGATCTCCTCGACCTCCATGTCGACGCCCCTGGCGCGCAGGAGCTCGCCGGAGCGCTCGAGGCCGGAGCCGACCAGGGACAGGCCGTCCTCGTGGGTCCACTCGGCGCCGTAGCGGTTCGTCAGGTCGACCTGGGAGCGCTGCCAGATCGGCTCGGTGTCGATGATCGTGCCGTCCATGTCCCACAGCACGGCTGCGGGCGGGACGAGGGCAGGAGGATGCGCGGTCACGGGCGACGAGTCTACCGGGGCCGTTCCGCTGGGCGCGGACGCGCATGCCCGCGGGCGTCGCCGGGGCCTACAGTGGATGCCTGCATCGTGTCCGGCCGGGTGCCTCGTCGTGCCCGCCCCGCTCCGCTCCACCACCAGGAGGTCCGCTCCGTGCCACAGCACTCCCCCTTCAGCGACGGCCGGTTGCTCGTCGTCGCCTTCGAGGGCTGGAACGACGCCGGCGAAGCCGCGAGCGGACTCGCCCGCCGCATCGTCGAGTCCCTCGGGCTCGACGAGCTGCGCGAGCTCGACGGGGAGCGGTACGTCGACTACCAGTTCAACCGTCCGACCATGGGGTCCGACGAGACCGGCGCCCGTGGGGTGCAGTGGCCCCGCATCGTGCTGCACGGCCCCGGGGCCGAGGGCCGTCCGGTCATCGGCGCCACCGGCTCCCCGACCGACCGCGACGTGTTCGTCCTCGTCGGTCCGGAGCCCTCGCGCACCTGGCGCGGCTTCTGCGCCGAGATCATCGACCTCGCCGACGTGTACTCGATCGACGCCGTCGTCTTCGTCGGCGCGATGCTGGCCGACGTGCCGCACACCCGACCGATCTCGGTCTTCGTCTCGAGCGAGAACGCCGGCGTCCGCACCGCGTTCGACGTCGACAAGTCCTCGTACGAGGGTCCGACCGGCATCCTCGGCGTCCTGGCCGACGCGATGGACAAGGCCGGGCTGACCACGCTGTCGCTCTGGGCCTCGGTCCCGCACTACGTGCACAACTCGCCGTCCCCCAAGGCCACCCTCTCGCTGCTCGACAAGATCGAGGAGCTCACCGACGTCACCGTGCCCCGTGGCACCCTGCTCGACGACGCCACCGAGTGGGAGGACGGCATCGACGCCCTCGCCGCCGACGACGAGGACATGGCCTCGTACATCGGGCAGCTCGAGCAGGCCCGCGACACCGTCGACTCCCCCGAGGCCTCGGGCGACGCGATCGCGCAGGAGTTCGAGCAGTACCTGCGGCGCCGCGAGCACAAGGACGGCAAGGACGGCGGCACCGCTGGTGGCGAGGGGCCCTGGCGGCCCCCGCAGCCGCCCCAGCAGTAGCCGACACCCCGCTCGGTTCCGCCGAGAGGTCGCGGACTGTCGGCTGCCGCCAGCCTCGGCGACAGTTCGTGACCTGTCGCCGGCACGCACGTGACGCGTTGCGACCGCACGGCGGACGGGAGGCACGGGGGGGGTCCGCCACGGGCCTCCAGTCCGGGGGCGCGAACGGTCACGGCACCCCGCTCACCTCCGCAGGGTGGTCGCGAATTGTCGGTTGCCGCTCGCTCAGGCGACAGTTCCTGACCGAACGGCGACCGGCACACGACGTGTCGTCACCTGTCGACGCAGGCCGACAACGACGCCGCCGGCCCGAGCTCAGGCCAGACGGATGCCGAGCAGCGCGTCGATCAGGTCGGCGAGCTCAGGCGTGCACGCCGTGCCCCCGGCGATCGCAGTGTCGACCGCGGCGACCGCACCCGGCGTGTCGAGGTCGTCGGAGACCCGCGCCCGGATCCGGGACGCCACGTCGGCCGCGTCGTCGGCGTGCCCTGCAGACGCACCCGATGCCCAGGCGTCCCAGGTCGCGAGGCGCGTCGTGGCACTCGTGAGCTCGGCGTCGAACCACTCCCAGTCGTCGGAGTACTTGTGCGACAGCAGCGCGAGCCGGATCGCGCGGGGGTCCGCGCCGTCGTCGAGCAGCCCCCGCACGGTGACGAGGTTGCCGAGCGACTTCGAGATCTTCGTGCCCTGGTAGGCGATCATCCCGGTGTGCACGAACGCGTGTGCCAGGGGCTGGTGCGCCAGGGCCGCTGCGTGTCCCGCGCTCATCTCGTGGTGCGGGAAGACGAGGTCACTGCCACCACCCTGCACGCTGATCGGGAGGCCGAGGCGGTCGCCGGCGATGACGCTGCACTCGATGTGCCAGCCGGGCCGGCCGGGGCCGATCTCGGAGTCCCAGCTCGGCTCACCGTCGCGGGCCGCACGCCAGAGCAGCGGGTCGAGCGGGTCACGCTTGCCGGGGCGCTCCGGGTCGCCGCCGCGCTCAGCAGCGAGCGTGAGCATGGTCTCGCGGTCCAGGCCGCTCTCGTCGCCGAGCGACCACGCGTCGGTGGGGTGGTTGACGTCGAAGTACAGGTCGTCGCCCTCTGCGTCCGGCGTGGGGACCTCGTAGGCGGAGCCGGTCTCCTGCAGGAACGCGACGGCCTCGGCGACGCGGTCGACCTCGTCGGTGACGGCCACGAAGTCGTCGGGCGGCAGGATCCGCAGCGACTCCATGTCGCGACGGAACAGGTCGATCTGCGACGCGGCGAGCTCGCGCCAGTCGACGCCGTCGCGGGTGGCGCGCTCGAGCAGCGGGTCGTCGACGTCGGTGACGTTCTGCGCGTACTCGACGTCGAGGCCGGCGTCGCGCCACGCGCGGCCGAGCGTGTCGAACGCCAGGTAGGTCGCCGCGTGCCCGAGGTGGGTGGCGTCGTACGGGGTGATCCCGCAGACGTACAGCGCAGCGCGCTCCTCGCCCTGCGTCGGGTCGACCGGCTTGCCGGTGGCGGTGTCGTGCACGACGGGCCGCGGCGCTGCGCCGGGGACGTCGGGGACGGCCGGGGCCTGCCAGGCCCTCACGGCTGGATCACTCCGAGCGACAACAACACGATGAGAACGATACCGAGTGCGATGCGGTACACGACGAACGGCATGAAGCTGCGCTTGCTGATGTAGTTCATGAACGCCGCGATCACCACGAACCCGACGACGAACGCCACCACCGTCGCGATGAGCGTGTCGGCGAGTCCGAACGGCGCTCCGTGGTCACCGAGGCTCGTCGCGGCCTCGTACAGACCGGACAGGAACACCGCGGGGACGGCCAGCAGGAACGCGAACCGCGCCGCGGCCGGCCGCGTGTAACCGAGCGCGAGCCCCATCGACACGGTCGCGCCGGAGCGGGAGACCCCGGGGACGAGTGCGAGCACCTGGGCGAGCCCGATCAGGATGCCGCCACCGAAGGTCATGTGTTCGATCCGACGCTCCTTGCGGCCGACGACGTCGAGCACCCCGAGCACGATGCCGAAGACGATGAGCACGATCGCGACGATCCAGAGCGAGCGGAACGTGGTCTCGATGGAGTCCTTCAGCAGGAGCCCCGCGATGCCGATCGGGATGGTGCCGAGGATCACGAGCCACCCGAGGCGCACGTCGGGGTCACCCTTCGGGACATCGCGCCGGAACACGGAGCGGAACCACCGCCCGACGATCCGGGTGATGTCCTTCCAGAAGTAGATGAGCACCGCGGTCTCGGTGCCGAGCTGCGTCACCGCGGTGAAGGCCGCGCCCGGGTCCTTCGCGTCGGGCAGGAACAGCCCGACGATGCGCAGGTGCGCGCTGGAGGACACCGGCAGGAACTCGGTGAGCCCCTGGACGAAGCCGAGGAAGATCGCCTCGAGGATGTGCACGCACGGGCCTTTCGGGGGAGGTCGGTCAGGACACCGCCACGCAGGCGACCATGAACAATATCAGTACGTGGCCAGGAGGTCCCCGAGAACACGCCGACCGAAGGCCAGCGAGTCGAGCGGCACCCGCTCGTCGACACCGTGGAACATCGCCGGGAAGTCCACGCCGGCGGGCAGCTGCAGCGGCACGAAGCCGTACCCGGCGATCCCGAGCGTCGACAGCGCCTTGTTGTCCGTGCCGCCGGACAGCAGGTACGGCAGCACCGGGGCGCCCGGGTCGTGGCGGCCGAGGACGTCGCGGACGGCGTCGACGAGCGGTCCGCCGAAGTCCTGCTCGAGACCGATGTCACGGAAGGACATCACGACCTCGACCTCGTCACCGGCGAGCTCCCGCACACGCGCCAGCACCGACTCCTCGTCTCCCGGCAGGCACCGGATGTCGACGAGCGCCTCGGCCGTGTCCGGGATCACGTTGTGCTTGTAGCCCGCGGTCAGGACCGTCGGGTTCGTCGTGGTGTGCAGCGCGGCGTGGATGAACCGCGAGGCCGACCCGGTCGCGAGCGCGACCTCGTCCGGGCCCGTCACGGTCGGGTCGACGCCCAGGAACCGAGCGACCTCGGCGACCATCGCGTCCGTCGTCGCCGACAGGCGCACCGGCCACTCCTCGCTGCCGATCCGGGCGACGGCCGCGGCGAGCTTCGTCACGGCGTTGTCGCGGATGACGTGCGAACCGTGCGCAGCGGTGCCACGGGCGACGAGCTTGATCCACATCAGCGCCTTCTCGCCCGTCTGCAGCAAGTAGGCGCGACGGTCGCCGAGGGTGATCGAGTACCCGCCCACCTCGCTGATCGCGGCACTGGCCCCGGCGAAGACCTCGGGGTGGTGCTCGACGACGTGGTGCGAGCCGAGCACTCCCCCGGCTTCCTCGTCGGCGAAGTACGCGATCACGAGGTCCCGCTCGGGAGCCCCCTGCGCCGCGATGACGTCCGACAACGACGTGAGCATCATCGCGTCCATGTTCTTCATGTCGACGGCGCCCCGCCCCCACAGCGAGCCGTCCTTGACGACACCGCCGAACGGGTCGACCGACCAGTTCGCCGGATCAGCCGGCACGACGTCGAGGTGGCCGTGCACCACGAGGGCCGGCTTGTCACGATCGCGGCCGGGCACCCGCGCGACGACACTGACGCGATCCGGCTCGGACTCGAACAACTGCGGCTCGAGGCCCAGCCCACGCAACTTGTCCTCGACGTAGTGCGCCGCCTCGGTCTCGCCGCGCGACTTCCCCTCGCCCCAGTTCGTGGTGTCGATGCGGATGAGGTCACGCGCGATCGCCGCCGTGGCCTCGAGCTCGGTCGCGGTCGGCTCCGGGTTCGTCATGCCACCACGGTATCGGTCCGCACCGACGCGCCCCGGCCCGGTGACGCCGCAGGACGCGCCGGGAACCCAGCCCCACGGACGCGCCCGGGATGCACGGCCGTGTTCATCGGGCGTTCAGACCCGTGCTAGTGTTTTCTCTCGGCAGGGACGCCGGGGAAACCCGGGGAAATCGCCACACATCCAGTCCGGATGGCGGAATTGGTAGACGCGCTAGCTTGAGGTGCTAGTGCCCGTATTAGGGCGTGGGGGTTCAAGTCCCCCTTCGGACACAGAAACATGCGGTGCCCCCTGACCTTTCGGTCCGGGGGCATTTTCTGTTGCGTCTCCCGGCGAGTGCCGCCATCGCTGCGCTCAGGGCGTCACCGCCTCGGGGATGGCCAGTTCGCTGCGCTCACGGCCAGGGGTGGGGGCACGGCCAGTTCGCTGCGCTCACGGCCACCGCCCGCCAGTTCGCTGCGCTCACGGCCGATGCGTGAGCAAGTTCCGACAGACCACCAGGGGAACGACGCGTGTGCTGTCGGAACACGCACACGCACTGGATGAGTGCGCATCTTCCGACGGACCACGCGTCGATCGACAAGTGGAGCGTCGGAAGATGCGCACGCATACGGCAGCGAGCAAGACAGCGCACGCACGGACGGACGGGAGGCGCGGTGCCGGCTGGCACCGCGCCTCCCGTCCGTCAGGTGGTCGCGTCTAGGACTTCGACGCCTCGACGAAGTTGCGGCGCGGGTCCGTCTCCTTGATGAGCGAGGTCGCGTCGCGGCCCGAGACGGCACCGGTGACCCAACCGATGACGATGCGCGCCTTGCGGTTCAGCGTCGGCATCGCGTACACGTGGTACGCGCGGTGGGCGAGCCAGGCGAGCAGGTTCGTCATCTTGATGCCCTTGATGTTCGCGGCACCCTTCGCGACACCGTACGAGGCGACCGTGCCGATCGAGGGGTGGCGGTACTCCTCGAGGGGCTTGCCGGTGATCGTCGCGACGACGTTGTCCGCCGCGACGACGGCCTGACGGACGGCGTTCTGCGCGTTCGGCGGGTAGAACGCCGGCTGCTTGTCGGCGGTCAGGTCGGGCACCTGTGCGACGTCGCCGAGACCCCAGACACCGGGGACGACTTCGTGCGTGTCCTCGGCCTCGACCTGGAGCTTCGCGTTGGCGGCGAGGTGCCCCTTCGGTCCGCGGGGCAGGTCGGAGGCGTCGAGCAGCGGGTTCGGCTTCACGCCGGCGGTCCAGACGAGCAGCCCGGTGGGGATCTCGTCGCCGTCGGAGAGCTTGACGATGCCACCCTCGGCGCTCGGCATGGTGGTCTTCAGGCGCACGTCGATGCCGCGGGCGCGGAGCGACTCGAGCGTCCACTTGGACAGCTCCGGGCCGACCTCGGGCGCGACACGGTCGAGCGCGTCGATGAGGATCCAGCGGGGCTGCTCCCCCGCGAGCGACGGGTAGGTCTTGATGGCGGCCTGCGAGACGTCGAACAGCTCGCCGATCGCCTCGACGCCGGTGTAGCCACCGCCGACGAAGACGCTGGTCAGCAGACGACGACGCTCGTCCTCGTCACGGGTGGCAGCGGCCTTGGCGATGTTGTCGAGGAGCTTGGCGCGCACGTAGGCGGCCTCTTCCACGCTCTTGAAGCCGACGCCGTACTCCTCGAGCCCGGGGGTCGGGAAGGTGCGGGTGACCGAGCCGAGCGCGACGACGAGCTGGTCGTAGCCGAGCGTGCGGTCGTCGCCACCGGCGGTCGCGATCGAGACGGTCTTGTCCTTCGACGAGATGCCGGTGACCTTGCCCTGGATGACGCGGGTCTTGCGGAGCGCACGGCGCAGCTCGACGGTCACGTCCTTCGGGGCGATGTGGCCGCCGGCGACCTCGGGCAGGAACGGCAGGTACGTGTAGTAGGTGTTCTGGTCCACGAGCGTGATGCGCATGGGCACGGTCGCGGCGTGCTTCTGCAGCTGCTTGACGGTGCTGTAGCCAGCGGAGCCGCCGCCGAGGACGAGGACGTGAGGGATCGAGTCTGCCATTCCTCCGGTCTACCGGATACGGGCCGTCAACGTCATGAACGCCGCACTTCCTGAGCGAATCAGCGCTCTCGGAGTCGCCACCAGGCCGTCTCAGCGAGGTCGAGACCCATGTAGACCCCGTGCGCGGTGCGTCGGGACTCGGTCAGCGAGAACCGTCGCAACCGGTACCCACCGCCGAACCGGTCGATGATCGCCTCTGGGGAGGACTCGGCGTCGCGCTTGACGTACCAGGTGCGGTCGTCGACGGACTCGATCACGGGCGGACCGCCCGGACCGGACCCGTCACCGGCGCCCGCCGATGCGGGAGCGCAGGACGTCGATGCGCTTCTGGATCTGCTCGATGCTCGCCTGTGCCACGGCCGGCCCACCGCTGATGCGCCGGAGTTCGGCGTGGATGGAGCCGTGCGGCTCGTTGGAGTGCCGGGACCAGATCGACACGAGTCGCGCGAGCTCGGTCCGCTGCTCCTTGATGGTCATGTACATCGGGCGGTTCTCGGGCTCGGCGGCCTTCGGTTGGCCGTCCTTGACCGCCCGGCCCTTGGAGCGCTTCGCCTGGGTCGCCTGGCGCGCCCGGAGCAGGTCGCGCACCTGGTCGGGTTCGAGGAGCCCGGGGATGCCGATGAAGTCGAGTTCCTCGAGCGACCCGACCTCGCCGCCGGTGCCGAACTCACCGCCGTCGTAGAGGACACGGTCGAACGACGCCTGTGAGTCGAGCGCCTCGAACGGCTGGACCTCGAGCAGGCTCTCGGACGCGCGGTCTTCCTTGTTGGCCTCGGCCACCATCGCGTCTTCGGGGTTGTACATGCCGTCGTCGGCGTCCTTCGGACGGTCGAGGGCGTGGTCGCGTTCGAGCTCGAGCGTCGCCGCCAGTGCCATCAGTCCGGGCACGCTCGGCAGGAACACCGAGGCGGTCTCGCCACGGCGCCGAGCACGCACGAAGCGGCCGATCACCTGGGCGAAGAACAGCGGGGTGCTCGCGCTCGTGGCGTACACGCCGACGCAGAGCCGTGGGACGTCGACGCCCTCGGACACCATGCGCACGGCGACCATCCACCGCGAGGTGTCGTCGGCGAACGCGCTGATCCGGCTGGACCCGGCGGCTTCGTCGGACAGGACGACCGTCGGCCGTTCCCCGGTGATCTGCTGCAGGATCCGGGCGTAGGCGCGGGCCGTGGTGGTGTCCGTCGCGATGACCAGACCACCGGCGTCGGGCACGCCACGGCGCACCTCGGTCAGGCGCTTGTCGGCGGCGGACAGCACGGCCGGCATCCACTCGCCCTCGGGCGACAGCGCGGTGCGCCAGGCCTGCGCGGTGATGTCCTTCGTGACCTGTTCGCCCAGGGAAGCCGACATCTCGTCGCCCATCCGGGTCTTCCAGCGCATCTGGCCGGCGTAGGCCATGAACAGCACCGGCCGGACGACGCCGTCCTTGAGCGCCCGGCCGTAGCCGTAGTTGTAGTCGGAGATCGAAGTGCGGATGCCCTGCTCGTCGGGGGCGTACTGGACGAACGGGATCGGCGCGGTGTCGGACCGGAACGGCGTGCCGGACAGCGAGAGCCGTCGGGTGGCACCGGAGAAGGCTTCCCTGATGCCGTCGCCCCAGGTGAGTGCGTCGCCGCCGTGGTGGACCTCGTCGAGGACGACCAGGGTGCGCCCGCCCTCGGTGATCTTCTTGTGCACCTCGGGGTTCATGCCGACCTGGGCGTACGTGATCGCGACGCCCTGGTAGTGCCGGCCGAACATGCCGTCGCCGTTCTTGAACATCGGGTCGATGCGGATGCCCACGCGGTCGGCGGAGTCCGCCCACTGCCGCTTCAGGTGCTCGGTGGGGGCGACGACCACGATGCGGTCGACGGTGCCGCGCGCCAGCAGCTCGGTGGCCAGGCGGAGCGCGAACGTCGTCTTGCCGGCGCCGGGCGTCGCGGCCGTCAGGAAGTCACGCGGCTCGGACTCGAAGTACTTCGTGAGGGCTTCGACCTGCCACGCGCGGAGCTTCGACGCGGTGCCCCACGCGGCTCGGTCCGGGAACGCCGGCGACAGGTGCTGGACGGCCGAGTTGCCGGCTGCCTCGGCCAGGGCGGCCGCGTCGGCTTCGTCCCGTGCCACGGCGTCGGCGTGCGCCGATGACTGCGCGGACACCGACGACGAAGACGTCGACGACGTGTGGTCGTCCCCCGACTCGGCCCACAGCGTGGCGGGCTGCTGCTGTTCGTACTCCGCTGCGCTCACTGGACCTGATTCTACCGCCACCGTCAGTCCTGCCTGGCGTGCGGGACGTGGCCGTCGGGGGTCCGGCGGACCAGGGATGCCGGTCGCAGCACGCCTGCGCCGAAGCGCGCGGCGACCGCGTCGACCGTGGTCTCGGTCTCGCGCCACGGCGCGTCGTCGTCCCACAGCGCGTTGCTCGCGGCGGCCGGCATGAGGTTCTCGCCGCGGACCCCGATGAGCCGGATCCGGTTGCCCGGTCGGTGCAGCACGTCGTACAGCTCGACGGCTTCGCGGTGCAGCCGCTTGGCGACGTCGGTGGGCTCGGCGAGGGTGCGCGACCGGGTCAGTGTGGTGAAGTCGGTGTAGCGGACCTTGAGCGCGACGGTGCGTGCCTGCACGTCGGCGTGGCGCAGGCGGACGGCGACCTTGTCGGCGAGGCGCAGGAGCTCGCGCGCGACGTCGTCCCGCTCGGTCAGGTCGTGGCCGAACGTGACCTCGTGCCCGATGGACTTCTCGCCCACGCCGGTGTCGACGACGCGTGGGTCGCGCCCCCAGGACAGGTCGTGCAGGCGCTGGCCACCGGCTGGCCCGAGCGCGGACACGAGTGACCCGAGGGGCGTGTTCGCCAGGTCGCCGACGGTGCGGATGCCGCGGCGCTCGAGGGTCTCCTGCGTCTTGCCACCCACGCCCCACAGCGCCGAGACCGGCTGCGGGTGCAGGAACGCGATGGTGTCGGCCGCGGGCACGACGAGCAGCCCGTCCGGCTTGGACCGGCTCGATGCGAGCTTCGCCACGAACTTGGTCGACGCGGCGCCGACCGAGCAGTGCAGGCCCGTCTCGGCGTGGACCGTGCGCCGGATGGCCCGGCCGATCTCCCACGGCGTGCCGTACAGCCGGAGCGCGCCGGCGACGTCGAGGAACGCTTCGTCGATGCCGAGCCGTTCGACCCGCGGCGTGAACCGGTCGAAGACCGCCATCACCGCGGCGGACTGGTCGCGGTACTTCTCGAAGTGCGGCTCGACGATGATCGCGTTCGGGCAGCGGCGCTTCGCGATGGCCATCGGCATGGCGGAGTTCACGCCGTACCGACGGGCTTCGTAGGTGGCAGCGGTGACCACGGAGCGGTCGGAGTCGTGGCCGACGATGACCGGCAGACCCACCAGGTCGGGTCGGTCGAGCAGTTCGACGGACGCGAAGAAGGCGTCCATGTCGACGTGCAGCACGGTCGCCGAGACGTCGTCCACTGGCGCGTCGGAGACGAGCCGGTTGCTTCCGTCCTGCTTGCTCACACCGAGATGATGCCAGGGACCACCGACATCGCCGGGCTCACCGTGCGCCGGGGGCCGCCGAACGCGTGGCGGTCTCGCCGAGCACGGGCGCCCGGTGCCGGTCGGCTAGCAGCGCGAGCGCCTCGTCGATGCGGCCCAGCGCGTGCGCCGCGACCTCGACGGTCTGCTGGTCCGGACCACCCGCCGCCGCGCCCACCGCCGTGTCGAGCTGGTCGCCGACCCGCGCCCACACCGGCGCCGGCGCGGCGGACCGGGGCCCGGCCACGATGCCGTCGGCCAGGTCCGCGATCGACGCGGCGAGGCGGTGGGCGGCACCGACCAGGGCGGCGGGCGGGTCCTGCGGGGGCGAGCCGAGCCTCCCGGCCGCCTCGCGCGCGAACGTCGCCGCCGCCTGCAGGGACGTCCGGGTCCTGGCGTCCGCGCGGGCGGGTCCGCCCGTCGGGAACCGCACCATCGGGCGCAGGACGGCGTCCAGTTGGTAGGTCGCTGCGTCGACGGCGCGCGATCGTGCGCGCAGATCGGGTGCGGCGGCGTCGATGGCCGGTTCGGCGGACCGGGAGGCCCGGATCGCGCCCGCACCGTCGGTCGCGTCCGCCTCGGCGTCCGCATCGACCCCGACCAGCGCGAGCACGAACGCCCGGACCGCGGTCAGCTGCCGGCGCACGGCCCGTCGGATGACGGCCCGGGTGGCGATCGGGAGGACGACGGCGCTCACGAACACGGCGACCGCGGCGCCGAGCAGGTTCTCGGCGAGGCGGATCGGGATGAGCGAGTCCGTGAAGCTGCCGGAGAACGCGTACACCTGGCACAGGACGACGACCAGGCACGCGACCCAGACCGAGTAGACGCCGCCGAAACCGTACGTGCCGACCGCGAGCAGGACGCACACGAGGACGAGCGTGAACCAGGGGTGCGCCGTGCCGACGACGTGCACGAGGACGATGCCGACGGCGCCGCCGACGACCGTGCCGACCGCGCGGTGCAGGCCCTTGCGGACCCGCTCGTGCGTGGTGTTCGTGCCGGCGAGGACGATCATCACGCCGATCACGCCCCAGTAGAACCGCGGGCCGTCGAGCAGCAGCGCGAGGGGCTCGACGATCGCGACGGCGATCGCGGCGTGCACCGCGGTGCGCAGCGAGACGGAGAGTCGCCAGCGGCGCCAGGGGCCGTCGGCGACGGTGTCGGCGAGCACCGGCACGGCCCCGGCCGGGCGGCCGCCGGCGAGGACGACGGGCGTGACGAAGGGCGCTGCCAACGCGACGCCGTCGCCGCGGCGCGGCAGTTCGTCGCGGAGCTCGCGCCACCGCAGCCCGGCGCCCTGCAGGTCGGTGAACTCGGCGGCCATCCGACGGACGACGGCCGTCGTGCGCGAGCCGGGGTCGCCGACGGACGCCGTGATGCCGTAGCGGGCGAGCAGTGTCTGTGCGGCGTCCTCGCCGTGCCCGCCGCCGTGGCGCAGGACGATCGTGACGGCACGGAGCGCGGCGTGCCGAACGTCCGACGGCGCGCCGTGCTCGACGAGAGCACCGGCACCGCGCCCGAGCTCGTCGACGGCGAAGTGCGTGTCGAACACGAGCCGGTGGAGTTCCTCCGCCGTGGTGTCGGCGTCCACCCCGCTCGCGGCGAGCATCCCGTCGACCGTCAACGCGATCTCGTGGTACCGGTCGCGGCTGCGACGGAGGCGGCGCAGGGTGCGGCGTCGTGCGGCCGGGTCGTCCGCCGCGGCGAGGACGGCGGCAGCGGCCTCGAGCACGGCCGAACCACGGGCGACGAAGCCACGGCGGGTACGCAACAGGGCACGGTGCGCGTCCGGTCGGAGCACCAGGCGGACCAGGACCGTCGCGGCGAGCGAGGCGGCCACGACGAGGCCGAGCGGCACGACGCTCGTCTCGGGCAGCGGGAGGAGCAGCCCGCACAGGTACCCGGCGAACCCGACGATCGCGGCGTCGGCGGCCCACGCGCCCCACGCGGCCGCGGCGAACTGCAGGAACAGCAGCACGACGATGAGCACGAGCTCGAGGAGCCGGAACGGCTGCAGGGCGATGCTGCCGGCGAGGGCGACGACGAACGGCACGAGGACGGCTCCGGTGCGGGCAGCCGTCCGGCCGGTGCTCGGATCGACGATGACCAGGCAGGTGATGAACGCGGGCATCGCGCCGATCATCACGCCCAGGATCGCGGGCAGGCCGAACGCTGTCGCGACGGCGTACCCCACGGCCATGCCGGCGGGCACCGCGACCAGGGTGCGGAGGGCGCCGTCGGTCTTCACGAGCCCGGGGTCGAGCGCGAGGACCGCGTCGGCGAGCCGCCGGGAGCGGGTCCGTCGACGGGGAGGGGTCCGGTTCGTGGTGTCGGTCCTCGGCACGAGTCGGCCGCCTCCTCTGCGCTCGGGAGGCCAATCGTACCGGATGCTAACTATCCGGTCGTGCGGTCGGCAGCCGCACGGTGCGGCCTTCGGCGCTCGGTGCGAGGTTGATCGCTCGGTGCGGCGCTACAGGGCCGCACGGAGTGATCAACCTCGCACCGGGGCACGCGGCCAGGCCGCGCGCGACCGCGTCAGGCGGGCGGGCCGAGCACCGACGCCGCGAGCGTGCGCGCCGCCGAGTCCCGCGACGACGGGTGGTACTGGCCGGCCCGGACGTCGCGCGCCAGGCGGGCGAGTTCGCTCGAGGACCGGAACGCCGAGCCCCCGACCACCCGCATGGCCTCGTCCACCACGTGCTGCGCGGTGTCCACCGCCCGCGCCTTCGTGCCGACGAGCAGCGGGAACCACCGGGCACCGAGGTCGTCCTGTTCGTCCACCGACCGGGCGAGCGCGTCGACCTGCAGGGTGATCGCGTCGACGCCGCCGCGCATGTCCGCGATCGCACGCCGGACGTCCGGGTCCTGCGACCGGAGCGAGCCGTCGGCCGCGACGCGACGTCCGACGCCGGACACCGCCAGCGTGATCGCACGTTCGGCGATCCCGACGTACACCGAGGCGATGAGCAGCTCGAACGCCGCGAAGACCCCGAACACGAGCGGGTCCTGGTTCGGCCCGACCGGCAGCGACCGGACGATGCGGTCGGCGGGGACGTGCACGCCGTGCAGCTTCGTCGTGCGGCTCTGCGTGGCCCGCATGCCGAGGGTGTCCCAGTCGTCCAGGTGCTCGACGCCGCCGTCGGACCGGAGCACGAAGCCGTGCACCAGCCGCGGTTCCGGGCCGGAGGTGTCCTTGCCGAACACGCTCAGGACGTCCCACGCCGGTGCGAGCGAGGTGAAGACCTTGGTGCCGGTGAAGCGGTACCCGCCGTCGCCGTCCGGCTCCGCCGTCGTCGACGAGTCGAACAGGACGGCGTCGTTGCCGGGTTCGCTCACCCCGAACGCCAGCAGGTGGTCGTCCGACGCGTGGTCGGTGACGGCCTGGAGGAACGACGCACCTCGCGCAGTCACGGCGCGCGCCGCCTGCACCCACACCTGGTGCATCCCCAGGCCGAGCGCCGTCGCCGGCGCGGCCTGGGCGAGGGTCCGCTGGACGGCGGCCGTGGCGCGGAGGCCGAGCCCGAAGCCGCCCCGCTCCACCGGAACCCCGATGCGCAGGTAGCCCGCGGCGCGGAGTTCCTCGAGGTCCTCGGCGCAGAACGCGTTCGCGGCGTCGTACCCGGGGGCGCGTTCGGCGATGCGGGCGAGCAGGTCGTCCGGCACGGTCCAGGCCGCTGCGTCCGTGCCGGCGTCCGCTCCGGCGGCTGCGCCCGTGTTGGCCTTCGTCATGGCACGAGACTATGGTCCGGAGCGTGTCAGATCGTCATCCGTGGTCCAGGTACGTCGCGATCGGTGACTCGTTCACCGAGGGGATCGGCGACCCCGACCCCACCGTCCCCGGGGGCAACCGGGGCTGGGCGGACCGGGTCGCCGAGGTGCTCGCCCACGGGTCCGACGACTTCGCGTACGCCAACCTGGCGATCCGCGGGCGGCTGCTGCAGCAGATCATCGACGAGCAGGTGGAACCGGCGCTCGCGCTCCGTCCGGACCTGGTCACGGTGTCCGCCGGGGGCAACGACATCATCCGGCCGGGCTCCGATCCGGACGAACTCGCCGAGCGGGTGGACGCCATGGTGTCCAGGCTGCGGAGCGACGGCGCCACCGTGGTGCTGTTCACCGGGCCCGACGTCGGCATGACGCCGGTGCTCGGCATGGTGCGCGGCAAGACGGCGATCTACAACGAGAACCTGCACGCGATCGCCCTGAAGCACGGCGCGCTGGTGGCGGACATGTGGGCCCTCCGGGTGCTCCGCGACCCGCGCATGTGGGCACCGGACCGGCTGCACCACTCCCCCACGGGGCACGCCACGATCGCCGCCGCGGTGCTCGACGCCCTCGGCGTGCCGCACGGCCTGGAGCCGTTCAACCCAGAACCGCTCGAGGCGCGGCCGTGGCGCGAGGCCCGCGCCGAGGACCTCGGCTGGGCGAAGGAGTACCTGGTGCCGTGGGTCGTCCGCCGCATCAAGCACACCTCGTCGGGCGACGGTGTCTCCGCCAAGCGCCCCGAGCTGCAGGACGTCGTCGAGCACAAGTCCGACACCCCGTAGCGGAACGAGGGCCATCCGAGTCCGCACGCCTCCCCGACCGCGCCCCACCACGGTCATCGCGCCCCGACTCCCCAGGGCGCGATGACGGCACGGGGGCGCGAACCGGGTCGTGCACCCTGTGGTCGGCGCAGGTCAGTCGGCGGGCCGGTGCAGCGTGAGCGCGCCGTCGTGCAGCGGTTCGGTCTCCCACGTCGTGCCGACCGTGCCGGCAGCGAGGTCGACACGGAGCCACAGCAGGTGCGGCGTCTCCACGAAACGGAGCCCGACGAGCACGGTGCCGTCCGACTGGGTCGCGGCGCTCGCTGCGAGGGCACCCTCGACGGCCCACTCCCCCTCGCCGACCGGCACCGACGCCGACGCTCCGTCGGCAGACACGGTCAGCCGGATCCCGTGGGCCCCGCGGTCGAAGCCCACGGCGTCGAGCGCCGCACCGGGCAGCACGCGGAGTGCACGACCGGCCACGTGCTCGGAGACCGCGGCGCCACTCACCGCGGGCAGCCCCAGGGAGGTGAGGCGGGCCTCCAGGGCGGTGTCCGAACCCGTGTCGGACGGCCGGTCGACGGCGGGCAGCAGGTGCTGCCAGGCCGCGTCGAGGACCGCCTGCATGTCGAGGCTCTGTCCGGTGATCGCGAGGACGACGTCGTGCTCCGGCAGGACGACGCAGAACTGGCCGTAGGCGCCGTCGCCGCGGAAGCCGTGGCGGGCCATCCAGAACTGGAAGCCGTAGCCCTGCGACCAGTCCGGGTTCTCCTCGTCGAGGTTGTCGATCTGCTTGCGCGTGGCGGCCGCGACCCAGTCCTCGTCGAGGATCCGCTCGCCCTCCCAGACGCCGCGCTGCAGGTACAGCTGCCCGAGCGCGGCGACCGCCGACGTCGTGGTGTAGCAGCCGCTGAAGCCGAGCTCACCGCCGGACTCGTCGCGGCGCCAGGCGAGGTCGTCGATGCCGAGCGGGTCGAGCAGCCGGGGACGCAGGTAGTCGACCAGCGAATCGCCGCTGACCCGCCGGACGATCGCGGCGAGCGTGTACGTGCACGGCTGGTTGTAGGTGAAGAGCGAGCCGGGTTCCTCGTCCGGCGGCAGGAGCAGGAAGCCACGCACGACGTCCATGCGGTCGGCCTCACGGGCCCGGTCGATGGCGTCCTCGCGGTGCCCGCTCGCCATCGCGAGCAGGTGCCGGACCCGGATGCGACGGCTGCGTTCGTCCGTGATCTCGTCGTCGAGTTCGGGGAAGTACGACAGCGCGGTCGCGTCGAGGTCGATCAGTCCCTCGCGCACGGCGATGCCGACCGCCGCTGCGGTGAAGCTCTTGCTGAGCGAGTAGAGCAGGTGCACCCGGTCGGCCGCGTACGGCTGCCACCACCCCTCGGCAGCGACCTGGCCGTGGCGGAGCAGCATCAGGCTGTGCGGCTCGACGCCGGGGGTCGACTCGAGGGCGTCGACGAACGCGAGCACACCGCGGGCGTCGATGTCGAGGGCGGAGGGGGTGGTCCGGGGGAACGTCTTCGTCGTCGTCACCCGTCCGACAGTACGGACTCCGGGTGGTGCGCGTCAGCGCACGAGCACCGTCAGCCCTGGAACGGGTTCGTCCAGCGCCACCAGACGCCGGGGTCGTCGATCGTCCGCTCGAGCACGAGCGGCACCGACACCGGGTCGTGGTTCGTGACCGTGAAGCGGACCTTCCCGACCCGCTCGCCCTTCGTCCCGAGGGTGACCTCGTCGAGGTGCGCCTTCGCCCGGACCTTCGTCTTCCCCCAGACCAGGACCTCGGCCGCCTTCGCGGTGACGGCGTCGGCTTCGTCCTGCCAGGGGGTGGAGAACGTGCCGAAGGTCTGGCCGGCGTGGGTCAGGGGCACGACCTGGAAGTTGTCCGCGACCGACCGGAGCAGCCGTTGCACGTCGACGTCGAGCGAGTCGTGGTCGACCCCGCCGAGCATCACGCCGATGACGGTGACGTCGCGGCCGCCGCGCTCGTAGGTCGCGGCGAACAGCAGGCAGGCGCCGGCCTCGTCGAGGGTGCCGGTCTTGATGCCCTCGATGCCGTCCAGGCCGAGCAGCTTGTTCGAGTTCTCGATCTCGCCGACCGTCGGGATCGTGACGTCCTTGGTGCCGACGATCTCCTTGACGACCGGGTTCGCGAGGGCGAGCTGCCCGAGGTCGACCAGGTCGGTCGCGGTCGAGGTGTTCTGCGGGTCGAGACCGGTCGGCTCGTGGATCGTGGTGTCGTCGAGGTCGTGCTCCTCGAGCCACTTCGTCGCCGCCTGCTCGTACTCGGCGATCGACCCGAAGGCCCAGATGGCGAGGGCGCCGGCGTAGTTGTTCGCCGACTTCATGAGCATCACCTGGAACGCCTGGTGCTCGGTGAGCTTCAGGCCGGCGGGCATCGGCGCGACCTCGCCGTTCATCGCCGCGTACTTGGCGTAGAGCGACTCCATCTTCGGCGTGAAGGTGATCGCCGGGCCGGACTCCCCCGCCGCCATCGGCTTCTCGTCGAGGACCACGAGCGCCGTGACGATCTTGGTGATGCTCGCGATGGACCGGGGCTTCGTGTCACCGCTGGTGCGCAGGCTCTCCGGGAAGTCGGTGGCCTCGACCGCGGTGGCGCCGTAGCCCGGGAAGCTCAGCGCCGGCACGCTCGACGTCGGGGCCGAGTACGTGGTGGTCGCGGCGCTCGCCGGACCGAACGGCACGACGGCGGCGGCCACGAGGTACCCGGCGACGAGCACCAGGACCGCGACGACGGAGATCGTCACGGGCCTCCGGACGGCGGAGCGGGGGCGACGGACGACTCGTGACACGGGAACCGAGCGTACCGGTCGGTGCCTAGACCCTGGCTGCGACCGGCTGCTCGACGGCGGGGGTCGTCGTGGGCGTGTCCGTCGTCGCGCCGGGCTGGGTCGGCCGCGCGAACGTCAGCCGCCGGGACAGGTACGCGAACACCGGACCGAGCGCGTTCATCACGACGACCGACGCCCATGCCGCCCACGCGTTGCCCGGATCGAACCCGAAGCCGCCGAAGCACGTGGCGAAGAAGGACGCGAACCCGAGGAACATGCCGGGCACGAGCCCGAACAGCCGCGTCCGACCCGTGTACATCAGCGCGCAGTTGACGACCAGGATGAGCAGCGCGAGCACGGTGTTCTGCGCGGCCTGCCCATCGCCGAGCACCGTGCCGAACCGCTGGTCGAGCAGCACGATCACGAGGCCGAAGGCCGACCCGATCGGCATCGCCGCCCAGAGCCGGGTGGCGTTCCGGAGCGTGGGCTTCGCCCCGAGCAGGAACATCCCCGCCCAGCTGATGAAGATCGCCCAGGTGGGCAGGTGCAGCGCGTTGCCGCCGATGAACGCCGTGGTGCCGGCGAGGACCGAGGCGACGATCTCGTGCGGGATCCGTTCACGCATGGGTGAGCTCCTTCGATCGAGTGGTGGGTCCGGTGGTGAGTCGGGTGGTCCTGGTGGTCTCCGCGACGACGCGGCCGCGCTTGACCACGAGGTTCCGGTCGGGGCGGTCGAGCAGGACGCCCGCGGGGTCGGTCGTCGACAGGACGACGAGGTCGGCGGCGGCTCCGGGCCGGATGCCGTGGGTGTCCGAGACCCCGACGACGCGGGCCGCGGACGACGTGGCCATCTCGAGCACGCGCCCGAGGTCGGCCGGGCCGGACAGGTGTCCCACCTGCGCGAGCAGCAACCCGATGTCGAGCAGGTCCGCGTTGCCGAACGGCGTGAACGCGTTGCGGACGTTGTTCGACGAGTAGGCGCTCGTGACGCCGGCGTCCCAGAGCTCGCGCACCGGGACGACCCCTCGGCGGACGTCTCGGTCGTCCGAGCGACCGCCGAGGTGCAGGTCCGTGGCGGGCAGCGGCACCACCGCGACACCCGCTGCGGCGAGTTTCGCGAGCACGGCGCTGCGCGAGACCGGCGGCAGACTGGCGAGCGAGGTCACGTGTCCGAGGGCGACCCGGTCCCGCAGCCCGCGAGCGGCGACACGGTCGGCGATGTGTCCGGCGAGGGCGAACCGCGGGTCGGACGTGTCGTCGGCGAAGTCGGCGTGCAGGTCGGCCGGCACGTCGAACTCCTCGGCGAGGTCGAGGACGGTCTCGACGTGCTCGTGGCAGGCGGCCAGGGTCGCCTCGTTGTAGGTGCAGCCACCGATCACGTCGGCCCCGGCGGCGAGCGCCTGGCGGAGCAGGGCGAGCGTGCCCGGCGCCTTCGCGATCCCCTCCTGCGGGAACGCGACGATCTGCAGGTCCAGGGCGTCGCGGTACTCGTCGCGCAGGGCGAGGAGCACCTCGACGCCGGTCAGTCCGACGACGGGGTCGACGTCGGGGTGCGCCCGGACGAGTGTGGTGCCGTTGGCGATCGCCTGGTCGAGCAGGGTCCGGGCGCGGTCGCGGACGGAGTCGTGGGTGAAGCCGCGTTTGAGCTCCCCCGTCACCGCGATCGCGCCGGCGAGGGTGCCGTCGGGGTTCGGTCGTTCGCGGTCGAGCAGTGCCTTGTCGACGTGCAGGTGGGACTCGATGAGCCCGGGGATCACGACGCGACCGGCACAGTCCACGACGCGCGCCGCCTCGGTCGGCTCGACCTCCGTGCCCGCTTCGGCGACCTCCGTGCCCGCTTCGGCGACCTCTGTGCCCGCCTCGGCGACCCGGACGATCGTGCCGTCGGCGACGTGGACGTCGACCAGGCGGCCGTCGGTCAGGCGGGCCGTGCGCAGGATCAGGTCCATGGTGGGGTCTTCCTCGGATCGGATGGATCGGACGTGACCCACCCTTCGCCCGCCGTGTTTCCGACTCGGACGCCACGTGTGACGAGCGTGTAAAAGTTGGTCGTACCAATGAACCAAGCGGACCAATGACCCTAGGCTCCTGTCCATGCAGAGAGGCCGCACCCTGAGCGCCGCGACCGCCGCGCACCTGGCCCGCCTGGTGCTCGAGGACCTGGCACCCGGCGACAAGCTCCCGCCGGAACGGGCCCTGGCCGAGGACCTCGCCGTGTCCCGCACCACGGTGCGTGAGGCCATGCAGGAGCTCGAGCGCCGCAGACTCGTCTCCCGGACACCCGGCCGTGGCACCGTCGTGCTGCCGCGCTCCGAGGAGGCGACCGCCCTGCTCGAACAGCAGACGGGCGCAGCGCACGGCGACGACCTGGCACGGCGGGCCGAGCACGTCGCCGAGTTCCGCACGGTGGTCGAACCCCGGGTCGCCGGTCTCGCCGCCGTCCGTGCCGGCGAAGCGGACCTGCTCGCCCTCGAACGCATCCTCGCCGCCACGCACGCGGGACTCAGTCCCGAGGAGTCGCTGGCACAGGACGTCGCCTTCCACGTGCAGGTCGCGCGCACCTCCGGCAACCCGTTGCTGGTGTCCCTGTGCGAGCTCAGCAGCGGGTGGGTGCAGGACGTCCGTGCCCGGTCGCACAGCACCAGCGAAGGTCGCCGCTCGTCGTTCGTCTGGCACGAACGGATCCTCGACTGCATCCGACGGCACGACGAGGACGGCGCCCGTGACGCGATGACCGCCCACCTCGCCGACGTCGCCCACCTCGTCGAACGGAAGGCCGACCGATGATGACCACACACACCCCCGCGATCCCGACCCTGCAGCCCGGCGCCGGCCCGATCCGGTCCGGCCACTACCTGCCCGTCGACCCGGACACGCTCCTGTGGGGTCGGCTGCCGAACGCCGACGACCGCCCGGTCATCACGATCGCGTCCGGTGAGGACGTCACGATCGACACCGTCAGCCACGAGGGGATCCTGCCCGACCAGGGCAGTGACCCCCGCGCGTACTTCGCGTCGCACGGCGTCGCCGGGGAGCACGTGCTGGACGACGCCGTCGCGATCGCCAGGAGCTGCCACCGGGACCCTGCCACCGACGGCCCGCACGTCGTCTCCGGTCCGATCGCCATCGCGGGCGCCGAGCCGGGCGACGTCCTGACCATGACGGTGCTCGAGACGCTGCCACGGGTGCACTACGGCGTCGTGTCGAACCGGCACGGCCGCGGCGCCCTGCACGGCGAGTACCCGGTCGACGGCACCACGGTGAGCGTCTTCGCCGACGTGGTCGAGACGGCCGCGGGTCAGCGGGGCCGCATCCCCCTGACCGGCGCCCGCGACCGCTTCGCGCACTTCCCGCTCGCCCCCTTCCTCGGGATCATGGGCGTCGCCACCCCCGGCGAACGGCTGCACTCGGTGCCGCCGGGCCGGCACGGCGGCAACGTCGACGTGAACCTGCTGCAGGTCGGCGCGCAGCTGCACCTGCCGGTCCTGGTCCCCGGGGCGCTCGCGTACGTCGGTGACCCGCACTTCGCGCAGGGGGACGGCGAGGTCGCACTCACCGCGATGGAGGCGTCGCTCCGCGCGACCGTCCGGTTCGACGTGACACCCGCCGCCGAGGCAGCGCAGCAGTTCGGCGACCTGGTCTGGCCGCTCGTCGAGACCCACGAGTTCCTCGTGCCGACGGGCATGGACCCGGACCTCGACGAGGCCGTCCGCGCCTGTGTCCGGCACGCGGTCGCGATCCTCGGTGCCCGCTGGGGCATGGAGCCGCACCTGGCGTACGCCTACCTGTCGGCGGCGACGGACTTCAACATCTCGCAGGTGGTCGACCTGGTCACCGGCGCGCACGCCCGCATCCGCAAGGCCGACTTCGAGGAGCCCGCACGATGAGCCCGCACGAGACGAGCACGCACGAGACGAGCACCGCGGCACCGGAGGGCTTGCTCGAGGCGCTCGACGCGTACGAGGCCGCCCTCGCCGCGAACGACCTCGATGCGCTCGACGCCGCATTCGTCGACGCCCCCGGCACGATGCGCGGTGACGACCGCGGCCTGCTCGTCGGGCACGACGCGATCAGCGCGTTCCGCGGGGCACGGGGTGGGGTCCAGGCCCGGTCGCTCACGCGCGTCGAGGTCCGCCCCCTGGCCGAGGGACTCGCCCTCGTCGTGTCGGTGTCCGCGTTCGCGGCGGGCGGGCAGGGCCTCCAGACGCAGCTGTGGCGACGCGACAGCAACAGCAACAGCGACCACGGCGACGCCGGTCCGCGCTGGCGCATCGAGGCAGCCCACGTCACCGGCCGCCCGAAGGCCTTCGACACCACCGTCTGGCGCGCCGTCGGCGACCCGCTCGTCGCCCCCACGGCGTCCGGACCGCTCGACGGGCTCACCGTCGCGGTGAAGGACCTGTACGCCGTCCCCGGCCAGCCCGTCGGCGCCGGCAACCCGACCTACCTGCGCGAGTCCCCCGTCCAGACGACGCCGGCAGCGGCCGTCGCGGCGCTCCTCGACGCCGGCGCCGCGATCCGCGGCATCGCGCGCACCGACGAGTTCGCCTACAACCTGACGGGACGCAACGAACACCACGGCACCCCGCCCAACGGGGCGGTTCCGACCCGACTGCCAGGAGGCTCGTCCAGCGGATCCGCATCGGCTGTCCGTCTCGGCACGGCCGAGATCGGGATCGGCACGGACACCGCGGGATCGGTGCGGGTCCCCGCCTCGTACCAGGGACTCTGGGGCCTCCGGACGACCCACGGCGCGGTCTCCCGCGAAGGGCTGCTCCCCCTCGCGCCGTCGTTCGACACGGTGGGGTGGCTCACCCGGAGCGCCGACGTCCTGCTCGCGGCGCTCGACGCCACGGTGCCGTCGGATCCGGTCGCTCCTGCGGAGCCGGAGCTCTTCGTCCCCGCCGAGCTCCTGGACCTCGTCGAGCCGGCCGTCGCCGAGGCCTTCGCCGCGTTCGTCGCAGGGCACGGCCACCCGATCGGCACCGTGCGGCTCGCCGACCTCGGGATCCCGCCCCTCGACGACCTGCGTGAACTGCTGCGCCTCGTGCAGGCCGCCGAGGCCGTCGCCGCCCACGGTGCCTGGATCGACGCCCACCCCGGCGGCCTGAGCGCCGTCGTCGGCGACCGGTTCGCCGCCGCCCGGGCGAACGACCCCGCAGCCACCGCCGACGCCGTCGCGCGACTCGACGGCGTCCGGGCGACGATCCGCACGGCCCTCGCCGGCCGGACCCTGCTGTTCCCGACGGTCCCCGGGCCGGCACCGCTCATCGCCGCCGACACGGCGGCACTCGAACGCACCCGGACCGCGACGACGGCGATGACGAGCCTCGCGAGCGTCGGCGGCCTGCCGGCGGTCAGCGCTCCCGCCCTCACCGTCGACGGCGCACCCGTCGGCGTGTGCCTGGTCGGGGAACCGGGCACCGACCGTGCCCTGGTGATCCGCGCCGGACGGATGCTGCAGCACTGAGGCGAGTCGGGCCTCCCGGTCCGCCCGTGGCGTGGCTAGGAAGCGAGCCGCTGGGCGTGCGTGACCGCCCACAGACCGACGGCGCTCGCCGCAGCGATGTTGAGCGAGTCGACGCCGTGCGCCATCGGGATCCGCACCGTGGTGTCGGCCGACGCGATCGCGGCGGGCGTCAGTCCCTGCCCCTCGGTGCCCATCACGAGCGCGACCTTGCCGGGGACGTCGCGGACGAACTCGGCGAGGTCGACCGACTCGTCGGTCAGCGCCATCGCGGCGAGGTGGAAGCCCTGCGCACGGAGCTCCTCGCCCGCTGCCGGCCAGTCACCGATCCGGGTCCACGGGACCTGCAGGACCGTGCCCATGCTCACCCGGACGCTCCGGCGGTACAGCGGGTCCGCGCAGCGCGGGCTGACCAGCACGGCGTCGGCGCCGAGACCGGCGACGCTACGGAAGACGGCGCCGACGTTGGTGTGGTCGACGATGTCCTCGAGCACGACGACGAGCTTCGCGTCACGGACCACCTCGGCGACGGTCGGCAGCTCGGGGCGCTGCACGGCGGCGATCGCGCCACGGTGCATGCGGAAGCCGGTGAGCTCCTCGAGCAGGGCGTCCGGGCCCACGAAGACCGGGCCGTCGTGCTCCGCGACCAGGGGCAGCACGCTGTCGAGCCACTTCTCCTGCACCAGGATGCTCCGCGGGGTGTGCCCGGCACGGACCGCGCGCTCGATGACCGTGTTCGACTCGGCGATGTACAGGCCGCCCTCCGGTTCGCTCACCCGGCGGAGCGCCACGTCGGTCAGACGGGCGAAGTCGTCGAGGCGGGGGTCGTCGAGGGAGTCGATGCGGACGGGGTGCACGGGGCTCGTTTCGGTGTGGTGCAGGTGGTGGGCCAGCTGGTGTCTCGCCGCGTCTCGCCGAAGGGGGAAGCGACCGGGACGGTCGGCTGTTGAGGGTACCGTGAACAGGGTGCTGGATGATGCTGCGTCGACGACCGGACCGCCCACCGGGGCGCCGACCGGTCTGCCGACCGCGGCGGACCTCGACCGCGTGCTCGAGGTGCTCGCCGGCAAGCGCGTCGCCGTGCTCTCCGGGGCCGGCCTGAGCACCGACTCCGGCATCCCCGACTACCGCGGCGCCGGGCGGGTCGTGCGCAAGCCGATGACCTTCCAGGAGTTCCGCGCCGACGCCGCCAAACGGCAGCGGTACTGGGCCGGCTCGCACCTCGGCTGGCGGAGCTTCGCCGCCGCCCGACCGAACGAGGGGCACCGGGCGCTCGCCGCCCTCGAGGACGCCGGTGTCGTCACGGGCGTCATCACGCAGAACGTCGACGGCCTGCACCTGCGCGCCGGGTCCCGCCGCGTGGTCGAGATCCACGGGTCGATGGACCGCGCCCTCTGCCTGACGTGCGGGCAGGTGTTCTCCCGCGCCGACCTCGCCACGACCATCGACCGCGCCAACCCGTGGATCGACGAGCCCGGCTCGGTGCAGCTGCAGCCCGACGGCGACGTCGAGATCACCGACGTCGAGCGCTTCGTGGTGCCGGACTGCTCGGTGTGCGGCGGGATGCTCAAGCCCGACGTCGTCTTCTTCGGCGAGTTCGTGCCCACCGAGAAGTTCCACGAGGCGGTGTCGATCGTCGCCGACGCCGAGGCGCTGCTCGTGGTGGGGTCGTCGCTGACGGTGAACTCCGGCGTGCGGCTCGTCGACCACGCTGCCCGCCGCAAGAACCCGGTGGTCATCGTGAACCGCGGTGCGACCCGCAGCGACCGCCGTGCCGCCGTGAAGCTCGACGGCGGGACGACCGAGACGCTGGTGCACCTGGCCGAGCGGCTGGGGTCGGGTCCCGCGGCAGCCGGTACCGCGGCGTCTGGGATGATCGACGGGTGACGACGCTCCTGTACCTGGTCCGGCACGGTGAGACCGACTGGAACGCGCAGCGCCGCATCCAGGGTTCCACCGACATCCCGCTCAACGACACCGGGCGGCGACAGGCCGCCGAGGCCGCCGAACTCCTCACCCGCCGGCAGTTCGAAGCCGTCGTCGCCTCGCCGCTGTCCCGCGCCGCCGAGACCGGGACGATCATCGCCGACCGGCTCGGCCTCGCGGCACCCGTGACGTACGCCGGGCTGGCCGAACGCTCCTACGGCGACGCCGAGGGGCTCACCGACACCGAGGTCACGGCGGAGTACCCACACGACGACATCCCGGGCCGCGAGTCCCGGTCCGCGCTGCTCGCCCGCATCACCGAGACGCTCGGTGAGATCGCGGTGCGCTTCGACGGCGGGGTCGTGGTCGTCGCCACCCACGGCGCGGTGATCCGGAGCGTGGTCAACGAGGCGGCGCCCGGCACCGCCGACCGGCACGCCACCCCGATCCGCAACGGCTCGATCCACTCGTTCCGCTGGGACCCCGAACGCTTCCACGCGGAGCTCGTCCGCTTCGACGACCCGATCGACGACGTCTCGGACGGACCCGGGCGGTACGCGTTCGACTACCAGAACCCGCTGGAACGCCGGGGCTGAGGAGCGCCCTGCGCGGACGGGGCGCCGAGCGGCTCCCGCACCACAGTGCGCGGACGGCGCGGCCGTCCTGCGACTAGGCTCCGACGCACCCGAACCAGGGGGCGACATGGTGACCGACGGAACCGACCCGGGTGGCTGGCAAGCCACTGACCAGCAGGACGACGACCTCGACCGTGCCTTCGGCCCCGAGACCGCCAGCGTGCAGACACGCACGATGGGGCAACGGGCACGCACCTGGCTCGTCATCGGCGGCAGCACCGTCGTGGTCGCCGGGGTGATCGCCCTCGTGCTCGGTACCATCATCGGCAGCGTCCAGACCGGCATCGGCGGCGTGTTCCCCCGGCCGGACCTGGCACTCGACCGCCTCGACGACCGGCTCGCCGACGTGCCGGGCGTCACCGAGGTCCGCCACCACCCGGCCGAGAAGACCGGCTTCGCGAGCTACGACGCCACCGCGACGATCACGGCCGACCCGTCGCTCGACCCTGCCGCGCGCACCGACCTGGTCGAGACGCTGAGCCGCGCGACCGACTCGGCCGGCGGCAACGGCGTCCGGGTCGTCGCGATCGCCGACCTCGGCACCCTCGAGGTGGGCGTTTCCGACTCGCGCACGGTGACCGCGAAGCGCCTGGTGCTGGCGGACACGCTCGACCACATCGGCGGGGTCACGGCCGTCCGCTGCTCGTGGGAACGCGGTGGCACGCCGTCGGACCGCGCCGCCGAGCAGTCGATCGTCGTCGAGACCCCGGGGCGAGGGGCCGCCGTCCCGCCGATCGTGGCGCGGGTGACCGAGGAGACGCACAAGGTGTTCCCCGGGGCGAGCGTCGAGGTGGTCGCGGCGAAGTAGCACGACCCGCGCGCGTTCTGCGTCAATCCACGAGTCGATCGACGCGTGGTCTGTCGCAAACCGCGTGCGCGCGTCGCGCCCCCCGCTACCGCGCGCGCCGGTCGGCCACGGCCCGCTCGACCGCCCGCACGACCTGCTCCGCCGAGTCCTGCCACCGGAACCGCGCGGCCCGCTCGACCGACTGCGCCGAGGCCTCGTCCCACCGCTCCTCGACCCGCCGCACCGCAGCCGCCACCGCCGACGGCGACGCCGGGTCGAAGTACTCGGCCGCATCGCCCCCGATCTCGCGGAAGATCGGGATGTCGCTCACGACGACCGGGGTCCCGACGCCCATCGCCTCGACCAGCGGGATGCCGAAGCCCTCGTCGTACGACGCCGTCGCCAGGGCCGTGGCGGATCGGAGCACCGACAGGTACTCCTCGTCGGTCGCACCGTCGTGGAACACGATCGAGCCGGTCGGCGCGAGCCCCTCGATCCGTGCGCGGTCGGCGTCGGACACCCGCGACATGCAGTGCAGGGTCCAGTCCGCTCCGAGGAGCGGCAGCGCGGCCGCCAGCGTCTCGACGTTCTTGTACGGCATGAACGACCCCATGTAGACGAGCGAGCGCTCCCGCGGCGCACCCGCCGCACGCGGAGCCGCCGGGTCGGCAGCGTTGTACGCCACCGTCACCGGACGCTTCGTCAGCCGGTGCTCGGCGATGAGCCCCGCGGTGGTCTCGGACACCGTGACCACCCCGTCGGCGCCGTTCAGCAGGACGCGCTGCGGCACCCACGACAGGTGGAACGCGCGCCACCCGAGCCGGAGCGGCCACGAGAACTCGCGCGGAGGTGTCCGGTTCCGGTAGTAGATCAGGTCGTGCAGGGTGAGCACGAGTGCGTAGTCGCGCCCCCGCGAGCCCATCGTCTGCATCGGCGAGAACACCGCGTCGAGGCCGAGCCGGTTCACCCGCCGTGCGACGAGCGGCTCCCCCGCGTCGGTGGGTGCCGGCAGCAGCTCCCACGGCAGGTCGCGCGGCAGCGACTCGAGCTGGCGCTCGTCGTGGACGAGCAGCACGACGTCGTGCCGGTCGGGCAGGTTCCAGGCCACTCCGGCGGTGAAGCGGCTGATGCCGTCGTGCCGACCGATCCGGACGTAGCGGCAGTCGATGCCGATCCGCAGGCGCGTCACGCGTCGGTCTCCTTCGCGTCGCTCGCCGTCGTCTTCGTCGCGGTCGTCCGGGAGGCCCGGCCCGCGCCCGACGATCGGCCCGCCTTGGTGCCGCGGCCCCGTCCAGGGCGCGCGGCCGTGTCCGCCATCCGGCGCAGCACCGCCGCAGCGGCCGGTGCCGGTGTCTCGTAGTGCACCAGGTGCCCGACCCCGGGGATGACCACGAGTTCGGCATCGCGGAGGCGGGCGGCCAGGGCGCGTTGCTCGGGGACGGCCGTGATGTCGTCGTGCTCCGCGGCGATCATCAGCACCGGCACGTCGATGCGGTCCGCGTACTCGGACACGTCATGGGTGACCGAGGTGCGGAACGCCTCGAGCACGCTCGTGCGGTTCGCGAAGGCCGAGAAGTACCGGTCGTGCTGGTCGTGCACCCAGCGGCGCATCCCCCGGTCGTGCGACTTGAGCATCGCGATGCTCATCACCCGCACGATGGCGGCGTTCCGCAGGATCCCGAGCCCGATCGGCTTCGGCAGCACCGCGCCGGCCTTGTAGTAGCCGATCGCGATCCCGGTGCCCACCGCGCGGGGTCCCTGCAGCGCCGGGGCGGCGATCGGGTTCACGAGGACGAGCAGCCGGGTGTCGAGCCCGGCAGCCACGGTGGCGGACACCACGATCGACCCGAACGAGTGGCCGAGGACGACGGCGTCGCGGCCGAGCCCGAGCGCCTCGTGGAACGCGCGCAGCCAGCCGACGTACGACTCGATGTCCGACACCGGCAACGGGTCGGACACGCCGAAGCCGGGCAGGTCGGGCACGATCACGCGGACGTCCTGCAGGTGCGCGGCGATCGTCTCGAGGCCGTGGTGGTCGCCGCGGAACCCGTGCACCGCCAGGACGGTCTGCGTCGCGTCGGACGGCCCGTACTCCCAGTAGTGCGTGGTTCGGCCGTCGACCTGCACGGACCGGTGGACCACCGGGGTGGCGGCCATGAGCGACTGGTACGGGGAGAGCACGGGCGGTTGCATCGGCGCCAGTCTACGAAGACAACCGCACGAAACCCCGGACACCCGCAGCATCGCGCGCCTATCGTGTCCGGGGCGGGCCGTCGACGGGCCCGTCGATGACGACGAGGAGCACGGTGACCTTCACAGCCCCGATCCAGCTGCCCGGCCTGACGCTCGACCCGCAGTGGTACAAGCGCTCGGTCTTCTACGAGTGCATGATCCGCTCGTTCGTCGATTCGAACGGCGACGGGATCGGTGACCTGCAGGGCGTGATCGGCAAGCTCGACTACCTGCAGTGGCTCGGCGTCGACGCCCTGTGGCTGCCGCCGTTCTTCCAGTCGCCGATGCGCGACGGCGGGTACGACATCGCCGACTACAAGGCGATCCTGCCGGAGTTCGGCACGCTCGACGACTTCCGCGAGCTCGTCACGAAGTCGCACGAGCGCAACATGCGCATCGTCATCGACATGGTGATCAACCACACCAGCGACCAGCACGAGTGGTTCCAGCAGTCCCGCGAGGACCCCGACGGCCCCTTCGGTGACTTCTACGTCTGGCGGGACACCGACGAGGAGTACCCGAACATCCGGGTGATCTTCGTCGACACCGAGGAGTCGAACTGGACGTTCGACCCGGTCCGGCGGCAGTTCTTCTTCCACCGGTTCTTCTCGCACCAGCCCGACCTGAACTTCGAGAACCCCGCGGTGGTCGAGGCCGTGTACGACGTCGTGCGGCACTGGCTCGACCTCGGTGTCGACGGTCTGCGGCTCGACGCGATCCCGTACCTGTTCGAGTCCGAAGAGGGCAACGGCGAGGGCGAACCGGAGACCCACGAGTTCATCAAGAAGATGCGCGCGATGGTGGACGACGAGTACCCCGGCCGTGTCCTGCTCGCCGAGGCGAACCAGTGGCCGCGCGAGACCGCCGCCTTCTTCGGCACCGACGAGGAGCCCGAGTGCCACATGGCGTTCGACTTCCCGGTGATGCCCCGCATCTTCTACTCGCTCCGTGCCCAGCACGCCAAGGAGCTGTCGGCGATCCTGTCGGAGACGCTCGACGTGCCGTCCGCGGCAGCCTGGGGCGTGTTCCTCCGCAACCACGACGAGCTCACGCTCGAGATGGTCAGCGAGGAGTACCGGCAGGCCATGTACGGCTGGTACGGCTACGACCCCCGGATGCGCTCGAACATCGGCATCCGGCGCCGGCTCGCTCCCCTGCTCGACAACTCGCGGGCCGAACTCGAGCTCATCCACGCGCTGCTGTTCTCGCTGCCGGGCTCGCCGTTCCTGTACTACGGCGACGAGATCGGGATGGGCGACAACATCTGGCTGCCCGACCGCGACTCGTCCCGCACGCCGATGCAGTGGACCCCCGACCGCAACGCCGGGTTCTCCACGGCAGACCCGGGCAAGCTCTACCTGCCCGTGGTGCAGTCGCTCGTGTACAACTACGCGCAGGTCAACGTCGAGGCGCAGCTCGCCCAGTCCCGCTCCCTGCTGCACTGGGTGCGCAACGTCATCCACGTGCGGAAGGCCCACCCGGTGTTCGGGCTCGGGACCCTGCACGTGCAGGAGACCTCGAACGAGTCGGTGCTGGCGTTCGTGCGCTCGTGGGAGGGCTCCGGTCAGCAGTTCGGGCCGTCGGCGGAGGACGTGCTGTGCGTGTTCTCGTTCGCCACGAACCCGACGTCGGTCACGGTGTCGGCGCCGGAGTTCGCCGGTCGGCCGCTCTACGACCTGTTCGGCGGCGGTTCGTTCCCCGCGTTCGACGAGGACGGCACCGTCACGCTGACCCTCGGGACGCAGTCGTTCTACTGGCTGCACGTCGGCGCGCCGGTCGGGTAGCACCGGTCGTGTCGGTGCGTCCCGTTAGCCTGACCGCGTGACGTTCCCCACAGCACAGCTGGATCCGACAGCACAGCTCGACACGCCCGCCCCGGCGCAGGACCTCTCCGGACGCCCCTGGTGGCACGCCCTCGGCGTCTTCGACCTCGAGACCACCGGTGTCGACGTCGAGACGGCGCGGATCGTCACGGCGCACGTCGGCCTCATCGACATGACGGGTGCCTCCATCGCCGAGGGTGCGTGGATCGCCGACCCGGGCATCGCGATCCCCGAGGGCGCCGCGGCCGTGCACGGCTACACCACCGAGCGCGCCCAGGCCGAGGGGCGACCCGCGGCCGAGGTCGTCGCCGAGATCATCGCCGCGATCGAGGCGGTGTTCGCCCGCGGCATCCCGCTGGTGATCTACAACGCGCCGTACGACCTGACGGTCCTCGACCGCGAGGCAAAGCGACACGGGTTCGCCTCCCCCGTCATCGGCAACGTCGTCGACCCGCTCGTGATCGACAAGGCGCTCGACACCTTCCGCAAGGGCAAGCGCACGCTCGAGGCGGCGTCCGAGCTGTACGGCGTCACCCTCGACGACGCACACGACGCCGGCGCCGACGCCATCGCCGCAGGTCGGGTCGCCCAGGCCATCGCCGGCAAGTACCAGGACGAGCTCGGCATCTCGGCAGAGGAACTCCACCGCAAGCAGGTCGGGTGGTGCGCCGAGCAGGCGACCTCGTTCCAGGAGTACATGCGCAAGAAGCGCGACCCGTCCTTCACCGCCGACGGTCGCTGGCCGCACCGCAACGGCGCCTGACCCGCGCACCGGCCGCACGACGCAGAACGGGCGGTCCTCCCGAAGGAGGACCGCCCGTTCTGCTGTTGCCGAAGGACTACTTGGAGAAGCCCTTGAAGCGCTGGTTGAACTTCTCGACGCGACCGGCCGAGTCGAGGATGCGCTGCTTGCCCGTGTAGAACGGGTGCGAAGCGGACGAGATCTCGACGTCGATCACCGGGTAGGTGGCACCGTCGAGCTCGATCGTCTTGTCGCTGTTCGCGGTCGAACGCGTCAGGAAGGTCTCACCGGAGGCCAGGTCACGGAAGACGATGGCGCGGTACTCGGGGTGGGTGTCGGTCTTCATGGAGTTTCCTCGATAGCGGTAGCGGTGGTGGGATTGCGCGAGATGCGCGGGAAGTCATCGGCTTGCGCCAGCCGTCAACGTTACCAGACGGACGGCGCGATCGCAGCGCTAGGACGCGCGCGCCGTGTACCGACCGGCGTCCTTCGTGACGGACAGCGCGATGCCGAACGCTTCGGTCAGGGTCTGGTCGGTCAGGACCTCGTCGATGGGCCCGGCGGCCTGCACGTGGCCGTCGGCGAGCACCAGCGCGTGGGTGAACCCGGCAGGGATCTCCTCGACGTGGTGGGTGACGATCACGATGGCCGGCGAGTCGGCGCTCTGGGCGTAGCCGCCGAGGGTGCGGACGAGGCTCTCACGGGCACCGAGGTCGAGCGAGGCGGCCGGTTCGTCCAGGAACAGGATCTCCGGGTCGGTCATGACGGCACGGGCGATCTGGACGCGCTTCTGCTCGCCGTCGCTCAGCTCGCCGAAGGTGCGGTCGGTGAACGACCCCAGGCCCCACTCCTCGAGCACGCGCTGAGCACGGCGGACGTCGAGCTCCTCGTACTCCTCGTTCCAGCGACCCGTGACTGAGTACGCGGCCGTCAGCACGACGTCGATGACCTTCTCGGTCACCGGGATGCGACGGGCCAGGGCGGTCGACGCGAAGCCGATGCGCGGGCGGAGCTCGAACAGGTCGGCGCCGCCCAGCTCGGTGCCGAGCACCTCGACGTCACCCGAGGTCGGGAACGTCTGGGCACCGGCGACCTGCAGCAGCGTGGTCTTGCCGGCGCCGTTCGCACCGAGCACGACCCAGCGTTCGTCGTCCTGCACCCCCCACGAGATCGAGTCGAGGATGATGGCCCCGTTGCGGACCACGGAGACGTCTGACAAGCGCACGACCGAGGGCATGCGACCAGCCTACGGGGTCCGGCCGAGCACCTCGTCGTAGACCTGCCGTGTCCTCGTGGCGATCGCGTCCCAGGTGAACTCGGACTCGACGCGCAGGCGTCCGGCGCGGCCCATGAGCTTCGCGAGACCCTCGTCGGCGAGCACCTCGTTGAGGGTCGCGGCCAGGTCCGCCACGTACTTGTCGGGGTCGGTCGGGGTGCCCGTGCCGTCCTGCGCCTGGTCGATCGGCACGATGCGACCCGTGAAACCGTCCGCGACGACCTCGGGGATGCCCCCGGTGCCGGTGCCGACGACGGGGATGCCGCACGCCATGGCCTCGAGGTTCACGATGCCGAGCGGTTCGTAGATCGACGGGCACACGAACACCGTGCCCGAGGACAGCACGTTCACGATCTCCTCGTGCGCGAGCATCCGGTCGATCCAGACGACGCCCTCGCGCTGCTCACGCAGGCCCTCGACCAGCCCGGTGACCTCGGCGAGGATCTCCGGGGTGTCCGGGGCACCGGCGCACAGCACGATCTGGACGTCCTCGGGGAGCGACGCCACGGCGCGGAGCAGGTAGGGCAGGCCCTTCTGCCGGGTGATGCGACCGACGAAGACGACGCTGGGGCGCGACGGGTCGATGCCGAGGGCGCGGACGGCGTCCTCGTCGACCTGCGGCTTCCAGGCGTCGATGTCGATGCCGTTGTAGACGACGTGCACCTTCGACGGGTCGATCGACGGGTACGAGCGCAGGATGTCGGCGCGCATGGCCTTCGACACCGCGATGACACCGTCGGCGTTCTCGAACGCCTCGCGTTCCATCCAGCTCGACAGGCGGTAGCCGCCGCCGAGCTGCTCGGCCTTCCACGGGCGGAGCGGCTCGAGGCTGTGCGCCGTGACGACGTGGGGGATCCCGTAGGTCAACTGCGCGATCCGGCCCGCCGAGTTCGCGTACCAAGTGTGCGAGTGCACGAGATCGGCGCCCTCGACGTCGGCGGCGATGGCCACGTCGGTGCCGAGCGCCTGCAGTGCACCGTTCGCCTGTTCGAGGCCGGCCGGCGTGCGGTACCCCCAGACGTCGGCTTCGTCGCGGAAGGCCCCGAAGGCCCGGACCCGGACGTCGGTGTCGGTCCCCGACCGCAACGCAGCAGTCAGTTCGGCCACGTGGACACCCGCTCCGCCGTAGACCTCCGGCGGATACTCCCTGGTCAGTAGATCGACTCGCACGGGTTCAAGGTAACCGGTTCCCAGTGCTGACGCCTACTGTGAGCGGCATGGCACCAAAGAAGGTCTTCGGCATCGTGCTCGCTGGCGGCGAGGGGAAACGGCTCATGCCGCTCACGGCCGACCGGGCGAAGCCCGCAGTCCCGTTCGGCGGGAACTTCCGTCTCATCGACTTCGCGCTGTCGAACCTGGTGAACTCCGGTCTGCAGAAGATCGTCGTCCTCACCCAGTACAAGTCGCACAGTCTCGACCGGCACGTCGCCGAGACCTGGCGCATGGAGGGCCTGCTCGGGTCCTACGTGGCGTCGGTCCCCGCGCAGCAGCGACTCGGCAAGCGCTGGTTCGCCGGCTCGGCCGACGCGATCCTGCAGTCGCTCAACCTGCTCCGCGACGAGCGTCCCGACATCGTCGTCGTGGTCGGCGCCGACCACGTGTACCGGATGGACTTCCACCAGATGGTCGAGGCGCACATCGCCTCGGGTCGCAGCGCCACCGTCGCGGCGATCCGTCAGCCCATCGAGCTCGCCGACCAGTTCGGCGTCATCCAGGTGGACGCCGACGACCCGACGAAGATCGACGCCTTCCTCGAGAAGCCGAAGAACCCGGTCGGGCTCGCTGACTCCCCTGGCGAGGTCCTCGCCTCGATGGGCAACTACGTGTTCAACGCGGACGCCCTCGTCGACGCGGTGCTCCGCGACGGCCAGGTCGAGTCGTCCGCGCACGACATGGGCGGCGACATCGTCCCCGACTTCGTGGACCGCGGCGACGCCGGGGTCTACGACCTGCAGCGCAACGAGGTCCCCGGGTCCACCGACCGTGACAAGTACTACTGGCGCGACGTGGGGACGATCGACTCGTTCTTCGACGCGCACATGGACCTCATCGCCCCGGTGCCGGTCTTCAACCTGTACAACCAGGACTGGCCGATCTTCAACCAGCAGACGAACCTGCCGCCGGCGAAGTTCGTGCGGGACGCCAACGGCAACACCGGCTCGACGGTCGACTCGCTCGTGTCGCTCGGCTGCCTGGTGTCGGGCGCACAGGTCGAACGCAGCATGATCGGCCCGTGGTGCGGGATCGACTCCGGCGCGAAGGTCCTCGACTCGATCGTGTTCGAGCGGGCGACGATCGGCGCCGGTTCGGTCGTGAACCGGGCGATCCTGGACAAGGACGTCGTCATCGCGCCGGGTGCGCAGGTCGGCATCGACCGTGAGGCCGACGAGGCCCGCGGCTTCACCGTGACCGAGTCGGGCATCACCGTGGTCGGCAAGGGCGTCCGCGTCGACGCTTAGGACGACCCGGGGAACCGGTCAGGAGGCACGGCTCGCGTCACGGACGAGGGCCGTGCCTCCGTCTGTCGGTACCGTTGGTCCGTGCCCCGCTTCCTCGTCGTCCTCGATGCCGATTCCACCCTCCTCGAGGACGAGGTGATCGAACTCCTCGCGGACACCGCCGGGACCCGGCCACAGGTCGCGGCGATCACGGAGCGCGCCATGCGCGGGGAGATCGACTTCGCCGAGAGCCTCCGGGAGCGTGTCGCGACCCTGGCGGGCCTCCCGGTCGACGTCTTCCGACGCGCACAGCAGGCGGTCCGCGTGACGCGGGGTGCCGACCAACTCGTCCGCGGCGTGCACGCCGCCGGTGGGACCGTCGGCGTCGTGTCCGGCGGGTTCCACGAGGTCCTCGACCCGTTCGCCGAGCATCTCGGTCTCGACCACTGCCGGGCGAACCGACTCGAGGTGGCCGACGGCGTGCTGACCGGACGTGTGCTCGGCGACGTCGTGGACGCGCACGCCAAGGCCGTCGCCCTGCGCGAGTGGGCCGAGGCCGACGGCGTGGACGCGGTCCGCACCGTCGCGATCGGCGACGGGGCGAACGACCTCGAGATGATGCGCGTCGCCGCCCTGTCGGTGGCGTTCGACGCGAAGCCGCGCGTGCGGGAGCAGGCGGACGTCGCCGTCGTGGACCGCGACCTGTCCGCCGTGCTCGCGACGCTCGGCCTGCGCGGCTGAGCGGACCGTCCGGTTCTTCGCGCTCAGCGACACCTCACGTGCGCGAGCACCCGTGAACCGTCGCTGAGCACGAAACGACGCGCAGGCTGGCTAGTGGCCCATGCCGAGGCCGCCGTCGACCGGGATGATCGCGCCGGAGACGTAGCCGGCCCCGTCGCTCGCCAGGAACAGCGTGGCGTCGGCGACGTCGTCGACCGTGCCGTACCGGGCCGCCGGGATCGCCTTCTTGAACTCGGCCTGCAGCTCCTCGGACAGCGCGGCCGTCATGTCGGTCTGGATGAACCCGGGCGCGACGACGTTGGCGGTGATGCCACGCGAGCCGAGCTCACGGGTGATCGACCGGGCCATGCCGACCAGGGCGGCCTTCGACGACGCG
Organism: Curtobacterium sp. NPDC089991; assembly: GCF_044748425.1. Taxonomy (NCBI): domain Bacteria; kingdom Bacillati; phylum Actinomycetota; class Actinomycetes; order Micrococcales; family Microbacteriaceae; genus Curtobacterium; species Curtobacterium sp. NPDC089991. The sequence continues at coordinate 732,401 of NZ_JBIVGB010000001.1, forward strand.
TAGTTGACCTGGCCGATCTGGCCGTAGGCGCCGACAACGCTCGACATGAGCACGATGCGACCGAACTTCGCCTTCATCATGCCCTTGGTCGCGCGCTTCACGACCCGGAACGTGCCGGTCAGGTTGGTGTCGACGACGCTCGTGAAGTCGTCCTCGGACATGCGGAGCAGCAGCTGGTCGTTCGTGATGCCGGCGTTGGCCACGAGCACCTCGATCGGTCCGAGCTCGGCTTCGACCTGTGTGAAGGCGGCGTCCACCGAGGCCGTGTCGGTGATGTCGGCCTGCACGGTGAGGGCCCCTTCGGGTCCGCCCTGTCCGCTGCGCGACGTGACCGCGACGCGGTGCCCGGCGGCGACGAAACGCTCGGCGAGGGCATGGCCGATGCCGCGGTTGCCGCCGGTGATCAGGACGGTACGGGGGGTGCTCATGGTCGCTCCGTTCGGTGGTGGTGTGCGGTCGTGTCGTGCCGACGGGTCGGCGGACACGCCCGAACGAGCGTAGCGGAGCCAGCACCGCAGCCCGTTCGCGCGCGGCGCACCCACGATCGGCCCCGGAGGCTTAGGCTGGACCACGGGTAGACGGAGACCATCTGTATGAAGAGCACGCACACCAGCATCACCACGCTCCCGGATTCGCCGGAGCTGGACCGGGCGCACCGCCTGTCCCGCTACGTGTGGCAGATGGCGATCCGCGTCGTCCTCTTCGTCGTGGCCGTGCTCGTCTACTCCATCTGGCACTCCTGGATCGCCGTCGTGCCCATCGTCCTCGCCGCCGTGATCCCCTGGGTCGCCGTGATCGTCGCGAACGCCGGCAGCCGGACCGAGAGCGACATGATCTCGCCTGCCGGTGCGATGCAGCTCTACGACGCCGTCGACCCCGGCCTCCGCGAGCAGCAGGAAGAGGACCGGGCCCAGGCCTACCGCGACGAGCAGGACCGCCTCCGGCAGCAGGCTCAGCACGCGCAGGACGAGTGGCAGCGCAACGGCGACCGCTCGAAGATGTGGGGACCCCGCTGATGGGCGCGACCTTCGACCTGCACACCGAACCGGGCTCGACCCCAGTCTGCTCCCGAGCCGGCTGCTCCAACACGGCAGCGTGGCGGGTGAACTGGCGCAACCCCCGGATCCACTCCGCCGACCGCGTGAAGATCTGGGCCGCGTGCGAGGAGCACCGCGACTTCCTCGCCGACTACCTGCGGTCCCGCACCTTCCCGGTGCGCGTCACCGGCATGCACGAGGACGTCGACCGGCTCGACGACGAACGCGACCCCGCCTCGTCGCCGAAGAACGACGTCGGGGTGCGCTCCACCGGCACCGGTCGATGACCGACGACTTCGACCCGCACTCCCGGTACGGCCGGAAGCACGCTGCCAAGCTGCAGCGCGCCGCCGACCACGCCCGTCGCTCCGTGCCGGACGACGAACGCCCCACCCAGGACCCGGACGAGCCCTTCGTCGGCTGGCACTTCGTCCGGAGTCGCCGCTGGCTCGGGTACTTCGCGATCGCCGTGGCCTTCGCGATCGTCTGCGCCCTGTTCGGCATGTGGCAGTGGGACCGCCGCAACGAAGCCGTGCGTCAGAACGAGCAGGTCGCCCAGAACTACGACCACACCCCGATCCCCCTCGACCAGGCGCTGCCGACGGCGTCGAGCTGGCAGGACGAGCAGGAGTGGCTCCGCGTCTCCGTGACCGGCCGCTACGACATCGACGCGCAGCTGCTCGTCCGCAACCGCGTGCACAACGGCCAGCCCGGCTTCGAGGTCCTCACCCCCCTGATCACCGACGACGGCCGCGCGTTCATCGTCGACCGCGGCTGGGTCCCCACCGGCAACGCGCAGGACGCCCCCGACCACGTACCCGCTCCCCCGTCGGGCGACGTCACGGCGATCGTCCGGCTGCAGCAGAGCGAGCCCCGGATCCCCGGCCGTACCGACCCCGCGCACACGGACCAGGTGCAGTCGGTGACCCTGGCCGACGTCGCGAAGAAGGTCGACACCCCGATCTGGACGGGTGCGTACGGCGAGCTCGCCTCCGAGTCCCCCGCACCGACCGAGGCGCGCCCACTCGGCTGGGAGCGTCCCACTGCCGACACCGGCCTGCACCTGAGCTACTTCATCCAGTGGTTCCTGTTCGCGGCCGGCGGCTTCGGGTTCCTGGCGTACGTGATGGTGCAGGAGTACCGGAACCTCAACCAGGACGACCCGGAGGAACGCGAGCGCGCCCAGGAGCGGCAGCGCCGCAAGGACGCCAAGCCGAAGACCGACGCCGAGATCGAGGACGACCTGATCGCGTCCCGCCGCTGACGCGCTGCGCCGGGCCGCTCGCCGCGGGCGCGCCGCCGAGCGGTCACGAACCGTCGCCCGTCGACGCCGGTGACGCCACGTGGTGACCACTCGGCGGACGTGAGCGGGTTGCCTTGACCGACGGGACAGCGGACGGGAGGCCCGTGGCGGCGTCGCCACGGGCCTCCCGTCCGTCCTACGGTCACGTCGACCACCGCACGCCGCCCGGCCGCTGGTCACGACGCGCTCGCACGCGTGCCGCCGAGCGGTCACGAACCGTCGCTCGCCGGCGACGGCGACGACACATGGTGACCACTCGGCGAACCTGAGCGGGGTGTCGTGACCGCCCGCTAGGCGAGCTCGATGAGCTCCGCGTAGTCCTTGTTCCAGTGGTCCTCGGTGCCGTCCGGCAGGAGCAGCACGCGCTCGGGGTTGAGCGCCTCGACGGCACCGGCGTCGTGCGACACCAGGACGACGGCGCCCTCGAACCCCGCGAGGGCGTTGAGGATCTCCTCGCGCGACGCCGGGTCCAGGTTGTTCGTCGGTTCGTCGAGCAGCAGCACGTTCGCGCCCGAGACGACGATCATCGCGAGCGACAGACGCGTCTTCTCACCGCCGGACAGGACCCCGGCCTTCTTGTAGCCGTCGTCCCCGGTGAACAGGAACGAACCGAGCACGCGACGGGCCTCGGTCTCGTTGAGGTCGGTCGACGCCGACACCATGTTCTCGATCACGGTGCGGTTGATGTCGATGTTCTCGTGCTCCTGCGCGTAGTACCCGATGCGCAGACCGTGGCCGGGCTGGATCTCACCGGTATCGGGCAGGTCGGCACCCGCGAGGATCCGGAGCAGCGTCGTCTTGCCGGCACCGTTGAACCCGAGGATGACAACGCGCGAACCGCGGTCGATCGCCAGGTCGACTCCCGCGAAGATCTCGAGCGATCCGTAGGACTTCGACAGCCCCTCGGCCATCAGTGGCGTGCGGCCGCAGGGGGCCGGCGTGGGGAAGCGGATCTTGGCGACCCGGTCGGCGACGCGTTCGTCCTCGAGGCCCGCGAGCAGCTTGTCGGCACGCGCGACCATCTGGTGCGCCGCGGCGGCCTTCGAGGCCTTCGCCCCGAACCGAGCGGCCTGGTCCTTCAACGTCGCGGCCTTCTTCTCGGCGCCGGCGCGCTCCTTGCGACGACGCTCCTCGTCGGCGACGCGCTGCCGCTGGTAGAGCTTCCAGCCCATGTTGTAGATGTCGATGGTCTGGCGGTTGGCGTCGAGGTAGAACACGCGGTTGACGACCTCTTCCACGAGCTCGACGTCGTGGGAGATGATGATGACGCCACCGGGGTAGGTCTTCAGGTGCTCGCGCAGCCACACGACCGAGTCGGCGTCGAGGTGGTTCGTGGGCTCGTCGAGGATCATCGTCTCGGCATCCGAGAACAAGATCCGCGCGAGCTCGATGCGACGACGCTGACCACCGGACAGGGTCTTGAGCTGCTGGTCGAGGATGCGGTCCGGCAGCTTGAGGTTCGACGCGATCGACGCCGCCTCGGCCTCGGCCGCGTAGCCGCCGAGCGCGTTGAACTGGTCGTCGAGTCGGCTGTACCGGCGCATCGCCTTCTCGGCGACGGCGGTGTCCTCGCTCGCCATGTCGAGCGTGGCGAGGCGGATGCCCTCCACGAGCTCACCGAGCCCGCGGGCGTCGAGGATGCGCTTGCGTGCGGTCTCCTCCGGGTCGCCGGAGCGCGGGTCCTGCGGCAGGTAGCCGATCTCACCACCGCGGTCGATCGTGCCGCCGTTCGGCTGCGTCTCGCCCGCGAGGGCCTTGGTCATCGTCGTCTTCCCCGCGCCGTTGCGGCCGACGAGTCCGATCTTCTCGCCCTTCTCGACACGGAAGGACACGTCTTCCATGAGGAGACGAGCTCCGACGCGGATCTCGAGTTCGTGCACGGCAAGCACAGTGGACGTCCAATCAGTTGGTGGGTTTGCACAACGACGTGTGCGTGAGGTGCACCGCTACGCTGACGGGACCGATGGTTCCGAACGGGACCAGCAGTCCATTCTAGGAGAATCCATGACGAACGCCACCGGGTTCGCTCCCCGCGCAGTCCTCGCCGACCGTCTGGAGACGCACGGGCTGGCCACGAACGCCGCCCTCGTCGCCGGCGGAGCCCTGTTCACCGCTGCGATGGCACAGCTCGAGGTCCCGATGTGGCCGGTCCCGATCACCGGGCAGACGCTCGCCGTCGTCCTCGTCGGCGCGACCCTGGGTGCCCGCCGCGGCATGCTCTCGCTGCTCGTCTACGCCGTCGCCGGCCTGGCGGGTGCGCCGTTCTTCGCCGACATGACCGGCGGCCTGCAGGCCCTGGCCGTGCCGAGCTTCGGCTACGTCATCGGGTTCATCCCCGCCGCGGGCGTCGTCGGTTGGCTGGCCCGCCGCAACTGGGACCGGCACTTCGGGCGCGCAGCCGTCGCGATGCTGCTCGCGAGTGCCATCCCGTTCGTGACCGGCCTGCCGTACCTGGCGGTCGTGCTCGGGCAGCTCGGCGCACCGAACGACGTGCAGTCGGTGCTCGCCGCCGGCCTGTACCCGTTCATCGTCGGTGGGATCGCGAAGGCGCTCATCGCCGCGGGCATCGTGCCGCTCGCGTGGAAGGCGCTCGGCCGCCGCTGACGCGCGCACGACAACGGCCCCGCACCGATCGGTGCGGGGCCGTTCTGCGTCCGCTGCGTGCGGGGCGGCGGGCCGTGGGTCGGTCACGACTCCCCGCCAGCCGGACGCCGAGTGGTCACCTTCCGTCGCCCGGAGCGCGGTCGGCCGACAGAACGTGACCACTCGGCGAACGTGAGCGGGCGGTCGCGACCGATCGGCGGCGCGCCCCGCGCGTGGCGCGACCACGGACAGACGGGAGGCCCGGTGCCAGCTGGCACCGGGCCTCCCGTCTACGGTGTGGTCGCGACTAGATCGCGAACCCGAGCGCACGCATCATCTCGCGCCCGTCGTCGGTGATCCGCTCCGGACCCCACGGCGGCATCCAGACCCAGTTGATGCGGAAGGCGTCCACGATGCCGTCGAGGGCGTTCGCAGTGTCGCCCTCGATGACGTCGGTGAGCGGGCAGCCGGCACTCGTCAGCGTCATGCTGATCACGAGCGCCGAGGCCTCGTCGTCCCAGGCCAGGTCGTAGATCAGGCCGAGGTCGACGATGTTGACGCCGAGCTCCGGGTCCTGGACCTCCTTCAGGCCCTCGACGACCTCGTCGAACTTCTCCGGGGCGAGTGCCGCGATCATCAGGCCTGCGCCTCTGCGGCGGACGCCGCCGCGGCCTGCACGTAGCGGTCGTAGCCCTCGTTCTCGAGGCGGTCGGCGAGCTCCGGGCCACCCTGCTCGGCGACCTTGCCCGCGACGAACACGTGCACGAAGTCCGGCTTGATGTAGCGGAGGATGCGCGTGTAGTGCGTGATGAGCAGCACGCCGAGGCCGGTCGCGGCCTTGGCGCGGTTCACGCCCTCGGACACGATCTTCAGCGCGTCGACGTCGAGGCCGGAGTCGGTCTCGTCGAGCACGGCGAAGCGGGGCTTGAGGAGCTCGAGCTGCATGATCTCGTGGCGCTTCTTCTCGCCGCCGGAGAAGCCCTCGTTGACGTTGCGCTCGGCGAACGACGAGTCCATCTTGAGGTCGGCCATCGACTGGCGGAGCTCCTTGATCCAGCCGCGCAGGGCCGGGGCCTCGCCGTCGATCGCCGTCTTGGCGGTGCGGAGGAAGTTCGACACCGTCACGCCGGGGATCTCGACCGGGTACTGCATCGCCAGGAACATGCCGGCACGGGCGCGCTCGTCGACGCTCATCGCGAGGACGTCCTCGCCGTCGAGGGTGATCGAGCCACCGACGACGTTGTACCGGGGGTGCCCGGCGATCGTGTACGCCAGCGTGGACTTGCCGGAGCCGTTCGGCCCCATGATCGCGTGGATCTCGCCCTCGTTGATCGTGAGGTCGACACCCTTGAGGATCTCCTTGGTGCCCTGATCGGTGTCGATCGAGACCTGGAGGTCGCGGATTTCCAGAGTGGACATTGCGTGGGTTCCTTCGGTTTTCTGTCGTGTCGCGGACGGGCCGCGGAAAGTGTGGGGGCCGGGAGGCGGTGTCAGTCGACGGGCACGGGGTCGTGCACGTCGACGTAGACGTCGCCCTCACGCACCTCGACCCGGAACACCGGGACGGGCTCGTACGCCGGGAAGTTCTGCGGCTTCCCCGTGGCGAGCGAGAAGCGGGAGCCGTGGGCCCAGCACTCGAGCGTGTCGCCCTCGATGAAGCCCTCGGCCAGCGAGATGTCCCCGTGGGTGCAGGTGTCGCCGATGGCGTGCACGGTGCCGGACGAGTCCTTCACGATGGCCACCGCGGTGCCGTCGACGACGGCGCGCATGGGGCTGTCCACCGCGATCTCGGACTCCGCGCAGACCTTCGTGGGCATCAGGCGTCGGCCTCCGCCGGCGCGACGATCACCGAGCGGCCCTCGGCGAGCTCCTGCTCGACCGCGGCGATGAGTCGTTCCTCGAGCTCGGGCGCACCGATCTTCTGGATGACCTCGACCAGGAAGCCGAGCACGACGAGACGACGCGCTTCTTCCTCAGGGATGCCGCGGGCCTGCAGGTAGAACAGCTGCTCGTCGTCGAAGCGACCGGTCGCACTCGCGTGGCCGGCGCCCTCGATGTTGCCCGTCTCGATCTCGAGGTTCGGGATGCTGTCGGCACGGGTGCCGTCGGTCAGCACGAGGTTGCGGTTCTGCTCGTACGAGTCGGTGCCGTCACCGGCGCGACCGATGAGCACGTCACCGATCCACACGGTGTGCGCGCCCTTGCCCTGCAGCGCGCCCTTGTAGTTGACCCGACCGCGCGTGTTCGGCGCGTCGTGGTTCACGTAGACCTGCTGCTCGATGTACTGACCGGCGTCGGCGAAGTACACGCCGTACATCTCGGTGTCGGCGCCCTGCGCACCGAGGTGCGTCGAGGGGTTGACCCGGATGACGTCGCCGCCGAGCGAGACCACGACGTGCTTCAGGAAGGCGTCGCGGCCGACCTCGGCGAAGTGCGTCGAGACGTGCACCGCGTCGTCGTCCCAGTCCTGCAGGCTGACGACGGTCAGGCGTGCGCCGTCCTGCACGACGATCTCGATGTTCTCGCTGAGCAGTGCGCTGCCGCGGTTGTCGAGCACGACGATGCCCTGGGCGTGCGGTTCGGCCGTGATGACCGTGTGCGCCGCTCGGGGCTGCGTGCCGAAGTCGGAACGCGTGATGGTGATGAACTCGTGCGCCTCGGTTGCCTTGACGGTGACGGCGAGGACGGCGTCGCGCGCGGACCACGCAGCGGCCGCTGCACGGTCCTCGGGCAGACCGGCGGTGCCGACGCGGGGGTCGTCGCTGCGACCCCACTCGACGTCGGCACCGTCGGACTGGCGGGCGAGGAACCGGTAGGCAGATCCGTCGAGACCGCCGTCGAGGAGCGGCTGGAGCTTCGCCAGGGGCGCGAACTTCCAGTTCACCTCGCGGCCGGTGACGGTCGGGAACGCCTCGAGGTCGCCGGACTGGAACCGCTCCGAGCGGGTCTGGACCGGGATCTTCTTGTCCGGGGCGTCCCAGCCGCCGTCGGAGTGGGCTCCGGCGCCGTGCTGTTCGGCACCCTGGGCGGGTGCCGCGGGCTCGATCGGCTGGTCGATGTGGGGAGGGGTGGTGCTGGACATCTAGCCGACGGATCCTTCCATGCTCATCTCGATGAGCTTGTTGAGTTCGAGCGCGTACTCCATCGGGAGCTCGCGGGCGATCGGCTCGATGAAGCCACGGACGATCATCGCCATCGCTTCGTCCTCGGCCATGCCGCGGGACATCAGGTAGAAGAGCTGCTCCTCGCTCACGCGCGAGACCGTGGCCTCGTGCCCGAGCTGGACGTCGTCGACGCGGATGTCGATCGCCGGGTACGTGTCGCTCCGGCTGATCGTGTCGACGAGCAGCGCGTCACACCGCACGGTGTTCGCCGCGTGGTGCGCCGCCGGGTCCACCCGGACCTCGCCGCGGTACCCCGCGCGACCGCCGCCACGCGCGATCGACTTCGAGACGATCGACGACGTCGTGTACGGCGCCATGTGGATCATCTTCGCGCCGGCGTCCTGGTGCTGGCCGGGGCCGGCGAACGCGACGGACAGGGTCTCGCCCTTGGCGTGCTCACCGGCGAGGTAGATCGACGGGTACTTCATCGTCACCTTGGAGCCGATGTTGCCGTCGATCCACTCCATCGTGGCGCCCTCGTGCGCGATCGCACGCTTGGTCACGAGGTTGTAGACGTTGTTCGACCAGTTCTGGATCGTCGTGTACCGAACGCGGGCGTTCTTCTTCACGATGATCTCGACGACGGCCGAGTGCAGCGAGTCCGACTTGTAGATCGGGGCGGTGCAGCCCTCGATGTAGTGGACGTAGGAGTCCTCGTCCGCGATGATCAGCGTCCGCTCGAACTGGCCCATGTTCTCGGTGTTGATCCGGAAGTAGGCCTGCAGCGGGATCTCGACGTGGACGCCCTTGGGGACGTAGACGAACGAGCCGCCGGACCACACGGCCGTGTTCAGCGCGGCGAACTTGTTGTCGCCGGCCGGGATCACGGTGCCGAAGTACTCCTGGAAGAGCTCGGGGTGCTCGCGGAGCGCGGTGTCGGTGTCCATGAAGATGACACCCTGCTGCTCCAGGTCCTCGCGGATCTGGTGGTACACGACCTCGGACTCGTACTGCGCGGCGACACCGGCGACGAGGCGCTGGCGCTCGGCCTCGGGGATGCCGAGCTTCTCGTAGGTCGCGCGGATGTCCTCCGGGAGGTCCTCCCACGACTGCGCCTGCTTCTCTGTCGAGCGCACGAAGTACTTGATGTTGTCGAAGTCGATGCCCGTCAGGTCGGCACCCCACGTCGGCATCGGCTTGCGGCCGAAGAGCTGCAGGCCCTTGAGCCGGTTCTTGAGCATCCACTCGGGCTCGTGCTTGAGGTTCGAGATGTCGGTGACGACCTCGTCCGAGACCCCACGGCGGGCCGAGGCCCCGGCCGAGTCGGAGTCGGACCAGCCGAACTCGTATTGCCCGAGCCCTTCGAGCTCGGGACGGTCGATGAGCACGTCGGACATGGTCTCCTCGTTTCCTTCTCGCGGGGCAGCGTCTTCAGGTGTGAACCCGTGGCGTCTGGACGCCATTCCACCGCAGACCGCCGACAGGCGGACACGGTGCTGCTCCCTCGCAACGACAATGGTTCCACGCAGTCCCTGGATCGATCGGCGATCTCGGCCCATTCGGAGCCGGCGCCTGCCTAGACTTGACTGCTGCTGAACCCTCGAATCCTACAGGTTCACTGCACGGAACAACAGGAAGGCACCACCCTCGTGACTCGCGTCGGACCCCCCGTCGACCAGGATCTCCGGACCGCACGGTGGTGGTCGCTCCCCCGGGTCGTCGACCGCCGGGTCATCGCGCTGGCGTGGGCCTCGTTCGTGGTCGAGGTCGTGTTGATCGGCACCGGCGGCCTCGTCCGCCTGACCGCGTCGGGCCTCGGATGCCCCACCTGGCCCAAGTGCACGGCCGATTCGCTCGTCTCCACGCCCGAGATGGGCATCCACGGGATCATCGAGTTCGGCAACCGACTGCTCACCTTCGTGCTCGTCATCGTGGCGATCGCGATGTTCCTGGCGGTCGTCCGGATGCTCCGCACGCGCCCCGAACTGTTCTGGCTCGCGTTCGCTCAGGGCGTCGCGATCCCGGTCCAGGCCGTCATCGGCGGGCTCAGCGTGCTCACGAACCTCAACCCGTTCGTCGTCGGGCTGCACTTCGTCGTGTCCGCCGCCCTGACCTCGGTCACCGCCGCCCTGGTCTACCGGACGGTGCACGGCCCCCGCACCAGTCACCGCCTCGTTCCCGGCTGGTACACCGGCGTCGTCCGCGGCACCGTCGCCGCCGTCGTGGTCACCGTGCTCGTCGGCATCCTGACGACCGGCAGCGGCCCGCACGCCGGTGCCGACGAGGCCGTCGACGGCGGGATGCTGCACCGCACGGGCTTCGACCCCGCGGTCATGGAGCACGTGCACGCCTGGCCCGCGTACGCCCTGTTCGCGCTGACCCTCGTGCTCGTCGTCGGCGCCGTCCGGCTCCGGATCTCGAGCAAGTGGGCGCTGTTGCTGCTCGTCGTCGAGTTCCTCCAGATCGCCGTCGGTCTGACCCAGGCTCGCACCGGCCTGCCCGTCGGGCTGGTGGGCACGCACATGGTGCTCGCCGGGCTGCTCGTCGGAGCCACCACGGCGGTCGTCCTCGCCACGCGCGCCAGCGCCGGTCGCGAGGCCGTGCGCGAACCACTCGACGCCGCCTGACGCCCGGGCGCGTCGCACGCGCCACACCCGTTCTGCGACACCCCACGAGTCGATCGACTCGTGGGGTGTCGTTCGTTGCACACGCATCCCGGGCCACGCGTGCGCCCCGCGCCCACGGACGCACAGGGCGGCCGGGAGGCCCGTGGCGGCCCCGCCCCGCGCCTCCCGGCCGCCTGGTGGGCACGTCCACGGCCGCGCCAGATCGCGCGCCGATCCGGAACGACGTCCTCGACGTCGCACGACGTCGAGGACGTCGCATCCCCGCGCGCGCAACCGTCGCGCACGCGCACCGACGACGAAGGACGTCGTACGACATCGAAATCGTCGTACGACGTCGCCCAGTGGCGGCCTGCAGTGCCTAGAAGGTGAAGACCTGCGGCAGCAGCGGGTCGATGCCCACGGCGATGAAGAGCAGCGTCAGGTACGTGATCGAGCTGTGGAACACACGCATCGGCTGCACGTGCTCGACGTGCTGGATCGCCCGGGAGTACAGCCGGTGCGACTCGACGACGAACCAGATGCCACCGGCCAGTGCGACCACGGTGTACAGCGGCCCCATGTGCGCAACGGGGATGAGCAGGAGCGAGCAGACGAGCGTCGCCCAGGCGTACAGCACGACCTGCAGGCCGACGACGGTGCGACCGCGGACCACGGCGAGCATCGGGACGTCGGCGGCGTCGTAGTCGTCGCGGTACTTCATCGACAGCGGCCAGTAGTGCGGCGGCGTCCAGAGGAAGATCACCATGAAGAGGATGACCGGGGCCCACGTCAGCGACCCGGTGACGCCCGCCCAGCCGATGAGCACGGGCATGCAGCCGGCCGAGCCGCCCCACACGATGTTCTGCGGGGTGCGGCGCTTGAGCCACAGCGTGTAGACGAACACGTAGATGAGGATCGCGATGACGCTCAGGGCCGCGGCGAGCCAGTTCACCAGGAACCCGAGTACCGCCGTGGACAGGACGCCGAGGATCCACGAAAACACGAGGGCTTCGCGGTCCGAGAGCTCACCGGTCACCAGCGGCCGGGTGCTCGTCCGCTTCATCAGGCGGTCGATGTCACGGTCGATGTAGCAGTTGAAGGCCGACGCCGAGCCGGCGGACATCGCCCCGCCGAGCATCGTCCAGAACACGAGCCAGAGGTCCGGCACGCCACGCTCGGCCAGGAACATGGTCGGCGCGGTGGTCACGAGCAGCAGCTCCATGACCCGCGGCTTGGTCAACGAGACGTACGCACGGACCTTGCGGGACAGCGTCGATCGGGGTCGATCGGTGTCGGGCCTGGTCACGGTGGCAGTCGGCAAGGGAACCTCAGTCTGTTCGCATCAGCTCGCACACTCGGTGGACGACTGCGGCGGCGTCCGGGCATGCGCTGACCCGGAATGTCCACGGGTCGTCGACAGTTTACGTGATGGAAGCGCCGCGATGATGCCCCGCTCCCCCATCCCGTGCAGAACGACGGGCCGCGGAGCACGACACGCCCGGCGGACGAGGGCCCGGGTGACCCGACTCGTGAACATCGGGCGTCACCTGAACCCCTTCTGAGTGGCTGGTCACTATGCTGGACCTGCCCTCCCGCAGTGCGCGCCCCGATGACGTCGGCCGCGATGAGCCGGTCGGCCGCCGCTAGACGGCGACACGACTCGGCCCCGGGATGGCCACATGTCCGTGCGATGGCACGAGCCCTCGCACATGTCGCATCAAGAAGGGTCAACATCCAAGTGGCTGAATTCACCTGGGACGCCATCGACCGGAAGGCCGTCGACACGGCCCGCGTTCTCGCCGCCGACTCGGTCGAGGCCGCCGGCAACGGTCACCCCGGCACCGCGATGAGCCTCGCGCCGCTCGCACACCTGCTCTTCCAGAAGGTGATGCGTCGCGACCCGAGCGACTCCACCTGGATCGGCCGCGACCGCTTCATCCTCTCCGCCGGTCACGCCTCGATCCTGCAGTACGTGCAGTTCTACCTGCACGGCTACGGCCTCGAGCTCGACGACCTGCAGCACCTGCGCAAGTGGGGCTCGAAGACCCCGGGTCACCCGGAGTACGGCCACACCGACGGTGTCGAGATCACCACCGGCCCGCTCGGCCAGGGCCTCGCGTCCTCGGTCGGCTTCGCCTACGCCCAGCGCTTCGAGCGCGGCCTGTTCGACCCGGAGACCCCGGCCGGCCAGTCGCCGTTCGACCACTTCACCTACGTGATCGCCGGTGACGGCGACATGCAGGAGGGCGTGACGAACGAGGCGGGCTCGCTCGCCGGCCGTCAGCAGCTCGGCAACCTGATCGCGTTCTACGACTCGAACCAGATCTCGATCGAGGACAACACCGACATCGCGTTCTCGGAGAGCGTCCCCGAGCGCTACGAGGCGCTCGGCTGGCACGTCCAGATCGTCGACTGGAAGAAGACCGGCGAGTACTCCGAAGACGCCGTGGAGCTCCACGCCGCGATCGAGGCCGCCCAGCAGGTCACCGACAAGCCGTCGCTCATCGTCCTCAAGACGATCATCGGCTGGCCGTCGCCGACCAAGCAGAACTCCGGCAAGATCCACGGTTCGGCGCTCGGCGCCGACGAGATCAAGGGCCTCAAGGAGGTCCTCGGCTTCGACACCGCGAAGACCTTCGAGGTCGCCCCCGAGGTCCTCGAGTACACCCGCGGCGCCGTCGCCAAGGGCCAGGCGCAGCACGCCGAGTGGCAGAAGACCTTCGACGCGTGGGCTGCTGCCAACGCCGACAAGAAGGCGCTGTTCGACCGCGTCAACGCCAAGGAGCTCCCCGCGGACCTCGAGGCAGCACTGCCGGTCTTCCCGACCGACAAGGCCGTCTCGACCCGTGCCGCCTCCGGCAAGGTCATCAACGCCATCGCGCCGCTGATGCCCGAGTTCTGGGGTGGCTCGGCCGACCTCGCCGAGTCGAACCTCACCACGATCGAGGGCGCCAAGTCCTTCGGTCCGGCCGAGGCCTCGACGTCGACGTGGAGCACCGACCCGTACGGCCGCGTGCTGCACTTCGGCATCCGCGAGCACGCCATGGGCTCGATCCTCAACGGCATCGTCCTGCACGGGAACACCCGCCCCTTCGGCGGCACGTTCCTGATCTTCAGCGACTACATGCGTCCGGCGGTCCGTCTCGCCGCGCTCATGGGCGCCCCGGCGATCTACGTCTGGACCCACGACTCCGTCGCCCTCGGCGAGGACGGCCCGACGCACCAGCCGATCGAGCAGGTCTCGTCGCTCCGTGCGATCCCGGGTCTCGACGTGGTCCGCCCCGCCGACGCCAACGAGGTCGCGTACGCCTGGCTCGAGATGCTCAAGCACACCGACCGCCCGGCCGGCATCGCGCTGAGCCGTCAGAACCTGCCGGTGTTCGAGCGTGGCGAGGGCGACGCCTCCGGTGAGGTCTTCGCCTCGGCGAAGAACGTCGCCAAGGGTGCGTACATCCTGGCCGAGGCGCCGAAAGGCACCCCGGACGTGATCCTCATCGCGACCGGTTCCGAGGTCCAGATCGCCGTCGAGGCCCGTGAGCAGCTCAAGGGCGAGGGCATCAACGCCCGCGTCGTGAGCGCACCGTCCATCGAGTGGTTCCGCGCCCAGTCCGAGAACTACCAGGACCAGGTGCTCCCGAAGGACGTCACCGCTCGCGTGTCGGTCGAGGCCGGCATCGCCATGAGCTGGCGCGACATCGTCGGCGACAAGGGCCGCAGCGTCTCGATCGAGCACTTCGGTGCCTCGGCCGACTACCAGACGCTCTTCAAGGAGTTCGGCTTCACGACGGAACACGTCGTGGCCGCCGCGAAGGAATCCATCGCGGCTTCCTGACCCGCAGGGGCCGGGTCCGGTTCGCCGGATCCGGCCCTTCTGCCGGGAGGCGCGGTTCGGCTCCGCCACGCGCCCCCGGTCCCCCAGACCCCGGCCATCAGGCCGATGAAGGAAAGAAGAGAAACACATGGCTGAGAACACCCCCACTGCCGCCCTCTCCGCGGTCGGCGTGAGCATCTGGCTCGACGACCTGTCCCGCGAGCTCCTCGAGACCGGCAAGCTCACCGACCTCATCGCACAGAAGAACGTCGTCGGCGTGACCACCAACCCGACGATCTTCGCGTCGGCCCTCGCCAAGGGCGAGCGCTACGACGCCCAGGTCAAGGAGCTGGCCGCCGCCGGCACCGACGTGACCGAGGCGATCTTCGAGATCACCACGCAGGACGTCGCCAACGCGTCCGACGTCTTCAAACCGATCTACGACGAGACCAAGGGCTTCGACGGCCGCGTCTCGATCGAGGTCGAGCCGGGCCTCGCCCACGAGACCGCCAAGACCATCGAGCAGGCCAAGTTCCTGTTCGAGAAGGTCGGCCGCGAGAACGTCCTCATCAAGATCCCCGCAACGGTCGAGGGTCTCGAGGCCATCACCGAGGTCATCGGCGCCGGCATCTCCGTCAACGTCACCCTGATCTTCTCGCTCGAGCGTTACCGCGCCGTCATCGACGCCTACCTCGGTGGGCTCGAGAAGGCCAAGGCCGCCGGTCACGACCTGTCGAAGATCCACTCGGTCGCCTCGTTCTTCGTGTCGCGCGTCGACTCCGAGATCGACAAGCGCCTGGACGCCGTCGGCACCGACGAGGCCAAGGCCCTGAAGTCGAAGGCCGGCATCGCCAACGCGCAGCTCGCCTACCAGGTCTGGACCGAGGCGTTCGCCTCCGAGCGCGCCCTCGGCCTGCTCGAGGCCGGTGCGAACACGCAGCGTCCGCTCTGGGCCTCGACCGGCGTCAAGGACCCGTCGCTGCCCGACACGCTCTACGTGACCGAGCTCGCCGCCCCGAACACCGTGAACACGATGCCGGGCAAGACGCTCGACGCCACGTTCGACCACGGTGAGATCCACGGCGACGCCATCGCCGGCACCTTCGACGCCGCGCAGCAGGTCCTCGACCAGCTCGCCGCGCAGGGCATCGACTACGACGACGTCGTGGCGCTGCTCGAGAAGGAGGGCGTGGACAAGTTCAACGTCTCGTGGGGCGAGCTCGTCGACACCGTGAAGACCGCGCTCGAGGGCGCCAAGTAGTGACGGTTTCCATCGCTGCCAGCGGCGATGCCGCGCGGGCCATCGACTCGGTGGTCCCGCGGCTCGTCGCTGACCTGGTGGCCTCGGGCATCACCGCCCAGGACCCCGAGCTGTGGGGACCGGACGCCGAGGCCGAGGCGTCCAAGCGCCTCGGCTGGGTGGAGGCCGTCTCGGTCTCCCGCCCGCTCGTCGCCCAGATCACCGCGCTGCGCGAGTCGCTCCGTGCCGAAGGGGTCGACCACGTCGTCCTCGCCGGCATGGGCGGCTCGTCGCTCGCGCCGGAGGTCATCACGCGCACCGCCGGCGTCCCGCTGACGGTGCTCGACTCGACCGACCCCGCGCAGGTCCGCGCAGCCGTCACGACGAACCTCGAGCGCACCGTGCTCGTCGTCTCGTCGAAGTCCGGCTCCACGCTCGAGACCGACTCCCAGCGCCGCGTCTACGAGCAGGCGTTCCGCGACGCGGGCATCGACCCCACCGGCCGCATCGTCGTCGTCACCGACCCGGGCTCCGCGCTCGAGGCCGCCGCGATCGACGCCGGCTACCGGGTCTTCACCGCCGACCCGACCGTCGGCGGCCGCTACTCAGCGCTCACCGCGTTCGGTCTGGTGCCCTCCGGTCTCGCCGGAGCGGACATCGCCGAGCTGCTGGACGAGGCCGACGCCATCTCCGCGCTGCTGTCGGTCGACCTCGACGAGAACCCCGGGCTCGTGCTCGGTGCGGTCCTCGCCGGCACCGACCCGCTGCGCGACAAGATCGCGATCGTGCCGGACGGCACCCACATCGTCGGGTTCGGCGACTGGGTGGAGCAGCTGATCGCAGAGTCGACCGGCAAGAGCGGACGTGGCCTGCTCCCCGTCGTCCTGCACGCCGACTCCCCCGAGGTCTCCGCAGCCCTGCCGGACGTCCAGGTCATCCGCCTGGTCGGTTCGCGCGAGGACGAGCGCCACGTCGCCGAGGGCGAGGTCGAGATCACCGGGACGCTCGGTGGTCAGATCCTCGTCTGGGAGTACGCCGTCGCGGTCGCCGGGCGGTTGCTCGGCATCGACCCGTTCGACCAGCCCGACGTCGAGGCCGCCAAGGTCGCGACCCGTGCGCTGCTCGACGACCGTCCCGCGCCTGCGGAACCCGCGTTCACCGAGGACGGCATCGCCGTCTCCGCGACGCCCGGACTGCCGGTCGGGACGACGCTCGCAGAAGCCGTGACGGGCCTCCTGTCCGAACTGGACGCCACCGGCTACGTGGCGGTGCAGGCGTACGTCGACCGCACCACGAACCGTGACCTCGAGACGCTCCGCGACGCCCTGGCGGCGCGCACGCGTCGGCCGGTCACCTTCGGGTACGGCCCGCGGTTCCTGCACTCGACCGGGCAGTACCACAAGGGCGGACCCGCCACGGGAGTGTTCCTGCAGATCGTGGCGGACGAACCGGACGACCTGGCGATCCCGGGCCGGCCGTTCACGTTCGGCCAGCTCCTCCAGGCCCAGGCAGCCGGTGACGCGAGTGTCCTCGCGCAGCACGGCCGCCCGGTCCTCACCCTCACGACGTCGGACGTGCGCGCCGCCACCGCGGCCATCGCCTCCGCCGTCTCCCACTGACTCGTAAGGAGTTCACCGACTCATGTCACCGGTGGCAATCACCCCGGAGCACAACCCGCTCCGGCTGCCGACGGATCGTCGACTGAACCGGATCGCGGGACCGAGCACGCTCATCATCTTCGGCGTGACGGGCGACCTGTCACGCAAGAAGCTGATGCCGGCGGTCTACGACCTGGCCAACCGGGGGCTCCTGCCCCCGGGGTTCGCGCTCGTCGGCTTCGCCCGTCGCGACTGGGAGGACCAAGACTTCTCCCAGCTCGTGCACGACGCCGTCAAGGAGCACTCCCGCACCCCGTTCGACGAGGACGTCTGGCGTCAGCTCGAACAGGGCATCCGCTTCGTCCAGGGCTCGTTCGACGACCCCGAGGCGTTCCTGCAGCTCAAGCAGACCGTCGACGACCTGGACGCCGAGCGCGGGACGCTGGGCAACCACGCGTTCTACTTGTCCATCCCGCCGAAGATGTTCCCGGTGGTGACCGAGCAGCTGAAGCTGTCCGGCCTCACCGCGAAGCGCGAGGGCTCGTGGAGCCGCGTGGTCGTCGAGAAGCCGTTCGGCTCCGACCTCCGCACCGCGCGCGAGCTGAACGCGATCGTCGAGAGCGTCTTCGCGCCCGACGACGTGTTCCGCATCGACCACTACCTCGGCAAGGAGACCGTCCAGAACCTGCTGACGCTCCGGTTCGCGAACCAGATGTACGAACCCATCTGGAACTCGAACTACGTCGACCACGTGCAGATCACGATGGCCGAGGACATCGGCGTCGCGGGACGTGCCGCGTACTACGACGGCATCGGCGCGGCGCGCGACGTCATCCAGAACCACCTGCTGCAGCTCCTCGCGCTCACCGCGATGGAGGAGCCCGTCTCGTTCAAGGCCGCCGACCTGCGCGCCGAGAAGGAGAAGGTGCTGTCCGCCGTGCGGCTGCCCGAGGACCTGTCGACCGCCACGGCGCGTGGACAGTACGCCGGCGGCTGGCAGGGCGGCGAGAAGGTGCTCGGATTCCTCGACGAGGCCGGGATGAACCCCGAGTCCGGCACCGAGACGTACGCCGCGATCAAGCTCGACATCGCGACCCGTCGCTGGCAGGGCGTCCCGTTCTACCTGCGCGCCGGCAAGCGGCTGGGGCGCCGTGTGACCGAGATCGCGATCGTCTTCAAGCGCGTCCCCGAGGACGTCTACGGCAACTCGCAGTCCCCCCTTGGTCAGAACGCGCTCGTGATCCGCGTCCAGCCGGACGAGGGCGTCACGCTCCGGTTCGGCTCGAAGGTCCCCGGCGTCGGCACCCAGGTGCGCGACGTGACGATGGACTTCGGCTACGGCCACGCCTTCACCGAGGCATCCCCCGAGGCGTACGAGCGACTCATCCTCGACGTGCTGCTCGGTGACCCGCCGCTGTTCCCGCGGCACCAGGAGGTCGAGCTGTCCTGGAAGATCCTCGACCCGATCGAGGAGTTCTGGGCCACGCAGGGCCAGCCCGAGCAGTACCGTCCCGGCACGTGGGGTCCGGCGTCCGCCGATGCCCTGCTCGCCCGCGACGGCCGGACCTGGAGGCGTCCATGAAGATCGACCTGCCGAACACCACGGTCTCGAAGATCCAGAAGAAGCTCGTCCACATCCGCGAAGAGGGCGGCGCCGTCGCCCTCGGTCGTGTCCTCACGCTGATCATCTCGACGGCCCTCGGCCACGAGGAAGAAGCGATCGAGGCCGCGAACGAGGCGTCCCGCGAGCACCCGATGCGCGTGATCATCGTGTCGAAGAACGACGGCGACACGAAGTCGCCCGGCCGTCTCGACGCGCAGATCCGCGTGGGCAGCGACGCGGGTGCCAGCGAGGTCATCGTCCTCCGCGCCTACGGCGAGACCGCGACCGACGAGGAGAGCCTGGTCACGGGCCTGCTCCTGCCGGACGCCCCGGTCGTGGCCTGGTGGCCGCAGACCGCGCCGTCGCAGCCGTCGGCCTCGGCACTGGGCCGCATCGCCCAGCGCCGGATCACCGACGCCGCCGCGCAGAAGGACCCGAACGGCGCGATCGAGGCCCTCGGTGCCTCGTACGTTCCGGGCGACACCGACTTCGCGTGGACCCGACTGACCCTGTGGCGGAACCAGCTCGCCGCGGCGCTCGACCAGCCGCCGTACGAGCCCATCACGGGCGTCGAGGTGACGGGCGCGTCGGACAGCCCGTCGACGATCCTGCTCGCCGCGTGGCTGCAGCTCCAGCTCGAGGTGCCGGTGACGGTCACAACGTCGCCGCGTGCGACCGGGTCGAGCGGCATCCACGGCGTCAAGCTCGTGCGCGAGTCGGGCACCATCGACCTCGAGCGTTCCCTGGTGGACGTCGCGACGCTCTCGATGCCCGGTCAGCCCACGCACGACCTGTCGCTGCCACGCCGCAACCTGCGTGACTGCCTGGCCGAGGAACTCCGTAGACTCGACCCGGACGTCCTCTTCGGAGACGTCGTCAAGCACGGGGTTCCCCAGCTGCGCGAGACCATCGCCCGCTGAGCACCCCACAACGGTCGGGCCGCCTGTCTGGTGCAGGCGGCCCGACCGGACCGAAGGCGGTCGTACGACCGGTCGGCCGCCACGAACACGGGAGTCACGTGACCAACGAACGGCGGGTGCTCGTGCACCCGGACAAGCAGGCCCTCGGCGCTTCGGTCGCCGCACGCTTCATCACCAAGATCATCGACGTGCTCGATGAGCAGGAGCGCGCCGACATCGCGATCAGCGGTGGCTCGGTGTCGTCCCTCGTCCTCGCCGCGATCGGCCAGTCGCCGGCGCGCGAGAGCGTCGACTGGTCGAAGGTCCACGTCTGGTGGGTCGACGAGCGCTGGGTGCCGGCCGGTGACGCCGACCGCAACACCACGGGGACGCAGACCGACTTCTTCGACCACGTCGACATCCCGGAGTCGAACATCCACCCGATGCCCGCGTCCGACGCCGGCATCGACATCGAAGCGGCCGCGCTGCAGTACGAGCGCGAGCTGCAGGACGCCGCGTACGAGGGCGCCGTCGCTCCGCGCTTCGACATCACGCTGCTCGGTGTCGGCCCCGACGGGCACACCGCGTCGCTCTTCCCCGAGTTCCCGCAGCTCACGGTCACCGACCGCGCCGTCGTGTCCGTCGACGACTCCCCCAAGCCGCCGCCGCAGCGTCTGACGGTCACCTACCCGGTGATCAACGCCTCGCAGCGCGTGTGGGTCATCCTGTCCGGTGCCGAGAAGGCGTCGGTCCTCGGGCTCGCCCTGGCGGGCGCCTCCGTCGAGGACGTCCCCGTGGGCGGCGTCCAGGGCCGCAAGCGCACTGTGTTCTTCGTGGACCAGGACGCCGCGCGCGACGTCCCCGAGAACCTCATCGCGTCGACGTACTAGACGCGCGTCCTGCCTGACGGGAGGCCCGGTGCCAGCTGGCACCGGGCCTCCCGTCCGTCGTGCCGTCGCGGCCACCGCCGCCCCCCACACCCGCTGGCCGGCGCCGAGCGGTCAAGAACTGTCGCCTGAACGCGGGCCCGGGCGACAGAACCCGCCGCCGCAGCGAACCGCACGCGGCATGTCGTGACCACTCGGCGAGCCGACTCTCCGCGCGGCAATCGGCAACCGAACGATTGCGACACCCCGCCGACACGACGCCGAGCGGTCAAGAACTGTCGGCTGCGGGCGCCGCAAGCGACAGAACGTGCCACCACCGCGAGCCGCACACGGCGCGTCGTGACCACTCCGGGTGTAAGCTCCCGCGAGGTGAGCACTGCCACCCGCCCCCGCGACGCACGAAGGCCCCCACACCATCGCGGTGCGGGGGCCTTCTTCAGTGTGTGTGGGCGCTACGCCTTCTTGGCAGCGGTACCGCGACGCTCGCGGAGCTGCTGGAGCGCATCCTCGAGGAGCTGCGCTGCCTCTTCCTCAGTGCGACGCTCCTTCACGTACGCGAGGTGCGTCTTGTAGGGCTCCGTCTTGGAGACCACGGGAGGGTTCTCCTTGTCGCGCCCGGCGGGGAGCCCGCTCGACGGCGAATCGACGGTCTCGGGGATCTCTTCGTCCGGCAGGTTCGCGGCGAAGTACCGCACGACCTCGTTGCCGAGGGCGTCCCAGTACGAGATCGCCACACGCTCGGCCTGGACCCCACGGTCCTGTTCGCCCATCGGTCCGGCGCCGACGCGGGACCCTCGGATTGCACTGCCTCCGCTAGCCATGGATCAGACCCCCGCCGTGAACTTGTTGATGAGACCGAGCACGATGATGGAGACGATCCAGACCAGACCGAGGATCACCGTGATGCGGTTGAGGTTGCGCTCGGCGACGCCGGACGCCCCGAGGTTGCTCGTCACGCCGCCACCGAACATGTCGGAGAGGCCGCCACCGCGGCCCTTGTGCAGGAGGATGAGGAGCGTGAGCAGGAGGCTCGTGATTGCGAGCAGGACCTGCAGCACGACGGAGAGTATCGCCACGACGTACCTTTCGTGTCAGTCAGCCGTACCAGTGTACCGGCCGCGCAGGGCACGGCCGGTACACGGACGGGAGTGGTGCGGACTACAGCCCAACGACAGCCGGTGTGGCTACAGCCCGACGTGCTGGCGGAACCGGGCGATCGCCGCGAACTCCTGCACGTCGAGGGATGCGCCGCCGACGAGGGCGCCGTCGATGTCGGGCTCACGGAGGAACCCGGCGATGTTGCCGGACTTGACCGAACCGCCGTACAGGACGCGCGTGTCGGCAGCGGCCTGGTCACCCCAGGCAGCAGCGATGCCGCGACGGATCGCGGCGCACTCGTCCTGCGCCTGCTCGGCGGTGGCCGCCTGGCCGGAACCGATCGCCCAGACGGGCTCGTAGGCGACGACGATGTCGGACGGCTGCACGGCGTCGAGCACGACGCGGAGCTGCTCGACCGGCACGACGCCGGCGCCGCGCTGTTCGCGCTGCTCACCGGTCTCGCCGACGCAGACGACCGGCACGAGGCCGTGCTTGACGGCCGCGGCGGTCTTGGCCGCGACGACCTCGTCGGTCTCACCGTGCAGCGTGCGCCGCTCGGAGTGTCCGACGATGACGTACTGCGCGTCGAGCGCCGACAGGAACGCGCCGGAGACGTCGCCGGTGTAGGCACCGGAGTCGTACTGCGACAGGTCCTGCGCACCGAAGTGGATCGGCAGCTTGTCGGCCGAGATGAGCGTCTGCACGCTCCGCAGGTCGGTGAAGGGCGGGAACACCGCGACCTCGACGTCCTCGAAGTCGTGGCGGGCGTCCTTCAGGGTCCAGGCGAGCTTCTGGACCGTGGCGATGGCCTGGAGGTGGTCCAGGTTCATCTTCCAGTTACCCGCAATGAGCGGCGTGCGGGTCATGCGGACCACCCCAGTGCTTCGAGACCGGGAAGCGACTTGCCCTCGAGGAACTCGAGGCTCGCACCGCCACCGGTCGAGATGTGCCCGAACTGGTCGTCCGAGAAGCCGAGCGAGCGGACCGCAGCGGCGGAGTCGCCACCGCCGACCACACCGAGGCCGTCGACCTCGGTCAGGGCCTTGGCGACGGTCTTCGTGCCGGCGGCGAAGGCCGGGAACTCGAACACGCCCATCGGACCGTTCCAGAACACCGTCTTCGAACCGGACACCGCCGATGCGAACCGCGCCGCCGTCTCCGGACCGATGTCGAGGCCGATGCCGTCGGTGCCGAACGACGACGACTCGATCGCGTCGGCCGCCACCGTCTCGTGCGCCGCGTCGGCGGAGAACCCGGAGGCCACCACGACGTCGGTCGGCAGGTCGATCGTCACGCCGAGCTCCTTCGCCCGCGAGAGGTACTCGCGGACGACGTCGAGCTGGTCGGCTTCGAGCAGCGACTTCGCCACCCCGTGGCCCTGGGCCGCGAGGAAGGTGAAGAGCATGCCGCCGCCGATGCACAGCGTGTCGACCTTGGGCAGGATGTGGTCGATGACGCCGAGCTTGTCGCTGACCTTCGAGCCACCGAGCACGACCGTGTACGGCCGTTCCGGCGAGGAGGTCAGGCGCTCGAGCACCCGCAGTTCGGTCTCGATGAGCGAACCGGCTGCGCTGGGCAGCGCGGACGCGAGTTCGTAGACCGAGGCCTGCTTGCGGTGCACGACACCGAAGCCGTCGGAGACGAAGGCGTCACCGAGTGCCGCGATGCGGTCCGCGAACGCGGAGCGCGCGGCAGCGTCCTTCGAGGTCTCCTCCGGGTTGAACCGGAGGTTCTCGAGCAGCAGGACGTCACCGTCCTCGAGGGCCTCGGCGGCTGCGGTCGCCTCGTCGCCGACGGTTTCGCCGACGAACGTGACCTCTTTGCCGAGCAGCTCGGAGAGCCGCTGGCCGACCGGCGCGAGCGAGAACTCCGGCTTGGGTTCCCCGTCGGGGCGGCCCAGGTGGGAGATCACGATGACGCGCGCGCCGGCGGTGATGAGGGTGTTGAGGGTCGTCAGGGACGCCCGCACGCGGCCGTCGTCCGTGATCGTGCCGTCCTTGAGCGGGACGTTCAGGTCACAACGGACGACGACGCGCTTGCCGGCGAGGTCGCCGAGGTCCTCGAGGGTGCGGAGGGCCATGTGTTACAGACGCTCGCCGACGTACTCGGTCAGGTCGACGAGACGGTTCGAGTAGCCCCACTCGTTGTCGTACCACGAGGTGATCTTCACGAGACCGCCGATGACCTTGGTCAGGCCGGAGTCGTAGATCGAGGAGTGCGGGTCCGTCGTGATGTCGGTCGACACCAGCGGGTCCTCGCTGTAGAGCAGGATGCCCTTGAGCGGGCCCTCTGCGGCCTCCTTGTACGCGGCGTTGATCTCGTCGACGGTGACCTCGGACTTGGTCTCGAGGGTGAGGTCGGTGATCGAGCCGGTCGGGACCGGGACGCGGAGCGCGAAGCCGTCGAGCTTGCCGGCGAGCTCCGGCATGACCTGGCCGATGGCCTTGGCGGCACCGGTCGAGGTCGGGACGATGTTCAGCGCGGCCGCACGGGCACGACGGGGGTCCTTGTGCGGGCCGTCCTGCAGGTTCTGGTCGGCGGTGTAGGCGTGGATCGTGGTCATGAGGCCACGCTCGATGCCGAACTTGTCGTTGAACACCTTGGCGAGCGGCGCGAGGCTGTTCGTGGTGCACGACGCGTTCGAGATGATGTTGTGGTTCGCCGGGTCGTACTGGTCCTCGTTCACGCCGAGGACGATGGTGACGTCGTCACCGGTGGCCGGGGCGGAGATGATGACCTTCTTGGCGCCCGCGTCGATGTGCTTCTGCGCATCGGCGGCCTTGGTGAAGAAGCCGGTCGACTCGATGACGATGTCGACGCCCAGCTCGCCCCAGGGGAGGTTGGCGGGGTCGCGCTCCGCGAGGACCTTGATGGCCTTGCCGTCGACGACGATGTTGTCGCCGTCGAGCTCGACGGAGACGCCGAGACGACCCGTGATGGAGTCGAACTTCAGCAGGTTCGCCAGCGCGGCGTTGTCGGTGAGGTCGTTCACCGCCACGATCTCGAGGTCGGAGCCCTTCGCGAGGGCGGCCCGGAAGAAGTTGCGGCCGATACGGCCGAAGCCGTTGATACCGATCTTGACGGTCAATGGATCTCCTGGTGGGTGTGGAGCGCCCGAGGGGCGCTGCTTTCGGAGGGCGCTGGCCCTGTCGGGCCCGCGTGTGGTGGACGATACGCCCCGTAACGTCGCCGTAACGACCCTAGCAGTCGGACCCTGCCAGGCCGTGCGGTGTGACGGTCCGTCCGGACGGTCGTCCGCAACGTCCGGAACGACGTCGGTGCGGCCCGTGGGCGCCCCCACAGAACGGACGGGAGGCGGGGGGGCCCCGGGGCCCCCCCCCCCCCCCCCCGGGGGGGGCCGGGCGCAACCCACGGCCCGCGTCGTGCCCAGGCGGCCCCCCGGGGCGGGGGCCGTGTCGGTTTTGTGGGGGACCAGCCCCCC
>NZ_JBIVGB010000001.1:757621-1098711 GCF_044748425.1 Curtobacterium sp. NPDC089991
CCCGCTGCCGCCCCCGCCCCGGCGGGGGGGTTTGCGGGCCCGCCGGGCGGGGGGCCCCCCCGGCCCCCCCCGCGGGGGGGGGGGGCGGGGGCCCCCCCCCCCCCCGGGCGGGGGGGGGGGGGCCCCGCGGCCCCCCCGCCTCCCGTCATGCAGGTCGGACGACCCGTCTCAGACGCCCTCGAGCTCCTCGGGGACGCTCGCTTCCGTCCCGGGGACGCCGAGGTCGGACGCGCGCTTGTCGGCCATGGCGAGGAGTCGGCGGATGCGACCGGCGATGGCGTCCTTCGTCATGGGCGGATCGGCGTGCTGGCCGAGCTCGTCGAGCGACGCGTCGCGGTGCTGCAGGCGCAGCGCGCCGGCGTACTGCAGGTGGTCGGGGACCTCGTCGCCGAGGATCTCGAGCGCGCGCTCGACGCGGGCGCAGGCGGCGACGGCGGCCTGCGCCGAGCGGCGGAGGTTAGCGTCGTCGAAGTTGACGAGGCGGTTCGCGGTCGCACGGACCTCGCGACGCTGCCGCATCTCCTCCCAGTCGGCGGTGGTGCGGGCGGCGCCCATCACCGTGAGCATCTGGCCGATGGCCTCGCCGTCGCGGATGACGACGCGGTGGACGCCACGGACCTCGCGGCCCTTCGCGGCGACGCCGAGACGCGACGCGGCGCCGACGAGGGCCATGGCGGCCTCGTTGCCGGGGCACGTGACCTCGAGCGCTGCGGCCCGGCCCGGGTCGGTCAGGGTGCCGGAGGCGAGGAACGCACCGCGCCAGATCGCGGCGAGGTCCTCGCGGTTGCCCGTGGTGAGCCGGTTCGGCAGCCCGCGGACGGGGCGACGACGGGCGTCCATCAGACCGGTCTGGCGTGCGAGGGTCTCCCCCGCCTCGAGCACGCGGACCAGGTAGCGGGTGCCACGACGGGACGACGCGGACGAGCCCACCGACGCCTCGCTGCGGACGCCGTACAGCTCGGCGAGGTCCTTGCGGACCCGGTGCACGATGATCCGGGTGTCGAGCTCCACCTCGACCGCGATGCGGCCCGAGATGACGTGCAGGCCACCCGCGAACCGGAGGATCGTGGCCAGTTCGGCGGCGCGGACCGTGTTGCGGTTCACGGCGACCCTGGCCAGTTCGTCCTTGACCTCGGCAGTCAACGGCACAGCATCATTCCTAACGTTCATCTGGTGGTCCCGCGATTCCGGCGGCACGTACGTGGGGAGCGGCCGGAGGGACGGTCACTCCCGGCCGAGATCTCGGTTCTTCACACGCACGGCGACGCCAGGCATCCCGCGGAGGAGGTTCGCCAACTCGGCGACGATGGCGACCGAGCGGTGCTTCCCGCCGGTACAGCCGATGGCGATCGTAGCGTGTCTTTTGTTCTCGCGCTGGTACCCCTCGAGCACCGGCTCGAGCACGGACACGTACCGATCGACGAACGGACGGGCTCCGGCCTGGGCCAGGACGTAGTCCGAGACGGGCTGGTCGAGGCCCGTGTGGGCCCGGAGTTCCGGGACCCAGTAGGGGTTCGGCAGGAACCGGACGTCGGCCACCATGTCGGCGTCGGCGGGCAGTCCGTACTTGAACCCGAAGCTCATGAGCGTCACCTGAACACCCACGAAGTGATCGTCAGCGAACTGCTCGGTGACGGTGTTCGCGAGCTGGTGGATGTTGAGGTCCGAGGTGTCGATCACCATGTCGGATGCCTCGCGCAGACCGGCCAACCGGGTCCGCTCGCGCGCGATGCCGTCGAGCAGGGTGTCCTCGCCCTGGAGCGGGTGGGGTCGTCGGACCTGCTCGAAGCGCCGCACCAGGACGGCGTCGGTGGCTTCGAGGAACAGCACCCGGACCCGTGCGGACGTGGTCGACCGCACCTGTTCGACCGCGTGCTCCGGGTCCGTGAAGAACCGTCCGCCGCGGACGTCGACGACCGTGGCGATCTTCGGGATCTTCTCGCCGGCGCGGTCGGCCAGCTCGGTGAGCGGTGCCAGCATCTGCGTCGGCAGGTTGTCGACGACGTACCAGCCGAGGTCTTCGAGGGCCTTGCCGACCGTCGAACGCCCGGCCCCGGACATGCCGGTGACGATGAGGATGTCGTGCTGCGACGCGTGCGCGGTCGCTGTGGCGCTGTCGGTCATCTGGGAGTGGACTCCGTCGTGGCGGCCCGGGCGCGTCGCCCGGGGAGGTCTCGGCTGCGGGACCAGGGTATCGCCCGACAGGTGTCGGGAGGCACGGGATGCGTCACGTGGGCAGCTGCGGACCGTCGTGGGTCACGTCGGGGACCCGCACCGGGCCCCCGGGGAGCGGCGCAGCGTCCGCAGGGTCCGCGGGGTCCGCGGTGTCCGTGAGGTCCGTCTCGGCGTCCGGCGCGCTCGTCGGGCTCGCCGCACTGGTGGCCGGCGCGCTCGTCGGGGTCTGCTGCAGCTTCGTGACGACCGCCGCGGCGGTCGCCGGACCGACACCGTTGACCTCGCTGATCTCGTCGGCCGTGGCCTCGCGCAGCCGTGCCACGGATCCGAAGTGCTTGAGCAGCGCATTCACCCGCGACGGCCCGAGCCCGGGGATCTCCGACAGCCGGGACCGCACGTCGCGCTTGCGGCGGGTGCGCTGGTGCGTGATCGCGAACCGGTGCGCCTCGTCGCGGATGCGCTGGATGAGGAAGAGCGCCTCGGAGTTGCGCGGCATGATCACCGGGAAGTCGTCGTCGGGCAGCCAGAGCTCCTCGAGACGCTTCGCGATGCCGACCAGCGCGATGTCACGCACCCCGGCTTCGTCCAGCGCACGCTTGGCGGCCTGCACCTGGGGCTGTCCACCGTCGACGATGAGCAGTTGCGGGCGGTAGGCGAACCGCTTCGAGGGCTTGGAGCCCTCGACCACCTCGGCGCTCGTCACGTCGGGGACGTCCGGCAGGTCGGCGTCCTCGTCGAGGCGCGCCAGGCGCCGGGTGAGCACCTGGTACATGCTGTCGGTGTCGTCGGTGGTCTCGGCGATCGTGTAGCGGCGGTACTGGTCCTTGCGGGGCAGGCCGTCCTCGAACACCACCATCGACGCCACGACGTTCGTGCCCTGCAGGTGCGAGATGTCGTAGCACTCCATGCGGAGCGGGGCCTCGGTCATGCCGAGGGCGTCCTGGATGTCGGCGAGGGCCGCGGAGCGCGTCGTGTAGTCGGCGGACCGCTTCGTCTTGTAGAGCATCAGCGCCTGGGCGGCGTTCTGCGCGGCCGTGCGGGCCAGGCCGGCACGGTCACCGCGTTGCGCCGTGCTGAGCTTCGTGCCGCGGCCGCCCCGTCGTTCGCTGAGCCACTGCTGCAGCGCGTCGGCGTCCTCGGGCAGGGTCGGCACCACGACCTCGCGCGGGGGTTCCTCGGCGACGGCGGCCGGTGTGAGCTCGTTGTCGGCGTAGACGCCCTGCACGATCTGCTCGACCAGCTCACCGGTCGAGATGTCGAGCTCCTTGTCGACGACCCATCCGCGGACACCGCGGATGCGCCCGCCACGGACCGAGAACAGCTGGACGGCGGCGGCGAGTTCGTCCTCGGCGATGCCGAACAGGTCGAGGTCGACCGAATCGCGGAGCACCACGGCGGACTTCTCGAGCACGGCCTCGAGCGCCTCGACCTGGTCGCGGAACTTCGCGGCCTGTTCGTACTGCATGGCGTCGGCCGAGGCGCCCATGCGCTGACGCAGCTCGGTGATCACCCGGCGGTCGTAGCTGTTCATGAACCGCACGAACTCCTCGACGAGCGCACGGTGCTCCTCGATGGTGACGCGCTGCGAGCAGGGGCCTCCGCACTTGCCGATCTGCCCGGGGAAGCAGGGCTTTCCCGTCTGCATCGCGCGCTTGTACGACGAGTCCGAGCAGGTGCGGATCGGGAACACCTTGATCATCAGGTCGATGGTGTCGTGCACCGCCCAGATCTTCGGGTACGGCCCGAAGTACTTCGCACCCTTGATCTTCCGGTTCCGCGTGACCATCACCCGTGGGGCCTCGTCCGCCATGGTGATCGCCATGTACGGGTACGACTTGTCGTCACGGAACTTGACGTTGAACGGCGGGTCGAACTCCTTGATCCAGGTGTACTCGAGCTGCAGTGCCTCGATCTCGGAGCCGACCGTCGTCCACTCCACGCTGCGGGCCGTCAGCACCATGCGCCGGGTGCGTTCGTGCAGCGTCGGCAGTGGTGCGAAGTAGTTGCTCAGCCGGGCGCGGAGGTTCTTCGCCTTGCCGACGTAGAGCACCCGGCCGGCCTCGTCACGCCAGCGGTAGACGCCCGGGTCGGTCGGGATCTCCCCCGCCTTCGGGCGCCACGGAACGGTGTCCGCCACCTACCGTGCACCCGCCTTCTGCTTGGTCGACTTGCCCGGTCGGCTCGCCGTGCGGGCCTCCACCGCCTGCTGCTTGCCGACCCGAGCGTCCTGTGCGTCGAAGATCTCCCGCAGGAAGACGCCCGTGAAGCTCTCCGGCACGTCGGCCACGTGCTCCGGGGTGCCGGTGGCGAGCACCGTACCGCCGCCGGCGCCACCCTCTGGGCCCATGTCGATGACCCAGTCGGCTGACTTGATCACGTCGAGGTTGTGCTCGATCGTGATGACGGTGTTGCCCTTGTCGACCAGGCTCTGCAGCACGATGAGCAGCTTGCGGACGTCCTCGAAGTGCAGACCCGTCGTCGGCTCGTCGAGCACGTACACGGTGCGGCCGTTCGAGCGGCGCTGCAGCTCGGTGGCGAGCTTGACGCGCTGTGCCTCGCCGCCGGAGAGCGTGGTCGCGCTCTGGCCGAGACGGACGTACCCGAGGCCCACGTCGACGAGCGTCGCCATGTACCGGTGGATCGCGGAGATCGGCTCGAAGAACTCGGCCGCCTCGCTGATCGGCATGTCCAGGACCTCGGAGATGCTCTTGCCCTTGTAGTGGACCTGGAGCGTCTCGCGGTTGTAGCGCGCGCCGCCGCAGACCTCGCACGCGACGTAGACGTCGGGCAGGAAGTTCATCTCGATCTTGATCGTGCCGTCGCCGGAGCAGTTCTCGCACCGGCCGCCCTTGACGTTGAAGCTGAACCGACCGGGCTGGTAGCCACGGGTCTTCGCCTCGGGTGTCTCGGCGAACAGCTGACGGATCCGGTCGAACACGCCCGTGTAGGTCGCCGGGTTCGACCGCGGCGTGCGGCCGATCGGTGCCTGGTCGACGTGCACGACCTTGTCCAGCTGGTCGAGGCCCTTGACACGGGTGTGCTTGCCGGCGATGTGCCGGGCGCCGTTGAGCTGGTTCGCGAGCACCTTGTACAGGATGTCGTTGACCAGGGTGGACTTGCCCGACCCGCTCACGCCGGTGACCGCGGTGAACACCCCGAGCGGGAAGTCGGCGTCGATCGTCTTGAGGTTGTTCGCCCGCGCGCCCTGCACGCTGATGGTGCGCTTCAGGTTGACCTTGCGACGCTCGGCCGGGACCTCGATCGCACGACGGCCGGCGAGGTAGTCCCCCGTCACCGACTCGCGGTTCGCGATGATGCCCTCGTACGAGCCCGAGTGCACGACGTTGCCGCCGTTGACGCCGGCCCCGGGGCCGATGTCGACGACCCAGTCGGCCGTGCGGATGGTGTCCTCGTCGTGCTCGACGACGATCAGCGTGTTGCCGAGGTCCTTGAGCTTGACCAGGGTGTCGATGAGACGGCGGTTGTCGCGCTGGTGCAGCCCGATGCTCGGCTCGTCGAGCACGTACAGCACGCCGGTCAGGCCGGAGCCGATCTGCGTCGCGAGGCGGATGCGCTGTGCTTCGCCACCGGACAGCCCACCGGCGCCGCGCGCCAGGGTCAGGTAGTTCAGGCCGACCTCGAGCAGGAACTCGAGGCGCGCCCGGATCTCGCGCAGGACCGCCGCGGCGATGTGCGCTTCGCGGTCGGTGAGCGTCAGGGTGTCCATGAACGCGTACGCGTTGTCGAGGGACATGTCGGTGACGTCGGCGATGCTGCGGCCGTCGACCGTGACCGCCAGGACCTCGGGCTTGAGGCGTGTGCCCTCGCACACCGGGCACGGGACCTCGCGCAGGTAGCCCTGGAAGCGCTGGCGCTGCGAGTCCGACTCGGCCTCGGCGAACTTGCGCTCGATGTAGGGCATGACGCCCTCGAACCCGCTGGTGTAGCGCATCTCGCGGCCGAAGCGGTTGCGCCAGGACACCGACACCTGGAAGTCCTTGCCCGTCAGGATCGCGGCCTGCACCGAGGCGTCGAGCTGGCTCCACGGGGTGTCGAGCGTGAACCCGAGGTCCTTGCCGAGGCCGGCCAGGAGCTTCTCGAAGTACGAGTACAGCCCGCTCGCGCCGGTCCAGGGCAGCAGGACGCCGTCGCGCAGCGAGGCATCGGGGTCGCCGAGCACCAGGTCCGGGTCCACCGACATGCGCGTGCCGAGCCCGGAGCACTCCGGGCAGGCACCGAACGGCGCGTTGAACGAGAACGTGCGGGGCTCGATCTCGGTCAGCGCGAGCGGGTGGTTGTTCGGACACGACAGGTTCTCAGAGTAGGTGCGCACGGCGCCGGGTCCGTCGTGGTCGACCAGGTCGATGCCGACGGTGCCACCGGTCAGGCGCAGTGCCGTCTCGAGCGAGTCGGTGAGCCGACCGAGGATGTCCTCGTTCGACACGAGACGGTCGACGATCACCGAGATGTCGTGCTTGACCTGCTTCTTGAGCTTCGGCGGGTCGCTGAGCTGGATGCGCTCACCGTCGACGATCGCGCGGGCGTAGCCGGACGCCGCGAGTTCCTGGAAGAGGTCGACGAACTCGCCCTTCTTCTTGGAGATGACCGGGGCGAGCACCTGGAAACGTGTGCCGGACTCGAACTCCATGAGCTGGTCGGCGATCTGCTGCACGGTCTGCTTGCTGATGACCTCGCCGCACGTCGGGCAGTGCGGCACCCCGATGCGCGCCCAGAGCAGACGCATGTAGTCGTAGACCTCGGTGATCGTGCCCACCGTCGACCGCGGGTTCCGGTTCGTCGACTTCTGGTCGATCGACACCGCGGGCGACAGCCCTTCGATGAAGTCGACGTCGGGCCGGTCGACCTGGCCGAGGAACTGCCTGGCGTACGCGGACAGGGACTCGACGTAGCGTCGCTGGCCCTCGGCGAAGATCGTGTCGAAGGCCAGTGACGACTTGCCGGATCCGGACAGGCCGGTGAACACCACGAGGGAGTCACGGGGGATCTCGAGGTCGACGTTCCGGAGGTTGTGCACCCGGGCCCCGCGGACGCTGAGCGTCGAGGAGCCGGTCGGGACGGTCACGCCGGGGAGGTGGGGGTCGGTCGGCTCGCCGAAGGCGTTCCGGCCCGAGGTCGCGGTGCCGCGGTCAGAGGTGATTGTCATCGCCGTCGATTCTACGAAAGGGGTCCGACATCCGCCCGCGAGTCGGTGGTCAGCCGAGTGCGTCGAGAGCGAACGCGACCCCGGAACGACGCTCGCTGGCCGTCCAGAGCCGAGCGGCGGCGGTCCGGTCGTGGGCGCGCGGCTCGGCACGGACCACGGCTGCGGGTCCGCGCAGCTGCATCCACCCGACCGGGCCCCAGTACTCCCCCGAGCGCACGTCCGCGGCGACCGCAGCGTGCACGAGGGGTTCGGCACCGGCGTCCTTGCCCTGGGCGTACAGCCGCTGCGCAGGCCGGGTCCACGCGGGTTCCGGGCGCGACGGTGCGACGTCCGGGCGCTCCGGCGAGAGCGCGTCGAGCGACAGCCCGGGGTGCGCGACCACGCTGGCGACGGACGAACCCGCATCCGCCAACCGCTGGGCGAGTTCGAAGCCGAACAGCATCACCGCGAGCTTGCTGCGGCCGTACTGCCGGTAGCTGGAGTAGTGGCCGACGCGGAACGGGTCGCCCGTGTCGAGGCTGGCCCACCGGTGTGCGATCGACCCGAGGTGCACGACGCGACCGCCACGCTGTTCGAGCAGCGGCATCGTCAGCGCCGTCCAGGCGAAGTGCCCCAGGTGGTTCGTGCCGATCTGCAGCTCGGTGCCCTGTGCGGTGGTGCTCGGGGTCGAGGCCCCGACGACGCCGGCGTTGTTCACGACCGCGTCGACGCCGTCCGGTTCGAGGGCCGCGAGCTCGTCGGCGGCGGCACGGACGGAGTCGAGATCGGCGAGGTCGAGCTGCACGTGCGCCAACGAGGCCCCGTCCACGTGCCGCCGGATGCTCTGTTCCGCCGCTGCGGCCCGACCCCGGTCGCGGGTGGCGAGCACGACCCGGTGCCCCGACGCGGCGAGCTGCTCGGCCGCGTGGTACCCGAGGCCCGCGCTCGCCCCGGTGACGACGACCGTGCGGCGATCTTCAGCTGACATGCCCGGCCGACTCCATCTGCCGCAGCGCCTTCTTCAGGTCCTGCACCTCGTCGCGGAGTCGCGCGGCGAGTTCAAACTTCAGCTCCGCTGCCGCCTGCAGCATCTGGTCGTTGAGGTCGCCGATCGTCGCCTCGAGCTGGGTCGCACCCTCGCCCGCGATGCCGCCGCGCTTCAGGTTGGGCGTGGGCGAGCGGCGACCGTCGGCGCCGGGACGACCCTGCAGCAGCGCCTTGGTGTCGTCGTTCTCGCGCTGCAGCACCTCGGTGATGTCGGCGATCTTCTTGCGGAGCGGCTGCGGGTCGATGCCGCGCTCCAGGTTGTACGCGACCTGCTTCTCGCGACGACGATCGGTCTCCTCGATCGCGGTCTTCATCGAGTCGGTCATCTTGTCGGCGTACATGAGCACCTGGCCCGACACGTTGCGGGCCGCGCGACCGATCGTCTGGATGAGCGACGTGGACGACCGCAGGAAGCCTTCCTTGTCGGCGTCGAGGATGGCCACCAGGGACACCTCGGGCAGGTCGAGGCCTTCTCGCAGCAGGTTGATGCCGACGAGCACGTCGTAGACGCCCTGTCGCAGTTCGGTCAGGAGCTCGACGCGCTTGAGCGTGTCGACGTCGGAGTGCAGGTACCGCACCCGCACACCGGCGTTGCCGAGGAAGTCGGTCAGCTCTTCCGCCATGCGCTTCGTCAGGGTCGTGACGAGCACGCGCTCGTCCTTGTCGACGCGCTGCTTGATCTCCTCGAGCAGGTCGTCGATCTGGCCGTCGCTCGGCTTCACCACGATCTCGGGGTCGACGAGGCCGGTCGGGCGGATGATCTGCTCGACGACGCTGTCCGTGATGCCGAGCTCGTACCGACCGGGCGTCGCCGACAGGAAGACCTTCTGCCCGACGCGGTCGAGGAACTCCTCGAACCGCAGCGGACGGTTGTCGAGGGCGCTCGGCAGCCGGAACCCGTGGTCGACGAGGGTGCGCTTGCGCGAGGCGTCGCCTTCGTACATCGCGCCGATCTGCGGCACGGTGACGTGCGACTCGTCGATGACGATGAGGAAGTCGTCGGGGAAGTAGTCGATGAGGCAGTGCGGTGCCTCGCCCGCGACGCGGCCGTCCATGTGCCGCGAGTAGTTCTCGATGCCGGAGCAGAAGCCGATCTGCTCCATCATCTCGATGTCGAACGTGGTGCGCATGCGGAGCCGCTGGGCCTCGAGCAGCTTGCCCTGTCCCTCGAGCTCGGCCAGGCGCTCGGCGAGCTCCGCCTTGATGTCGACGATGGCGCGGTGCATGACGTCGGTGTCGGCGACGTAGTGCGACGCCGGGAAGATCGACACGGCGGGCAGGTCGTTGATCACGTTGCCGGTCAGCGGGTGCAGGGAGGAGAGCGCTTCGACCTCGTCGCCGAACATCTCGATCCGGATGGCGTGCTCTTCGTACATCGGGATGATCTCGATGGTGTCGCCGCGCACGCGGAAGGTACCGCGAGCGAAGTCGACGTCGTTGCGCTGGTACTGCATCGAGACGAACTTGCGCACGAGCTGGTCGCGCGAGATCGTCTGCCCGACGTGCAGTGCCACCGAGGCGTTCATGTACTGCTCGGGTGTGCCGAGGCCGTAGATGCAGGACACCGTCGACACGACGACGACGTCGCGCCGGCTGAGCAGCGAGTTGGTCGTCGAGTGCCGGAGCCGCTCGACCTCGGCGTTGACCGAGGAGTCCTTCTCGATGAAGGTGTCCGTCTGCGGGACGTACGCCTCGGGCTGGTAGTAGTCGTAGTACGACACGAAGTACTCGACCGCGTTGTTCGGCATCAGACTGCGGAACTCGTTCGCCAACTGCGCGGCGAGGGTCTTGTTGTGCGCGAGCACGAGTGTCGGCCGCTGCACCTGTTCGATGAGCCACGCGGTCGTCGCCGATTTGCCCGTACCGGTCGCACCGAGCAGCACGACGTCGGTCTCACCGGCGTTGATGCGCCCGGCGAGCTCGGCGATGGCCGCAGGCTGGTCGCCACTCGGCGTGTACTCGCTGATGACCTCGAACGGACGTACCGCTCGGGTCGGTTCGATCGCAACACCCATGGGATCAACGGTAGTCGGCACCCCTGACACCGGCGCCCCTGCTCGCCCTGGGCGTATCGTCCTCGCCAAGCAGCCTCCAAGTCCGCTGATAACCAGCGGGCATAGCGTCCGGTCCGTTCAGCAACCCGATCGCTCCGCACGTCCCCGACGAGCCAGCACGAGCCACACCCGAAGAGGCCCCATGACGACGGCGACCCCCGCCGCACCGACGAAGGGCACCCCGTTCCGCGGACGCATCCGCGGACGAGTGCTCCTCCTGCTCTGCTGCATGTACGCGATCTCGTACATCGACCGGACGAACATCTCGACGGCGCTGCCGCACATCACCGAGGAGTTCGGCTTCAACGAGGCCACCGCGGGCCTGATCGTGTCCGCGTTCTCGCTGCCGTACGCGCTGCTGCAGGTGTTCGGCGGCACGATCAGCGAGAAGTTCGGGCCGCGCAAGGCCCTCTTCGTCATCACCGTGGTGTGGGGCGTCGCGACACTGTGGACCGGCTTCGCGGTCGGCTTCTGGACCCTGTTCGCGGCCCGGGCGCTCCTCGGGCTCAGCGAGGCCGCGGCGTTCCCGACCGCGACCCAGGCCATGACCCGCTGGATCCCCCGCGACCGCAACGGCTTCGCGCAGGGCGTCGTGCACTCCGCGGCCCGGCTCGGCAACGCGCTGGCCCCGCTGCTCGTCGCCTGGGTGATCGGTTCGACGGGCAGCTGGCGGTGGGCGTTCTTCGCCACAGCGGTCCTGTCCTTCGCCTGGGGCATCGTCTGGTTCGTCTGGTTCCGCGACAAGCCCGAGTCCACGAAGGGCATCACGCAGGTCGAGATCGACGAGCTCCCGCCCGTCGAGACGCGTGCGACCCGTCCGCCGGTGCCGTGGCGGCAGATGGCGCGGCAGATCCTGCCGGTGACCTTCGTCGACTTCGGCTACGGCTGGACCCTCTGGGTGTTCCTCACGTGGCTGCCGACGTTCCTCAGCTCGACCTACGGGCTCGAGATCGGCGACTTCGCGCTGTTCACCACGCTCATCCTGCTCGCCGGCGTCGTCGGGGACACGGTCGGCGGCATGCTCAGCGACCGGATCATCCACCGCGGCGGCAACACCCGGAACGCCCGACGGACCGTCCTGGTGATCGGACTCGGCGGGTCGCTCGTCTGCCTCATCCCGCTCGTCATCGGGCAGGGCCTGCTCGTCGCGACGATCTCGCTCGCGCTGTCGTTCTTCTTCCTGGAGCTCTGCAACGCGAACCTCTGGGCGATCCCGATGGACGTCGCCCCGCAGTGGTCCGGCACCGCGTCCGGCTTCATGAACACCGGCTTCGGCATCGCCGGCGTGGTCTCCCCCATTGTCTTCGGGCTGCTCATCGACGCGTCCGACTGGCAGCTGCCGTTCGCCCTGTCGTGCGTGCTGCTCGGCGCCGCGGCGGTCGTCGCGTGGTTCATGAAGCCGCAGCGGCTCACGTCGACGAACGGCGTCCTCGAGGTCGGCACCCCCGCCGCCGAGCAGCGCGCCGCCTGACCCGCGACTCGCGCTGTCAGCGGCACGCCGCGCCGGATCGGGCGTACGTGGTCGAGAGGAACGACCAGGTACGCCCGATTCCGCTGTCCGCAACGGGACCCGCGGGCGTGCGCGCGGCCCTGGTGGTCCCCAGGAGGCGGACGGGAGGCACGGGTCTGGGCCGACCCGCGCCTCCCGTCCGCCGCGCAGCGCCTCCACCGCCGCGACGCGCACCCGCCGCCGCGCACAGCAAGCAGGAACGGGCGTCCCTGGTCGGGAGGACCGACCAGGGACGCCCGGAACGCACGGGTCAGCGCTGCGGGCTGCGCGCCCGACGCTGGGCGCGGGACGCGAGCGACGGCCGGCCGGTGAGCGGCACGCTCAGCGGAGTCCACCGGAACGCCTCGGTGACCGCCACGGACAGCACCACCACGAGCAGGTACGTGACGAGCGTCAGCCACGGCCGCGGCACCACGGCCTCGAGCCAGCTGTCGCCGTACAGCAGGATCCAGATGAGGAACGGGTGGCTCAGGAAGATCCCGAACGACCGGTCCGAGGCGTAGTCGATGAAGCGCGCGACCGGGCTGCCGGGACGCCGACGATCCGCCCAGCGCGCACCGATCGCCAGGAACCCGACGAAGACCGCGGTGCTCCACACGGCCTCGATCGGTTGCAGCGGTGTCCCGGCGGCGTAGAGCGACTGGCCGAGGGCGACCTGGAGCGCCCAGACGCCGAGCGTCAGCGCGCCGACGCCGGCGAACGCCCAGAGCACGGCCCGGCGGTGCACCCGGATGAACCGGAGGAACGCGTCGGCGTGGTCGGCGGCGATCGCCCCGGAGACGATGAAGAACACGTACGAGAAGAAGAACTGCTTCTGGTACCCGTGCAGCCAGGCGTCGCTCGCCGGGAAGTACTTGTAGCCGGCGAACTCGACGAGCTGCACCACCAGCGCCACGACGAGCGTCGTGACGTGGTGCCCGCGGGTCTTCCGGACCAGCCACACGACGACCGGCAGCAGCAGGTACACCTGCATGGTCACGAGCAGGAAGTACAGGTGGTACCAGGACGAGCCGGTGACGATGCCCTCGGCGAGGGTGCGCACCAGGTCGGGCACGTCGCCCCGACGGGTGCTGCTGAGGAGCCAGCTCGACCCGACGTACACGAACGACCACGCCAGGTACGGCACCCCGACGAGCAGGAACCGCTTCGGCCAGAACTGCGCCATCGGCCGCGGTCGCAGCGTGTAGCTGTAGACGAGCACGAACGCCGTCAGCGAGAAGAAGACGAGCCGGGTGAAGTGCAGCAGGGCGAGCAGCGCGTTCAGGCCGACGTCGTCGGAGGCGGCGGTGTGGCTGGTGGTGTGCACGCCGATGACGCAGGCGAAGGTCAGGATCCGGAGGACGTCGACCTCGTACAGGTGGCGTGGCTTGCCCGCCGCGGTGCGGGTCGGGGTCTGGACCTGCGGCTGCGGCTGGGCCTGTGGCTGCGGCTGCGGCTGCGGCTGCGGCTGGGCCTGCGGCTGGGCGCCGGTCACGACGGCTGCGCCATCGTCCGCACCTTCGCCCGCTGCACCTTGCCGGTGGGCGCGCGCGGCAGGTCGGGGACCACGATGATCTCGACGGGGCGGCGGAAGCGGGTCAGGTGGGCCTCGGCGCGCGCGGTCAGGTCGGCGACGAGCGCAGCGGCGTCGACCGGCGCCGCAGCGGCGTCGACCGCGTCGGCTGCGTCCGCTGCGTCGGCTTCGCCCTGCTGCAGGATCACGTACGCCACCGGGACGGCCCCGAGCACCTCGTCCGGCCGCCCGACCACGACGGCCTCGAGCACCCGGGGGTCGCCGAGCAGGACGTCCTCGACCTCGGAGGGGTAGACCTTCTCGCCGCCACGGTTGATGACGTCGTCGGAGCGTCCGGCGAGCGAGACCCAGCCGTCCGCAGCGACGGATCCCACATCTCCCGTGCTCAGCCAGCCGTCGGCGTCGAAGCGGTCGGATGCGCGCCCGAACAGGTAGCGCCCGACGATCCCCGGGCCGCGCACCCACAGTGCACCGACCTCGTCGGCGGGCAGGGCTGCGCCGTCCTCGCCGCGTGCCTGCACCTCGGACCCGACGGGCACGCCGACGGTCCCGGGGCGAGCAGGCGCGTCGAGCGGCGTCGCGGTGATCTGCGACGCACCTTCGGTCATCCCCCAGCTCACGACCAGCGGGACGTCCCCGAGTGCCGTGCGCACCGGGTCCGGCAGCGGTGCCGAAGCACTCCGGACGAACCGGAGGCCCTCCGGGAAGTCCAGTGGCCCGGTCTTCGCGAGCACGGCGAGGATCGCCGGCACCGCGTTCAGCCAGGTGATGCGCCGCTCGGCGAGCAGTTCCCAGAACCCGGTCCGCCGGAAGCGCACGTCGAGCACGAGCGTCGCCCCGGCGACGAGCGTCGCCAACAGGCCGACGACCTCGGCGTTGACGTGGAACAACGGCAGCGAGTTGAACCCGCGGTCGCGGCCGGTCAACCCGTTGTGCAGCGCGACCGCCCGCGCGACGAACAGCAGCTGCGACTCCGGCAGCTCGACGCCCTTCGGAGCGCCGGTCGACCCGGAGGTGAAGAGCACCACGGACCCCTCGCCCGGTGCGTCCGGACTCTGCGTGGGCACGTCACCGTCACGGACGGCTGCCGGGAGGAACGTGGCCGCGTCGACCCCGCTGGCGGGCACCCCGGGGACGGTCCCGTCCACGGCACGGTCCGACACCACGATCGAGGCCCCGCCCATCAGGTCGGCGAGTCGGGCCGGCTCGGTCGCCGGCTGTCCGGTGTCCACCGGGACGGCACGGCGCCCGGTCGCCACGGCGGTCAGGTGCACCACGGCGAACGCGAGGGGGTCGCCGACGTCGACGAGGACGGCTCCGGAGGCGGGCACGCCGATCGCGTCGAACGTCGCGGACCAGGCGGTCACGGCATCCTCGAGCGCTCGGTAGGTCAGGACGCGCGCAGAACGGGCGTCCTCCAGGTAGGGGCGCTCGGGGCTCTCCGCCGCGCGGTCGCGGATGAGCGAGCGCAGATCGGGTTCTCCGTCGACGGGCTGCACCAGCAGAGGCTATTGCGCGAGCCTATGAGCCGTCAGAGGGGAACCGGTGCAGCATCCACTGCCAGAGCGCGGTAATCCTGGGTTCCCCGTCCGGTCCGAGCGGCGTGGAGTCCTTGATGATGAACGAGTGCGCCTTCCCCCGGCCCCGGACGTCGGTCAGGATCGCGTGCGGGTCCGCGCCGGCGAGCGGTGGATCGGTGTCCGTCCGGAAGGGGCCGTCGACGCCGTCGAGCCCGAGGACCCGCCACGACCCGGTGATCCGCGGGCCGAAGGTGTCGCGGACGTCGTCGACGGCGTACATCCGGTCGACGGGGGTCTTGCCGGGGCGGTTCATCCACGCCGCGTGCGACGGCCCCCGTGACTCGACGGGCGACGAGAACATCAGCGCGCCGCGGACGGACCGGATGTGCGCGATGTACGCCGCCTCGCCGCCGCCCTGGGAGTGTCCGGCCACGACGATGTCCTGCCAGGCGATGTCGTCGTCACCCTGCACGAAGCGGCCCCACCCGCCGTCGGGGTCGTGGTCGTCGAGGTAGGCCACCGCGTCACGGAAACGCGACACGATCGACCCGGCGGGCGTCACCGAGCTGAACTCGGACTGACGGGTGCCGTCGAACCGGTTGCGTTGCACCATGCCGTAGCAGCGGGCGTCGGACTCACACGTGCCGGACAGGGTGCGACCGAGGTTCCAGTAGTCCAGCCCGAGCACGTGGTACCCGTCCGCCAGGGCCTGCCCGAGGAACCGCTGGTACTCCGCCGGGCGCGACCTCGTGGCGGGCAGGAACAGCAGCAGGGGGCCGTCCGCCGAGGTGCGGGCGGCGAAGTCGTCGCGGTTCGGGGTGAGCCGCTCGCCGCCCACGGTGCCGAGCCGGAAGCGGTGGAACTCCCCCTCGGGTCCGCGCTCGTCGCCCGACGGTGGCTCGTCGGCGTGCGAGCGGTCGATCGTGGGGACGCGTCCCTCGTCCTCGATGCGCTGCGCACCGAGCAGGTTCGCCGCGACCAGCGCACCGCCGCCGATCGCGACGAGCACGATCGCGGCGAGGACGAGCAGCAGACGGTGCTTCACGAGGTGATCCGCGACCACACCTCGTCGGCCGATCGGATCGTCTGGTCGAGGGTGCCCGTCGCGTCGACGACGTGGTCGGCGAGTGCGAGTCGGTCGGCGTCGCTCGCCTGTGCGGCCACCCGGCGCTCGGCCTCGTCGCGTTCCATGGCACGGTGCTCCACCAGCCGCTCGATGCGCTGCGCAGCGGGGGCGTCGACGACCACGACCGCATCGAACCGGAGCGGGCGGGATCCGCGGGCCTCGGCGAGCAGGGGTACGTCGTACACGACGACCGCGTCCGGGTCGGCGGCCTCGGCCGCGTCGAAGGCACGCTGCGCGAGCCGCCAGACCTCGGGGTGGGTGATCGCCTCGAGGTCCTTGCGTGCCGCCGGGTCGGAGAACACGATCGCTCCGAGCGCGGGACGGTCGAGCGAGCCGTCGGCCGTGATCACCGAGGAGCCGAACCGCTTGGCGACCTGCGCGAGCCCAGGGCTGCCGGGTGCGACGGCATCCCGTGCCAGCCGGTCGGCGTCGACGACGATGCCGCCGTGCTCCGCCCACCGCTTGGAGACCGTCGACTTGCCCGCGGCGATGCCGCCCGTGAGACCGATGATGCGCACTGCGACAGGCTAACGACCCGCAGCGTGGAAACGCCGGAAGCCCGGCACCCCCTGGGGGATGCCGGGCTTCCGGTCAGTGCGACTCGCTCGATCAGTTGGTCGAGCTGAGCTTCTCGCGGAGCGCCGCCAGCGAAGCGTCGTCGGCGAGGGGGCTTGCACCACCGGTCTCGCTCGAGAACGACGACGAGGAGGAAGCGGACGACGTCGATGCGCCGGCCGGGAGGTCGAAGCCACCCTTTTCCTCGTCGGCGATGGTCTTCGCGACCTGCGCCTTGTGGGCTTCCCAACGACCCTGGGCGGCCGCGTACTGGCCCTCCCACTCGGTGCGCTGGGTGTCGTAGCCCTCGAGCCACTCGTTCGTCTCCGGGTCGAAGCCGTCCGGGTACTTGTAGTCACCCTTGTCGTCGTACTCGGTCGGCATGCCGTAGAGCGCCGGGTCGAACTCGGTGCCCTCGGGGTCCACGCCCTCGTTCGCCTGCTTGAGGCTGAGCGAGATGCGGCGACGGTCGAGGTCGATGTCGATGATCTTGACGAAGACCTCGTCGTTGACCGAGACGACCTGCTCGGCGAGCTCGACGTGCTTGTTCGAGAGCTCGGAGATGTGCACCAGCCCCTCGATGCCATCGGCAACACGGACGAAGGCACCGAACGGGACGAGCTTCGTGACCTTGCCCGGTGCGATCTGACCGATCGCGTGGGTGCGGGCGAAGACCTGCCACGGGTCCTCCTGCGTCGCCTTGAGCGAGAGCGACACGCGCTCACGGTCCAGGTCGACCTCGAGGATCTCGACGGTGACTTCCTGACCGACCTCGACGACCTCGCTGGCGTGCTCGATGTGCTTCCAGCTGAGCTCGGAGACGTGGACGAGACCGTCGACGCCGCCGAGGTCCACGAACGCACCGAAGTTGACGATCGAGGACACGATGCCCTTGCGGACCTGGCCCTTGTGCAGGTTGTTGAGGAACGTGGTCCGGGACTCGGACTGCGTCTGCTCGAGGAGCGCACGGCGCGACAGGACCACGTTGTTGCGGTTCTTGTCGAGCTCGAGGATCTTCGCCTCGATCTCCTGGCCGAGGTACGGCGTGAGGTCGCGGACGCGACGGAGCTCGATGAGCGAGGCGGGGAGGAAGCCGCGGAGACCGATGTCGACGATCAGGCCACCCTTGACGACCTCGATGACCGTGCCGGTCACGACGCCGTCGGACTCCTTGATCTTCTCGACGTCGCCCCATGCGCGCTCGTACTGCGCACGCTTCTTGGACAGGATGAGGCGGCCTTCCTTGTCCTCCTTCTGGAGGACCAGGGCCTCGACC
Organism: Curtobacterium sp. NPDC089991; assembly: GCF_044748425.1. Lineage (NCBI taxonomy): Bacteria > Bacillati > Actinomycetota > Actinomycetes > Micrococcales > Microbacteriaceae > Curtobacterium > Curtobacterium sp. NPDC089991. The sequence continues at coordinate 775,541 of NZ_JBIVGB010000001.1, forward strand.
TCGTCGCCGACCTTGACGACCTCGTTGGGGTCGACGTCGTGCTTGATCGAGAGCTCGCGCGAGGGGATGACGCCCTCGGTCTTGTAACCGACGTCGAGGAGGACCTCGTCGCGGTCGATCTTCACGACGGTGCCGGAGATGAGATCACCGTCGTTGAAGAACTTCAGGGTCTTCTCGACCTCGGCCAGGAAGTCATCAGCCGAACCGATGTCGTTGATGGCGACCTGCTTAGGAGCCTTGGTCGTAGTGGTTGTCATGTAGAGATTGCTCCGAACGGACATGAGTCGGGCCGTGGCGTGCGGGGAGTCGAGACCCCCGTGGTGCTCCGCCGTGGCGATTGATTGAGTGGCGCGGATTGCGCCGCACAAGTCTAACCGCACCGGCGGAGCCCCCACAACCGGGCGTGTCACCCGCGCGTCAGCCGAGCAGCGCGCTCCGCAGCGTGTCGAGACCGATGCTGCCGAGGGCGAGCGCACGACGGTGGAACGACTTCAGGTCGAAGTCGGCGCCTTCGCGGGCGGCGACCTCGTCGCGGATCGACTCCCACACGCGCTGGCCCACCTTGTACGACGGCGCCTGTCCTGGCCACCCGAAGTACCGCGCGACCTCGAACTGCACGAACGCGTCGTCCATGTTCACGTTCTCGCGCATGAAGTCGAGGGCGTACTCCCACGTCCAGCCGCCGCCGTCCGGGTTGGTCTTCTGCAGGTGCACGCCGATGTCGAGCACCACGCGGGCGGCACGCATGCGCTGGCCGTCGAGCATGCCCAGCCGGTCGCCGTCGTCGTCGAGGAACCCGAGCTGCTCCATCAGGCGCTCGGCGTAGAGCGCCCAGCCCTCGACGTGTCCGGACGAGCCGGACAGCTGGCGACGCCACGTGTTCAGCTCACCGCGGTTGTAGACGCCCTGGCTGATCTGCAGGTGGTGGCCGGGGACGCCCTCGTGGTAGACGGTCGTCTTCTCGCGCCAGGTGCCGAACTCGGTGACGCCCTCGGGCACCGACCACCACATCCGGCCAGCGCGCGAGAAGTCGTCGGACGGCCCGCTGTAGTAGATGCCGCCCTCCTGCGTCGGGGCGATGCGGCACTCCAGCCGGCGGATCGGGTCCGGGATGTCGAAGTACGTGCCGGCCATCGCCGCGACGGAGGCGTCGCTCGTCTCCTGCATCCAGCGCTGCAGCGCGTCCGTGCCGTGCAGGATCCGCGACGGGTCGGTGTCCAGCACCTCGATCGCCCGGGCCACGCTCGCACCCGGTTCGATCCGGTCCGCGATCCGCTCCTGCTCGTCACGCATGCGGGCGAGTTCCTCGAGGCCCCACTCGTACGTCTCGTCGAGGTCGACGACGGCACCGAGGAACCGGCGGGAGTGCAGCTCGTAGGCCTCGCGCCCGACGGCGTCGACCGGGGTGGCGAGCGGCAGCAGCTCGTGCTCGAGGAACTGCCCGAGGCTCCGGTACGCAGCCGACGCGACCTCGGCCCCTCGGGTCAGCTCGGCACGGAGCGAGTCCGGCACGGGAGAGCCGTCGTCGAACGCCGCACCCTCGGCGAGCCGGCGGAAGAAGCCGTCCTCGGCACCGTTGCGGGCAGCCTGTTCCGCGACCAGGGCGACCTGCCGCTTCGCCGGGGTCACGTCCTCGCGCGTGCCCTCGAGCAGGGTCTCGCGGATGCCCTCGAGCGCGTCCGGCAGCGCGTGCAGTCGGCTGGCGACGTCGTGCCAGTCCGACTCGGTCGCCGTCGGCATCAGGTCGATGATCTCGCGGACTGACTGGGCCGGGCTCGCGATCACGTTGAGGTCGCGGAGGTGCAGCTTCCGCGCGTACGACTCCTGCACCAGGTCGAGTTCGGCACCGAGGTCCGCCTTCGTGACCTCGTCGACTGGGTCCACCACGGCCGCGGCGTCGAGCTCGCGCTTCGCCGCCCGTGCCGCGTCGGCCAGGGCGGCCGCGCCGGCGGGCGAGGTGTCGCCGTACTCCCCCGTGCGACCCGGCACACCGATGTACGTGGCCGTCGTCGGGTCGAGGTCGACGAGGGTGGCGACCCATCCCTCGGCCACGCGGTCGACGGCGGTCTGCTGGCGGACGGGACGCTCTTCGCTCATGCTCCGACCCTACCGACCGGCTCGGACGACGGACAGCGGTCCTAGGATCGTGGCCACCGGGACCGTCCGGTCAGAGGAAAGGATGTTGCATGTCCGAACACGATGGTCGCTGGACCGAGGGCACGCCCTGCTGGTCCGACCTGGGTGTGCCCGACGTGGACGCGGCCCGCACCTTCTACACCGACGTGTTCGGGTGGCACGTCGAAGACGGCCCCGCCGAGGCCGGTGGGTACGTCACGGCGCTCCTCGGTGGCCGCCCGGTCGCCGGGATCGGTCCGCTCACGGGCGAGGGACAGCCACCGAGCTGGACGGCGTACCTCGCCACCGACGACGTCGATGCCATCACCGCTCGCGTCATCACCGCAGGCGGCAGCGTCCTGACACCCGCGTTCGACGTGCTCGATGCCGGTCGGATGGCGATCGCCGCCGACCCGACGGGTGCGGTCGTGGGACTCTGGCAGGCAGGGGCGCACGACGGCTCCGGTCGGGTCAACGAGCCCGGTGCTCCGTGCTGGGCCGAGGTGCACACGCGCGACGCCGAGGCGGCGAAGGCCTTCTACACGGCCCTGTTCGGCTGGTCGTACGACGTGTTCGGCGATCCGTCGGAGCCCTACGCCTCGGCGAAGCTGCCCGGAGCGCCCGCCGAGGCCGACCCGGTCGCCGGCGTCTTCGCGCCACCAGGCGGCCTGCCGGAGGGCGTCCCGGCGTACTGGTTGACGTGGTTCGGCTCGGACGACACCGACGGGACCGTCGACTTGGCGGTCCAGCGGGGCGGGACCGCCCTGATGGAACCGTTCGACAGCCCGTTCGGGCGCTCGGCGATCGTGCTCGGCCCCCAGGGCGAGGTGTTCGGCGTCGTCGCGATGCCGGCCTGAGGGCCCGGCCACGAACGGACGGGAGGCCCGGTGCCAGCTGGCACCGGGCCTCCCGTCCGTCCTGTGGTCGCGTCGCGACCCGCGGTCAGTGCGCCGCGCTCTCCCAGTTCGCGCCGAGACCGACCGAGACGTCGAGCGGCACGGTGAGTTCGGCGGCGTTGCCCATCCGGGTGCGCAGGATCTCCTCGACGCGGTCCTGTTCACCGGGCGCGACCTCGAGGATGAGCTCGTCGTGCACCTGGAGCAGCAGGTGCGACTCGAGTCCGCCGTCGCGCAGGTCCTGGTCGACGCCGAGCATCGCGATCTTCATGATGTCGGCCGCCGAGCCCTGGATCGGCGCGTTCAGCGCAGCGCGCTCGGCGTTCTCGCGCAGGACGCGGTTCGGGCTCTTCAGGTCCGGGAACGGCCGGCGACGACCGAAGATCGTCTCGGTGTAGCCGTCCTCGCGCGCCTGCTCGACGACGTTGCGCAGGTAGTCGCGCACGGCGCCGAAGCGGGCGAAGTACTCGGTCATGAGCGTCCGGGCCTCGGACTGCTCGATGCGGAGCTGCTTCGACAGCCCGAACGCGCTCAGCCCGTAGGCCAGGCCGTACGACATCGCCTTGACCTTGGTGCGCATCTCGGCGGAGACCTCGGCCGGCTCGACACCGAACACGCGGGCGCCGACGAAGCGGTGCAGGTCCTCGCCCTCGTTGAAGGCCTGGATGAGACCGGGGTCGCCGGACAGGTGCGCCATGATGCGCATCTCGATCTGCGAGTAGTCGGCCGTGATGAGCGTCGTGTACGGCTCCGCGACGGCGAACGCCGACCGGACCCGGCGTCCGACCGCGGTCTTCACCGGGATGTTCTGCAGGTTCGGATCGGTCGACGAGATGCGGCCGGTGCTGCTGCCGGTCTGCTCGTACCGGGTGTGGATGCGCCCGTCGACGATCGCCGCGTCGAGCGTGTCGACGATCTGGCGGAGCTTCGTGGCGTCGCGGTGCTGCAGGAGCAAGCCGAGGAACGGGTGCGGGTGCTGCTCCTGCAGGTCGGCCAGGCTCGCGGCGTCGGTCGAGAACCCGGTCTTCGTCTTGCGGGTCTTGGGCATCGCGAGCTCGGTGAACAGGACTTCCTGCAGCTGCTTCGGGGACCCGAGGTTCACCTCGTGCCCGATCTCGGCGAACGCCTGCTGCGCCAGGTCGGCGGCACGCTCCCCCAGTTCCTTCGACAACCCCGTGAGCACCGGTCGGTCGATGCCGACACCGATCGTCTCCATGCTCGCGAGCACCGACACCAGCGGGAGCTCGATGTCGTCGAGGACCTTGAGCGACGACTCGTCGATCCGGGCACGGAGCGCCGTGGTGACCCGCAGGACGAACCACGCGTGGACGCCGACGTTGACCGGGTCGGTCTCCGGCACGAGCTGGTTCGGGTCGGCGGTGGGGAGCTCTTCGCCGAGCTCCTGGTAGACGAGGTCGGCCAGCGGCTGCCCCTGCTTGCCGGGCTGGGCGAGCCAGCCCGTGATGCGTGCGTCGCCGGCGATGCCGTTCACGACGAAGCCCGCGGTCGCGAGCACCTTGATCGCGGTCTTGGCGTCGTGGAAGTGCTTCGGGGCGTCGGAGGCGAACCACGCCGACAGCTGCTCGTAGTCCTTCGCGCCGCTGCCACCGGGCACCTGGACGGCGTCGTCGTGGGTGGCGATGCCGATGGTGCTGAGTCGGCCGTCGATGACCTCGACCGCGACGCCGTAGCCGTTCGCCGCCTCGGACGCGTTGCGGCGCTCGAGCCAGTACCCGAGTTCCTCGTCGATCAGGGTCTTCACCGACGGCGGGGTCGCGGCGCCGTCGGTCACCCCGCCCTCTGCCGGCTGCTCGGATGGTTCACCGGAGCCGGCGACCTTGAAGACGCGGTCGAGCAGCGTGCGGAACTGCAGCTTGGCGAACAGCTCGCGCACGGCGGTCTCGTCGAGGGGCCGGAGCGCGACGTCGGCCGGACCGACGGGCAGTTCGACGTCGGTGACCAGGCGGTTGAGCCGGCGGTTGCGGACGGCACGGTCCTGCTGCTCGCGCAGGTTGTTGCCGACGACGCCCTTGATCTCGTCCGCGTGTTCGAGGACCCCCTCGAGCGAGCCGTACTGCGTGACCCACTTCACCGCGGTCTTCTCGCCGACCTTGTCGATGCCGATCAGGTTGTCGCTGGTCTCGCCGACGAGCGCGGCGATGTCCGGGTACTGGTGCGGCTCGATGCCGTAGCGCTCGTACACCTTGTCGCGGTCGTACCGGGTGAGCTCGGAGACGCCACGGACCGACGGGTACAGCAGCGTCACGTCGTCGTTGACGAGCTGGATGGCGTCGCGGTCGCCGGAGACGACGTACACCTGGTACCCCTGCGCAGCACCCTGGGACGACAGGGTCGCGAGGATGTCGTCGGCCTCGTAGTCCTCCTTCGTCACCGTCGTGATGCCCATCGCCTCGAGCGCCTGCTGCAGCAGCGGGATCTGCCCCTTGAACTCGGCCGGGGTCTCGGAGCGGGTGCCCTTGTACGCCTCGTACTCACGGGTGCGGAACGAGAACCGGGAGATGTCGAACGCCACCGCCAGGTGCGTCGGCTTCTCGCGCTGCAGGAGCATGAGCAGCATCGAGATGAAGCCGTGGATGGCGTTCGTGTGCTGCCCGTCGCGGTTCACGAAACTGTCGACCGGCAGCGCGTAGAAGGCCCGGAAGGCGAGCGAGTGGCCGTCGATGACCATGAGGGTAGGCTTTGCGGAGTCCGACACCCGGACAGCCTACCGACGCCATCCGACACGGGAGTTCGAGCGCGTGACCGACGAAGCCACCATCACCGGGAACGTCGACGAGCGGCTCGCTGCCCGCGGGATGGGCGAGCTCGCCGACAAGATGGGCATGGTCATCACCGAGATGTCGGCCGACCGCGCCGTCGGCAGCATCCCGGTCGAGGGCAACCGTCAACCGGTCGGACTGCTGCACGGGGGCGCCTACGTCGTCCTCGCCGAGAGCCTCGGTTCGATGGCCGCCAACGTGCACGCCGGCGAGGGCCGCTACGCCGTCGGCATCGAGCTGAACGCCTCGCACACCCGGAGCGCCACGTCCGGCACCGTCACCGGTGTCTGCACCGCGATCCACCTCGGCAACACGCTCACCACGCACGAGATCGTGCTCACCGACGACCAGGGGCGCCGCTGCTCCACCGTCCGCATCACCAACCTCATCCGCGAGGCACGCTGAACTGCGAACAGCACTGAACCCCTCGCACGCACGCAGGGAGTCCGTCATGGACTGGAAGATCGAACTCGTCATGTTCCCCGTCAGCGACGTCGACCGGGCCCGCGAGTTCTACGAACGCATCGGCTTCACGATCGACCACGACCAGCGCGTGTCCGACGACGTGCGGTTCGTGCAGGCCACCCCGCCCGGGTCGGCGTGCTCGATCGCGTTCGGCGAGGGCATCATGTCCCCGGACGTCCAGCCCGGGTCGCTGAAGTCCGTCCAGGTGGTGGTCCCCGACGCCGACGAGGCTCTCGCCCACCTGCAGGGGCTCGGCGTGAACGCGATCGGTGTCGACGAACTGGCCTGGGGTCGCTTCGTCTTCTTCACCGACCCGGACGGCAACGCCTGGACGCTCCAGCAGCTCCCCGCGCGCGGCTGAGGCACCGGGCGCTCAGTCCTCGGGCGGACGCTGCAGCAGCAGCCGAGCGTCGCCGAAGCCGAGCCGCCGGTAGAGCCGCTCCCCGTCGACGCTCGAGTGCACCGAGGTCCGCTCGACGCCGAGGTCGCCCGCGATGTCGAGCAGCGCGGTGACGAGTCGTCCGGCGACGCCGAGCCCGCGCAGGTCGGGGTGCACGTAGACGGTCTGCACGTCGGCGGTCAGGCGTCGGCCCGGCCGGTCCGGGGTCGGCGGCCGGGCGACGAGTCCGAGCCACGCCATGCCGAGCACCGCACCGTCGCGCTCCGCGACCACACACCGGTGCGTGTCCGGGTGCTCGCGGGCGAAGGCCGTCATGGCCGCGCGGTAGTCGTCCGGCGTCGCGGCCGGCTCGGCGCCGCCCTCGCCCACACTCCACCGCCACCGCAGGTCGGCCACCGCCGGCATGTCGTCAGGCCGGGAGGCCCGGATCACCACGTCGTCCACGGCTCCAGCCTGCCAGGTGGTCGCCTCCACCGCCCCACGCGCCCGTGGCCGCGAGCGCATGCGTCCGCACACTCCGACAGACCACGCGTCGATCAACTGGTGTCGTGTCGCAACATGCACACGCAGACGATGCGTCTGCACACTGCGACAGAACACGCGTCGATCGACCGGTGTCGTGTCGGAACATGCACACACACCGAGCGCGCCACGCGCCCGGGAGCGCAGCAGCGCCGCCGGACCGGGGTCCGACGGCGCTGGTGTGAGCGACGGGTGGTACTACTTCTTGGCGCTGAGCTGCTCGATGATCGCCTTGGCGACGTCGTGCATGGTCAGACGGCGGTCCATCGAGGCCTTCTGGATCCAGCGGAACGCCTCGGGCTCGGTGAGGCCCATCTTCTCGTTGAGCAGGCCCTTGGCGCGGTCGACGAGCTTGCGGGTCTCGAAGCGCTCGACCAGGTCGGCGACCTCGGCCTCGAGCGTGATGATCTGCTGGTACCGAGAGAGGGCGATCTCGATCGCGGGGAGCAGGTCGTTCGGGGTGAACGGCTTGACCACGTAGGCCAGCGCGCCGGCCTCGGTCGCACGCTCGACGAGGTCCTTCTGGCTGAACGCCGTGAGGAGGACCACCGGAGCGATGTGGTTCTTGGACAGCTTCTCGGCTGCGGAGATGCCGTCGAGCTGGGGCATCTTGACGTCCATCACGACGAGGTCGGGGCGGAGGTCGGTGGCGAGCTGCACGGCGGTCTCGCCGTCGCCGGCCTCGCCGACCACGTCGAACCCGTTGTCGCGGAGGATCTCGACGATGTCGAGGCGGATGAGCGACTCGTCCTCGGCGACGACGACGCGGCGCGGTGCTGTTGCAGTTGCTTCTGTGTCACTCACAGCCGCAAGCCTACTAGACGTCAGAAGTGCTTCATGTCAGCACACGGCGATCCGTGGACAGAACAGCCGCGTTGTACGAGTGGCGGGACTTGAACCCGCACGCCGTGAGGCAGAGCATTTTGAGTGCCCCGTGTCTGCCGATTCCACCACACTCGCGAGGCCTCCAGGCTAGCAGGACCCCCGCCCCTCGACCGCCGCCGGCAGCCGCAGCTCGAACACCGCACCGCCGAGCACGTCGCCCTCGCCGCCTTCTCGGTCGTCGGCGTGCTGCAGGGACCCGCCGTGCGCCTCGGCGATGCCCCGTGCGATCGGCAGGCCCAGTCCGGCCCCGCCGGAACGGGCGTCGCGAGCGGCCGCGAGGCGGACGAGTCGGTCGAAGACCCGCACGCGGTCCTGGGCCGGGATGCCCGGACCGTCGTCCGCCACCCGGAGCGCGGGGCCCGCACCCCGGTCGTCGAGGGAGACGACGATCCGGCCGGCGGGTCCGGCAGCGCGGGCGGCGTTGTCGACGAGATTGCCGACGACCTGGGCGAGCCGCTCGGGGTCGACGTCGGCGCACACGGGCCGCTCGGGCACCACGACCTCGAGCGCGACGGACGGCAGCCGCAACCGCAGCCGGTCGCCCTCCGCCACCAGGAAGGCGCCGAGGTCCACCGGTCGTCGGTCGAGTTCGATCCCCCGGTCGAGCCGAGCCATCGTGAGCATGTCCTCGATGAGCCGTGCGGCTCGGTCGGCCTGGCGGACGACGTGCACGGCGAGCACCTCGCGCGTGGCGACGTCGCCGCCACCGTCGCGCACGAGCGTGTCGGCCGCTGCCCGGACCCCGGCGACCGGCGTCCGCAGCTCGTGCGCGGCGTCGGAGAGGAACGAGCGGACCCGTGCCTCCGCGGCGACCGCGTCACGCTCCGCGCCCTCGACGGCGTCGAGCATCTCGTCCATGGCGACGGCGACGCGACCGATCTCGGTGTCCTGCCGCGAGGGCCGGAGTCGCCGTCCGCGGTCGCCGCCCGCGATCGACCGCGCGGTGGTCGCCATCTCGTCGAGCGGCCGCAGGGACCGGCGGACGACGAGCACCACACCGAGCACGGCGACCCCGAGGAACGCCGCGGAGGCACCGCCCATGACCCAGCCGAGCTGCACCAGGGTGTCCTGCACGTCGCGGGTGCCGACGGTCAGCGTGATGCGGGTGCCGTCGTCGAGCCGGCTCACGAGGGTGAGCACCCCGTCGTCCTCGCGCACGGACGACGACGTGACCGTGGCGCCGTCCTCGGTGGTCGTCGGCGTCGCCGCGGCCGTGGGTGTGGTCCCGCCGACGAGTGCGCTGCCGCGCGGAACCGTTGCCGGCAGGCTGCCGGGGTCCGGCGGGCCCGTCCGCAGCTGGTCCGGCGTCGGACCGGCCTCGACGGCCCCGCCGTCCGGCCGGACGATGCGCACCGACAGCCCCTGCGCGGAGAGCCGGTCGGCGAGGTCCTCGGCGTCGACGGTCCCGACGAGCGCCGCGGCGGCCGACGCCCGGTCACGGAGCCGGTCCTCGGCCTGCGCGCGCAGTCGGATGCCGAGCAGCACCTCGACGGCGACCGCCAGCCCGGCGAGCAGCACCGCGAGCAGGACCACGATCGCGACGACCGTGCGCAGCCGCAACGAGGTCGTTCGGAGCGGACCGTTGTGGACCCTCACGCCGCCGTCCGCTCGTCGCTCAGCCGGTACCCGAGGCCGCGGACGGTGTGCACGAGCCGCGGCCCGTGCACCTCCATCTTGCGTCGGAGGGCGCTGAGGTGGACCTCGACGACGTTCGCCGCGACGTCGTCGTAGCCCCACACCTGCGTCGTGATCTGCCCCTTCGACACGGTGCGGCCCCGGCTCTCGGCGAGGAACCGCAGCAGGCGGAACTCCGTCGCGGTGAGGTCGAGCAGGACCCCGGCACGCCGAGCGGTGGCGGCGTCCGGGTCGAGGACGAGGTCGCCGACCTCGACGACCGACGGGATCCGCCCGCGCCGCCGGAGCACCGCCGTCACCCGCGCCACCAGCTCCGCCATCGCGAACGGCTTCACCACGTAGTCGTCGGCACCCTCGGCGAAGCCGCGCAAGCGCTCGTCGAGCTCGTCCCGCGCGGTCATCATGACGACGGCGGCGTCCGAGGTGGAGCGCACCCGGCCGGCGAGCACGATGCCGCTCGGCCCGGGCAGCATCCAGTCCAACAGGACGAGGTCGGGTGCGGCGCGTCGGAGGTCCTCGACGAGGTCGCGTCCGTCGGATGCCTCGGCGACCGAGAAGCCCTCCGCACGCAGGGTCGTCGCGACGGAGGTCCGGATGGAGTCGTCGTCGTCGACGACCAGGATTCGAGCGGGAACAGGCACGGCGGACACCGTAGGACGCTCCGGCGGCCACCGAGCATGGAGGACGCTGGAGAACCCCTGTGCTTCAGGCATGCTTCAGATTCGGACTCGAGCGTCGTCTCCAGCGGCGGATCACCCGGATCCGCCCGGTCACGGAACGGAACCACCATGCTCGACGAACGAGACGACTCGCCCACCACCGCCGCCACCCCGCGACGCGGCGCACTCCTGCGACGGGTCGGGATCGGCACGGCCGCAGCCGCGGTGCTGGTGCTCGGCGGGTTCGGCATCGCCACGGCGAACGCCGCGACGACGACCCCGGCGCCGAGCGCCCCGACCGGTGCGCCGAGCGGTGCACCGGACAGCGCGACCACACCGGCCCCGGTTCCGTCGGACGGCGACACCGCGACGGTGCCCGCACCACACGAGGGCGGCCCCGCGACGGCGCCCGGCTGCACGGCGCTGCCGAAGGCCGGCGACACCGCGACGGTGCCCGTGCCGCCGAAGGGCGACGAGGGGAAGGCACCCACCCCACCGAAGGACGGTGCGAAGCCCACGGCACCCACCCCGCCGAAGGACGGTGCGAAGACCACGGCACCCACCCCGCCGAAGGACGGTGCGAAGCCCACGACGCCCACTCCGCCGACGCCCGACGCGACCACCACGCCGGCGCCGACCTCCGGTTCCTGATCACCAGGCCGGGAGGAGCGCACCGTCGGCGGTCCCGACCGCGCGGGGCGTGCCTCCAGGCCGGGTCGTCCCGACCGGCTCAGGGACCCTCGAGCGCCTCGATCGCCGCCACGAGACCGGCTCGTCGCGGCGACCGCCGCGGCAGGACCGCGAGCAGCGCGCGGAGCACGCGCGCGTCCGCCGCCCCGTCCGGCGTCCGCGCCCACGCGAGCAGCGCCTCGACGCTGCCGTCCGCGACGACCGACTCGCGGAACCGACCGCGCACCAGGTCGCGCACGGCGTCCACCCCCGGCGCAGCCGACCCCGGCAAGACGGGCCCGGTGTACCGGTCGACGGCCTGGAGGCGCGCCCCGCGGTCGAGCGCGGACAGCACCGTGTCGACGTCGGTCGCCATCCCGGTCACCCGGTACGGTCGCGACGTCACGGTCACGCCCGACGCGTGCTCCGCGAGGACCCGTCGGAGCCGCACCACCTCGGCGCGCAGCGTCACGACGGCGCCGGCGTCGCCGTACACGGCGTGCGCGAGGTCGGCGGCCGCCAACCCGTCGGGGTGGGCGGCGAGGACGACCAGGAGCTCGGAGTGCCGCGCGGACAGGTGGACCCGGCGGTCGTGGACGCGCAGGACGGCGGTGTCGGTGCCGAGGACCGTCAGCTCCGCGCCGGGCGCGCGCGGCGTCGACGCGGCGGGCCTCGGCAACCGGCTCGCGGCCAAGGCGAGCTGCGCCTCGGCGGCGGCGACCGTGGCCGCGAGGAGCGAGAGGGTGTGCCGTTCGACGGCCCGGTCGTCGCCTGTCAGGTCGAGCACGCCGACGGTGGCCCCGTGGGCGTCGTGCACGGGCACTGCGGTGCACGACCACGGCTTGACGGCGTTCGCGTAGTGCTCGTCGGAGCGGATCTGCACCGGCCGGTCGAGCCGCAGGGCGGTACCGGGCGCGCTCGTGCCGACGCGGTCCTCGGCCCAGTCGGCGCCTGGGACGAAGCCCATGTCCTCGGCCGCACGTCGGGCCGTCCGCGCGCCGTCGACCCACACGAGCCGACCGGAGGCGTCACCGACTGCCAGGACGCAGCCGGCGGACCGGGTGTCGTCGAGCAGCAGGTGCCGGACCACGGGCAGCAGGGTGGCGAGCGGGCCGTCCCGGCGGGCGGCGTCGAGCTCGTCGTCACCGAGTGCAAGAGATGGCACGCCGTCCGGGTCGACCGCCGCGGACCGCCGCCAGGACGCTGCGACGAGCGGGCGGAGCCGGTCGGGTGCGCGCATGCGTCCTCCGATCGACCCCACCCGCCGCACCGTCGCGACGAGTACGGCCAGCCTACGTCCGCTGCGCGACCGGGACCAGGCCGAGATCCGCCAGCTCGGCGTCGTCGAACATCCGCGACCGGGTCAAGAACCGCTTGCCCTCGGGGCTCTCGACCGAGAACCCGCCGCCCCGCCCGTCGACGACGTCGATCGTCAGGTGCGTGTACTTCCAGTACTCGAACTGCGACACCGACATGTACACCTCGACGGGGTCGATGCCGTCGACCTCGAGTGCCCCGAGCAGGACGTCGCCGGAGCCGGTCCGGAACATGCCGACGGGGTAGCACATCGGGCTCGAGCCGTCGCAGCAGCCGCCCGACTGGTGGAACATCAGCGGGCCGTGCCGGGCGGCGAGGGTGCGCAGGAGCTCCCCCGCCGCCGGCGTGACCGCCACGCGTGCGGTGTCGGGCATCAGAAGAAGCCCATCGGACCATCGGCGTAGGACACGAGCAGGTTCTTGGTCTGCTGGTAGTGGTCGAGCATCATCTTGTGGTTCTCGCGCCCGATGCCGGACTGCTTGTACCCACCGAACGCCGCACCGGCCGGGTACTGGTGGTAGGTGTTCGACCACACCCGTCCGGCCTGGATGTCACGTCCGGCGCGGTACAGCGTGGTGGCCTCGCGACTCCACACCCCGGCACCGAGTCCGTAGAGGGTGTCGTTGGCCGTGGCGATCGCGTCGTCGTAGCCGCTGAAGGACGTCAGCGCGAGGACCGGACCGAAGATCTCCTCCTGGAAGATCCGCATCGAGTTGACTCCCTCGAACACCGTCGGCGTGACGTAGTACCCGCCGGAGAGCTCCCCGCCGAGGTCCGCACGCTCCCCGCCCGTGAGCAGCTTCGCGCCCTCCTGCTTGCCGATGTCGATGTAGCTCAGGATCTTCTCGAGCTGGTCGTTCGACGCCTGGGCGCCGATCATCGTGGACAGGTCGAGCGGGTGGCCCTGCTTGACGGCGCGCACCCGGTCGAGGCCGTCGGCGACGAACCCGTCGTAGATCTCCTTCGCCACGAGCGCCCGGGACGGACACGTGCAGACCTCGCCCTGGTTGAGGTTGAAGAAGGTGAAGCCCTCGAGTGCCTTGTCGTAGAACGAGTCCTTCTCGGCAGCGACGTCGGGGAAGAACACGTTCGGGCTCTTGCCGCCGAGCTCGAGCGTCACCGGGATGAGGCTCTGCGAGGCGTACTGCATGATCAGCCGACCGGTGGTGGTCTCGCCGGTGAACGCGATCTTCCGGATGTCCGGGTGCTGGGCGAGTGGTGCGCCGACCTCGATGCCGAAGCCGTTGACGACGTTGAGCACGCCGGCGGGCAGGAGGTCGCGGATGAGCTCGACGAGCACGTGGATCGACGCCGGGGTCTGCTCGGCGGGCTTCAGCACGACGCAGTTGCCCGCAGCCAGGGCCGGTGCGAGCTTCCACACCGCCATCAGGATCGGGAAGTTCCACGGGATGATCTGTCCGACGACGCCGAGCGGTTCGTGGAAGTGGTACGCCACGGTGTCGTGGTCGATCTCGCCGGCCGAGCCCTCCTGTGCGCGGATCGCTCCGGCGAAGTAGCGGAAGTGGTCGATCGCGAGCGGGATGTCGGCGCCGAGGGTCTCGCGGATCGGCTTGCCGTTCTCCCACGTCTCGGCGACGGCGAGCATCTCGAGGTGCTCCTCCATGCGGTCGGCGATCTTGTTGAGGATGACCGCGCGCTCGGCGGCGCTCGTCCGCCCCCAGGTCGGGAACGCCTTCCAGCCCGCCGCCACCGCACGGTCGACGTCGGTGGAGTCACCGCGCGCGACCTCGGTGAAGACCTTGCCGGTGACGGGGGTGGGGTTCTCGAAGTACTGGCCGCTCGCCGACGGGACGTACTCGCCGCCGATGAAGTGGTCGTACCGCGATCGGTACTGCACGAGCGAGCCCGGTTCGCCGGGTGCGGCGTAGCTGGTGGGCGATGGTGCGATGGTCATGGTGGTGGCCTTTCGACGACGCTGTCGGGGCACGCACGGTTCGCGTGCTGCTCGCACCGTACGACCACGGGGGTTGCATCCGGTTGCACGGGCTCACGCCCGCTCGTCCGAGGACCGCACGGGCTCGCCGTCGGCCGGGTAGCGTTCGGGACTCCAGCGGTCCGATCAGGAGGAGTGTCCGTGGATTCTCGTGCCGTCCGCACGTTCCGGGTGTTCGTCGTCGTCACGGCGGTCGTCGCGATCGCCCTGGGGATCGTCGCCATCGTGTGGCCCCGGCCGTCGCTCGTCCTCGTGGCGCTGCTGTTCGGCGTGTACCTCGTCGTCGCCGGCGCCCTGCGGGTCGTGGCTGCGGCGCGCGGGCACGGGACGCCGACGGTGTGGCGGTGGACCTCCGGGATCGTCGGTGCGCTCGTCGCGGTCGCCGGACTCGTCGCGCTGCTCGACCCCGCGATCCCCCTGGTCGTCTACGCCGTGCTCGCCGGGGTCGGCTTCGTGGTCGAGGGCATCGTGTCGATCGTGGGCGGCTTCGTCGGCCACCCCGGGTCGTCCCGGGTGCCGACGCTGGTGAGCGGCGTGCTGTCGATCCTCGGCGGTGTCGTCGTGCTCGTCGCGCCCGGCCTCGCGCTCACGGTGTTCATGGTCTTCGCGGGCATCGCCCTCATCGTCGTCGGTGCCGCGGCCCTGCTGCTGCTCCCGCCGCGAGCCGCCGTCCGCCGGTAGGCGGTGCCCCGTCCGCCGCTACGCGGTGCCCGTCCCGAACAGCAGCCCGAGCGCGTAGGTCACGACCGCGGCGCCGAACCCGATCGCCAGCTGCCGGAACGCCCGCTTGCCCGGCGACGCACCGCTCAGCACGCCGACGACCGCACCGGTGCCGAGCAGGGCGAGTCCGACGAGCGTGCCGGCGACCGCGATGGCCGCCCAGCCCTGCATGCCGAACAGGAACGGCAGCACCGGGATGATCGCGCCCGACGCGAAGAACAGGAAGCTCGACACCGCGGCGCTCAGGCCGTTGCCCACCGCCTCGTGGTCGTCGGTGACGGTGACCGGACCGGTCGACGGGTGTCGCTCACCGATGCCGGACAGCACGTGCGCTGCGTGCTCGGTCGCCTCAGCCTCGGCCATCCCGCGGGCGCGGTACACCAGAGCGAGCTCGTTCGCGTCGACGTCGAGGTCCGCCACGGCGCGCCCGGCCTCGGGGTGCGGTGCGGACGCCTCGAGCAGCTCGCGCTGCGACCGGACCGAGACGTACTCCCCCGCACCCATCGACAGGGCTCCGGCGAGCAGGCCCGCGATGCCGCTCAGCAGCACGAAGTGCCGGTCGGCGCCCGACGCGCTGATGCCGATGATGAGGGCCAGGTTCGACACGAGTCCGTCGTTGGCGCCGAAGACCGCCGCGCGGAACGTGCCCGACAACCGCATCCGACCGCGGTTCGCGAGCCCGCGCACCACCTCGCCGTGGATGCGCTCGTCGGCGGCCATGCTCGCGGTCGCGTCGTCGTCGTCGGCGTACGGCGAGCGGTCCTCGGCGCGCTGCATCAACGCGAGGACGAACACCGACCCGAACCGCTTCGCAAGTGTCGCGAGGACCCGGGTGCGCAGACTGCCCCGCTGCGGACGTCCGACGTCGTCACCGAGCAGGTCGAGCCAGTGCTGCTCGTGCCGTCCCTCGGCCTCGGCCAGCGCGGCGAGGATCTCGCGTTCCTCGCCGGACCGCCGCGCGGCCAGGTTCCGGTAGACCGCGCCCTCGGCGCGTTCGTCGGCCAGGTAGCGACGCCAGCGGCGGACGTCGGCGCGCGGCGCCGGGTGTTCGGTCTGGAGGCTCACAGCAGCCATCCTGCCGCCTGCGGCCGACCGGTGGTCACCACCAGGGCCGTGGGGACGCGGCAGGGCGCGGACCGGAGGCGACGCGTGGTCGTGCGCCGTGCCTCCTGTCCGCGCCCCGCGGACGCCGTCGCGCCCCGGTGTGTGGGGGCGCGACGACCACGGCGGGGCGCACCACGGGTACGTTGGCGGCGGGACGCGACAGGGCGCGGACCGGAGGCTGCGCGCACCACGTGCCCCGTGCCTTCCGTCCGCGCCCGGATGGGACGCGACGGGCGTCGGTGTCGGGCCGGGCTGTCGCGCCCCGCAGACGCCGTCGCGCCCCGGTGTGCGGGGGCGCGACGACCACGGCGGGGCGCAGCCGCGGCGCGTCCAGCGTCCGGCGTCCGGCGTCCGGCGTCCGGGCGGAACGCGGCAGGGCGCGGACCGGAGGCGACGCGTGGTCGTGCGCCGTGCCTCCTGTCCGCGCCCTGTCGGCGTCGGGATCCTGCGGATCAGTCCCGCACGTAGGCCGGAGCGGCCTCGGCGTGGGCGTCGCCCACCCGGTGCACGCGCAGGTCGTTCGTCGAGCCCTCGATCCCGGGAGGCGAACCGGCCGTCACGATGACGCGGTCGCCGGGGGCGGCCAGGCCGTTCTCGAGCAGGACGTCGTCCACCTGCGAGAAGAGCTCGTCGGTGTGGGTCTTGCGCTCGACCAGGAACGACCGGACGCCCCAGGTGAGCGCCATGCGGCGACGCGTGGCCTCGTTCGGGGTGAAGGCGATGATCGGCAGGCCGTGGCGCAGACGCGACATGCGGCGCGCCGAGTCGCCGGACTCGGTGAACACGCAGAGGTACGAGGCCTCGGTGAACTCCGCGATCTCGACCGCGGCGAGGGTGATCGCCCCGCCGAGGGTGCGCGGCTTCGTGCCGAGCGGCGCGATGCGCTCGAGGCCGTGGTCCTCGGTCGACTCGACGATGCGGGCCATCGTGCGGACGGTCTGCACCGGGTACTCGCCGACGCTGGTCTCGCCCGAGAGCATGACCGCGTCCGCACCGTCGAGGACGGCGTTCGCGACGTCGGAGGTCTCGGCGCGGGTCGGGATCGGCGACGAGATCATCGACTCGAGCATCTGGGTCGCGACGATGACCGGCTTCGCCATGCGGCGGGCGAGCTCGACGGCCCGCTTCTGCACGATCGGGACGGCCTCGAGCGGGAGCTCGACGCCGAGGTCACCGCGGGCGACCATGATGCTGTCGAAGGCGTCGATGATCTCCTCGAGCGCGTCGACGGCCTGCGGCTTCTCGATCTTCGCGATGACGGGGAGGCGCTTGCCCTCTTCGTCCATGATCTCGTGCGCGCGGACGACGTCCGAGGCGTTGCGGACGAACGAGAGCGCGATGAGGTCGGCGCCCTGGCGGATGCCCCAGCGGAGGTCGGCCTCGTCCTTCTCGCTCAGCGCGGGGACGTTCACTGCGACGCCGGGCAGGTTGATGCCCTTGTTGTTCGACACGGTGCCGCCGACGACGACCTCGGTGCGGACACGGACGCCGTCGGTGTCGAGCACGCGCAGGCGGACCCGACCGTCGTCGATGAGCAGCGGGTCGCCGGGCTTGACGTCCTGGGGCAGGCCCTTGAACGTCGTGCCGCAGATCTCCTTGGAGCCGGGGACGTCCTCGGTCGTGATCGTGAACACGTCGCCGACCGCCAGGTCGTGCGGGCCGTCGGCGAACTTGGCCAGACGGATCTTCGGACCCTGCAGGTCGACGAGGATCGCGACCGGCTTGCCGAGCTCCTCGGCAGCGCGACGGACGTTCACGTAGTTGGCCTCGTGGACGCTGTAGTCACCGTGGCTGAGGTTGAGTCGGGCGACGTCGACGCCCGCTTCGATGATCTCCTTGACGGTCTCGTAGTCCGACGTTGCCGGTCCGAGCGTCGAAACGATCTTTGCGCGTCTCAATGGATTCCTTCGTGGTGGTGGGTGATGCTCTGGTTTCCGCGCTGTGGGGCCGCGCGGAACGAAGCGAGGCCACCAGCACCTTATCGAGTGCTGGTGGCCCCTCGCTCACCGGGGGGTGAGCATCTGGTGGTGGTTGGTCATGCGGCGATCCGTCATCTCAGACCGACATCGCGCGGTCGGTCGCCTTCACCGGCGCCGGCAGGATCGTCGAGCCCTCGAGGTACTCGTCGACCTTCGCCGCCGCGGCACGGCCCTCGGCGATCGCCCAGACGATCAGGGACTGCCCGCGGCCGGCGTCACCGGCGACGAACACGCCCGCCTCGTTCGTCGTGTAGTCGGCGCGGCGGTCGAGCGCACCGGACACCGTCGTCGGCAGACCGAGCTGCGGCTCGATCGTGTCGGATTCCGGACCCGTGAAGCCCATCGCGACGAGGACGAGGTCTGCGGGGATCTCACGCTCGGAGCCGGCCTTCGGCACGCGACGGCCGTCGAGGTACTCGGTCTCGGCGACCCGGAGCGCCCGGACCTCGCCGGCCTCGTTCGCCAGGAACTCGACGGTCGAGGCGAGGAAGTGCCGCTCGCCGCCCTCTTCGTGGGCGCTCGTCACCTCGAAGACGGTCGGGAACATCGGCCACGGCTGCTCGGACGGACGCTCCAGCGGCGGCTGCTTGCCGATCGCCAGGTTCGTCACGCTCAGGGCACCCTGCCGGTGCGCGGTCCCGATGCAGTCCGCACCGGTGTCACCGCCGCCGATCACGACGACGTGCTTGCCCTCGGCGGTCAGCTGGTTGTCGACCCGGGTGCCGGCGTTCGCCTTGTTCTGCTGGACCAGGTAGTCCATCGCGAAGTGCACGCCCTCGAGGTCGCGCCCCGGGATCGGCAGGTCGCGCGGCACCGTCGCGCCGGTGGCGACGACGACCGCGTCGTAGCGCGACTTCAGGTCGTCCCAGGTGATGTCGCGGCCGATCTCGACGCCCGCACGGAAGCGGGTGCCCTCGGCCTGCATCTGGGACAGGCGCGCGTCGATCTGGCGCTTCTCCATCTTGAAGTCCGGGATCCCGTAGCGGAGCAGCCCGCCGATGCGGTCGTCGCGCTCGTAGACGGCCACGGTGTGACCGGCGCGCGTGAGCTGCTGCGCGGCGGCCAGCCCGGCGGGGCCGGAACCCACGACGGCGACGGTCTTGCCCGTCAGGCGCTCCGGCGGGTGCGGGGTGACCCAGCCGTTCTGGAACGCCTCGTCGATGATCGCGACCTCGACCTGCTTGATCGTCACGGGCGGCTGGTTGATGCCGAGCACGCACGACGACTCGCACGGAGCGGGGCACAGCCGGCCCGTGAACTCCGGGAAGTTGTTCGTCGCGTGCAGTCGCTCGATCGCCTGACGGCCCTCACCCCGCCAGGTCAGGTCGTTCCACTCCGGGATCAGGTTGCCGAGGGGGCAGCCCTGGTGGCAGAACGGCACGCCGCAGTCCATGCAGCGGCCGGCCTGGCGCTTGAGGGCACCGGACTCCTGCTGCTCGTAGACCTCTTTCCAGTCCATGAGCCGGACGGGCACGGGGCGCCGTGCGGGCAGTTCGCGTTCCTGGACCTTGAGGAATCCCTTGGGGTCAGCCACCGGTCACCTCCGTGGTCGTGTCGGGCGCTGCCGGTTCCGGACGTGCGTGACGCTCAGCCACCGGTCACCTCCATGATTCTGTTCCAGACGACGTCGCCGTCGGGGTCGAGCCCCTCGTCGACGGCGCGCTGACGGGTCTCGAGCACCGCCGCGTAGTCACGCGGCAGCACCTTGACGAAGTCGCTCAGGTCGCCGGACTCGAGCAGGTCGGACGCGAGCGTCGAACCGGTCTCCTCGGCGTGCCGGGTGAGCAGGTCGGTGACGATCTCGACGTCGGCGCTGTCGAGCGCCTCGAGTCGGAGTTCACCGGTCGCGAGGGCGTCGGTGTTGACGTGCTCCTCGCGCAGACCACGGACGTACGCGGTGCCGCCGGACATGCCGGCCCCGAGGTTCCGACCGGTCTCGCCCAGGATGAGCGCGAGCCCGCCCGTCATGTACTCGAGCGCGTGGTCGCCAACGCCCTCGACCACCGCGGTCGCCCCCGAGTTGCGCACCAGGAAGCGCTCGCCCACGATGCCACGGATGAACATGCTGCCCTGGGTCGCGCCGTAGCCGATCACGTTGCCGGCGATGACGTTCTCCGCCGGGTCGAAGCCCGAACCGGCGTCCGGCCGCACGATGATCTCGCCACCGGACAGGCCCTTGCCGACGTAGTCGTTGCTGTCGCCGATGAGGCGCAGGGTGATGCCGGCGGGCATGAACGCGCCGAGCGACTGTCCGGCGGAGCCGCGCAGCGTGACGTCGATCGAGCCGCTGGGCAGCCCGTGCTCGCCGTGCCGTTTGGTGACCTCGTGGCCGAGCATCGTGCCGACCGCGCGTTCGGTGTTGCGGATGGGCAGGTCGAGCGCGATCGAGCCGCCGTGGTCGAGCACGTCGGCGGTCTGCTGGATCAGCCCCACGTCGAAGTGCTGCTCGAGCTCGTGGTCCTGCTCGCGCTGGTGGCGACGCGGCTCGGCGTCCTCGAAGTGCGGACCCGCGAGGACCGGTGCGAGGTCGAGCCCTGACGCCTTCCAGTGCTCGAGGGCACGGTCGACGTCGAGGGCGTCGGACCGGCCGATCGCCTCGTCGAGGGTGCGGAAGCCGAGCTCGGCGAGGAGCTCGCGCACTTCCTGCGCGATGAACTCGAAGAAGTTCACGACGAACTCGGGCTTGCCGGAGAAGCGCTTGCGGAGCTCGGGGTTCTGCGTCGCGACCCCCACCGGACACGTGTCCAGGTGGCACACGCGCATCAGGATGCAGCCCTCGACGACGAGCGGAGCGGTGGCGAAGCCGTACTCCTCGGCGCCGAGCAGGGCTGCCACGACGACGTCGCGCCCGGTCTTCATCTGACCGTCGACCTGCACGACGACGCGGTCGCGCATGCCGTTCAGCATGAGCGTCTGCTGCGTCTCGGCGAGGCCGATCTCCCACGGGGTGCCGGCGTGCTTGAGCGAGTTGAGCGGGGACGCGCCCGTGCCACCGTCGTGTCCGGACACGAGCACCACGTCGGCCAGCGCCTTCGTCACACCGGCCGCGACCGCGCCGATGCCGGACTGGCTCACGAGCTTCACGTGGACGCGTGCGGCAGGGTTGGCGCGCTTCACGTCGAAGATCAGCTGCTTGAGGTCCTCGATCGAGTAGATGTCGTGGTGCGGCGGCGGCGAGATGAGGCCGACGCCGGCGGTGGCGTGCCGGGTGCGGGCGACCCACGGGTACACCTTCTGCGGGGGCAGCTGGCCGCCCTCGCCGGGCTTCGCACCCTGCGCCATCTTCAGCTGGATGTCGGTGGCGTGGGTGAGGTACATGCTCGTCACGCCGAACCGCCCGGAGGCGACCTGCTTGATCGCGCTGCGGCGCTCGGGGTCGAGCAACCGGTCGACGTCCTCGCCGCCCTCCCCCGTGTTCGAGCGGCCACCGAGGCGGTTCATCGCGATCGCGAGCGTCTCGTGGGCTTCCTTCGAGATGGAGCCGTACGACATCGCGCCCGTGTTGAAGCGCTTGACGATCGACTCGATCGACTCGACCTCGTCGAGCGCGACGGGCTTCCGCGCCCCGTGCTTGAAGCGGAACAGCCCGCGCAGCGTCATGAGCTCCTCGGACTGGTCGTCCACGGCGCTCGAGTACTCACGGAAGATGTCGTACCGGCGGGCACGGGTGGCGTGCTGCAGCCGGAAGACGGTGTCCGGGTTGAACAGGTGCGGGGGGCCTTCGCGACGCCACTGGTACTCGCCGCCGGTCTGCAGTCGCTCGTGCGACAGGACCGCGCCGTCCTGCGGGTACGCCTGGGCGTGCCGCTCGGCGTTCTCCTTCGCGATGACGTCGATGTCGACCCCGCCGAGGATCGACGACGTGCCGGTGAAGTACTTGTCGACGAACTCCTGGCTGAGCCCCACGGCTTCGAACGCCTGGGCACCGGCGTAGCTCGAGACCGTCGAGATGCCCATCTTCGACATGATCTTCAGGACGCCCTTGCCGAGCGCCTTGATCACGTTCTTGACGGCCTGCTCCGGGGTGATCCCGGTGATCATGCCGGCACGGACCAGGTTCTCGCAGGTCTCCATCGCGAGGTACGGGTTGATCGCCGACGCGCCGTACCCGATGAGGGACGCCACGTGGTGGACCTCGCGCACGTCGCCGGCCTCGACGATCAGGCCGACCTTCATGCGCTGCTCGGTGCGGATCAGGTGGTGGTGCACGGCGGCGAGCAGCAACAGGCTCGGCACGGGCGCCTGCTCGGCGTTGCCGTCGCGGTCCGACAGCACGATGAACTGCTTGCCCGACTCGATCGCGGCGTCGACCTCGTCGCACACGGCGGCGATGCGCTTCTGCATCGCCTTCTTGCCGGCGTCGACGCGGTACAGGCCCTTGATCGTGACCGTCAGGTGCCGGCCCGACTCCGTCTCGAAGTGCTGCACCTTGGCGAGCTGGTCGTTGTCGATCACCGGGAAGTCGAGCGTGATCTGCTTCGCGTGCTCGGGACCGGCCGACAGCAGGTTGCGCTCCGGACCGAGGCCCATGCCCATCGAGGTGATGACCTGCTCGCGGATCGAGTCGAGCGGCGGGTTCGTCACCTGGGCGAACTGCTGGGTGAAGTAGTCGAACAGCAGCCGGGGGCGCTGCGAGAGCACCGCGATCGGGGTGTCGGACCCCATCGCACCGAGCGGCTCCGCGCCCACCTGCGCCATCGGGCGGAGCAGGATGCGGACCTCTTCTTCGGTGTACCCGAACGCACGCTGCCGACGGGTGACCGATGCCGGGGTGTGCACGATGTGCTCGCGGTCGGGCAGGTCGTTCAGGTTGATGCGGCCCTCGTCGAGCCATTCGCCCCACGGGCCGGAGGACGCCAGGCCCTGCTTGACCTCGTCGTCCTCGATGATGCGGCCGGCCTCGGTGTCCACCAGGAACATCCGGCCGGGGCGCAGACGGCCCTTGCGGACGACCTTCGCGGCGGGCACGTCGATGACACCGGTCTCCGACCCCATGACGATGAGCCCGTCGTCGGTGACGAGGAAGCGCCCGGGACGCAGCCCGTTGCGGTCGAGGGTCGCGCCGACGAGCGAGCCGTCGGTGAAGGTGATGGCGGCTGGACCGTCCCACGGC
Source organism: Curtobacterium sp. NPDC089991 (assembly GCF_044748425.1). Classification (NCBI taxonomy): domain Bacteria; kingdom Bacillati; phylum Actinomycetota; class Actinomycetes; order Micrococcales; family Microbacteriaceae; genus Curtobacterium; species Curtobacterium sp. NPDC089991. The sequence goes on from NZ_JBIVGB010000001.1 coordinate 798,754, forward strand.
TCCATGAGCATCGAGTGGTACTCGTAGAACGCCCGCAGCTCCGGGTCCATCCCGACCTGGTTCTCCCAGGCCTCCGGCACCATCATCGACACCGCGTGCGGCAGCGTCCGGCCGGTCAGGGTCAGGAGCTCGAGGACCTCGTCGAACGACGCCGAGTCGCTCGCACCGGGGCTGACGATCGGCAGCAGCGGCGCCACATCGCCGAGCAGTTCGCTCTCGAGCTGCGACTGGCGTGCGCGCATCCAGTTGCGGTTGCCGCGCACCGTGTTGATCTCACCGTTGTGCGCGATCGTTCGGAAGGGCTGCGCGAGCGGCCACGACGGGAACGTGTTGGTCGAGTAGCGCGAGTGCACGATCGCGAGCTTCGACGCGAAGCGCTCGTCGCTGAGGTCCGGGTAGAACGGCTCGAGCTGCAGCGTCGTGACCATGCCCTTGTAGACCATGGTGCGGCTCGACAGCGACATGAAGTACAGGTCGTTCGCGTGCTCGGCGCGCTTGCGCAGCCGGTAGGTCTGGCGGTCCAGGGCGATGCCGCTCCACGAGGCGCCGTGCACGTCGTGGCGCACCGAGGCGACGAACAGCTGCTCGAACGCCGGCATCGCCGCACGCGCCAGGGTGCCGAGCACCTCGGGGCGCACCGGGACCTCGCGCCAGCCGAGGACCTTCAGGCCCTCTTCGCGCGCCAGTCGTTCGACGGCGCCCTTGACGGCGTGCCGGTCGCCCTCGTCGGTCGGCAGGTAGGCCGTGCCGACCGCGTACTCCCCCGCCGCCGGCAGGTCGAACGGCGCCACGGCGCGCAGGAACTCGTCCGGCACCTGGCACAGGATGCCCGCGCCGTCGCCCGTGCCGGCGTCCGAACCGACGGCACCGCGGTGCTCGAGGTTGCGGAGGGCGCCGAGTGCAGCGTCGACGATGTCGTGGCCGGGCGTCCCGCGCAGCGTCGCGACCATCGCGAGACCGCAGGCGTCCTTCTCGTTCGCCGGGTCGTACATGCCGGTGGCGTCGGGGACCGCCGAGAACCGACGGTGCGGCGGCACGAGGGACTTCGGTGCCGAGGGCTGGAGTGGCTGGAGCGCCATGGGGGAACCGTCCTCACGAGGAAGTGGAACAGGGACAGCGGTGGCCCGGTGGTGCGTTCCGCCCAGACGGGCGGGACTGGTGCCCGTGCCCCGCTTGTGGCGGGGAGGAGTGCTCCTAGGCGCGGTCAGTGGGAGTCGTGACCGCTCCGGAGCCCTGGGCGACGAGGCGTTCGTCGTCGTCCTCGTGCTCCGAGAAGGTGTCGTCGGAGTCTACATCGGACTTCGGACGCGGCTCGCGACCGGGCAGGTACGGGCTCGGCTCCTTGCCGGTGTGCCGACGGGTCTGCACGATGAAGATGACGATGCCGAGCAGGATGGCCGCGAACGACATCCAGACGTTCGTGCGGATGCCCGCGAAGGTCTCGCTGGTGTCGACGCGGATCGACTCGAGGAAGGACCGGCCGACGCCGTACCAGATCAGGTACAGGGCGAGGACCTTGCCCCACTGCAGCGTGAACTTGCGGTCGAGCAGCAGGATGACGACGACGCCCAGGACGTTCCAGATGATCTCGTAGAGGAACGTCGGGTGGAACAGCGTGCCCTCGGGCAGGCCCTTCGGGAACGCGGCGTTCGTCGACTCGATCTGCAGGCCCCACGGCAGGCTGGTCGGCATGCCGAAGAGCTCGTGGTTGAAGTAGTTGCCGAGCCGACCGAAGGCCTGTGCGAGCAGCACCCCGGGCACGACGGCGTCGATGAACGACGTGAACCGCAGGCCGACCTGGCGGCAGCCGATCCAGGCACCGACGGACCCGAGGATCAGGGCGCCGAAGATCGCGAGCCCGCCCTCCCAGATGTACAGGAAGGACAGCGGGTCGATGCCGGGGCCGAAGTAGTCCGACACGTGCGTGAACACGTGGAAGAGCCGGCCGCCGATGATGCCGGCGGGCACCGCCCAGATCGCGATGTCGATGATGATCCAACGCTCGACGCCGCGCGCGTTGAGGCGGCGGTTCGCGAGCAGGACCGCGGCGACGATCCCGAGCAGGATGCAGATCGCGTACGCGTGGATGCGGAAGTCGAGCGGCAGCGACCAACCGAACACGTCGCGCAGCCAGGCGGTCAGGTCGAAGTACTGCCAGGCGGTGCTCGGGCTCGGGATGCTCAGGAGGGGCATGGAGGAACGGTCGCCTTTCGGAACTGACGGGGCGCGGTGTCGACGTGTCGTCGGCCCCGCTCACTGTAGCGCGGGTCGTGGGCCCGCCAGGAACTGGACTAGGAGCGGCGGGCGCCGGTGGTGAGGTCGGCCGCGCGGTCGGCGACCCCCTGCACCCCGAGGTCGGCCAGTGCGCGGACGAACGCCGAGCCGACGATCGCGCCGTCGGCGTACTCCAGGACCTCGGCGACCTGCTCGGCCGTCGAGATGCCGAGGCCCACGCAGGTGCGCGCGACGCCGGCGTCACGGAGCCGCGACACCACGGTGCGTGCAGCGACGTCGACGCCGGCCCGTGCTCCGGTGACGCCCATCGTCGAGACGGCGTAAACGAACCCGCGGCTCGCCTGCACCGTCTGCTGCATCCGGGAGTCGGACGAGGACGGTGCCGCGAGGAACACGCGGTCCAGGCCGGTCCGCTCCGACGAGGCCATCCACTCGGCGGCTTCGTCCGGGATCAGGTCGGGCGTGATGAGGCCCGCGGCTCCGGCGGCGACGAGGTCGTCGGCGAAGCGGTCCACGCCGTAGCGGAGCACAGGGTTCCAGTACGTCATCACGAGCACCGGCACGTCGGCGCGCTCGGTGATCTGGTGCACGGCATCGAAGACCTGCGCGACCCGGAAGCCGTTCGCCAGGCTCTCCTCGGCCGCACGCTGGATGACCGGACCGTCCATGACGGGGTCGGAGTACGGCAGGCCGAGCTCGATGACGTCCACGCCGTTCTCGGCGAGGGCGACGGCAGCGTCGACGCTGGTCTGCACGTCGGGGTACCCGGCGGGCAGGTAGCCGACGACGGCCCCGGCACGCTCGGCGTTGGCGGTGTCGATCGTCGTGGCGACGGTCTGGTTCGTGGTCACAGCTGCACCGCGTTCTCGTCGAGGATGCCGAAGTAGCGACTGGCGGACGCCACGTCCTTGTCGCCACGGCCGGACAGGTTCACGAGCACGACGCCCTCGGGGCCGAGCTCCTTGCCGAGCTTCATCGCACCCGCGAGCGCGTGCGCCGACTCGATCGCCGGGATGATGCCCTCGGTCTGGCTGAGCAGCCGGAACGCCTCCATCGCCTCGGTGTCGGTGATCGGCGCGTACTGTGCGCGACCGATCGACGCCAGGTAGGCGTGCTCCGGCCCGACGCTCGGGTAGTCGAGCCCGGCGGAGATGCTGTGGCTCTCGATGGTCTGGCCGTCCTCGTCCTGCATGAGGTAGGACTTCGCGCCCTGCAGGACGCCTTCGCGACCGAGCGTGATGCTCGCGGCGTGCCGACCGGTCTCCACGCCGTCGCCACCGGCCTCGAAGCCGTGCAGCGCGACGGACTCGTCGTCGAGGAACGCCTCGAAGATGCCCATCGCGTTCGAGCCGCCACCGACGCACGCGGCGACGGCGTCGGGGAGACGCCCGACGCGGTCGAGGACCTGCTGGCGGGCCTCTTCACCGATCACCTTGTGGAACTCGCGCACCATCTCGGGGAACGGGTGCGGGCCGGCGACCGTGCCGAGCAGGTAGTGGGTCGAGTCGACGTTCGCCACCCAGTCGCGGAGGGCCTCGTTGATGGCGTCCTTCAGCGTGCGCGATCCGGTCTCGACCGGGATCACCTCGGCGCCGAGCAGGCGCATCCGGGCGACGTTGAGCGCCTGCCGTTCGGTGTCGACGGCACCCATGTACACGACGCAGTCCATGCCGAACAGCGCAGCCGCGGTCGCCGTGGCCACGCCGTGCTGGCCGGCACCGGTCTCCGCGATGAGGCGGGTCTTGCCGAGCCGACGGGCCACGAGCGCCTGACCGAGCACGTTGTTGATCTTGTGCGACCCGGTGTGGTTCAGGTCCTCGCGCTTCAGGATCACGCGGGCACCACCGGCGTGCTTCGCGAACCGCGGCACCTCGGTGATGATCGACGGACGACCGGTGTAGTCGCGCTGGAGCTCGTCGAGCTCGGCACGGAAGGCCGGGTCCGCCCAGGCCGTGCGGAAGGCGGCCTCGAGCTCGTCGAGCGCGAGGACGAGCGACTCGGGGACGAAGCGTCCGCCGAAGTCACCGAAGTACGGGCCGTGCAGGTCGCGGAGTGAGGTCACGATGGGTCTTCCCGGGACGTGTCCGACGCGACCGGCGGTGCCGGTGGTCGGACGGGTGGAACGTTCAGCCGCGGTCGGCGGCCTCGATGAACGACGCGAGGGTGGCGGCGGGGTCTGCACCCGTGACGAGCGCTTCCCCGACCAGGACGACGTCGGCACCCGCTGCGCGGTAGTGGGCGACGTCGGCGGGACCGGCGACGGCGGACTCGGCGACGCGCACGACCCCGTCGGGGATGCGGTCGGCGAGCGACCCGAACAGGTCGCGGTCGAGCGAGAAGTCGGTGAGGTCGCGCGCGTTGACGCCGAGGATCCGCGCACCGGCGTCGAGGCCACGGGAGACCTCGTCGGCGGAGTGCGCCTCGACCAGCACGCGCATGCCGAGTTCTTCGGCCAGCGTGTGGAGCTCGACCAGCTGCTGCTGCTCGAGCGCGGCCACGATGAGCAGCACGACGTCGGCGCCGGCGGCCCGGGCCTCGACGACCTGGTACGGGTCGGCGATGAAGTCCTTGCGCAGCACGGGGATGCCCACGCGGGCTTTGACGGCTTCGAGGTCGGCGAGACTGCCGAGGAACTTGCGCCCCTCGGTCAGGACGCTGATCGTCGACGCGCCACCGCGCTCGTAGTCGGCTGCGAGTGCGGCCGGGTCCTCGATGGGGGCCATCGAGCCACGGGACGGGCTGGCGCGCTTGACCTCGGCGAGGATCTTCACCCGGTCGCCCGGGGCGAGGAACGCGAGGGCGTCGAGCGGCGACGCCACCCGGTCGAGGTCGCGTTCGACGTCCGAGTACGGGCGGTCGACGCGACGGGCGGCGGCGTCCTCGAGCGCGCCCGCGACGAGGGTCTCGAGCACGTTCGGCATGCGAGTCCTACTCGGCGTGGTGCTTGGCGACGTACTTCGGGCCGTTCACGCCGTAACCGGCCTTCGCCATGACCGCGCCGATGACCAGACCGATGACGACGACGGCAGCGGAGACCCAGACGCCCCACGGCTGGTCGAACCAGAAGAACAGCGTGCCTGCCGCGAATCCGATCAGCATGATCACGACGGCGGTCCAGGCGGCCGGCGAGTGGCCTTCGCCGAGTTCTGCGGGCTCAGTGTTGCTCACGGTGCTCCTCGTTCTGCTCCGGCGTCGTCGGTCGACCGACGCCCATCCGATCCTACCGTGCCGTCGGTCGGGTCGACCCCAGCACTGAGGTCGTCCCAGTCCACGACGGCGTCGCGCACGACCGGGGCTGCGGCGCGGGCGTCGGCGGCGGCTCCCGCGGTCGCCGCGCCGTACTTCCGGCTCGGACCGGGCCACGCACGCTGCACCACGATGACGACGACACCGAGCAGGACGGCCAGGACCCCACCGGCGATGCCGACGGCCGGCCAGAGCGACACGTCGACGCCGGACACGACGCGGCGCACGGCGGTCAGGTCGCTGACCCCGGCCACCGCGCCGACGGCACCCTTCGCCGCGGCGACCGGGTCACCGAGTGCGGTGATGCCGCTGACCACGACGCCGAGTCCGAGCAGGATCTCGACGCACGCGAGCACGATGCGCAGCACCCGGCCGGCGATGGTCATCGCGAGGAACAGGGCCAGGCTCGCGATCGCCAGGGCGGTGTACTGCGGCACGACCGCGGCCCCGTCGGCGTCGACCGTCGAGGTGACTGCCGCACCGGCGTGCAGGTCCACGGTGAACCAGGTCTGCGTCCACGCGAGCATTATGATGCCGGCGACGAGCAGTCCGGCGACGACGACGATCGGGCGCGAGCGCTTCACGAGCGCACCTCGCGCATCCGGTTCGCCGTGGCCACGGCCCGCAGGGGTGCCGCCGCCTTGTTGATGGTCTCCTCGTGCTCGGTGGCCGGGTCGGAGTCCGCCACCAGGCCGGCACCGGCCTGCACCCGTGCCACGCCGTCCTTGATCAGGGCGGTGCGGATCGCGATCGCGATGTCCGCGTCACCGGCGAAGTCGAAGTAGCCGACGACACCGGCGTAGGCACCGCGCTTCGCCGGCTCGAGCTCGTCGATGATCTCCAGCGCGCGGGGCTTCGGCGCACCGGACAGGGTGCCGGCCGGGAACGTCGCCCGGAACACGTCGATGGCGGACATCCCCGGACGCACCGCACCCTCGACGCTCGACACCAGGTGCATGATGTGACTGAAGCGCTCGACCGTCATGAACTCGGTGACCGCGACGGTACCGGGCTCGCAGACCTTCTGCAGGTCGTTGCGGGCCAGGTCGACGAGCATCAGGTGCTCGGCGCGTTCCTTCGGGTCGTCGAGCAGGTCGTCGCCGAAGCGGACGTCCTCTTCCGGGGTCGCACCACGTGGACGCGACCCGGCGATCGGGTGCGTGATGGCGCGGCCGGACTGCACCTTCACCAGGGCCTCCGGCGAGGCGCCGACGATCCAGTACCGCTCGTCGGCGGTGTCCGCCAGGGCCAGGAAGTACATGTACGGACTCGGGTTCAACGTCCGGAGGACCCGGTACACGTCGAGCGGGTCGGCGGTCACCTCGTGGTCGAAGCGCTGCGAGATCACGACCTGGAACACGTCGCCGTCGCGGATGAACTCCTTCGAGCGCTCCACCGCGGCCATGTACTCGTCCGGCGTGGAACGGTGCGTCGGCGTCGGCTCGGCGATCTCGAACGCCTCGGCGACGGTCGCGACGCTCGGCTGGACGAGGTCGGCCTGCAGGCGGTCGAGGCGGCGCTGCGCGTCGGACCAGAGCGTGTCGGCGTCGTCGGTGCCGTCGTTCAGCACGCTCGCGACGAGCAGGACGAGCCCCGTGCGGTGGTCGAGCGCGACGAGCTCGGAGACGAAGGACAGTGCCTGTCCGGGCACGTCGAAGTCGGCCGGCGGCACGTTCGGCAGGTGCTCGAGCTGGCGCACGGCCTCCCACCCGATGAACCCGACCGTCCCGCCGACGAGCGGCGGGGAGCCGGGCACCCGCGGGGTGGCCCAGCGCTCGTGCAGGCGTGCCAGGACCTCGAGCGGTTCGCCGTCGAGTGAGCCGACCGCACGTTCGGCGTCGATGCCGGTGTCGATCCAGGCGGCGCGGTCGCCCTCCTGCGTGAGGACGCCGAAGCTGCGCACACCGACGAACGACCAGCGCGACCAGAGGCCGCCCTGGCCCGCGGACTCCAGCAGGAACGACCCGGGCCGGCCGTCGGCGAGCTTCCGGTAGACACCCACCGGCGTCTCGCTGTCGGCGTAGAGCGCGCGCACCACCGGGACGACGCGGTGGTCGCTCAGCAGCGCGTCGAACTCCGGCCGGGAGGTCGTGTGCGGCGCATCGGAGATCGTCGCGGTCGTCATCGGGTCGCCTCCACTGCCGTGTCGGCCGGGGCTGACGCCGTCGTGGGCGCGAGCGGATCGACGTCGAAGCAGCGGTGCGCCCCGGTGTGGCACGCGGCACCGACCTGCTGCACGGTGACGAGCAGGGTGTCGGCGTCGCAGTCGAACGCCGCGTCGCGCACGTACTGCGCGTGCCCCGACGTGTCGCCCTTCCGCCAGTACTCGTTCCGCGACCGCGACCAGAAGGTCACGCGCCCCTCGGTGAGGGTGCGGCGGAGCGCTTCCCGGTCCATGTACCCGAGCATGAGGACGTCCTTCGACGACTCCTCTTGCACGATGGCGGGGAGCAGCCCGTCCGCACCGAAACGTGCGCGGTCGAGGACCGCGTCGGTGTCGGTGCTGGTGCTGTCGGTCATGAGACTCCTAGCCTACGGCGGCGGATCAGCGGGCGGCGGCGGTTCAGCGGACGGCGTGGCCGGTCGCGCGCAGCGCGGCCTTGACGTCGCCCACCGTCATCTCGCCACGGTGGAAGACGGACGCGGCGAGGAGGGCATCCGCACCCGCGTCGACAGCGGGGGCGAAGTGGTCGACCCGACCCGCGCCTCCCGAGGCGATGACCGGGACCCGCGCGACCGACCGCACCGCGGCGACGAGCTCGAGGTCGAACCCGTTCTTCGTGCCGTCCGCGTCGATGGAGTTGACGAGCAGCTCCCCCGCACCCCGCTCGACGGCGTCGCGCGCCCAGGCGATCGCGTCGATGTCGGTCTCCGTGCGGCCGCCGTGCGTGGTGACCACGAAGCCGGACGCAGTCCGGTCGGAGCGCTTGACGTCGAGCGACAGCACCACGGCCTGCGCGCCGAACCGGTCGGCGATCTCGCCGACGAGGTCGGGCCGGGCGATCGCGGCGCTGTTCACGCCGATCTTGTCCGCGCCGCACTGCTGCAGGCGGGACACGTCGTCGACGGAACGGACGCCGCCACCGACCGTGAGCGGGATGAACACCTGCTCGGCGGTGCGGGTGACCGTGTCGTACATCGTGGCGCGGTTCTCGACCGTGGCACCGACGTCGAGGAAGGTCAGCTCGTCAGCGCCCTGCTCGTAGTAGCGCGCGGCGAGCTCGACCGGGTCACCGGCGTCCTGCAGATCGAGGAAGTTCACGCCCTTGACGACCCGGCCGCCCTTGACGTCGAGGCACGGGATGACGCGGACGGCCACGCCGCCCGGCGCCGTGGCTGCCGCGGTCACAGCCGGGCCGCGTGGATCGGGCTGACGAGGATGGCGCGGGCACCGAGGTCGTACAGGGCGTCCATGATGAGGTTCGCGTCGTCGCGCGGGATCATCACGCGCACCGCGGACCAGTCACGGCCGTGCAGCGGCGAGACCGTCGGCGACTCGATGCCGGACGCGACTGCCGTCGCCTGCTCGAGCAGCGCGGTGGGGATGTCGTAGTCGAGCATGACGTAGCCGCGGGCGACGAGCACGCCCTGCAGCCGACGGCGGAGCACGTCGATGCCCGGGATCGTCTCGTCGGTCGACACCAGCAGCGCGGTCGACTCGAGGATGACCGGACCGAAGATCTCGAGGCCGGCCTGCCGCAGCGTGCTGCCCGTCGACACCACGTCGGCCACGGCGTCGGCGACACCGAGACGCACGGCGCTCTCGACGGCCCCGTCGAGCTTGACGAGCGTCGCCGTCACCCCGTGGCGAGCGAGGAAGTCGCCGACCAGGCCCGGGTAGCTCGTCGCGACCCGGACGCCGTCGAGGTCCTGCAGCGTGCTGTACCGGCCCGGCGTGCCGGCGAACCGGAACGTGGAGTCCGCGAAGCCGAGCGCGTCGACCTCGTGCGCCTCGGAACCGGAGTCGAGCAGCAGGTCGCGGCCGGTGATCCCGACGTCGAGTGCGCCGGAGCCGACGTAGGTCGCGATGTCCCGCGGGCGGAGGAAGAAGAACTCGACGCCGTTGCGCTCGTCGAGCAGGTGCAGCGCCTTCGGGTCGCGGCGACCGGCGTACCCGGCCTCGCGCAGCATGTCGGACGCGGTCTCGGACAGGGAACCCTTGTTGGGCACGGCGATGCGGAGCATCAGGGGGTCTGCTTTCTGGTCGGGGTCGTGGCGGATCGAGGTCGGTGCACGGGCAGTGCCCGAGCGCGCCCTACAGATGTCGCCAGATGTCCGCCGGGGACAGCCCCTTCGCCACCATGAGGACCTGCAGGTGGTACACGAGCTGCGAGATCTCCTCCGAGGTGCGCTCGTCGCCCTCGTACTCGGCCGCCATCCAGACCTCGGCCGCTTCTTCCACGATCTTCTTGCCGATCTGGTGCACGCCGGCGTCCAGTTCGGCGACGGTGCCGGAGCCCTCGGGGCGCGTGCGCGCCTTCTCGGTGAGCTCCTGGAACAGGTCGTCGAACGTCTTCACGCGGTCCAGGCTACCGGTCTCCGCTGACGCTGCCGACGTACCGTCCGGACGGGTCGCGCTCATGCCCGCGCCCGCGCGGCCGCTTCGCGCAGGTCCGTGATCCGCGCGGCGGGCTCACCGCCGTACACGGCCGACCCGGCGACGAGCGTGTCGGCGCCGCTGCGCACGGCCTCGGGCACGGTGTCCACCGAGATGCCGCCGTCGACCTCGAGCCACACGTCGAGTCCCGAGGCGTCGACCGCCGCACGGGCGTCGGCGAGCTTCGGCATCACGGACGGCATGAACGACTGCCCGCCGAAGCCGGGCTCGACGGTCATGAGCAGGATCATGTCGTAGGCGTCGAGGTGGTGCAGCACCTGCGTGATCGGGGTGGCCGGCTTCACCGCGACGGCCGCGCGGGCGCCGTTCGAGCGGATCGCGGCGGCCGTGGCCACGGGGTCGTCCGCGGCCTCGAAGTGGAACGTCACGCTCGACGCACCGGTCTCGGCGTACTTCGGTGCGTTGACGTCGGCGTCGGTGATCATGAGGTGCACGTCGAGCGGCACCGGGGAGACCTGCTGCAGGCGCTCGACGATCGGCAGCCCGAGCGTCAGGTTCGGCACGAAGTGGTTGTCCATCACGTCGACGTGCACCAGGTCGGCGGTCTCGATGCGGTGGAGTTCACGCTCGAGGTTCGCGAAGTCGGCGGACAGGATGCTCGGCGAGATGCGGATCGTCACCGGGCAAGCCTACCGGCGCGAGCGCGACGCCCCGCTCGACGGCCTCAGCCGACGCGACGGAACAACGCGATGAACATCGCGTCCGTGCCGACTCGGTGCGGCCAGAGCTGCGCCGTGTTGCCGTCCGCGATCTCCGGGTCGCGCGCGGCGACCCCCCGGACGATCGTCGCGGTGTCGAGCTGCTCGAGGACTCCCCCGTGCCGCTCCATCAGCGCGTCGACCTGGCCACGCGTCTCGGCCAGGTGCGGCGAACACGTCACGTACGCGAGCGTCCCACCCGGTGCCAGCACCCGGACCGCGGCGTCGAGCAGCTCGGTCTGCAGCACCGCGAGTTCCTGGACGTCCTCGGGGGTCTTCCGCCAGCGCGCTTCCGGACGCCGACGCAGGGCGCCGAGGCCGGTGCACGGCGCGTCGAGCAGGATGCGGTCGAAGGTCATCCCGGTGCCGTCGCGGCCGTAGCGCCGGGCGTCGCCCTCGACGACGCGGACGTGGTCGCCGAACACCCCGAGGGCGTTCCGCACGAGTCCGGCACGTGCCGGCACGAGCTCGTTCGCGACGAGGGTCGCGCCGCCCTGCTGCGCCTCGGCGGCGAGCAGCGCGGCCTTGCCGCCGGGACCGGCGCACATGTCGAGCCAGCGCTCGCCCGCGCGCACCTCGGACGACCGGCTCAGCGCGAGGGCGGCGAGCTGCGAACCCTCGTCCTGCACGCGCAGGCGCCCGGCAGCGACGCCCGGTACGCGCGCGGGGTCACCGGAGATGCCCCGGATCCCGACGGGCGAGACCGGCAGGGCGTCGGCGGCCGGCACGGGGTCGGCGGTCCGGACGGGAGGCACGGTGCCGGTCGCGCCGTCGGCCTCCGGTTCGCCGTCGGCGGGCACCAGGGCCGCGGGCACGTCCGCCGCGCCGGTCGCGTCGGCGAACGCGGCATCGGCGTCGGCGTCGTCGTCTGCGTCCGGCACCGTGCGCGCCGTCGCGGTGGCGATGTCCTCGTCGGTGGCGAGCCCGGGCAGCGCCGCGAGCTGCACCCGGGGCGCGGCGTTGTCGGCGGCGAGCAGGGCGGCGAGCTCGTCGCGGGAGCGTTCGGCGGCGAGGGCGTCGCGCAGTGCCGAGACGACCCAGACCGGGTGCGACCACCGCGTGGCGAGCAGGGCGTCGCCACCACGGCCCTCGGTGATCTGCGCGTCCCACTCGTCGTCGGTGCGCGCGGCGATCTTGCGCATCACGGCGTTCACGAAGCCGGTGGCACGGCGGGCACCGACTTCGCGGGCGAGCTCGACCGTGGCGTCGACCGCGGCGTGCGTCGGGGTGCGCATGGCGAGCAGCTGGTGGGCGCCGAGCCGCATCACGTCGAGGACGTCGGCCTCGATGTTCTCCGGCCGACGACCCGACGCCAGCGCGATGATGACGTCGTAGCGACCGAGCATCCGGATCGAGCCGTAGGTGAGCTCGGTGGCGAACGCGGCGTCGCGCGCGGTGAGGCCGGCGCGACGGATGCGTGTCGGCAGCAGCAGGTTCGCGTACGCGTCGTCGACCTGCACGGCGCGGAGCACGTCGAACGCGACACGACGGGCGTTCGCGGGACGGGGACCGCGGCGGGCGCCCCGGGTGTTCGTCGGCTGGCTCATGCGAGGACCTTCCCGTCCAGTTCGCCCAGGCCACGGGCCCAGGCAGCGGCGTCCATCGCCTTCTTGCCGGCCGGCTGCACTTCGAGCAGCGCCAGCGGAGTGTCACCGGTCCCGACCAGCAGCCGACCGCCGTGGAGTGCCAGCGCACCGGGCTCGAGCTGCGGGGCGGGGTCCGCGGGGCCTCCTGTCAGGCGGTTGCTGCGGAGCAGCTTCACGCGGGTCTCGCCGAGGTGGGCGTACGCGCCGGGCTCGGGGGTGACCCCGCGCAGACGGGCGTGCACGACCGCCGCCGGAGCACCGAAGTCGATGCGCCCGTCGTCGATGGTCGTCTTCGGCGCGAGCGTCGGCTCGCCGGTCTGCTCGGTCGCGACGGCCGTGCCGGCGGCGATGGCGTCGACCACCCGGGCGACGGTCTCGGCGCCGGACTCCGCCATGGCGGCGAGGACCTCGCCGGCGGTGGCCTCCGGGTCGATCTCGAACCGGTCCGCTGCGAACACCGGGCCGGCGTCGAGCGCCTCGACGAGCTGGAAGACCGACGCGGCGGTGCGGGTGTCCCCCGCCATCACGGCCCGCTGGACCGGCGCCGCGCCGCGGTACGCCGGCAGGTCGGAGAAGTGCAGGTTCACCCAGCCGAGGCGCGGGGCGTCGAGCGCGGGACGGCGGAGCAACGCGCCGTAGGCGACGATGACACCGAGGTCGACGTCGAGCGCAGCGATGCGCGCGGTGACGTCGTCGTCGACGCGGCTCGCCTCGATGACGGGCAGCCCGAGCTCCGCGGCGACCTGCGCGACCGGCGTCGGCGTCAGCACGCGCTTCCGGCCCTGCGGTGTCGGCGGACGTGTGAGGACCGCGGCGATCTCGTGGTCGGACGCCGCCAGACGGCGGAGGGTGGGGACGGCCGCAGCGGGGCTGCCGGCGACGACGAGACGCATGGGTTCGATCCTCCCACGCGCGCGCTCGGTGGACTGACCCGAACCGGGCCCGCGCCGGGTGGGTACGGTCTGCGGCACAGCACGAGAGGGGTTCCCATGTCCGACGTCACCACGTCCACCGACCGCTTCGCAGGGTCCAGCATCCAGAAGGTCGCGCTGCTCGTCGGCGTCGTGTTCCTGCTCGTCGGGATCGCCGGGTTCGTGCCCGGGCTGACGTCCGGCTCGCTCGCGGGTGCCGGCCACGGATCGATGGCGATGCTGCTCGGGGTCTTCCAGGTGTCGGTGCTGCACAACATCGTGCACCTGCTGTTCGGGGTCGTCGGGGTGCTCGCGGCGGGGTACGCCACCGGCTCGCGGATGTACCTGGTGCTCGGCGGGGTCGTCTACTTCGTGCTCTGGGTCTACGGGCTGTTCACCGCGGGGCACTCGTTCGGTGCGAACTTCGTGCCGCTGAACTGGGCGGACAACTGGCTGCACCTCGTGCTCGCGGTCGGGATGGTCGCGCTCGGCGTGGTGTTCCCGCGCGTCGGCGGGCGGGCCGTGCGCGCCTGACGCTGCGGCGCGGCGGACTCGTTTCGCGACAAACCACTCGTCGATCGACGGGTGGATAGTCGGAAGGTGCACACGCATCGGTTGCGTGCGCATCGGCCGACAGAACACGAGGTGATCGACGCGTGGAACGTCGCAAGGTGCGAACGCACACGGCCCGGGAGGCGCGGCGCCGCTCCGCCACGGAAGCCCCGCCCCGCCGGCCGGTGCGGTCAGACCTCGCTGAAGGGTTCGGCGTCGTCGAGCCGGACCCGCAGCGTCGGTGCCGCCCGACGCCGGTTGCCGCCCTTCAGCACCCGCCGGGTCGACGACCGCCGGATCACCTCGGCCTTCAGGGTCGCCGCGACCTCGGCACCGTGCGCGTACGGGAACCGCACGATCGCCCGGACCGTGCCCGGCAGGGCGTCGTCCTCGACGGGGACCGGGCCGAGCACCGGGCCCGCGGTTGCACCCTCGAGGGCCTCGACCGCAGCGGTGACGGCCTCGTCGGTGCCGGTCATCGTCGCGACGCGGACCGCCGGCGGGAAGTGCAGTTCGCGCCGGTCGGTGAGTTCGTCGTGCGCGGGACCGTCGAGCCGCCAGAGCGCCATCGCCGTCGCGAGCTTGCCGCCGATGCCGACCAGGTACGCCTCGGCCCCGGGAGCGCCCTTCGCGGCGGCGTTCGTCCAGAACCGGAGCACGTCCTCCTGCACGCGCAGTCCTTCGCGCGCCAGCATCTTCTCGCCGTCGAGCAACAGCACGCACGCGTAGCCTCCGGGCACGCTCGGCTCGGCGCCACGGGTCGCGACGACGACGGAGGGCCTCGCGGGCACCTCGTCGAGCGGGCGTGAGCCGTCGGCCACCACGATCCGGGTGCCGGGGAACGCCCGCCCGAGTTCGTCGGCGGTGCGTTGAGCGCCCTGTCCCACGGGCTTCACGGTGCCGTTGCCGCACGTCGGGCAGCGGAACCCCACGGCGAGGGCACCGCAGAACCGGCACTGCGGCGTGGCACCGCGGTGCGGACTGCCGAGCGGACCGCCGCAGATCCGGCAGTGCGCCCGCTCACCGCACTCCGCGCAGACGAGCCCGGTGCCGAACCCGGGGCTCGCGACCTGCACGAGCACCGGGCCGTGCTGGCTGGCCTCGCGCGCGGCACGCCAGGCGGAGCTCGGGATGCGCGCCTGTGCGGCGTACCCCTCGGCCGAGGTCTGCTGCACGGTGGGGATGACCTTCGGGGTCTTCACCCGGAACGGCGTGACGTCCTGCAGCCAGTGCAGTTCGACGAGCCGCTGCACGTCGGTGCTGCGGGCGTGCGAGACGAACAGCAGTGCGGCGCCCGACTGCGCAGCCCGCACGAGGGCGACGTCACGCGTGTGCACGTACGGCGCGCGCTGCTCGATGAACGAGGCGTCGCCGTCGTCCCACATCGCGATGAGCCCGAGGTCGGTCGCCGGTGCGTACACCGCCGTCCGGTTGCCGATCGCGACGACGGGGTGCGTCCGCGCCTGCAGCAGTGCCTTGGCCCGCTGACCGTTCGTCTGCTTGGCGTCGAAGCGCACGACCCGTTCCGGCGGCAGCACCGCGAGCAGCGCGCGCTCGAGGTCGATCACGTCGCGGAAGTCGGGGACGGCGATGACGGCGGACTGCTCGCTCGCCAGCGTGTGGGCGGCGGCCTGGGCGAGGGTGGCTGCCCAACCGGGCACCCAGATCGGATCGGAGTCGCCGTCGCCCTCGTCGCTGGTGGGCCCGGCCAGCGCCACCGGGTGTGGAACGGCAGCGACCGCAGCGCGATCGTGCTCGGCGATCACGCCTTCGAGCATGCCCGGGGTGTAGCCGGTCACCGGCGGTGCGGACACCGGGGGCGGGGACCACGAGGTGTCCCGCGCGAGCCAGGCCTTCTCGGCGCGGACCTGGCGGGTCGGCACGGCCAGGCGGAGGACGTCCGACGCCACACCGGCGGCGCGGTCGGCCACGGCGCGGGCGAGCTTCCAGATCTCCGGCGCCAGGACCGGGACGGGTGACACCAGGGTCTCGATCGCGCTGAGTTCACCCGGGTAGTCGCCCTCGTCGACGATCTCGACGACGTAGCCGTCGGACATCCGGGCCCCGGTGCGGAGCGGGACCTTCACACGGACCCCCGGCACGCAGTCGTCCTCGAGCTCGGCCGGCACCCGGTAGTCGAACAGACGGTCCAACTGCGGGAGCGGCGAGTCGAGGACGACGCGCGCGACGGTGGTCACGCGGTGCCTCAGACGGCGGCGGTGACGAGCCCTGCGGCGGCGCGGAGTTCCTCGACGCGGTCGAGCTGCTCCCAGGTGAACCCGGGGAGCTCGCGGCCGAAGTGTCCGTACGTCGCGGTCTGCGCGTAGATCGGACGGAGCAGGTCGAGGTCGCGGATGATCGCGGCCGGACGCAGGTCGAAGACCTGGCGGATCGCGGCTTCGATCGTGGCGTCATCGACGTGTCCGGTGCCGAAGGTCTCGACGTAGAGCCCGACGGGCTTCGCGCGGCCGATCGCGTAGGCGACCTGCACCTCGAGCCGGTCAGCGAGGCCCGCGGCGACCGCGTTCTTCGCGACCCAGCGCAGCGCGTACGCCGCCGAGCGGTCGACCTTCGACGGGTCCTTGCCGCTGAACGCGCCGCCACCGTGACGGGAGGCCCCGCCGTAGGTGTCGACGATGACCTTGCGGCCGGTGAGCCCGGCGTCGCCCTGGGGGCCACCGATCTCGAAGCGACCCGTCGGGTTGACGATGACGTCGACGTGCGAGGAGTCGAGGTCGACGAGGTCGAGCACCGGACGGATCACGTGCTCGGTGATCTCGGCGGTGAGCTGCTCCAGCGTGACGCTCGGCGAGTGCTGCGTCGACAGGACGACGGTCTCGACGGTCTTCGGCACGACGCCGTCGTACCCGACGGTGACCTGCGTCTTACCGTCCGGGCGCAGGAAGGCCAGCTCGCCGGACTTGCGCACGGCGGCCAGACGCTCGGCTAGGCGGTGCGCCAGCCAGATCGCGACCGGCATGTACTCGGGGGTCTCGTTCGTCGCGAAGCCGAACATGATGCCCTGGTCGCCGGCACCCTGACGGTCGAGCGGGTCGACCGCGCCGGTGCGGGAGTCGAGCGACTCGTCGACGCCCTGCGCGATGTCCGGCGACTGCGCACCGATCGACACCTCGACGCCGCACGTGGCGCCGTCGAAGGAGACGTCCGACGAGTTGTAGCCGATGCCCGTGATGACGTCACGGACGAGCTTGGGGATCTCGACGTAGCCCGAGGTCGTGACCTCGCCGGCGACGTGCACGAGCCCGGTCGTCACCATCGTCTCGACGGCGACCCGCGCGTGCGGGTCCACCGTGAGCAGTGCGTCGAGGATGCTGTCCGAGATCTGGTCGCAGATCTTGTCGGGGTGCCCCTCGGTCACCGACTCGGACGTGAAGAGGCGCAGAGCAGCTGCAGTCACCGGGATCAGTCGGAGGGCTGCTGCTGCTTGGTGACGGTGAGCTTGTCCTCGTTGATCTCGTGGAGAGCCACGGACAGCGGCTTGTCGTCGATCGTCGAGTCGACGAGCGGGCCGACGTTGTCGAAGAGCGAGCCCTCGTGCAGGTCGGCGTAGTAGTCGTTGATCTGACGCGCGCGCTTGGAAGCGAAGATGACGAGCGCGTACTTCGACTCGACCTTGCTGAGCAGGTCGTCGATGGGCGGGTCGATGATGCCCTGGGGGTTGGCCATGGAGTCTCCTCGTCGTCGGTGCACCCGTCAGGGCGCAGAGAACAAGTCTACGACCTGTCGTGCCGCGGTGCCGACATCGGAGTTCACGATGCGGACGTCGAACTCGTCCTGGGCGGCCAGTTCGACCTTCGCGGTGTCGAGTCGACGCGCCTGTTCCTCGGGCGACTCGGTGCCGCGGCCGATGAGTCGACGCACCAGTTCTTCCCACGTCGGGGGCAGCAGGAACACGAGCACGGCCTCGGGCATCGCGTCACGGACCTGGCGAGCACCCTGCAGGTCGATCTCGAGCATGACCCGCTCGCCGGCGTCGAGCGCTCGGTCGATCGGCGGACGCGGGGTGCCGTACCGGTACGAGTTGTGCACCGTGGCCCACTCGAGCAGTTCGCGCTCGCGGATCATCCGGTCGAACTCGGCGTCGTCGACGAAGTAGTAGTGCACGCCGTCGACCTCGCCCGGGCGGGGCTTCCGGGTCGTGGCGGAGACGCTGAGGTTCACGTCCGGGTACTGCTCGCGGATGTACGCGCTCACCGTGCCCTTGCCGACGGCGGTCGGCCCGGCGAGGACGACGAGCTTCGAGGCACCGCGCTTGCGACCGCGGGCGGCGAGCCAGTCGGCCAGCGCCGTGCGCTGCCGGGTGCCGAGGCCCCCGAGGCGCTTCGACGGCGCGATGCGCAGGGTGCCCATGATCGACTCGGCACGCGCCGGACCGATGCCGGACAGGCTGACGAGCAGGTCGCGCACCCGGAGCGAGCGCTCCGCCGAGGTCGTGTCGACGAGGGCGTCGTCCCATGCAGACCGTGCGACCTCGAGCGCCGAGCGCTCCCCCGACGCGACCTGGGACTTCACCGCGGCCCGGGCGCGTCGCGCGGCGACCGCTGCCTGGGCCGCCGCGACGCGGTCGACCTCTGGTGGCGTGCGGTGGGCCGGCAGGTCGGTGCCGTCGGTGCGGTCGCCGTCGGTGGTCATGCTGCGGCCCCGAGGGCGGCACGGATCCGGTCGGCGCGGTCGGACACGAGTGCCGCGACGCCGTCCGGACCGTCGGTCAGCAGCCCGCGCGACTCGCTGACGAGCACCTGCTCGGCGCGCGCACCGTACAGCGCACGGAGGTCCTCGATCCGGGCGCCCTGGGCACCGAAGCCCGGGGCGAGCACCGGCGCGGTGCCGATCGCGTCCGCGTCGATGCCGAAGTCGTCGAGGTGAAGGGTCGCGCCGAGCACGAGCCCGACGTCGCCGAGGGCCTGGTCGCCCGCGGCCCGGTTGTCGTCTGCCACGTCCAAGACGATACCGGCAGCCACGGACCGCCCGGCACGCGGGCCCTCCGCCAGGACCGCGGTCTGCAGCACCCGCGCCTCCGGGTTGCTCGTCGCGGCGAGCACGAAGACCCCGGCACCGTTCCGCCGAGCGACGTCGACCGTCCCGCTGAGCGAGCCGTAGCCGAGGTACGGCGACACCGTCATCGCGTCGGCCGCGAACGGCCCGTCACGGTCGAGCCACGCGAGTGCGTAGTCGTCACCGGTCGACCCGATGTCGCCCCGCTTCACGTCGGCGACGACCAGGAGGCCCGCATCGCGTGCACGACGGATCGTCGCGTCGAGCGCGCGGTAGCCCGCCACCCCCGCCGCCTCGAAGAACGCGATCTGCGGCTTCACGATCGCCGCGCGGCCGGCGGCCGCGTCGACCAGGGCCGCGCCGAAGGCGGCCAGTCCCTGCTCGTCGCGACCGAGCCCCCACGCCGCCAGGGTGGTGGCGTGGGGGTCGATGCCGACGCAGAGCGGTGAACGCTCGCGCATCGCGGACGCGAGCCGATCGCCGAAGGAGGCCGGGCCTCCCGATCGTCCGTCGCTCACCAGGTGGCGCGCTCCCGCGCGTAGTCCTGCAGGCTCCGGACGTTGAGCGGCGTGCCGATCGTCTCGATCGCCGCGACCGCCGCACCGATCTGCGCGATCGTCGTGAACAGCGGCTTGTCCGCTGCGACCGTGGCCGCTCGGATCTCGTACCCGTCCGCACGACCGGCGGCACCCGACGGCGTGTTGATGACGATGTCGACCTCGTTGCGCGTCAGCAGGTCGACGACGCTCTCGCCGCCCTGGCTGTACTTGCCGACGATGCCGACCTCGATGCCGTTGCGGCGGAGGATCTCCGCCGTGCCCTCGGTCGCGATGATCGTGAAGCCCAGCTGCTGCAGGCGGTGCACCGGCAGCACGATGGCGCGCTTGTCGGTGTCCGCGACGCTCACGAAGACCGTGCCGCTGGTCGGCAGGCCGCCGTACGCGGCGTCCTGCGACTTGAGGAACGCCCGCGGGAAGTCGCGGTCGATGCCCATGACCTCGCCGGTGGAGCGCATCTCGGGGCTGAGCACCGAGTCGACGACCTGGCCCTCGCGGGTGCGGAAGCGGCGGAAGGGCAGGACGGCCTCCTTGACGGCGACCGGGGCCTCCATCGGGACGAACGCCCCGTCGCGGGCCGGCAGCATGCCCTCGGCGACGAGCTCGTCGACGCTCGTGCCGGTCATGATGCGCGACGCGGCCTTGGCGAGTGCGATGCCGAGCGCCTTCGAGACGAACGGGACCGTGCGGCTGGCGCGCGGGTTCGCCTCGAGGACGTAGAGCACGCCGGCGCCGATGGCGAACTGGACGTTGAGCAGACCCTGCACGCCGATGCCGCGGGCGATCTTCTCGGTCGCGTCGACGACGCCCTGGATCTCGGCGCGGCCGAGGCCGACCGGGGGCAGGGTGCAGGCGGAGTCGCCGGAGTGGATGCCGGCCTCTTCCAGGTGCTCCATGATGCCGCCGATGTAGAGCCGCTCACCGTCGAAGAGCGCGTCGACGTCGATCTCCACCGCGTCGTCCAGGAACCGGTCGACGAGCAGCGGGAGCTCCGGACCGATGATCGCCTGGTCGGCCATCCGGTCGAAGTAGTCGGCGAGCGACGGGGAGTCGTACAGGATCTCCATGCCGCGGCCGCCGAGCACGAAGGACGGGCGGACGAGCACCGGGTAGCCGATCTCCTCGGCGACGGCGGTCGCGCTCGCCAGGTCGTGGGCGGTGCCGTTGCGCGGCGCGAGCAGCCCCGCGGCGTCGAGGATGGCGGAGAACTGGCCGCGCTCCTCGGCGGAGTCGATCGCCGTCGGGCTGGTGCCGAGGATCGGGATCCCCGCAGCCTCGAGCGGCTTCGCCAGGCCCAGGGCGGTCTGCCCGCCGAGCTGCACGACGACGCCGACGAGCTCGCCCGACGCCGCCTCGGCCTCGATGACCTCGAGGACGTCCTCGGCCGTGAGCGGCTCGAAGTACAGACGGTCCGAGGTGTCGTAGTCGGTGGAGACCGTCTCGGGGTTGCAGTTGATCATGATCGTCTCGAACCCGGCGTCGCTCAGCGCGAAGGACGCGTGCACGCAGGAGTAGTCGAACTCGACGCCCTGGCCGATGCGGTTCGGGCCGGAGCCCAGGATGACGACCTTCTTGCGGTCGCTCGCGACCACCTCGGTCTCGGCGTCGTACGACGAGTAGTGGTACGGCGTCAGGGCCGGGAACTCGCCGGCGCAGGTGTCGACGGTCTTGAAGACGGGGCGGATGCCGAGGGCGTGCCGGTCGTCGCGGACCTGCTGCTCGCTGACCGGGTGCTCCGGGGTGCTGCGCAGCGCCGCGATCTGGGTGTCGCTGAAGCCGTGCTCCTTGGCCCAGCGGATGGTGTCCGCGTCGAGCTCGTCGGCGGCCGCGACCTCGGCGGCGACCTCGTTGATGAGCACGATCTGGTCGATGAACCACGGGTCGATCTTCGTGGCTTCGAAGACCTCGGCGGCGGTGGCGCCGGCGACCAGGGCCTGCTGCACCGTGACGATCCGGCCGTCGGTGGGGATGGACGACTTCGCGAGCAGGGCGTCCTTGTCGAGCTCCGACGCCGGGGTGTCCCAGTGGAAGCTCGAGCCGCGCTTCTCGAGCGAGCGCAGCGACTTCTGCAGCGCCGTCGCGTAGTTGCGGCCGATGGCCATCGCCTCGCCGACGCTCTTCATCGTCGTGGTGAGCGTGGCGTCCGCCGCGGGGAACTTCTCGAACGCGAAGCGCGGGGTCTTCACGACCACGTAGTCGAGCGTCGGCTCGAAGCTGGCCGGGGTCACCTTCGTGATGTCGTTCTGGATCTCGTCCAGGCGGTACCCGATGGCGAGCTTCGCGGCGATCTTCGCGATCGGGAAGCCCGTGGCCTTCGAGGCCAGCGCCGACGAGCGGGAGACGCGCGGGTTCATCTCGATGACGATCAGGCGGCCGTTCGACGGGTCGACGGCGAACTGGATGTTGCAACCACCGGTGTCGACACCGACGCGACGGATGATGTCGATGCCGATGTTGCGCATGTTCTGGTACTCGCGGTCGGTGAGCGTGAGCGCCGGGGCGACGGTGATCGAGTCGCCGGTGTGCACGCCGACCGGGTCGACGTTCTCGATGGAGCAGATGACGACGGTGTTGTCGTAGTTGTCGCGCATCAGCTCGAGCTCGTACTCCTTCCAGCCGAGGATCGATTCCTCGAGCAGGACCTCGGTCGTCGGGCTGGACTGCAGCCCGTCGCCGACGAAGCGGACGAGCTCGGCTTCGTCGTACGCGAAGCCCGAACCGAGACCACCCATGGTGAAGGACGGGCGGACGACGAGCGGGTAGCCGAGGTCCTTCGCGAACTCCTTCGCCTCGTCCAGCGTGTGGGCGATGTGGCTCCGGGCCACGTCGGCGCCGGACTCGAGCACGAGTTCCTTGAAGAGCTGGCGGTCCTCACCGCGCTGGATGGCGTCCACCTTGGCACCGATGAGCTCGACGCCGTGCTTCTCGAGGATGCCGGCCTCGTCGAGCGCGATCGCCGCGTTCAGGGCGGTCTGGCCGCCCAACGTCGGCAGGACGGCGTCCGGCTTCTCGATGCGGATGATCTCCTCGAGGCACGCGTTCGTGATCGGCTCGATGTAGGTCGCGTCGGCGAAGTCGGGGTCGGTCATGATCGTCGCCGGGTTCGGGTTGACGAGGATGACCCGGACGCCCTCGGCACGGAGGACACGGCACGCCTGGGTGCCGGAGTAGTCGAACTCGGCGGCCTGACCGATGACGATCGGGCCGGAACCGATGACGAGGACGGAGTTGATGTCTGCGCGCTTGGGCATCAGTTCGCTTCCTTGGTGATGTCTGCTGCGGGAGTGGTCGCGTCGACGGTGGCCGCGTCGAGCGGCTCCCCGTCACGTCGCGCGCGCACCAGGTCCGCGAACCGGTCGAAGAGGTACATGCTGTCGTGCGGACCAGCGGCGGCCTCGGGGTGGTACTGCACGCTGAACGCGGGCACGTCGAGCGCCCGCAGGCCCTCGACCACGTCGTCGTTCAGCGAGTAGTGCGAGACCTCGACACGACCGAACCCGGCCGGCGACTCGAGGACCTGCCCCAGGGGAGCGTCGACCGCGAAGCCGTGGTTCTGGCTCGTGATCTCGACCTTGCCCGTGGTGGTGTCGAGCACCGGCTGGTTGATGCCGCGGTGCCCGAAGGGCAGCTTGTAGGTGCCGAAGCCGAGCGCGCGGCCGAGCAGCTGGTTGCCGAAGCAGATGCCGAAGAACGGGCGACCGGTCCGCAGGCTGCCCTGCAGCAGTTCGACCTGGGCGTCCGACGCCGCGGGGTCCCCGGGGCCGTTCGAGTAGAACAGGGCGTCCGGTGCGAGCTCCTCGAGCGCCGCAGCGGAGATGTCCTGCGGCACGACGTGCACCTCGAAGCCGCGCTGGGCGAGGTAGCGGGTGGTCGACGCCTTCACACCCAGGTCGAGCACGGCCAGTCGGCCGATCTGCTCGCCCTCGGCCGGCACGACGTAGGTCTCCGGGGTGGACACGATCGCCGAGAAGCTCGCGCCGGCCATCGTGGCCTGCGACCGGACGGCGTCCAGCTGCTCCGACTCCGAAAGCGTCGCGTCGGCGCCGCTGAACACGCCGCCCTTCATGGCGCCGGCGTCGCGGATCCGGCGCGTGAGGGCGCGGGTGTCGATGCCGGAGATCCCGACGATGCCGTCGCGCACCAGGTGGTCGTCGAGCGACGCGTTCGCGCGGTGGTTCGAGACCACGCGGCTGGGGTCGCGCACCACGTACCCGGCGACCCAGATGCGACGGGACTCGGGGTCCTCGTCGTTGACGCCGGTGTTGCCGATGTGCGGCGCGGTCTGCACCACGATCTGGCCGGCGTAGGACGGATCGGTCAGCGTCTCCTGGTAGCCGGTCATGCCGGTCGCGAAGACCACCTCGCCGAGCGTGCGCCCGCGGGCGCCGTAGGCCCAGCCGTCGTACCGGGTGCCGTCTTCGAGGACCAGGACGGCCCGTTCGCGTGTCATGCTTTCTTCCCTTCGCCCGCGGTTCGCGGGGCATCGGCCGCAGTCGCCTGCGGCCCGGTCTCGGTCAGTCCCTGCAGGGCGAGCAGCGCGGCTGCGTCGCCCTCCGGGAACCGGAAGTACGTGTCGAGGTCCGTCGCACCTGCGGCGCCGGTCGCCGTCCATCGCAGACGGACCAGTCCCCCGGGCTCGACCACCCGGTCGATCGCCCACGTCGAGCGGTCGGCCCCGCGGACCGCAGCACGTGCGATCCAGCGGTCGTCCGCGCCGGCGAGTCGCAGGACCACACCGGTCGCGTGGACGCGCACGCCGCCGCGACCCCGGAACCCGAGTCCGCCGGCGGTGATGCGTTCCAGCGGCTGGTCGGCACGGGTCGTCGCGACGGAGAAACCGTCCCAGGACCCGACTTCCGGTCCGATCGTGGTGGGGACGGGGACGGGAGGCACGGATTCCGCCTGCTTCCTGGTCCGCGTCCGCCAGGTGCGCGCCATGGCGACGAACAGCGCGGCCACCGCGAGCAGGATCACCCCGCCGAGCAACCAGCGCGCGGCGTCGCCGCTCATGCGCGCGCCCCCGTCCGGAGCGCCGCGGCGTGCGCGGCGACGGTATCGGCGTCGACGAGGCGGCCGTCGAGCACCGTCGGCGCGCCCAGGTGGAACGTGGCGACGACCCGGCCGGGCAGCGTCATGCCGAGGTACGGCGAGTTCTGCGACTGTCCGGCGAGGTCGGCGACCGCGAACTCGCGGCTGGCCGTCGGGTCGTAGAGCGTGATCTCGGCGGGCGCGCCCTCGGTGATGCGCTGACCGTGGCCCTCGACCTGACCGATGCGTGCCGGCGCCTCGGACAGGACCCGGGCGACGTCGGCCCAGTCGAGCTGCCCCGACGCGACGACGGCGGACTGCACGACGCTCAGCGCTGACTCGAGGCCGACCATGCCGTTCGCCGCCGCGGGCCACTCGCAGCACTTCGCCTCGGCGGTGTGGGGTGCGTGGTCGGTCGCGACGATGTCGATGGTGCCGTCGGCCAGGGCTGCGCGCAGGGCGTCGACGTCCTCGCGGGCCCGGAGCGGCGGGTTCACCTTGTAGCGGGCGTCGTACCCGGGGGCGCCGTCGTGCCCGGCGATGAGGTCCTCGGTGAGCACGAGGTGGTGCGGGGTGACCTCGGCGGTGACGTCGATGCCGCGGGACTTGGCCCAGCGGATGACCTCGACGCTGCCGGCGGTCGACACGTGGCAGACGTGCAGTCGTGCGCCGACGTGGTCGGCGAGCAGGACGTCACGGGCGATGATCGCCTCTTCCGCCACGGCCGGCCAGCCCGCGAGGCCGAGCTCCGACGACAGCCGGCCCTCGTTCATCTGCGCGCCGATGGTGAGTCGGGGTTCCTGCGCGTGCTGCGCGAGCACCCCGCCGAAGCCCTTGATGTACTCGAGTGCGCGACGCATGAGGAGCGGGTCGGACACGCACGAGCCGTCGTCCGAGAAGACCCGGACCTTCGCCCTGCTCGTCGCCATGGCACCGATCTCGGACAGGTGCGTGCCCTGCAGCCCCTGCGACACCGCGCCGATCGGGCGGACCGTGACGTAGCCGGCGTCGTCGCCGAGTGCCTGCACCTGCTCGACGACCCCGGCGGTGTCGGCGACCGGGCTCGAGTTCGCCATCGCGTTGACGGCGGTGAAGCCTCCGGCCGCCGCGGCGCGCGAGCCGGTGAGGACCGTCTCGGATTCCTCGTGGCCGGGCTCGCGCAGGTGGGTGTGCAGGTCGACGAGACCCGGCAGGGCGATGAGCCCGTCGGCGTCGACGACCGTGGCACCGCTCGCGTCCACACCGGACCCGATCGCCGTGATGCGGCCGTCCTGCAGTCGGATGTCGGCGCGCGAGCCGTCGACCAGCTGCGCGCCGCGGATCAGGTGAGCGGTCATGCTGCGGACTCCTTCGGTTCGGTGCCGGTCAGGGCCAGGTAGAGGACCGCCATGCGGACCGAGACGCCGTTCTCGACCTGCTCGACCACGGTGGAACGGGGGTCGTCGGCAGCGACGCCGGCGATCTCCAGCCCGCGGTTCATCGGACCGGGGTGCATGATCAGTGTGCGCTCGGACAGCCGCGCGAACCGCGCAGCCGTCAGGCCCCAGTGCCGCGTGTACTCGCGCGGGTTCGGGAAGAACGCGTCGTCCATCCGCTCCTGCTGGATCCGGAGCGTCATGACGACGTCCGGGTCCTCGGCCAGGGCGGCGTCGAGGTCGTGGTGCACCGCGGCCCCGAACGGGGTCGTGGTGGCGGGCAGGAGCGTCGGCGGTGCGGCGAAGGTCACGCTCGCGCCGAGGGTCCGGAGCAGCCACGCGTTCGACCGGGCGACGCGGCTGTGCAGCACGTCGCCGACGATCAGGACCCGGACCCCGTCGAGGCCCTGTCCACGTGAGCCGGCACCGTGCAGGCGACGGCGCATGGTGAAGGCGTCGAGCAGCGCCTGCGTCGGGTGCTCGTGCGTGCCGTCGCCGGCGTTCACCACGGGGACGTCGATCCAGTCGGCGTCGGCGAGCACGCGCGGCGCACCGGACGAGCCGTGCCGCATCACGATGCCGTCGATGCCCATCGCGCCGAGGGTCTGCACGGTGTCCTTGAGGGACTCGCCCTTGGAGACGCTCGAGCCCTTGGCCGCGAAGTTGATGACGTCGGCCGACAGGCGCTTCGCCGCAGCCTCGAACGAGATGCGCGTGCGGGTCGAGTCCTCGAAGAACAGGTTCACGACGGTCTTGCCGCGCAGGGCCGGGAGCTTCCGGACCTCGCGCGTGTTGACCTCGGCCATCTCCTCGGCGACGTCGAGGATGTGCACGGCCTGGTCGCGCGACAGGTCGGCGGTGGAGAGCAGGTGCCGCATCACGCCACCCCCTGCTCGATGAACACGGTGTCGTCGCCGTCGGTCTCGGACAGGTGCAGGGTGACCCGCTCGTCCGAGGCGGTCGGCAGGTTCTTGCCCACGTGGTCCGCGCGGATCGGCAGCTCGCGGTGGCCGCGGTCGACGAGCACGGCGAGCCGGACGGCGCGCGGCCGGCCGATCCCCTGCAGGGCGTCGAGCGCTGCCCGGACCGTGCGACCGGAGTACAGGACGTCGTCGACGAGCACGACGACCTTGCCGTCGATGCCGCCGGCGGGGATCACCGTGCGGTGCGGGGCACGACCGATGCCGTGCCCGAGGTCGTCCCGGTGCATGGTCACGTCGAGTGTGCCGACCCGTTCGGATCCGATGCCCGCCCGCGCGGACTGCCACTCGGGCTCGATGTCCGCCAGGATGCGGCCCAGCCGTTCGGCGAGCACGGCGCCCCGGGTCGGGATGCCCAGGAGGACGAGGTCCGAGCCGCCGTGGTTGGCCTCGAGGATCTCGTGTGCGATGCGCGTCAGAGCGCGCGTGATGTCGGGTTGCTGCAGGACCGTTCTGGTACCCACGTCGACCCCCTTCCCCGCCTCACTGGACGGCATTAAAGGATGCTGACGTGCACAAGCCTAGCGGGACTCCTGGTCCCCTGCGACCGTCCGACCGGACGGTGCACGACCGCCGGCGACGGCTCCGAGGACACCGTTCACGAAGCCCGCGGAGTCCTCGGTCGAGAGCGACTGGGCGAGCTCGACGGCCTCGGCGATCGCGACGGCGTCCGGCACCTCCGGGTTGAACCGCAGCTCCCAGACGGCCATCCGCAGGATGCAGCGGTCGAGGACCGGCATCCGGGCGATCGACCACCCCTGGGCGTGGTCGATGATGACGGAGTCGATCTCGTGACGGGCGTCGTCGACGCCCGTCACGATCTGCCGTGCGTAGTCCCAGCTCGAGGCACGCTCGGGCTGGTCCAGGTGACGGACGGTCTCGGTCGCCAGGACGTCCGTGATCGGGAGCTCACGCACCTCGGCCACGTACAGCATGTCGAGGGCGCGCTTGCGGGCCTTCGAACGAGCACTCATACGGACGTCGCCTAGGAGTTGACGCGGCCGAGGAAGCTGCCGTCGCGCGTGTCGATCTTCACCGTGGTGCCGCTCTCGAGGTAGAGCGGGACCTGGATGCGGTGGCCGGTCGCGATGATGGTCGCGTCCTTGGTGCCACCGGAGGAGCGGTCGCCCTGCAGGCCCGGCTCGGTCTCGACCTCGGTCACGATCGACGTCGGGAGCTCGACGTAGAGCGGGTTGCCCTCGTTCATCGCGATGGTGACCATCGCGGACTCGAGCAGGTAGTTCTTCGCGTCGCCGACGACCGTCGCCGAGACCGGGATCTGGTCGTAGGTGTCGGTGTCCATGAACACGTACGAGTCGCCGTCCTCGTAGAGGAACTGGTAGTCGCGGCGGTCGACCACGGCGGTGTCGATCTTCGCACCGGCGTTGAAGGTGCGGTCGACGACCTTGCCGGAGACGACGTTCTTCAGCTTGGTGCGGACGAACGCGCCACCCTTGCCGGGCTTGACGTGCTGGAACTCCACGACCGACCACAGCTGGCCGTCGATGATGAGAACGGCGCCGTTCTTGATGTCAGTGGTACTGGCCATGAGTCTTCGGTGTCCCGTTCGGTCGTGTTGTGAAAGGTCTTCGGGCCGCGCTGGCCCCGGACGAGTGTAGCGGACGCCCGACCGTCGCCATCAGCGCCGTCGCCGGGCGCGCCAGGAGTCGATCGCGGCCCAGCCGAGCAACACCACGGCCGCTCCCCCGAGCAGTGCCCCGGCCACCGCGGTCGAGATCGCCGCGTCCGGTCGGGCGGGCAGTGCCAGGTAGACGATCGCCAGGATGCCGGCACCGGCGCCGAGCAGCACGAGCAGGATGCGCCGGATCATGCCGGACACGAGTTCGCGGTCGCGGCGGTCCGCGAAGAGCCGGATGTTGACGGTGAACTTGCCCGTCTCGATCGCCTCGCCGATCCGGTCGACCCGGCGCGGCAGTCGTCGGGCCGCGGAGACGACGCCGATCAGCTCCTTCGCCGCCAGGTCGCGCAGCTTGCCGGGGCGCAGCTGGTCGGTGATCTGCTCACGGGCGAGCCCGCGCGACTCCTCGAGCAGGTCGAACGAGGGCGCGAGCGTCCGGAGCGTGCCCTCGAAGATCGCCAGCGCCCGCGCGGCGGCGACGAAGTCCGGCGGCGCCTTGAGCCGGTACCGCCCGAAGACCTCGACGGCGTCGTCGACGGTCTCGACGCCGATGCGCGCGCCCGGTCCGAGCTCGTCCGCGACGAAGCGCGCGATGTCCCGACGGAAGTCGGGCTCGTCGTGCGCGTCGCGCACCGGTGCCATCCGCAGGACCGCATCGGCGATCCGCGAGGTGTCGTCCTGCAGGTAGGCGACCAGCAGGTCCTGGACCGTGTCCCGGAGGGTCGGGTCGAGCCTCCCGACCGATCCGAAGTCGATCAACGCGGGCCGCCCGTCGGGCAGCACCAGGACGTTCCCGGGGTGCAGGTCGGCGTGGTACAAGCCGTCGAAGACGACTTGTCGCAGGAACGCCCGCAGGATCGCGCGCATCGGGCCGTCGAGGTCGCGGTCCGCGCGCTCGGCGCGGATCGCGCTGAGCGTGTCGCCCTCCAGGAACTCCATCACGAGCACGCGGCGCCCGGACAGGTCCGGGTACGGGTCCGGGAACCGGACCTCGTCCGGACGGGCACTGCGGGCCTGTGCGGCACGCAGGGCGGTGAGGTTCCGCAGCTCGGAGACGAAGTCGACCTGGCGGACCAGGTCGTCGGCGTACTGCGCGGCCACGTCCTGCACGCCGACCTGCCGGGCCTCGGTCGACCATCGCGCCATGAAGCGGACGACACGGAGCGCGATGTCGACGTCACGGCGGACGGCGGCGTCGATGCCGGGGCGCTGCACCTTGACCGCGACCGCGGTGCCGTCGGGTAGGCGGGCGCGGTGGACCTGGGCGATCGAGGCCGCGGCGACGGGCACCGGGTCGAAGGACGCGAAGACCTGGTCGACCGGTGCGCCGAGTTCCTGTTCGAGCAGGGCGAGCACCTGGTCGGCGGGGGCGGCGGTGACGTTGCGCTGCAGGTGGGCGAGGCCCTCGGTCCACTCCTCCGGCAGCAGGTCGTCACGGGTGGAGAGCAGCTGGCCCATCTTCACGAACCCGCCGCCCGCTTCCTCGAGCGCACGACGCAGGTGCTCGGCCTGGCTGCGGCGCAGGTCGGAGGTGGCCGGGTCGTGCGAGAAGTCGAGGCGACGGAACGGGACGAGGCGGTGGCGTCGCGCGATCGACAGCAGTTCGGTGAACCGGCGGCCGCGGGACCGGAGGGTGCCGGTGTCGGCCTCCTGCGAGCCGGACAGGTCGCTCAGTCGGGGTGGGTTGGGCACGTCGTCAGTCTGCTCCCCGCTGCTGGGTCCGCCGGGTGCGCCCGTTGTCCTGCACAGGCCGGGAGGCGCGGTCCGGCATCCACAGGTCGGCTCACGTGTCGCGTCGGGTCGCGTCCACTGCCGCAGGCTTGCCCCATGGAGACAGCACTGGTCGCGGCGTGCATCGCCGCCGGCGCGGCGATCGTGGCGGCGGTCGTCAGCTGGTTCGGGGCGTTCCAGAGCCGTCGCTCCGCGGACCGCGACCAGGCGTGGAAGCGGCTGACGTGGGCGATGCGCCCCAAGGACACGTCGGCGGAACACGACATTTCGAGGACTGTGCTCGAGCGCATGATGACCGTACGGTGGGCGTCGAAAGCCGACAAGAACCTCGCGCTGCGGGCACTCCGTCGACATCCACCGTTGCCCCCTGACGAGAAGGAACCATGATGCACCTGTTCGCACCGCTCCCCGACCGGCCGTCGTTCAAGGTCGACGGAACGGACGACGACGACGCCGAACTCGCGGCGTGGTTGGAAGGCGCGACGGTCGCTGAGATGGCTGAGGCCGAACGGACCGGCGTGACCACCGTGTCGATGCACGTCAAGTGGTGGTGGCGACGGACGCGGCGGGTGTTGCGCTGACGCCGGGTCAGGCACCGCTGCCGTTGTAGCGCGCGGTGGCACCGGACTCGACCAGGTCGCGGTAGCGCTCGAGCGCCGTCTCGGCACCGGTGCCGTGCTCCTGGTGCACGTCGATCCCCCGAGCAACGAGCTGCTCGCGCCAGTCCCCCGGCACCGGACCCTCGTCGAAGCCCGTGATCCGCTCGACCGTGGCTCCGTCGGCGGCGAACTCCAGCGCGGAGACCCCCGACCACAGCAGGGCCCCGAGGCACATCACGCACGGTTGGGCGTTCACGACGAGCACACGCCGGTGGCCGACGTCACGGCCGAGGTTCCAGGCCCCCGTCCGAGCCTGTGCGAGTCCGAGGGTGACGACCTCGGCGTGCATCGACGACAGGTTGGTGTGCAGCACCAGGTTCACCCCGAGGGCGACGACCGCGCCGGTGTCCTCGTCGACGACGGCCGCCGCGAACGGACCGCCGGTGCCCTCCTCGACGTTCCGTTCGGCGAGGGCGTTCACGAGCGCGAGCCGCTCCGCACGGGTGCCGAGGTGTTCCGGAGCAGCGGCCTGCGCGTCGCGGAGCCAATCGGGGACGCCGACACGGAGCTCGGTCGGGAACGGGGCGAGGGCTGCTGCAGACATGCGGCGACGCTAATGGCGCATCGTTTCGACGGTGTTTCCCGATCGAAACGATGCCGAAACACCGCGCCCGTAGCGTCGTCCACCACCGGCTCGAGCCGGTGGGAGAACGCGACACGAGCACGGGCGACAGGGGGCGACGATGACGGCACACCACGCGACCGCCGCGTCCCGCTGCTGGCCCCGCGGCGCCATCGCGCACGGACACTGACGTCCGACAGACCGTCCGTTCGTCCGTCTGACCGCCGCGCGCCGATCCCCCGGGCGGTCCACGTGCTCTGGAGCGCGCCGTCTCGCCGAGACGCGCCGATCCGCGCACCCTGCTCCGTGCCTCCTGGCCGTCCGCCGGACGCACCCACCCACCTGCTGCACCGTCCCACCTGCTGCACCGTCCCCTCCGAGAGGACCCCCGTGACCACGATCCACCTCGCAATGTTCCTGTTTCCCGGCTACCACCTCGGCGCCTGGCGACTGCCGGACGCCGTCCCCGAGCTCGACCTCGGCATCGACCACTACGTCCGCGCCGCCGAACTCGCCGAGGCGGCGAAGCTCGATGCCCTGTTCTTCGAGGACCAAGCGGCAGTCCGGCGCAGCAACGACATCCTGGCCGGCGACACCTACGGTGCCGCGAACCCCCGCTCGATCCACTTCGACCCGACGATGCTCCTGCCCGCCCTGGCGATGCGGACCACGCACTTGGGTCTCGCGGCGACGTCGACCACGACCTTCAACGACCCCTACAACCTCGCGCGGCGGTTCTCGACCCTCGACCACATCAGCAAGGGCCGCGCGGGGTGGAACCTCGTGACGTCCTTCAACGAGGACGAAGCCCAGAACTTCGGACTCGACGCCCACGTGCAGCACGCCGCCCGGTACGAGCGGGCGAGCGAGTTCGTCGACGTCGTCACCGGGCTCTGGGACTCGTGGGACCCGGACGCGATCGTGCGCGACAAGGAGTCCGGCACTTACTTCGACATCGAGAAGATGCGGTTCCTGCAGCACGACGGCGAGCACTTCCGCGTGCGAGGACCGCTGACGACGGGTCGGAGTCCGCAGGGCCGGCCCGTCGTGTTCCAGGCGGGTGCCTCGGAGCCGGGCCGCGCACTCGCGGCGCGCACCGCCGACGTGGTCTTCACCCTGCAGTCCGACCCGGACGAGAGTCGTGCGTTCCGCGACGACATCCGAGCGCGCGCCGAACGGTTCGGCCGCGACCCCGACCACGTCAAGGTGCTCGTCGGGATGACCCCGATCGTCGGCGACACCGACCAGGACGCACGCGACCTCGCCGACCGGATGATGGCGTTGATCCCGGACGACCTGGCACTGAGCAACCTGAAGCCCCTCGCCGGTGGCGTCGACTTCCGGCAGTTCGACCTCGACGCGCCCGTGCCGGAGCTGCCCGAGTCGAACGCCGGCAAGTCGCACCGGGCAGCGATCATGGCGGTGTCACGGCAACAGGGGCTGTCCGTCATCGAGACCGCCCGGTACTTCGCCGAGGGCAGCTACCGGAAGATGATCGGGTCACCGTCGACGATCGCCGACACCATGCAGGCGTGGTCGGAGGCCGGGGCGTGCGACGGGTTCCTGGCGGTGCCGACGCACTTCCCGGCCGGGGTCGAGGACTTCACCCAGAAGGTCGTGCCGGAGCTGCAGCGCCGCGGACTGCACCGGACCGAGTACACCGGACCGCACCTGCGCGACCACCTGGGCGTGCAGAAGTACTAGACGCCGACCTCTTGGTAGGCGGTGAACAGCAGGTGGTCCTCGGGGCCCTCGAGGATGACCGGCTTGCCGACACCGTCGAGGATGATGAACCGGAGCATGCCGGCCCGGGCCTTCTTGTCGCGACGCATCGCGGCGAGGAGGCCCTGCCACCGGCCGATGCCGTACGAGGTCGGCAGGTCCAAGGAGTCCAGGATCGCCCGGTGCCGGTCCACGGTCGCGTCGTCGAGGTGGCCCGTCAGGCGGGCGAGCTCGGCGGCGAACACCATGCCGACCGACACCGCAGCACCGTGCCGCCACTGGTACCGCTCCGCGTGCTCGATGGCGTGCCCGAGCGTGTGACCGTAGTTCAGGATCTCGCGTCGTCCCTGCTCGGTGAAGTCGTCGGACACGACCTCGGCCTTCAGGGCGATGGCGAGTTCGACCACGCGGCGGAACTCCGGCGACGTCGGGTCGGTGACGCGGGCGACGTCGGCCTCGATGATGTCCAGGATCTCCGGCACGGCGATGAACCCGGCCTTCACGATCTCGGCGAAGCCGGTGAGGATCTCGTTGCGCGGCAGGGTGCGGACGAGGTCGAGGTCGGCGACCACCGCGCGCGGGGCGGAGAAGGAACCGACGAGGTTCTTGCCCTCGTTCGTGTTGATGCCGGTCTTCCCGCCCACGCTGGCGTCCACCATGCCGAGCACGCTCGTCGGCACCGACACGTACGGCACCCCGCGCAGCCACGTCGCCGCGACGAAGCCCGCCAGGTCGGTGACGGCACCGCCACCGAGGCCGATGACCGCGTCGGTGCGGGTGAAGTCGGACTGGCCCATGATCTGCCAGCAGAACGACGCGACCTCGATGCGCTTGGCGGCCTCGGCGTCCGGCACCTCGGCGATGAGGGCCTCGAGGCCGGCGTCGACGAGCAGGTCGCGCAGGTCGTTCGCCCGCGCACCGAGGGTCGGGGCGTGCACGATGAGGACCTTGGCGACGCGAGGGCCGAGGATCGCGGGCAGCGAGCCGAGCAGGCCCGAACCGACCGCCACCACGTAGCCGTCGTCACCGCCGACGCGGATCTCGGTGGTGCCTGCGGGCAGGATCGGGTCGGTCACGGTGCTCCTTCGGTGGTGGTGCTGGTGTCGTCGCGTCGGCCGGCGCTGGTGTCGCCGCTGGCGCCGCTGTCGCTCCGCAGCCAGGTGACGACCTCGTCGACCACCCGGGACATCGGACGGCGCGAGGTGTCGACGACGACGTGCGCGAGCTCGGCGTAGGTCGCCGCTCGCTCGTCCATGATCGTCTGCCAGGCGTCGATGCCGCCGTTCGCGAGCAGGGGCCGGTCCGAGCCGGCGATCCGCTCCGCGACGGCCTCGGGCGAGACGGTGAGCAGGACGATGCGGGCGCCGGACAGTGCCTCGCGGGTGGCGGCGTGCGTCACCGCTCCGCCGCCGACGGCGATCACGCCCCCGGTGCCGAGGGCGGTCCGGACGGCGTCGGCTTCGAGGGCACGGAAGGCCGGCTCACCACGGTCGGCGAAGATGCCGGGGATGGGGCCGTGCTCGCGGACGATGACCCGGTCGGTGTCGGTGAACGGCACGCCCAGCGCCTTCGCGACGCGCTTGCCGACGCTGGACTTGCCGGCGCCCATCGGGCCGATCACGACGACGGGCGCAGCCAGACCTCGCGCGGCGCCGCCGCCGTTCGTGCTCACGACGCGTCGGCCGGTGCCGCTGGCTCCGTCCGACGGGTGCGGAGCGTCTCCGGGATCGACGCGAGGTAGGCGTCGAGGTTGCGCTTGGTCTCGACGACGTTGTCGCCGCCGAACTTCTCGAGCACGGCGTCGGCGAGCACGAGCGCCACCATCGCCTCGGCCACGACCCCGGCGGCCGGGACCGCGCAGACGTCGGACCGCTGGTGGTGCGCCGAGGCGTCCTCGCCCGAGACGACGTCGACGGTGTGCAGCGCGTGCGGCACGGTCGCGATCGGCTTCATGCCGGCACGGACGCGCAGGACGGTGCCCGTGGACATGCCGCCCTCGGTGCCACCGGCACGGTCGCTCGTGCGGTAGATCTCGCCGTCCTCGCGGTAGAGCTCGTCGTGGGCCGCGGAGCCGCGACGGCCAGCGGTCGCGAAGCCGTCGCCGACCTCGACACCCTTGATCGCCTGGATGCCCATGATCGCCGCGGCCAGACGGGCGTCGAGTCGACGATCCCACTGCACGTGCGAGCCGAGCCCCGGCGGGACGCCGTAGAACAGCACCTCGACGACGCCACCAAGGGTGTCGCCGTCCTTCTTCGCGGCCTCGACCTCGGTCACCATGCGCGCCGAGGTGTCGGCGTCGAAGCAGCGCAATTGATCGTCGTCGAGACGGTCGACGTCGTCGGGCAGCGGCAGGTCGGTGCCGTCCGGCACGCGGACCGTGCCGACCTGCAGGGTGTGCGCGACCGACCGCATGCCGAGTTCGGCGAGGAAGGACTTCGCGACGGCGCCGAGCGCGACGCGTGCCGCGGTCTCACGGGCGCTCGCACGCTCGAGGATCGGGCGGGCCTCGTCGAAGCCGTACTTCTGCATGCCGACCAGGTCGGCGTGGCCCGGACGCGGGCGGGTCAACGGGGCGCTGCGGCCACGCGACATCTCGGTGGACTCGACTGGCTCGGGGTTCATGACCTCGACCCACTTCGGCCACTCGGTGTTGCCGATCCGGATCGCGATCGGGCTGCCGAGCGAGAACCCGTGCCGGACACCGCCGGACACGTGCAGCTCGTCCTGTTCGAACTTCATGCGCGAGCCGCGACCGTAGCCGAGCTTGCGGCGCGCGAGATCGGTACGGATGGACTCGAACGACACCGGGACACCCGCGGGCAGGCCCTCGAGCATCGCGATCAGTTCGGGTCCGTGGGACTCACCAGCAGTCAACCAACGAAGCATGCTGCAATCCTCCCACAGCGCACCGCTGTGCGACGTCGCCGCCCTACTGGTAGTCGGGGTGCGCCCGGAGCCACGCCTGGAACTGCTTCACGGCGACGAGGTGCTCGTCGTAGGTGTTCGAGAACACCGTCTCGCCGGTCTCCAGGTTCACCGTCACGAAGTACAGCCACTTGCCCGGGGCCTCGTTCGTCACGGCCTTGATGGCGATGTCCCCGGGGTTCGAGATCGGTGCCGGCGGCAGCCCCTCGTGCACGTACGTGTTGTACGCGTTCGACTCGTCGGCGCGCTCTGCGTCGGTCGTCGTGACGGTGTGCGTGTTGCCCGTGCCGTAGGCGACGGTGGCGTCGGACTGCAGGCGCATGCCCTGGTCGAGCCGGTTCTGGAACACCCGCGCGACCTTCGGGTAGTCGGCGGCGAGGCCGGCTTCCTTCTGCACGAGCGATGCGAACACGATGACGTGCTCCTGGTCGGCCTCCTTGACGCCGGCGGCGGCCAGGTGCTCCTTCATCGTGTCGACCATCGACCCGAAGTACTGCTCCGCGGTCCACCCCGGGTTGATCGGGTACGTCGCGGGGAACAGCCAGCCCTCGAGCGTGGTGACGCCGGACGGCAGGTCGTACGCGGACACGTCCTTCGCGGCCTTGGCGACCTCGGTCTTGGTGAGCCCGGCCTTCGAGACCATGCCGGCCTCGATGTCCGCCAGCGCGGTGCCCTCGGGGATCACGATCGAGGCCTGCACGCGGTTCTTCTCGTCCTTCAGCGCGGCCAGGGCCGACTTCGAGCTCATCTGCTTCTTCAACGAGTACGAACCCGGCTGGAACTGCACGTCGGGCGACGCCAGCAGCAGCTTGTAGAAGACCTTCGAGTCCTTCACGACCCCGCTGCGCTGCAACGTCGCGGCGACGTTCTCGCCGATGTCGCCCTGCTTGATCGTGATGGTGACCTTGGCCTTGCCGGAGCCGGTGTAGTCGTCCGGTTCGGTCGAGCCGCTGACCGCGGCGACGATCTGCTGGATCTTCGGGGCGGCGAACGCGTACGCGCTCACCCCGCCGGCCACGACCACGGCGACGATCACGATGCCGGCGATGAGCGGCCCGCGACGGCGCTTCGGGCGCGGTTCGCGCGGTGGCCTGGAGGCTCCCCCGCGTCCGCCACGGCCACCACGTCCGCCGCCTCCCGCGGCTCCACCGCCACCGGTGCGCCCGGCGTCGTCGGTACCGTCGGGCCCGTCGGACCCGGCTCCGCCGGCGGCGGGCGCCGAGGGTACCTCGCCGGTCAGCAGCGCGGCGACCTCGGGATGGAGTTCGGGGGCCGCCTGCTGCGGTCGCACGGGCTCCGGTGCCGGCTGCTCGCGGGGAGCGGTCGAGTCGGGGTCCACGCGGTCGGCGGCGGCGAGCTCCTCGGGTGCCGGCTCGGAGTCGGGCCCGGGAACGGCGTCGCGACGAGCGCGTTCCGCTTCGAGCGCCCGAGCCTCGCGGCGGGACATCGGACGGTCCGGCTGCGGGGTCACCCGCGCGGAGTCGTCACGGTCATCGGTACCTGCTGCGCGGTCGGAAGTGGTCTTCCGCCG
The DNA here is from genome assembly GCF_044748425.1 of Curtobacterium sp. NPDC089991. Lineage (NCBI taxonomy): Bacteria > Bacillati > Actinomycetota > Actinomycetes > Micrococcales > Microbacteriaceae > Curtobacterium > Curtobacterium sp. NPDC089991. The sequence continues at coordinate 836,368 of NZ_JBIVGB010000001.1, forward strand.
CTCGGCTTCGTTGCCGGGCGCGATGATCGCGTTCCAGTCCAGATCGTCTGCCAACGGTTCTCGGTCTCTCGGTCGGGAACTCCGCCTGGGCACCGTCGTCCTCGGGTGACGGAAGGGCAGCCGGGTCGCGGTGGGTTGCCCTGTCAGGGAAGCGTGGTGCCCGGAGGGGCACCGGCACTGCGTTCGTGGTCGAGCGCGTGTTGCAGAATGATAACAGCGGCCGCTTGGTCGATCACGGACCGCGACTTCTTCGTGTTCTTGCCGGCCTGGTGCAGTCCGCGTTGCGCGGTCACCGTGGACAGCCGTTCGTCGACCAGCCGGACCGGGCGGTGCTCGGCGATCCGGGCGGCGAACGCCCGGGCGTCCTCGGTCGACGCGGTGTCGCCGCCGGACATCGACAGGGGCAGTCCGACGACGAGCTCGAGCACGTCGTACTCGTCCGCGATCTCGAGGATCCGACGCAGGTCGGTCGAGTCGTCGCGGCGCACGGTCTCGACCGGCGTCGCCAGCAACCCGTCGCGGTCGCACACGGCGATCCCGATCCGGGCGCGGCCGACGTCCACGCCGAGCCGCCGCCCGGACCGGATCGCCACGATCAGCCCGCGATCCGAGCGGTCACGGCGCGGAGCGCAGCCGGGAGCGCAGCCGGCTCGGTGCCGCCGCCCTGGGCCAGGTCCGGCTTGCCGCCGCCGCCACCACCGAGCACACCGGCGGCCTCCTTGGCGAGCGGACCCGCCTGGACGCCCGCGGAGCGCGCCGCGTCGTTCGTCGCGACGATCACGATCGGCTTCCCGCTCACCACGGCACCGAGCACGACGACGGCAGCGCCGTCACCGAGCTGCGCACGGACCCCGGTCGCCAGCGAGCGCAGGTCGTCGCCGGACTGCAGGCCGTCGACGGTCTCGGCCACGACGGTCGTCGTGCCGACGGTCGTCGCGGTCCGTGCGATCGACGGGACCCGTTGCTGCAGGTTCGCCGACTCGAACTCGGCGATCCGCTTCTGCGCAGTGCGGAGGTCCTCCATGAGCGACTGCACACGCGTGGGCAGGTCGGCACGGGGGGCCTTCAGCGCGCTGGAGAGCTGCGAGACGATGGTCCGCTCGACCGCGAGGTCACGGAAACCCTCGAGCCCGACGAGCGCTTCGACACGACGGTTGGTCGACCCGACGCTCGACTCCCCCACCAGGTTGACGAGTCCGATCTGGGCACTCGAGGCGACGTGCGTCCCACCGCAGAGCTCGCGCGACCACGGACCACCGATGTCGACCATGCGGACCTCGGCGCCGTACTTCTCACCGAAGAGCGCCTGCGCACCGAGGGCCTTGGCCTCGTCGATCGGCATGATGCGGGTCGAGACCTCGAGGTCGGTGCGGATCGCGGTGTTGACGACCTCCTCGATCTCGGAACGGGTCGCGAGCGAGATCGGCTGCGACCACGAGAAGTCGAGGCGCATGTAGCCGGACTTGTTGTACGAACCCGCCTGCAGCGCCTCCGGGCCGAGGATGTCGCGGAGCGCGGCGTTCACCAGGTGCGTCGCGGAGTGCGCCTGCGTGGCGCCGCGACGGTACTCGGCGTCGACCACGGTGCTCGCCGCGTCGCCCACGCCGACCTCGCCCGAGCGGACCTGGACGGTGTGGCTCCAGAGGCCGGCGACGGGACGCTGGACGTCGAGGACCTCGAGGTCGAAGCCGTTGCCGACGATCGATCCCTGGTCGGCGTCCTGGCCACCCGACTCGGCGTACAGCGACGTCTCGCCGAGGACGACCTCGGCGATGTCGCCCGCCACGGCCCGGTCGACGCTGACGCCGCCGACGATGATGCCGAGCACGTTCGTCTCGGCCTCGAGCGCGTCGTAGCCGAGGAAGACGGTCTCGCCCTTCGCCCGGAACGCGCTGTACACGCTCAGGTCGGCGATCGCGGTCTTCTTGCTCTTCGCATCGGCCTTCGCCCGGGCACGCTGCTCGGACATCAGGGTCTCGAACGCGGTCCGGTCGACGTGGACCCCGGCCTCTTCGGCCATCTCCATCGTCAGGTCGATCGGGAACCCGAAGGTGTCGTGCAGCAGGAACGCGGTGTCCCCGCCGATGGACGGCGCACCGTCCTGCTTCGCGCGCTCGACGGCGACGTCGAGGATCGTCGTGCCCTGCGCGAGCGTGCGGAGGAACGTCTCCTCTTCCGCGTAGGCGATCCGCGCGATGCGGTCGTAGTCGGAGGCGACCTCGGGGTAGGCGTCGCGCATCGCGTCGCGGGACGCCGGGAACAGCTCCGGGAACGTCGCGGTCTCGACCCCGAGCAGGCGCATCGCACGGACCGTGCGGCGCAGCAGCCGACGCAGGATGTACCCGCGGCCCTCGTTCGATGGGCTCACACCATCGGCGATGAGCATGAGCGCGGAGCGCACGTGGTCCGCGATGACCCGCATGCGGACGTCGTCCTCGTGCACGGCGCCGTAGCGGCGGCCGGAGATCTCGGACGCGCGGTCGAGGACCGGGCGGACCTGGTCGATCTCGTACATGTTGTCGACGCCCTGCTTGATGAAGGCGACGCGCTCGAGCCCCATGCCGGTGTCGATGTTCTTGTTCGGCAGCTCGCCGGTGATCTCGAAGTCGTACTTCGAGCGGACGTCCGCGATCTGGTACTGCATGAACACGAGGTTCCAGATCTCGACGTACCGGTCGTCGTCGGTGGCCGGGCCGCCGTCGATGCCGTACTCGGGCCCGCGGTCGAAGAAGATCTCGGAGCAGGGACCTGCGGGTCCGGGCTGGCCGGTGGACCAGTAGTTCGTGTCCTTGCCGAGTCGCTGGATGCGCTCCTCGGGCAGGGAGGAGTGCTGCTTCCAGAACGCGATCGCCTCGTCGTCGTCCTCGTAGACCGTCACCCAGAGGTCGTCGGGCGAGAAGCCGAGCCCGCCGTCGGACTCCGGGTTCGTCAGGAACTCCCAGGCGAACTGGATCGCCTGCTCCTTGAAGTAGTCGCCGAACGAGAAGTTGCCGTTCATCTGGAAGAACGTGCCGTGGCGAGGGGTCTTGCCGACCTCTTCGATGTCGTTCGTGCGGATGCACTTCTGCACGCTCGTGGCACGGGGGTACGGCGCGGGGACGAGCCCGGTCAGGTACGGGATGAACGGCACCATGCCGGCGACCGTGAAGAGGAGCGACGGGTCGTCGGAGACGAGGGACGCGGACGGGACGACGGTGTGGCCGCGGTCACCGAAGTACTGGAGCCAACGGCGGCGGATCTCTGCGGTCTGCATGGTGCTTCCTGGGTTCAGGTCGGGGGTGGGAGGTGGAGGCGGGACGACGGTGCGGCCGGACCGCGGTGGAGCTCGACGACTCAGACGTCGGTGCGGAGCTCGGCCCCGCGGGACCGGTACCCGTCGGCGACCGCGCCTGTGAAGGCCTTCGTGCTCGCGTCGACGACGGCGAAGAGCCGTGCGCCTCCGGGGGTCCTGGCGACCTGGTGCGCCACGGCGAACCCGATGACGACGCCGACCGCGACGAAGAACAGCTGCTTCACGGTGCCTCTCCCTCTGTGCACCCTGGCGGTGCATGCCCGGACAAGCTTAGCCGCCGGGCACTTCGGGGCCGGAACGCCGAACGGCGGGCCGTCCTCGAGAGGACGACCCGCCGTTCGGGTGTGATCAGTGGATCAGCGAGCTGCGTAGTACTCGACGACGAGCTGCACTTCACAGGTCACGGGGACCTCGGCGCGCTTCGGGCGACGCACGAGGCGGGCCTGGAGCTTGTCGATCTCGACCTCGAGGTAACCCGGGACCTTCGGCAGGACTTCCTGGTGGCCACCGGCAGCGGCGACCTGGAAGGGCTCCATCGACTCGGACTTCGGCTTGACGTGGATCAGCTGGCCCTCCTTGACGCGGAAGGAGGGGCGGTCCACGAGCTTGCCGTCGACCAGCAGGTGACGGTGCACGATCAGCTGACGGGCCTGCGCGGTGGTGCGGGCGAAGCCGGCACGGACCACGAGGGCGTCGAGGCGCTGCTCGAGGAGCTCGACCAGGTTCTCACCGGTCAGGCCCTTCGTCTTGCGGGCCTCTTCGAAGACGATGCGGAGCTGCTTCTCGCGGATGCCGTACTGGGCGCGCAGACGCTGCTTCTCACGGAGGCGGACGGCGTAGTCGCTGTCCGCACGACGGCGCGTACGGCCGTGCTCACCGGGGCCGTAGGGGCGCTTCTCGAGGTAACGGGCCGCCTTCGGCGTCAGCGGGATGCCGAGTGCGCGCGACAGGCGGGTCTTGCTGCGGGTACGTGACTTGGTAGACACAGGGTCCTTTTCTCTGTTCGAACTGAATACTCACCGGAGGCCGGGCACACGAGTGCCCGTGGCCCCGACGACGGGATCCAGAGGGATGAGCCTGTGGGATCGGACGGCTACAGTCCGAACCTCTGCCCCCGTACCACCGGAGTGGCACTCTGTCCTCAACGCAGCCGTGCTCGAGGACCAGGACGTAGGCCCGGCAATGCTAGCAGGAAGTCGACGCGCCGTCCTACTGCCCGCGGGTGATCTTCCGGAGTCGTTCGAGCCGCGGACCGACCTCGCGCTCGTAGCCGTTCGCCGTCGGGGTGTAGTACTCGGTGCCCTCGAGCGCATCGGGCAGGTACTGCTGCTCGGCGACCCCGTGCTCGGCATCGTGCGAGTAGACGTAGCCCTTGCCGTGGCCGAGTCGCTTCGCCCCGGCGTAGTGCGCGTCGCGCAGGTGCATCGGCACGGTTCCCATCCGGCCGGCCTTGACGTCCGCCATCGCCGCGTTCACACCGTTGTAGGCGGCGTTCGACTTCGGCGCGGTCGCCAGGTACACGACGGCCTCGGCCAAGGGGATGCGGCCCTCGGGCATACCGATGAGCTGCACGGCCTGGGCCGCCGCGACGGCGATGGGCAGCGCCTGCGGGTCCGCCATGCCGATGTCCTCGGACGCCGAGATGATGATCCGGCGCGCGATGAACCGGGAGTCCTCGCCCGCCTCGATCATCCGCGCGAGGTAGTGCAGCGCGGCGTCGACGTCGCTCCCCCGCACCGACTTGATGAACGCGCTGATGACGTCGTAGTGCTCGTCGCCCTGCCGGTCGTACCGCAGGAGTGCACGGTCGACGGCCGCGGCGACGGTGTCCGCGTCGACCACCGGCACGGTGTCGTCGTCGTCGTCCTGGGCCGCGGTGGCCGAGGCCGCAGCGGCCTCGAGCGCCGTGAGGGCGCGTCGGGCGTCACCCGAGGCCAACCGGACGATGGCCCCACGTGCCTCGTCACCGAGGACGACCGCGCCACCGAGGCCGCGGGGGTCCTCCACCGCACGGTCGACGAGCATGCCGAGGTCGGCGTCGGTGAGCGGCTTGAGCGTCAGGAGCAGGGACCGGGACAGCAGCGGGGAGATGACCGAGAACGACGGGTTCTCGGTCGTGGCCGCGATGAGGATCACCCACCCGTTCTCGACCCCGGGCAGCAGGGCGTCCTGCTGGGCCTTGCTGAACCGGTGGATCTCGTCGAGGAACAGCACCGTCGTGGACCCGTAGAGGTCGCGGTGGGTGAGGGCCTTCTCCATGACCTCGCGCACGTCCTTGACGCCGGCGGTGACCGCGGAGAGCTCGACGAACTCGCGCCCGGACTGCCGCGCGATGGCCTGCGCCAACGTGGTCTTGCCGGTGCCGGGAGGACCCCAGAGGATGACCGACACACCGCCCGGGTTGTCGCGGGTACCGGTGGCGAGCTGCACGAGCGGCGACCCGCGGCCGAGCAGGTGCTGCTGGCCGGCGACCTCGTCGAGGCTGGTCGGGCGCATCCGGACCGCGAGCGGGACGGAACCCTGCGCGAGACCGGCGCGACCGCCCGTCGTGGGCGCACGCATGCTCGAACGGTCCGCTGCCATGCACCAATCGTAGGCCGACCCACTGACAGCCCCGCGCCTCCCAGGCCGTTGATGGTGACGACTCGGATACGCTCGTTCCACACTGCGACGAGAGGGCAGAACAGCACCGTGGCACCGAAGAACCCAGCGCGCGACAACCGCGAGGCGCGCGAGCGCCTCCGTCTCTACCAGGCCCGCCAGGGACTCCACGACCGGCAGCGCCGCCGGCGGGTGCGCGACAACCTGGTCGGCGCCGGTGTCCTCGTACTGGTCGCCGCCCTGGCCACCGGGTCGCAGCTCGCCTTCGCGGGCTCGCAGGGGAACGGGTCGGCGGACGCCAGCGCGAGCGCCACGGCCACGCCGACACCGACGCCCTCGGCGAGTGCCACGGCGGCGAACACGGGCGACGTGCCGAGCAAGGAGATCGCGAAGGGCGCGACCTGGACGGGCTCGCTGACGCTCAACAAGTCGATCGACCTCGGCATCGAACTGGACGGCGCGAAGGCCCCGCAGGCCGCGAGCGTCGAGATCTCGTTGATCAAGGAGCAGTTCTACAACGGCACCACCTGCCACCGGCTCGCCGACAGCGACGGGCTGAAGTTCCTGCAGTGCGGTTCGGCGAACGGCGACGGCACGGGCGACGCCGGGTTCGAGTACGGCCCGCTCGAGAACGTCCCGAGCGACGGCGTCTACGACGAGGGCACCATCGCGATCGCGCGGTCGACGTCGCCGTACTCGCAGTCGACCCAGTTCTTCATCGTCTACGGCGACACCACGCTCGACGGCTCCACGGGCGGCTACACGGTCGTCGGGAAGGTCACGAGCGGCCTGTCCGAACTCGAGTCGAAGATCGCCGCGAAGGGCATCTCGTCGCCCGGCCAGGACGGCACCGGTGAGCCGAAGGTGGCGACGACGATCACCGCGGCGACCATCGCCCAGGAGAAGTAGTCCACAAGCCGTTGCGTCCGGCGGGCCGCGGAGCCCGTCCGTGCAATAGGCTGACGACCTGACCGTGCCGACGGTGACGTCGGCGATGCACGACCACGATCGAGGCGAGACCTGTGGGATCTGACGAAGCAACGACCTGGGGGCGGGTCGACGAGAACGGGACCGTGTACGTCCGGTACGAAGAGACCGAACGTGCTGTCGGTGAGTACCCGGACGCCACCCCCGAAGAAGCCCTCGCCTACTTCGCGCGGAAGTACGCCGACCTCGAGGGGCAGGTGAAGATCGCCGAGCAGCGCGTCCAGCGTGGTGCGTCGGCGAACGACGTCGCCCGGACGGTCGAGCACCTGACGACCCTGGTGGCCGAAGCCCGCGTGGTCGGTGACATCAAGTCGCTCGAGACCCGCGTGGGTGCGCTCACCGAGCAGCTCGGCTCGCTCACCAAGGAGCAGGCGGAGCAGGCGCAGCAGGCCCTGAACGACGCCCTGGCGCACCGTGCGGCCCTGGTCGAAGAGGCCGAGGCACTCGCGGCGGTCGACCCGGCACGCGCGCAGTGGAAGCAGATCACCGCGCAGCTCGACGACGTGTTCGCCCGCTGGCAGCAGCACCAGCACGACGGCCCGCGCATCCCCAAGAACGAGGCCAACGAGCTCTGGAAGCGGTTCCGCGCAGCGCGGTCCACCGTCGACCAGCACCGTCGCGCGTTCTACTCCGAGCTCGACGCGCAGCACCGCGACGCCCGCACCCGCAAGCAGGAACTCGTGACCCAGGCCGAGGCACTCGCCTCGCGCGGGTCCGACGCGATCCCGGACTACCGCCAGCTGCTCGACGACTGGAAGAACGCCGGGCGCGCCGGCAAGCGCCACGACGACGCCCTCTGGGCGCGGTTCAAGGCCGCCGGTGACGTGCTGTTCGAGCAGCGCCACGCCGAGAGCGCAGCAGAGGACGAGGAGTTCTCGGGCAATCTCGAGGCCAAGCAGGCACTCCTGACCGAGGCCGAGCCCCTGCTCAAGGCGACCGACCGGGTCGCGGCGCGCAAGACCCTGACCGGCATCCAGCGCCGCTGGGACGAGGTCGGTAAGGTCCCCCGCGCGGATGTCCGTCGCATCGAGGACCGCCTGCGTGCGATCGAGGACCACGTGCGTGGCCTCGAGGACGCGCACTGGAAGGAGTCCAACCCGGAGCGCAAGGCCCGGCAGACCGGACTCGCCAGCCAGCTCGAGGACGCCATCGGCAAGCTCGAGTCCGAGCTCGCCGACGCGCAGGCCTCCGGCGACGCCCGCAAGATCAAGGACGCCCAGGAAGCGCTGGACGCCCGCAAGATCTGGCTCGACGCCCTCGGCAGCTAGTCACCGCACACGATTACGCCCCCGTGACCGATCGGTCGCGGGGGCGTCGTCGTGTGGTGCCGTGTGGGCACTGTCTGCTGGCGTCCGGTGTGGCGCCGCCGTTCAGACCGGCGTGGGCAGGCCCAGCAGCAACCGGATGTCGAGGTCGTCCTGCCGCATCTGCGTGGCGAGCTCGTCCATCGAGTCGAACTTCACCATGCCGCGGACGTACGAGACGAACAGCACCGAGATGCGGTCGCCGTACAGGTCGAGGTCGACGTCGAGCAGGTGCGCCTCGATCTGCTTGGCGGGCACGCCCTCGAACGTCGGGTTGTTGCCGACCGAGACGGCCGCCGGGTACACCGTGCCGTCGTGCAGCACGCGCGCGGCGTAGACGCCGTCGGCCGGTGCGAACCCCTCGAACGCCGGGTCGAGGTTCGCCGTCGGGTACCCCATGGCGCGCCCGCGCTGGTTGCCGTGCACGACCGTGCTGCGGACCGCGTGCTCACGGCCGAGCAGCCGGGCGGCCTCGGCCACCCGCCCGTCGCCGAGCAGTTCGCGGATCCAGGTCGACGAGACGCGTCGCTCGCCGTCGGGGCGGACGTCGTCCACCAGGTCGACGTCGTCGATGAGCTCGACCGTGAAGCCGTGCTGCTCCCCCAGGGTGCGGAGCAGGGCGACGTCGCCGGCACCCTTCGCCCCGAAGCGGAAGTCGCTGCCGACGAAGACGAGCCGGGCGTGCAGGGTGTCGACGAGGATCTCGGACACGAACGCCTCGGGCGACTTCGACTGCAGTTCCTCGTCGAAGCGGAGCAGCAGGGTGGCGTCGACCCCGGCGTCGTCGAGGAGCTCGCGCCGCTGCGCCGTGCTCGTGAGGGCCGGCGGGACGTGCTGCGGGTCGATGACGTTGAGGGGGTGCCGGTCGAACGTCACCACGGTGGCGACCAGGCCCTGTTCGTGGGCGGCGCGCTCCAGGTGCGCGATCACCGCGCGGTGTCCGACGTGCACGCCGTCGAACTTGCCGATCGTGACGGCGCTCGGACCGAAGCCCTCGGCCACGTCGGCGATGTCGTCGTAGAACTGCACGGCTGCTCCTACTCGCCCACGGGGGCGGTGGTCGATGCGGGCACCGGTTCGACCGTCGCGGTGCGGTGGTGCTTGCGGAGCCACCAGAGTCCGGCGATCGGCAGCACCAGCGGCGCGAAGGCGTAACCCATGCCGTAGTACGACCAGATCGTGTCGTCGGGGAAGAGCTGCCGGTCGAACAGCGAGAGCGTGCCGATGACGAGCACACCGGTCATCTCGAACACGATCGTGACGCACGCGACGCGGTACCAGAAGCGTCCGGGCACGATCAGGGCGATCATCGCCACGATGTACACGACGGCGGCGATGGCGCTCACCGTGTACGCGAACGGCGCGAAGGAGAACTTCTCGATGATCTGCACGACGCTCCGGCCCGTCGCCGCCAGGGCGAGGATGCCGTACACGGCGATGAGGACGCGGCCGATGCCGGTCGCGAGTGAGGATCTGGTCGCCATTGCACCGATTCTACCGACGTGCGCGGACCACCATGACGCTCGGCGTCAGTTCAGGGCGAACCAGATCTGGTACATCCGGTAGATCATGACCGCGACGGTGAAGGCGCCGGCGCCGAGGACGACGGTGCTCCACTTCGTGCGGTCCACGAGCGCCCAGACGATGGTCGCCGGCGGCACCAGGAGCACCGACACGGCGTAGACCCCGAACTCGAGGGCGTTGCCGTCCGGTGGGCTGCCCGTCGCGGGCAGCACGATGGAGATGACGCCCTGCACCAGGAGCAGGACCTCGATGAGCGCGAGGGACCCCACGGTGTAGTCGTTCGGCTTCCAGCCGATGAAACCGACCACGACGGCGAACAGCCCGGCCAGGACCGCGACGACGAGCTGGACCCACATGAACCACTCGATCACGCGTGCGCCCCGTTCTGCGACGCCGGAGCAGCCGGCGCCGGGAAGTTCGTGATGACCCGGAGCAGTCCGCGCCGGACCGAGACCAGTCCGACGAGGCGATCGTCGTCGACGGCCACCGCGGCCACCGGCTCGTCCGAGTCGGGGTGGTCGGCTGCGACGCGCTTGCCGTCGGTCAGGTCCTTCGCCGCGGCCGCGTCGAGCGACACCGACGAGAACAACCGGCGTGCCACGTCAGCGGGACGAGCGAGCGCCGCGCGGACGTCGACGGCGTCGTCCTCGAGGTCGATCGCGTCGGCCACGTCGAACGGACCGACCTGGGTGCGGCGGAGCGCGGTGAGGTGCGCGCCGGTGCCGAGGGCAGCGCCGACGTCGCGTGCGAGAGCCCGGACGTACGTGCCGGACGAGCAGGTCACGACGACGTCGAGGTCGACGACCGCCACCTCGGCACCGTCGACCGTGACGGTGCGGTCGTTCCGGCCGGTAACGTCGAACCGCGAGACGGTGACCGTGCGGGACTTCAGCTCGACGGTCTCACCCTTGCGCGCCAGGTCGTACGCGCGGCGCCCGTCGACCTTGATCGCGCTGACGGTGGACGGGACCTGGTCGATCGTGCCGCGCTGCAGGGCGACGGCACGTTCGACGGACTCGTCCGAGACGTCCGCTGCGGCGACGCCGGTCGCGGCGGACGGGGTGCCGTCGGCGTCGTCGGAGTCCGTGGACACGCCGAGCCGGATGGTGGCGGTGTAGGTCTTGCCGAGGCCCACCAGGTGGGTGAGCAACCGGGTGGAGTGCCCGATCCCCAGGAGCAGCAGCCCGGTCGCCATCGGGTCGAGGGTCCCCGCGTGGCCGACCTTCTTCAGACCGAGGCGGCGGCGGGCGATCGACACGACGCGGTGGCTGGAGATCCCCTGCGGTTTGTCGACGAGGAGGATGCCGTCCGGCACGGTTTCGAGCACCAGAAGAGATTACCAGCGCCGGTCAGCAGGCGTCGTTCCACTCGCGACGAGGGTGCTCGGGATCGGTGACGTCGAGGACAGCGGAGGCGGCGATCTTGACGTCCGCCCGACGTTCGAGCCGGCCGGCTTCCTGCTCGACCCACAGCGACCAGCGCCAGAGCCCGCGGACCCCCGGGGCCAGCAGCCCGTGCCCGTGCACGACCAACACGCCGTCACCGGCGCCGGTGGTGCGGAACGGGGCGACCACCTCGTCGCGCAGCGTGTCGGGATCGGTGGACGGCGACGTCGCGGCCATCGCGGACACCCCGTGCTGCTCGAAGCCGGCCACCAGCGTGGCGGCGACGTGTTCGAGATCGGTGCCGTCCTGCCCGTCGATGCCGATCACGGTCCGGTTCGTGCCGACCTGCGCGATCACCTCAGCAGCGATCGCGGCCATCGTGTCGGTCTCTTCGGGTGCCCAGCGTGCCATGCGTCCACCGTAGGCTGTCGTGGTGAACGCGAGCAGTGCCTCCCAGCCGGATGTGGAGAACGCGAGCGTCCCCGACATCGCGACCCCGTTGACCACCTGGTTCCGACAGGAGGCGCGCGACCTGCCGTGGCGTCGTCCCGGCTTCCCCGCGTGGGGCACCCTGGTCAGCGAGATCATGCTGCAGCAGACGCAGGTCGCGCGCGTGATCCCCCGACTGGAGGCGTGGCTCACCCGGTGGCCGACGCCTGCGGACCTCGCGGCGTCGCCCCCGGCGGACGCGGTGCGTGCCTGGGACCGGCTCGGCTACCCGAGACGCGCGCTCGCGCTGCACGCGGCGGCCACGGTGATCGCCACCGAGCACGGCAACGTCGTCCCACGGGACGTCGAGGCGCTGCTCGCGCTGCCGGGGATCGGCGACTACACGGCGCGGGCCGTCGCCGTGTTCGCGTACGGCGACCGGCACCCGGTCGTCGACGTCAACGTGCGGCGGGTCCTGAAGCGCGCGCTCCTCGGCCAGGGCGAGCCCGGGCCGGCGAAGGCCAAGGACGACCTGCCCCTGATGGAGTCCGTGCTGCCGGCCGACCGCGACGACGCCGCTGCGACGAACGCGGCGGTGATGGAACTCGGAGCGCTCGTGTGCGTCGCCCGCTCCCCCGCGTGCGACGCGTGCCCGATCGCGGACCGCTGCGCCTGGCGTGCGGCCGGGTACCCCGAACACGACGGGCCACGCGCCCCGAAGCAGGCGAAGTTCGCCGGCAGCGACCGGCAGGTGCGCGGGCTGATCATGGCCGAGCTGCGCGCGAGCGACGTGCCGGTCACCCGGTCGGAGATCGAACCGGTCTGGCCGGACGCCGATCAGCGGGACCGAGCGCTCGCGTCGCTGCTGCGCGACGGACTGGCGGTCGGCGACGACGCCACCGGGTACCGGCTGCCGGACGCCTGACGTTTCCGCCGGGCACGACGCACGAGCGCCCCGCCGCACACGGTGCAGCGGGGCGCTCGGACGCTCGTCGGGCTACGCCCGCGCCACGTCCTGCTCGTCGTCGGACTCGTCGTCCTCGTCCTCGTCGTGCTTGTACGGGTCGGCGTCGCCGGCGAACGTCGCACCGACCGACGCAGCTCGCACCTGCTCGTCACGCACCTGGGCCTGCACGAGCAGGTCCTCCATGTGCGCCGAGGTCTCCGGCAGTGCGTCGGCGATGAACTCGAGCGACGGGGTGAGCCGCGCCGTGATGTTCTTGCCGACCTCGGAGCGGAGCATGCCGGTCGCGGCCTTGAGTGCCGCGGCGGAGTCGGCGCGCTCCTCGTCGGTGCCGTACACGGTGTAGAAGACCGATGCGTGCTGCAGGTCTCCGGTCACGCGGACGTCGGTGATCGTCACGAACCCGAGACGCGGGTCGCGCAGACCCTTGTCGAGACGGCGTGCGACGACTTCCTTGATGCGGTCCGCCATCTTGCGTGCGCGCTGCGGATCGGCCATGGGTGCCTCCTGAGGCAGTGGCGGGACGTTCCCGCCGGTGGTTCTGCGTGGAAAGGGGTCGGGCCCCGACCTCCCGCGAAGGGAGGCCGGGGCCCAGGGTAGTCACACGATCAGTCGCGCGGCTTCTCGACGAGCTCGGTGGTCTCGATCTCGTCACCGATCTGGAGATCGTTGAACTTGCCGAGACCGATACCGGCCTCGAAGTCCGTACGGACCTCGGTGACGTCGTCCTTGAAGCGACGGAGCGACTCGATCGCCAGTCCGTCGGCCAGGACCACACCGTCACGGATGACGCGCGCCTTGGCGTTGCGCGTGATCGTGCCGGAGCGGACGATGACACCCGCGATGTTGCCGAACTTCGAGGAGCTGAAGACCTCGCGGATCTCGGCGACACCGGACTGGACCTCTTCGTACTCGGGCTTGAGCATGCCCTTGAGGGACTGCTCGATGTCGTCGAGTGCGTTGTAGATGACCGAGTAGAAGCGCACGTCGATGCCTTCGCGCGCCGCACGCTCACGGGCCTTGACGTCCGGACGGACGTTGAAGCCGACCACGATGGCGTTGTCGATCGTGGCGAGGTCGATGTCCGACTCCGTGATCGCACCGACACCGCGGTGGAGGATGCGGAGCTGGACGCTGTCGTCGACCTCGATGTCCAGGAGCGACTGCTCAAGTGCCTCGACGGCACCGGAGACGTCGCCCTTGATGATGAGGTTGAGCGAGTCGACCTTGCCCTCTTCGAGTGCACGGGTGAAGTCCTCGAGCGAGATGCGCTTGCGGGCCTTGGCCAGCTGGGCGTTGCGCTCGGCGGCTTCACGCTTCTCGGCGATCTGACGTGCCGTGCGGTCCTCTTCGGTGACGAGGAACGTGTCACCGGCGCGGGGCACCGAGGACAGACCCTGCACCTGGACCGGGCGGCTCGGCGTGGCGGCCTTGACCGCGACACCGTTCTCGTCGGTCATCGCACGGACGCGGCCGTAGGCCGTGCCCGCCACGATGGCGTCGCCGACGTGCAGCGTTCCGGACTGGATGAGGACGGTCGCCACCGCACCACGGCCCTTGTCGAGCCGTGCTTCGATCGCGACGCCGCGGGCGTCCTTGTCGGGGTTCGCACGCAGGTCGAGCCCGGCGTCAGCGGTGAGCAGCACGGCGTCCAGGAGGTCCTGGATGCCGATGTTCTGCCGAGCCGAGACGTCGACGAACATGACGTCTCCGCCGTACTCCTCCGCCACCAGGTTGTACTCGGTGAGCTGCTGGCGGACCTTGGCCGGGTTCGCGCCTTCCTTGTCGATCTTGTTCACCGCGACCACGATCGGCACGTTGGCCGACTGCGCGTGGTTCAGGGCCTCGATCGTCTGGGGCATGATGCCGTCGTCCGCCGCGACCACGAGGATCGCGATGTCGGTGACCTGCGCACCACGAGCACGCATGGCCGTGAAGGCCTCGTGACCCGGGGTGTCGATGAACGTGATCGGACGCTCGATGCCCTCGTGCTCGGTGACGATCTGGTACGCACCGATGTGCTGGGTGATGCCACCGGCTTCACCCTCGACGACCTTCGAGTTCCGGATCGCGTCGAGCAGTCGCGTCTTACCGTGGTCGACGTGACCCATGACGGTCACGACGGGGGGACGGACCTGCAGGACGGAGTCGTCCTCGTCGGCGTACTCGGCATCGATGTCGATGTCGAAGCCCTCGAGGAGCTCCTTGTCCTCGTCCTCGGGCGAGACGATCTGGATCTTGTAGCCCAGCTCGTCACCGAGGACCTCGAAAGTCGCCTCGTCCAGCGACTCGGTCGCGGTCGCCATCTCACCGAGGTGGAACAGCACCGTGACCAGGTTGCCGGGCATGGCGTCGATCTTGTCCGCGAAGTCCGAGATGCTCGCACCACGACGGAGTCGGACGACCGTGTTGCCGTCGCCACGAGGGACCTGCACACCGCCGAGCGACGGGGCCTGACGCATCTCGTACTCGGCGCGCTTCGTCCGCTTCGACTTGCGGGCACGGCTCTTGCCGCCACCGCGACCGAACGCACCGGCGGTACCACCACCGGGGCCACGACCACGGCCACCGCCACCGGCGGGACGCGGGCCGCTGAAGGCCGGACGCGGGAAGCCGCCACCGGCACCGCCGCCGGCACCCGGACGGGCGCCACCGGGGCCGCCACGACCGCCACCCTGGCCCGGGCGCTGCCCGAAGCCGTTGGGACGGTTCGCCTGACCGGGTCCACCCGGACGCGGTGCACCCGGACGCGGGACGCCGGGACGCGGGGGCTGCGGACGCGGGATGCCCGCTCCACCGGCACCAGCGGCGGGGCGCTGGCCCATGCCCTGGTTCGAAGCGAAGGGGTTGTTGCCGGGGCGCGGCGGGCGCGAGCCCATGCCCTGGTTCGACGCGTAGGGGTTGTTGCCCGGACGTGCGCCGGGCTTCGGGCCACCGGGCTTCGGGCCGGCAGCGGCGGGCTTGGCACTCGAGCCAGGCTTCACCGCGTCGGTCTTCGGCTCGTCACCGGTCGAGTCGGCCGGCTGCGTGGCAGCCTGCTGCTCGGCGGCGGCCTTCTCGGCACGGGCCTTCTGTGCGGCCTCGGCCTCAGCCTGTCGCTGGGCGACGGACTTCGGTGCGGCCGGGGCCGGGACGTCCTCGGCAGCAGGTGCTGCCTGGACCTCGGGCTCCGGTGCGGGTGCCGGACGGACCGGGCCGGGGCGCGGGCCACCGGGCTTCGGCGCGCCGGACGCGGGCGTGCTGCTCTTGGCCGGCGTGCTCGGCGCGGGGGCCGAGGCTGCGGGCTTGGATGCCGGGACACCGTCCGCCTGCAGGGCGGCACGGAGCTTCCGGGCAACGGGGGGCTCGATGCTCGAGCTGGCACCCCGGACGAACTCGCCGAGCTCCTTGAGCTTCTCGAGTGCGGTCTTGCTGTCGACGCCGAGCTCGCTTGCGATCTCGTGTACGCGTGGTTTAGCCACTGTTCTCCTTCACGGGTCCCACCCCGTAAAGGGCAGGACTCAATGGATGACGGGTCTCATTTCGAGCCGCTCATCAGTTGTCCATAAGCCGTTCAGCCTGTTCTGTCATGTCCGGGCGCTCGGTCGACGCTCGTGAGAGGCCGACGATGTGGTCGAGCACCGCGGACGTGTCGGGATCGCGATCCAACCGGAGCGCACGGCGGAAAGCCCTGCGCTTGACGGCCAGATCGTAGGCATCGACGGTCGGTGTGAGCCATGCTCCCCGGCCCGGCATGACTGCCTTCGGATCCGCCACGACGCGGCCATCGCTCAGGGCGACGACTCGGAGGAGTGAGGATCGGGAAGCGCGACGACGACTGCCGATGCACGTTCTGACGGGAACCACTCTACTCCTTGCCTCGGACGTCCGCGATCCGGCGCGCCCTTCTGGGCACGCCGGCGGCGAAATCGCCTAGTCGTCGCCGTCCAGGATGGAGTCCGGCTGGATGTCGATCCGGGCCCCGGTGAGCTTGGCAGCCAGGCGGGCGTTCTGCCCTTCCTTGCCGATCGCGAGCGACAGCTGGTAGTCCGGCACGAGTGCGCGGACGGCCTTGGTCGACGCGTCGAGCACGAAGGCGCTGGTCACCTTGGCCGGCGACAGGGCGCTCGCGACGAACGCCGACAGGTCCGGGGACCAGTCCACGATGTCGACCTTCTCGGCACCCAGCTCGTTGGTGACCGCACGCACGCGCGCACCGAGCTCGCCGATGCAGGCACCCTTCGCGTTGACGCCGGGCTCGTTCGCCTTGACCGCGATCTTCGTGCGGTGGCCGGCTTCGCGCGCGAGCGACGTGATCTCCACGACGCCCGAGGCGATCTCCGGCACCTCGAGGGCGAAGAGCTTCCGGACCAGGCCCGGGTGGGTGCGCGACACCGTGATCTGCGGACCCTTGTTGCCGCGGGCGACGCTCGTCACGTACACGCGGATGCGCGAACCGTGCGCGTAGGACTCGCCCGGCACCTGCTCCTCGGGCGGCAGGATCGCCTCGACCGTGCCGAGGTCGACCATCACCATGCGCGGGTTCGGGCCCTGCTGGACCACCCCGGCGACGATGTCGCCTTCCTTGCCGCGGAACTCGCCGAGGATCTTGTCGTCACCGATGTCGCGCAGGCGCTGGTTGATGACCTGCTTCGCCGCGAAGGCCGCGATGCGACCGAAGTCGCTCGGCTGGTCGACGGCTTCACCGATGACGGTGCCCTCGTCGTCGAGCTCGGGGACGTAGACACTGACCTCGCCGGACTTGCGGTCGAGCTCGACACGCGACTGCGCGTGGGCCGGCTCGCCGTTCTCTTCGGCGTGCTTCTGGTAGGCGGTCAGGATGGCAGATTCGATGATCTGGACCAGTTCGTCGAACGGGATCTCCCGCTCGCGCTCCATGAGTCGCAGGACTGCGAGATCGATCTTCACCGAGGTGCCTCCGTATTCAGATGAGTCGCTCCTGCGGATGGAACCGTCGCAGAAGTCGGCCACAAGCGTACCGCACTGCGACTCGCGGACCCGAGCACGGATGCACGGGAGGCCCGTGGCGGCGTCGCCACGGGCCTCCCGTGCGTCGGGTGGTCGCGTCCAGGACGCGACCCGCTAGATCGCGCGGACCGCGTCGAGCAGCTCGGCGACCGGCACGTCGCGGCGTTCGCCGCTGGCACGGTTCCACAGCTCGACGACGCCGTCGGCGGCGCCGCGGCCGGCGACGACCACGATCGGCATGCCGAGCAGCTCGGCGTCGCGGAGCTTGACGCCGGGCGACACCTTCGGACGGTCGTCGTAGAGCACGTCGAACCGCTCGCCCTCGAGCTCGGCGACGATCGACGTCGCCAGCTCGTAGGCGACCTGGTCACGGCCGGTGGCGACGATGTGCACGTCGAACGGTGCGACGTTCTTCGGCCAGGCCAGGCCCTTGTCGTCGTTGTGCGCCTCGGCCAGGATCGCCAGGATACGCGTCACGCCGATGCCGTACGAGCCCATCGTGACGGTCGCGAGCTTGCCGTTCTCGTCCTGCACCTTGAGGCCCAGGGCCTCGGCGTACTTGCGGCCGAGCTGGAAGACGTGCCCGATCTCCATGCCGCGGGCGGTCTCGAGCGGACCCGAGCCGTCGGGCGACGGGTCCCCCGCGCGGACGTCCGAGACCTCGGCGACGCCGTCGGCCACGAAGTCACGGCCGGCGACCAGGCCGGAGACGTGCACGCCGCGCTCGTTGGCGCCGGTGACCCAGGCGGTGCCGTCGACCACGCGCGGGTCGACGAAGTACCGGATGCCCGTGGCGCTCTCTGCGCCGAGGACCTGCGGACCGATGTAGCCCTTGACCAGGCCCTTGTGCTTCTTGAAGTCGTCGTCGCCTGCGGCTTCGACCTCGGCCGGGGCGAACGCCACCTCGGCGCGCTTCAGGTCGACGTCGCGGTCACCGGGGAGCCCGACGACCACGACCTCGCGCGTGCCGTCCAGGTGCGTGAGGGCGAGGACGACGTTCTTCAGCGTGTCCGCGGCGGTCCACGGCGCGCCGTCGCGCGGGGCGACCTCGTTCGCGTGGGCGACGAGCGTGTCGATCGTCGGGGTGTCCGACGACGGCAGGAGCACCGCGTCGGGCTGCCCCTCGATCGGCAGGGACGCGGGCACGGGCGTGACGTAGGCCTCGACGTTCGCCGCGTAGCCGTTGGCGCTGCGGACGAAGGTGTCCTCGCCCACGGCGATCGGGTGCAGGAACTCCTCCGACTTGGAGCCGCCCATCGCGCCGGCGTCCGCCTTGACGATGACGTACTCGAGGCCGAGGCGGGCGAAGATCTTCTCGTACGCGTCGCGCATGACCTGGTAGCTGCGCTCGAGGCCCTCGTCGGTGAGGTCGAACGAGTACGCGTCCTTCATGGTGAACTCGCGACCGCGCAGCAGACCCGCGCGCGGGCGTGCCTCGTCGCGGTACTTGTCCTGGATCTGGAACAGCGTGACGGGGAGGTCCTTGTACGACGAGTACAGGTCCTTCACCAGCAGCGCGAACATCTCTTCGTGCGTGGGGGCGAGCAGGTAGTCGGAACCCTTGCGGTCCTGCAGGCGGAACATGCCGTCGCCGTACTCGGTCCAGCGGTTCGTCGCCTCGTACGGCTCGCGCGGCAGCAGCGCCGGCAGCAGCACTTCCTGCGCACCGGCAGCGACCATCTCGTCGCGGATGATCCCCTCGATCTTGGCGCGCACCCGGAGACCGAGCGGCAGCCAGGCGAAGATCCCCGGGGACTGGCGACGGACGTACCCGGCGCGGACGAGCAGCTTGTGGCTCGTCACCTCGGCGTCGGAGGGGTCGTCGCGGAGCGTACGGAGGAACAGATGCGAAAGCCGTGTGACCACGGGGCCAGCCTAGCGGCGTGCGCCGACGGCGCGGCACGGGAGGGGGCGCACCGTGCGAGGTTCGCCGCACGGTGCGAGGTCCGGGCGGGCGCGCACCGTGCGGTGTCACAAGCGCGCACCAGACTGCTTTCCCGTCACGGGTTCGCGAAGTCCGCACGGTGCGAACGGGACGCCAGGTGCCAGGCCGCCACGGGCCTCCCGTCCGGCACGCCGCGACGCTCGTCGTGCGCGGACGCGCACCGTGCGAGGTTCGCCGATCGGTGCGGCCTCAGCCGCACCGTGCCGCCCGCTGACCCCGCACCGAGCCGTCAACCCGGCACACAGTGGCGGAATCCGCACCGTGCCGGAGCGCGCGCTACGGGGTGGTGATGACCTCGGGGGTGCCGAGCGCGGCCTCCGGCCCCATCTCGTCGGCGATGCGGTTCGCCTCGGCGATGAGGGTCTGCACGATCTCGTGCTCCGGCACCGTCTTGACGACCTTGCCCTTGACGAAGATCTGGCCCTTGCCGTTGCCCGACGCCACGCCGAGGTCGGCCTCGCGCGCCTCGCCGGGGCCGTTCACGACGCAGCCCATGACGGCGACGCGCAGGGGGACGGACATGCCCTCGAGGCCCTTGGTGACGTCGTTCGCCAGCTGGTAGACGTCGACCTGGGCCCGGCCGCAGCTCGGACACGAGACGATCTCGAGCTTGCGTTCGCGCAGGTTGAGTGACTGCAGGATCTGCAGGCCGACCTTGACCTCTTGCGCGGGCGGCGCGGACAGGGACACGCGGATGGTGTCACCGATGCCCTCGGCCAGCAGGATGCCGAACGCGGTGGCGCTCTTGATGGTGCCCTGGAACTCGGGGCCGGCCTCGGTCACGCCGAGGTGCAACGGCCAGTCGCCGGCGGCGGCGAGCTGGCGGTAGGCCTTGACCATGACGATCGGGTCGTTGTGCTTGACCGAGATCTTGAAGTCGTGGAAGTCGTGCTCCTCGAACAGGCTGGCTTCCCACACGGCGGACTCGACGAGCGCCTCGGGCGTGGCCTTGCCGTACTTCTGCAGCAGGCTCGGTTCGAGCGACCCGGCGTTGACACCGATGCGGAGCGACACGCCTGCGGCCTTCGCCGCGGCGGCGATCGCACCGACCTGGTCGTCGAACTTGCGGATGTTGCCCGGGTTCACGCGGACCGCGGCGCAGCCAGCGTCGATCGCCTGGAACACGTACTTCGGCTGGAAGTGGATGTCGGCGATGACCGGGATCTGCGACTTCTTCGCGATGATCGGCAGCGCGTCGGCGTCTTCCTGCGTCGGCACGGCGACCCGGACGATGTCGCAGCCCGATGCCGTGAGCTCGGCGATCTGCTGCAGCGTCGCGTTGATGTTCGTCGTCGGGGTCGTGGTCATCGACTGGACGGACACCGGAGCATCGCCGCCCACGAGCACCTTGCCGACCCGGATCTGGCGCGACTTGCGTCGGGGGGCGAGGGTTTCGGGCGACTTGGGCATACCGAGGTTCACAGCGGGCACGGGAGCACTCTACGCGCTCGCTCCGAGCGTCCCGGCCCGGTCACACCGGACGCTCAGAGCCGGGCGGCGCTGACCACCACGGTGATGAGCGGCGCGTACAGCCGCATCGCGTCGAGCGCCCGCTCGTGGTCCGCGTCGCTCGCCCCGGCGCAGGCGTCCGCGACGACCGTCACGGTCGCTCCGGCGTCCGCCGCCGCCAGGGCGGTCGACAGCACGCAGCAGTCGGTCGACACGCCCGTGAGCACCAGGTGCGGGTGGTCGCCGACGACGGCCTGGAGGCCCGTCCCCCACTTGCCGAACGTCGGCTCGGTCACGACGGGGTCGTTCCGGTCCCCTGCCGCACTCGCGAAGGGCTCGGTCAGCGCGTACAGCGGGTCGGCGTCCGGCACGAGGGCGAAGGGCCACTCGCGGTAGTACGGCACCCAGGCGCCCTGCGGGCGCTGGGGCGCGACGAACCGGGTGAACACCGTGCGTCCGGTGAACCGGGGCAGCAGACGCTCGATGCCCACTCCGGCGTGGTCGTACCGCGGCGCGGCCCACGGTGACTCCCCCGTGAAGACCTGCTGCATGTCGATGACGACGAGCCAGGCGTCGTCGGGGACGCCCGTGGTCCCTGACGTGCTCACTGCTTCGCTCCCCGTTGCGCTCACCGCTGTGCTTCCTGGCGCCGGACGGAGCCCCGGGCGAACAGCAGGGTGCCGAGGAACCCGACGACGAGGGCGACCAGCACACCGAGGTTCGCGTAGGCCCAGGCGCCGTCGCGTCCGCCGAGGCCGAACGGCCCGAGCAGGTAGCCCTGCCACGACAGCCACGCCGGTGACGCCAGCGTGACGAGGCCCCATCCGAGCGCCGTGCCGACCGCCACCAGGGCGATCGCGCCCCACCGGACGTCGCCGTAGCGGCCGCGACGGTCGTCGAGCTCGCCTTCGGCGTAGGCCGTGCGCCGCAGCAGGACGTCGGCGACGAAGATGCCGGCCCAGGCGGCGATCGGGACGCCGAGGGTGATGAGGAACGCCTGGAACGGGCCGACGAAGTCCGTCGCGAAGAAGGCGATGTAGATCGCACCCGCCACCATGAACACACCGTCGACCCCGGCGGCGACCGGCCGCGGGATCTTCACGCCGACGCTCAGCAGCGCGAGGCCCGACGAGTAGATGTCGAGGACAGCACCGCCCACCAGGCCGAGGATCGCCACGAGGGCGAACGGGATCAGGAACCACACCGGCAGGATCGTGGTGAGCGCGCCGATCGGGTCGGCACCGATCGCCGCGCTCAGGTCCGGCGAGGAGCCGGCGAGCAGGACACCGAAGACCACGAGGATCGCCGGTGCGAGCGCCCCGCCGAAGGTCGTCCACCCGACGACTCCCCCGGTCGACGCCGAGCGCGGCAGGTACCGCGAGTAGTCGGCAGCGGCGTTCACCCAGCCCAGCCCGAAGCCGGTCATCACGAGCACGAGCGCACCGATGAACTGCTGGGCACTGCCCGTCGGCATCGCGGCGATCGCGGCGAAGTCGATGGACGGCACCGCGAGCACGACGTAGACGACCGTGAGCACCCCCGTGATGACCGTGATCCAGGTCTGCAGGCGCATGATCACGTCGAAGCCCGCGACGCCGGCCCCGACCACGAGCGCGGCGACCACGACGAGGGCGACGACCTTCGTCAGCACCCCGCCGTCCCAGCCGAGCTCGGTGAACACCGTCGAGGTCGCGAGGACCGCCAGTGCGGCGAGGGCGGTCTCCCACCCGACGGTGAGGATCCAGCTGAGGAACGAGGGCACCCGGTTCCCGCGGACCCCGAAGGCCGCGCGGCTCAGCACCATCGTCGGCGCCGACCCGCGCTTGCCGGCGATCGCGACGACGCCGCACAGCAGGAACGAGAACACCACCCCGATGATCGAGACGACGGTGGCCTGCCAGAACGAGATGCCGAAGCCGACCACGAAGGACCCGTAGGCGATGCCGAGGACGGAGATGTTCGCCGCGAACCACGGCCAGAACAGTCCCCGCGGGGTGCCCTTGCGGTCGGACTCGGCGATGACGTCGAGGCCCTGCCGTTCGACGGTGCGGACCTCGGGCGCGGCGGTGGTGGGCCCGGAGTTCGTGGGCGCTGTGCTCATCCGCTGAGCGTAGCGCCGCAGCGACTACCCGAACAGGTTCACGGGCCGCACGATGTCGGCGTAGATCAGCAGCGCGCTCATCCCCGCCAGCAGCACCACGACGACCATCGTGAGCGGCATCGTCTTCGCCAGGTCGATGGGGCCCGGGTCCGCCTTGCCGACGAGCTTGAAGGACCGTCGCTTGATCGCCTCCCACAGGGCGCCGGCGATGTGCCCGCCGTCGAGCGGCAGCAGCGGCACCATGTTCAGCACGAACAGGCCGATGTTCAGCGAGGCCAGCAGCCCGAGGATCGTGTACGCCTTGTCGACCACCGGCACGCCGCTCATCGACGAGACCTCGCCGATCGCGCGGCCGACGCCGACGACCGACACGGGGCTGTCCTGCGACCGCTCCTGTGCGCCGAACGCCGCGTTCCAGACGGCGACCAGGCGCTGCGGCAGGTCGATGATGAGGTGCGCCGACGCGGCGATCTGCGCACCCGTCGCGGGCAGGACCTCGGCCGGCGACTGCCGCACGAGCGACTGCCCGATGCTGACGCCGACGACACCGACCCGCTGGGTCTTCGTCGTGCCGTCGTCGTTCGTGACGACCTTGCCCTCGGCGTCGTAGACGTCGCGGGTGGCGGTCGTCGGGGTGATCTCGAGCGTCTTCCGGGCACCGTCACGCTCGACGACGACCGTCACCTGCTCGCCGGCCGACTTCTGGAAGACCTCGGAGACGCGCGCGATGGTCGGGTCCTGCTCACCGTTCACCGACAGCACGACGTCGCCCGACGCGATACCGGCCTGCTTCGCCGGCGACTCCGCATCGCCCGAGGTGCACTCGGTCGTCTGGCTGGTCGGCAGGACACAGTCGACGCTCGACGTGAACGTCGTGGTCGGCGACCCGAAGCCGCACAGCAGCACGCCGAACAGCACGATCCCGATCACCAGGTTCATCGCGGGGCCAGCGACCATCACGATGATGCGCTTCCACGGGGTGAGCCGGTAGAAGGCGCGGGAGTCGTCACCGCCGGAGTCCGCGATCTGCTCCGCGCTGGCCTGGCGGGCGTCCTGCACGAACGCGCCGTACATGCCGGTGTTCGTGATCGCGCTCGGGCGGCCGGAGGCACGCGGCTTGAGCATGCCGACCATCGAGATGTAGCCGCCGAGCAGGATCGGGCGGATGCCGTACTCGGTCTCACCCCGCTTGAACGACCACATGGCCTTGCCGAACCCCAGCGAGTACTGCGTCACCTTGACGTTGAACAGCTTCGCGAAGGACAGGTGCCCCAGCTCGTGGAGTCCGATCGAGACCAGCAGGCCGATGATGAAGACGACCACGCCGAGGACGAAGAGCAGGACGGATTCGACGGTCACCGGGAAAGGGTACGGGACGCTTGCCATGACGGAGCCGAGCGCCGTCTGAGAGGTGATCTGAGCCTCTCCCCACCGGCACGGCCGTCCCGCCGCTGGCGCGTCGCGCCGGAACCGGCGGTGTGGGCCCAGTCCGTCACGTGGTGACCAGGCGACGGACGGGAGGCGCGGATCGCGTCAGCGGGTCAGCGCGCGGTCCGCCGCGGCGCGGGCCCAGAGCTCCGCAGCGAGCACGCCGTCGAGTGACGGCTCACCCGCGGTGTGCTCCTCGACGACGCGCTCGACCGTGTCGACGATGTCGAGGAAACCGATGGCGCCCGCGTGGAACGCGGCCACGGCCTGCTCGTTCGCCGCGTTGAAGACGGCCGGGAAGGTCCCGCCGAGTTCACCGACACGCTTCGCGAGGGCGACGGCGCCGAACGCGTCGGCGTCGAGCGGCTCGAAGGTCCAGGTGCTCGCCGTGGTCCAGTCGAGCGGCACGCCGACCCCGGGCACGCGGTCCGGCCATGCCAGGCCGAGCGCGATCGGCAGACGCATGTCCGGCGGCGAGGCCTGCGCGATGGTGGAGCCGTCGACGAACTCGACCATCGAGTGCACGATCGACTGCGCGTGCACCGTGACCTCGATGCGGTCGTACGGCACGCCGAAGAGCAGGTGGGCCTCGATGACCTCGAGTCCCTTGTTGACGAGCGTGGCGGAGTTCGTCGTGACGACGAGTCCCATGTCCCACGTGGGGTGCGCCAGCGCCTGCGCCGGGGTGACGTCGCGGAGCTGCTCGCGGGTGCGGCCGCGGAACGGACCGCCGCTCGCCGTGAGGACGAGCCGCTGCACCTCGGTGTCGGCACCGGAGCGGAGCGCCTGCGCGATCGCCGAGTGCTCACTGTCCACGGGGACGATCTGGCCCGGCGCTGCAGCCTGCTGCACCAGGGAACCGCCCACGATGAGGCTCTCCTTGTTGGCGAGCGCCAGGGTCGAACCGGTCTCGAGCACCGCGAGCGTCGGCCCGAGGCCGACCGACCCCGTGATGCCGTTCAGGACGACGTCGGCCTCGACGCCGCGGACGAGCCGTTCGGAGTCCTGCGCCCCGAACGCCGTGTCGCGCACGCCGAACCGTGCGGCCTGCTCGGCGACCAAGGTGCGGTTGCTACCGGCGGTCAGACCGACGACCTCGAACCGGTCGGGGTTGCGGGCGACGACGTCGAGCGCCTGCGTGCCGATCGAGCCGGTGCTGCCGAGGACGACGATGCGTCGTCTTTCAAGGGTGTCCACGGCGCCAACCCTATCTGCGGGCTCGACGCGTGCAGTATGTTGCACACCGCACTTCACGGCCACTATGGTGACGACGCAACCTCAGGAGGGGATGAACGATGTCGATGAAGAACACAGTTGCCGCTGCCGTGATCGTGGTGTTGGGGATCGGAGCGCTGCCGACGGCAGCGAACGCAACAACTCCCGCGCCGACCACACTCGCGGTACTGACCGATCTGCGGGGGACCCAGTCGCATGCGGAGATCGATGCCGTGATGCAGGGCGCAGCTCCCGTCGAGGCCCTGGCCGATCCAGACACCGGAGACATCCTCGCGGCAATGAGCGTTCGATCACGTGCGCTCACGCCGGTGGGACCCGGATGCACCAGCACCAGCGCATGCATGCTCCGTTCGTCGGGCGGGCCGTACGGCTTGACCGGTACCGGAACGAAGACCGGCACGTGGAGAGGGGTCACCGGCGTGAAGTCCGGAAGTCGACGGACGAGTTTCTGGGCATCGAACGGGATGGCCTACGAGTATCGAGCAGGTGCCTCGGTGACGTGGACGAAAGCTGTCACGGTCACCAAGGTGAGCCGCTGACTGCTGTCGTAGGACGGAAGAGGCCGACCACTGTTGTCAGTGGTCGGCCTCTTCACGTCGTGTCGACTTCGGCGCTCAGCCCTTCGCGAGGATGTCGACGACGAAGACGAGCGTGGCGTTCTTCGGGATGCCCGAGCCTTCGCGAGGAGTCGCGCCGTAGGCGTCCTCCGGCGTGGCGACGATCAGCACCTGCGAGCCGACCTTCTGGCCGACGAGCCCCGTGACGAAACCCTTGATGAGTGCGCTCTCGGAGACCGTGAAGGTCGTCGGGGCGCCCTTCGACCACGAGGAGTCGAACTCCTTGCCGGTGCTGTAGACGACGCCCTTGTACTGCACGAGGGCGGTGTCACCGTCGGCGATGGACGCGCCGTCGCCCTGCTTGAGGACCTCGACGGTCGTCTTGGTCGGGGCCTTCACGCCGTCGGGGATCGTGATCTCCGGCTCGCCGGCTGCCTTGTCCTTGACCGTCGGCAGGCCGGGGTCCTGGTCCTGCGGGGTGCCGCTCGCCTTGGTGGGGGTCTGCGCGACCACGTCCGCGACCACGACGATCTCGCCACCGGTGTTGAAGCCGAGCGCCGAGGACTGCCCCACCGCTGCCACACGGTCGCCCACCTTCGAGCAGGCGAGCAGGGCTCCGAAGCCCGATCCACCGACGGACAGGACCTGCGGGTTGCCCTCGTCGAAACCGACGGTGCCGAGCTTCTTGGCGTCCTTGGCCTCGTAGACCGTGTACGACACCTGGGCGTAGTCGCCCTCGTCCAACGACGCGCCCTTGCCCGAGATGAGCTTCGTGGCCTGCGGCGTCTTCGCCGACAGACCGGCCGCGAACTTGACCGTCGGGGCCTTCGCGCCGCCGAACGAGCCGGTCGCTCGGATCGAGTCAGAGGCCTTGCCGGGGTCCGGGCAGGACGTGATCGCCGAGGCGGTCGCACTGGCGGTCGGGGTCGGCGAGGCCGTGGACCCGTCCGAACCGGAGCCGGAGCATGCGGCGAGTCCCAGCACGACGGCGGGGACGAGGGCGATCGGGAGCAGGCGCAGACGCTTCACGGGAACCTAGTCTGCCCCACCTGCTGAAGAGTCCCCTGCCAATGTCGCAGCACGGACGACGGTCTGGGCCTCGTGGTGCACCGGGAACGACACCGACCGGGCGATGAAGCAGAGCTGGTTCGCCGTGGCGTGCGCGGCTTCGGCATCGGCCACCCGGTCTGCCTCGAGGATCGTCACGACCGGGTGCAGCGTCGCACCGGTGAGCTCGCCCGAGCCGTCGCGGTTCAGGTTCAGCGACGCAGTGGCCGTGTCGCGGTAGTCGACGACGGTGAAGCCCTGGGTCACCGCGACGTGCAGGTAGCTGAGCATGTGGCACTGGGCCAACGCGGCGACGACGAGTTCCTCCGGGTTCCAGCGGTCGCGGTCACCGCGGAACGTGGGGTCGGCCGAGCCGGCCACGTCGGGCTTGCCGACCGCCGAGACGACGTGGTCGCGCCCGTAGTCGCGGTAGCCGGACGTGCCGGTGCCGCGGTCTCCCGTCCAGCTGACGGAGACCTCGTAAGTGTGGTCCTGCACGGGTGCTGCCCCTTCGTCGGCGTCACTGGCGGTCGTCCGCCCTGGCTAGCATGGCGGCATGACGGTGAGCCACGAAGTCCGCACTGATCGCCATCCTCTCACCGCCGACGGGTCGGTCGAACTCGCGGTCCTCGACCGGTCGGGGTTCGACGAGAGCCGGCACATCGGCGCCGGGGTCGTGGTCGACTCCGCGGGTGCCGTGGTCGACTCGGTCGGCGACGTCGCAGCCAGCATCTACCCGCGCTCGACGATGAAGCCGTTCCAGGCCCTCGCCGTCCGCGGCGCCGGTGCCCGGTTCTCCGACGAGGAACTCGTCCTCACGACCGCGAGCCACGCCGGTACCGTCGCGCACCAGGCCCTCGCGCTGCACATGCTCGAGTCGTTCGACCACGTCGAGGCCGACCTCGGATGCCCGCCGGACATGCCCTTCGACCGAGCGACCGGCCGGACGATGGACGGCCCCCGGCGCCTGGCGATGAACTGCTCGGGCAAGCACGCCGGCATGCTCGCCGCCTGCCGCGTCAACGGGTGGGACGAGGCGACGTACCTGGACATCGAGCACCCGATGCAGCAGCGAGTCCGCTCGGTGGTCGAGGAGTACACGCACGAGACGGTCGACCTGGTCGGCACCGACGGCTGCGGCGCTCCCGTCTTCCCGCTCACGCTCACCGGACTGGCACGCGGGTTCGCCGGCGTCGTCGCCCGGGCCGACGACGACTCCGCGGCGCTGACCGACGCCGTCCTGGCGCACCCGTGGGCGATCGACGGGGTCGGGCGGGCCAACACCGTCACGATCGAGCGGCTGCAGGTCCTGGCGAAGCTCGGGGCCGAGGGCGTCATGGTGATGGGGCTGCCCGGTGGGGCCGCGGTCGCGGTGAAGGTGCTGGACGGGTCACAGCGCGCGGGCACCCTCGCAGCGCTCGCCCTGCTGCAGCGGAACGGGCTGGTGGGCGCCGACGGCGTGGCCGATGTCCTGGCGGCGACGGGTGAACAGGTGCTCGGCGGTGGTGTGCCGGTCGGCGCGGTCCGGGTCGGCGCCGGCCTGCGCTGAGGCCGTCATCCGACGAGCTCCGGCAGTACCGGGAGCACCGGGAGCACCGGTTTGAGCGTCACACCGCGTCGGCCGGGTGGGCGACGGACGGTGCAGCCGTAGCGGGTGACCTCGACCGCGGCGTCCCACAGCCGTGGCATCGCGCCGAGTCCCGGGACGAGCACGACCGTGCCGCTCGGACGTCCGGAGCGGTCGAGGCGAGCGAGCACCGCCGTGCCGTCGGGCAGCGTCGCGCCGTCGGGCAGTGTCGCGCCGTCGGGCAGCGCCGGACCGTCGCCAGCGGGTCTTCCGGGTCTGCCGGCTGCGCGGAGGTCGTCCCACGGATCGGCGGTGGCGCGGAGCTGTTCGGCGATCGCCCGGAACACCGCGGCGGCGAGTGCCCCGGTGCCGACGACCACGACGTGACCGGTCGTGTCGGTCTCCCACGGCACACCGTCCGAGCCGTGGCCGAGCAGGAGCCGTCCTGGTGCGCTCGGACAGTGGGACTCGAACGCCGCTGCGGAGTAGTCGCCGGACAGCGACTCCGGTTCGCGGGGCCCGCCTGCGCCGGACCGGTGCAGCAGGACGTCGAGCACCGCGCAGCACCCGGCGGCTGCGAACACCACCGCACGGGAGGCGCCATCGAGGGGCGCGAACACCCCGGCGAGGACGAGCACGACGGCGGTCCCGACCAGGACGCACCGAGCAGCGAACGGGGTCATGCCTCCATCGCAGCAGGACGGCGGCGTCTCCGGGGCGACGACGACCGATCTGTGGAGAAGTCCGGCAGCGCTACTGCACGAGGAAGAACTGCTCGCCGATGTCCACCCGAGCCCCGCGCTCCACGCGGTACCGACGGCCGGGCTCGCAGCGACGGATCGAACCGTCGATGTGGCGGACGACGGTGCCGTTGCCGGAGAACCGGTCGGACACCCACAGGTCGTCACCGTCGCGGCCGAGCTCGAGGTGGGTCTTCGACACCGACTTGCCCGGGTCGTGGACGGTCAGCAGGTCGTCGTAGCGCTCCCCCGGCTGCGGACGAGGCAGACGACCGAGCAGGCCGGTGCCGTGCACCCCGAACCGCTCGCCCGTGCTGAAGTGCAGCAGGAACGGCGCGCGCGTCGGGGTCTTCGAGACGATGCGGGTCTCGTCGACGTCCTCGTCGAGCTCGTCGGCGTCCGCACTGGCCTCGGGACGGTCCGACGGCGGGAGCGGGAGCTCGGGTGCCGTCGCCCCGGGGACCGGAGGCAGCGGCGCGGCGAGCGGGGCCTGCGCCGGCGGGGCCCAGGACCGTTCGGAGTCCTGCGGTTCTCCGTGCGGTGCCGCGTCCCCGGGCTCGGTCGGCTCGGTCACCGGCGCCGCGTGTGCGCCGCGGGGACGGCCACCCGGGCGCGAGGCTTCGCTGTCCGGCAGGGCCGACTCGTCGTCGGCGGCGGTCTCGTCGGCCACGTCCTCGACGGACCCGTCCTCGTCGGACCCGGTCTCGCCGGACCCGGTCTCGTCGCTCGAGGCTTGATCGTCCGCAGGCGCATCGACCGGGATCTCGTCGTCCGGCACGTCGGTCGACGACGACCCGCCGGCGCCGGCCGACTCCACGCCGGAGTGCTCGGTCGCCCAGTCCGGACGCGCCATCGGCAGCGGTACGACCGGTCCGGTGAACGCGGCGGTCACGGCGGGGCGGACTGCTCCGCACTCGCCGCAGAAGATGTCGTCGGGCTCGAGGCGGTTGCCGCAGACGTGGCAGATGGTCGTGGCGTGCATGCCCGGCGTCACGAGCGGCGCGGGCCGCGGCGGTCGGCGGTCGATCAGGGGCTCGACGACGGCGGTGTCCCCCGGCTGCGGCGGCGAGACGACGGGCACGGCTGCGGTCGGTTGTCCGAGCGCACCGTCCTGCACGGGCTCGCCGGAGCGGGTGGACGTCGTGTCGTCAGCACCGTCGGTGTCGGCGTGCACGGCTGCGTCGTCCGTCGCGTGCGGGGACGCCGCGGTGTCGTCTGGCGTGTCGTGGGACGTGTCACGGGGCGTGTCGTCAGCGACGGTCGGTGCACTCGGGACCGGCGGCACGACGGGAGCCGGATCAGCTCCGGCATCGGTTGTGGCGCCGCGACCGACCCACCAGGACGGGCCTGCCGGAGCCGCGGACGGGGCCGGAGCGACCGGCGGCGCCCACACGGGTGCCGGCGCCTCGTCAGCGGCCGGCGGGGTCACGGGACGGTCCTCGACGGGAGCCAACCGGGTCCGCTCGGGGTCGTCGGCGAGGGCGTCGGCGGGCTCGGAGCGGTAGGCGTCCGGGTCCAGTGGCGGTTCGTCCTGGGCGGGGACGGCGTCGGGCTGCGCGGCCGCGTTCGACCAGTCGCCGAGGCCGGAGCCCGCTCCGTGCACGTGCGACGGTGCCTCGCGCGGGGCGAGGTCGTCGGGGCGTTGCACGGGCACCGCGGTCGGGGGTTCGGTGCTGCGGCGGTCGGCACCGGTCAGCCAGGCGCGGGTGGCGGGGTCGAGGGTCGACTCGGGCAACCACGCGTCGGCCGCAGGGTCGGAGCGACGTCCGTGGGAGTCGGGCTGCTGCAGGGGCGGTGGCGGCGCCTGCTCGACGGGGGTCGGAGCGACCGGCCGGCGGCTCGCTCCGGCGGTCACCGCGCGTCCGCACTCACCGCAGAAGATCGCCCCCTCCGGGAGCATCGATCCACAGTGTTCGCATCTGATCACGGTCTGCCTCTGTCCTCACTCGGCCGTCCACGACGCTCGTCAGGCCTCCGGCCATCGTAGTCACCGCGTCTCGCCGAGCCCTGACCGGTGGTGGCGCGCGGCCGTTCGGGTCCCCGCAGGGACCGGAGCGACACGGCGGTGCGGAACCGCTCACGGCGCGTCCGACCGGCGCGCAGGGTCCCCACCGCATCGTCCGTCGCCGACCACATCCGGTCGGCGGCGGCCTGGTCGACGTCGCTCGGTCCGAACACCGCCCGGTCGGCGAGGGCGGCCAGTCCGGTCCCGCCCTCACCCGGAGCGCCGGTCACGGTCTCGCGTCGTGTGGCCGATCCGGCCACGTCGTGCCCACGGTCGAGGAGCGCATCGCGGTACTCGTCCCAGGCCCCGACGATGCGACCGCGCGGCGTCGGAGCACGACGGCGCCGTCGGCGGCGGACCCGCTTCAGCAGGACGATCACCCCGAACGGCAGGAGCACGAGGGCGATCAGCCCCAGTGCGCCGAGCACCCACGGCAGCGCTGCGAGCAGGATCTGCAACCACAGCGGCTGCACGGGCGGCGTGTTCCGATCGCTCTGCGGCGGCGCCTGCTGGTCCTGGTCCTGCTGGTCGACGGGAGGCGGCGGCACGACGGTCTCGGGACGGGTCACCGGCTGCGGCGTCTGCTGCTGCTCGTTCGGGATCTCGCGGACACTCGGGTTGGGGTTGAGCATCACCCACCCCCACTGCGCGGTGTCGACCTCGATGCGCGCGGTGACGTCCGAGCCGCGGAACGTCGTGGCGCCCCCGCTCGCCGACGCTCCGCCGGACCCCGAGTCGCCGCCTGCGGTGAAGCCCATGACCACCCGCGCCGGGAACCCGAGCTCGTCGGCCATCAGCGCTGCTGCGGCGGCGTACTGCTCCTGGTCGCCGATCATCAGCGGCGACGTCAGGAGCTCCTGGATGCGGTCGGCGCCGTGCCCCGAACGGCTCATCCGGTCGTCACCGACGCCGTGGCTGACGTACCCGTTGCGCTTGAGCGCCTGGATCACCGCGACGAGCTTCGCACCAGAAGTCGCATCGGCGTCGGTCGTCGCCTCGACCGTCTCGCGGACGGCGTCCGGCACGTCGCGCGCCGTCGGGACCGCGGCACTGCCCGGGCGGGCGGCCGCGAGTTGCTCGTCCGTCGGCTGGTCGGGGACCACGGCGGTCAGGTCGTAGGAAGTGCCTTCGCGGACACCGCCGACCACGGCGCCCGTCTGCGTCGAGCCGTTGTAGAAGAAGGAACCGCGCTCGTCGTCGGCGTCGGTCCCGGTGAAGTCGACGCGCTCCAGGTCCCCCACCGTCGGCAGCCAGACCCCGCTGTAGCCGTCGACGGTCACCCCCACGCGCACCGTGGTGCCGTCCACGCCACGGACGTCGACCGACGTCGGCACGCGCTCGAAGGTGCCCGACGACGAGGAGCCGTCCGGCCCGCCGACGCGGTAGACCACGCCGTCGTAGGTGTCGAGCGTCGCGATGCGCACGAACCCGTTCTCCGGCAGTCCGGTGACCCGGAGCTGTGCGGTGTCCGCCGCGCTCTGTTCCTCGTACGCGCGGAAGCCGCTCAGCGGGCTGACGTAGTCGCGGGGGTCGAACGGCTTCACGACGTCCGTGCGGGCGACGGTGCGCTCGTTGGCCGGTGGCGCGACCAGCCCGAGACCCGTGGCGACGACGGCCGCCGCGACGATCGTCCCCGTGCCGACGAGCGCGGGGCGCACGACGGACCGAGCGATCGGCACCGGCGACCCGATCGTGGTCGCCACGGCGACCGCGCGACGTGCGTGCCGCACCGTCAGCGCCCACACGAGCGCGACGGCGACGAGCACGACGGCCGTCACGATCGACGTGTCCAGCCGGCTCGGTCCGACGACCACCCCGATCGCGAACAGCACCAGTGCCGGGATGCTCGCGAGTTCCTGCCTGGAGGCACGGGTCGCCACGCTCACGGCCGTCACCGTGGCGACGAGGAGCGTCACGAAGTACGGCACGAGGAGCGCCTCGTACGAGCCGACCGGCAGGCTGATGGTCACCAGCTGCTTCCACCCCAGCGCGACGCCGGCGAACAGCGCGAGCAGGCCCGGGCCCGTCGGCAGGACCCCGTTGGCCTGACCGGGCACGGCGGCGGGTACACCGGCGAGCGTGAACGCCGCCACCGTCGCGATCGCCACCACGACCAGCGGCAGCCGCAGGACCGCGCCGACGAGGGCGACGAGGGTGCCGAACGCGATCGCGGTCACCGCCGCGACGATCATCGAGTCGTCGCGGTAGACCGGCCACCACGACACACTCGCGATCGCGAGCAGGAGCCACACGACGAGGGTCCCGCCGGCCAGACGGAACGGCACGAGCCGCCGGGCATCGCGTCGATCGGAACGCCGGGTCGACCGACGGGCACGCTCCGCGGGCGGCGTCGGCGTGGCCACCGGAGGGGCGCTCACGCGGCGGCCGATCGGTGCAGGGCGTGCCGGAGGTCGTCCAGGTAGCCGATGGTCATCACGGTCAGGCCCGCGACCCGCAGGAACCGTGGCTGCGCTTCGGGCTCGCAGATCACCGCGACGACCTCGACCCCGACGGGGAAGCGCGTCGCCGCGAGCCGGAGCGCCGGCAGCCCGATCGTCGAACCGACGACCAGGAACGCCACCGAGATGCCCTCGGTGTCGCTGCCGACGATCCGGGAGACCTCGGCGATGGGCAGGCAGGCATCGGCGAGTCCGACCGAGGCGAAGTCGTCGAGCAGTCGCGTCGGGGTGACCGTCGGCAGGGTCCTCACCGCGTAGACGGCACGCTTCGCGAACTCCGGGGTGCGTTCCGACACCACGACCGAGACCTCTCGGCCGTCGCGGATCGCACGGGCACCGAGCGAGGCCGCAGCGCTCACCGCGAGCTCGAACTCCTCGTCGTCCCCGAACTCCGACCGGGCGATGCCGAGCGCCACGACCAGGTGCGAGCGGCGCGTGTCCTCGAACTGGCGCACCATCAGCGCGCCCGACTTCGCCGTCGACTTCCAGTGGATGGTGCGGGGGTCGTCACCCGGCATGTACTCGCGGATGGCGTGGAACGCGATGTCGGCCGGCGACAGGTCGGTGGTCGCCTGCCCCTCGAGGTCGCGCACCAGCCCGGTGCTCGTCGACGGGATCGCGATCGTGCGCGGGTGCACGATGACCTGTTCGCGTGCGGTCCAGACGACCTCGCGGCGGACGAGACCGACAGGGTCGGCGCGGACACCGGTGACCGGACCCACGTCGAGCACGCCGCGGCGCACGGTCGGTACGGGCACCAGCTGCTCGAACGTGCCGTGCGCGCCGATCGCCGGGATCGCGACGTCGACGAGCCCCGGGCCGACCGGCACCTCGACCGTCGTCGGCACCGAGGGCAGACGCGTCGGGTTCTCCGCCGTGACCACCACGCCGGCCTCGTCGCCGACCGCCACGCGGTGCTGCGGCAGGCGCATCCGGATCACCAGCCGCGTGCGACCGATGAGCGCGATCGCGGCGACGACGACGAGTACCGCTCCCGCGAACCCGACGACGACGATCTCGCGCAGGCCGAACCGGTAGCCGGCCACGAACGCGACGAGCGTGAGGGCCGCGACCGTCCACCCGAGCCCGGTGACGACGGACGAGACCTCGCCCCAGGAACGCTTGACGAGCCTCCAGGCCGTTGCCCAGACCCGGACGATCCCGACGACCGCATCCGCGGCGACGCCTTCGCGGTCACCGACGATCCGCGAGCGGACGTTGGTCAGGCCGGCGACCGTCCCCGTGCGCTCGTACGCCGTCGACCCGCGACGCGACCGCGTCGAGGACGGACGGCGTGAGCGCGTGGAGACGGGCCGGCGGTCCGTCACGTCGTGACTCGGTCGGCCGGCGGCGGCGTCTCCACCAGCAGCTGTGCGATGACGCTCGGCGCGCTGACACCGTCGAACTCCGCCTCGGCGTCGAGCACCAGGCGGTGCGCGAGCACCGGGACGGCGAGGGCCTTGACGTCGTCCGGCGTGACGTAGTGGCGGCCGCTCAGCGCCGCGAGCACGCGTGCCGAACGGATGAGGCCCATCGCGCCGCGGACGCTGACGCCCAGGCGGACCTCGCTGGCCGAACGCGTCGCGTCGACCAACCGTGCGACGTAGTCGGCGATGACGGCGTCGACGTGCACCGTGCGGGCCAGCGCGGCCATCTCGGTGATCGTCGCCGCGGGCACGACGCTCGCGAGCGGAACCGATGCCGACGGAGCCGACGAGGTCTCGAGGATCTTCACGGTGGCGGCGTGGTCGGGGTAGCCGATCGAGGTCTTCATGAGGAACCGGTCGAGCTGCGCCTCGGGCAGACGGTACGTGCCGGCCTGCTCGATGGGGTTCTGCGTCGCGATGACCATGAACGGAGCCGCCAGACG
Organism: Curtobacterium sp. NPDC089991; assembly: GCF_044748425.1. Taxonomy (NCBI): domain Bacteria; kingdom Bacillati; phylum Actinomycetota; class Actinomycetes; order Micrococcales; family Microbacteriaceae; genus Curtobacterium; species Curtobacterium sp. NPDC089991. Next base: position 872,226 of record NZ_JBIVGB010000001.1, read on the forward strand.
GTGGTTCACGCCGTCGACCGTGATCGCCGACTCCTCCATCGCCTCGAGCAGGGCCGACTGCGTCTTCGGGCTCGCACGGTTGATCTCGTCGGCGAGCACGATGTTCGCGAAGACCGGGCCGCGGTGGAAGTCGAACTCCTGCGTGCGCTGGTCGTAGACACTGATGCCGGTGATGTCGCCGGGCAGCAGGTCGGGGGTGAACTGGATGCGGTTCGTCGTCCCCTGCACGCTCTGCGCCATCGCCCGCGCCAAGCTCGTCTTGCCTGTACCGGGGACGTCCTCGAGGAGCAGGTGGCCCTCGCTGAGCATCGCCGTCACCGCGAGGCGGATCACGAACGTCTTCCCGAGGAGCACCTGCTCGACGTTGGTCACGATGCGGCCTGCGACGTCGGCGAACCAGGTGGCCTGCTCCGGGGTCATGCTCATGCGGGGTCGTTCCTCGTTCTCGGGGATGGCGGTAGGTGCAGCGTACGGTCAGCGGGCAGCGGAACCGGGTCAGCCGGGCGCGGGTTCCGGATCGGGCTCGCCCGGATCGGACGGCTCCGGCTCGGGGTCGGGCGCCGGCGCTGCTGCGATCCGTGCGCTCGGCGGGCTCGGGTCCTCGTGCCCGTCGACGATGGCCGCGACGACCACGTAGTTCGCGAGGAGCGAGTCCTCGACCGTCGGCAAGGCGTTCGGCGCGTAGACCTGACCGCCGCCGCAGGGCCGGTCGACCAGGCAGAACGACACGCGGTAGCCCGAGGGCTGGTACCCGCTGTTGCTCGGCGCCGCGTTCACGGTGACCTGGGTGCCGGCGGTCATCGAGTCCGGGAGCGTCGCACGTGTCTGGACCGGTCGGAGTCCGTCCACCGTGCTGCCGCTGCCGCAGAAGTTCGACGTGCCGTCGGCACACGCCACCACGGTCACGCTGACCGCAGACCCGAAGGCCACGCCACTCACCCACGAACCGTTGGCGCCGAACGACACGAGGCCGCCGCCGTTCACTGAGTACGCGAAGTGGTCGATCGATCCGTTCGGGCTCGCCTGGGCGCGCGGGTTGCGGATCCGGATCGCGTAGGTGCCGTCGTCATCGCTGAACTTCTCCACGGCGATGTCGGCGGACGCGGTACCCGGTGCCGCGTACCCCTGGACGGACGCCGCACGGCTCGGCGTGCAGAACAGCCCGTTGTCGGCCAGTGCGACGTACTGGAAGTTCCCGTTCGAGCTCAACGTGTCCGTCGCGCTGCTGCCGTCCCACTTCTTGTCCGAGCCCGTGGTCGTGCAACCGCCGGGGATGTCGACGCCCGGCGGGTAGCGGACGATCGTGAGCGTCCGACCGCTGCCGGCCCAGTCGCTCTCCGTCGCGCTCAGCGAGACCGTCGTCTTCCCCGGGGACTGGTCACGCGTCGCGTTCAGCGTCGGGACCGAGGGCGTCCCGACGGCCGTACCCGTGGCCGACGCCGAGTTCCACTGCACGACGGTGCCGTTGCGGTCGGCGTCGTTCCGGGCCGAGATCGTCACCTTGTACTGCGCGGCGCTCTGCGCTCCGGTGAACGAGGTGCTCGTCGCCGTGCCGGTGTGCCGGGTACCGGACAGCCCCGGTCCCTCGATGGTGACGATGTAGTCGTCGACCGCGCTGCCCCGGTTCGGAGCGGGAACGGCCTTCCACGCGACGTCGAGCTGGTTCGGCGTCGACCCGTTCGGCGTGACGGTGATGCCCTTCGGCGGTGCCGGCACGAAGTCGGCGCTGATCGGCGCCGAGCTGCCCGACGGCTTCGAGTCGCCGATCGCGTTGGTGGCGATGACCTGGAAGCGGTACGACGCCTTCGGGTCGAGGCCGGTCAGGGTGCAGACCGTGGCGGTGCCGCAGTTCTTCGCGACGCCGTTCGTGCCGGTGACGCGGTACCCGGTGATCGGCGAGTTGTTGCCCTGCGGGGTCGACCAGGTCAGCGTGGCCTGGCCACCGTCGTAGGACCCGGTCCGGGTGGGCGTGCCGGGGGCGTCGGGGACGTCCTGCACCGAGATCGTCACGTCGCCCCAGACGTAGCGGTCCGGGTCGTTCGTGGCGTCGGCGACCTGGTACTGCAGGTGGGCGTCCACCGGCTTGGCGCTGTCGGAGACGCGGACCTGGAGACGGGTGCGGTCGCCGCTCGGGGTCACGGAGACGCCGCTCGGCAGCCCGCCGGACAGACCACGGATGTTCACGACGCGCAGCCGCTGTCCGGGGAACGGGTTCGTCGGTTGGTCGTTCGTCAGGACGTCGATGGTGGTCGTCGCACCGCGCTTGGTGATCGACCGGTCGGCGCCGGGTTGCACGAGCGGACGCGTCGAGGCCACGACCCCGACGGTCACGGTGCCGGCACGTCCGGCGTTCGCGTCGTCCTGCACCCCGATGCCGATCGACGCCGTGGTGTTCTTCTTCGCGGTGTCGGCGACCGTGATGGTCAGCTGCTGCTTGGAGATCGTGGCGGTGGTGCCGGCCGCCGGACGACCGACGACGGAGTAGCGCAGCTCCGGCAGGTCCTTCGGGTACGGGTAGTCGGTGAGCTTCGTCAGGTCGACGGTGCGCGTCTCGCCCGGCTGCATCTCGACCGCCGAGCCGGTGAACGCCGGCGGCTGGTTCGACCGCGGCGTCACGGTGACCGGGAGCACGAGCGTCGCGACCCGGCCCTTCCCGCCGTTGGCCGCGGAGCCGTCCGTGACCTCGAACGAGATGGACGCGTTGCCGTAGTACAGCTTCGACGAGGTGAACTGCAGGGTCGACGAGTCCACGACCAGGCTCTGGCCGTTCGCGTGCGTCGCCTTCACCGTGCCGCGGTCCGTGATCTTCGCCGTCTGGCCGTTCGCGGTCACGACGTAGTCCTCGAGCGGGATCCGGACCGTCGCCTCACTCTTCACGGTGACGGCACCGGCCGAGCGGTTGATCTGCGGCAGGGCGTCGTCGAACCCGGGGACGTTGATGAAGCCGTAGGACACGATGTCGGGGTGGTCGACCCGTGCGACCGAGAACGGGATGACCTGGGACTCGTCGGTGAGCCGGACCGTGATCCGTCCGTCGTCGGTGAGCCGTGCGGTGTCGCCGTAGCCGTCGACGATCCCGACCTGCAGGTCGGCAGCGGTGCCCTCGGCGAAGAAGACGTTCTCGAGCACGTCGACGGTCACGCTCTCGCGCCGCAGGATGTCCTGCAGGTCCAGGGTGGTGTCGTCGACCTCGGGGCGGAGGGGCTGCGCGTCCGGGTCGACCGTGACGGTGAGGAACGCGGTGCTCGATCCCCCGCTGGCGTTCGCCACCGTGTAGAGCACGGCGTAGTCGCCCGACTTCGCGGTCTTCGGGGGTGTGACCCGGATCTGCTGCTTCCGCAGGATCTTCGCCGACACGTCGTCGGCGGTGGGCTCGGCCGCCGACACGGTGAGCTGGCCGCCCTCGGGGTCGGAGTCGTTCTGCAGCACACGCACGGTCACCGACCCGCCGGGGCGGATGGTCACGTGGTCGGCCTCGGCGACGGGGTTCGACGCCTGTTCGGCCCGGGGGGCGATGCCCACGCGGACGGTACCGGTGGCACGTGCGCCGAGGGCGTCGACCACCGTGTAGGTGAACTCGTCGGTGCCGGCCGAGTAGTCCCCCGCCTCGTAGGTCAGCGCGTCGGAGGCGACGTCGGTGACGGAGCCCTTGTCCGGGTTCGACCCGACGCCGACGAGCTGCACCGAGTCGCCGTCCGGGTCGATCCCGTTCAGCGGCACCGAGATCCGCACCGACGAACCCGCCACGACCCGCGCGGTCACGGTCTGCGGGACCGGCGGGTTGTTCGTCGCCGCGTCCCGTTCGCGCACCGAGATCGAGACGGCGGCGTCGGCGTACTGGCCGTCCGGACCGGCGACCCGGTAGACGGCGGTGTAGTTGCCGGGGGTCTTCGGCGCGAGGTAGCGCAGGTGGTCGCCCGAGGCGAACAGCAGACCGCCGTCGCCGGGCACGTTCTGCACGAGCTCGGGCTCGAGGGTCAGGGGCTCGCCCTCGGGCTGGGTGTCGTTGTCGAGCACGTCGATGTTCGCGACGTCGCCGACCCGGACGGTCGCGCTGTCGGGCTGGGCGACGGGCGGCTGGATCCGGTCGGGCTTGGGGATCTCGACGACGGTGATCGTGCCGGTGGACGACGCCAGGCCGTTCGTCTCGGTGTAGCCGAACGACACCGGCCCGTCGAGCGGTGCGGTCAGCGTGACGCGCACGGTGTGCTGGTCGAGGATGCTCGCCTGGACCCCGCTGCCCCGCACCGGTCCGTCGAGGGCGGTGACGAGCAGCACCCCGCCCGCCGGGTCGATGTCGGTCGCGGTGACGTCGGTGTCCTTGCTCGACAGCGTGTTGACGAAGACCGTCTTCGGGGTCGTGATGGGCGCGGTCGAGGCGTCCGGCGGCGCGAGGATCGTGACCCGGACGATGCCGCTCGACGTCTTCACACCGTCGGTCACGGTGTACTCGAGCTGGTGGTCGCCGGCACTCGCCCCTTGCACCCGGAACGTGCCCGCGTCGTAGCTCGGGGTGACCGTCAGCCCCGCCGACGACGACACACTCGTGAGGGTCACGGTGCCGTTGCCGCCGCGGACGTGGTCGAGCGGCTCCACCGTGAAGGCCTTGCCGGCGTAGCCCTGCACCGGGAACGGGTCGGCACGCAGCGGCACACTCCCCTGCTTCGCCACGCGCACCGTCACCGAGCCACGGCCGTCGGCGCGTCCGTCGCTCACGACGAGCTGCACGGCACGGTCACCCGTCCGGCCGCTGTCCGCACGGAAGTCGAGCAGGCCGTCCGGGGTGGTCGACACCCGGTCGCCGTCCGAGGCGGTGGCGGACTTCAGGTACACCGGGTCGCCGTCGGGGTCGACCCAGTCGCCGAGCACGCTGCTGACGACGTGTCCGTTCTGCACCACGTCCGCCGAGGTGTCGCGCACCTGCCGCGGGGCCTCGTTCTGCGACTCCGGCCGCACCGTGACGCGGACGGTCGCCGTGTCCGATCCGCCGTTGCCGTCGGTGATCGTGTACGGGAAGGTCACGGTGCCGGTCGCGCGCGACGACAGCGTGACCTGCAGCCGTTGGCCGTCGGCGACGATGGCGACGCGGCCGGCGGACTCCGAGATGGACCCGACCTCGCTCACGATGATCGGGTCACCGTTCGGGTCGTAGTCGTTGAGCAGGACCGGGAGGCTCGTGGTGCGTCCCGGACGAGCGCCCAGGTCGTCGTCCACCGCCACCGGCGGCTTCTGGTCCTTGTCGACCTCGGGGTCGTCGTCGGAGACCTGCTCCTGCTGCTGCTCGTCGTCCTGCTTGATGAGGTCGGCCCAGTTGTCGATGAGCTGGCCGCTGCGGTCGATCGCCCAGGAACGACCGCTCGACGGATCGTTGGCGACGACGGTCTGCCCGTTGTGCAGGATCTGAATCGTGCTGGTCCCGCCGGTGCTCGCGAGCCGCTGGAGCGCGTTGCCGTCGCAGGTGTCGATCGCCTGGCCACCGGCCCACGCCGCGTAGGTGCAGGACCCGTCGACGTAGGGGCGCGCCGCACGTCCGGACACCTGGAGCGCGGTGGCGTCGACGGACCCCGAGGCGCTGACCCGGACGAGTCCGGCGGTACCCGCGACGGTGACGTCGGACGAGGTGTCCGACGATCGCTGGAGCGCGGGTGACGCGCCGACCCGGTCGCCGAGCTCCACGGTGCGGCCGTCGATCGACAGGGCGCCGCTGGTGCGGTCGAGCACGGCCAGGTGGCCGTCGAAGGTCGCGACCTGGAAGTCGTCGGTGCGGTCCATGTCGACCTTCCACCGCTGGTCGACGGACAACGTCGACCCGACGTCGACGAGCGATGCCGTGCCGGTCTTCGCCGAGTACACCGCGACGTGTCCGTCCGAGGCGTCGAAGACGGTGTCCGCCCCGAGCGTCAGGTCGGCCTTGGTCGAGGCGTCGAACTCGGCGAGGTCGGCAGCGGGCGTCGCCCACAGCTCGCCGGTGTCCTGGTTGCCGATCACCGCGGTGTCCCCCGCGAAGAAGACCTGGGGTGTCCCCGCGGGCAGGGTCACGGCGTCGCCGACGGTGGCGTCGGCGACGTCGACCTTGGCCACGGTCCCCTTGGTCTGGTCGACGCTGTAGACCATTGACCCGCGCTGCAGCACCGCCAGGTCGTCGCTCGCGGTCTCGACGGCGGTGTTCAGCTGGAGGACCCCGGTGTTGGCCCGGCCGACCGCTCCGTACTCGGCGGAGGGCACCCAGACGGTGCCGTCCCCGAGGTCGACTCGTTGCGTGTGGTACCCGGTCGAGACGATCGCGGTCGTCGCGACGACCGCGGCGACCAGGACGGAGACCCCGGTGGTGACGGCGGCGGATCGGTGCTTCGCGACGAGCGCGCGGATCACCCGGTGCTCCCGACGGTCGCGCACTTCTGCGCGCTCGCTGCACCGGTCTTGCCGTCGCGGTTGACGGCGACCGCGATGCACTCCTCGTCGCCGCGCTGCCCGGAGACCACGAACGTGGTGCCGGTCTGCTGGCTGGACGCGCCGTTCGACGAGATGACGTAGGTGTCGCCGCTCTTGAGACCCGGGTCCGCCCACGAGAACGACACCGACTGCGCCGACGGCTGTGCGCGGACGTCGGCCACCACGGGGATCGCCCCGGCGCCGAGCCGCCCGACGACGACCACGGTCGCGATGGCGAGGGCGGCGACCACGACGACGGCGAGGGACGTCGCCCAGACGAGTGTCGACCGGGTGCGTCGACGAGCACGTGTGACCGATCCGGTGCGGTGGACGGTGCCGACGCTCTGCGAACCGCCGGCGACGACGCCGCCCTGGACCGCGCGACGGGTGCGGCGACGGGTGCCGACCCGGGACGGCGGCTGGAGCTCGCGGATCATGGTCCGGTCGCCCTCCGGGGTCGGGGTCGCGATTGCCCACGCCTCGACCGCGACGTCGGCAGCGGTCTGCGGGATCCCGAGCTCGGCCTCGACCTGCTGGAACCCGCGCACGAGTTCGAGCACGGTCGTCGGGCGCGACGGCACCTTGCGGGACAGCGCGGTGGCGAGCAGGCGCTCGAGCGACGGTGGGACGTCGGTCCGACCGGTGGGCTTGACGCCCCCCTTGTCGATCCGGCTCATGAGGTCGCTCGCACCGTTCTTGCCGCCCCGGACCTCGAACGGGCTGCGACCGGCGAGCAGGGAGTACACGGTGGCGGCGAGCGAGTACACCTCGGACTGGATCGTGCCCCGGGACTCGTCGATCAGGACCTCGGGCGCCGACCACGGGATCGACATGCCGATGGGCTCGTCCGGGTCGGTCCCGCCGATGGTGGCCGCGATGCCGAAGTCGGACAGCACGGGGTTGCCGTACGCCGTGAGCAGGATGTTCGACGGCTTGATGTCACGGTGGAGCACGCCTTCGCGGTGGGCGGTCTCGAGGGCCGACCCGATCCGGACACCGATCGAGAGCACCTCGGACACCGGGATCGGCTCCCGCCGGTACCGCTCGCTGAGCGATGAGGAGCACAGCTCCATCACCAAGTACGGACGTCCGTCAGCCGCGACGCTCGCCTGGAACACCGTCAGGATCGACGGGTGGGTGCTGAGCCGCGCCATCAGGTTGGCCTCGGCCTGGAACATCTGCCGGACGCGGTCGTCGACGACCTCGTCGAGCAGCACCTTCACCGCGACCTGACGACGCGGCATGTCCTGCTCGTAGAGGAAGACGTCGGCGAAGCCACCGGAACCGAGGACGTGCACGGGGCTGAAGCCGCCGATCACGGGCGGGTTGGACGGCAGGCGACGCGCCATCGACATCTCCTCCCCGGCCGAGCGGCCAACTCTCTCGTCGTGGCACAGTCATTGTACGAAGCGCCGGTGACCGTCGATCCGCACACCGACCACCTGTGGACGGGCGCACTCCCCCAGTTCGGGGGGTCCTGTGCCGGCGGTCAGTGCCGCGGCAGGGTGTCCTCGAGGTCGCCGTCGTCCGGGGCAGCGTCGACCTGGAGCACCACGACGGTGACGTTGTCGCGGCCCCCGGCGACGACCGCGTCGCCGACGAGGCGTTCGGCGAGTCCCTGCGCACCGGCTTCCCGCGCTGCGATGCGCGCGATGCCGGCGTCGCCGAGCTCCTTCGTCAGGCCGTCGGAGCAGACGATGTACCGGTCGCCCGCGCGGAGCGGCAGGGTCCACCAGTCGGGCGCCGGCGGTTCGCCGAAGCCGACCGCGCGGGTGATGACGTTGCTGTCCGGGTGCTGTTCGGCGTCCTCGGCCCGCAACAACCCGGCGTCGACCATCTCCTGCACCACGGAGTGGTCCACGGTGACGCGGCGCAGCACGCCGTCCTCGATCCGGTAGGTCCGGGAGTCGCCGACGTTGAAGACGAGGGCCGCCGGCTGGCCGAGTGACGCGACCAGGGCGATGCCGGTGACGGTCGTGCCCGCTCCGATCGCGTTGCCGCCGGCTGCGCGCTCGATGTCGGCCGTGGCGAGCAGCAGCGCCCGCTGGATGCCCTGCCGCGTGGTGAAGGGCTCCTGCGTCACCTGCTCGAGTCGACGCACGACGGCGTCGCTCGCGCGGTCGCCGGCGAGGTGTCCGCCCATGCCGTCGGCGACGACGAAGAACGGCGCCCCGACGATGTAGCTGTCCTCGTTGTGGTCACGGCGACGACCGACGTCGGTCGCGGCTCCCCACGAGAGCGTCAGGGTGGCGCCGTCGGCACCGGGGACGTCGATGGCGTGCGCAGTCGCTGCTCGGCCGAGTTCGGTCACGTTTCAGGATCGCTCTCTGGGGGTTCGGGGCGTGCCGTGTGCTGTCTGGTCGGTGGGCCACGGGGGAACCGGTGGGAACCCGTCCGCCGTCGGTGCGACCCGGAGGTACGGCGAGAGGACCTCGATGGCGTTGCCGTCACCGACCTCGACTACCGTACCCGTCAGCGCGACGATCGACGCACCCGATGCCATGCGGTACACCGGCGCGCCGGCCGGTCGGACGACGGTGCCGTTCGTGGACCGCAGGTCCTGCACCACCACGGCTTCGCCTTCGGCGTGGATGCGGACGTGCGAGGACGACACCTGCCCGTTGGCAGACCGCACCGTCACGAGTTCCGGTTCGGGGCCGCTGGTGATCCGCGGCAGCGACGGACGCCGTCCGATGACGACCGGGTGGTCCAGTCGGAAGGTGCGGTCGCCGATGCGGATCGACGGCACGCGCGCCGCGGGCGCGGCAGGGACGGACGGGAGGCCCGTGGCGGCTCCGGCGGGCACGCTCGGTCCGGCGGCGCTCCGGACACCGGCGCGGACGACCGTGTCCTCCGGGTCGGCTCCGTCGTCGGCGCCGTCGTCGGCACGGTCACCGACCGGTTCGGACGGCTCCGTGCGCGGCCGGATGACGGTGTCACCGAGCACGTCGTCGAAGCGATCGCCGCCCCCGGCACCGCGGGGTCGCCGGATGACGGTGTCCTCGATGTCGTCGTCGCGCAACCGGAGCCCTTCGGATGTGGTGTCCTCCACCGTAGACGATCCGGTCGACCCGTCGCACCGCACCGACGGCCGTCCGCGCCGGTCACGATCGGTGCCGGTCACGACGGGGCCCGGCCCACGTCGGCGCACTGCCGGCCAGGACCGACCGCAGGACCAGCCCGGCGAGCGGGTCGTCGGCACGGGTCTCGAGGGCGTAGCGCGCCCGTGTCTCGGCGCGGGCGGACGACCCGAGCGCCCACGCGCACCAGGCCCCGAGTGCGAGCGCACCTGCGGCTCCGGCCGTACAGTCCACCTGACCACCCTCGGCGCGCCAGACCCGCCAGGCCTCGGCACACCGGTCGCCGGCCGTGCGCAGCCGAGCACGGTCCGGTTCCGGTCCGAGGCCGTGCAACGCCGGCGGCGTCGGGTCGTCGAACGGGTCGAACCCCCGGATGGCCCGCGGATCCGGCTGGTCTCGAGCGGCGAGGAACGGGATGAGCGCCATGCGGGTCGACAGCGCACCGCAGGCGGTGACGATCGCGATCGCGCCGACGCGGGAGCCAGCGCCGACGCCGGACGTGACCAGCGCTGCGGCCGCTGCCGGGAGGGTGACCGCCGCCGCGATCTCGCGAGGGAACCGGACTGCGGTGTGGTCGGGGGTGTGTGCCGTCAAGGGGATCATGCACGCCATCGAAGCGTGATCCGGGCCTCCAGTCAGGCACGAACCGACCACCTGTGGACAGCAGCGCCCCGGCCCGACCTGTGGAGGACGGACCGGGGCGATGATCAGACGGTGACGGGTTCCAGGCTCTCGGCGACCAGGTCCCAGCCGGAGTCGCTGCGTTCGACCACGACACCGTTCGCGGCGGCCCAGTCGACCAGGTCGTCCATGGTCGCGACGACCGCTCCGGTGCGCGCGAGCAGCGCGACGAGTCGGCCCTTCGCCGTCTTGTTCCAGTGGTTCAACGCCCGCCGCCGACCGGAGCCGTCGATGCTCACGACGCGCGGGGCGACCGCGTCCGGGACGGGACCGAGCTGGCGGTAGCCCTCGGACCGGAGGTCGAGCACCAGGCCGTCCGCCCGATCGGCCAAGACCCGGGACGAGGCCGCGGGCCAGTGCGACGCCAATCGGATCGTCCCGAGCCGGGAGTCGTGCGACAGGCGGTACGCCGGGATCGGGTCACCAGCACCGATCGGTCCGAACATGGCCGACTGCACGACCACGTGGTCGTGCCACCACGCCCGCGTCGACGCGTCGGCGGTCTGCGCGCCGAGGGGGTCGTAGAGCACCCCCGTGTAGCGCTCGATCGCCGGCATCGTGCCCGACGTGTCGAGTTCGAGGTTGCGGAACCGTTCGGCGATAGATTTCGGGCCGAGCTTCAGAGCCGTCCTGGCCGAGGACTCCTCGGAACTGACAGAGCGGGCCGCGGTGATCACCGCGGCCCGCTCTTCGGCCAGTTCCGGGAACGTGAGTGCACGCAGATCGAGCGTGCGGCTCGTGTCCCCACCCTCCCGCTTCGTCTCCGAAGGCGGGAGGAGGACGGTCAGTCCGGTCAGGACGCCAGCGCGGCCTGCCGCGCGACGATCGTCACCGTGTCGTGCTCCACCGACAGGAAGCCGTCTTCGGCGTCGACCGCGACGGTCGACCCATCGGCCCGCGTGATGCGGACCTGACCCTGCGCGAGGATCGCGAGCATCGGCTCGTGTCCCGCGAGGATGCCGATCTGGCCCTCTGTCGTGCGTGCGACGACCATGGTGGTGTCGCCCGACCAGACCTCACGGTCGGCCGAGACGACGCTCACGTTGAGACCCGCCATGTCAGCGGTTCTCCTTCTGGATCTGTGCCCACTTCTCTTCCACGTCGTTGATGCCACCGACGTTGAAGAACGCCTGCGTCGCAACGTGGTCGAACTCGCCGTCGGCGATGGCGCGGAAGGACTCGATGGTGTCCTTGAGCGGCACCGTGGAGCCCTCGACGCCCGTGAACTTCTTCGCCATGTACGTGTTCTGCGAGAGGAACTGCTGGATACGACGAGCGCGCTCGACCGTGATCTTGTCCTCTTCGGAGAGCTCGTCGACACCGAGGATGGCGATGATCTCCTGCAGTTCCTTGTTCTTCTGGAGGATCTGCTTAACGCGCGTGGCCGTCTCGTAGTGGTCGGCGCCCAGGTACCGCGGGTCCATGATCCGCGACGTCGAGGTCAGCGGGTCGATCGCGGGGTACAGACCCTGCGACGCGATCTCACGCGAGAGCTCGGTGGTCGCGTCGAGGTGCGCGAACGTGGTGGCCGGAGCCGGGTCGGTGTAGTCGTCAGCCGGCACGTAGATCGCCTGCAGCGAGGTGATCGAGTGACCACGCGTCGAGGTGATGCGCTCCTGGAGCACACCCATCTCGTCGGCGAGGTTGGGCTGGTAGCCCACGGCGGACGGCATGCGACCGAGCAGCGTCGAGACCTCGGAGCCGGCCTGCGTGAAGCGGAAGATGTTGTCGATGAAGAGGAGCACGTCCTGCTTCTGGACGTCGCGGAAGTACTCCGCCATCGTCAGCGCCGACAGGGCCACGCGGAGACGCGTTCCCGGCGGCTCGTCCATCTGGCCGAACACGAGGGCCGTCTTGTCGAAGACCCCCGCCTCTTCCATCTCACCGATGAGGTCGTTGCCCTCACGGGTGCGCTCACCGACACCGGCGAACACCGACACACCGCCGTGGTCCTGCGCAACGCGCTGGATCATCTCCTGGATGAGGACCGTCTTGCCGACGCCCGCACCACCGAAGAGGCCGATCTTGCCACCCTGCACGTACGGGGTGAGGAGGTCGATGGACTTGATGCCGGTCTCGAACATCGAGGTCTTCGACTCGAGCTGGTCGAAGGCCGGGGCCTTGCGGTGGATCGGCCAGCGCTCGGTGATCTCGAGCTTCTCGTCCGTGTTGAGCACGTTCCCGAGGACGTCGAAGACCTTGCCCTTGGTGACGTCGCCGACGGGGACCGAGATCGGAGCGCCCGAGTCACGGACCTCCTGGCCACGGACCAGGCCGTCGGTCGGCTTCAGGGAGATGGCACGGACCAGGTCGTCGCCCAGGTGCTGGGCGACCTCGAGGCCGATCTCCTGCGACGAGTCACCGATGGTGATGGTCGTGAACAGGAGGTTGTACATCTCCGGGATTGCGTCGTGGGGGAACTCGATGTCGACGACGGGACCCGTGACACGGGCGATCCGGCCGACACCGGGCGCCGACGACGTCTCGACCGCGGTGGTTGCGGTGTCGGTCATGGCTGGTGCCTTCCTGAGGGTGGGTATCTGTCCGCGAACGACGCGGACTACTTCTTCTTCGACGAGAGGGCGTCGGCGCCGCCGACGATCTCGGAGATCTGCTGCGTGATCTCCGCCTGACGCGCGTTGTTCGCGAGTCGGGTGAAGTCACGGATCAGCGAGTCCGCGTTGTCGCTGGCCGCCTTCATCGCCTTCTGACGCGCGGCGTGCTCGGAAGCAGCCGACTGCAGCATGGCGTTGAAGATGCGGCTCTCGATGTAGACCGGGAGCAGCGAGTCGAGCACCGCATCGGCGTCCGGCTCGAACTCGTAGAGCGGCAGGGGCTCGTTGCCCTCGGGCTCCTCGACCCCTTCGACGACCTCGAGGGGCAGCAGGCGAACGACCTGCGGCTCCTGCGTCGCCATGCTGAGGAACCGGTTGAACACGATGTGGATCTCGTCCACGCCGCCCTCTGCGGTGTCCTGGAGGAACTTCGCCACGACGGCGTCGCCGATCTCCTTGGCCGTAGAGAACTCGGGCTGGTCGGTGTTGCCGACCCACTGCTGCTCCGACGCACGCTCACGGAACGCGAAGTACCCGACGGACTTGCGGCCGACCAGGTAGTAGATGACGTCCTTGCCCTCGCTGCGGAGCAGGGAGGCGAGCTCCTCGCCCTGCTTGAGGACGTTCGTGCTGAACGCGCCGTTCAGGCCGCGGTCCGAGGTGAAGAGCACCACGGCCGCACGGGTCGAGGACTCCGGCTCGGTGGTCAGCACGTGGTCGACGTTCGAGAACGTCGCCACGGCCGACACCGCACGCGTCACGGCTCGCGAGTACGGGCCGGACGCAGCCATGCGGGCCTGCGCCTTCTGGATCCGCGACGCCGAGATCAGTTCCATCGCGCGAGTGACCTTCTTCGTGGTCTTCGCGGACTTGATTCGCTGTCGGTAGACCCGGACCTGCGCTGCCATCTAGCGACGACCCTTGACGATCTGCTCCTGGTCGACGTCCTCGGAGTCTGCCGCGTCGAACTGCTCGGAGCCGAGGGTCTTGCCGTCGCTCGTCTGGAAGCTCTTCGTGAACTCGTCGATCTGCTTCGACATCTCGGCGACGGTCTCGTCGCTGAGCTGGTTCGTCTCGCGCAGGGTCGTGAGGACCTCGGAGCTGCGACGCAGGTGGTCGAGCAGTTCGGACTCGAAGCGCAGCACGTCCGGCACCGGGACGGTGTCGAGCTTGCCGTTGGTGCCGGCCCAGATCGAGACGACCTGCTCCTCGACCGGGTACGGCGAGTACTGCGGCTGCTTGAGGAGCTCGGTAAGACGGGCACCACGGTCCAGCTGACGACGCGACGCCTGGTCGAGGTCGGACGCGAACATCGCGAACGCCTCGAGGGAGCGGTACTGCGCCAGCTCGAGCTTCAGCGTGCCGGAGACCTTCTTGATCGACTTCACCTGGGCGTCACCACCGACGCGGGACACCGAGATGCCCACGTCGACGGCCGGACGCTGGTTCGCGTTGAAGAGGTCCGACTGCAGGAAGATCTGGCCGTCGGTGATGGAGATGACGTTGGTCGGGATGTACGCCGAGACGTCGTTCGCCTTGGTCTCGATGATCGGGAGACCCGTCATCGAACCGGCGCCGAGCTCGTCGGACAGCTTCGCGCAACGCTCCAGCAGACGGGAGTGCAGGTAGAAGACGTCACCCGGGTACGCCTCGCGCCCCGGCGGACGACGCAGGAGGAGCGACACGGCGCGGTAGGCCTCAGCCTGCTTCGACAGGTCGTCGAAGATGATGAGGACGTGCTTGCCGGAGTACATCCAGTGCTGGCCGATGGCCGAGCCGGTGTACGGGGCGAGGTACTTGAAGCCGGCCGGGTCGGACGCGGGAGCGGCGACGATGGTGGTGTACTCCATCGCGCCGGCATCCTCGAGCGCACCCTTGACGGAGGCGATCGTGGAACCCTTCTGACCGATGGCGACGTAGATGCAGCGGACCTGCTTGTCCTCGTCGCCGGACTCCCAGTTGGCCTTCTGGTTGATGATCGTGTCGATCGCGATGGCCGTCTTGCCGGTCTGGCGGTCGCCGATGATCAGCTGACGCTGACCGCGGCCGACGGGGATCATCGCGTCGATGGCCTTGATGCCGGTCTGCAGCGGCTGGTGGACCGACTTGCGGGCCATGACGCCGGGAGCCTGGAGCTCGAGGGCGCGACGGCCCTCGGCAGCGATCTCGCCGAGACCGTCGATCGGGGCGCCGAGCGGGTCGACGACGCGACCGAGGAAGGCGTCGCCGACCGGGGCGGAGAGGACCTCACCCGTGCGGGTGACCTCCATGCCCTCTTCGATGCCGGCGAACTCGCCGAGCACGATGGCGCCGATCGAGTCTTCATCGAGGTTCTGCGCGAGGCCGAGCGTGCCGTCCGCGAAGCGGATGAGCTCGTTGGCCATGACGCCGGGGAGGCCCTCGACGTGCGCGATGCCGTCGCCGGCGTCGGTGACGTGCCCGACCTCGGCCGTGGAGGCCTTCGTCGGCTCGTAGTTCGAGACGAAGTCCTTCAGGGCATCACGGATCTCATCGGGGCTGATGGTGATGTCTGCCATGGGATTTTCCTTGTGGTTTTCCGGGGCCCTTCGGCTCCGAGAGGGTGACGCTGCCGGACTCGGCAGTTCCCGTTGTGGACTTGGGAGGAGCGGCTTCGACCGTACGCCTAGCCGGCGAGCTGGAGCCGGAGCTCCGAGAGCCGCGTGGACACGGTGCCGTCGATGACGTCGCCGCCGATCTGCACCCGGACCCCGCCGACGACCGTGGGGTCGACGACCTGGTTGATGCTGATGTCCTTGCCGTAGCGCTCGGCCAGCCCGCGTGCAACGCGTGCCGACTGGGCGGTCGTGAGTGCCGTGGCGGTGACCACGGTCGCGACGAGCTTGCCGTCCTGTTCAGCCACGATGCGCGAGGCATCGCGGACGAGTTCACCGATGCGGCGGCCGCGAGGCTGCTGCACGAGCGCGGAGACGATCGTCACGGTCTGCTGCGACGCCTTGGGGCCGAGGAGCCGCTCGACGAGCGCGCCCTTCTGCGCCGGGCTGCCGAGCTTCGTGCCGAGTGCCAGCTCGAGGCCGGCGTCCGAACGGACAGCGGTCTCGAAGGCGAACAGCTCGGACTCGATCGGCGAGTCGGTACCCGCGGTGGCGGCGACGGCGCGGATGCCCGCGTCCTCGATGCCGGCGAGCAGGTCCTGGTGCGAGGACCAGCGCGAGCCGGCCACCGCGGTCAGGACCGCACGAGTCGCGTGCGACTGACCGGCGAAGACGCGGTCGATGAGGACCTTCTTGCCGGCCGGGTCGGCCGTCGGGTCGGACAGCAGCCCGAGCAGCTGCGGCGCACCGGCGATCGCACGCCCGGAGGCGAGGATCTCGGCACCCACGGCCAGGTCGGCGCTCGAACCGAGGTCCGAGAGCACCGCCCTGGTGGACGCGAGTGCTTCTCTGGTAGCGCTGCGCATGCTCAGTGCTCCCCCGTCTTCGTGGCCTGCGAGGCCTCGAGGTCGGCGAGGAAGCGGTCGACGACTGCCGACGACTTGGCGTCGTCCTTGAGCGATTCGCCGATCACACCGGACGCGAGGTCGAGGGCAAGGGTGCCCACCTCGGACCGGAGGGACTGGACGGCGCTCTGACGCTCGGCTTCGATCTGCGCCTGGGCGTTGGCCGTGATGCGTGCTGCATCGGCCGCTGCCTGCTCGCGGACCTCGTTGCCGATCGCCGTTGCGTCGGCGCGGGCCTGCTCACGGATGCGGGACGCCTCGGAGCGGGCGTCGGCGAGCTGCTTGTTGTACTCGTCGAGCGCAGCAGCGGCCTGCTCCTGAGCAGCCTCTGCCTTCTTGATGCCACCCTCGATGGCCTCAGTGCGCTCATCGAGCATCTTCGTGATGCGCGGCGTGACGACACGCCACATCACCACGAGGATGATGAGGAAGGCCACCGCGGACCACACGATGTCGTACAGCGGCGGAATGAGGGGGTTGTGCGTCTCCTCCGCCGCGATGATGAGTGCGTTGTGCATCGAGGAACCTTAGTTCGTGAAGATGAAGTACGTGGCGATGCCGATGAAGGCCAGGGCCTCGGTGAAGGCGATACCGATGTACATGAGGGTCGTCAGGCGGCCCTGGAGCTCGGGCTGGCGGGCGACGGACTCGATCGTCTTGCCGACGACGATGCCGACACCGATGGCCGGGCCGATCGCAGCGAGGCCGTAGCCAACCGTCGCGATGTTGCCGTTGATCTCCGCGAGAACGGTCGTTGCGTCCACGTGTTTTCCTTTCGAGGTGCGGGTCCGACGGTTGCCGGTCCCGTAGGGGGTCAGTGAGGAATCAGTGCTCGTCAGCCAGCGCCAGCTGGATGTAGACGGCGGTGAGGAGCATGAAGACGTAGGCCTGCAGCAGCGCGACGAGGATCTCGAAGAAGCTGAACGCGATGCCGAACGCGAGGGTCCCGACGCCGAAGGCCTTGAAGCCGAGCGAAGCGTCGAAGAAGAAGAACTGCGTGGCCGAGAAGAACAGGACGAGCAGCAGGTGCCCGACGACCATGTTCATCAGGAGTCGCAGGGTGAGCGTCACCGGACGGAGCACGAAGGTCGAGACGAGCTCGATCGGCGTCACGATGATGTAGAGGAACCACGGCACCCCGGGCGGGAAGAGCGAGTTCCGGAGGAACGTGCCCGGGTGCTTGCGGAGGCCGGCGTAGATGAACGCGACGTAGGCGACGATCGCGAGGATCATCGGCATCGCGATGCGACTGGTGCCGGCGAGGTTCATGCCCGGGATCAGACCGGTCAGGTTCATGAACAGCACGCCGAAGAAGATCGTCGCCAGGAGCGGCAGGAATCGCTTGCCGTCCTTCTCTCCGAGGTTGTCGAAGGTGTTGCGACGAACGACGTCGAACGCGTACTCGATGAACGCCTGACCGCGGTTCGGGACGAGCTTCAGCGCGCGGGTTCCCACGAAGGCGAACACCAGGAGCACGGCGACGGCGAAGAAGCGGATGAGGACGACCCGATCGATCTCGAACGGCGTCCCTGCGAAGAAGATCGCATCCGGGAAGAACTCGTTGATCGACGGACCATGGAACTCGGCGGCCTTGCTGCTCCCCGCCGCAACGGTGTCAACCGCAGCAGAGAGGGACAGGGGAAGAGCGTGGGATAGCAGCGCTGTCTCCTGTGTCGGCGCGCGCACATCATGGCACGCGATGGTGGACGTTGTGGAGGCTTGCCCGCTCCGAGCGAAAGGCTCCGGTGGCGGACTCCGAGAAGCCTATCAGGTGCGAGAGGCTTCCCGGCTTCTCAGTTGCGGGGGGTCGGGTTCTCAGCGTCTGCGGAGCCACCCGACCCGTCACCGGGCAGCTGCACGCCGATCGGGATGCGGGCCTTCGCCACCGCGACGACGTCGATGACCAGGGACCCGACGACCCCCGCGATGATCACGATCGCGAGCACCGGGAAGTCCACCCAGGTACGGTCCTTCAGCGCCACCAGCAGCACGATGAACACGATGAACTTGAGCAGCCAGGTGCCCATCACGATGCCGAAGAAGGCCCCGGAGATCATCTGCCCCTTGGACACTCGTAGCGCGACGAGGACACTGACCGCGGTGAGGCCGAGGAACACCACGCTGAGCACGGCTCCGAGCAGGCCGCCGACGAGCCCGGGAGTGTCGGCGACGAGCAGTCCCACGACTCCCCCGACGATCGCCAGGGCGACCGCGAGCACGGCGCCCCACGTGATGATGCGGCGGAACACCGGCCGGACGTGGTCGAGCGCGTTCGGTGCGGTCACGTGATGTCTCCTGGGATCGTGCGGTCGTTGGCGGCCCGGTCGAGCGGGTCGAGGCTGGCGTCCACCACGGCGGCGGAACGGTTGGCGGTCTGGGCAGCGATCTCGGTGCGCTTCCGGCCGAGCGGCGCGAACGTGGCGACGGCGCACACGGTGAAGCCGACCGCGACGAAGGCGACCACCCAGTACCAGTCCACGAACAGGAACAGGAGGCACCCGACCGCGACGGTGGCGGTCCACGCGTAGAAGATCAGCACGGCGTGGAAGTGCGAGTGCCCCATGTCGAGCAGGCGGTGGTGCAGGTGCTTGCGGTCGGCCGAGAACGGTGACTTGCCGGCGCTGAGCCGACGGGTGACCGCCAGGCCGAAGTCCAGGATCGGCACGATCAGGATCGCGAAAGGCAGCAGGATCGGGATGAACGCCGGCAGCAGCGCCTGGCGTGTCTGCACTGCGGCGGGGTCGATGTTGCCCGTGACCGACACCGCGCTCGTGGCCATCAGGAAGCCGACGAGCAGCGCTCCCGCGTCGCCCATGAACAGCTTCGCCGGGTGCCAGTTGAGGATGAGGAACCCGAAGCAGGACCCGACGAGCACCGCCGTCAGCAGTGACGGCAGGTTGAAGAAGAACTCGGTCTGCACGACCACGCGGTTGATGAAGAACGTGTAGAGGAAGAACACCCCGCCGGCGATGATCGCGACCCCGGCGACCAGGCCGTCGAGTCCGTCGATGAAGTTCACCGCGTTCATCACGAGCACCACCGCCAGCACCGTGAAGATCAGGCTCATGTACGACGAGCCCACGCCCAGGGTGTTGCCGATCGGCAGCGACACGATCGCGACGCCCTGCCAGGCGAGGATGCCCGCAGCGATGATCTGCCCGGCGAGCTTCGTCATCCAGTCGAGGTCCCAGATGTCGTCCGCGACGCCGAGCACCACGATGATCGTCGCGCCCCCGAGCACCGCCAGCACGCGGCCCGGCTCGGAGAACACCAGCCGGAAGTAGTCGGTCCCCGCGATCGACGGGAACAGGAACCACGCCGCCAACAGCGACACGATGACGCCGATGTACATCGCGATCCCGCCGAGGCGCGGAGTCGGCGTGCGGTGCACGTCGCGCTCGCGGACCTGGGGGTACCACTTGTACTTCAGCCCGAGTTTCCACACCAGCACGCTGACCAGGAAGCTCACGACCGCGGCGATCGCCCCCGCCAGCAGGTAGTACTTCATCCGACGAGGTCGGCTCCGACGACCCGGATGATCTCGTCGTCGGAGATCACCCCGTGTCGGACGATGCGGAGCTTCCCGCCGTCCGACAGCCCCGTCGCGTCGACGATCGTCGAGCCGGTGGAGGCTTCGAAGCCCTCGTGCTCCCCGATCGCGCCGCCGTCCAGGTACACGGCGACGCTGTCGCCGAGCATCCGCTCCGCGGCATCGACGTCCATCGCGGCCGGGTCGCCGGTCGAGTTCGCGGACGAGACCGCGAGCGGACCGACCTCTTGCAGGAGCTCGAGCGCGATCCGCGAGTCCGGCATCCGCAGGGCGACCGTGCCCCGCGTCTCGCCGAGGTCCCAGTCGAGCGACGGCTGCGCGCGCAGGATCACGGTCAGGCCGCCGGGCCAGAACTCGGCGACGAGGTCGCGCACCTGCTGCGGCACGTCGCTCGCGAGCGCGTCGAGCGTCGGCGGGCCGGGGATCAACACCGGCGGCGGCGACTGCCGCGTCCGGCCCTTCGCGTCGAGCAGCCGCTGGACGGCGGCCGCGTTGAAGGCGTCCGCGGCGAGGCCGTAGACGGTGTCGGTGGGGACGACGACGAGGTCTCCGCGCCCGAGGGCGGCACGTGCGAGCCGCATCCCGGTCAGGAGCCCGTCGGAGTCGGTGCAGTCGTATCGGGATGCCATGACTCGACGATGATAGTGCGACACAATGGAGGACATCGTGAACGAGACCCCTGCGCCCCACCTCCTGTTCCTCTTCGACATGGACGACGTCCTGGTCCGGTACGACTGGCAGGTGCGGATGGCCGCACTCTCCGAGTTCACCGGACACGAGTTCGAGGAGCTCCGACGCCGCTGGTGGGACTGCGGCCACGAGATGCGTGCCGAGGCCGGCGACTTCGCCGACGGCGACGAGTACCTCGCCGCGTTCGAGCGGGCGATGGAGTGCGACGTTCCGGAGGCCGAGTGGGCGCGCATCCGCGGGTCCGCGATGACCGAGCTGCCGGAGCGCATCGAGGCCGTCCGGATCGCGAGTGAGCACGGGCGTGTCGGCCTGCTCACCAACAACGGGCCGCTCGCGGGTCGGTGGATCCACCAGTGGGCACCGTCACTGCCGGGGCTGTTCGGCGAGCACCTGGACACGTCGAGCAACTTCGGCGCCCGCAAGCCCGAGCCCGAGGTCTTCCTCCGCGCGATGGAGCACCACCGCGTGCCCGCCGAGCGCACGTTCTTCGCCGACGACATGCCGGAGAACATCGCGGGTGCCCGGAGCGTCGGCATCCACGCGGTCCTGGTCGAGCGCGACACCGACCTGCGCGAGCACGTCCGCGCCTTCGTCGCGCAGCAGCGCGAGGCCTCCCCCGTCGCCTGATCCTTCCCATCACGTTCGAGATGGCAACAAGCAACGGGCGTACCTGGTCGTTCTGAACGGCCAGGTACGCCCGTTTCCGCTCGGTACGGCAACGCACGGCACGGCAGACAGCTCGGTAACGCCAAGCACGCCACACCGACCGGGAGGCCCGGGGGGCGTCCGCCTACCGGGTCGCGGTGGTCGTGCGGTCGCGACCCGTCAGGTCGACGTGCGTCTCCGGGGTCCGGAACCCCCGTCGCGCCAGGACCTCGCGGACGCCGGCGCCCTGCGGCTCGGCGTGCTCGATGACGAGCACCCCGCCGGGCACGAGCAACCGCCACGCCGTCTCGGCCAGGGCGCGCACGGCGTCGAGGCCGTCCGGTCCGCCGTACAGCGCCATCGCGGGATCGTGGTCGCGGACCTCGGGGTCGATCGGGATTGCGTCGTCCGGCACGTACGGCGGGTTCGACACCACGACGGACACGGTGCCGTCGAGTTCGGGCAGCGCGTCGGCGAGGTCTCCCTCGACGAGTCGCACCGTGCCGCCGTGGGCGTCGGTGTTCCGGCGGGTCCAGGGCAGGGCCTCGGGCGACCGTTCGACGGCGTACACGACGGCGTTCGGCACCTCGGTGTCCATGGCGATGGCGATCGCACCGCTGCCGGAGCCGAGGTCGACCGCGATCGGCGCCGGCACCGCGACGGCTCGGAGCGCGTCGATGCCGAACTGCACGACGCCCTCGGTCTCGGGACGGGGCACGAACACGCCGGGTCCGACCGCCAGGGTCAGTGCCCGGAAGTACGCCTGCCCGGTGATGTGCTGCAGCGGCTCGCGGGTGCTCCGTCGGGCGATCGCGTGCCGGAAGCGCTCGACGTGCTCCGGAGCGATCGCGCCGCCGGTCATCGCGCGGGCCTGCACGGCACCGCGCGAGGTGTCGGTCGCCCACGCGAGCAGCAGCTCGGCGTCGACCTGGGGCGTCGGGACGCCGGACGCGACGAGCGCCGCGGCCGCCTGCTCGAGCAGGCGATCCGCGGCGTACGTGAGGGGCGTGTCGGACACGAGCCGGGCCTCCAGGCGGGGTGAGCGGTTACGCGTCCTGGTCGCCGATGGCGGCCAGACGTGCCTCTTCGTCCGCCTGGATGGCGGACTGGACGACGGGCTCGAGCGCACCGTTCATGACGCGGTCCAGGTCGTACGCCTTGTAACCGGTGCGGTGGTCCGCGATCCGGTTCTCCGGGAAGTTGTACGTCCGGATGCGCTCCGAACGGTCCATCCCGCGGATCTGCGACTTGCGCGCGTCCGAGGCGATCGCGTCGAGCTCCTCCTGCTGCCGCGCGAGGATGCGTGCACGGAGAACGCGCATGCCGGCCTCACGGTTCTGCAGCTGCGACTTCTCGTTCTGCATCGCCACCGTGATGCCCGTGGGCAGGTGGGTGATGCGGACCGCGGAGTCCGTCGTGTTGACGGACTGCCCGCCGGGACCGGAGGAGCGGTACACGTCGATCTTCAGGTCGTTCTGGTTGATCGCGACCTCTTCGGGCTCGTCGACCTCGGGGAACACCAGCACGCCGGTCGTCGAGGTGTGGATGCGCCCCTGCGACTCGGTCTGCGGCACGCGCTGCACACGGTGCACGCCGCCCTCGTACTTCAGGTGCGCCCAGACACCCTGCGACGGGTCGGTCGTGTTCGACTTGATCGCGACCTGGACGTCCTTGTAGCCACCCAGGTCGGACTCGGTGCGCTCGAGGAGCTCGACCTTCCAGCCCTTGGTCTCGGCGTAGTGCGAGTACATGCGCAGGAGGTCGGCCGCGAACAGCGCCGATTCCTCGCCGCCCTCGCCGCCCTTGATCTCCATGATCACGTCGCGCCCGTCGTCGGGGTCGCGCGGGATGAGCAGCCGGCGGAGACGCTCCTGGCGCTCCGCCAACTGCTCCTCGAGCTCGGGGACCTCGTCCGCGAACGCCGAGTCCTCACGCGCGAGCTCCTGGGCGGCGGCGAGGTCGTCCCCCGCCGCCTGCCAGGACTCGTACGCGGACTTGATCTGGTTGAGCTCGGCGTAGCGCCGGTTCACCTTCTTCGCCCGGGCCGCATCGGCGTGGAGCGCGGGGTCCGACAGCTGCTGCGTCAGGTCCTCGTGTTCCGCCAGCAGCCCTGCCACCGACTCGAACACGCGTTACTCCTGGTGACCGTTGTGGTGAGCGCCGCCGGTCGTCGGGACCGACTTCTGCACCTGCACCAGGAACTCGACGTTCGACTGCGTCTCCTTGAGGTTCCGCAGCACGATCTCGAGGGCCTGCTGCGGGTCGAGCCCGGCGAGGGCTCGGCGCAGACGCCAGGTGATCTTGACCTCGTCAGCGGAGAGCAGCTGCTCCTCGCGACGGGTACCGGAGGCGTTGACGTCGACGGCCGGGAAGATCCGCTTGTCCGCCAGGTGACGGTTCAGGCGGAGCTCCATGTTGCCGGTGCCCTTGAACTCCTCGAAGATGACCTCGTCCATCTTGGAACCGGTCTCGACGAGCGCGGTGGCGAGGATGGTCAGCGAGCCGCCGTCCTCGATGTTGCGCGCGGCACCGAAGAAGCGCTTCGGCGGGTAGAGCGCCGCCGAGTCGACGCCACCGGAGAGCACGCGGCCCGACGCCGGGGTCGACAGGTTGTAGGCACGACCCAGACGGGTGATCGAGTCGAGCAGGAGCACGACGTCGTGGCCCAGCTCCACCAGGCGCTTCGCACGCTCGATGGCGAGCTCGGCGACCGTGGTGTGGTCCTCGGCCGGACGGTCGAAGGTCGAGGCGATGACCTCACCCTTCACCGTGCGCTGCATGTCGGTGACCTCTTCGGGCCGCTCGTCGACGAGGACGACCATGAGGTGCGCCTCGGGGTTGTTCTTCGCGACGGCGTTGGCGATGGCCTGCAGCACGACGGTCTTGCCGGCCTTGGGCGGCGAGACGATGAGGCCGCGCTGGCCCTTGCCGATCGGCGACACGAGGTCGATGATGCGGGTGCTGAGCTTGCCCGGCTCCGTCTCGAGGCGCAGGCGCTCGTTCGGGTACAGCGGGGTGAGGTCCGAGAAGTCGACACGGGCCGCTGCTTCTTCGGCGGTCTGGCCGTTGACCGAGTCGACGGTCACGAGCGCGTTGTACTTCTGACGGCTCTGCTGCTCGTTGTCACGGGGCTGCTTGATCGAACCGACGACGGCGTCGCCCTTGCGCAGGTGGTACTTCTTCACCTGGCCGAGGGAGACGTAGACGTCGTTCGGTCCGGGCAGGTACCCGGTGGTGCGGACGAACGCGTAGTTGTCGAGGACGTCGAGGATGCCCGCGATCGGGATCAGGACGTCGTCCTCGGTGACCTCGGGCTCGAAGTCGTCGTTCTGGCCGCCACGGCCGCGCTTGCGGTCACGCTGGCGACGGCTGCGGCCGCCCTCGGTGTCGTCGGCGTTCTGCTGGGCCTGCTGGCCCTGCTTCTGCTGACCGTTCTGCTTCTGCTGGTTGGCCGCCTGCTGCTTCTGCTCGGCGCGGTCGTCCTGCTTCGCGTCGCGCTGCTTGGAGTCGCCCTGCTTCGCGTCAGCCTGCTTGGCGTCGGCCTGCTTCTGCTGGTCGCCACCGTTCTGCTTCTGCTGGCCGCCCTGCTGGTGCTGCTGGCCGTCCTGCTGCTCGCCGTTCTGCTCGCCGTTCTCGGCGTTCTGCCCACGGCCACGACCGCGACCACGGCTGCGACGGCCGCGACGCGAACCACCCTCACCGTTCTGGTCGTTCTGGTCGTGCTGCTCGCCGGAGTCGGCGGCACCGGACTGGTCCTGCGACTCGCCGTCGGTGCTCTGCTGCTCGGTCCGTGCCTGCTGCTCGGTCCGCGCCTGCTGCTCGGTCCGCGCCTGCTGTTCGCTGCGGGCCGGCTGGTCGGGTGCCGAGGTCGGCGTCTGCTGGTCGGCCGACTCGTTCGGCTGCTGGGCCTGCTGGTCGGCACCGCGCTGGCCGCGGCCGCGACGCTGCCCACCGGTCTGCGTCTGGGCGGCTTCCTGGGCGTCCTTCTCGGCACGCACCTGGTCGAGGCCCGCGAGCAGGTCCTCGGTGCCGGTGTGGCCGGCGTTGGTGTGCTCGGCGGCCGAGGTCGGGCCGGCGTTCACGGTGCCACCGGACGACGCGCGGCGCGAACGGCGGGCACGCGACGGCGCGGCCGGCTCGGACTCGACGGCTGGTGCCTCGGGGTCGGCGACCGGAGCGGTCGGTGCCTCGGCTGCGGGCTCCGGCAGCGTCGGCTGCTCGGTCACCGGCGCCGCGGCGGGGGTCGTGGCGGGCGCTGCCGCAGCGGGGACGTCGTCCGTGACGGGGCGCTTGTCCTCGATGGAGGCGATGAGGTCGCCCTTGCGGAGCTTGGAGAGCCCGGTGATGCCGAGCGAGGAGGCGATGCGCTGGAGTTCCGGCAGGCGGAGGGCGCGCAGGTCGCTGGGGATCTCCACCTGGGCGGAGTTGTTGTCGATCAAGGTCGGTGTTTCCTTTCGAACCGCAGAACGCGGAGAGTTTCCACCGTCCCGGATGCACGGGTATGCATCGACCGCCGTTCAGACGACGGACCGGGATTCGGTGATCAGAAAGAGATGCACACCCGCGCGCCGGACCCTGCGACGTCGCAGGCGCTGTCCTTGAGGACGGGCATACCGTGCGGTTACGCGGGTTCGGCTTCGAGCGCCGAGTGCGCCACCACTGTAGCACCACCGAGATCGACGGCCAGCATGAGCGCACGCCAGTCGGATTCTCCGTGTCGGGCGACGAGATCCGCGGCCGTGAGCCGTTGTGCCGGGTCGCTGCCGAGCACGAGCAGGCTCGGTCCCGCCCCCGACACGACGGCCGCGAGGCCGTGCTGCCGGAGCAGTCCGATCAGTGCGTCGGTCTCCGGCATCGCGCTCGCCCGGTACGCCTGGTGCAGGCGGTCCTCGGTCGCGGCGAGCAGGAGCTCGGGGCTCTGGATGAGCGCGGCGACGAGCAGCGCGGAACGGGAGACGTTGAAGGCGGCGTCGGCGTGCGGGACGTTCTCGGGCTGCAGGGAGCGGGCGAGCTTCGTCGACAGCGTGGACGTCGGCACGAACACGACCGGTGCGACGCCGCGGTGCACCAGGAGGCGCTTGTACGCGGGTCCCTCGGCCGTCATCCACGCGATGGTGAGCCCACCGAAGAGTGCGGGGGCGACGTTGTCCGGGTGCCCCTCCATCTCGGTGGCCAGGCTGAGCAGGGTCGAGGCGTCCAGGTCGACGATGCCCTCGAGCAGCCCGCGGGCCGCCATCAGGCCGGCGACGATCGCGGCCGCCGAGGAACCGAGCCCGCGGCCGTGCGGGATCGCGTTCGTGGCGTGCAGCTCGAGGCCGGGCTGGTCGACGCCGGCGTGCTCGAGGCCGCGGCGGACGGCGCGCACGACCAGGTTCGTGTCGTCGGTGGCGACCTCGCCGGCACCGACGCCCTGCACCGTGACGGTGGCGCCGGCTTCCGGTCGGACCCGGACGACGACCTCGTCGTACAGCGAGAGCGCGAGACCGAGCGAGTCGAACCCCGGGCCGAGGTTCGCGGACGTCGCCGGCACGCGGACGCGCACGGCCCGTCCGGCGGGCAACACGTGGGCCGTTCGCCCGGCGGGCACAGCGTGGACCGCCCGTCCGGCCGGTACAGCACTGTGGGCGGTGACGCCCTCCCCCGGTCCGGACGAGCGGTCGGGGCTCACTGCGCCGCGACCAGTCCGAGCACGTCCGCGATCGACTTGGTGTCGACCGGCACGCTCGTCGGGGTGACCTCGCTGCCGTCCTCGGTGCGCAGGGCCCACTGCGGGTCCTTCAGGCCGTGGCCGGTGACGGTGATGACGACCTTCGCGCCCTTCGGCACGATGCCGGCATCGGCGCGCTCGAGCAGCCCGGCGACACCGATGGCCGAAGCGGGCTCGACGAAGACGCCGACCTCGGCCGACAGGATGTGGTGCGCGGCGAGGATCGCCTCGTCCGAGATCGCGCCGAAGTAGCCGTCGGTCTCGTCGCGGGCCTCGAGGGCGAACTGCCACGAGGCCGGGTTGCCGATGCGGATCGCGGAGGCGATGGTGTCGGGGTTCTTGACGACCTCGCCACGGACGATCGGTGCGGAACCGGCGGCCTGGAACCCGAACATGCGCGGGAGCTTCGTCGTGCGACCGGCGGCCACGTCCTCGCGGTAGCCACGGGAGTACGCGGTGTAGTTGCCCGCGTTGCCGACCGGCAGGAAGTGGAAGTCCGGGGCGTCGCCGAGGACGTCGACGACCTCGAACGCAGCGGTCTTCTGGCCCTCGATGCGGTCGTTGTTGACCGAGTTGACGAGGTGCACCGGGTAGTTCGCCGCCAGGTCGCGGGCGATGTCGAGGCAGTCGTCGAAGTTGCCCTGGACCTGCAGCAGCTGGGCGTCGTGCGCGACGGCCTGGCTGAGCTTGCCCATGGCGATCTTGCCCTCCGGCACGAGCACCGCGGCGGTGATGCCGGCGTGCGTGGCGTACGCGGCGGCCGAGGCGCTGGTGTTGCCGGTCGAGGCGCAGATGACGGCCTTCGCGCCGTGCTCGACGGCCTTCGAGATCGCCATCGTCATGCCGCGGTCCTTGAAGGACCCGGTCGGGTTCATGCCCTCGAACTTGACGTAGACCTCGGCGCCGGTGCGCTCGGAGAGCCGACGAGCCGGGATGAGGGGCGTGCCGCCCTCGCCGAGCGTGACGATCGGCGTCGCCTCGGTCACGTCGAGTCGGTCGGCGTACTCGCGCAGGACTCCCTGCCACTGGTGGGCCATCAGGCTTCTCTCTCTGTCCGGTGGGTCGGTCTGGTGGTGGTTCGCGGTCGGCCTGGAGGCCCGTGGTGCGTCAGGCGCCGACGAAGCGCAGGACGCTGGTCACGTCCAGGACCACGTCTTCGCCGCGGAGCGTGCGGACGGTGTCCGCCAGGTCGGCTTCGCGCGCCAGGTGCGTGCCGATGACGAGCGCTGCCGTCCCCTCGGAGGCACCTGTGGTGGTCTGCTCGACGGTCTCGACGCTCACGCCGTGCTTCGCGAGCACGCCGGCGACCGTCGACAGCACGCCGGGGGCGTCCGTGACGTGCAGGGTGATCTGGTAACGCGTGCGGACGGTGCCGATCGGGAAGACGGGCAGGTCCGACTGGGTCGACTCCGCGACGCCCGGGCCACCGATGACGTGCCGACGTGCGGCGGACACCAGGTCGCCGAGGACGGCGGACGCGGTCTCGACACCACCGGCACCGGCGCCGTAGAACATGAGGTCGCCCGCGGCCTCGGCCTCGACGAACACGGCGTTCTTCGCGCCGTGCACGCTCGCCAGGGGGTGCGACTCCGGCACGAGGGCCGGGTAGACGCGGGCGCTGACGCCCTCGCGGCCGTCCTCGTCGGTCAGTCGCTCGGCGGTCGCCAGGATCTTCACGACGTAGCCGGCCTTGCGCGCGGCGCGGACCTGCTCGATGGTGACCGAGGTGATGCCCTCGCGGTGCACGGCAGCGAGCGGCACCGAGGTGTGGAACGCCAGCGAGGCCAGGATCGCGGCCTTCTGCGCGGCGTCGTAGCCCTCGATGTCGGCGGTCGGGTCGGCCTCGGCGTACCCGAGCTCGGTCGCGGTCGCCAGGGCGTCCTCGAACGTGGCGCCCTCGCGGTCCATCAGGTCGAGGATGAAGTTCGTGGTGCCGTTGACGATGCCCATGATCCGCTCGATGCGGTCACCGGCGAGCGAGTCGTGCAGCGGTCGGATGATCGGGATGGCACCGGCGACGGCGGCCTCGTAGTACAGCTGCGCACCGACCTGCTCGGCCACCGCGAAGAGCTCCGGACCGTGGGTCGCGAGGAGCGCCTTGTTGCCGGTCACGACGTCCGCGCCGGACTGCAGCGCCTGCAGCACGAGCGTGCGCGCGGGCTCGATGCCACCGATCAGCTCGACGACGATGTCGGCACCGAGGATGAGCGACTCGGCGTCGGTCGTGTAGAGGTCCTTCGGCAGGTCGACGTCGCGCGCGGCGTCGACGTCGCGCACGGCGATCCCGACGAGTTCGAGGCCGGCACCGGCGCGCGAGGCGAGTTCGTCGGCGTGCTCGAGCAGGAGCCGCGCGACCTGGGACCCGACCGAGCCGGCCCCGAGCAGCGCGACGCGGACGTTGCGGTATTCGATCATCTGGAGTTGGTTCCTGTTCGTCGGGTCAGCGACCGGTGCCGGCGTGGGGCACGGGGCGGACCCCGGTGTCGCGGGCGAGGAGGTCGTCGATCGACTCGCCCCGCACGAGGATACGGGTTGTGCCGTCCGCCACGGCGACGACCGGCGGGCGGCCCACGTGGTTGTAGTTGCTCGACAGCGCCCAGCAGTACGCCCCGGTGGCTGCGACGGCGAGCAGGTCCCCCCGCTGGACGTCACCCGGCAGGTACTCGTCGTTGACCACGATGTCCCCGCTCT
Source organism: Curtobacterium sp. NPDC089991 (assembly GCF_044748425.1). Taxonomy (NCBI): domain Bacteria; kingdom Bacillati; phylum Actinomycetota; class Actinomycetes; order Micrococcales; family Microbacteriaceae; genus Curtobacterium; species Curtobacterium sp. NPDC089991. The sequence goes on from NZ_JBIVGB010000001.1 coordinate 901,735, forward strand.
CGCAGTGCTTCCCGACGACGCGGGTGAGGACGGCCGGCGCCTCGGACGCACGGGCGAGGCGAGCGGTGTAGTCGGCGCCGTACAGGGCAGGACGGGCGTTGTCGCTCATGCCGCCGTCGACGGACACGTAGGTGCGGGTGGCGTGGCCGGTCTCCGCGTCGCCGGTCTCGAGCGTGACGGGCTTGATCGTGCCGACGCGGTAGAGCGTGATGCCCGCCGGCCCGACGATGTAGCGACCGGGCTCGACCGCGACCTCGGGCACCGGGATGTCCCGCTCGGCGCAGGCCTCGGCGATGATCGCGGCGAGGGCGTCGGCGACGTCCTCGGGAGCGAAGGCGGAGTCGGCCTCGGTGTAGTCGATGCCCCAGCCGCCGCCGAGGTTCAGCTCGGGCACCGGACCGGTCTCGACGAGGGTGGCGTGCGCGTCCATCAGGCGTCGAGCGGCTTCGCGGAACCCGGACTCGTCGAAGATCTGCGACCCGATGTGCGAGTGCAGCCCGACGAACACGAGCGACGACTCGGCGCGCACCGCCTCGGCCGCGGCGACGGCCTCGGTGAGCGGGATGCCGAACTTCTGGTCCTCGCGCGCGGTCGCCAGGTACTCGTGGGTGGACGCGTGGACGCCGCTGTTGATGCGGATCCGGACGCGCTGCACGACCCCGGCGTCGGCAGCGGCACGGGCGACGCGCTGGACCTCCTCGTGGTTGTCGAGCACGATCGTGCCCACGCCGACCTCGACGGCGCGGGCGATCTCGGCGTCGGACTTGTCGTTGCCGTGGAAGCCGAGCATCGCCGGGTCGATCCCGGCGGCCAGGGCGACCGCGAGCTCCCCGCCGGTGCAGACGTCCACGCGCAGGTCGGCCTCGGCCATCCACGCCACGACCTGCGTCGTCAGGAACGCCTTGCCGGCGTAGTAGACGTGCGCCCGGGTGCCGATGCCCTCGAACGCCTCGGTGAACGCGTTCCGCACCCGGACCGCACGGGACTGCACGTCACGCTCGTCGACGACGTACAGCGGGGTGCCGTACTGCCGGACGAGGTCCGTCGCGGTGACACCGCCGACCGCCAGGTCGCCGTCGTCGGTCCGCGTCGCGGACGCGGGCCAGATCCGGTCCACCAGCTCGGAGGCGTCCGTCGGGAACCGCAGTCGCGGCGGTGCAAGGGGGTTCTCGCTCACGGGACCCGATCCTACCGACGCGGGGCGGGCCTCCCGTCCGTGTGACGCAGCCACGGGATCAGCCGCAGCTGCCGACCGTCTGCAGGCCCTGCTCGTTGAGCGGCAGCGCGTCCGCGGTGACGCGGACCGTCGCGTCGGCCTTCGAGACGTCGAGCGAGCGCACGCGGAGCGCCTCGGGCAGGAACTGCGCCGTGCACACCTGCACCGGCACGTTCGTGACGCCGGGGATCGAGTCCACCTTGAGACCGAGGTCGGAGTTCGTGATCCGCACGCTCTTCGGGGTGATCGTGATGCCGCGGCCGTCGTCCTGCGCGACCACGTCGCCCTTCGCCGCGTAGGTGATGTCGTAGCCGAGCACCGCCGTGGAACCGGACAGCTCGACGCCGCCGTCCACCAGGGACAACCGGTCGAACAGCGGGCTGTACTTCGACAGGTCCTTCACGCTCGACGACGCCAGCGTGACCGTGCCGTCGACGTCGTGCACATCGCCCTTGCCGTCCACGGAGACGTCCTTCGCGGTGACGTCGGCGGCGAGCGGGATGCCGTCGACGGTGAGCTTCTCGGACGTGATCTCGACTTGGTCGAGGGTGCCGCCGATCAGCTGGGGGATGACGATGCCGTCGGCGTGCGCCTCGACCTGGCCCGTGGTGCCGTCGGGCAGCGACTGCTCGACCTGCTGGGCGATGATGCGGTCGACGACCCCGCGGAGCACGAACTCGGCGATCACGACGAGGGCGGCGAGCACGACGACGACCACGATCAGGACGAGGGGCCAGCGGCGGCGCTTGCGTGGGCGTTCGGTGGCGGCGGACATGCGTCCCACCCTGCCAGGTGGTCCCGTCAGCCTGCCTGGAGGCGCGGGGTGCGTCCGGTGGGCGGGCGCGGCGGGGCGATGGGTTTCTTCCACACCGTGGAACGGACACAGCACCGCGGGATTCCGCGGTGCTGTGTCCGGAACCTGGTTCCGGAGGGGGAACGGCCGCTCCGCTACATGCGGGACGGAGCGCTCACGCCGAGCAGGCCGAGGCCGTTGCGGACGACCTGGCCGGTGGCGTCGTTCAGCCACAGGCGCGTGCGGTGCAGGTCGGTGACCGGCTCGTCGCCGAGCGGGGTCACGCGGCAGGCGTCGTACCAGCGGTGGTACAGGCCGGCGAGCTGCTCGATGTAGCGGGCGATGCGGTGCGGCTCGCGGAGCTCCGCGGCGTGGCGCACCACGCGCGGGTACTCGGCGAGGGCACCGAGCAGCGCGCCCTCGGAGTCGTGCGTCAACAGCGAGGCGTCGAACGCGGACCGGTCGACCCCCGCGGCCTCGGCGTTGCGGGCCACCGACTGGGTGCGCGCGTGGGCGTACTGCACGTAGAAGACCGGGTTGTCGTTCGTCCGCTTCGTGAGCAGGTCGAGGTCGATGTCGATCGCGGTGTCGCTGGCGAACCGGACGAGCGAGTACCGGCCGGCGTCGACGCCCACCGCGTCGACGAGGTCCTCCATCGTGACGATGGTGCCGTTGCGCTTGGACATGCGCATCGGCTCGCCGTCCTTGAGCAGGTTGACCATCTGCCCGATCAGGATCTCGAGGTTCGTGCCCGGCTCGTCGCCGAACGCGGCGCACATCGCCATCATCCGGCCGACGTAGCCGTGGTGGTCCGCACCGAGCATGATCAGGTTGCGCTCGAAGCCGCGCTCGCGCTTGTCGAGGTAGTACGCCAGGTCGCCGGCGATGTACGCGGGCTCGCCGTCGGACTTGATGACGACGCGGTCGCGGTCGTCGCCGAAGTCGGTCGTGCGGAGCCACTCGGCGCCCTCGGCCTCGTACATCACGCCCGCCGAACGCAGCCGGGCGATGGCGCGCTCGACGGCCTTCGACTCGTGCAGGGCGTTCTCGTGGAAGTAGACATCGAAGTCCACGCCGAAGTCGTGCAGCGACGACTTGATGTCCGCGAACATGAAGTCGACGCCCTCGCGCCGGAAGAGTTCCTGCGCCTCGTCGCGCGGCAGGTCCTTCACGTCGACCGAGGGGTCGAGTGTCGCGATGACGCGGGCCGCGATCTCGGCGATGTACGCACCGCCGTAGCCGTCCTCCGGCGTGGGCTCACCGAGCGCCGACGCGACGAGCGACCGGGCGAAGCGGTCGATCTGCGCGCCGTGGTCGTTGAAGTAGTACTCGCGGGTGACGAGGCCGCCCTGCGCCTGGAACACGCGGGCCAGGCTGTCGCCGACCGCTGCCCAGCGCACGCCGCCCATGTGGATCGGGCCGGTCGGGTTCGCCGAGACGAACTCCAGGTTGATCCGGACGCCGTCGTACAGGTCGCCGTGCCCGAAGGCGTCACCGCCCTCGACGATCGTGCGGGCGATCTCACCGGCCGCTGCGGCCTCGAGCGTGATGTTGATGAACCCCGGGCCGGCGACCTCGACCGAGGCCACGCCGTCGAGCTCGGTCAGCTCGCCGGCGATCTCCGTCGCGAGCTCGCGCGGGTTCGTGCCGATGCGCTTCGCGAGCTGCATGGCGGCGTTCGAGGCCCAGTCGCCGTGCGCACGGTTCTTCGGACGCTCGAGCACCACGTGGGAGTCCCCGATCGTCACGGTCTCGGACGCGCCTCGTCGCTCGACGATCCCGGTCAGGATCGACAGGTACGCGGCGGAGAGTTCGGCAGGAGTCACGGCGGACGAGTCTACCGGGACACCCAGGTGCACGCCGGACGATGGGCCATCATGTCGGGATGACCACCCGAAGCCGTGCCCGGGCGTGCTCCGTCGCCGTCGTCACCGCCGCAGCAGCACTCGCCCTGTCGGCCTGCTCGGGCAGCGGGGACAGCGACCCGACGCCCAGCGCGACCCCGGTGGGCAAGACGGTGTCGCAGACCTGCGCCGAGCTCCTGCCGACCGAGGCCCTGTCCGTCTACGGGACGACCTTCGCGCTCGACGACTCCTTCACGCCGGCGAAGGGCTCCCCCGCCGCCACGATCGCGAAGCAGCGGGGCCGCGTCTGCCAGTTCGTCGCCACCGACGACGACACCGAGACGATCACCCTGGCCGTCGCCGACCTGCCTGAGAAGTCGCTCACGAACCTGAAGGACGCCCTGTACGACCGGGGCGGATCGGTCCCCACCTACCGCGTCGAGGGCTACTTCGCGCTGAACGACGGCATCGGCCGCGCGGACGCCTTCGCCGACCCGTACTGGATCACCACGCAGTCGACGCTGTTCACCGAGCCCGGCGGCGCACAGCCCGTCGTCGATGCGGTGCGCGCAGCGCTGCAGCCGTCGGCGACGGCGACGGCGACGGCGACACCCGCGGGCTGACGCGACCGCGCACGCGCCGGCACGGTGCCGGGTCCGCCGCCCGGTGCGAGGTTGCACGCTTGGTGCGCGCTCACAAAGCCGCACGGGCCCGCGACGCGCGCACGGTGCGGACGGGAGGCCCGTGGCGGGCCCGCACCGTGCCTCCCGTCCGACGGCCACCACGCACAGTGCCGGGCCCGCCGCCTGGTGCGAGGTTGCACGTTTGGTGCGCGCTTGCAGCGACGCACGGAGCGCGCAAGCCCGCACGGGCCCGCGACGCACGCACGGTGCGGACGGGAGGCCCGTGGCGGGTCCGCACCGCGCCTCCCGTCCGCCCTGCGGCCGCGCCTCGTGCGCGACACGCGCTGTCCAGGAGCCCGCGCCGGACCTGCTACGGTTATTCCACCCCTTGGCCCCCATAGCTCAGGGGATAGAGCACTGCCCTCCGGAGGCAGGGGCGGAGGTTCGAATCCTCCTGGGGGCACTGTGACATTCCCGCGCAAGCAGTTGTCTTCGCTGCGCTCAGTCAGCTGCGCGCGATGTCGTCTGCGGCGACCTTCCCCCGTTGAGACTCTCCGGGATGGGTTGCGCACGTCGTGGCGGATGTTGGCGTTCGCGCGGATGATGAGCAGGAATGGTCGGGTCGGGGGAAGCGACTCGACAGTTTCTGCTCACGAAGCGCCCGCGCGCACCGCGCTACCCCGTGTTTCCCCGCGCGTCACGCGCACCCCCTAGGATCACGGGCCGGTCGTCCTGCACGCGACCGGGAAGAGGGAACCGATGACCACCGGCACCGGGAACGCGCAGCTCGAACTCGCACGCGGCGGGCACGCCCCCGCACCACGGACCCTGTTCGACGTCCTCGCGGCGACCGCGGCCACCCACCCGACCGCGACCGCGCTCGAGGACCCCGCCGGCACCGTCGACTACGCCGCCCTGCTCGACCTGGTGCGCGCGCAGGCCGACGACCTCGCCCGCCGCGGAGTCCGACGGGGTGACCGGGTCGGCGTGCGGATCCCCTCCGGCGGGCGGGACCTGTACCTGTCGATCCTCGCGGTGCTCGCCGCCGGAGCCGCGTACGTGCCCGTCGACGCCGACGACCCCGAGGAACGCGCGACCCTCGTGTTCGGTGAGGCCGGCGTCGTCGGCGTGATCGGGGCCGGCGGCGTCCTGCGCGACCGCGACGGCGGCGAGCTGCCCGTGACGGACCCCACGGCGAGCGCCGATCTCCCCCACCTGGACGACGACGCGTGGATCATCTTCACCTCGGGGTCGACGGGGGTGCCGAAGGGCGTGGCGGTGACCCACCGCAGTGCTGCGGCGTTCGTGGACGCCGAGGCGCGGATGTTCCTGCAGGCGGCGCCGATCGGTCCCGGTGACCGGGTGCTGGCGGGGCTGAGTGTCGCGTTCGATGCGTCGTGCGAGGAGATGTGGCTGGCATGGGGGCACGGTGCTGCGTTGGTGCCGGCGCCGCGGTCGTTGGTGCGGACGGGGGTGGACCTCGGGCCGTGGTTGATCGCGCACACGATCACGGTGGTCTCGACGGTGCCGACGTTGGCGGCGCTGTGGCCGGACGATGCGTTGGAGCAGGTGCGGCTGGTCATCTTCGGTGGTGAGGCGTGCCCGCCGGAGCTGGCGGCGCGGATCGCGAGTCGCGACCGTGAGGTGTGGAACACGTACGGTCCGACGGAGGCCACGGTGGTGGCGTGCGGGTCGCTGCTCGACGGCGGGCAGCCGATCCGGATCGGGCTGCCGCTGGACGGGTGGGACCTGGCGGTCGTGGACGGTGCCGGGCAGCGGGTGGAGCCGGGCGGGGTCGGTGAGCTCGTGATCGGTGGTGTCGGGTTGGGGCGGTACCTGGACCCGGCGAAGGACGCGGAGAAGTACGCCCCGTTCCCGGAGCTCGGGTGGGACCGGGCGTACCGGAGTGGTGACCTGGTGCGCTACGACCCCGAGGGGCTCGTGTTCCAGGGGCGTGCGGACGACCAGGTGAAGCTCGGTGGTCGGCGCATCGAGCTCGGGGAGATCGACGCGGCGCTGCAGGCGCTCGACGACGTGGCGGGTGGTGCGGCCGTGGTGCAGCGGACGCCGGCGGGCAACCAGGTGCTGGTGGGGTACGTGGCGCCGGTGGCGGGTGCCACGGTGGACGTCGCGGCTGCGAACGCCCGGTTGCGGCAGGAGCTGCCCGCGGCGCTCGTCCCGCTCGTCGCCGTGGTGGACTCGTTGCCGACGCGGACGTCGGGCAAGGTCGACCGTGCCGCGCTGCCGTGGCCGTTGCCCGGGGCCACCGACGCCGCGATGCTGCCGGACACGGTGGCGTGGATCGCTGAGCGCTGGGCGGCGATCCTCGGGGTGCCGGTGTCGAGCGTCGACGACGACTTCTTCGCGCACGGTGGCGGGTCGCTGACGGCGGCGCAGCTGGTGTCGGCGATCCGGGAGCGGTTCCCGACGACGACCGTCGCCGACGTCTACGACCATCCGCGCATCGGCGCGCTGGCGGCCGCGTTGGACGAGTCCGGTCCGGTGGCGGCCGCATCACGCGACGTGAGGCCGGTCCCGCCCACGACGGGGCTCGCGATGACGCTGCTGGGCTTGCCGGTGCAGGTGCTGCGCGGGTTGCGGGTCCTGACGTGGACGGCCCTGGTCGCGGCGGTGCTGCACGCGACGACGCTGCCGTTCCTGCCGGTGCTCCCCTGGCCGGCGCTCGTGGTCGCGCTGCTGGTGTTCGTGACGCCGATCGGCAAGATGGCACTCACGGTCGTGCTGGCTCGGCTGCTGCTCGTCGGGGTCCGGCCGGGCGACCACCCCCGGGGTGGCTCGGTGCACCTGCGGGTCTGGCTGGCGGAGCGGATCGCCGAGGCGGTCGACGGTCCCTCGACCGCCGGGGCGCCGTGGATCAGCTACTACGCCCGTGCGCTCGGGGCGCGGATCGGCACGGACGTCGACCTGCACACGCTCCCGCCGGTCACCGGGATGCTCACGATCGGCAAGCGTGCGTCGATCGAGCCCGAGGTGGACCTCGCGGGGCACTGGGTGGACGGTGACGTGTTCCGGCTCGGCCGGGTCCGTGTCGACGACGACGCCGTCGTGCACAGCCGCACCACGCTGCTGCCCGGTGCGCACGTGGGCGCGGGTGCCGAGGTCGAGGCCGGCTCGGCCGTCGCCGGCCGGGTGCCCGCCGGTCAGCGCTGGGCGGGTTCGCCCGCCGAACGCGTCGGGTCGGCCAGGCACGGCCGGGAGGCCCGTCCCCCGTCGCGTCGACGCTGGCTGCTGGCGTACGGGGCCGGCTCCGTGGCCGTGGCCGGGTTGCCGGTGATCGGTGTCGCGGTCGGGCTGCTGGTCGCCGTCGCCCTGGTCGGGCGTGCGTCGACGCTCGGTGACGCGGTGCTGCGCGCCCTCGCGACCGTGCCGCTCGCGACCGTCGTCGCCGGGGCCGTGTACGCGCTGCTCGTGGTGGGGTCGGTGCGGTTGCTCAGCATCGGGCTGCACGAGGGGCGTCACCCCGTGCGTTCGCGGATCGGGTGGCAGGCGTGGTCGACGGAGCGGGTGCTGGACGCGGCGCGGACGCTGCTGTTCCCGCTGTACGCCTCGCTCGTGACGCCCGTGTGGTTGCGGCTGCTCGGGGCGAAGGTCGGCCGGAACACGGAGATCTCGACGGTCCTGCTCATCCCCGCGCTGACGCAGATCGCGTCCGGCGCCTTCCTGGCCGACGACACCATGGTCGCCACGTACGAGCTCGGTGGTGGCCGGGTGCGGATCGGCCGGTCGAAGGTCGGGCGGCGGGCGTTCCTCGGCAACAGCGGGATGACGGGCGCCGGACGCTCGGTCCCGCGCGAGGCGCTGGTGGCGGTGCTGTCCGCCGTGCCGAAGAAGGCCAAGCGCGGGTCGTCGTGGCTCGGCTCACCCCCGGTGCGGCTGCGCCGTGCGGCGACGCAGTTCGACGAGGAGCGCACCTTCCGTCCGCCCGTCCGACTCAAGGTCGCCCGCGGCTGCTGGGAGCTGCTGCGGCTCGTCGCCCCGATGGTGTCCGCCGCGATCGCCCTCGGGGTGGCGGGCACCCTGCTCGCCCTGTGGTCGGCGGTCGGCGTCGGGTGGACGGTGCTGCTCGCCGGACCGGTGCTCATCGTCGCCGGGGCCGTCGCCGCGGTGGTGTCGACGATCGCGAAGTGGGCGTTCGTCGGCCGGATCACCGCCCGGGAGCACCCGCTGTGGTCGTCGTTCGTGTGGCGCAACGAGGTGCAGGACACCTTCGTCGAGACGGTCGCCCGACCCTGGTTCGCCGAGCAGGCCACCGGCACCCCGGCCCTGGCGGCGTGGCTGCGGAGCCTCGGCGCGACGATCGGCCGCGGCACCTGGCTCGAGACCTACTGGCTGCCCGAGGCCGACCTCGTCACGATCGGGGCCGGCGCCTCGGTGGCGCGCGGGACCGTCGTGCAGACCCACCTGTTCCACGACCGGGTGATGCAGCTCGACACCGTGCGCCTCGACGCCGGCGCGACCCTCGGGCCGCACAGCGTCGTCCTGCCCGCAGCCGGCATCGGCACGGGCGCCACGGTGGGTCCGGCCTCGCTCGTGATGCGCGGCGAGCAGGTGCCCACCGGGTCCCGCTGGTCCGGCAACCCCATCGCTCCGTGGACAGCCGAACCGGCCACCGTGGCGGACTGACCGGCGCCATGGGGTTGACTGGGACCGTGCCGAACACCCCCGCTGCCGACCCGTACACCCCGCACAGCGGCGACCGACGCTGGAGCGCCGAGCACTACGACCTCCGCCTCGACTACCGCGTGGCCACGAACCGCCTCGACGGCACGGCGACGATCACCGCCCGAGCCCACGAACCCCTCGACCGGATCGTCATCGACCTGCACGGCCTGAGCGTCGAGCGTGCCGACGTCGACGGCACCCGCGCGAAGAAGGTGTCGAAGGCGGTGCACAAGGTCACCGTCACCCCGGCGTCGCCGATCGCTGCCGACACCACGTTCACCGTGCACCTGCGGTACCGCGGCAACCCGCGCCCCGTCCGCAGCGCCTGGGGCCAGGTCGGCTGGGAGGAACTCACCGACGGCGTCATCGTCGCGGCCCAGCCGACGGGGGCGCCCTCGTGGTTCCCCTGCAACGACCGACCGGACGACAAGGCGACCTACCGGTTCGAGATCGCCGCCGAGGCCGCGTACGACGTCCTGGCGAACGGTGCACTGCTCGGCAAGGAACGCGACCGCATCGGCACCCGCTGGACCTACGCCACCACCGAGCCGATGGCGACGTACCTGGCGACGGTGCAGATCGGGCGGTACCGCACGACGAGGCTCCGCGGCGCCGTCGTCCCCGTGACCCTGCACCACCCCGCCGACCTGGCTGCCGCCGCGAAGACCGACTTCGGGCAGGTACCGGAGATGCTCGCGCTGTTCTCGGACCGCTTCGGCCCGTACCCGTTCGCGGCGTACGGCGTCGTGGTCACCGACGACGAGCTCGAGATCCCCCTCGAGGCACACGGGCTCGCGGTGTTCGGCCGGAACCACGTCGACGGCGAGCACGGCACCGACCGGCTCATCGCGCACGAGCTCGCACACCAGTGGTTCGGCAACTCGGTGACGGTCACCCGCTGGCAGGACATCTGGCTGCACGAGGGGTTCGCCTGCTACGCCGAGTGGTTGTGGTCCGAGCACCACGGCGGCGACACCGCCGACGTGCTCGCGGCGCAGTACCGGCAGGGGCTCCTCGACCAGCCCGAGGACCTCGTCGTCGGTGACCCCGGCGCGAAGGACATGTTCGACGACCGGGTCTACAAGCGCGGGGCCCTCGCCCTGCACGCCGTCCGCCGCACGTTCGGCGACGACGCGTTCACCGCCGGGCTCCGCAGCATCACCGAACGGCACCGGCACGGTTCGGTGACGGTGCCCGACGTGCTCGGGGCCTTCGCGGACGCCGCCGGCCGTTCCGTCGCGGACGTCCGGGCGGTGACCGGGCCCTGGATCGACGAGGCGTCGGTACCGGCGCTGCCCGCGCCGCGCGTCGACTAGCCAGCCAGCTCGCCGTCGGCCGGGTCGCAGCTGACCTCGGACCACACCGCGTCGAGCGACAGCCCGACCACGCCGGCGACGGACGCGATGGTCGAGAACGCCGGGGTCGCGATCCGCCCGGTCTCGATCTTGCGGAGCGTCTCGGGCGAGATCCCGGCGGCGAGGGCGGTGTCGACGATCGACCGTGGGCCACGTGCGCGGCGGAGCAGTGCACCGAGACGGCGACCGCGCGCGACCTCGTCGGGGCGGAGCGGGAGACGGACCATACCCACATAGTAATACCGGTATGATCATCCGCGTGATCGAGATCCTGACGCCCGCCGAGGTCGAGAAGGCCCGTGCCACCGGAGCCCTCGTCGGCACCATCCTGCAGACCCTGCGCGAACGGACCCGCGTGGGCACCAACCTGCTCGAGATCGACCGGTGGGCGAAGCAGATGATCGAGGCCGCCGGCGCGGACTCCTGCTACGTCGACTACGCACCGTCGTTCGGCCGCGGTCCGTTCGGCCACCACATCTGCACGGCCGTGAACGACGCCGTGCTGCACGGGCTGCCGCACGACCGGGCGCTGGCCGACGGCGACCTGCTCACCCTCGACCTCGCGGTGTCGCTGGACGGCATCGCCGCCGACGCCGCCGTGAGCTTCGTCGTCGGCACCCCGCGCGACGAGGACCTCGCCCTCATCGACGCGACCGAGCGCGCCCTGGCCGCCGGGATCGCCGCCGCCGGCCCCGGGGCCCGCATCGGCGATCTGTCGCACGCCATCGGGACCGTGCTCGAGGGTGCGGGCTACCCGGTCAACGTCGAGTTCGGCGGCCACGGCATCGGCTCGACCATGCACCAGGACCCGCACGTGTCGAACACGGGCCGCGCGGGCCGTGGCTACACGCTCCGGCCGGGCCTCCTGCTCGCGCTCGAACCGTGGGTGATGGCGGACACCGACGTGCTCGTCACCGATGCCGACGGCTGGACGCTCCGCAGTGCCACGGGAGCCCGGACGGCCCACACCGAGCACACCATCGCGATCACCGAGGACGGCGCCGAGGTGCTCACACTCCCCCGCTGAGCGTCCCCTCGACCACGACGGGCAGCCCGCCGGCCGCGACGACGAGCACCAGGTCGGGCGCCGGCCGGTGGATCGTCACCGGGTGGTCTCGCCCCTCGAACCGCGCGGTGCCGGCAGCGACGTCCACGTCGACCGACAGCGGATCGACGCGCAGGCCCCGACCGTCGCGCTTCAGCACGGCCTCCTTCGCCGCCCAGCAGGCCGCGAGCAAGTCGGCATCACCGGCCGAGCGCTCGCGTTCGCCGGACGTGAAGACGTCGAGGGGCGCTGCGCCGACGCGGGACACCCGCTCGAGGTCGACGCCGACCGGGCCCGGCGCGACCGCGAGCGCGAGCACGCCGGTCGTGCGCGACAGGCTGACGCCGACCGCGGTGCCGTGCACCGTGGCCCAAGGACGACCGTGGTCGATCCCGGCGCAGTGTGGGCAGACGCGCCCCGCGCGCACGGCAGCCGACTCGACTGCCGCAGCCGCCGCGACGGCGGCGACCAGGGCCTCCCGGTCGGCGGCACGGTCCGGACCCGGCGCGCACAACGTCACCACGACCGCCTGGAGGCCCGACTCACCCACGCACGCAGCCTACGGTGCGCGGATGGCCGGCCCAGGGCGGTGGTCGCTACGCGTGCGTGAGTGCGATCAGTGCGACGTTCATCGTGCTGTAGAGACCCTCGGATCGGGTCGCCTGGCGGACGCGTCCGCGCAGCACTTCGTAGCGGCCGTCGTGCTCGCGCACGAAGCCGATCACGCCGGTCGCCGGCGTCGAGACGCGGTGGTAGCCGTCCTCGAGCGGGACGACCTCGGTACTCGTGGTTCGCTCCATTGCTGTTCCCTTCCGTTCGTCGTCGAACAGTGGCGCCAGCCTACCCCGCTCCGGGGGACAAGACACCCATGGATCGGCTTGTCCACAGTGTTCGCCGAGAGTCCGTCCGTCGCTTGCGCGCCGTGGATAGACTCCGGGCGACGGCGCTCTCAGGGCGCCGTTCGGGACGGCGTCGACGGCGCCGACCGGTGACGGACGGAGGACGGATGCGAACGGTCCAGCGCGGATCGGGCACAGGCGGGTCGAGGACGGAACGGGGGACAGCGCGGCTCTGGGGTCGCGTCACGGCAGCGGCCGTGGCGATGCTGATCGTCCTGGCTCCGGCGGCGACCGCGCAGGCCACGGCACCCGTCGACCTGGGTGGGGCGTACGTCCTCGACGAAGCCGACGCCCTCAGCTCCTCGCAGCAGGCGCAGGTCGAACAGGCGGTGCAGGACCTGTACGCCGAGACCCAGACGCAGCTGTACGTCGTGTTCGTGCCGACGTTCACCGATCCGGCGGACCACACCGCGTGGGGCTCCGCGGTCATGGAGCAGAACCAGATCGACACCGACGGCATCCTGCTGTCGGTCGCCGTCGACGACCGCAACTACGACGTGCAGCAGACGAACGAGACCGCCATCTCCGAGTCCGACGTGCAGAGCGCCGTGGACGACTCGCTGCTCCCCGAGCTGAAGCAGGGCGACTGGTCCGGCGCGGCCGTGGCGTTCGCGAACGGGCTGACGGACACCCAGGCGCCGCCGAACCTGACCTGGCTCTGGATCCTGCTGCTCGTGATCGTCGTCGGCCTGATCGTCGTCGTGCTCGTCGTCCGCACCCGCAACAAGCGGAAGACCGCCGCGGCCACCCAGGCACAGCAGGAGTCCCTCGCCGACCTCGAGCGCACCGCCGGCGGCGCGCTCGTGACGATCGACGACGAGCTCCGCACCGCCGAGCAAGAGGTCGGGTTCGCCACGGCCCAGTTCGGTCCCGACGCCGCGAAGCCCTTCGCCGACGCCGTCGCCGCTGCGCAGCAGGCCGTGCGCAAGGCCTTCACGTTCCGGCAGCAGCTCGACGACGAGATCCCGGACTCCCCCCAGCAGCGTGCCGACTGGGCGAACCAGATCATCGCGATCTGCCAGCAGGCGCACGCCTCGATCGAGGAGCAGACCGAGTCGTTCGACAAGCTCCGGTCGCTCGAGGACGGCGTCGAGGAAGCAGCCGCCGCGCTGGCCCAGGCCGTCGCGGAAGCACCGGCGTCGGTCGGCGCAGCAGCAGCCGCGCTCGACCGCGTGCGAGCCAACTACACCGGCCGTACCCTCGCGACCGTCGCCGACAACGTCGACCAGGCACACCAGGTGCTCGCCTACGCCACCGAGCGCTCGAACGCGGCCACCGCGGCGATCGCGGCCGGCGACAAGGGCGAAGCGGTGGTCGCCGTGCGCGACGCCCAGCACGCCCTGGCCCAGGTGCAGCAACTCACGAACAGCGCGGTCGCGGCCGAGGGCACCTTCACCGAGGCCACCGCACGCGCCGAGGCGATGCGCATCGACATCGAGGGCGACGTCGCCGCGGCCCGGACCCTCACCGTGGGCGGGCCCGACCTCGCCGCGGCCGTGACCCGGGCGCAGACCGTGCTGCGGCAGGGGTTCGACCCGAAGGACCCGATCACCGCGGTCGACGCCCTCACGAAGGCGAACACCGAGATCGACCAGGCCATCGCGGCCGCCCGGGGTGCCGAAGAGCAGCAGCGCCGGGCGTCCCGCGCCCTCGACGACGCCCTGCGCGACGCCCGGAACCGGATCAGCCAGGCGCGCGAGTACATCTCGCTGCACCGTGGCGGCATCGGACCGACCGCTCGCACCCGCCTGTCCGAGGCCGAACGCGCCCTCGACGACGCCGTGCAGCTCGCCACCACCGACCCCGGACAGGCACTGCAGGCAGCACGGGCGGCCGAGCAGTACGCCGCCGCGGCGATGGACTCGGCGAACGACGACATGGGCGGCTGGGGCGGCGGCGGTGGCGGCTTCGGCGGTGGGGGCGGCAACGGCGCCCAGCTCGGCGGCCTCGTCACCGGCATCGTGCTCGGCGGCCTGCTCGGCGGTCGCGGCGGCAGCTTCGGCGGCGGCTCCTTCGGGGGCGGCTTCGGCGGCGGGGGCGGTTTCGGCGGTGGCGGAGGCGGCGGCGGAGGCGGCGGCGGAGGCGGGTTCTCCGGCGGCGGCCGCTTCTGACCCCGACCCACCCGACGACCAGACCACACACCCGACAGACCAGACACACCACGTCAGACCTTCCAGGAAAGGGAACAGCAATGGCAAAGCAGACGATCTTCGGCCGCATCTCCACCCTCGTGCGGGCGAACATCAACCAGCTCATCGACAACGCCGAGGACCCGCAGAAGATGCTGGACCAGCTCGTGCGTGACTACACGAACAACATCGCCGACGCGAAGACGGCGATCGCGCAGACGATCGGCAACGTGCGGCTGCTCGAGCAGGACCACGAAGAGGACAAGCGCGCCTCGTCCGAGTGGGGCCAGAAGGCCGCCAACGCCTCCACCGCCGCGGACAAGTACCGCGCCGAGGGCAAGACGGCCGAGGCGGACAAGTTCGACAACCTCGCGAAGATCGCGATCGGCAAGCAGATCGCGGCCGAGCAGGAGGTCAAGGACGCCGAGCCGAACCTCGCCTCGCAGAACGAAGCGGTCGAGAAGCTCAAGACCGGGCTCGCCGGCATGGAGCAGAAGCTCGAGGAGCTCCGTGCGAAGCGCGACAACCTCGTCGCCCGCTCGAAGACGGCCGAGGCGCAGTCCAAGGTCAACGACGCCCTCGGCAACATCGACGTGCTCGACCCGACGAGCGACCTCGGTCGCTTCGAGGAGAAGGTCCGTCGTGAAGAGGCCAAGGTCCTCGGGCAGCAGGAACTGCAGTCGTCGAGCCTCGACGCCCAGTTCGAGAGCCTCGAGGACGTCGGCAAGGACGCCGAGGTCGAGGCGCGACTCGCCGCGCTGAAGTCCGGCGGCTCGTCGAGCCTCTGACGTTCCCGGACGACCTTCCCGGACGACGCCGGACCCCAGCTGACAGACTGAGACGATGCAGTTCCTCGTGGTCGGTCAGTGGCAGGGTTCGGCGTCGTCGCGCGCGATGCGCCTCGGGGACGGAGCGACCGCGATCGCGGCCGACCTCCCCCGTGCGTCCACCACCGTGGTCGACGTCCCCGCCGGCGCGGGCGACCGGCTCGAGACAGCCGTCGCCCGCTACACCTCCGTGCTCGCCGTCGCCGACCGTGTGGCCGAGGAGACCGGCGTCGCCAGCGAACCCGTCCTCGTCGTCGGCGGGGACGGTGCGAGCGTCCTCGGCGCGACCGTCGGCCTCGGCCCGGACACCGCGTTCGTCCGCATCGCCGGGTCCAGCGGGTACCGCGCACTCAACCGCGCCCAGCCCGTCGCCGCTGAGACCGCAGCCCTCCGGATCCTGGTCGACCGCGCCGACGAGCTGTTCCCCGCGCTGCCGGTGCTCCCCGCCTCGTCGGTCGTGGTCGCGGGCGTCCGCGGGCTCGACGACGCCGAGGACGCCGCCCTCGACCGTGCCGGGATCACCCGACTCGACGTCGACGCCGCCACCCCGGACGCCCTCGCCGCCGCCGTCGACGCCACCGGAGCGACCTCGGTGTTCGTGCACGTCGACCTCGACGTCCTCGACCCGTCCGAGGTCGACGGCCTGCTCGAGCCGGTGCCGTTCGGACTCGACGGCGCGGGACTGGTCGAGCGGATCCAGGCCGCGACCCGCGGCCGCCGCCTGGCCGGCGCCGCGCTCACCGGCTTCGCTCCCGTCGACCCGGAGCGTGCAGTGGACGACCTCGGCGTGATCCTGCGCGTCGTCGGGGCGTTGACCAGCGCCTCCCGGGTGGCCTGAGAACCGACCCGGCGCGCCGGGCGCACCCCATGCCGGTCCGCGTACGCTCGGCCTCATGACGGACTACGACCTCATCGTGATCGGCGCCGGCGCAGTCGGCGAGAACGTGGCGGACTACGCCCACAAGCGCGGCCTGGCGGTCGCGATCGTGGAGTCCGAACTGGTCGGCGGCGAGTGCTCCTACTGGGCGTGCATGCCGTCGAAGGCACTGCTGCGCAGCGGCCACGCCCTGGCAGCGGCCAAACGGCTCGACGGCGCGAAGCAGGCAGTCACCGGCGAGCTCGACGCCGCCCACGTGCTCGCCCGCCGCAACTCGTTCACCTCGGACTGGAAGGACGACGGTCAGGTCTCCTGGCTCGAGTCCGCCGACATCGCCCTGATCCGCGGCCACGCCCGCATCACCGGCGAGAAGACCATCGAGGTCGGCGGCGAGACGCACACCGCCCGCGCCGCCGTCGCCGTCGTGACCGGCTCGCTGCACGCGCTGCCCGACGTGCCGGGACTCGCCGAGGCGAAGCCGTGGGGCACCCGCGAGGGCACCAGCGCCCAGCAGGTGCCGGAGAGCCTGCTCGTGATCGGCGGCGGTGTCGCCGGCTCCGAGCTCGCCACCGCCTGGGCATCGCTCGGCGCGAAGGTCACCCTCGTCGCCCGGCACGGACTACTCGGCGGCATGGAGCCGTTCGCCGGCGAACTCGTCACCGATGCCCTCCGCGAGCTCGGCGTCGACGTCCGCACCGGCGTGAACCCCGTGCGGGTCGACCGCGACGAGCACGGGCTCGTCACCACCACACTCGACGACGACACCACCGTCATCACGAGCGAGGTGCTGGCCGCCACCGGCCGCACCCCGCACACCGCCGACCTCGGCCTCGAGTCCGTCGGGCTCACCGCCGGCGACTGGCTCGAGGTCGACGACACGATGCTCGTGCACGGCACCGACTGGCTGTACGCCGTCGGCGACGCCAACCACCGCGCCCTCCTCACCCACCAGGGCAAGTACCAGGCCCGCGCTGCCGGCGAGGCGATCGCCGCCCGGCACCAGGGCACGCCGCTGCACACCGAACCGTGGGGCGCACACGTCGCGACCGCCGACCACGCCGCGGTCCCCCAGGTCACGTTCACCGACCCCGAGGTCGCGAGCGTCGGCCTGACCGAGAAGGCCGCGCGCGAGCAGGGGCTGAACGTCCGTGCCGTGGAGTACGACCTCGGCGGCGTCGCGGGTTCCGCGCTGCAGGCCGACGGCTACACCGGCCGCGCCAAGATGGTCGTCGACGAGGACCGCGGGGTCGTCGTGGGCGTCACCTTCGTCGGCCAGGACGTCGCCGAGATGCTGCACGCGGCGACGATCGCCGTCGTCGGCGAGGTACCCGTCGACCGCCTCTGGCACGCGGTACCGGCCTACCCGACGATGAACGAGATCTGGCTCCGTCTGCTCGAGACCTACGGTCGCCCGGCCTGAGCATGCGCGGACTGGCACACCGGGCGCTGCTCGACTCCCCCGTGTCGCGGGTGGGGTGGCTGTTCGCCACGGCGGTGGGCCTGGCGATCGGCGTGCCGCTGTCGACCGGCCGCGTCCGCGTGGTCGACGGGCTCGTCGTCTGCTCGGGGCTGCCGCGGTGGGTGTTCCGTCGTGGTGGCACCTGCGTCGGTTCGGTGTACCTGACCCGGGACAACGACGGGCCCCGGGTGCTGCGGCACGAGCGGGTGCACGTCGAGCAGTGGCGGCGGTACGGCATGCTCATGCCCGTGCTGTACGCCGTCGCCGGCCGAGACCCGCTCCGCAACCGCTTCGAGGTCGAGGCGGGGCTGGAGGACGGCGGCTACCGCTGACGGGTGTCCGTGCGCGGCGCTCTTCGCCTGTGCTGCGCCGCCGCGTGCCGATCGGTCACGACACCCCGTCGGGCCGGCGCCGAGTGGTCGCAGACCGTCGGCGGCTCTGGCCGCATCCGACGGTCAGCGACCGCGCAGCGCGGCACGCGCGGCGCGGCGTGACCTCCGGTGAGGGCCGGGCGGGCGACGAGACGTGACCGAACGGCGGACGGGAGGCACGGATCGCGGCCGCCACGGGCCTCCCGTCCGCCGTGGTCCGGCCTACCTGCCCGGCTGAGCAGCGCTGATCGGTCGCGACACTCCGCCGGGGCGGCGCCGAGCGGTCGCTGACCGTCGGTCGCACCGGCCGTGGCCGACGGCACGCGGCCGCTCAGACGCCCTCCACCCCTGCCGCCGAGGTTCCACGACATGCCGCGTGCGTTGCGCCGAGGTTCCACGGGCGGCCCGGATGCGGCGCGAGATGCCGAGATTTCGGAACCTCGGGGAGTCGGCTCGGCGGCACGTGGAGCGCACTCGCGACTGGACGGGTGGGTGGGGAGCGATGCGTCTCCGCCGCCGCGAGGTTCCACGACATGCCGCGTGCGTTGCGCCGAGGTTCCACGGGCGGCCCGGAGGTGGCGCGAGATGCCGAGATTTCGGAACCTCGGGGCGCGGGGGCGGGCGGGTCAGGCGGCGGGACGACGGGGGACGATGAGGGGCGTGCCGGTCTCGGGGTCGGGGACGACCACGCACGGCAGGCCGAAGACGTCCTCGACGAGGTCGGCCGTCAGCACCGCGGCCGGGGGCCCGGCAGCGACGATCGACCCGCTGCGCATCGCGATGACGTGGGTGGCGTACCGCGCCGCCTGGTTCAGGTCGTGCAGCACCGCGACGACCGTCCGACCCGCGGCGTGCAGGGCGGAGGCCAGCTCGAGCACGTCGTACTGGTGGGCGATGTCGAGGAACGTCGTCGGCTCGTCGAGCAGCACGATGTCGGTCTCCTGCGCCAGGACCATCGCGATCCACACGCGCTGCCGCTGCCCGCCGGAGAGCTCGTCGACGCTCCGGTCCGCGAGCTCCACCGTCGACGTCTGCTCCAGGGCGGCCTGCACGGCACGCCGGTCGGACCCGGACGACGGGTGCAGCAGGTCCTGGTGCGGGAACCGCCCGCGGGACACGAGGTCGCGCACGATGATGCCGTCCGGGGCGATCGGCGTCTGGGGCAGCATGCCGACCCGCCGGGCCACGGCCTTCGGGCGGTAGGAGTCGATCGGCGCCCCGTCGAGGTACACCGTGCCGGCTCGGGGCTTGAGGGTGCGCGCGAACGACTTCAGCAGCGTCGACTTGCCGCACGCGTTCGGACCGACGATGACGGTCAGTTCACCGTCGGGGACGTCCACGTCGAGCCCGTCCACCACGATGCGGTCGTCGTACGCGAGCGTCAGCCCACGCACGCCGAGCGCGGTCGTCGGGACTCCGACCACGCTGGTCGTCAGTCCGGCTGCGGCGTTCAGTTCTCGGCCTTGCCGTGCCGCCAGTACCCCATGAACGCGACCTGCTTGCGGTCGATGCCGACCCCGCGCACCAGGTGCCGTCGGAGCTCCTTGACGCAGCCGGCCTCGCCCGCGATCCAGGCGTAGACGGGGCGCGACTCCTCGGTGGCCGGCACGTCCCAGAGGACCTGCTCGTCGACGTCGACGTCGGTGAGTTCCGCGGCGTCGCCGCAGGCGGGACCGACGGCCACCGTCGACGCCCACGCGTGCACCTGGTCGGTCATGCGGACGCCGTGGGTCGCACCGTTCCGGGCGATCCAGCGGACCTCGACCCCGGCGGGCGCGGTCACGGGCAGCCGGTCGGCGTCGGTCGGCACCTCGATGAAGACGTGTCCGACGGTCGAGACGTCGAGCGCCTCGAGGATGGCGCAGATCGCAGGGGCGGCGGTCTCGTCACCGGCGAGCAGGATGCGGTTCGCGTGCCCGGGTGCGAACTCGGCGGCACCGGTCGGCAGGTCCTCGGGCGACTCCGGCACGCGGGGTCCGACGATCCGGAGTTCGTCGCCGACCCGGCAGGACGACACCCACCGGGATGCGGGTCCGGCGTCACCGTGTGCGACGAAGTCGATGTCGAGCTCACGGGCATCGGGCCGGAACGAGCGGACCGTGTAGGTGCGCAGCGGGTTGCGTTCCGCGTCCGGCAGCGCACGCCAGGCGGCGTACCAGTCGTCGTCCTCGGGCAGTTCGGAGAACCCCACGCCGTCGAGCGGCAGGACGACCTTGATCCGCTGGTCGAGCCCGACCGAGGAGAAGTCCGCCAGGGCATCGCCCGTCAGCGTCACCCGGACGAAGTGCGGGGTGAGCGACGTGACCGCTGCCACACGGACGGAGAAGACGCGGTACCGGGTTGCCACGGATCCGAGTATGGCATGCCTTACCTAACGTCTCCAGACCCCGCAGACGGTGCGAAGATCGGTTCCGTGCCCGATGCCCCCGACGACGAATTCGCAGACCTGGCCGCCCTCGCCCGCGCGAGCGGCGTGACGGAGCCGCTCCGCGCCTCCAGGCAGGTGGTCCGCACCGATGACGGGCAGGAGACGTCCGCCATCCGGTGGGGCGACCGGGAGGCCCGGATCACCTACCTGCACGGGCTCGGCATCGACGCCCACAGCTTCGACCAGACCGCGCTCGCCGTCGGCGAGCCGGCGGTCGCCCTCGACCTGCCCGGCCACGGCCGGTCGTCGTGGCGGGACGACGCCGACTACGGGGCGTCCGTGACGGCGCCGACCGTGCTCGCCGCGCTCGACGCGCTCGAGGTGCCGCCGGGGATCGTCGTCGGGCACTCGCTCGGCGCGATCCTGTCGGCACGACTCGCGGCCACGGCTCCGGAGCGGGTGACCGGGCTCGTCCTCGTCGACATGTCGCCGGACTTCGCGCAGCGGGCGGTCGACCGGATCGCCCGGGCGCTCGAGGCCGAGGAGCCGTTCGCCACCCTGGACCAGGTCGTCGACCGGGCGATCGAGGCACGCGTCGGCGACGACCGGCACGTGCTGCTGCGTGAGGCGCGCCACACCACGCGGCTCGGTGACGACGGAGCGCTCGTGCGGCGCCACCACTTCCCGCACCTGCCCGCCGGCCGCACGTCGTCGGTGGGGCGCTTCGCCGATGCGTGGCCCGACCTCGAGGCCCTGCGCGTGCCGATCCTGCTCGTCCGCGGCGACCGCGGGTACGTGTCCCCGAAGCTGCACGCCGCGTTCGCCGAGCGGCTGCCAGAGGCCGAGATCGTGACGGTCACCGCACGGCACGCGGTGCAGAACCAGGCGCCCCTCGAACTGGCTTCGGCGATCCGGGCATGGGCCGCACGTCACGGATTGTTGCACCGGATCGATGAACCGTCGCGGGACCGTACCGGCCCCCGGTAACCTCGTGCGAGCGCGAGCTGTGACCATCGCCCTCGCGTCCGGAAGGAACCCACACCCCATGAGTCCGCTCCTGTCCCGCCGTACCGCCCGGGCTGCGCGCACCACGCGCCTCGGACGTGCTGCCCTCGCCGCCACCGCGGTCGCCGTCGTCTCCGCCCTCGCGCTGACCGGCTGCTCCGGCTCGTCGAACGAGGACGGCGGCGCCGACGCCACCGTCCGCGTCGGCCTGGTGCTCGAACCGACCAGCCTCGACATCCGCACGCAGTCCGGTGCAGCGCTCGACCAGGTGCTCATCGACAACGTGTACCAGGGGCTCGTCGGCCGGACCGCCGACGGCGACATCCGCGACGTGCTGGCCTCCGAGCACGAGGTCTCCGACGACGGCCTGACGTACACGTTCACGCTGCGCGACGGCATCACCTTCCAGGACGGCAAGGACGTCACCGCGGCCGACGTCGTGTGGTCGCTGGAGCAGGTCAAGTCGAACGAGACCTACGTCGACTCCGCCAAGCTCGCGGGCGTCACCTCGATCACGTCCCCGTCGACCGGTGTGGTCGAGCTCAAGCTGGCGAAGCCCGACTCGGACCTGCTCTGGAACCTGACCGGCCGCTCCGGCCTGGTGCTCGAGAAGGCCGCGACGAACGACCTGTCGGACACCGCGAACGGCACCGGCCCGTACGAGGTCGCGAGCTGGAAGCAGGGCGACTCACTCACCTTCGACCGCAACGACGACTACTGGGGCACGAAGGCGAAGGTCGCGAAGATCGTCTTCCGGTACATCACCGACCCGTCGACGGCCGTCAACGCCATGGCGAACGGCGACCTCGACGTCCTCAACCCGGTCGACGGAACGCTCAAGAGCCAGCTCGACGGCAACTCGGACATCGCGCTGCACTCCGGCAAGACGACCGACAAGTACACGCTCGCGTTCAACGACCAGAAGGCGCCGTTCACCGACAAGAAGGTGCGCCAGGCGATCCGGCAGGCGATCGACCCGAAGGCCCTCATCAAGGCCATCGGTGGCACGGGCGTCGAGCAGGGCGGCCCGATCCCGGAGCTCGACCCCGGGTACGAGGACCTGACCGACATCGACGCGTACGACCCCGACAACGCGAAGCAGCTCCTCGCCGCCGCCGGTCAGGAGAACCTCAAGCTCACGCTGACGTACGCGAACATCTACCCGGCGACCATCGGCGACGTGCTCAAGTCGCAGCTCGCCGACGTCGGGATCACCCTGACCGTCAAGCGTGTCGACTTCGCCACCTGGCTGTCGACGGTGTTCCAGGCGCCGAAGTCGGGTGAGCGCGACTTCGACCTGTCGATGGTGGACCACGTCGAGGCCCGCGACTTCGGCAACTGGGCGAACCCCGACTACTACTTCGGGTACGACAACGCCGAGGTGCAGTCGCTGTACGCCGAGTCGATCGCGGCCACCGACGAGGACGCCAAGGTCGACGCCCTGCGGAAGGCAGCGAAGATCGTGAGCGAGGACGCCGCCGGCGAGTGGCTCTACACGGCCACCGAGATCACCGCGGTGCGCTCCGGCGTGACGGGCTTCCCGGTCGACGGCGGCAACTCACGACTCGACCTGTCGAAGCTCGCCGTCAAGTGAGACGACCCGCGCCCGGAGCTCCGAGCACGTGACCCGGTTCCTGGTCGGCAGGCTGCTGCTGTTCGTCGTCGGGCTGCTCGTCGCGAGCGTCATCATCTTCGCGACCCTGCGGGTGCTGCCCGGCGACGTCGCACAGGTCGTCGCCGGCACCCAGTCGACCCCGGCGCAGGTCGAGCAGCTCCGGCAGCAGCTCGGCCTCGACCGGCCCGTCGTGGTGCAGTACCTCGACTGGATCGGCGGGGTGTTCCGCGGCGATCTCGGCCGGTCCCTGGTGACCAACGGGCAGGTCGCGCCGGAGATCGCGCAGAAGCTGGCGATCACGCTGCCGCTCGCGGGCATGTCACTCCTCACCGCGCTCGTGGTCGGCGTCCCCCTCGGGGTCGTCGCCGCGGTGCTCCGCCGCCGACCGGGCGGCGCCGTCATCGGGTTCGTGGCGCAGGCCGTCGCCGCGATCCCGGTCGTCTGGGCCGGCATGCTGCTCGTCGCGCTGTTCGCCGTCACGCTGCACTGGCTGCCGACGCAGGGCTTCCCCCTCGACGGCTGGTCCGAGCCGGGGCGTGCGTTCGCGTCGCTCGTGCTGCCCGCCCTGACCATCGGCGCGGTCGAGGGCGCCGTCATCCTGCGCTTCACCCGCTCCGCGACGCTGTCGGTGCTCGACGCCGACCACGTCCGCACCGCGGCCGCGATCGGGCTGACGCGCACGCAGGCGTTGCTCCGGCACGGGCTGCCCTCGGTCGCCCTCACCGTGCTCGCCGTGCTCGGGGTGCAGATCGCCGGGCTGCTGGTCGGGGCCGTCGTCGTCGAGCAGCTGTTCTCGCTGCCCGGGGTCGGGCGCATGCTCGTGACCGACGTCGGTCGCCGCGACGTCACCAAGGTGCAGTCCGAGCTGCTCGTGCTCACCGGGCTCGTGCTGCTGGTCGGCTTCGCCGTCGACGTCGTGCACCGCGCCCTCGACCCACGCCAACGCGAGGTGTCCGGATGATCCGCCGCCTGTTCTCCCGCCCCACCGGGGTCTTCGCCGTCGTCGTGCTCGGCCTGCTCGTGGTGCTCGCCGCGGTGTCGCTCGTGTGGACGCCGCAGGACCCGTTCCGCGCCGATCCGTTCCACCAGTGGGAGGGCCCGAGCGCCGCGCACTGGTTCGGCACCGACGCCGCCGGCCGCGACATCGCGAGCTACCTGCTCGCCGGCACCCGCACCACCGTGCTCGTCGCCGTCGGGGCCGGGGTGATCGCGAGCGTCGTCGGCATCGTCCTGACCGCGATCGGGTCGCTCACCGCACGCTGGGTGCGCGAGGGCACGGCCGTCCTGCTCGACATCCTGGTGGCGTTCCCGACCCTGCTGACCGCGATGCTGCTGACCGCGGTGTTCGGCGGGTCGCTCGGGGTCGTCATCGTGAGCGTCGGACTGTCCTTCGGGGTCACGATCGCCCGGGTCGCCCGCGGCGAGATCCGGCGCATCGCCCGGAGCGACTACGTCACCGCGGCCCGGGCCTCGGGTGTCGGTGGTGTCGGGGTGCTGTTCCGCCACCTGGTGCCGAACGCCGCGCCGCTGTTCACCGTGCAGCTCTCGCTCGCGATGGCCACCGCGGTCCTCGCCGAGGCCGGTCTGTCGTACCTGGGCTACGGCGCCGGGTCGGACACGGCGTCGTGGGGCAACCTGCTCTCCGACCTGCAGACCTACATCGGCGTGCACCCGTGGAGCGCCACCTGGCCGGGAGCCGCGATCGCGCTGGTCGTCGCCGCGCTCTCCCTGCTCGGTGACGCGATCCGCGACGCCACCGACCCGCGGTTGACGACGAACGACCGCGCAGCGGGCGGCGACCGTCGCACCGACCCGGCCACGACCACCCCGGGGGTGACCGCATGACCGACCGCAGCCACAGCCACAGCCACAGCGACACCGACACCGACACCGACACCGACGGGCTCGCGGTGGTGGGGCTCTCCGTCCGCATCGCGGGGCGGACGATCCTCGACGACGTGACGTTCACCGTGCCTCCCGGCGAGCGCGTGGGCGTGATCGGCGCATCCGGATCCGGCAAGTCCATGACCTCGCTCGCCCTGATGGGCCTGGAGCCCGCCGGCGCGACCGTCACCGGCAGCATCCGCCTGGACGGCACGGAACTCGTCGGCCTGCCCGATCGGGAGCGCGCAGAGCACCGCGGCTCCGGCATCGGCATGGTGTTCCAGGAGCCCGGCACCGCCCTCGACCCGCTGCGCCGCGTCGGCGCGCAGATCGCGGAGCCGCTGCGCCTGCACCGCGGACTCGACCGGCGGGCGGCACGCGCCGCCGCGACCACCCTGGCGGCGGACGTCGGACTGCCGGACCCGGAGTCGCTGCTGCGGCAGTACCCGCACCAGCTGTCCGGCGGGCAGCGTCAGCGGATCTGCATCGCGATGGCGATGGCCGGGCAGCCCGCGTACCTCGTGGCCGACGAGCCGACCACGGCGCTCGACGTCACGACCGAGGCGCGGATCCTGGATCTCTTCGAAGGGCTACCCGCGGGCATGGTCTTCGTCACGCACGACCTCGCCGTGCTCGCGCGGATCGCCGACACCGCCGTCGTGCTCGACGGCGGACGGGTCGTCGAGCAGGGCTCGGTGGCGTCGCTGCTCGCCGCGCCGCAGCACCCCGCGACCGTCGCGCTCGTCGATGCCGCGCGCGCCACCGCCCGTCGTGCCCGTCCGTCCGGAGGCTCCGCATGACCGCCGTCCTCGACGGGGTCGGGCTGCACCGCGCCTACCGGCTCCCTCGCCGCGGGCCCTTCGAACCGGGCCCCGTCCGCACCGCCGTCGACGGCGTCGACCTGACGGTCGCCCCCGGCCAGCGGCTCGGGATCGTCGGCGAATCGGGGTCCGGCAAGTCCACCCTGGTCCGGCTGCTCGCCGGCCTGGAGGCACCTTCCGCGGGTTCCGTGACCGCCTCCGGTCGTCCGGTGGTGGCGTCCGGGTCCGCGGCCGCGATGCGCTGGTTCCGTCGCGAGACCGGGGTGGTGTTCCAAGACCCGTACGCGTCCCTCGACCCGCGGATGCGCGTCGGCGCGATCGTCGGCGAACCGCTGCGGGCACTGCGGATCGACGGGGACCACCGGGCGCTGGTGCGCGACGTGCTGGAACGGGTCGACCTGCCGGCAGAGGTCGTCGACCGGTACCCGCACGAGTTCTCCGGTGGGCAGCGGCAGCGCATCGCGATCGCCCGGGCCGTGGTGCACGGGCCGCGGATCCTGTTCGGCGACGAGCCGATGAGCGCCCTCGACGTGGTGGTTCGGGCACGGGTCATCGAGCTGTTCCGCTCGCTCGCCGACGACCTCGGGCTGACCCTGGTGCTGGTGTCGCACGACATCGGTGTTGTCCAGCGGCTGTGCGACACCGTCGCGGTGATGTCGGCCGGGCGCATCGTGGAGCACGGGCCGGTGTCGCTGCTCGATGCGCCGGAGCACCCGGTGACGCGGGCGCTGGTGGAGGCTGCGCCGACGCTGCCGTAGCGGCGGGGCGGGGCGGGCGGGGCGGGCGGCTCTGACTCGGAACGACAACATCGACGTCGTACGACATCGGGAGTGTCGTTCCACGTCGCCCGCAACAGTTGCACGCGCGCACCGACGACATCGTCGACGTCGTACGACATCGTGCGTGTCGTTCGGCGTCGCGAGGGGTGTGCGACTCCTGTTCGACTGGGCGGGACTCCTTGCCCACTGAGCGGGACGCCGGGACGATCGACCTGCACCGATCGCTTCTCGAAGGGGAGAACGCATGAGCAAGTCGCACGACATCACCAGGCGCACGGCACTCGGACTCGGCATCGTCGCCACCGCATCGGCAGCGAGCGGGGTGCTCGGCAGCACACCGGCGAGCGCCCACGGCCGCGCCGGCCCCGGCCCCGGCCACCCCGGTCGCCCGCACCTCGCCGCCGCGGTCGAGCGGGAGTTCGCCGCCGACACCACCACGGTCCTGCGGAACCCGCTCAACGGCTGGGCGCTGTACGGCTCGTCGGCACCGCCCGCGAACTACTGGACGCAGTACGACGACGTCCCACTGCCCGACGGCACCACGGTCACGGTGTCCGACCACGCCTCGGTCATGTACATGCGGGTCTCGTGGACGATCCTCGAGCCGTCCGAGGGCGTGTACGGCTGGGACACGAACGCGGCGTTCGCGGGCATCCTCGCCGAGGCCCGTCGCCGTGGGCTGCGGCTGGCCTTCCGCGTCGTGGTGGACAGTCGCGACAAGTCGTCAGACTTCACGCCCGCGTGGGTGCGTGCCGCCGGGGCCGCCGGGTACGAGACGCAGACCGGCAGCAAGACCGTGTGGAGTCCGTACCCGGACGACCCGGTGTTCCAGGCGAAGTACGCCGCGTTCGTCGCGGCCTTCGGCAAGCAGTACGACGACCCGGCCACGACGGACTTCATCGACGGGTACGGGCTCGGCAAGTGGGGTGAGGGCCACTCGATGCTGTACCAGGACGCGGCGAACCGCGAGCCGGTGTTCGACTGGATCATCGACCTGTACCAGGAGCACTTCACCCGGGTGCCGCTGGCGTTGAACTACCACCGGATGATCGGGGGCCCGAAGGACTGGGGCACCCCGGACCCCGAGAGCGAGCGGATGCTCGACGGTGCGTACGAGAAGGGCTACGTCCTGCGCCACGACGCCTTCGGCATGACCACGTACTACGCGGACTGGGAGAAGTCGATGGCCGCGAAGTGGCGGTACAAACGGCCGATCATCATGGAGGGCGGGTGGGTCACCGCCCAGCACGACGTCACGCAGGACCCGCGCGGGTACGTGACGACCGCCGACGTCCGTCAGGGCGAGTTCGACGACTCGGTCGAGGCGCACGTGAACATGATGGACCTGCGGAACGGCGAGGCCCTGTCGTGGTTCGCGGCGCAGACCTCCCCGTTGACGCAGCGGTTCGACGCCGAGGGCGGCTACCGCCTGCACCCGTCGCGCGTGGTCGTGCCCGGTTCGGCGTCCGCCGGCGCGACGGTCGACGTCACGCACGAGTGGACGAACACCGGTTGGGGCTACCTGCCCGACAACCTGCCGGTGTGGAACGGCAAGTACAAGGCGGCCGTCGCGTTGCTCCGTGCGGACGGCAGCGTCGCGAAGACGTTCGTGGACAGCGCGTCCGACCCGTCGACGTGGTTGAAGGGGTCGCCGACGTCGTACGCGTTCCGTCCGTCGCTGGCCGGCGTCGCGGCTGGCGCGTACCGGTGGGGCATCGCGATCGTCGACACCACCGCCGGCAACGCCCCCGGCATCGAGCTCGGTGCGCAGGGCACGCAGCAGGCGGGCTGGCTGGTCGTCGGCGACGTCACCATCGCCTGAGACGCGACTGCCTGGAGGCCCGGTGCCGGTCCACGAGACCGGCACCGGGCCTCCAGGCGGTCACCCCCACCCCGTCAGCGCAAGTGGAACGTCAGCACAGGAGGAACGCGAGGGCGCGCGTCAGGAACGCGCGGTGCTCCGGTGACGCGAACGACGCGGCGGAGTGGCCGAGCGCGTCGTAGACGGTGGTGCCGCCGCCGGGTCGTTCGTGCACCCAGGCGAGCGGGTGCCGCTCCTCCTCGTGCTCGTGGTCGAGCAGGACCCGCACCGAGGGCGAGACCCGCAGGTGCGTGTACCGCTCGTCCTCCACCGTGAAGTCCGGCAGGCCGGCGGTGATCGGGTGCGCCGCGTCGACCACCCGGACGGCCGCGGGCCCGAACGGCGGGTGCATCGTCGTGCCGCGCTCCCACACCCCGCCGAGGGCACGCTCCCAGTGCGGGTCGTCGGCGAACGACGTCGCGGCGACGTGCAGCACGAGCAGCGGCACGTCGCTCGCGAGCAGGCGGTGGAAGCCGGCCCGGGCGTCGCTGAGCGGGACGGGGCGGTCGTCCCGGGGCAGCCCGACGTCGACGACGACGAGCGCCGGCAGGGGTCCGGTCGCGCAGGCGGCCAGGGCGGTGTCGACGTCCTCCGGTTGCTCGAGCTCGACGCCTGCCGACGCAGCGAGCGCCGTGACCGCCGCGTTCGTCTCGGCGAAGGGGTGCCACGGGTCGGTCCAGCGTCCGGAGCCGCCGAGCAGGACCGCGCTCACGGTGTCGCCCGGGTCACGGTGAGCGCGTGCTCGCCGTCGGTGGACGCGTGCCGCGCGACGAGCCGCACACGGTGCACCGCCGGGCCCCAGACCCGCTCGAGCTTCGCGTCGTCGACGTCCCGCCGCTCGACGTGCACCGCGAACCGATCGATGTCGACGGACAGGTGGGCGGGGCCGACGCGCAGCCCGCCGTCGACGGGCACGGGTTCGTCGCGGGTCATGAGCACCAGGGTCATCGTGCCGGGCTCCGCGAACGTCCAGGTGTCGCGGACGACCACGCGTGCGGCGGCGCGGTCACGGGACACCGCCCGGTCGAGCGTCGCGGTGCGGTGGAGCGATCGCAGTCCGCCGGTCGCCGGGTACGCGGCGGTCAGGTCGGCGGACCACGACGCGACGTCGCCGTCGTCCTCGAACACGGTGTCGGTCGCGCGGAACGCGGCACCCTCGTGTTGTTCGACGCCGTTCGGCAGCGGGACGGTGTGCCAGGCACTCCGCATCGTCCAGATGCCGTAGCGGTGCTCCGGCATGAACGTCTCGCGGCGGTACACGCCCACCCCGACGTCGATGAGCACCGGTTCGCCGTCGAGCGAGACGATCACCCCGCCGGCGTCGTTGTGGTTGTGGCTGACGTCGTTGTGCCCGCCCTTCACCGCGAGGACGAACCCGTCCGTCGCGCCGTCGTGGGCACGGGCGACGGCGACCTCGGTGCCGGGCAGCCACAGCGACGCGGGCATCCCGGGCTCGGCCGGGCCGTCGGTCCACGAGGGGTCCCGCAGTTCGGCGAGCGTCCGACGGAACAGCGCGGCGAGCTGCCCGTCGAACCGCAACGCGTGCTGCCGGCCCATCCACCGGGCGTGCCGCACGACCCGGTCGTCGTCGACGCGCTCCCCGAAGCGGGCGAGCAGGTTCCAGTTCGCGTTCTCGGCCAGCGCCGGGGAGCCGTCGGAGTGGTTGACCTGCGTCGCGGCACCGATCTGCATGCCCATCGGGAACCGGGCCATCGCGGCGACCGGCTCGACCGAGAAGCCGTCGAACGCGCCACCGGTGAGCTCCTCGACCAGGTCCAGGGCCTCGAACAGGGTCGCGCCGGCCCACCACCAGTACGTGGCACCCTCGTCGCAGCTGCCGTCGGCGTCGTAGCCGGCGCGGAACCGGTCGAGGATCACGAGCGCGCGGTCGATCGTCGCGGCGAGGCGATCGCGGTCGGGCTCGACCACGGCGGCGCACACGAGCACGTTCGACACGATCCACGGCGCCCAGTTGTTCGGCGGCCCGTCCACCCCGTGCCAGAAGTACACCTCCTGCTCCCACGGGTCGAGCACGCGGCGGCGGATCTCGTGGTGGACGTGCGCGCGGATGCCGGGGCGGTCCTGCTCGAGGCGCTCCCCCGCGATCGCGTCGATCGCCGCGAGCATGCCGCCGACGTAGGCGTCCGACAGGTCGAGCACGTCCCGACCGGGCAGGGGCAGGAACGGCTGGCTGCCGTCCTCGGGCAGCGCGTAGTGCGATGGCAGGCACCAGGCGCGCAGCTCCAGGATCCGCCAGACCTGGTCGCCGAGCACGTCCGCCCACTCGGCGTCGCCGGTCACGCCGAGAGCCAGGGCCGCGGTCGCGGCGGACTCGAGCAGGTTCCGCTGGGCCCGCTCGTACGGCTGGCGGTTCCCGTCGCGACTGTACGTCGCCCACAGGGCGAGGGTCGGGAAGGTGACCGCCGCGGCGGCGCGACGGTCGTGCGCGACCGTAAGCAGGGCCTCCCGGTCGGCGTCCGCGACGTGCGCCCACGCCGGGCGGTCGCTGACGGGAGGCGCGGGTCGCCACGTGCGCGGACGGAGCGCCGCGCGCGCTGCCGGGGTGAACCGGTCGGTGAAGGACGGGGCGTCGACGGTGACGGTCATGGGGTGGGTCTCCGGGTGGTGACGGTGGTGGACGGGTGGCGGGCCTCAGGCCTGGACGGCGAAGCCGTCGGGGACGATGGGGTCGGTGAACGCGCCGGTGGCCGCGAACGCGATGGTCTCGCGCACCGCGTTGTCGGCGAGCCGACGCAGCTCGTTGCCCAGGGACCCGGCGATGTGCGGCGTGATGAAGGTGTTCGGCGTCGACCGCAGTCGGGCGTCCGGTGGCAGGCGTTCCGGCTCGGTGACGTCGAGGACGGCGGCCAGGTCGCCGCGGTCCAGGCGGTCGGCGAGGGCGTCCTGGTCGACGATCGCCCCGCGCGCGGTGTTCACGAGCGTGGTGCCCGGCCGCATCCGCCCGATCACGGCACGGTCGACGAGCCCCCGCGTCGACGGCAGCAGCGGCGCGTGCAGGGTGACGACGTCGCTCGAGGCGGCGAGGGTGCCGAGGTCGACGGCGGTGACGCCGAGCAGCGCGGCCTCGTCGTCGTCCAGGTACGGGTCGCTCACGAGCACGCGGACGTCGTAGTCACGGAGCCGTTCGATGACGGCCCGCCCGACGCGCGAGGCGCCGACGACACCGACGGTCACGCCGTGCATGCCGACGACCGGCCACGAGCCCTCGACGTCGACCGGGGTCTCGTCCGAACGCAGCGCGGCGGCGCTGGCGAAGGCCCGCTTGGCGGCGAGCACGATCACCGCGACCGTGAACTCGGCGACCGGGACGGCGTTCGCCGCGGCGCTCGACGCCACGGCGATCCGTCGCGCCCACACGTCGGTGTCGACGACCGGCTTGACCGACCCGGCGGAGTGCACGACGGCGCGGAGCCGCGGCATCCGGTCCAGACGGTCCGCGGACAGCACGGGGCTGCCCCACCCGGTGACGAGCAGCTCGGCGTCGGCGAGCAGCGGGAGGTCGCACGGGTCGTCCGGGTCGAGCGGACGGTCGGCGACCAGCCGGACGGCCTCGGAGGCGTGCAGGGCGGCGAGGTCGCCGGGGTCGAACACCCGGGTGAAGGTCGCCTCGGGCATCACGAAGGCGACGGGGACGGGCGAGCGGTGCGCGTGGCCGCGTGGAGCGGGGGGCACTGGCACTGCCGGGGGCGCGGGCTGCGCTCGGGGCGCGGGCTGCGCTCGGGGCGTGACGGGGCGTGACGTCATCGTCGGACGGTTCCTCTCCGGGGGTACGGCGTCCCCATGCCAGCGTTCGGCGGTGTGCGGAGTCAAGCCGCGGGGCGCAAACGCTCACGAAGTGAACACGACGGGCGCGCGGATCGCGCGGATCGCGCGCCGGCCGCTCACGGACCGGGGACGACCGCCGCGGTCGACGCCCGCACGCTCAACGTCGGCGCCAGGGTCATGTGCCGACGGGCGAAGCCGACCTGCGCCGTCGCCGAGATGCGCTCGAAGCACATCGTGGCAGCGAACCGGCCGACGTCGTTCTTCGGGGGCGCGACCGCGGTGAGCGGCACCCCGGCGAGCGCCGCGACCTCGTCGTCGTAGGCGACCACGGACAGGTCGTCCGGGATCGACAGGCCCATCTCGGTGACGGTCTCGACGAACTCGACGGCGTACTGGTCGGAGTGCACGAAGACTGCGGTGGTCCCGGTGGCGAGGCAGCGCTCGATGAAGGCCCTGGTCGCGGCCCCCACGCCCTGGTCGTCCGGGATGACCTGGACCGGGGCGTCGGGGTCGAGGCCGAGTTGCCGGACGGCGCGGTCGTACCCGGTGCGGAGCTGCGGGGTGGTCGGGGTGCCGAACACGGCCATGCCGATGCGGCGGTGCCCGAGTTCGGCGAGGTGGCGGACCGCGATGCCGGCGCCGGACTCGTGGTCGCTGCGGACGGACTCGAGCGCGGAGCCGACGGGGGCTTCGACCACGGAGCGTTCGACCACGACGACGGGCATCGGTGCGTGGTCGAGGAGCTCGAGGGTGGTGAAGGCGTCGGCGACGGTGGTGGTGACGAGCAGCCCGTCGACGCCGGCGGCGATGAGGCGTTCGACCTGCTGGCGTTCGCGGGCGGGTTCGTAGCGGGAGACGCCGAGCACGACGCGTCCGCCCAGGGCCTCGGTGCGTTCGGCGACGCCGGCGACGATCTTCGGGAAGTAGTAGCCGGGGTCGGGGACGACGAGCCCGAGGGTGAAGAGCGCGCCGCTGCCGTCGGTGGTGTCCCGGTCGGGGCGGGGTGCGGGTCGGTGTGGCGCGCCCGCGGTGGGCAGGGTCTCGACGGAGACGGCGCCGCCGTGCACGCGCCGGAGCACGCCGCGGTCGGCGAGTTCGGACAGGTCGCGGCGGACCGTCATGGCCGAGATCCCCTCGCGCTCGGCGAAGTCCGAGGCGGACAGGGTCCCGTGCACACGGAGCTCGGCGAGGATCCGTTCGTGGCGTCTGGTCGGGTGCATCGTCGCTCCCAGTGTTCGATTCGTGTGCGGGTGAATACCGCGGCTTGACCGTCATCATACGGACGCCACAGGATGACGAAACCCCCAGCCACGTGAGCAAAGGAGCCACATGAGCGCGACGCTGGTCGATCCGACCACCGAGCCCCGGACCACCCGGTCCGGCGGCGCCCCGGCCCCGCGGAAGGTCCCGTTCCTCGCTCGGCTGCGGCGCGACTACCCGCTGCTGCTCATGGTGGCGCCGGCGGTGGTCCTGCTGCTGCTGTTCGTGTACGTGCCGATGATCGGCAACGTCATCGCGTTCATGGACTACCAGCCGTACATCCCGATCGCCCAGAGCCCGTGGGTCGGGTTCACGAACTTCCAGCTGATGTTCGCCGACCCGGAGTTCTGGCGGGCGACGGTGAACACGCTGGAGATCACGTTCCTGCAGCTCATCCTGTTCTTCCCGGTGCCGATCGCGTTGGCCATCCTCATCCACTCGCTGGTGTGGCCGTGGCTCCGGGCGACCGTGCAGTCGGTGCTCTACCTGCCGCACTTCCTGTCGTGGGTGATCGTCGTGGGCTTCTTCCAGCAGTCGCTGGGGTCCGGCGGTGTGGTCAACCACACGCTGCGGCAGCTCGACATGGGGACGATCGGGATCATGAGCGACCCGGAGACGTTCAAGCTGTTGCTGACGTCACAGGTGATCTGGAAGGACGCCGGCTGGGGCACGATCATCTTCCTGGCGGCGCTCGCGGCGATCGACGACAACCTGTACGAGGCGGCCGCGATCGACGGGTCGGGAGCGTGGAGCCGGTTCTGGCACGTCACGCTGCCGGGCATCCGTCCCATCATCGTGCTCCTGCTGATCCTGCGGCTCGGCGAGGCCCTGTCCGTCGGGTTCGAGCAGATCATCCTGCAACGGAACGCCGTGGGGGCCGATGCCGCCGAGGTCCTCGACACCTACGTCTACTACCACGGCGTCGTCGACGGGAACTGGTCCACGGGCATCGCGGTCGGTCTGGTCAAGGGCCTGGTCGGGTTCGTCCTCATCATGGCGGCGAACAAGGCCGCCCACATGCTCGGTGAGCAGGGAGTGTATTCACGGTCATGAGCACCATCGCCCGTCCGGTCTGGGCCGGAAAACCCACACCCGTCGTCCTCGCACTCAAGGCCGTCGCGATCGTCCTGATCCTCGCCGTCGTGCTGTTCCCGTTCCTCATCGTCTTCTCGACGAGCGTGTCGAGCCAGGCGGACGTCACCGCTGCCGGCGGCTACGTCGTGTGGCCGCGGTCGTTCGACCTGTCCGCGTACGTGCAGATCCTGTCCGGCGGGGTCGTCACCCGCGCCGTGGTGGTCACGTTGCTCGTCACGGTCGTGGGCACCGTCATCAGCCTGGCGTCGACGGTGCTCGCCGCGTGGGCGCTCAGCCGACAGGGCTCGCTGTTCCAGCGGCCGCTGCTGACCTTCGTGCTCATCACGTTCCTGTTCGCGCCGGGGATGATCCCGCTGTACCTGATGGTGAAGCAGCTCGGACTCCTCGACAACTACTGGGCGCTGATCCTGCCGAGCGCGTTCAGCGTGTTCAACATGGTGGTCGTCCGCGGCTTCATGATGAGCATCCCGCAGGAGCTCATCGACAGCGCGAAGATCGACGGCGCCGGCGAGTTCCGCATCCTGTGGCAGCTCGTCCTGCCGCTGTCCCGCGCGGTGATCGCCGTCGTCGGCCTGTTCTACGCCGTCGGCTACTGGAACGCGTTCTTCAACGCACTGCTCTACCTGTCGGACTCGACGAAGTGGACGCTGCAGCTGGTGCTGCGCACCTACGTCCTGCAGGGCTCCAGCCTGGTGTCCGGTGCCGGGTCCGACGCCTCGATGCAGCCGCCGGCGGAGTCGATCCAGATGGCCGTCGTGATGATCGCGATCATCCCGATCCTCGCCGCCTACCCCCTGGTGCAGCGCCACCTCACCAAGGGCGTCCTGACGGGCGCCGTCAAGGGCTGACACGGCCCCACCACCCCACTGCCACCCGACGCTTCAAGGGAGAAGCCATGACCGACACCACGACCGGCGGCCTCAGCCGCCGGACCCTCATCTCCGGCGCCGCCTTCGGCCTCGTCGCCCTCGGCGCTGCCGGCAGCCTGACCGGGTGCTCCACCGGCGGCAACGCCGCGACCATCTCGGACCAGGTGGCGGCGCTGCCGACCTACGTCCCCATCACCAAGGGGCCGAAGCCCGACCTGCCCGGCAACGGCGTCGTCCAGCCCGTGTACTACTCGTACCCGCAGGACAGCGAGCTCTTCACCTCGGTCACCGGCAAGGTCGGCGACGGCGAGAAGACCACCGGGTTCGTCGTGACCTACGCGGCGCCGCCGCCGGCGCAGAACTCGTTCCTCGACTACGTCGGGGGCCTGACGGACACCGAGTACGACCTGACGTTCGTGCCCGGCGACTCGTTCGCCGCGAAGTTCGCGACGATGACCGCCGGCAACGACATCCCGGGCATCGTCGAGTTCCTGACGTTCGCGATGCCGCCCCGGTTCCCGCAGCTGCTCGACGCGAAGTTCGCGGACCTGTCGGAGCACCTCTCCGGCGACGCCGTCACGGACTACCCGAACCTGGCGAACATCCCCACCGCGTCGTGGCGGAGCGCCCGCATCAACGGGAAGATCTACGGCGTCCCCGAGCACCGGCCGCCGTTCGGGTCGGTGATGATCTGCCGCCCCGACCTCATCGAGCAGCTGACGGGCGCAGCACCGGCCCCGAAGGACAAGGACGAGTTCACCGAGCTGTGCACGGCCGTCACCGACGCCAAGGCCGGCCGGTACGCGATCGCCGGCCAGGGCGGGGCGAGCGGCGTCGACTGGGCGTACGACTTCATCGGCGCCACCTTCGGCGTGCCGAACCAGTGGGCGATGTCGAAGGGCGGCGAACTCACCCACAAGAACGAGACCGACGCGTGGCTCGAGACCCTCGCCTACGTCAAGAAGCTCTGGAACCTCGGCGTCTTCCACCCGGACACCCCGAGCCTCGAGAGCGCGAAGGCGAAGACGTACATCAACAACGGCACCGTGCTCATGCACCTCGACGGCATCTCCGCCCTGCTCGACGTGTCGATGCCGAAGGGGATCGTCACGGGCGGCATCGTGCCCTTCGGAGCGACGGGTGGCCCCGGTGCGAACTACCAGGGCACGTCGAGCTTCTCGTTCGCCGCCCTGAAGAAGACGACGCCCGAACGCATCAAGGCCCAGCTCCGGCTCATCGACTACCTCTCCGCACCGTTCGGGTCGAAGGAGGCGTTCACGCTGACCCACGGCGAGAAGGGCGTCCACCACACCGGCAGCGGCCCGGACGCGACGCTGACGAAGGCCGGCGAGCAGACCATCAACGCCAGCGCGCTGTACCGCCTCGGCGCCGGCCCGCAGGTGCTGAACACCGCGGTCCGCATCGACGAGCAGCTGCGGCAGTCGCACCAGTACCAGACCAAGACGCAGGACATGCTCGTGAAGAACCCGGTGGACGGCTTCTACTCCCCCTCGGCCGCGGCGACGGCGTCGGCGAGCACCGCGTTCAACAGCGTGTGCAACGACTACGTGCTCGGGCGGACGAACCTGGCGAAGGTGAAGGCCGCGCGGGCGACGTGGGTGTCGGCCGCCGGGGACAAGATGCGCCGCGAGTACTCCGAGGCGATCGAGAAGCAGAGCTAGCCCGGGCGGCGGCGGGTCTGGCCGACTCGGATCGACATCATCGACGTCGTACGACGACGATGGTGTCGTTCCGCATCGGTCTCCCCCACGCGGTCAGGCGGTCCAGGCAGCCGGGTGCCGCCGCTGCCAGCGCAGCCGCCGCTCGAGCTGGGCCCCGATCGCGAGCAGCACCCGCTCGCCCCCGGGTCGCCCGATCAACTGGACGCCCATCGGCAGGCCGCCGCCGTCCGGGTGGTCGTCGGCGGTGACCCAGACCGGCAGGGTGATCGCCGGCAACCCGGCGACGTTCGCCATCGAGGTCCACGGCGAGTACGCGCACTGGCGGCGGAAGTCCTCATCCGGGTCGTCGCCGTACCAGCCGAGCGGCCGCGGGGTCAGTGCGAGGGTCGGTGACAGGACGGCGTCGAACCGGTCGAACGCACCGATCAGCGTCGCCGAGAACGTGTCGAGCGCCGTCATCGCGTCGAGCACCTGCGTGCCGGTGAGCCGCCGTCCTCGCTCCACGAGCCACGCCACCAGCGGCGTGAGCGCGGTCAGGTCGATGCCGGGGACCATCGGCAGCCGCGCCGCGGAGCTCTCCCACGCCACCCGGAACGCGTCGGCGTACGGCGCCTGCGGCATCTGCACGTCCTCGACGCCGTGCCCCAGTTCGCCGAGCACCCGCACAGCGGTCTCGACGGCGGCGCGCGCCGCGGGGTCGACCACGACGTCGACGGTGTCGTCCCACGGTGAACCGTCGAGCAGCCCGACGACGAAGCGTCCCTCACCGCGGACGGCCGCCGCGGTGAACGGACCGTCACCGCGGGACGGCGTGACCAGGGCGTACGGCGACGGTTCCGGCAGGCCGGTCGGCGCGACGAGGGCGTCGAGCAGCATCCCTGCGTCCGCGACGGACCGGGTCAGCGGCCCGGCGACGGAGAGCCCGCCGACACCGGAGCGACCGGGCATCGCCGGCACCCGCCCGCGGCTCGGCTTCAGGCCGACGAGTCCGGTCGCGGCGGCCGGGATCCGGACCGATCCCCCGCCGTCGGACCCGACGGCCGCAGGAAGCAGCCCGGCCGCCACAGCGACCGCCGCTCCGCTCGACGACCCCCCGGGCGCGCGGGTCGTGTCGTAGGGGTTCCGCGTCACGCCGAACCGCGTCTCCGACGACGAGGACATCCCGAACTCCGGCGACGCCGTCTTGCCGAGGCTCACCGTGCCGGCGGCGTCGAGCGCCGCGACGAGCGGGTGGTCGGCCCCGGCAGGGCGCTCCGGCAGACTCGCGGTGCCGGAGCGCGTGGGGACCCCGGCGCGGTCGTACAGGTCCTTGTCGGCGGACGGGAGGCCCCACAACGGTCTGGACGTCGGCACCAGGTGCCCGAGACGGTCGGCTCTCGTGCGCGCGGCGTCCGCCGTGACCGTCACGAACGCACCGAGGGCCGGGTCGAGGCGCTCGATGCGGGCGAGGTAGTGCTCCGTCACCTCGAGCGCGGTCGCCTCCCCCCGGCGGATCCAGTCCCAGAGTTCCTGCGCGGCGAGGTGGTGGAGTTCGAACACGGTTCCCGAGCCTAGGCGGCGACGGTGCCGGTCGTGCGTCAGTGCTGGTCGTACGTCAGTGCTGGTCGTACGCGTAGAAGCCGCGGCCGGTCTTCACGCCCAGGTGCACCGCGTCGACGTACTGCCGGAGCAGCTGCCGTGGGCCCTCGGGCAGGTGCGGGTCCTCCGCCGCATAGTGCTCCTCGATGTCCAGGACGACGTCGAGCCCCACCTGGTCCATCATCCGGAACGGCCCCGCGGGCGAACCGGTGTTCACCGCGAACATGGCGTCGACGTCCTCCGGCGTGGAGACCCCGTCGGCGACGACGGCCAGGGACTCGCGCTTGATGGCCGCCCAGATGCGGTTGAAGATGAACCCGGTCGACTCCTTGCGGGCGACGAACGGCCGGACGCCGTAGGTCGGCAGGACCTCGAGCAGCAGGTCGATGACCGCGAGGTCGGTCTCCCCGTCGCTCATCAGGTCGACGGCGTTCTGCGTAGGCGGCATGTAGAAGTGCATGTTCAGCACGCGCTCGGGGTGCTCGACCTCGTCGATCACGAGTCGGCTCGCGTACGACGACGAGTTGCTCGCCAGGATCGTGTCCGCCCCGACGGCGCGGTCGAGCTGCCCGAACACCGTCGTCTTGAGGTCGAGGCGCTCCGGGATCGCCTCGACGACGAGCCACGCACCGGCGACGGCCTCGTCCAGGTCGTCGAACGCGCGGACGGTGCCGACCGCGCCCCCGTCCCGCGCCGCGGCGAGCGCCGGGAGCTCGCGCTCGACGTACTCGACGGCGGCCGTGCGGACCGGCTCGGCGAGGTCGTACACGCGGGACTCGCCGCCGGCGCTGGCGAACACCAGGGCGATGCGACGACCGAGGGTCCCACCGCCGATCACGGTGACGGGTCGGTTGCGGATGTCGGTCGGCAGGGAGAAGCCCATGGTGTCCTTCGTTCTCGGGTGTACGTTCGATACACAACGTACTCAGTACGGAACGTATCGCAACTCGACAAGGAGTTCCCATGCAGGCCTCGGACGTCCTCCGCCACGCCACCACCCCCCTCACCGGGCCGGTCTACCCGCTGCGCCCGACGCGCTTCACCGATCGCGAGTACTTCAACGTCGTGTACCGGACCGACCCCGACGCCCTCCGCGCCGTCGTGCCGGAGCCGCTGCAGGTCGACGCGCCGCTGGTCCGGTTCGAGGTCATGAAGATGGGTGACGTCGACGGCTACGGCCCCTACGTCGAGTCCGGTCAGGCGATCCAGGTCACCCACGACGGCGAGGTCGGCGAGTACCTGCACGCCATGTACCTCGACAACTCCGCGGCGACGCTCGCCGGTCGCGAACTGAGCGCCTACCCGAAGGTGCTCGGGACCCCGGGGTTGCGCGTCGACCAGGGCGCCCTCGTCGGCACGCTCGACCGCGGTGCCGAGCGCGTGGCGACGGCGACCATGGCGTACCAGTGGGAACCGATGGACCCGGTCGAGGCCGCGGCGCAGATCACGGTGCCGACCTGGATGGTGAAGCTCGTCCCCGACGTGACGACCCTGGGGCTGCGCGCCGCCGATCTCGTGCGGACCGAGATCACCGACATCGTCGTGAAGGGGGCCTGGACCGGGCCCGCCCGCCTGCAGCTGTTCGAGCACGCCCTCGCGCCGATGGCCGACCTGCCGGTGCTCGAGGTCATCAGCGCCTCGCACGTCCTGACCGACCTGACGCTCGCGCCGGTGCGGTCCGTGCACGACTACCTGGCCGACCCGCGCCGGTCGGACGACGCCTCCTAGGATGAGCCGATGTCCCCACGAGTGAGCGACGACACCGCCGCACCCGCCCGCCCCACCCGGCGGCGCAG
This sequence comes from Curtobacterium sp. NPDC089991, assembly GCF_044748425.1. Classification (NCBI taxonomy): domain Bacteria; kingdom Bacillati; phylum Actinomycetota; class Actinomycetes; order Micrococcales; family Microbacteriaceae; genus Curtobacterium; species Curtobacterium sp. NPDC089991. The sequence continues at coordinate 942,255 of NZ_JBIVGB010000001.1, forward strand.
CAGCACCCGCGCGGAGCTCGTCCGCGCGGCCGAGGCGCTGTTCGACGAGACCGGCTCGGCCTCGGCCAGCGTCGAGGCGATCGTCGCGCGTGCGGGGTTCACGCGCGGCGCCTTCTACTCGAACTTCGCGACGACCGACGAGCTCTTCTTCGCGGTGTACGAAGCGCAGGAAGCCGTGGTCGTCGAGCGGCTCGAGGACGGCTTCCGGGCCGCGCTCGGCACGACCGACCCGCAGTCCGTCGACGCGATCGTCTCCGGGGTCCTCGGCGGCCTGCCCCCCGAGGGCAAGTGGTACGCGATCCGCTCGGTCCTGCTGTCCCGGGCGCGACACGAACCCGAGCTCCGGGCACTGCTCCGAGCGCACACCGACGCCTTCCACGCGGCACTCGAACCGCTGCTCGTCGAGTCGGTCACGGCACAGGGCCGGCGACTGACCGTCGCCCCGGACGTCTTCACCCGGGCGGTCGTCGCCGCGCACGTCGGCGCGGTCAGCCAGACGGTGCTCTACGACGACGCCGCGACCATCCGCGTCGCCGCGGTGCGGGGCGCACTCCTCGGACTCAGCGAGCCGGCGCGCGAGCCCGACGGTGCCGACGACACCGACGACACAGGAGGTACAGCGTGATCGTCCCCGAAGCCGCGGTCCCGCTGTTCCTGCGGGCCACGCACGCGAACGCGCCGTTCATCACCGAAGCGGGAGCGCACCGAGCGGTCCGCCGACAGGCCCTCCGCCCCGAGCCGTTCGGACCACCGAAGCGCCTCCGGCCCGACGTGCGCGTCGACGTCCACCGGCAGGGCGGCACCCCGGTGTACACCGTGACGCCGAGCCGCCAGCCACCGCTCCGCGACGTCGTGTACGTGCACGGCGGCGGGTGGGTCCACGAGATCGCCCCGCAGCACTGGGCGCTCATCGCCCAGCTCGCCGCCGAGGCGCGCGCCACCGTGACCGTCCCGATCTACCGACTCCTGCCGGACGGCAACGCACGGCAGGCGCACGACCTGGTCCTCGACGTCGCACGCCGCGTCATCGACCGGCGCGGACGGGTGCAGCTCGCCGGCGACTCCGCCGGTGGGCAGATCGCGCTCTCCGTCGCCCAGACCTTGCGCGACCAGGGCGTCCGGACGCTCCGGACCGTCCTGGTGTCACCGGCGCTCGACCTCGGCTTCTCGAACCCGCGCATCCCCCAGGTCCAACCGAGCGACCCGTGGCTCGGTCGCGACGGGGGCCGTGTCCTCGGTCACCTGTGGGCCGACGGCCTGTCGATCGACGACCCGGTCGTCAGTCCCCTGGCCGGTTCGTTCCACGGCCTCGGCCCGATGCTCCTCCACACCGGGACCCACGACGTGCTGAACCCCGACGCGCACCTGCTCGTCGCGGCCGCCCGGGCCGCGGGCGTGGGCGTCACGCTGCGCGAGCGCCCCGGCGCCCTGCACGTGTTCCCCCTGCTGCCGACGCGCAGCGGACGAGCAGCACGGCAGGAGATCGTCAGGGCCGTCCGCGGCGCCTGACCGTCAGCGCAGGACCCGGCCGGCGCGTGCCCGTGACGGCCACGGCGGCGGACCGCCGGCCGTCCTGCGCGACGCGGGGCGGGCCTCCCGGTCAGACCATCAGACGCCCAGGTGGGCGGCGAGCACGTCGCGGACGCTCGTCCACCCGTGCGGACCGAAGCGGTCGTCGTCGACGTGGTGGAGCTCCGCCTCGCCGCTGAACATGCTCACGAAGTACTGCATGCCCTGCCAGGCCGGGAACGGTTCGGCGTCGTCCTTCGACAGCCGACGGCCGATCCGTGCCATCGCCGACAGCGTGCCGGTCGTCCCCGCCCACTGCAGCCGGAACGGGGTGCCGGTCAGTCGGGACATCGTGTCGGCGATCGACCGTGCCGTCACGCGGTCACCGGCGACCTCGACCACACGGGGTGCGTCCGCGTCGACTGCGACGAGCGCCGTCACGCGCGCGACGTCGTCCTTCGTGGTGAAGTCGAGGACCTGGTCGGCCGACGACCAGTAGAGCACCCGCTGGCGGTCGAACAGGATCAGCGGCGCCTGACCGGTGAGCATGTCCGTGAACGCCCCGTTCAGCACCGAGGTCGCACGGATCGGCGCAGCGTCGAGGGCGGCGGCGAACTCGCGGCGGAGCTCGAAGTTCCGGTTCGAGCCGGGCGTGATCGAACGGTAGTCGGCGGCGTAGTCCGAGGGGATGAACCGCGGGACGCCGGCCTGGACCGCGGCGTCGAGCAGGGCGCGCTGGGCGTCCACGATCACGGCGCGGGTGCCGCTGACCGTGGACACGACGACGTCGACCCCGGCGAGCGCCGTGACCAGCGCCGGTGCGTCCGTGTAGTCCGCGGTGACGACGTCGATGCGGTCGTCGTCGGCGAACTGCCGCTGGGCGCCGGTGCTGGACGGGCGGGTGAGGACGCGGACGCGGGTGTCGTGCTGCAGGAGCTCGCGGACGATGCGTCCGCCGAGGTCTCCAGTGGCGCCGGCGACGAGGACGGTGGTGGTCATGGCGGCCACGCTACGGGTGCGGGGGTGCGGCGGGCACAGGTGCGGAGTCCACGTATCCTGCGGAGGTGGACACGACTCTCCCCTCCGGCACGACGAAGCGCCGGATCGAGCTCCGGCTCGCTCGCCCCCTGCTCACCTGGTTCGCCCGCCCGACCGTCACGATCGACGGGGTCGGGCACCCGGCGCAGTGGGGCACCGGCACGTGGGCCGTGGCCGACGACGGCCGGACCGTGATCGGGGTGTACCTGTTCAACCGGGCATGGCGCTTCGGCACGGCGACGGTGACCGTCGGCGATGCCGACGTGCTCGAGTACCGCGCGGGTGTGCTGCCCGTCGGTGCGGGGCGGTTGGCGCCCGTGCCGGTGCCGGGCCTGCCGGGCCGAGATTCGCGCTGAGCGACACTCTTCGCGGCGTGGGGCCCGAGGAATGTCGCTGAGCCCGAGACCCGGGCCCGGCGCCCGGCCCGGCCCGGCCCTACTCGTGCTCGATGTCGGAGAACAGGCCGGTGAACGTGGCACCCGTGCCGCCGAGCTGCTGGAAGAACGCCCCGGCCTCGGCGGTCGCCACTGCGTCGGAGGCATCCCCGTACGAGGCGAAGTACAGGTCGAGGGTGCGGTGCGCCGGTGTGGGCGTGCCGTCCTCCTTCGGCCAGACCTTCGCCGCCTCGAGCCGCTGCAGGCCGGGCAGCTTCGCGGCGAGTGCCTCGAGCTCCACGTAGGACTGCTCGAACGCCGACGGGTCGGCCGGGTTGTCGATGATCAGGGTGATCTTCGTGGTCATGGTGTGCTCCTGCGGGTGTCGGTGGGACGGGTGACGGTGCAGCGCCCACTCCACTCCGTTCCGCGCACCGCTGCCCGGGATCGGCTACTCGAACATCTCGGCGAGGAGTGCGTGCGGGTCACCGTCGACGACGTGTGCCGAGGGCGGCTCCGGCCAGTGCGTCGTGCCGTCGTCCGGCCAGCGCGGCACGACGTGGAAGTGCAGGTGCCGCACGCTCTGCCCGGCATCGGCGCCGGAGGCCTGCAGCACGACGGTGCCGGTGGCGCCGAGTGCGCCCCGCATCGCCCGTGCGACACGCTGCGCGAGCGCGACGGTGGCGGCCAGTGCCACCGGGGCGGCACCGAGCAGGTCGTCGGCGTGCTCGACCGGTACGACGAGCGTGTGCCCGGGTGCGAGCGCGGACCCGGGCAGCGGCGCGAACGCGACGGCGTGGTCCTCGCGCTCGACCCACACGGCCGGTTCGTCGCCGGCGATGATCGCGCAGAAGACGCAGGATGCCATCCGTCCAGTGTGCTGCACCCGGAGCACCGGGCGCTCCGAGGGCGGTGCCGTGCGCGCGCCGCCGCGTGGGACGATTGGCGCATGACCGCCACGCTCGTCGCTAAGGGCCTGTCCGGCGGGTACGCCGCTCGCACGCTGTTCGACTCCCTCGACCTCACGGTGGCACCGGGCGACGTGATCGGCGTCGTCGGCGTGAACGGTGCCGGCAAGTCCACCCTGCTCCGACTGCTGGCGGGTGTCGACGAGCCCCTGGCGGGCACGGTGTCGCTCGCACCGACCGACGCGTTCGTCGGCTGGCTCCCCCAGGAACACGAGCGGATCGCGGGCGAGACCGTCGCCGCGTACATCGCCCGACGGACCGGCTCGGCCGAGGCGACCGAGGCCATGGACGCCGCGGCTGCCGCGCTCGGCGACCCGGACGCCGGCGACGCTGCCGCGGACCGCTACTCGACGGCGCTCGACCGCTGGCTCGCCGCGGGCGCCGCTGATCTGGAGGACAGGATCCCCGCTGTCCTGGCCGACCTCGGCCTCGAGACCGGAACCGATGACGACGGCGTCGGGCCGGACTCGCTCATGACCGCGCTGTCCGGTGGGCAGGCCGCTCGCGTCGGGCTGGCGGCGCTGCTGCTGTCGCGGTTCGACATCGTCCTGCTCGACGAGCCCACGAACGACCTCGACCTCGACGGGCTGGACCGGCTCGAGGGGTTCGTCCGGGGCCTGCGCGGCGGGGTCGTGCTCGTCAGCCACGACCGGGAGTTCCTGGCACGGTCGGTGACGAGCGTGCTCGAGCTCGACCTGGCGCAGTCGTCCAACCGGCTGTTCGGCGGCGGCTACGACTCGTTCCTCGAGGAGCGCGAGATCGCCCGGCAGCACAAGCGCGACGCGTACGAGGACTACGCCTCCACCAAGGCCGACCTGGTCTCCCGCGCCCGAACACAGCGCGAGTGGTCGAGCCAGGGCGTGCGCAACGCCATGAAGAAGGCCCCGGACAACGACAAGATCCGGCGCAAGGCCGCCTCGGAGTCGAGCGAGAAGCAGGCGCAGAAGGTCCGCCAGATGGAGTCCCGCATCGCGCGGCTCGACGAGGTCGAGGAGCCCCGCAAGGAGTGGCAGCTCGAGTTCACGATCGGCAGCGCGCCCCGGTCCTCGGCCGTCGTGGCCACCCTGTCCGACGCCACCTTCACGCAGGGCGACTTCACGCTCGGCCCGGTGTCGTTGCAGGTCGACGGCGGCGACCGCATCGGCATCACCGGACCGAACGGCGCCGGCAAGTCCACGCTGCTCCGGGCACTGCTCGGCAAGCAGGCGCCGACGACCGGCACCGCCTCGCTCGGGTCGAGCGTCGCCGTCGGCGAGGTCGACCAGGCCCGTGCGGCCTTCACCGGCGACCAGTCACTCGCCGCGGCGTTCGAGGCGATCGTGCCCGAGTACACCACTGCCGACGTCCGGACGCTGCTCGCGAAGTTCGGGCTGAAGGCCGACCACGTCGGACGGCCCGCGTCGGCGCTCTCCCCCGGCGAACGGACCCGCGCCGGACTGGCGCTGCTGCAGGCCCGCGGGGTGAACGTGCTCGTGCTCGACGAACCGACGAACCACCTCGACCTGGTGGCCATCGAGCAGCTCGAACAGGCGCTGGAGTCGTACGACGGCACCCTGCTGCTCGTCACGCACGACCGGCGCATGCTGGAGACCGTCCGCCTCGACCGGCAGTGGCACGTCGACGCCGGCCGGGTCACCGAACGCTGACGACACCAGGAGCACACACCCAGACGACGAGCGCACGCTGGACCAGGAGCACAGGGGGATGCCGATGCGACGCAGGGGCTGGATCGCCGTGGTCGGGGGTGCAGCGGCGCTCGCCGTCGCGGCCGCCGTCGTCGTCGGGGTGACAGCCGACCGTCCGGACACCGACCCGACCCACGTCGCACGGGCCACCCCGACCGCGACGCCGACGCCGACCCCCACCCCGACGCTCGCGGCCGTCCCCCGAGCGCCGTCGGCCGCCACCCTCGCCGCCCTGCCGTCGGCGTTCCACGACGGCGTCGTCCCCGAACTGCTCGACGGCGGGGACGTCCGCCCCGCGGACACCTGGCAGATCGCCACCCCGCGGCACGACCTCGTGGCCCTGTACGCCAGCCCGTCCAGCCGCGCCCGCCCGGTGGCCACGCTGTCGCACCTGGTGTCGACGATCGACCTGCCCGCCGCCACCGCTGTCTGGGGCCGGTCGCCCGGCGTCGACGGCGGCATGCTCCTCGTCTCGACCCCGGCCCGGAACCGCACCCCGGGCGTCGGCGGCGACCCGGAGGCGCCGAGCGCCACGTTCGCCTGGGCACGGGCCGCCGACTTCACGGTCGCCGACACCGACCGGATGATCCGCGTCGACGTCGCCCGGAGCACGGTCTCCGTCGTCACCCGGAGCGGCCAGGTCACCGCGACCGAGGCGGCCCGGCTCGGCACCCCCGAGGACCCCACGCCGTCGGACACCGCCACCTACGTCGAAGCGGCGTACGTGGACACCCGCGTGACCTACACGCAGGGCAACCCGATCATCCTGACCGGCGCGCACTCGTCGCGGATCCCGTCGTACGGCGGCAACGCGGCACTGACGGCGCTGCACTACTACCCCGACCCGACCGGCAGTTCGCACGGGTGCGTGCGGATCTCGGCGGAGATGACCCGCACCCTCGCCGCCCTGCCCGTCGGCACCCCGATCCGGTTCAGCTGAGGAGCGACCACGTGCCCGACCTGCAACTCGCCCTGAACGGCGACACCACCCACCCGGCGATGCCGCGCACACCGGACGAGATCGCTCGTGACGCGGCAGCGTGTGTGGCGGCTGGCGCGACGCTCCTCCACCTGCACGCCTTCGACGACGACGGCGCCGAGTCGCTCGCCGCCGGACCGGTCGGCCGGATGCTCCGCGCCGTGCGGGCGGCGTGCCCGGGGATCCCGCTCAACGTCACGACCTTCGCCGCGATCGTGCCCGATCCCCGCGAACGACTCGACCTCGTGTCCACGTGGACGGAGCTGCCCGACCTGATCGCCGCGAACCAGGGCGAGGACGGGATCGACGACGTGACCGATCTCCTCGCGCGACGCGGCGTCGGGGTCGAGGCGTGCGTGCTGAGCACCGACGACGCCGAGCGGTTCGTCCGGAAGGGCGGCCACGACCGGTTCGTCCGCCTCGTCGTCGAGCCGCTCGTGGACGACGCCGACGACGCGCTCGCGCTCGACGCCGAGATGGAGTCGATCGTCGCCGCCGCGGGGGTCCGGCTCCCCCAGTTGCACCACGGCATCGGCGCAGCCTCGTGGCAGGTGAGCCGCCGCGCCCTCGCGCGGGGCCACGCGATCCGCACCGGGCTCGAGGACACGAGCGTGCTCGAGGACGGCACGGCGGTGACGTCGAACGCACAGCTCGCCGCCGCTGCAGCGCGACTGGTGGCCGAAGCCAGCCGCACCGGATCCGCCTCGGACGCCGGCGGCAGCTAGCTAGCGGCCGCCGCCGAGCCCGAGCCGCTCGACGACCTCGGCGCTCTCCTCCTCCGGAGTGCGGTCGGCCGCGATCGTGAGGTGCGCCTCGTCGTCCTGCGGCGGCTCGAGGGTCGCGAGCTGGGACTGCAGCAGCGACGTCGGCATGAAGTGGCCAGACCGCTGCGACATGCGCTGCTCGATCAACGCGCCGTCACCGGCCACGTGCACGAACACCACGCCGGGCGCCCGCAGCACGTCGCGGTACGACCGCTTCAGCGCCGAGCAGGTCACGACACCGTGGGTGCCGGCGTCGAGGTGCCCGCGGATCCAGCCGGCGACGACGTCGAGCCACGGCCAGCGGTCCTCGTCGGTGAGCGGTGTGCCGGCGTGCATCTTGTCGACGTTGGCCTGCGGGTGCATGGCGTCGCCCTCGGCGAAGTCCCACCCGAGCTGCTCGGCGACCATCGCGGCGACGGTCGACTTGCCGGAACCGGAGACCCCCATGACGACCAGGACACGCGCATCCAGAGCGGAGTCGCTGCTCATCGGATGAACACCCCGGCCAGCAGCACCCCGAGCAGACCGAGCACCGAGATGAGGCACTCGAGCACCGTCCACGTCTTGAAGGTCTGTCCCACGGTGGTGTTGAGGTAGCCCTTGACGAGCCAGAACCCGGCGTCGTTGACGTGCGACAGGAACACCGAGCCCGCACCGATCGCCAGCACGAGCAGCGAGGTCATCGGCGTGGACAGGTCGGCGGCGATCGGGGCCATGATGCCCGCCGCGGTGACGGTGGCGACCGTGGCCGACCCGGTGGCGACACGCACCAGGGCCGACACGACCCAGGCGACGAGGAGCACCGAGACGCCGGAGTCCTTCACGGCGTCGGCGATCACCCCGCCGATGCCCGTGTCGATGAGCACCTGCTTGAACCCACCGCCGGCACCGACGATGAGCAGCACCCCGGCGACCGGGGGCAGCGCGCTCTCGAGCGACTTCGCCACGGCGGACCGGTCCATGCCGCCGCCGATCGCGAAGAAGACCATCGCGTAGATCGCCGCGATGCCGATCGCGATCATCGGCGACCCGAGGAAGTCGAGCAGGCTCACCCACGAGCCAGCGGCGTCGGGCATCGTGGCCTCGCGGACGGCCTGGGCGAGCATGAGGACGACGGGCAGCAGGATGCCGATGAGCGCGACGGTGAACGACGGGCTGCGGGGCTCGCTGATGACGCGCGTGAAGTCGCTCTTGCCGTTGGGAAGGGACGCGGTGTCCTGCGTGGCGGGGCCGCGCCGGGCCTCCCGTCCGCCCGAGGCGGGGTCCTGCGGACCGGACGCCGAGCCAGAGTCCGACCCACGCGACCCGAACATGTCGGGCGCGGGGATGTCGACCCAGCGGGCCGCGAACTGGGCGAACACCGGACCGGCCAGGATGATGACCGGGATCGCCAGCACGATGCCGAAGGCGAGCGTGGTGCCGAGGTTCGCGCCGACGGTCGAGATCGCGACGAGCGGGCCGGGGTGCGGCGGAACGAACGCGTGCATCGTCGACAGGCCGACCAGGGCGGGCACGGCGATCTTCATGATCGGCACGGAGCTGCGCTTCGCGACGAGCACGATGATCGGGATGAGGAGCACGAGGCCGACCTCGAAGAACATCGGCAGGCCGATCAGCGCACCGATCAGGGCCATCGTCCACGGCAGCGCCGCCTTCGACGACCTGCGCACCAGGGTGTCGACCACGCGGTCGGCGGCGCCGGAGTCGACGAGCATCTTGCCGAACATCGACCCGAGCCCGACCAGGATGCCGACGCTCGTCATCGTCGCACCGAAGCCGTTGCCGAAGCTCACGACGGCCTTGTCCGGTGCGAGCCCCGCACCGATGCCGACGCCCAGGGCACCGATCACGAGCGCGATGAACGGGTGCACCTTGAGCCAGGTGATGAGCGCGATGATCACGACGATGCCGACGAGGGCCGCGATGATCAGCTGCGGGATCGGCCCGGACGGGTCGACGGTCTCGGTGCCGCCGCCCTCGGCCGCGAGGACCGTGCCCACGGGGTGGGCGAGCAGGTGGACTGGAGCGTGAGGCATCGGTGCCCCTTCCTGGAGCCGCTGCCGCGCGGCTCCGTCGCCTTCGTGTCGAGGGGCGGCTGGCGCTGCACGCACCGACCCTCAATAATCTGATTAATCAGACTATACGACGATCCGCCGCGCGCCATCCGCCCTCGGACGCAGTCTGCCGTTTCGATGGGACCGACGTCACGCCGACCGCGCGACCCGTACTGCACGGAGGAACGATGCCCCCAGCCCGCGGACTCCACGCCCACGTGCTCGACACCCTCGGGCAGCGCATCGTCGACGGTGCGCTCGACCCCGGCACGGTGGTCCGCCCCGAGCTCGTGGCGGACGAGTTCGGCGTGTCCCGGTCGGTCGTGCGCGAGGCGCTCCGCGTCCTGCAGTCGCTCGGACTCGTCGAACCCCGGCAGCGCGTCGGCACGCAGGTGCTCGGCATCGGGTCGTGGGAACTGCTCGCCCCGACGGTCATCCGGTGGCGTGGCGCCTCGCCCGCCTACTTCGTGCAGCAGCGGGAACTCCTCGAACTGCGGCTCGGCGTCGAACCCGTCGCAGCGTCGCTCACCGCCGGCGGCTCCGGGGCGTCCGCCGTCCTCGACGCCGCGCAGGACATGCTCGCCGCCTGCGCGCGCGAGGACAGCCGCGCGTACCTCGAGGCCGACGTCCGCTTCCACCGCGCCCTGCTCACCGGCTCCGGCAACGCCGTCTTCGCGCACTTCGCCGGCACCGTCGAGGCGCTGCTGCGCACCCGCACGTCGGAGTCGCGCGACACCATCACGCGCTGGACGCGCGAGGCAGCACTCCGCCACGAGGCCGTCGGGCACGCGCTCGTCGCGGGTGACGGGGCCGCCGCGGCGGCCGCGACGACGGCGCTCGTCGGCGTCACGCGCGACGAGTTCATCGCGGAGGCCCCGCGGCCCTGACGGGGTGTGCGGGGGCCGGCGGCGGGCGAGGGCCGGCACGCCGGGCGCTGACCGCCGGGGTTCCACAACACGCCGTGCGCTGGTCGTCGAGGTTCCAGAACGCGCGCGATCGCACGCCGAGATGCGCAGATCTCGGAACCTCGGCGCGGCCCGAGACGAGACCGAATGACGGACGGGAGGCCCGTGGCGACGCGCCTACGGGCCTCCCGTCCGACAGACGCCCGGGTTCCACAACACGCCGTGCGCTGGTCGTCGAGGTTCCACAACGCGCGCGATCGCACGCCGAGATGCGCAGATCTCGGAACCTCGGCGAGGCCCACCGCGACCAGACGACGGACGACGGACCGACTACTTGCGCGCGAACAGGCGGGGACCGCGCAACCGCAGGCGCATCGTCACCGTGCCGAGCCACCGGTCGTACTTGTAGCCGACCTTGCCCATCCGGCCGACCTCCTCGAAGCCGAGCCGCTCGTGCAGGCGGATCGAGGCCTCGGCCTGCCGGTCGGCGATCACGGCGACGACCTCGCGGACCCCGGCGGACCGGCACTCGTCGAGCAGGGCTTCCATGAGCGCACGGCCCAGCCCCTTGCCACCCGAGGCCGCTCCGAGGTAGATCGAGTCCTCGACCACCCGGTTCGACCGGTCGCGCGGGTTCCAGGCGTCCACGAGCGCGTAGCCGAGGATCTGCCCGGCGGGGTTCTCGGCCACCAGGAAGGGCAGCTTGCGCTTCCGGATGTCGTCGTAGCGCTGCTTCCACCGGGCGAAGGTGAACGCCGACGGGTCGAAGGTCACCGACGAGTTGCGGACGTAGTGCGTGTGGATCTCACGGACGTCGGGCAGGTCGCTCGCCTCGGCGGCACGGATCCGGTACTCGAACGCGGTCTCGCTCGCCGGCCGGGCACGCAGGTGTCGCGGCAGGACCCGCCGTCGCTGGTATTCCTCCTCGAGCACGTGCCGAGCCTACTGAGCGGGCAGCGACCAGTCGACCGGTGTCGCGCCCTGTTCCTGCAGCAGCGCGTTGACCTGCGAGAACGGCCGGCTGCCGAAGAAGCCCCGCGACGCACTCAACGGGCTCGGGTGCGCCGACGCCACCACCGGGGTGTCGCCGAGCAGCGGCCGGACGGACGCGGCCTGCGCGCCCCACAGCACGGCGACGAGCGGGGTCCCCCGGGCGACGAGTGCGCGGACCGCCTGGTCGGTGACGGCTTCCCAGCCCTTGCCGCGGTGACTGCCGGCGTCGCCCGCACGGACCGTGAGCACACGGTTGAGCAGCAGCACGCCCTGGTCCGACCACGCACGCAGGTCACCGTGCGCCGGTGGGGTCACGCCGACGTCGGCGCTGAGCTCCTTGTAGATGTTCGCCAGGCTGCGCGGCACCGGACGAACTGCCGGGTCGACGGCGAACGACAGCCCGATCGGGTTGCCCGGCGTCGGGTAGGGGTCCTGCCCCACCACGAGCACCTTCACGGCGTCGAACGGCGTGGTGAAGGCCCGGAGCACGTCGGCGCCGGCCGGCAGGTAGGTGCGGCCGGCCGCTGTCTCGTCACGCAGCCAGGCACCCATGCGGTGCACGTCGGCCTCCACCGGAGCGAGCGCCGACGCCCAGCCCGGGTCGACCAGGTCGGCGAGCGGTCGTGGCTCCACGACGGCTACGCGCCCATCGTGGCGACGGCCACCGACTCCTCGCCGGCCATGACCCGCCAGACGCTGCCGGTTCCGCGGACCTCAAGCGCGCCCTCGCCGACGACGAGGGCGGTGTCCTCGTCGATCGCCAGGCCGGCGGTGACGAACTCGGCCTCGGCGCTCGCGATCAGGCGGGCGAGGGTGCCGGCCTGCACCGCGTGGACGTCGATGGTCAGGTCGACCAGGCCGAGCCCTTCGCGGAGTTCGACCTCGTCGAGGCCTTCAGAGGCTGCCTCGGGGCAGATCTCGACGCCGCCGATGCGCCAGCCGCCCACGAGCGCGCGGTCGGCGGCGATCATCGCACCGGCCGAGTAGCCCAGGTAGGGCAGGCCGTCGGCGACGAGCAGCCGAAGCTGGTCGACGAGTGGGGCGATCGCGCCCAGGTAGTCGGGGGTGACGCCGCCACCGACGACGAGCGCGTCGACGTCGCTCAGGACGGTCGTGTCGAACACCTGGCCGGCCGCGACCTCGGTGACGACGACCTCGGCCACGCGGGCACCGCCGAGCACCTCGGCGATGTCGGCGGTCGACGACGGACTGCCGCCGTCCGGGCCGGCGACGGAGAGCAGGGCGATGCGCGGGACCGTCCGGCCGACGGCGGCCGAGCGTGCGGTGGCCTCGGCGAGGAAGGGCGCTGCGGCGTCCGAGGCGGCGAAGAGTCCGCCGCCGACGAGGTGGATGCTCACGACTCGGCCGTCACCGGTGCGAGGGCGCTCCACGGGAACGTGATCCAGCCGTCGACCCGGCGCCACACGTGGTCGGGCTCGAGGACGGTGCCGGGCTTCGAGTACAGGCAGGCGCTGCGGACGTCGGCACCGGCATTCCGGATGATGTCGACCACCAGGCGCAGGGTCCGACCGGAGTCCGACACGTCGTCGACGACGAGCACGCGCTTGCCGGCGAGGCTCGGGGCGTCGAGCGCGGGTGCGAGCACGACGGGCTCGTCCAGGCGCTGCTCGACGTCGGTGTAGAACTCGACGTTGATCGAGCCGCACTCCTTGGTGCCGAGCGCGTAGGCCACGGCACCGGCGATGATCAGCCCGCCGCGGGCGACGGCGACGACGACCTCGGGCTCGAAGCCGGAGGACAGCACGTCCTTCGCGAGCAGGCGTGCGGCGTCACCGAACTCCAGCCATCCGAGCACCTCGGGCCCGCTCGTCACGGTCACGGTCGACTGAGCCGGGGCCGTGGGCTCGGGTTCGCTGCTGATCGGCATCCGTCCACGGTACCGGCAGGGACCCCGCGCCCGCGACCCGTGGCCACCGCCCGGGCGCTGCGCAGGCGATCAGCGCGGCGAGAGCGTCCCGCGCGCGAGCTTGTGCTGCGCCGACTGCGCGACCGGCCGGATCGTGACGAGGTCGAGGTTCACGTGCGGCGGCAGTTCCACCGCGTGCACGATCGCCTCGGCGACGTCGTCGGCCACGAGCGGGTCCGGCACGTCGTCGTAGACCGAAGCGGCCTTCTGCTCGTCGCCGCGGAAGCGGGTGAGCGCGAACTCGTCGGTCTTCACCAGGCCGGGGGCGATCTCGACGACGCGGATCGGTTCGCCGTTCAGCTCGAGCCGGAGCGCGCCGACCAGGGCGTGCTCGGCGAACTTCGCGGCGTTGTAGCCGCCGCCGTTCTCGTACGCCACGAACCCGGCCGTGCTCGTCACCGTGACGATGTCCGCTCCCCCGGTGTCGCGTGCACGGTCCCGCAGGTGCGGCAGCAGCGCGGCGACGACGCGCTTCGTGCCGATCACGTTCACCTCGAACATGGCCCGCCAGTCGTCGACGTCGGACTCCTCGACGCTGGCCGAGCCGAACGCGCCACCGGCGTTGTTGACGAGGACGTCGGCGCCGCCGAGCTCGGCGACGCGGGCGGCGAGCGCCTCGACGTCGGCAGCGCTCGTGATGTCCGCCACCAGGACCTCGGCCCCGGTCTCCGCGGCGAGCGCCTCGAGCTTGGACGCCCGGCGGGCGACGGCGAGCACGTCCCAGCCCCGCGAGCGGAACAGTCGGACGGTGGCCGCCCCGATGCCCGAGCTCGCTCCGGTGACGACTGCGCGCCGTGCTGCCATGTGATCTGCCTCCTGCGTCGGTGTCGGGGCAACGGATCGCCCCGGTGTCGGGGCACCGGATCGCCCCGGTGTCGGGACGACTGCTCGCCCCGGTGTCGGGACGACTGCTCGCCCCGATCCCCACCGTACCGACCCTCCCAGGTCACGATCCGGTAACGTGACCGACGATGACGACGGATGCCGCCCCTCCCGCACCCTCGGCCCCGGCGACGCAGCTCGAACCCGGCCGGGCACCGCGCCGTATCCCGATGTGGGACACCGCGCGGTTCGTCGCGGTGACCCTCGTGGTGATCGGCCACGCGATCCAGCGCCAGACGACGGCGAGCGAGCACGCCCTGGCGCTCTACACGTTCATCTACGCGTTCCACATGCCCGCGTTCGGTGTGATCAGCGGCTACTTCTCGTCGGCCGACACCCCGACGGCGAAGCGCATGCGCCGGACGATCACCGACATCGTCGTGCCGTACATCATCATGCAGACGATCTGGACCGTGGTGCAGGGCATCGTCGAGGGCGGCAAGGACTTCAACCCGACGCAGCCGACCTGGACCCTGTGGTTCCTGCTGGCCCTCGGCATCTTCAAGCTGATCCTGCCGTACCTGGCGCAGCTGCGGTGGCCGTTGTTCTGGGCCGTCGTGTTCAGCATCGGCGTCGGCTACTTCGACAACGTCGACTCCACGCTCTCGTTGTCCCGTGCGATCAGCCTGCTGCCGTTCTTCCTGCTCGGGTGGCAGGTCAAGCAGTGGGGGCTCTTCGACCGCTGGTACGAGGCCTCGCGCCGCACCGTGGTCCGGGTGCGCGTCGCCGCCGGCGCCGTGTTCGCCGCGTGGGCCGTGTCGTGCGCGGTGTGGATCCCGCAGTTCAAGGAGTTCGACCTGCACCACTGGTTCTTCTACGACGACTCGTACTCGGGTCTCGGCGAGGACGCGTGGTGGGCCGGCGCCGTCCGCTTCGGCCTGATGCTGCTCGCGACACTGCTGACCGCGTCGTTCCTGGTGCTCATCCCCCGCCGGAACATCTGGCTCACGCAGTTCGGTGCGGCGACGATGTACGTGTACCTGCTGCACACGTTCGTGCTCTACCCGATCCGCGAGTCCGGCGTGCTCGCCGGTCCGCACTCCGCGTGGCCGTTCGTGCTCCTGATGGTCGCGATCGCCTGCGCGGTGAGCCTCTTCCTCGCGCAGCCCTTCGTGCGGCGCGGGATGCGCTGGCTGCTCGAACCGAACGTCGGCTGGCTGTTCCGTCGCGACAATTGACATTTCCGCGCAAGCAGTCGTCTTCGCTGCGCTCAGTCGGCAGCGCGCGACGTCGCGGCAGGCCGCGACCGATCCCCGTGGTCGCCGCCGTCAGACGAGCGCGCAGGCTCGACCGGGAGGCCCGTGGTGCGTCGGGCGTGCGCGTTACGTCCCGAGGCGGGTGCGCTGGTACCAGCGCGACCACCTGCGTACCGTGACACCCGACGCACAGACGCGCCGCGCCTCCAGGCCGAGCGCAAGGCGACCCGACGACCAGCCGCACCGGACAGGAGCACCAAGATGACCGAGCACGACGCCGCGCAGTGGCGGTTCGAGACCACGCAGGTCCACGCCGGCGCACAGCCGGACCCGACCACGGGCGCCCGCGCCACCCCGATCTACAAGACGACCTCGTACGTCTTCGCGAACTCGGACGAGGCCCGCGACCTGTTCGCCCTCGCCAAGCCGGGCAACATCTACTCCCGCATCATGAACCCGACGAACGACGTCGTGGAGCAGCGCATCGCGGCACTCGAGGGCGGCAGCGGCGCACTCCTCGTGGCGTCCGGCCAGGCGGCGGAGACCTACGCCGTGCTGAACATCGCGGGTGCTGGTGACCACATCGTGTCGTCGTCGTCGATCTACGGCGGCACGTACAACCTGTTCAAGTACACGCTGGCGAAGCTCGGCATCGAGACCACGTTCGTCGAGGACCAGGACGACCTCGAGGAGTGGCGCCGCGCCGTCCGCCCGAACACGAAGCTCTTCTTCGCCGAGACCATCGGCAACCCGCGGATCAACGTCCTCGACATCACCGGCGTCAGCGACGTCGCGCACGAGTCCGGCGTCCCGCTGATCGTCGACAACACGATCGCGACGCCGTACCTGATCCGTCCGTTCGAGCACGGGGCCGACATCGTCGTGCACTCGGCGACGAAGTTCCTCGGCGGCCACGGCACGGTCATCGGCGGCATCATCGTCGACGGCGGGAAGTTCGCCTGGTCCCAGCACCCGGACAAGTTCCCGGAGTTCAACACGCCCGACCCGTCGTACCACGGCGCGGTCTTCGCCGAGGCCGTCGGCAACGAGCTCGCCTACATCGTGAAGGCCCGCGTGCAGCTGCTCCGCGACCTCGGCGCGTCGAACTCGGCGGACACCGCGTTCGCACTCCTGCAGGGCATCGAGACGCTGTCGCTCCGCATCGAGCGCCACGTGTCGAACGCCCAGGAGATCGCCGAGTGGCTCGACCAGCACCCGGACGTCGCGACCGTCGCCTACGCCGGCCTGCCGACGTCGCCGTGGTACGCCGCGGCGAACCGGTACGCGCCGAAGGGCGTCGGCGCCGTGCTGTCGTTCGAACTCAAGGGCGGGGTGCCCGCGGGCAAGGCGTTCGTCGACAACCTGCAGCTGTTCTCGCACCTGGCGAACATCGGCGACGTGCGCTCGCTCGTGATCCACCCGGCGTCGACCACGCACTCGCAGCTCACGCCCGAGCAGCAGCTCACCACCGGGGTCACGCCGGGCCTGGTGCGCCTGTCCGTCGGCATCGAGAACATCGAGGACCTGAAGGCCGACCTCGAGGCCGGGCTCGCCGCGGCCCGTGCGGTCTCGCAGGAAGGGCAGCGCGCCTAGCGTTCGCCCGGGCACCGAGGCACGGCGCGCTCGATGCCTGTGCATGGTGCGACGTCCCACGAGTCGATCGACTCGTGGGACGTCGCTCGTTGCGCACGCATCCGGTGCGTGCGCATGGTGCGACGATCCACGAGTCGAACAACGCGCACGATGTCGGAACATGCGCACGCACGCAAACGGCGAGCGCGGCCCGGGACCCGGCCACGGGGTGGGCGTGACGTAACACGGCGGCGGCGACCCGCGCCTCCCGGCAGACTGGACGCACCATGGACTGGCAGACGACCCCCGAGGACTCCGTGCCGTCCACCCTGGTGCCCGGCGCCGAACTCGGCACCATCGGCAAGCCGCCGGTCACCGGCGCCTGGCGCCCCGGGGACCACCCGGGTGCGCGCCACTTCGCGTCCCTCGGCGAGCAGTGGGTGCGTGGCGGACGGCTCCCGGCCGTGCGGGTGGCGTACGAGTCGTGGGGCACGCTCAACGCGGCGCGCGACAACGCCGTCCTGCTGTTCCACGCGCTGACCGGGGACTCGCACGTCGCGGGCGCACCCGGTCCGGGGCACCGCACCGCCGGCTGGTGGGGCGACGTCGTCGGACCCGGCCTGGCGATCGACACCGACCGCTGGTTCGTGATCGCGCCCAACATGCTCGGCGGCTGCCAGGGCACGACCGGGCCGTCGTCGGTGGCACCCACCGGGGTCGAGTGGGGCTCGCGGTTCCCGTTCGTCACCGTGAGCGACCAGGTCGAGGTGCAGCGCCAGCTCGCCGACCGACTCGGCATCGACGTGTTCGCGGCCGTCGTCGGCGGGTCGATGGGCGGGATGCACGCCCTCGAGTTCGCGGTGTCGCACCCCGCACGCGTCCAGCGGCTGGCGGTGCTGGCCTCGACGGCGCAGACCACGGCGGACCAGATCGCGGCGAACTCCCTGCAGCGCTCGGCGATCCAGATGGACCCGGCGTTCGCGGGCGGCGACTACTACGAGGCCGACGCCGGCGAGGGCCCGCACCGCGGGCTGGCGCTCGCGCGGCGGATGGCGTTGATGACCTACCGGGCGTCCGACGAGCTGAACGGCCGGTTCGCCCGGTCGTGGCAGAGCGACGTGTCCCCGCTCGGCGACGACGGGCGGTTCTCGGTCGAGAGCTACCTCGACTTCCACGGCAACAAGTTCACCCGGCGCTTCGACGCGTCGTCGTACATCACGCTCACGCACGCGATGGACTCCCACGACGTCGGGGCCGGGCGGGGCGGTGTCGCTGCCGCGCTCGAACTCGTGACGGCCCGCACGCTCGTCGTGGGGATCTCGAGCGACCGACTGTTCCCGATCGAGGACCAGCACCGGATCGCCGCCGGGGTGCCGGACACGCTCGACGGGGACACGGCCGCGGTGATCGAGAGCGAGTTCGGGCACGACGGGTTCCTCATCGAGCACGAGCAGGTCGGCGCGCACCTGCGGCGGTTGCTCGACGGCTGAGGGCGACACGGCGCGCGGCGGGGCGGCGGCACGCACAGGGGCCGCGGCACGCACCGGGGCGGCGGCGGCACGCACGGCACCCGCGGCGGCACGCACCGGTGTGTGACGGCACGCGCGGCACGGCGCGCCGAACACCCCCCAACGGGTGTCGCCCGTGGTTGGATGGCTGCGAGCCCGGACTGAACGAGGCTCGGTTTCCCCGCACGACCCGTCACACCAGCTCGTCACCAACCAGGACATCGATGGAATTCATCGCACAGGAACGCGACCGCTTGCTGCGGGCGACGACCCGTGTCGTGGGCATCGTCTGCGCGCTCATCAGCGTCGTCGGCGTGGTCTCCGCCGCCGCGGTCTCCGCCCTGCCGCTCGTGGGCGCCCTGCTGTGCATCGCCGCGATGGTCGCCGCGTTCGTGTTCTTCGGGCGCAGTGGCACCGTGTGGTGGACCGCCGCGATCCTCGTCACGGGCCTCGCCTCGCTCGCGCTGCTGTTCTCCGGCGTGGACGAGTCGGTCCGCCCGCTCGTCGCCAGCGCCGTCATGCCGCTCGCGGGCGGCTCGCTGTCCGCCCCGCTGATGGCGCAGCGCGGCCAGCCGTTCGGCCTCGGACTCACGATCGGCACCGGCGCGATCGTCGTCGTCGTGATGGTGTGGGCCACCGGCGGGCTCCTGTCGACGCCCGTCAGCGGCGCCCTGCTCGGCTGGGTGCTCATCGCGGTCGTGGCCGTGTGGATCTCGCGCAGCATCCCCCGCGTCGCCCGACGGATCTACAGCATCGGCACCGCGCACCGCGCTGAACGCCAGGCCAGCGAGACCGAGGCGCAGCGGCGGCAGGGGGCGCGGCTGCTGCACGACACGGTCCTCGCGACGCTCACGCTCCTCGCCCACTCCGGCGTCGGGGTCTCCGAGCAGGCCATGCGCGAGCAGGCGGCCGAGGACGCCAGACTCCTGCGCCACCTGCGACTCGGCGCGACCCCGCAGCCGTCGCAGTCCGGCGACTACTCGCTCACCCGCGAGGAGGAGTCGCCGCTCGGCCAGACCCTCGAGTCGGTGAAGCAGCGCTTCGGGCGGATGGGCCTCGAGGTCAGTTGGCACGGGACCGGTCAGGTGCTGCTGCCGTCGCACGTGCTCGACGCCTTCCTGCTGGCGCTCGGTGAGTGCCTCGAGAACGTCCGCCGGCACGCCGGTGTCGGCGAGGCGCACGTCACGATCGTCCACGACAACGACATGGTGCGGGCCATGGTCACGGACTCCGGCGTCGGGTTCGACCTGACCACCGTCAGCGCCGAACGCCTCGGCTTCAAGGAGAGCGTCGTGAGCCGGCTGCGCGAGGTCGGCGGCGACGCGAAGCTGTTCTCCGCGCCGGGCTCCGGCACCACCGTCGTCCTGGAGGCACCGCGATGACCCGGGTCCCCGAGGACACCATCAGCCGCGGCCTGCCCGGCGAGTCGACCGGCCAGCAGCCGCCCCGCACCCGTCGCGAGGCGCGCGAGCGCTACCGCACCAGCGAGCGTCGGCAGGCCCGTGGGCTCCCCTCGACCTCGACCGGTGCACGGTCGCTCCGCCAGGCGGCCAAGCCCGGCGCCTCGCTCGGAGCCGGGTACCTCGGCCTCGGCGCAGCGGTGCTCACCGCCATCGAGGCCGTCTCCGGCATCGTGTACTTCCTGGTCCGCTGGTCCGACTTCTCCGACCCGTGGTTGCCCGCAGCCGCCTGGATGCTCTACATCGTCGCCGCGGTCGGGGTCGGTCTGAGCGTGCTGACCTACGGCGAGCGGTTGACCGGGCTGGCCTTCGTGCTGATCTGCGTCGTGCTGGCGTGCGTCGTGACCCTCGACTTCATCGGCATCTGGCCCGAGCACGACATCGCCCACACGGCATCGGCGTCGATCGCCGCGGGCTTCGCGCTCCTGCCGATCGCCACGCTCCGGCCCGCCCGCGAGGTCGCCGCCGCCATCGCGGTGCTCGGCCTGGCGTTCGTCGGCATGAGCGTCGCCTCGACCCCGATCACCAACGACACGCTGCCGGGCATCGTGTCCCTGCTGGCCCTGGTCGTCGTGCCGCCGTCGATCGCCCTGTACGTCGTGCAGCGGTTCCGGCAGCTCGTGCAGCGGGAACTCGACCGGGTGCTCGTGCAGAGCAACGTGCAGGCGCCGCAGTTCGCCGTCGGCATGCTCGCCTCGGACGAGCTCGCCCGACTCGACCTGGCCGCCGAGAAGCTGCTCGACGCCGTCGCGAACGGCACCGATCCCCTGCCGCTGTCGGACGCCTCGAGTTCCGTCGCGGCCTCACTCGCGACCGAGCTCCGCCTGCACCTCATCGAGGGACGGCGCGAGACCTGGCTGTACCACGCGATCACGGAGTCCGACCACCTCGGGCGTTCGGTGAGCGTCGCCGACCCGGGCGCCCTGGCCGGACACCTCTCGCCCGCCCAGCGCGACGGACTGCTGCAGGCCCTGTGGCAGATGGTCGGCGACGGCCGCACTGCCACCCCTGGCCTGCCGGTCGTCTCGGTCACGCTCGGCCCGGTCGGGTCCGACGGCCACCCCGTCACCGACGAGCGGATGGACGTGCCGGTCGTGATCGAGTCCCGCGGCGTCCAGCGCCGACGCCTCGGCCCCACCGCCTGGAGTGCCCTGCAGCGCATCGGTCCGTACACCGAGACCGTCCGCGACGGCGCGCTCCACATCGTCGCCCACTGCGTCGTGGACCGACATCCGTCGATGTAGCTGCCGGACACCCGGACAGCCTGCCCGTGCCACGTGCCCCTCCCTCCTAGGATCGGGCACGAACTGCCCCCGAGAAAGGACGCCCGCATGGCGACTCCAGAGGAACCCATCCGACTCGCACTGGTCGACGACCACAGGATGCTCCTCGGCGCGCTCACGGAGTGGATCCGGAGCGCCGCCGACGACATCACGCTGGTGGCCGCGGTCACGACCTGGCCCGAGCTCCTGACGAGCCCGGCGTTCCCGGTGGACGTGGTGCTGCTCGACCTGGACCTCAAGGACTCCATCCCGGTGTCGCTGAAGATCTCGACGCTCAAGACCGCCGGTGTGAAGACCGTCGTGATGAGCACCTACTCGGAGCCGAACGTCGTGCGCGAGGCCCTGGCGGCCGGTGCCCTCGGTTACCTGGTGAAGAGCGAGGACGCCGACATGATCGTCGAGGCGATCCGCTCCGCCCAGCGCGGTGAGCAGTACGTCTCCGCCGAGCTCGACCTGGCCATCAACAGCGGCGACGTCGGTGGCGTCCCGAAGCTCAGCGCCCAGGAGCGCCGCGTCATGGCCCTGTACGGCGGTGGCGAGCCCGTGAAGAGTGTCGCGTACCAGCTCGGCATCTCCGAGGAGACCGCGAAGAGCTACCTCAAGCGCATCCGCGAGAAGTACCGCGTCGCAGGCTTCGACGTGGGCACGAAGGTGGCGCTCCGGAAGCGGGCGATCACCGACGGCATCATCGTGCAGGACGGCGGCCCGCTGGGCCTGTAGCGCGGCGAGCGCGGGCGCTTGCCCGCTTCGTGAGCACAAATGGTCGGGTCCTGTCACGGGACCCGACCATTTCTGCTCACCATGGGCGGTCTGCCGCACACCACGTCGGACGGGAGGCCCGTGGCAGCGTCGCCACGGGCCTCCCGTCCGATGGGTGGGCGCGCCCACTGCGCGCGGTCAGTGGATGGGGACCGGCCTGCGGTCTGTCCCGCCACAGCGACACGGTGCCGCCGATGCCCGCCGTCCGTTTCGCGGAAGCGACGCTCTGCCGCGAACAGTTCGCGGCAGACTGTCGCTTTCGCGAACCGCGCTGGCGGCGCCCGCTCGCGATCAGTGGATCGGGACGGGCGCGGTGATCGGGCCGGTGCTCGGCGACGGGGAGCGCAGCGCCGCACGGCGCGTGGTGCGACGCTCGACCGAGTAGCTGAACATCGTGACGAGGACACCGAGCAGCGCGAGGACGATGCCGAGCCAGCCCGGTGCGACGAACCCGAAGCCGGCAGCGATGACCGCACCGCCGAGTGCAGCGCCGAGCGAGTTGCCGATGTTGAACGCCGAGTGGTTGAGCGCCGCGGCGATCGTCCGGGCGTCGCCGGCGACGTCCATCAGGCGGGACTGCACCGCCGGCGGGATCGCCGACGAGGTCGCACCGAGC
Organism: Curtobacterium sp. NPDC089991; assembly: GCF_044748425.1. Lineage (NCBI taxonomy): Bacteria > Bacillati > Actinomycetota > Actinomycetes > Micrococcales > Microbacteriaceae > Curtobacterium > Curtobacterium sp. NPDC089991. The sequence goes on from NZ_JBIVGB010000001.1 coordinate 964,727, forward strand.
AGGAAGGCGCCGAGCAGCATGCCCCAGAGCCACTGCGCGGTCAGCACCGTGAGCAGCAGCGCGCCGATGAGCGAGAACATGCCGAAGTAGATCGTGCGCTTCACGCTGTGGTCGGCGAGGTGTCCGCCGAGCACACCGCCGACGACCATGCCGATGCCCACGACCACCAGGACGATCGGCACGAACGACTCCGGCATGCCCGTGACGTGCTGCACGAGCGGCGAGATGTACGAGTAGACGGCGAAGAACCCACCGAACCCGACGGCGCCGAGGCCCATCACGATCCAGACCTGCGGCACGCGGAAGGCGCGGAGCTCCCGGCCGATCGTCGCGTGCTCGTCACGGGCGCTCTTCGGCACGAAGGCCGCGACGGCGAGGAACGTGAGCGCGAACAGTGCGGCGACGACGCCGTAGGCGATCCGCCAGCCGGCGAGCTGGCCGACCCAGGTGATCGCGGGGACACCGACGACGTTCGCGACCGACAGTCCGAGCAGCACCATCGCGATGCCCTTGCCGCGCTTGCCCGGGCCCATCATGTCGCCCGCGACGATCGAGGCGATGCCGAAGTAGGCGCCGTGCGGCAGACCCGCCACGAACCGGGCGACGAGCACCAGTCCGAACGACGGCAGCAGCGCACTCGCGATCGTCGCGAGCACGAACCCGACGAGCAGCACGAGGATCAGGCCCTTGCGCGGGAACTTCGCCGACATCGCCGCGATGGTGGGAGCACCGACGACGACCCCGAGGGCGTAGGCGCTGACGAGCCAGCCCGCGTGCGCGATGCCGGCATCCGGGTCGAGGCCGTACTGCTGCGGCAGCAGCGCCTGCGCGATGTTCGGCAGCAGGCCCATCGCGACGAACTCGGTCGACCCGATGGCGAAGCCGCCGAGGGCGAGCGAGATGAGCGCGGCGGTGCGACGCGCAGGCGTGAGCTGTGACATGGGGCCTGTTCTCGGACGACGTCCTGCACGGGCGGCGTCGGATCGGGGTGTCGGCTGGACGGTGTCGGCGGGGGCGACCCGCGATCGTCGCGGTCCACGTGCCGATCGGCAGCGCGGCCACGCCCGAACGGGGTGCCGGTCCGGGTTCAGCAGCGAACGGGACGGTCCGGGTGGCGACGACCATCCGGTCCGAGCAGTGTAGACCGCTCCAAAGGACGAACGGAAGTCGCCGTGCGCGGCCAGCTCGGGTCGCACCGGGCTGGCCCGGTCGTACCCGAGGAGAACCGGGTCAGGCCGCCTGACGCTCCGTGTGGGCGGGAAGCGTCGACGCAGGGGCGAGTTCGGGCAGCTCGTCGCGGTGCGTCCAGCCGGCGCCGCACTCGGCGCACGTGGCCCAGGCGTTCTCGCCCTGTTCGTCCGTGTCGATGACGACCGTTCGCAGGTCGCAGTCGGGGCACCAGCCGTCGTGGGTCATCACGCGCTCCTCGTCGTCTCGGGGCCACCGGACGTGGCTCGACAGGGGCCATGAGACACCCGACCACCGACATCCGCGGGAGGGCGTCGGCGTGTCGCGCGGGCCCTCGTTGTTCAATGAGCACGTGACCCTCGCCGCCACCGTGCTCGCCTCGTGCCGTGCCGGCGCGCCCGTGAACTGCGAGGACGCCACCGACCCGATGGGCATGGTCATCGTGCTCATCGCGGTGCTCGCCGGCATCGCGCTGCTGACGGTGTTCGTGGTGCTCGGACCGGACCCCCGCCGTCGGACCCGGGCGCGGCGACGCGACAAGCGCTGAGCGCTGAGCGCTGAGCGCGAGCGCGAGCGCCGAACGACAGCGCCGAACGCGAGCGCCGAGCGACAGCGCCAGCCGCTGAGCGCTACTCGCCGAGCGCCGCTTCGAGCCGCTCGAGCTTGCCGTCGATCTCGCCGGTGTGCCCCGGTCGGATGTCGGCCTTGAGCACGAGCGACACCCGCGTGCCGTAGACGCCCACGGCCTCGGTGGCGCGCTTGACGACGTCCATGACCTCGTCCCACTCCCCCTCGAGCTCGGTGAACATCGACGACGTGCGGTTCGGCAGGCCGCTCTCACGGACCACCCGCACGGCTGCGGCGACGGCGTCGTGCACGGAGCCGTCCGCCTGTTCGGAGGGACCACCGGACGGAGCAACGGAGAAGGCGACGATCATGCGTCCATCCTGCCCGCGCGCCGCCCCATCCGCACCAGCTCGACCACGGTCCACACCAGGACCGCCACCTCGAGCACGTTCCGCAGCGTCAGCACCACGAGCATCCACGGCTGCAGCGCGAGCACCTGGTCGTAGTACGCCGGGTAGATCAGCTGCGTCAGCACGGCGGTGGGCAGCGCGGCGATCGCGATCGGCACGAACCGGCGCACACTCGGCGTCCCGGCGGCGAGCCCCCACACGATCGGCACGGCGAGCCACCCGATGTACTGCGGCGACCCGACCTTGTTGGTGGCGATGAGCGCGGCGACGAACAGCAGCGCGAGCACGGGAGCGAGCTCGGCCCGACGGGCGCCACGGCGTGCGGCCCACAGCGCGAGCACGACACCGGCGACGACCACGAGGGCCATCAGCGGCGTCGAGACCGCGGCAGCGGCGTGCGTGCCGGCCCCGGAGACCTCGAACGTCAGGATCTGCTGGTTGTAGAACACGGCCGCACCGGGAGCCCCGAACGCTGCCGCCCACATGAACGGCGTCGCGAGCGGTGACTCGATCTGCAGCGCCCGACCGGTCTGCTCCCCGATGAACGACAGCAGGTACGGCGCTCCGCCCCAGAGCACGTCGACGAGCACGATGAGCGCGCTGAGCACGAGGGCACCGGCCAGCACACCGCGGCGGTGCCCCTTGCGCAGGAGCAGCAGCACGGCGACGAGGGCGGCCGGCCAGACCTTCGTCCACGCACCGGCGGTGAACAGCGCCGAGGCGACCGCCGGCCGCGAGGCGACGAAGGCCACCCCGACCAGCGCGAACACCGTCGCCACCGTGTCGATGCGACCGAGCGCGATCGGCCCGAGTGCGAGCAGGAACGCGAGCCACCACCACACGACCCGCACGCCACGCGACGACGAGCCGTCCGCACGCGAGCCGAACGCACCGCGCGCCCGGAACCGCCACAGGAACGCACACGCGACGGCGTCGAGCAGCACCATCAGCAGCAGCCACCCGGAGCCGATCGACGCGATCCCACCGAGTGCTGCGGCGGCCATCGGCACGATCGCCAGGATCGGGTAGACCCACTCGCCGTCGATCCCGACCCAGAAGTCCGCGCTCCGCCCGGTCTCGATCCACCGGCTGTAGGTGATGGTGACGTCGCCGAGGGGCAGGTTCGCCGAGATCACGGTCAGCCACCACAGCGCCGCGTGCACGGCGGCGAACGCCAGGACGAACCCGACGCGTTCGATCCACGGGTTCCCGGTCCTGCGCACCGGACGAGCGTACCGGCAGCGAGCGCACCCGAACCGGCAGAGAATCCCAGGCTCCCCCAACCATGACGTGTCACCGTCTCGGTCGTGACCACCGAAACCCCGCGCGGGCGCCGCAAGGCCGTCATCTGGATCTCCGTCATCGCCGCCGTCGTCGTGCTCGGCGTCATCGGGGCGATCGTCGCGACGAACGTCTACACGAGCAACGAGAACGCGAAGGCGTCGGCGGCACCGTCCGTGGCCGCCAGCCGCGAGGCCTCCACCCTCGACGACTCCGACCTGTCCGGCGCGTGGACGGTCGGCGGCGACTCCGAGGCCGGCTACCGCCTGCACGAGGTCCTCAACGGCTCCGACGTCACCGTCACCGGCCGCACCGACAGCGTCTCCGGCAGCGCCACCGTCGACGGCACGAGCATCACGAAGGCAACGATCACGGTGCAGGTCGCCGACATCGCCACCGATTCGGACCAGCGTGACTCCTACTTCCGCGACTCCGCGATGGACACCTCCGCCTTCCCCGAGGCCACGTTCGAACTCTCCGAGCCGATCGCCGACGCGGTCCCGAGCGGCTCGGACACGACGAAGGTCACCGCTGCCGGCAAGCTCACGCTGCACGGCGTCACGAAGGACGTCACCGCCGACCTGCAGGTCGGCCTGAACGGCGACGGCGTCGACATCTCCGGCTCGATCCCGGTCACCTTCTCGGACTACGGCGTGCAGGCGCCGAGCCTCGGCTTCGTGAAGGTCGACGACTCCGGCACGGTCGAGTTCCTGGTGCACGCGACCCCCGCGAGCTGACGGCCGCGACGCGCGTCACGCCCGTGACGTGCGCGACAGGCGGACGGGAGGCCCGTGGCGGCCCCGCCACGGGCCTCCCGTCCGTCCCCGCTTGCGTCTGCAACAGGCGACACGATCGATGTCGCACGACGTCGACCTTGTCGTCACCTCGCGCCCGCAACCATGCGCGTGGGCAAAGCACGACGAACTCGATGTCGTACGACACCCATGCTGTCGTCACCACGCGTGTGCAACCACCGGCGCACGCACGGAACGACTTCTTCGTCGTCGTGCGACAACGAGGAAGTCGTCACGCGGCGTCCACAACAAGCGACATCACTGATGTCGTACGACGTCGACGCTGTCGTGCTGCGTCGCCGCGCACCGACCGCTACCCGCGCGCGTCGCCGTCGACGACCAGGTCCCGCACGACCCCGGGCAGCTCGGCGATGAGCCCGGTCATCGGGAACGGCCCGCCGCCGGACGCCCGCCGCGCCGCGAGCCCGTGCACCACCGCGGCCGACACGGCCAGGTGCGCGAGGTCCGACGGCGTCAGTGACGAACCAGCAGCCTCGACGGAGCCCTGCCGCGACGCCACGAGCGCGCCGAGCACCCCGCCGAGCACGTCCCCGGCACCGGCGGCGGCGAGCCACGGCGTCGCCGACGACGCCACCAACCGGACCGACCCGTCGGGCGTGACCACGTGCGTGCGCTCGCCCTTGAGCAGGACGACGCTGCCGGTCTGCTCGGCGGCACGGAGCGCTGCTGCGGCGGGATCCTGCTCGATCGACTCGCGGGAGACGCCGAGCAACGACGCGAGCTCCCCCGCATGCGGGGTCAGGACGGCGAGCGGGCCGAGGTCGACGAGCGGGATCGCGCCCGCGTCGACCACGACCGGGACGCCGTCGTCCGAAGCGTGCGTGAAGGCCGAGGCGGTCGTGTCGTCCAGGTCACCGAGCGACGACGCCGAGATGCCCGAGCCGACGAGCCAGGCCTGCACCCGACCGACGCCGGCGACGGACTCGGGGCGACGCGCCAGGACGTGGTCCGACGCCCGCGACGGCCCGACGTACCGGACCATGCCGACACCGGTGTGGACCGCGGCGTCGACCCCGAGCACCGCGGCACCCGGGTACTGGTCGGAGCCGGTCGCGATGCCGAGCACCCCGCGGCGGTACTTGGTGGACTCCCCCGTCGGCGCGGTGACCCACGCGGCGGCATCGGACGGCTGGACGGGCACGAAGTCGTTCACCGGCCCCACGTTACGGTGGAGCGCATGAGCCTGTTCCTGCCTGGTCGCGTGGTCGTCTTCGACTACGGCGAGGTGATCAGCCGGACGCCGCACGCGTCGCGCGATGCCCTCGTCGAGTTGACCGGGGTGCCCGCCGACGAGCTGTTCCCGGTCTACCAGGAGCTCCGCCACGACCTCGACCGCGGCGACCTGTCCGTCGTGGCGTACTGGCGGGCGATCGGCGAGCGCGTCGGGCGGACCTGGAGCATCACGGACATCCACCGGTTCTGGGCGGTCGACTTCACCGGGTGGTTCGAGGTCGAACCGGAGACCCTGGCGATCGTCGAGGAGCTGCACGACGCGGGGACCCGGGTGGCGCTGCTGTCGAACGCCGGCTTCGACTTCGGTGACCCGTACCGACGCTCCCCGATGGGCTCGCTGTTCGAGACGGTGGTGGTGAGCGCCGAGGAGCACGTCCTGAAGCCCGACGCATCCATCTACCGCGACACGTGCGCGCGTCTGGGAATCGAGCCGCAGCAGATGGTGTTCGTGGACAACAGGGCCGAGAACGCCACCGGCGCGGAAGCGATCGGGGCGGTCGGCCACCACTACACGTCGTCGGCGTCACTGCGGTCGTTCCTGGCGGAACTCGCGGCCGAGCCGGCGCCCGTCCCCTGAGGAGTCCCGCGTGACGCACGCCCTGTTCGAGCCGATCACCATCCGCGACCTGACGGTCCGCAACCGCATCTGGGTCTCCCCGATGTGCCAGTACTCGGCCGAGGAGCAGGACGGCGTGCCGACCGCGTGGCACCTCGTCCACCTGGGCGGCTTCGCCAAGGGCGGTGCCGGTGCGGTGGTCGTCGAGGCGACCGGCGTGGTGCCGGAAGGCCGGATCAGCCCGCAGGACCTCGGGCTCTGGAACGACCAGCAGCGCGACGCCTTCAAGCCGATCGTCGACTTCCTGCACGCGCAGGGCGCTGCCGCCGGTGTCCAGCTCGCGCACGCCGGCCGCAAGGCATCGACGTTCCGCCCGTGGGAGTCCACGCACGGTTCGGTCCCCGCCGACCAGGGCGGCTGGTCCACCGTCGCCCCGTCCGCCGTGGCCTTCGACGGCTACGCGGTCCCGCGCGAGCTGGAGACCGAGGACATCCGGGTCGTCGCACTGGCGTTCGCGCAGTCCGCTCGCCGCGCCGTCGAGGCCGGGTTCGACCTGGTCGAGATCCACGCCGCCCACGGGTACCTGCTGCACCAGTTCCTCTCGCCGCTGAGCAACCACCGCACGGACCAGTACGGCGGGTCGCTCGAGAACCGCGCCCGGGCACTGCTCGAGGTCCTCGACGCCGTCCGTGCCGAGGTCGGCGAGGGCTTCCCGATCGTCGTGCGGTTCTCGGCGACCGACTGGGTGGACGGCGGGCTCACGCTCGACGAGACCACGGAGGTCGCTCGGTGGGCTGCGGAGCACGGCGCGGACCTGGCAGACGTCTCGACCGGCGGCAACGTCGCGAGCGCACCGATCCCGGTCGGCCCCGGCTACCAGGTGCCGCACGCCGCGGCGATCAAGCGCGACGCCGGCATCGGCACCATCGCGGTCGGCATGATCTCCGAGGGCTTCCAGGCCGAGCAGATCGTCGCGACCGGACAGGCCGACGTGGTGATGGTGGGCCGCGAGTTCCTGCGCGACCCGGGCTTCCCGCTGCGCGTGGCTGTCGAGCTCGGCGTGACCGTCGACTACGAGCCGCAGCAGTACCACCGCGCGCGGGTCACGGCGTAGACGCGCGGCCTTCCTGAACGAGTTCTCGGTCGGCCCCTCGGGCAGGCAGTACGATTGGCAGCACTGTGGACGATCCCCCGAATAGTTCTTCGCCTCACTCATCCGCCGCTCACTCGGTGAGCTGCACGTCATCCCCGTGCGCGGACGGGGGTGAATCATGAGTCCGATCGACATCGTCATGCTCGTCGGCGGCATCCTGCTGACACTCGGCACCGGCGTCTTCGTCGCGTCCGAGTTCGCGCTGGTCAACCTCGACCGCGCCGACGTCGAAGCCCGTCGCGACCGCGGTGAGCCGGGCCTGGCACCCGTCATCGGGGCGTTGAAGGTCACCTCGACGCACCTGTCGAGTGCGCAGCTCGGCATCACGCTGACCACGCTGCTCACCGGCTACCTGCTCGAGCCGTCCATCGCGAAGCTGCTCGAAGCGCCGTTCCTGGCGATGAACCTGCCCGAGGGCATCGTCGAGACCGTCGGATCGATCATCGCGCTCGTCATCGCGACTCTGCTGTCGATGATCCTCGGCGAGCTCGTGCCGAAGAACTTCGCGCTCGCGCTGCCGCTGCAGACCGCGAAGCTCGTCGTGCCGTTGCAGATCGCCTTCACGACCGTGTTCAAGCCGGCGGTCGCGGTGCTCAACGGCACCGCGAACGCCGTGCTGCGGTCGATCGGCATCGAGCCGCAAGAGGAACTCTCCGGTGCTCGCAGCGCCGAGGAGCTCACCTCGCTGCTCCGCCGTTCGGCGTCCGAGGGGTCGCTCGAACAGGACACCGCGACGCTCCTCCAGCGGACGATCTCGTTCTCGGAGCTCAGCGCCAGCGACGTCATGACACCACGCCCGCGGCTCTCCACCATCCGGGTGTCCGAGTCCGCGCAGGACGTCATCGCCCTCGCCCGCAAGACCGGCTTCAGCCGCTTCCCCGTCATCGAGGAGGACGCGGACGACGTCGTCGGCATCGTGCACGTCAAGCAGGCCGTCGCCGTCCCCCGCGAGAAGCGCCCGGAGGTCCCCGTCGGAGCGCTCATGACCGACGCCGAACGCGTGCCCGAGACGATGCCGGGCGACACCCTGCTCGCCGAGGTCCGCGGCCGCGGCTACCAGATGGTCATCGTGGTCGACGAGTACGGCGGCACCGCCGGGGTCGTCACGCTCGAGGACCTCATCGAGGAGATCGTCGGCGAGGTCTCCGACGAGCACGACCGCGCGCGCATCGACGTGGTCCGCTCCCGCGACTGGCTGACCTTCCCCGGTCTGCTGCGTCCCGACGAGCTCGAGGACCGCGCCGGCGTGAAGGTGCCGGAGGACGGCCCGTACGAGACCGTCGGCGGCTTCCTCATGTCGACGCTCGGCCGCCTGCCCGTCGTCGGTGACGAGGTCCCGCTCGACAGCGGTGTCTTCCGGGTCGAACGTCTGGACGGCCGCCGGATCGACCGCATCCGCTGGACCCCGACGCCCCCGCCGACGGACACCGCGGCGACCGCCATCATCATCCCGGCCACGAAGACCGGCACCAAGACCGCGAAGCGGTCCGAGACGAAGGAGAGCACCCGATGAGCTCCGACTGGTGGGGGATCTTCTGGCTCTTCGTGCTGCTGCTCGGCAACGCGTACTTCGTCGCCGCCGAGTTCGCCGTCATCTCCGCCCGCCGATCGCAGATCGAACCACGCGCAGAAGAGGGCTCCAAGGCCGCGCAGATGACCCTGTGGGCGATGGAGCACGCCACCCGCATGCTCGCGACCACGCAGCTCGGCATCACGGTCTGCTCGCTGCTCATCCTGAACGTCTCCGAGCCGGCGATCCACCACCTGCTCGAGGTGCCGCTGCACCTGACGGGCTGGAGCGTCGAGGTCATCGGCACCGTGGCGTTCGTGGTCACGCTGCTGCTCGTCTCGTTCCTGCACGTGGTGTTCGGCGAGATGGTCCCGAAGAACATCTCGTTCTCGATGCCGGACCGCGCAGCGCTGCTGCTCGTGCCGACGCTCTGGTACATCGGCCACGGCCTGCACTGGGTCATCGTCGGCCTGAACGAGGTCGCGAACGCCGTGCTGCGCCTGTTCCGCGTCGAGCCCAAGGACGAAGCCGTCAGCGCCTTCACGGTGGAAGAGGTGCAGACCATCGTGGAGCAGTCCCGCCGCGAGGGCACCCTGACCGACGACGGCAAGCTCGCCCTGGCGTTCGAGTTCACCGAGAAGAAGGTCCGCGACGTCGCCGTGCCGATGGCCGAGCTCGTCACCCTGCCCGAGGACGCCACCCCGGCGGACGTCGAGCGTGCGGTGGCGCAGCGCGGGTTCTCGCGGTACGTGCTCGTCGGCGAGGACGGCTCCCCCACGGGCTACGTGCACGTGAAGGACGTCATCGACCTGCGGCCGGACGAGTTCGACGACCCGGTGCCGCCGAAGCGCATCCGCCAGCTCATCTCGCTCTACACGGAGATGGACCTGGAGGACGCCCTGGCCACCATGCGGGCCGCGGGTCGCCACGTCGCGCGGGCGTTCGACGCCGATGGCCGGACCCTCGGCGTGCTCTTCCTCGAGGACATCCTCGAGGAGCTCGTCGGCGAGGTCGAGGACGCGACCCGACGCCGGTAGCCGCACCGCCAGTCCCGCCAAAGCGACAGATTCCCGCGAACGTTCCGCAGGGATCTGTCGCTTTCGCGATGGCGGACGGGAGGCACGTGGCGGTCTCACCACGGGCCTCCCGTCCGTTCGTGGTCGCGACCAGGGCCGCGCCCGCCGGCGCGCTACCAGCTGACGGGGAGCGGCTTGCCCTCTTCGTAGCCGGCGGCGGACTGGATGCCGACCAGGGCACGCTCGGAGAACTCGGCCAGCGACGCGGCGCCCGCGTAGGTGGCGGAGCTCCGGACGCCCGTGGTGATCATGTCGAGCAGGTCCTCGACGCTCGGGCGCTCCGGGTCGAGGTAGATCGTCGACGACGAGATCCCCTCGGCGAAGAGCTCCTTGCGGGCCCGCTCGTACGGGTCGAGCCGCTCGAACCGCTCGCGGACGGCCTTGGCGGACGCCATCCCCCAGCTCTCCTTGTAGGCCTTGCCGGCGGCGTCGCGACGGAGCACGCCCGGCGCTTCGAGGGTGCCGGCGAACCACGAGCCGATCATCACGGCCGAGGCGCCGGCCGCCAGTGCGAGGGCGACGTCGCGGGGGTACCGGACCCCGCCGTCGGCCCACACGTGCGCACCGAGGGACCGGGCTGCGGCGGCGGTCTCGAGGACGGCGGAGAACTGCGGCCGACCGACGGCGGTCATCATGCGCGTGGTGCACATGGCGCCGGGTCCGACACCGACCTTGATGATGTCCGCACCCGCGTCGACGAGGTGGGCCACGGCGTCGGCGGTGACGACGTTGCCGGCGACGAGCGGGATGCCGAGCCGGAGCCCCGCGACGGTGCGGAGCGCGCGGAGCATGCTCTCCTGGTGTCCGTGCGCCGTGTCGAGCACGAGCACGTCGACCCCGGCGGCGGCGAGGGCCTGCGCCTTGGCGGCGACGTCGCCGTTGATGCCGATCGCGGCCGCGACGCGCAGGCGACCCGAGACGTCGACGGCCGGCGTGTAGATGTCCGAGCGGATGGCGCTGGTCCGGCTCGTGGTGCCGACGACCTTGCCGTGCCGCACCACGGGCGCGAAGTCGACCTCGGCGCCGCTCAGCACGTCGTAGACGTGGCGGGGCGTACCGGCGTCCTCGGCGTCGATCGCGGTCGACGCGCCGTGCAGCAGGTCGCCGAGCGTCGCGTCGGGACCGGCGTCGCCGAGCCGGCTGGCGGGGACGCACCCGAGGTACTCCCCGGCGGCGTCGCGGACCACGACGCCCCGACCGGCGACGGGCAGCAGCTGCTCGAGCGCCTCGGCGACAGTGGTGGACGAGCCCATGTCGTAGGCGGTGTCGTAGTCGACCGGCTGGTCCTTCACCCAGCGGATCGCGGCGTCGAGGTCCTGCAGGTGCATGTCCTGCGGCAGGACGCCGAGGCCCCCGCGCCGGGCCAGGGTCGCGGCGAGGCGCGGACCCGTGACCGAGTTCATGTTGGCGCTCACGATCGGGATCGTCGCACCGCTGCCGTCGTTCGACGCGAGGTCGACGTCGAAGCGGCTCGTCACGCCGGAACGGCTCGGGACGAGGAAGACGTCGGAGTAGGTCAGGTCGTGTGTCGGCCGCGTCTCGTAGAACCTCATGGGCCCCACTGTACGGCTCCGCCCGGAGGCCGGACCGGGCCCCGACTCGCGCCGCGGCTGACACCGAACGGACATGTGCGAGCGGCTAGGCTTGGCACCTGTGCGGGGCAGGGTTGCACCGCACGACACACACGAGCATCTATCGACGGAGAGTGGGCGATCGGCTGTGTCGAGCCATCTGACCGGAACGGACGAGACCGCGGGCGAATTCGGGGCGAACGAGTGGCTCGTCGACGAGCTCTACGAGCAGTTCGTCGCGGACAAGGAGTCGGTCGACAAGTCCTGGTGGCCGGTCCTCGAGAGCTACCACCGCACGCAGGTCGGCGGCGCTCCGGCAGCTGACCAGCAGTCCTCGACGCCCGCGCAGTCGACCACGCAGCAGCCCGCGACCGGCGACGCGCCGGCCCCGCAGCAGGCAGCGCAGGGTGGTCCGATCCAGGCGAAGACCACGTCGCGCCAGCCGACCCCGCCGCCGATCCCGGCCGAGGCCAACGACGCCGCCGACGACCACGAGGAGACCCACGAGGACGTGGCGACCCCGCTCCGGGGCATGGCGAAGACCCTGGCGTCGAACATGGACGCCTCGCTGACCGTCCCGACGGCAACGAGTGTCCGGACGATCCCGGCGAAGCTGATGATCGACAACCGGATCGTCATCAACAACCACCTGCGCCGTGCCCGCGGCGGCAAGATCTCCTTCACCCACCTCATCGGGTGGGCGATGGTGCAGGCGCTCAAGGACTTCCCGAGCCAGAACGTGTTCTACGAGGAGCGCGACGGCAAGCCGTTCGTCGTCGCCCCGGCGCACGTGGGCCTCGGCATCGCGATCGACGTCCCGAAGAAGGACGGCACCCGGTCGCTCCTCGTGCCGAGCATCAAGCGTGCGGAGACCCTGACCTTCGGCCAGTTCCTGTCGGCCTACGAAGACCTCGTCAAGCGGGCCCGCGACAACAAGCTGACGCCGGCCGACTTCCAGGGCACCACGATCTCGCTCACGAACCCGGGCGGCATCGGCACCGTGCACTCGGTCCCCCGCCTGACCAAGGGGCAGGGCGCGATCATCGGTGCCGGCGCCCTCGAGTACCCGGCGCAGTTCCAGGGCTCGGCGTCGAAGACCCTGGTCGAGCTCGGCATCGGCAAGACCATCACCCTGACCAGCACCTACGACCACCGCGTCATCCAGGGCGCCGGTTCGGGCGAGTACCTCAAGCACGTGCACGAGCGCCTCATCGGCGAGCACGGCTTCTACGACGGCATCTTCGCGGCGCTCCGGATCCCGTACAAGCCGATCCAGTGGGCGAACGACATCAACGTCGACCTGGCGCACCGGGTCAACAAGACCGCCCGCGTGCAGGAGCTCATCAACAGTTACCGCGTCCGCGGGCACCTGATGGCCGACATCGACCCGCTCGAGTACCGCCAGCGCACGCACCCCGACCTCGAGATCGAGAGCCACGGGCTGACGTTCTGGGACCTCGACCGCGAGTTCGTCACCGGTGGGCTGGCCGGCACGACGAGTGCTCCGCTGCGCGACGTCCTCGGGATCCTGCGCGACGCCTACTGCCGCACCGTCGGCATCGAGTACATGCACATCCAGGACCCGGAGCAGCGCCGCTGGGTGCAGGAACGCATCGAGGTCCCGTACTCGAAGCCGTCGAAGGACGAGCAGCTGCGCGTCCTCGGCAAGCTCAACGAGGCCGAGGCGTTCGAGACCTTCCTGCAGACCAAGTACGTCGGGCAGAAGCGCTTCTCGCTCGAGGGCGGCGAGTCCACCATCGCCTTCCTCGACACGCTCATCCAGCACGCCGCCGGTGTCGGCCTGGCCGAGGTCGCGATCGGCATGGCCCACCGCGGTCGCCTGAACGTCCTGACGAACATCGCCGGCAAGACCTACGGCCAGATCTTCCGTGAGTTCGAGGGCTCTTCCCTGCCGGGCTCGGTGTCCGGTCAGGGTTCCGGCGACGTGAAGTACCACGTCGGCACCGAGGGGCTGTTCCGCACCTCGGACGGCTCGAGCATCCCCGTGACGATCGCGGCGAACCCGTCCCACCTCGAGGCCGTCGACGGCGTGCTCGAGGGCATCGTCCGCGCCAAGCAGGACAAGCAGGGCCCCGGTTCGACGAACGTCCTGCCGGTGCTCGTGCACGGCGACGCGGCGATGGCCGGCCAGGGCGTGGTCGTCGAGACGCTGCAGATGTCGCAGCTCCGCGGCTACCGCACGGGCGGCACCGTGCACCTGGTCATCAACAACCAGGTCGGGTTCACCACCCCGCCCGAGTCGGCGCGCAGCTCGGTGTACTCCACCGACGTCGCCAAGACGATCCAGGCGCCGATCTTCCACGTGAACGGCGACGACCCCGAAGCCGTCGCACGCGTCGCCGACCTGGCGTTCGCGTACCGCGAGGCGTTCCACCGTGACGTCGTCATCGACCTCATCTGCTACCGCCGCCGCGGTCACAACGAGGGCGACGACCCCTCGATGACCCAGCCGCTCATGTACAACCTGATCGAGGCGAAGCGGTCCGTCCGCACGCTGTACACCGAGGCCCTCGTCGGCCGCGGGGACATCACGCAGGAAGAGTACGACGAGGCGCACCGCGACTTCCAGGACCGCCTGGAGCGGGCCTTCGCCGAGACGCACGAAGCCCAGACCGGCACCATCCCGGTGATCCAGGTTGACGACGACGGCGCCGTGCAGGGGCTCGAACGCCCGGCGGCGCAGCAGGACGACTCCGAGGTCGAGGTCCGCGAGACCGCAGTGTCGGAAGAGCTCGTTCGCTCCATCGGTGACGCGCACAGCAACCCGCCGGCCGGCTTCTCGATCCACCCGAAGCTGCAGCAGTTGCTGTCGAAGCGCACCGACATGACGCGCAACGGCGGCGTGGACTGGGCGATGGCCGAGCTCATGGCGATCGGTTCGCTGCTGGTGGAGGGCAAGCCCGTCCGGTTCGCCGGCCAGGACGCCCGCCGTGGCACCTTCGTCCAGCGCCAGGCGGTGTTCCACGACCGGTCGAACGGCCAGGAGTGGCTGCCGCTGTCGAACCTCACCGAGGACCAGGCCCGGTTCACCATCTACGACTCGCTGCTCAGCGAGTACGCGGCGATGGCGTTCGAGTACGGCTACTCGGTCGAGCGGCCCGAGGCACTCGTGCTGTGGGAGGCGCAGTTCGGCGACTTCGCGAACGGTGCCCAGACCGTCATCGACGAGTTCATCTCGTCCGCCGAGCAGAAGTGGGGGCAGCGCTCCGGCCTCGTCCTGCTGCTGCCGCACGGCTACGAGGGCCAGGGACCGGACCACTCGTCCGCCCGCATCGAGCGCTACCTGCAGCTGTGCGCCGAGGACAACATGGTCGTCGCCCGCCCGTCCACTCCGGCGTCGTACTTCCACCTGCTGCGCCGCCAGGCGTGGGAGCGTCCGCAGAAGCCGCTGATCGTGTTCTCCCCGAAGGCCATGCTCCGCCTGCGCCAAGCGACGAGCGCGGTCGAGGCCTTCACGAACGGCACCTTCGAGGAAGTCATCGACGACGACCGCGTGGCCGACAAGGCGGCGGTGCGTCGCGTGGTCCTGCACTCCGGCAAGGTGCACCACGACCTGCGCGCCGAGGCGGACAAGCGCGGGGTCACCGACGTCGCCCTCGTCCGGCTCGAGCAGCTCGCACCGCTCCCCCTCGAGCGGATCCTCGAGGTGCTGGCCGGCTACCCGGACGCCGACGTCGTGTGGGCGCAGGAGGAGCCGGAGAACCAGGGCGCCTGGCCGTTCGTCTGCATGAACCTGTCGCCGCACCTCGACGGTCGACCGCTGTCGGTCGCCGCCCGTGCCGCGAGTGCAGCGCCGGCCACCGGGTCGTCGAAGCGCTCCGCGCAGGAAGCCACCGAGGTCATCGAGAAGGCGTTGAGCGCGTCGGCCTGAGTGTCAAGAAGCGCCCCGTGCGGGAGTCCGAGGGGCTCCTGCACGGGGCGCCTCGACGTTCGCGAGGAACGTGACGGCTACGCGATCTTCGTGTAGCGCACACCTGCGTCGTGGTACCCGCGCTTCTGGTAAAACCGGTGCGCGCTGTCCGTCGCGGCCGCACTGACGGCGCTCAGGCGACGCGCGCCCTGCTCGACGGCCCACGCTTCGAAGGTGCCGATGAGCGCCGAACCGGTGCCGAGCCTCCTGGCCGTGTCGTCGACCACCAGCAGCAGGAGCTGCGCCGTCGGCTCGTCGCTCGCGTACGCCCAGGTGACCTGCGCGCCCGCGACGGCGACCGGCCGTCCGTCGTCCCCACGCACCACCCAGGTGCGGTGTCCGGCCTCGGGCGTGAGCCGTTCGAGGCGTGCGCGCATCGCCGCGTCGTCGACCTCGTGGCCGAGCAGGCGGACGAGGGCAGCGACGTCGGAGACGTCCGTGTCGGACCAGGTGGTGATCGACTCGACGAGGAGGGTCATGTCCGTGACACTACCGACCCGACCCGTCGTGTGACGACGGAGCGGAGGACCTCAGTGGGTCGACTGCTCCAGCCGGATGCGCGCGAGGATCTCGCCACGCAGTTCTTCCGGAGCGGTCTCCTTGCACGCGCGGCGCACGGTCTCGATCAGGACGACGCCGACGCGGTGTTCGGTCGTGCAGTCCTCGCAGTCGTCCATGTGCTCACGGATGTCCGCCGCGTCCTCGCGGCAGAGCTCCCCGTGCAGGAACTCCTCGAGCTCGGCCTTCGCCTTGGAGCAGTCGCAGCCGCTCATCGTGCTTCCTTCCCATCGACGCGACCCTCGGTCGCGGCAGTCTTCCGGCCTCGTCCGCGCATCGTCGCCGTCGACGCTGCGTCCGGGACGATGCCGGTCTCACGGGCGTGGTCCGCCAGGAGCCCCCGGAGGAGCCGGCGACCACGGTGCAGACGGCTCATGACCGTCCCCACGGGGGTCTTCATGATGTCGGCGATCTCCTGGTACGAGAAGCCCTCGACATCGGCGAAGTACACGGCCATCCGGAAGTCCTCGGGGATGGCCTGCAGGGCGTCCTTGACGGCGGACGACGGCAGGTGGTCGATCGCGTCGGCCTCGGCGGACCGTGCGGAGATCGACTGGGTGACGCTCTCGGCGCCGCCGAGCTGCCAGTCCTCGAGCTCGTCGATGGTGCCCTGGTAGGGGTTCCGCTGGTTCTTGCGGTACGTGTTGATGAACGTGTTCGTCAGGATCCGGTACAGCCAGGCCTTCAGGTTCGTGCCCTGCTTGAACTGGCGGAACGCGGCGAACGCCTTGACGAAGGTCTCCTGCACCAGGTCCGAGGCGTCGGCCGGGTTGCGGGTCATCCGCATCGCCGCGCCGTACAGCTGGTCCATGAAGGGCAGTGCCTGGGTCTCGAAGAGGGCCCGGAGCTCGTCGGCCGACACGGTCTTGGCGTCGACGAAGGACTCGTCGTCCGCTTCTTCCGCCTCGACCGCGTCGAGCTGCTCCTCGGTCTCCTCGACCAGGTCGTGCGGTGCTGCCTGCGGCTCGTCGGTCGTCATCGCGGGCCAGTCTAGAGCGAGCGACGTGGACACGCCGGGCAGGCGCGTCCGCGAGGGTGCGAGTGCTGTCGCCAAGGGTCCTCCCGATCGTTTCAGTAGTCTTGTGAACCGATGGCAGACACGACGCATTCCCAGAGCGGTGCACAGGCCGCCGCGGACCCGGCCCCCTGGATCGCCCCGCTCGCGCGCGGTCCCCTGCGTGGCGACGTCGCGCTGCCCGGCTCGAAGTCGCTGACGAACCGCGAGCTCGTGCTCGCCGCCCTCGCCGACGGCCCCTCCGTCATCCGCCTGCCGCTGCACTCGCGCGACTCGGCGCTCATGATCGCGGCGCTCCGGCAGCTCGGCGTCGGGATCGACGAGGTCGAGCCGGCACCGGGCACGCAGCCGAACCCCTACGGGCCCGACCTCCGGATCACCCCGGCACCGATGCACGGCGACGTCCGCGTCGACTGCGGCCTCGCCGGCACCGTGATGCGGTTCCTGCCGCCGCTGGCCGCCCTGGCGGTCGGCCCGGTCGTCGTCGACGGCGACCCCTACGCCCGCAAGCGTCCGATGCACGCGATCATCGGGGCGCTCGTCGACCTGGGCGTCGACGTCACCGACGACGGCGACGGCTCGATGCCGTTCGCGTTCACCGGCACCGGTTCGGTGCGCGGTGGCGCCCTGTCGATCGACGCGTCGGCGTCGTCGCAGTTCGTGTCGGGCCTGCTGCTCTCCGCGCCCCGCTTCGACGAGGGCCTGCACCTCACCCACGTCGGGGAGCGCCTGCCGAGCCTGCCGCACATCGAGATGACCGTCGCCGCGCTCCGTGCCCGCGGCGTGACCGTCGACGAACCCGCGGTCGGCGAGTGGGTCGTCCACCCCGGTCCGATCGCCGCGCGCGACGTCACCATCGAGCCCGACCTGTCGAACGCCGCGCCGTTCGCGGTCGCCGCGCTCGTCGCGGGTGGCACGGTCCGCATCCGCACCTGGCCGCGCGAGACCACGCAGGTCGGCGCCGACCTCGAGACGCTCCTGCCCCTGTGGGGCGCGACCGTGGCCCGTGACGGCGACGACCTGGTCGTCGACGGCGGCGTCGGGATCCGGGGTGGGGCCTCCTTGCCGGGTCTCGACCTGGACCTCAGCCGCGGCGGCGAGCTCGCACCGGCGCTCGTCGCGCTGGCCGCGCTGGCCGGCGGGCCGACCGAGATCACCGGGATCGGCCACCTGCGTGGGCACGAGACGGACCGTCTCGCCGCGCTCGCGGCGGACGTGAACCGGTCGGGAGGCGCGGTGCACGAACTCGACGACGGCCTGCACATCGAGCCTGCCGCGCTCCACGGCGGCGACTGGGCCGCGTACGACGACCACCGGATGGCGACCGCTGGCGCCGTCGTGGGCCTCGTCGTCGACGGCGTCGCCGTCGACGACATCGGGTGCACGGCCAAGACGCTGCCGCAGTTCCCCGAGCTGTGGGCGGCGCTTGTCTCGACCGGGGACGCGGGGGCCTGACGCATGAGCTGGTGGGACGACGTCGACGGTGACGACTCCGACGCGGACGAACCGTACGGACAGTACGACGAGTCGAGCGTGCGGGTGCGTCCGAACCCGAAGGGCAACCGGCCCCGCACGAAGACCCGGCCGACGTACGACGACGCGCCCGTGGGGTGGGTCACGAACGTCGATCGTGGGCGGTTCGGCGTGCTGGTGGGGACGGGGTCCGGCTCCGATCCCGAGCACGTCATCACGGCGACGAAGGCGCGCGAGCTCGGCAAGAAGTCCGTCGTCACCGGCGACCACGTGTCGCTCGTCGGCGACGTCTCGGGTGACCCCGGATCACTGGCGCGCATCGTGAAGGTCGCTGAGCGCACCACGCTGCTCCGCCGCAGTGCCGACGACTCCGACGAGGTCGAGCGCGTCATCGTGGCGAACGCCGACCAGATGCTCATCGTCGTGGCGGCCGCCGACCCCGAGCCCCGCACCCGGCTCATCGACCGGTACCTGGTCGCCGCGTTCGACGCCGGGCTCGACCCGATCCTCTGCATCACGAAGACGGACCTCGCCGACCCGGCACCGTTCCTGGCGCACTTCGCCTGCCTCTCCTTGCGGATCGTGACGAGCCGGTCCGACGACGTCCCGTTCGAGGCCCTGCACGACCTGCTCGACGACAAGGTCACCGTGACCGTGGGGCACTCCGGGGTCGGCAAGTCGACGCTCGTGAACGCCCTGACCGGGTCGACGCGGGCGATCGGCGTCGTCAACTCGGTGACTGGTCGTGGGCGGCACACCTCGTCGTCGTCGATCGCGCTGCGGGTCCGTGACGGCGGGTGGATCATCGACACCCCCGGCGTGCGGTCGTTCGGCCTCGGGCACGTCGACCCCGCGAACGTGTTCCGCGCGTTCGCCTCGCACGCGATCCCGGTGCGCCCTGCGCGGGACGGCATCCCCCTGGCGCAGGCGCACGACTGGGAGATCGTCGACCGGGTGCAGGACGGCGAGCTCGGTGCCACCGGCGTCGAACGGCTCGACTCGTTCCGCGCACTCCTGACGGGCATGGGCGCCTCCGACCCCGGCCTGGAGTAGCCCGCGGCGCGCTCGCGCGTCGCGCCCGCCGGCGTGCGCCGATGGGTCACGAACTGTCGCCTGACAGAGCAGCATTCAACGGTTCGTGGCCGCTCGAGCTCCGACGCACGGCGTGTCGTGACCACTCCGGCGCCCCGTCCCGCCCCATCGAGGTTCCGAAATCTGCACATCTCGGCGGTGGTTCGGGCCGTTCTTGGAACCTCGGTGGACAGCGCGCGGCATGTTGTGGAACGTCGGCGGAGAGCGCTCGGGCGTGGCACCTCGTCCCACCGCGCCCGGCCCGACCGCACCCCCACCCAGCACGCGTCGACAAGTGTGCAGCAGTGTTGTACAGTGGACCCTCGTGTCTGAAGTTGCAAAGTACAACTTTGCGCCGACCCCCGCCGTCGACGCCCCGTCCTCGAGCACGACAACGACGTCGCACGCGCACCACTCCCCCACCCACAAGTCCTCCCGAGCACCGCGACCGCAGCGCACCGACAGCGTCCTGCGCCCGGCCGGCCTCGGACGGGTGCTCCTGACCTTCGCCACGCACATCCTCGTGCCGCTGTTCCTCGCCGCCGGCATGGGCCTCGCGTACCTCGGCGCCTTCCACGCCCCCGCGCCGAAGGAACTGCCGGTCGGCATCGTCGGGCAGTCCGCCGCGACCCAGGTGTTCGCACAGACCGTCACCGACGAGTCCGACGGTGCCCTCGTCGCCCACGTCGTCGCGTCGGCCAAGGACGCCGAGCGGCAGATCCGCGACCGCGACCTGGCCGCCGTGTACGCCCCGACCACCACGGGCGCGACGCTCTACGTGTCGACCGCGGCATCGGAGACGACCGCGAGCGCCGCACAGAAGGTCTTCCTGCCGATCGCGTACGAGCAGCACGTGCCGTTCCGGGTCGTCGACGTCGTCCCCACGGGCGAACAGGACAGCACCGGGCAGGGGCTGTTCTTCCTGCTCGTCGCCCTGAGCGTCGGCGGCTACGCATCGGCCATCGCCGTGGCGTCCGTCGCGACGAAGCTCCGCGCGGTGTGGACCGCGGTGGTCGGCCTCGCCACCGCCGGGGTCGTCGCCGGCATCGGGATCATCGTCGCCGGGCCGATCTACGGCGTCATCACCACGCACCACTGGCAGGTGTTCCTGTTCGCCTGGCTGTACGACGCGATCATCGTCGCGATCGGCGTCGGCCTGCACCCGGTCCTCGGGCGGTGGACGACGCCCGTGCTCACCATGCTGTTCGTGATGCTCAACTTCACGTCGTCCGGCGGCATCTTCCAGGCGTCGTTCGTGCCCGGGTTCTTCTCCGCGCTCCACTCCTTCTGGAGTGGCGCCGCGTGGCTGCAGGCGGCACAGGACCTGCAGTACTTCCCGGACGCCTCGCTCGGCCGGTCGTCCCTCGTGCTCGCGCTCTGGCTCGCAGCAGCCGTCCTGCTCTGCGTGGTCGTGCACGGCCTCGTCGCCCGCCGCACCCGCATCGCCCGCGAGCGTGAGGTCACCCGGCTCGAAGAGGAAGAGGTCGTCGCCGCGTAGCCCCGCTACGCTCGACCCGTGGACCTCAGCGCCGACCTGGACTTCGCCCGCTCGCTCGCCGACATCGCCGACACGATCAGCCTCGAGCGGTTCCGCGCCGCCGACCTGCACGTGTCGAAGAAGGCCGACAGCACGCACGTGACCGACGCCGACCAGGCCGTCGAACACGCCCTGCGCGAGCGGATCGCGACGGAACGCCCCGACGACGCGTTCCTCGGCGAGGAGACCACGGCGGACACCGGTGCCGAGGCGACCAGCGAGGGGCATCGTCAGTGGGTCATCGACCCGATCGACGGCACCGCGAACTACCTGCGCGGTGTGCCGGTGTGGGCGACGCTCATCGCCCTGGCGGTCGACGGCCGCCCCGTGCTCGGCGTCGTGAGCGCCCCCGCGCTCGGCAAGCGCTGGTGGGCGGCCGAGGGCCTCGGCGCGCACTCGTTCGACGGCGACCTCCGCGTCTCCGGTGTCGCGGACCTGTCCGATGCGAGCCTGAGCTACAACAGCATCCAGCAGTGGGACGACGACGACCGGCTCGAGTCCCTCGTCGACCTGTCCCGCAAGGTCTGGCGGACACGCGCCTACGGCGACATGTGGTCGTACATGCTGGTCGCCGAGGGGGTCATCGACATCGCGGGCGAACCCGACCTGAAGCCGTGGGACATCGCGGCCCTCGTGCCCATCGTGGAGGAAGCCGGCGGGCGCTTCAGTTCACTCGACGGCGACCCCGGGGCCTGGCACGGCAGTGCACTCGCAACGAACGGCCTGGTGCACGACGCCGTCGTCGAGGTCATCCGCCGCTAGCACGACCCCGAACGACACGCTCGACGTCGGATGACGTCGCGGGTGTCGTTCCGAGTCGATCAGGCAGCCGCAGCCGCGGCCTCACGCCGGGCAGCACGCCGCCGCACCACCAGGTCCCCCACCGCCAGCACGAGCGCGAGCGCCATCAGCGACACCGTGAACGTCGTGCCGCTCCGGAATGCGTCGTGGTACGCAGCGAGCCGACTCTCGCCGGAGCCGCCCGAGCCGCCGCCTGCAGCGGCACCCCGCACGATCCCGTAGAAGATGCTCGTCGCCACCGCGGTCCCGATCGCGGTCCCGACGCGCTGCCCGAGCTGCTGCATCGACCCGGCGACCCCGGACTGCTCCACGGGGATCTCGGCCAGGGTGAGCGTCTGGTTCGGCGACACCACGAACCCGCCGCCGAGGCCGCCGACCAGGAACGCCCCGGCCATCGCCCACGGCGTGACCTCCGGTGGGGTCAGCACCGCGGCGAGCATGAGGAGCACGAAGCCGACGACGACCATGAAGAGCCCGAAGACCACCAGGGCCCGTCCGACCCGGTCGACGATCCGTCCGCCGATGTAGGACCCCACGGCGCTCGTGGCCGCGAACGGGATGCTCACCATGCCGGCGAATAGCGGTGACAGCCCGAGCCCCTCCTGCAGGAACAGCGTCACCATCAGGAAAGACGCCGGGATCGCCGCGAAGTAGACGGCCACGATCGACAGCCCGTTGCGGTACGACGACAGCCGGAACAGCTCGAAGTGCACCACCGGCGACTTGCCCTGCTGCTTGTACCGGACCTCCCAGCGCACGAACAGGCCGAGGAACACGACGAAGGCGATCAGCCAGAGCCACCGGGCACCGGAGTCGCCGGCGCCCGTGGTGAGCACGAACGGCAGCATCAGCGTGATGATGGCGGCACCGAGCAGCAGGATGCCGACGATGTCCAGCTCGCGGTCCTTCGCCTGTCCCTGCACCCCCTTGGGCAGCAGCCGCATCGCGAAGAACAGCGCGACGAGCCCGAGCGGCACGTTCATCCAGAACAGCAGCCGCCACCCGTTCTCCTCACCGCCGATCGCGATGAGGCCACCGCCGATCGTCGGGCCGAGCGCCGTCGAGATGCCGATCATGGCGCCGAACAGCCCGAAGGCCCGTCCGCGCTCCGGGCCCCGGAACAACTGCTGCACGAGTCCGATCACCTGCGGCACCTGGGTGCCGGCGGCGAAGCCCTGCAGGATCCGCGTGACCATGAGCACCTCGATGGTCGGCGCCACGGCGCAGAGCAGGCTCGACACGGTGAACGCCACGAGCCCGATGATGAACAGGGCACGGCGGCTCTTCAGGTCGCCGAGCCGACCGGCGGGCACGAGGGCGAGGCCGAACGCCAGCGCGTACCCCGCCACGATGAGCTGCAGGGATGAACTGGTGGCGTCGAGGGACTTCTCGATCGACGGCAGCCCGACGTTGACCTTCGACAGGTCGAGGATCGTCAGGGCGGCCACCGCGACGCACACGGCGAAGGCCCTCCAACGCGTGCGGTCGTCGAGGCGGGCGTCGGTCGGGTCAGCGCTGGACATCACCATCGTTCGTACACCGACCGGCCTCCGGGCGGGCGAGACCCACCCCCCGGGTGGGTGACACCCCCTCGTCGTAGCCCCCCGGACTGGGGGCACCGTTGCCGGATACGCGGTGCGCGGGGCGGCTCAGATGGTCAGGACCTGAGTTATCGTGCTCGTACGGAAGGTCACGCAAGCACCTGGATTCCCTAGATCCGAGTGCACGTGCACGGCCTCCCGTGTTCGTCCGAAGACCCTAACCCGAGGGGTGATACAGACGATGACATCATCGTTCCCGAGCGGAACCGAGTGCACCCTCACTCGTCGACCGCATTCAATCCACGACAGCTCCGGCGCGCGCGCAGTCGCCGCCATCCGTCCGCACTCCGACACGGCCACCCACCGTGCAGCAGTCCGGTCCGCCTCACGGCGCCCCGTCGCAGCGCTCGCAGCGTTCGCCGACGACCTCTCCGCAGGATCCGCTTCCGGGCCCGGAGGCCGGTGAGTCATGGCACTCACCGGTCGACGTCTCGAGGTCGACCGGATCGCGACCCTCGCTGTACTCCCTCGGGAGTCCGCGATGGTCGTGGTCGGCGACCCTGGTTCCGGACGCAGCAGCGTCCTCGACGCGGTCTCGAACCGCGTTTCCCTCCCCGTCGTGCGGGTCGGTGTCAACGGGAGTGAATCCCGTTGGCCGCTGGCCGGCGTGACCTCCTTGTTCACCGCGCTCGACGACCCTCGTGCGACGGCCCACATCGCCCATCTCCTGCAGACGGGTGAGACGGCGGTCCCCGTGACCGCCGGACTGGCGGCGGCGCACGACTTCCTCGACGCCGTGCACGCCCTCACCCTGCCGCCGACGCTCGTGCTGATCGACGACCTCGACCGCATGGACGTCGAGAGCCAGGAGCTCATCGCGTTCCTCGCCGGCCGACTCGCAGGCACCGCCCTGCGCGTCGTGGCGACGGTCCGTTCGGTGCCGTCGGACGGTCCGCTCGCGGCCCTGCCGGCGCTCCGCATCGAGCCGCTGCCGTCCGACGAGGCACTCATCCTTGCCCGGACCATGGCACCGGAAGAAGCGAACGACGGCGTCCTCGCCGTCCTCGCCGCGGAGACCGGTGGCAACCCCGGCGCGCTCCGCGAACAACTCGCGGTGCTCAGCCGCGAGCAGCTCACCGGCGCGGAGCCGATCGTGCTCCCGCTCCGACCCACTCCGACGACCGAGGCCCTCGCAGCCCTCGCACTCGGGCCCGCCGCGGGACGAGATCTGGACGTCCTCGCGAAACTCGCCCTGGTGCCGGTCGCGAAGACCACGGCCTGGGACCGCGACGAGTTGGACGACCTGGTCGGAGCAGGCCTCGCCACCGTGCGGGGCCAGAGCGTGACGGTCCGCGACCCCCTGGTCCGGTCCGCGCTGTACTGGCGGATGCCCGCCCGTGACCGCCGCGCGGCGCACGCCGCGCTGGCCACGGCGAGCGCCGAGTCCGACCCGCGGGCAGCCGCGTGGCACCGGAGCTTCGTCGACGACGTCCCCGACGTGGTCGCGTTGCTCAGCGCCGCACGGTCCTACGTGGTGGACGGCAACGTGCACGCCGCGATCGCCCTCACCGAGCGTGCCCTGCACGTCGGTGGTGGCACCGAGGACGAGCTCGTCGCGCTGCTCGGGGTCGCTGAGGCCCTGCTCGGCAACCGGCTGCTCGGCTTCGCCGCGCGGTACCTCGCCGCGCTCCGTCCGTTCCGGACGACGGCGCACGAGGTCCGCCGGCTGCGCCTGCAGTACTCGGCGCAGTACCTCAGCGGCGACGCCGTGCACGCGGACGAACTCCTCGTGTCGGTGGACGCGACCGAGCCGGCCGACGTGGACGCGGTCGCCGGGCTGATGGCCATGGTCGCGTGCTTCCGTGCCGAGGCGTGGGAGCTCGACCAGGCGAAGGACCTGCTGCACCGCGTCGAGCCCCTCGAGGCGTCGGCGTCTCCGCACACGTTGGAGATCACGACGACCGCGCGGGAGCTCATCGCCGCGATCGACGGCACCCTGCCGTCGGACACCGACCTGCACGACGGACTCGCGACGTCGGTGCTGCTGGCGATGTCCGACCCGGCCCTGCTGCTGCTCGCCCACGCGCTGAGCATCGCCGAGCGGTACCGGAGCGCGCGACGGGTGTTCGCACTCGTCCTCGCCCGTGGCCCGCAGACGGCGCCGGTGTGGACCGAGGCAGCCCGCTACCTGACCGCCGAGAACGAGGTGCGCTCCGGGAACTTCCGGCAGGCGCTCCGCGCGATCGACGTGTGGGAGGCCGGTTCCTCGGTGGTCGAACGGCTCCGTGAGCCGTCGCGAGCCATCGCCATCGCCTGGCGGCACTTCGCCGAGGGGCGCTCCGCCGATGCCCTGGCGGTCGTGGACCGGTGCCTCGAGCACCGTTCGACGAGCCGCCTGTGGGGTGCGACGGCGAAGCTGCACGCGCTCCGCGGTCGGGTCCTGCTGCTCGATGGCCGACTGGAGGAGGCAGCCGCCGCACTCGAAGCGGCGGACGCCATCGGTCGGTCCCTGCGGAACCCCGCGGTGCTCCGGCACCTCGGCGACCTGGTCGAGGCGTACGCACGCCTCGGACGGATCGACGACGCCCGCACCATCACCGCGCGGCTCGCTGCGGACCACCACGCCCGACCGGGTCGCTGGGGTGCGCTCGTGCTGGCGAGGAGCCTCGCGCTCGTCGCCGACGACACCACCCGGGACACCGCCCGTCGCCGCGCGTTGGAGCTGTTCCAGCCGCACGACTCGCAGTTCGAGCGGGCACGGACGTTCGCGGCCCTCGCGACGGTCGGCAACCCCGCCGAGCGTCCGCGTCTCGGTGCGGCAGCAGCGGCGGCGTACGAGGCGGCCGGCATGCGCCGTCCCCTCGTCACCCCCGCACCGGCAGCGGCCATGCCGCCGTTCGGCACGGGTCCGTCGCTCCGGTCCGCACCGGTGCTGTCCGCGTCGATGCCGGGGACGCCCCGGAGCGCTCCGGACGCCTCCGCGGTGCTCACCTCGCTCACGGCCGAGGAGCGCGCCGTGGTGCAGAAGGTGACGGAGGGCTACCGCAACCGCGAGATCGCGTCGTCGCTGTTCATGTCGCAGCGCACGGTGGAGCTGCGGCTCACGCAGATCTACCGCAAGGTGGGCGCGCGGTCGCGCTCCCACCTGGTCGCGCTGCTCACCTAGTCGACGCGAGCACAAGGCGGACGGGAGGCCCGGTACCAGCTGGTACCGGGCCTCCCGTCCGCCTTTTCCCTTTCCAGGACGCGGCGCGCCTTGCGGGAGTCCGCACGCGACCGCACCGCGGCGTCCCCCGCACGCGGGGAACCGCAAGAGCAGCCGACGACTGTTGCCGTGGCGGCGTCGCCGGGTGAGGCTTCTCATGCACCGACCGCCGTGCCCCTCCCGAGGGGCCAGACCGCGGTACCCCGTCCGGTACCCGAACCTCGTGGCCCACCCACTCCGTCGTCCGTCCTCGCCTGATCCGAGGACGGGCGCCGGTCAGGACCGCGAGGGCCCGGACGCGCGGCAGACCCGACGGCGGTCGGTGCCGAACCCCGCTCCACTCCCCCACCCCGTTCCCCCGAAGGGACAGCCGATGTGCGGCATCATCGCGGCCCGCGTGTCTGACGACGCGACGCCCTACCTGCTCGACGGACTCGAACGACTCGAGTACCGCGGCTACGACTCCGCCGGCATCGCCGTCCGGACCGCCGCCGGACGCACCGAGACGATCCGCTCGGTCTCCCGCGTCGGGGACCTGCGCACGCTCGTCGCCGCCCGGTCCGGCGACGCCCTGACCGGCGTCGGCATCGGCCACACCCGCTGGGCCACGCACGGTGCCGTGCGCGAGGCGAACGCCCACCCGCACGCCGACTGCTCGCGCCGGATCAGCATCGTGCACAACGGCATCATCGAGAACGCCGACCGCCTGCGCGACATGCTCACGGCGCAGGGCCACCGGTTCCGCTCCGAGGTCGACTCCGAGGTCATCGCGCACCTCGTCGAGCGTGCCCTGGCCGTCGACCCGGACCTGATGCTCGCCGTGCAGATCGCGACCGCGCAGCTCGAGGGGTCGTGGGCGATCGTCGTCCTCGACGCCCGCGACGGCCGGATGGTCGTGGCCGCTGACCGTTCCCCGCTCGTCGTCGCCCGGTCCGCCCGCGGCGACTTCGTGGCGAGCGACATCGGTGCGATCGCCGAGTGGTGCGAGACCTTCGTGGCGCTCCGCGACGGTGACGTCGTCGAGCTCGGCGAGGCCTGGACCTGGTCGTCGAACGGGATCACCGTGCCCGTGCCGTTCCCCACCCCGTCGCCGTTCGCCGCCACCGCACTGGACCTCGGCGACCACCCCGACCACATGGCGAAGGAGATCGGCGAGCAGGCCGACGTCGTCAGCACGATCCTGGACCGCATCGCCCGCCGCACCGCGGACGGCAGCATGTGGGTCGGCCTCGGGCTGCCCGCCTTCCAGCGCCTGGCGATCGTCGCCTGCGGCACCTCGCTCAACGCCGGCCAGGTGATCGCCACCGCGCTGCGCGGCATCGGCGGCGTCCCCACCGACATCGTCGTCGCCAGCGAGGCCGACCAGGCCGTCCTCGGCCCCGACACCCTGGTCGTCGCGATCAGCCAGTCCGGCGAGACCGCCGACGTCCTCCGCGCGCTCGACCGCTTCGAGGACCGCCACCCGGTGCTCGCGCTCACGAACAACATGCACTCCTCGCTGGCCCGTCGCGCCGACGCCGTGCTCGACTGCCACGCCGGTCCGGAGATCGGCGTCGCCGCGACGAAGACGTTCACCGCGCAGGTCGTCGTCGGAGTCGCCGCGGTGATCTCCGCGCTCGTGGCGTCCGGCCGCATCGAGGTCGCACGTGCCCACGCGCTCGTCGACGAACTGCTCGACCTGCCGGCACGCATCGAGCACGCCACGCAGGTGTCCGCCGACCGGATGCCGCTCCTGGTGTCGAGCGTGAAGGAGGCCACCGGCTTCCTGTTCCTCGGCCGCGGTGCGGGCCTGCCGTACGCCGCCGAGGGCGCACTCAAGCTCAAGGAGCTCAGCTACCGCTGGGCCGAGGCGTACCCCGCGGGCGAGCTGAAGCACGGCCCGCTCGCCCTCGTCGACGAGGGCACCCCCGTCGTCGTGATCGACCACGGCGAGCCGAAGATCCAGTCGGCGATCGCCGAGGTCCGGGCCCGCGGCGGGTTCGTCATCACCATCGGCGGCGAAGGCTCCGACATCCCGGCGCTCGGCAGCCGCGGCACCGGCGGACTCGCCTGGGGCGCCATGGCGGCGCCCTGGGGTCCGCTCGAGGCCGTCGTGCCGCTGCAGATGCTCGCCCGCGAACTCGCGCTGCAGCTCGGCTGCGACGTCGACAAGCCGCGCAACCTGGCGAAGTCGGTGACGGTCGAGTGATGCGCGGTCGGATGAACCACCTGACGACGTTCCTGGTCGTGCTCACGGCGTTCGCGATCGCCATGACGACGGTGCTCGTCGTCGTGGTGGCCGGGCCGACCGTCCTGGGCTGACCGGCGCGCGCGGGCCGGGCGGGCCGGGCGGGCCGGGCGTCGACTCGGATCGACGTTCTCGATGTCGTACGACGTCGAGGATGTCGTTCCACATCGTCCTCGCCGCCGGGTCTCGGGCAGTTCGCGGGACACGGCTGCGATGCTGGTCCCTTGACCACCGCAGCCCCGCCCCTCGTGTTCGTCGCGCTCGTCGTCGGCGCGCTCCTGCCGTTCCTGCCGCTCGTCGGACGGGTCGCCCGGATCGCCGCGACCATCGCCCACGAGGTCGGGCACTGCATCGTCGTCGTCCCGTTCGGCGGCCGCATCCAGCGCATCGACCTGCACCCGGACGGCTCCGGCGAGGCCTGGGTCCAGCTCGGCCGGGTCCCCGGCGGCATCCGCTGGCTCGTCCGGATCCTCAACCTCTACGCCGGGTACAGCGCGCCGCTCTGGGCCGGGGTGCTGCTGGTGACCGGGGTGCTGCACGGCTCGCGGTGGCTCCCCGTCGCCGTGCTCGGTGTGATCGGGCTCGTGGCGCTGGTGTTCGTGCGGAACTGGTTCGGGCTGCTCGTCGTGCTCGGCTTCGACGTCCTGGCGCTGTGGGTGGCACTGCGTCCGTCCGAGACCACGGTGCTCGTGGTCGCCGCGGTCGGGGCGTTCTTCGTCGTCGACGGACTGCGGTCCGTCGTGCAGGTCGCACGGTGGCTGCTCACCGGCGCCCGCGTGCAGACAGACTTCCACATCGCCGCAGCCGAGATGCGCGTGCCGGCGGGAGTCTGGTTCGTGCTGTTCGTGCTGGTGAACGGCCTCGCGGTGTGGCTCGCGCGGGTCCCGTTGCTCGAGGTCTGGGACACCGTGGTGGCGGGCGTGCGCGCACTCTTCTGACGGTGCCAGACCCTGCTCGCACCACGTCCGCGACGATCCACGCGGTGATCGACTGGTGCAATGACGCAGAACGGGTGCGCAGCCCCGCGCTTACTCCCAGGGGCGCTGCGCGAGCTCGGCGGGGTCGAACACCCGGCCGCCGCCGGCGACGAGCGACCGCGGCACCCGCCGCACCAGGGCGTCCATCGGGTTCTCGGCGTCGAGCAGCACCACGTCGGCACGCGCCCCCGCCACGAGGTCGTGCGCCTCGTCGGTGACGAACCGGGCACCGTCGCGCGTGGCGAGCTCCACCACGCGGGTCAGGTCCTCGTCCCGCACCACACCGCCGGCCCGCGCGTACTGCCACGCGATGCCGAGCAGGTCGCCGTCGCCGTAGGGGCTCCACAGGTCACGGATGCCGTCGGTGCCGAAGCCGAACCGCACGCCGGCCTCGTCGAACTCGTGCAGGGGAAGCTGCCGCATCCGCACCGGGGCGACGGTGGTCATCGTGACGCCGAGCGACGCCATCCGGGCGAGCAGGTCGCGGCGACGCACGGGATCGACGTCGACGATCGCGAACCCGTGGGCGATGTTGACCCTGCCCGGTGCGATGCCGAGCCGCTCCACCCGGTCGAGCACCAGGTCGAACGCGAACGCACCGAGCTCGGCGGGCTCGTGCAGGTGGATGTCGATGCCGCACCCGGTGTCGGCGGCGATGGCGAACAGGCCGTCGAGCTGTCCGACCGGGTCGCGGTCGATGAGCGACGGGTCGAGCCCGCCGATGTGGTCGGCTCCGGCCGTCGCCGCCTGCCGCAGCAGGTCGAGCACACCGGGCCGCCGCAGCACGCCGTCCTGCGGGAACGCGACGATCGACACCTCGACCGCACCGTCGAGCGCGTCGGCCGCCGCACGCACGGCCTCGATCCCCCGCAGCCCGACGCCGGGGTCGACGTCGACGTGTGTGCGGACCCGGGTGGTGCCGGTGCGCAGCCCTTCGCGCAGCACCCGGGTGGCGACGGGTTCGCTCGGGATCCCGAGGGCGTCACGCCGAGCTCGTTCGTGCGCGATGCGCCCCTGCGTGCCGGGCTCGCCGCCGTACGACTCCCACTCGTGCCCCCACCAGCTCTTGTCGACGTGGGCGTGCGTGTTGACGAACCCCGGCAGCGCGAGCTGGCCGCGCCCGTCGACGACCCGAGCACCAGCACCGGCACCGGCACCGGCACCGCCACTGGCACTGGCACTGGCACCGCCCGCGACGCCGTCGCCCGCTCCGGTCGCGGTGACCGAGACGATGCGGCCGTCCGCCACCCGGATGTCCGACCGTGCACCACCCCACGGACGGACATCGCGGATGATCAGGGTCGCTTCGTCGGTCGCCATGCCCCCATCGTGGCAGTCGCCGGGGCGCCGCCGCGACCCCACCGCACCCCGGTTCCGCGTAACGGAACGCCGCAATCGCCTGTCCACGCAGCGAAGGCTGCGAGGCTACCGCCAGACGACTCCCGGAGGTGTCCCATGGCGAACGACGATCACGGTTTCTCGACCGAACAGGTGCACGGCGGCTTCGTGCCCGACGCAGGGCACGGCGCACGGATCCCGGCCATCCACATGTCCTCCGGCTTCCTCTTCGACGACTTCGACCAGGCGCGCGACCGCTTCGCCGGCACCGAGGACGGCTACACTTACACCCGCCTCGGCAACCCGACGAACGCCGACGTCGAGCGCCGCGTCGCCCTGCTCGAGCGGGGCGTCGAGGCGATCCTCGTCGGCAGCGGCCAGGCGGCGGCCACCATCGCGTTCCTCGGGCTCCTGCAGGCGGGCGACCACGTCGTCGCCGCCCGCAGCATCTACGAGGGCACCAAGGGGCTGCTCGTGCAGAACCTCGGTCGCCTCGGCATCGAGGTCGACTTCGTCGCCGACCAGCGCGACCTCGACGAGTGGGCACGGCTCGTCCGCCCGAACACGAAGGCGTTCTTCGCCGAGACGATCCCGAACCCGAAGAACGACGTCCTCGACATCACCGGCGTCGCCGACACCGCGCACCGTGCCGGGGTCCCCCTGATCGTGGACAACACCCTGGCGACGCCGTACCTGGTCCGGCCGGTCGAGCACGGCGCCGACATCGTCATCCACTCGGCATCGAAGTTCCTGTCCGGCCACGGCGCGGGCCTCGGCGGCGTGGTCGTCGACGGCGGCACGTTCGACTGGTCCGCCTCCCCCGAGCGCTGGCAGCACCTCACCAGCCCGGAGCGGTCGCTCGGCGGCGACAGCTACATCGAGCGCTACGGCAACCGGGCGTTCGTCGTCTTCGCGCGTGACGTCGTCGCCTCGCGCATCGGCCCGACCCCGTCGCCGTTCAACGCGTTCCTGATCCGCCAGGGCATCGAGACGCTGAGCCTGCGCGTGGAACGCCACAGCGCGAACGCGCTGGCGGTGGCGCAGTGGTTGGAAGCACAGCCGGAGGTGACGAGCGTCGACCACGCGGGTCTGGCCTCCAGTCCGTTCCACGACCTCGCCCAGCGCTACCTGCCGCGCGGAGCCGGCTCCGTCTTCGCGTTCACGCTGGCGGGCGGCGAAGCCGCCGCGCACACCTTCATCGACAGCGTCCAGCTGTTCAGCCGGATGACCCACCTGGGCGACGTCCGCTCGCTGATCCTGCACCCCGCGACGACGACGCACGCCGGCAAGACCGCCGCTGAACGCGCCGACCAGGGAATCGACGACGGCCTGATCCGACTGTCGGTCGGCATCGAGGAGGTCGCGGACCTGCTCCGCGACCTGGGACGCGGGTTCGCCGCGTTGCGTTCCGCAGACGGCAGTGCTGACCGGGAGGCCCGTGGCCCGTCCGACGCGGAGCGTGCGTCCCTGGAACACTCGGTCCCGGGCACGCACGTGATCTCGGAGGAGCTCTAGACGATGGCACGACCGCAACACTTCGGGTACTTCTTCTCACGCGGGTTCGGCCCGCAGGCGTGGGGGCGCTCGGACTGGGACTGGGGCCACGACTGGACCAAGCCCGACCTGTACCAGCAGTCCGTCCGCACGCTCGAACAGGCCGGCATGGACCTGGTGATCGCGGAGGACGCCATCTCGCTCGGCAACCCGTCGACGCTCGACCTGCGCATCCGCCAGGCCTACGGCGGCCCGAAGCACGACCCCCTGCTGCTCGCGCCGTACCTGTTCGCGGCGACCTCGCACATCGGCATCGCGCCGACCGTCAACGCCGGGTTCACGCCGCCGTACCTGGCTGCACGACAGTTCGCCACACTGGCACACCTGTCCTCCGAGCGGCTCGGCATCAACGTCGTGACCGACGTCGGCAGTGCCCGGCACGCCGGTCTGCCGCCGCTGCCGCACGACCAGGCGTACGACCGGGCCGAGGAGTGGATCACGCTGCTCCGCCGACTCTGGGGGTCGTGGGGGTCGTCCGGGTACGTCGGGGACCCCTCCGACTGGAGTTTCGCTGACGGGGAAGCGCTCGATGCCTTCCACCACGAGGGCGCGTACTTCACCGCCGACGGCCCGCTCAACGCGCTGCCGCTCGACTCGGACCCGGTGGTCGTCTCCCCCGGTGGCTCCGGTCGGGGCCTCGCGTTCGCCGGCACCCACTCGGACGTGCAACTCGCGCTCGCGCCGCTGTCGGCGGCGGCTGTGCGGGACTACCGCGCTCGGGTGGTCTCCGCGGCCGCCGTCGCCGGGCGTTCCGCGGACTCCCTGCGGATCCTGTTCGTCCTGAAGCCCGAGATCGTGTCGTCCCCCGAGGAAGCCGACCGGATCGTGTCCGCTTCGAGGCACCCGTCCGACGACGACCTGCGGACCGCGGCGATCGCGTGGTCGAGCGACTCCGAGACGGACCTGCTCGCGCTCGACCTCGACGCGCCCGTGCCGGACGGGACCTTCGGCGACCACGTCTCCGCCGGCACGATCCGCGGGCTGCTCGGCGACACCCCGGACGCCCCGCTGCGCTCGCTGCTGGAACGCAAGGCCCGCAAGGGGCGGGTGTCCTCACGCGAGGGCTTCGTCGGGACCGCCGATGAGTTCGCGGACTTCATCGAGGAGCTCGGGTCGGACGCGGACAACGACGGCATCATCTTCTCGGGCGACCTGCACCCGGCGCAGATCCACCGGATGTTCGGCGACCTGGTGCCGGTGCTCCGGCGCCGTGGGCTCCTGCGGCGGGAGTACGGCGCCGGGGGCATCCGGGCGAACCTGTTCGACTTCTAGTGGTGGACCGGCTCGACCAATGGTGGACCGGCTCGACTAGTGGTGGACCGGCTCGACCACGCCTGATTCCTCGACGTCACGGACGTCGTCGGCCGTGCGGAGGATCTCCGCACGGTCCGAGGCGGAGTTGATCGCCCAGTAGTAGATCACCAGCGAGAACAGCGCGACGACGACGATGTCGATCCACAGCGGGAACACCGGGTGCGTCAGCGGACCGAAGTCGCTGAGGAACACGATGAGCCCCATGCCGATCAGGTACGGCAGCAGCCACTGCGCCGCCTTCCAGTCCCAGCGCGGCCGGACGCTCGAGGCACCGCGGAACACGTTGTTCAGGATGATCACCACGGCACCGATGAGGATCGCGACGCCGAGCTTCCAGTCGGTGTCCCACCCGGTCCACAGGATGATGAGGTTCGCGACGATGAACGCGATCGGTGACAGCACCGCTGCGGCGGGCATCCGGTAGGGGCGCTCGATCTCCGGGATCCGCTTCCGGAACGCACCGAGCGCCAACGGGGCACCGGCGTACATCAGGACCGACGCGCTCGTGATGAGGCTCACCAGCCCCTGCCACGAGGGGAACGGTGCGAAGCACGCGCAACCGACGACGAACGCCGCGACGAGCCCGACCCACGGCACGCCCTGCTTCGTCGTCCACTCGAACGCCTTCGGGAAGTACCCGTTGCGACTGAGTCCGTAGGAGATGCGGCTCGTCGCCGTCACGTAGATCAGCCCGGTCCCCGCGGGCGAGATGATCGCGTCGATGAAGATGACCACCGCCAGCCACGTGATGCCCGCGGCCATCGCGATGTCGGCGAACGGCCCCGTGTACTTCGTGAAGTCGGCGGTGGCCCAGGACCCCTGGATCGCATCCGACCGGAGCACCCCGAGGAACACGACCTGCAGCAGCAGGTAGATCACCAGCCCGATGAGCACCGAGCCGATGACGGCGCGCGGGATGTCCCGCCGCGGGTTCTTCGCTTCACCCGCGAGCTGGTCGGCCTGCTCGAAGCCCAGGAAGGCGAAGATGATGCCGGAGGTGGACACCGCCGCCAGGACCCCCTTGGCACCCTCGGGCATGAAGCCGTCAGCCGCCGTGAAGTTCGAGCCGTGGAACCCGCTGAACGCCAGCACGATGATGACCAGCAGCGGGATGGCGACCTTCCACCACGTCGCCGCCGAGTTCGTGTTCGCGAGGATCCGGACGCTGAGCAGGTTGATCACGGTGACCACCGCCATGAGGACGACGGCGACCGCGATGCCCGCGCCGGTGAGCAGCTGCTGCGTCTCCCCGTCCACCGGCGTCGTGTGCAGCCACGGGTGCGCGAACTGCCAGTGCTGCGCGTACTTGATCATCGCCTCGACCTCGATCGGGGCGACGGTCACGGACTGCAACCAGGAGAACCAGCCGAACGACGCGCCGGCGATGCCACCGAACGCGATGTGCGGGAACCGTGCCGTCCCGCCCGCGATCGGGAACATGCCGCCGAGTTCGGCGTGTACGAGGGCGAGGACGAGGATCGCCACACCACCGATGAGCCACGAGATGATCGCGGCCGGGCCTGCGGTCTTCAGGGCCTCCTGCGACCCGAAGAGCCAACCGGAGCCGATGATCGACCCCGTCGAGGCCCAGATGAGCCCGATGAAGCCCACGTTCCGCTTGAGGCCGGAGTCCGGCAACGCCGGCGTCGTCGTTGTAGCCACTGCTGCTCCCGTCGAGTGAGCGGGCCCCACGAACGGGGGTCGCGCTCATCGACTCTGGCACCGGGACAGCGGCTTGGCCGGATTCTTTAACATGCCGGAAACAATTGTGCTGTATAAGCGCTCAGGCTGCTACTTCTTGGACTTCTTCTTCTTGCCGTCGTCCTTCTTGTCCGACTTCTTCTTGTCGGACTTCTTCTTGCCGTCGTCCTTCTTGTCCGACTTCTTCTTGTCGGACTTCTTCTTGCCGTCGTCCTGCTTCTTGGACGGCTTCTTGTCCGACTTCTTCGGCTTCGCTTCCCCCGAAGGCAACGGCAGGACCGGTGCCTGCTCCGGCGACTCGACCCCGTCGATCGGCTCGACGACCACGGCGGAACCCGTGTCCAGCGCGACGTCGACCGCGTGTTCCTCGAGCACGGGCGCGAGCGCGTCCGTCACCCGCTCCACGGTGAGCACCGCGTCGTCCTCGGCGAGCCGCAACAGCGCCTGCGCGGTCCGCACCCGGGTCGTGGTCTTGCGTGCCAGGACGTCGGCGCGCGCACCCTCGAGGAACGTGCGGAGCGTGCGCTCGACGACCGACCGTCCGCGCGGTGCAGCGCGGTCCAGGCGGTCCAGCTCACCGGCGACCCCGGCCACGTCATCGGCGACGTGCTCGTGCCGCACCGACTCGATCAGCGCCGCGATCGCTGCTGCACCCCGTTCGACAGCAGCCGAACGCTGGTCGAGCACGACGAGCATCTCGACGACCGAACCGTAGGTGACGGTCTCGAGGCGGACGGGCTCGGCACCCCGGCCGCGGACGACCAGGCGGGCGTCGGGCGTGGGCAGCCAGGCAGCGAGGGCGGCAACCGTGGCGACGGACCCCACGATCCGCTCGTAGTCGGCGAGCACCACTCGCTCCTGCTCGCGCAGACGGACTCGGATCGCGATCTCCTGCACCACGTGGGGGCCTTCCGTTCGGGGTCGGCGCGGGCGTTTCCCTGCGCCTCCTCCGGAGCGTAGTCCCCTGACGTGGCGAGACAGCGAACGCCCCGGCATCGTCCAGGGACGGTGACGGGGCGTTCGGGCAACACGTGGTGACAGCGGCTCGACGACCGGCGAATGGTGGAGATGGGGGGAATCGAACCCCCGTCCATCGCTGCAATTCGACGTCTTCTACGGGCGTATCCGGATAGTTCGTTCTGCTCGGCCCCGTCCTTTGCTACCGGCTTCTAGGACGACGGGCCCAGTCTCAGTGCAAGTCCCGCA
This sequence comes from Curtobacterium sp. NPDC089991, assembly GCF_044748425.1. Lineage (NCBI taxonomy): Bacteria > Bacillati > Actinomycetota > Actinomycetes > Micrococcales > Microbacteriaceae > Curtobacterium > Curtobacterium sp. NPDC089991. The sequence goes on from NZ_JBIVGB010000001.1 coordinate 1,001,536, forward strand.
CGGCCCTGAGGCGCAACCGTGCAGCAAGTCCTCTGGATGACGCCGGGATCAGGTTAGGGGACGGTCACCTGGCCGACGGACTTCATGTGCTGGGCTGCTTACGCAGCGAGAGCGAAGTCAGTGCGCTTGGAATTGGCACTTGTTGTTTTCCACGGATCGTTCACGAGATAACCGTGGGTCCTCGGCCCGCTTCCCGTCGGCACACAGGCAATGTCGAAACCGATCATCCCCATGCGGGCCGGACGTGCGAGCCACTGTCACGCTGTTGAGTTGTGTTGCCACTGCTCCGATCGGAGCAGTCCCTCAGTCTAGCTGACCGAGGTGCGAGGCCGCTACTCGCCGACGCGGTTCTTCGTGCGCATGGCCCGCTCGGCCTCACGCTTGTCGGTCTTCTCCCGCATGGCCTGACGCTTGTCGAACTCGCGCTTGCCCTTGGCGACCGCGATCTCGATCTTGGCCCGACCGTCGTGGAAGTAGATCTGCAGCGGCACGAGGGTGTAGCCGCCCTGGGCCGTCTTGTGCGAGATCTTCACGATCTGCTGCTTGTGGAGGAGCAGCTTGCGCTTGCGCCGAGGTGCGTGGTTGTTCCAGGTGCCCTCGGTGTACTCGGGGATGTGCACGGCATCGATCCAGGCTTCGCCCCGGTCGATGTAGGCGTACCCGTCGACCAACGAGGCGCGTCCCATGCGCAGGGACTTCACCTCGGTGCCGGACAGGACCATGCCAGCCTCGTACGTGTCCTCGATGAGGTAGTCGTGTCGGGCACGACGGTTCGTCGCGACGACCTTCTCACCGCGTTCCTTCGCCATGACGACTCCTCTCGTACCGGGCACTGCGCTGCGCAGCCCTACAGACTACCCAACAGCAGGCGCCGCACGCACCTTCCCGGCGCGGCGGATCAGACCTTGAGGTAGCGGCGGATGGCGATCGACGCCGACACCGCGGCGAGCAACACCCCGATGACGATCACCGACGGCACCACGATGGCCGCGTCACCCATGCCGATGAAGGCTGTGCCGGTGAAGCGCTCGGCCAGGAAGTTCCGGACGAAGAACCACACCACCGCGGTGATGGCGCCACCCGCCAGGACGGCTCCGATGGCGGCGGCGATCACCCCCTCGAGCACGAACGGCGTCTGGATGAACCGGTTCGACGCACCGACCAGCCGCATGATGCCGAGCTCTCGCCTGCGGCTGAAGGCGGACAACCGGATCGTGGTCGCGATGAGGAGCACGGCGGCGACGAGCATGAGCGCCGCGATGCCGATCGCCGTGTACGACGACGCGTTGAGCAGGTTGAAGATCGGTTGCAGGTAGCCGCGTTGGTCGACGACGCTCTGCACGCCGGCGACCTTCGACAGGCTCTCGACGAGGACGTCGGCCTGCGACGGGTTCTTCAGGTTCACCCAGAAGGTCTCGTTGAGGTACTCGGGCTTGACGAACTCGGTCGCCGCGGAGTCCTTGAACTGCTCCTTGAAGCGGGTGAACGCCTGGTCCTGGTCCTCGTAGTACGTCTTCTCGATGTACGGCTTGAGCGTGGACGACTCGAGCTGGGCCTGGACCTGCTTCCGCTGGTCCTCGGTGGCCTTGGCACCCGTGCAGTTGCCGGTGGTGTCGGTGTCGGTGCACAGGTAGACGGCGACCTGCGCCCGGTCGTACCAGTACCCCTTCATCTGGTTGATCTGCATCTGGAGCAGGATCGCGGTCCCGACGAAGGTGAGCGAGATGAAGGTCACGAGGACGACGGAGACGACCATCGACGCGTTGCGCCGCAGGCCCGAGCCGACCTCGGACATGACGAGCCCGAGCCTCATCGGATGAGCCCCGGGATGGTCTGGATGCCGGTCGTGTTCGACACGGTGCCGCGCTGGATCGGGACCGCCTGGGTCTGGTAGCCGCCGGACTGCTCGTCCCGGAGGACCGTGCCGTTCGACAGCTCGATGACCCGACGCTGCATCTGGTTCACGATGCTGGCGTCGTGGGTCGCCATGAGCACGGTGGTGCCTCCCTGGTTGATGCGTTCGAGGAGCGCCATGATGCCGGCGGACGTGGTGGGGTCCAGGTTGCCGGTGGGCTCGTCGGCCAGCAGGATCGCCGGCTTGTTGACGACGGCGCGGGCGATCGCCACGCGCTGCTGCTCACCACCGGAGAGCTCGTGCGGCATGCGGGTCGCCTTGCCCGCGAGTCCGACGAGCTTCAGCACGTCGGTGACGGCCTCGCTGATGAAGCCCTTGCTCTTGCCGATCACCTGCAGCGAGAACGCGACGTTGTCGAAGACGTTCTTGTTGGGCAGGAGTCGGAAGTCCTGGAACACGACGCCGAGGTTGCGCCGGAAGTACGGGACCTTCCGCGACGCCAGGGACCCGAGGCGCTGCCCGAGCACGTGGATCTGGCCGCGGGAGGGCTTCTCCTCCTTGAGCACGAGGCGCAGGAAGCTGGACTTGCCGGAACCCGAGGCGCCCACGAGGAACACGAACTCGCCCTTGAGGATCTCGAGGGTGAGGTTGTCGAGCGCCGGACTCGGGTTGCCCGAGTAGACCTTGGTGACCTGGTCGAATTTGATCATGACCGGATCAGGGTAGGTCGCCCCGCTTGGAAAGCAAGCGAGGCGCGCGGCTCACGAACCCCTACGCGTCGACGGATTGCTTGCGCCAGCGGATGCCGGCGTTGATGAAGCCGTCCAGGTCGCCGTCGAACACGGCTGAGGGGTTGTTCACCTCGTGCTCGCTCCGCAGGTCCTTGACCATCTGGTACGGCGCCAGCACGTAGGACCGGATCTGGTCGCCCCAGCTCGCCGTGATGTTGCCGGCGAGCTCCTTCTTCTTCGCGTTCTCCTCTTCCTTCTTCAGGAGGAGCAGGCGCGACTGCAGCACGCGCATGGCGGCCGCACGGTTCTGGATCTGCGACTTCTCGTTCTGCATGGAGACGACGGTGCCGGTCGGGATGTGCGTCAGGCGCACCGCGGAGTCGGTCGTGTTGACGGACTGCCCGCCGGGGCCCGACGAACGGAAGACGTCGACGCGGATGTCGTTCTCGGGGATGTCGATGACCATCGTCTCCGGCATGAGCGGGATGACCTCGACCGCGGCGAACGAGGTCTGCCGCTTGCCCGCTGCGCCGAACGGCGACATGCGGACGAGTCGGTGGGTGCCGGCCTCGATCGACAGGGTGCCGAAGGCGTGGGGGGCGTCGACCTCGAACGTGGCGGACTTGATGCCCGCTTCTTCGGCGTAGGACGTCTCCATCACGGTGGTCTTGAAGCCGTGCTGTTCGGCGTACCGCAGGTACATGCGCATGAGCATCTCGGCGAAGTCCGCGGCGTCGACGCCGCCGGCCCCGGCGCGGATGGTGATCACGGCGGGGCGGTCGTCGTACTCGCCGTCGAGGAGCGTCTGCACCTCGAGGTCGCCCATGGTCTTCTGGACCGCCTTGAGCTCGGCGACGGCTTCGTCGGCCGAGTCCTGGTCGTCGCCTTCGTTCGCCATCTCGACCAGCACCTCGAGGTCGTCGATGCGTCGCTCGGTGTCGGTGATCTTCTTGAGCTCCGACTGCCGGTGCGAGAGCGCGCTCGTCACCTGCTGCGCGTGCTCGACGTCGTCCCAGAGGTCCTGGGCACCCGCCTGCTCGCTGAGGTCGGCGATCTCACGCTGCAGGCGGTCGACGTCGACCACCGAGCGGATGTTGCCGAAGGTCTCTCGGAGGGCGGAGAGCTGCTCGGTGAAGTCCAGTTCGACCATGGTCACCGATCCTACCGGCGCGGCAGGCCGGTCGGCGTCGCACCCCCGCCGGAGGGCGCGCTACCGCCCCAGCAGCGGCTCCCGCGACGCCATGCCCGCAGCGCCGGCCCGCGCGACCGCGTCCGGCAGCGCCGCCAGGAAGGCGTCGACGTCCGCATCGGTCGAGGTGTGTCCGAGCGTGATCCGGAGCGCGCCGCGGGCGTCCTGCTCCGACAGCCCCATCGCGAGCAGCACGTGCGACGCCTCGGGCACGCCGGCCTGGCATGCAGACCCGGTCGAGACGGCGACCCCGGCGGCGTCGAGCAGGAACAGGAGCGAATCGCCCTCGCAGCCCGGGAACGTGAAGTGCGCGTTGCCGGGCAGCCGGTCGACGGGGTCCCCCATCAGCACGGCGGACGGCACGGCCGCGCGGACACCGGCGACGAGCCGGTCGCGCAGGGCGACGAGCGACGGGTGCGGCATCGGTTCGGCGGCGACCATCGTGGCCGCGACGCCGAACGAGGCCGCAGCGGGGGCGTCCTGGGTGCCGCTCCGCACCTGGCGCTGCTGCCCGCCGCCGTGGATGAGGGGCTCGACGGTGGCCTTCCGCCCGAGCACCAGCGCACCGATGCCGACCGGTCCGCCGACCTTGTGCGCGGAGACGCTCAGGGCGTCGAGGCCGGACGCGGCGAACGACACCGGCACCTGGCCGTAGGCGGCGACGGCGTCGCTGTGCACGGGCACGCCGGCGGCGTGCGCGAGCTCCACGATCCGTGCCACGGGCTGGATGGTGCCCACCTCGTTGTTCGCCCACAGGAACGTGACCAGGGCGACGTCGTCGGCGGAGGCGAGCCGTGCCTCCAGTCCGACGAGGTCGACGCGGCCCTGCGCGTCCAACGGGACCACGTCGACGACGGCGCCCTCGTGCGTCTCCAGCCAGGTCAGGGTGTCGACGGTGGCGTGGTGCTCGCCCCCCGGCACGACGATGCGGGGGCGGGCACGGTCGCGCTGACGTGCCCAGAACAGGCCCTTCACGGCGAGGTTGATGCTCTCCGTGCCGCCGGAGGTGAAGACGACCTCGACGGTGTCGGCGTCGAGCGACCGGGCGACGGCGGCGCGGCCGTCCTCGAGCAGCATCTTGGCGTGCTGCCCGGCGCTGTGGATCGACGACGGGTTGCCGACGGTGCCGAGCGCATCGGTGAACGCGGCGAGCGCCTCCGGCAGGATCGGCGTCGTCGCGGCGTGGTCGAGGTAGACCGGCATCTGCACCCCCTGGAACGAGCGGTGTCCAGGATACGCGCCGGTCCTCGTACCCTTGTCGGGTGCACGAGACAGCGATCGACCACACCCCGGGGTTCGACCTCGGGGCCGACGTCCCGCGGTTCTCCCTGCGGTCCGCCACCGCCACGGCCGTCGTCGTGGTCGTCGAGCGAGCGGACGGGCAGCCGGTCCGGTACCCGCTCGAGCGGCTGCCGGCGACCGACCTGTGGACGGCCGAGACCCCCGGCGCCGCCCCGGGTGACCGGTACCACCTGCTCGTCGACGGGCCCGTCGGACCGCGGAACGAGTTCGAGCCGACACGGCCCCTGCTCGACCCGTACGCCCGCGGCATCGCCCCGACCGGACTCGGCACGCCCCGCTGGACGAGCGTCGTCGTGGACGACGCCTTCGACTGGGGCGGCGTCGTCAAGCCCACGGTCCCGCTCGACCGCGCCGTGGTCTACGAGGCGAACGTCCGCACCCTGACCGCCGCGAACCCGCACCTGCCGGAGCACCTGCGCGGCACGTACGCCGGGGTGGCGCACGAGAGCACCATCGCGCACCTGCACCGGATCGGTGTCACGACGCTCGAGCTCCTGCCGGTGCACGCGTTCGACACCGAGAACTGGTTGCGGGACGCCGGCCGCGAGAACGCCTGGGGCTACAACACCCTCGGGTTCTTCGCGCCGCACGCCGCGCACGCCTCGGCTCCCGCACGGGCCGAGGGCGCGTCCGCGGTGCTGCGCGAGTTCAAGGGCATGGTCCGGCTGCTGCACGAAGCGGGCATCCAGGTGGTGCTCGACGTCGTCTACAACCACACGGCGGAAGAGGGCATCGGCGGGCCCACCACCAGCCTGCGCGGCATCGACGGTGCGGAGCGGTACCGGTGGACCCAGGCCGCGCCGCCGTTCCGGGACACCTACTACGACACCACCGGCTGCGGGAACACCCTGGACACCTCGGTGGAGTCCACGGCGGACCTGATCGTCGACAGCCTGGTGTACTGGGCGCGCGAGGTGCAGGTCGACGGCTTCCGCTTCGACCTGATGGCCGCGCTCGCCCGCGACGCCGACCACGTCTTCGACCCGTCGCACCCGCTGCTCGAGCGGATCCGGAACCACCCCGACCTGCAGGACACCCTGGTCATCGCCGAACCGTGGGACGTCGGACCCGACGGTTGGAAGACCGGCTCGTTCGGGGCGGCCGGCGACCGCACCAGTGAGTGGAACGACGGCTTCCGCAACACGGTCCGCCAGTTCTGGCTGACGGACATCGCCGAGGAACGCCGCAACGGCATGCCCCGCACCGGCATCGGCGCCCTCGCCGGCGCCCTGACCGGCTCGCGCCACGTCTTCGGCGTCGACCGCGGTCCGCTCGCGAGCGTCAACTTCGTCACCGCTCACGACGGCTTCACGCTGCTCGACCTGGTGTCGTACGACGGCAAGCACAACGAGGCGAACGGCGAGGAGAACCGCGACGGTTCGAACGACAACCGCTCGTTCAACCACGGTATCGAGGGCGACACCGCCGACCGCGGCGTCCGGGCAGCGCGCGGCCGCTCGATGCGGAACCTCGCGGCGACGCTGCTGCTCTCCGCCGGGGTGCCGATGCTCACCGCGGGTGACGAGCGGAGCCGCACGCAGCACGGCAACAACAACGCGTACGTCGTGTCCGACGACCTCACCCCGGTGGACTGGTCCGACGACGAGGACGCCGAGTCGATGACCGAGGCCGTCGCCGCGCTCGCCCGGTTCCGGCAGGCGCACCCTGCACTCCGGCCGACGCGCTTCGGCGTCGAGGGGCAGGAGACCCCGGGTGCCTCGCGGATGTCCTGGTACGGGCCGGACGGGCACCCGATGACCATCGAGGGCTGGGACCAGCCGGTGCACCGCGTCCTGCAGTACTTCGCCGAGTCGACGCCCGAGCACGAGCCGTACGACCGCGTGCTGGTCGTGGTGCACGGCAGCGGGCGCACTCGTGACCTGACGCTGCCGGTGCGCGAGGACGTGCTCGGCTACCGCCTCGCGTGGTCGAGCGAGAAGCACCGTGACCACGAGCGGCTCCGCCCCGCCGGTCAGGTGTTCACCGCCTACGGCCCCGGCATCCACCTGTTCGAGCCGGCGTAGCGCGCGATCCGGCCCGCGCCCGGCACGTGACCGGCGGGCGGACGGGAGGCCCGTGGCGGCCCCGCCACGGGCCTCCCGTCCGGTTCCTCCACAGGCCCACGGCGCGCCCGACCGTCCACAGCGGGCGGATTCCGGGGAACGCGGAGGCGCTCGCCGGGTAGCGTCGGCTCCGTGGCCACCGCAGACCGACCCCGCCGACCGAAGATCGGGCGCATCCCGATCACCGAACTCGCCCCGAGGACGCCGAACGGGTTCCCCGGCAAGGCGTTCGACGGCGAGGTGATCACGTTCGGTGCGACCGTCTTCCGAGAAGGACACGGCATCATCGGCGCCGACCTCGTCCTCGAACGCCCGGACGGGGGCACCAGGACCGTCCCCCTGGCCCTCGGCGCGCCCGGGACCGACCGGTACGAGGCGACCGTCCAGGTCGACCACGTCGGCGTCTGGACCTGGCACGTCGAGTCCTACTCCGACGACTGGGCCACGTGGCTGCACGCTGCACGGCTGAAGATCGCGGCCGGGGTGGACACCGAGGCGACGCTCCTCGACGGCGCCCTGCTGCTCGACCGGCTCGCCGACGAGACCGACTCCCCCGCCGCCACCCGTGCGGCAGCGAAGGTGCGCGACACCGACCTCGACCCGGCCGAGCGCCTGGCCGCCGTCGACGACCCGCGCATCGTGGCCGAGGTCGAGGAAGCCCCGCTCACCTCGCTCCGGACGCACTCCCCGACGCAGCTGCTCGACGTCGAACGCACCCGTGCCGGCGTCGGTGCCTGGTACGAGTTCTTCCCCCGCAGCGAAGGCGCGAAGAAGAACCCGGACGGCTCGTGGAAGAGCGGCGACTTCCGGACTTCGGCTCGCCGTCTGCCCGCCGTCGCCCGGATGGGCTTCGACGTCGTCTACCTGCCGCCGATCCACCCGGTCGGCACGACCGCGCGCAAGGGCCCGAACAACACGCTCACCCCGGGGCCGCACGACCCCGGCAGCCCGTGGGCGATCGGCTCCCCCGAGGGCGGGCACGACGCGATCCACCCCGACCTCGGGTCGGAAGACGACTTCCGCGACTTCGTCGAGACCGCCAAGAACACCGGCATGGAAGTGGCGCTCGACTTCGCGCTGCAGTGCTCCCCCGACCACCCCTGGGTCACCGAGCACCCGAACTGGTTCACGCAGCGCGCCGACGGCTCGATCGCCACGGCCGAGAACCCGCCGAAGCGCTACCAGGACATCTACCCGATCCAGTTCGACTCCGACCCCGAGGGCCTGGTCGCCGAGGTCTTGCGCGTCCTGCGGCACTGGATCGACTTCGGCATCCGGATCTTCCGGGTCGACAACCCGCACACCAAGCCGCTCTGGTTCTGGGAGCGTGTCATCCGCGAAGTCCGCGACGAGCACCCGGACACCGTGTTCCTGGCCGAGGCGTTCACCCGGCCGGCGATGATGCGCGCACTGGCCGAGGTCGGGTTCCAGCAGTCGTACTCGTACTTCACGTGGCGGAACACGAAGGAAGAGATCGAGTCCTACTTCGAGGAGCTGTCACACGAGACGAGCGACTACCTGCGCCCGAACCTGTTCGTGAACACGCCGGACATCCTCACCGAGTACCTGCAGTTCGGCGGCCGCGCCGGCTACAAGGTGCGTGCCGCGCTCGCTGCGACGGGCGCCCCAACGTGGGGCATGTACTCCGGGTACGAGCTGTTCGAGGACGTCGCCCGACCCGGCTCGGAAGAGAACATCGACAACGAGAAGTACGAGTACAAGCCGCGTGACTTCGCCCTGGCTGAGGCCGAGGGCGCGTCGCTCGCCCCGTACGTGACGATGCTCAACCGGCTCCGTGCCGCGCACCCCGCGCTCCGCCAGCTGCGGAACCTGCACGTGCACGCCGCCGACGACCCGGCGACCGTCGTGTACTCGAAGCACCTGTCCGGCGAGTTCATCCGCTCCGGGCACGCCGACACCGTGATCGTCGTCGCGAACGTCGACCCGCACTCGGCGCGTGAGACCACCGTGCACCTGGACCTCGCTGCGCTCGGCCTGCCGGCCGACAGCCGGTTCGACGTCCGTGACGTCGTGACCGGGCAGCGCTGGGTCTGGGGCGCGTCGAACTACGTCCGCCTGGACGCCTTCCAGGAACCCGTGCACCTGCTCGTCGTGGAAGGACTGCACCGATGACGAACGACCCGACCGCACCCCAGCCGACCCCGCCGTCGCGCCGCGGCCCCGCCGTACCGCCGGTCCCGCCCCCGCCGCCGCCTGTGCCCGCGCAGACACCGTCCGACGCGAAGCCGGAGCCGCGCTACGAGCCGCGGGTCTCCGCCCCCGACGAGGACCTGCCCGGCGCTCCCGCTGCACCGCGTGAGGCGCCCGACCGCGGGGTCGCCGAGTCCGCCACCCTGGCGGGGCACCCCGCCGACGCGACGCACCCGCGGGTACCGTCCGTCGACGCCGTCGCGTCCTCGAGCACTCCGACCGGAGGCCCGTCCACCGTTGCACCGTCGACCGCCCTCCCGACGCCGCCGGCTCCCGAGCCCGCCACCGCCGACAGCACGGGCCCGCGCCCGGCTCCGGTCGAGCAGTGGCTGCGCCAACAGGTCGCCGAGGGCCGCTGGTCCCAGCCCCACGACGTCCTCGGCCCGCACGCCGTCGACGGTGGCACGAGCGTCCGCGTGGTGCGCCACCTGGCGCAGGCGGTCCGGCTCGTCCGGCTCGACGGCGACGACGTCGAGCTGACCCACGAGGGCGACGGTCTCTGGGCCGGTGCCACCGCCGAGGAGCTCGGGCGCTACCGGGTCGAGGCCGACTACGACTTCGACGAGTCATCGGAAGACGACGACGCCACCTGGACGACCGACGACGCGTACCGGTTCGCCCCGACGCTCGGCGAGCTCGACCTGCACCTGTTCGGTGAGGGCCGCGACGAGCAGCTCTGGCACCACCTCGGCGCGCACGTCCGCACGATCGACGGCGTCGACGGCGTCGCGTTCTCCGTGTGGGCACCCCGAGCGACCGCCGTGCGCGTGATCGGCGACTTCGAGGGCTGGGAAGGCCGCACCACCGCGATGCGCCGCCTGAGCGACCTCGGCGTCTGGGAGCTGTTCTGGCCCGGAGCCGTCGCCGGACAGCGGTACAAGTTCCAGATCCTCACCGACTCCGGCTGGGTCGAGCGCGCGGACCCGTTCGCCCGCGAGGCCGAGATCGCCCCGGCCACCGCCTCGGTCATCACCGAGTCGAGCTACACGTGGTCCGAGGGCGATCGTGCCTGGATGGAGCGCCGCGCCGAGACCACCACGCACGACCAGCCGATGAGCGTCTACGAGGTGCACCTCGGCTCGTGGCGCCCGGGCTTGTCGTACCGCGAGGTCGCCGATCAGCTCATCGGCCACATGGAGTACACGGGCTTCACGCACGTGGAGTTCCTGCCGCTCGCCGAGCACCCGTTCGGCGGCTCGTGGGGCTACCAGGTCACCGGGTACTACGCGCCGACCGCGCGGTACGGCTCCCCCGACGACCTGCGGTACCTGATCGACCGGCTGCACTCGGCCGGCATCGGCGTGATCATGGACTGGGTCCCCGGACACTTCCCGAAGGACGAGTGGGCACTCGGACGCTTCGACGGCCACGCGCTGTTCGAGCACCCGGACCCCCGCCGCGGCGAGCAGCTCGACTGGGGCACCTACGTGTTCGACTTCGGGCAGCCGCAGGTCCGGAACTTCCTGGTCGCCAACGCCCTGTACTGGCTCGAGGAGTTCCACATCGACGGGCTGCGCGTCGACGCCGTCGCCTCGATCCTGTACCTCGACTACTCCCGCACCGACTGGCTGCCGAACATCCACGGCGGCCGCGAGAACCTCGACGCCGTCGCGTTCCTGCAGGAGACGAACGCCACCGCCTACAAGCGCTACCCGGGCATCGTGATGATCGCCGAGGAGAGCACCTCGTGGCCCGGCGTGACCCAGCCGACCAGCGCCGGTGGTCTCGGGTTCGGCCAGAAGTGGAACATGGGCTGGATGCACGATTCACTCGAGTACGTGCAGCGCGACCCCGCGTACCGCAGCTACCACCACGACGAGATCACGTTCTCGCTCGTCTACGCCTTCAGTGAGCAGTTCACCCTGCCGATCAGCCACGACGAGGTCGTGCACGGCAAGGGTTCCCTCTACGGCAAGATGCCCGGCGACGAGTGGCAGAAGCTCGCGAACGTCCGGGCCTACCTGGCGTTCATGTGGGCGCACCCCGGCAAGCAGCTGCTCTTCATGGGGCAGGAGTTCGCCCAGCCCGCAGAGTGGTCCGAGGCGAAGGGGCTCGACTGGTGGCTCCTCGACCAGCCCGGGCACCGCGGCGTGCAGGACCTCGTCGCCGCCCTGAACCGGGTCTACAAGGACACGCCCGCGCTCTGGACGCACGACAGCACGGCCGACGGCTTCGAGTGGATCGAGGGCGGCGACGCACCCCACTCGACGCTCGGGTTCCTGCGCAAGGACGGCGACGACCGGCTGGCGGTGTTCGTGAACTTCTCGGGCGTGCCCGTGGAGCGTCGGTTCGGCCTGCCGAGCGCCGGCGAGTGGCACGAGGTGCTCAACACCGACGCCGCGGAGTACGGCGGCTCCGGTGTCGGCAACCTCGGAGTCGTCACCGCCGAGGACACCCCGTGGGCTGGCCGACCCGCGTCGGCGCACCTCGTGGTGCCGCCGCTCGGGGCCGTCTGGCTCAAGCTCGAGCGCTAGCTGTGGCCCGCGTCCTGGACGCGGCCGCAGACGGACGGGAGGCCCGGTGCCAGCTGGCACCGGGCCTCCCGTTCGTCGGTTGCGGACCGCTAGTACAGGGCGCTCGCCAGGCGACGGCGGGCCGCGACCACGCGCGGGTCGTCGGTCCCGATGAGCTCGAAGTACTCGACCAGGCGGACACGCAGCGCCTCACGGTCCTCGCCGAACACCGTCGGCACCAGGTCGAGCAGGCGCCCGAAGGCGTCCTCGACGTGGCCACCGGAGATGTCGAGATCGGCGACCGCGAGCTGCGCCTGGACGTCCTGCGGACCCGCACCGGCGGCGGCACGGATGTCGTCCGCGGTGTGGCCGTTCAACCGGTCCAGGAGCGACACCTGCGCGAGCCCCGCGACGGCCATCTGGTCGTGCGGGTCCTGCAGGATCGCGGTCTTGTACTCGGTGATCGCCGTGGCGTAGTCGCCCTGCTCGATCGCGTCGTACGCAGCCTGGTGGTGCGGCGGCAGTGCTTCCGGCTCCGGCTCACCCTGCTCGGCGGTGTCGTCCGGCGCGGCGGCACCGTCCACGGTGACGCGACCGGAGACGCCGTTCTGCTCGGCTGCCTGGAGCACCTGCTCGTAGACGTCGCGGACCTGCGCCTCGGGCAGCGCGCCGACGAAGAGCCCGAGCGGGCGTCCGCCGATCAGCGCGGCCACGGTCGGGATCGACTGCGCCTGGAACGCCTGCACGAGCTGCGGGTTCGTGTCGGCGTCCACCTTGGCGAGCAGCACGCGCCCGCCGTACTCGGCGGTCAGCTGCTCGAGGATCGGCGAGAGCTGCTTGCACGGCCCGCACCACTCGGCCCAGATGTCGACGATGACCGGCACCACGGACGACAGCTCCAGGACGTCCTGGAATGTGTCGTCGGTGACGTCGAGCACGAGCGACGGGACGGTCAGGTCACCGCCGGTCTCGGTGCCCGGCGCTGCTGCACCGGTCGGGCTTCCCGCCTGCGCCGGAGCACCGGCGGGCGGCTGGGGCGGCCGCTGTGCGCGGTCGACGAGGGACGACAGGTCCACGGCTCCGCGGAGCCCGGACGGGGTCGGGGGGATGTTGCTCATTGCACCTCACTCGCTGCGGTCAGGCCCTGCGTGAACCCGAGCAGGACCACTTTGTCATCCGAGGCGACCGGCGGCACGTAGAAGAGCAGCTGGACGCCATACGTGGCGCTGATGCCCTTCTTGCTCGTGTCGACCCCGGACAGTGCCTTGACGGCACCCTCGGTGTTGACCTCGGCGCCGGAGGCGGTCGGGGTCACCTTCTCGATCTCGTTGAGGTCGGCGGAGACGAGCGCGCCGGCGTCGTCGGTCGCGATCGCGACGGCGGAGTCCTCCGGGGCCTCGGACGAGTACTCGATCTTCGCCGTGTCCGGCAGGGACTTCGCCTTCTTGTCCTTGTACGCCTTGCCGATGGTGGTGCGGAGGCCGTCACCCTCGGTGGCGAACAGGTCGGCGTACTCGCTCTTCGAGTCCTTGGACAGGATGTCGCCGTAGGCGGTCGCGACCTGGTCCGGGGCGATCGCGAGGAGCTTCGACTGCGGAGCCAGGAGCGCCGCGCCGATCGACGTCGGCGCGAGGCTCGGGATCTTGGCGTCGGCCTCGAGCGAGACGTCGTAGGCGACCTTGTACGGGTCGCGCGCGGTGTCCTGCACGAGCGTCAGGGCCTGCGGTGCCGACTTGGCGTCGCAGTCCTCGGCGACGATCACGAAGACGGTGCGCGGCCACGTGTCGGTCTGCTGGGGCAACGCGACGCACACCTGACCGGCCGAGATCGCCGGCGGTGCCTTGGCGTCGGAGTCCTTGCCGCGGATGGAGTAGTTCGCCAGGCGCAGGTCGAGCGCGGCACCGGTGAAGCGGGTCTTCGCCAGGTCACGGTCGCGGGCGCCGTCGGACTGCTTCGCCACCGTGGCGATCCGCTCGACGACCCGGGTGATCTGCTGCTTGGTCGCCGCCGTGGGCTCGGTGGTCTCCGCTGCGCCGGTCGCGCTGGCCGTGGGGGTCGGGGTCGCGAGCGAGGGGTCCCCGCCCTGCGGCCAGTAGTCGGAGGAGCAGCCGGCCAGGGCGAGCGTGCCGACGAGCACCACGGGGACCGCGATGAACGCGCGCGATCCGCGGCGGCCCCGGGTCGGGACCTGTGCGCCGGCGGCGGCGGCGCGACGCGAGGCCCGTACGCGCGGCGGTCGGGTGCCACCGCTGCGACGACGCGGCCCACGACCGCGGCGCTGGTGCAGGAACGCCAGGATCAACAGCACGATGCCGCCGAGTGCGAAGACGCCACCGGCGACCAGCAGGGGCCCGACGGACGGCGTCGCGGTGTCCTTCGGCCAGGTGACCGAGACGTCGCTCGGCGCCGCGGCGGTGCCGTCGCTGACGATGAGGACCGAGACGTCCTGCGGCAGGCGGACCGTGAACTGCCCGGAGCCGTCGTACTCCTGGTACCAGAGGTCACTGCCCTTCGGCGACGGGACGGACGCCTCGGAGCCGGTGGTCTTGCCCACCAGCTTCGCGCTCTCGGCGTCGAACCGGAGCGTGGTGTGCTCGGCGTCACCGACCCACGCGTCGACGTCGGCCGTCTTGCCGTACGCCGCGAAGACCTTGCCGGAGCCGGACACGTTGATGCGCTGGTAGCCGGGGTTCGCGTTGAGCGTCGACCCGGGGATCACGGTGACCGGAACGGAGCTGCTGGTCGAGCTGTCCGCGACGAGCGAGGACGGCGGAGCGAACACGGTCCGCTGTCCGACCGCCAACGCGACGAGCAGCAGGCCGATGACGAAACTGACGATCGCCAGGACGAATCGCACGAACACTCTCCCTACCGCGCCGGGGTGGGGATGTCGGCGCGCGAATCAGCGACTCAGGATAGCGAGCATGGCTGAGCAGCGCATCCATCCGGGCTGTCGTCGGACTCAGACGACCCCGTCGGGCCACCACTACAATCGACCGCGGGCCGGATCGGGCCCTCCGCCGAGCACCCAGGAGCGACACGTGGCGAACGACGAGGCAGAGTTCGGGACCGAGCTGCGCGGGTACCGCCGCGACGACGTCGACCGCTCACTGAACGACCTGCGCCGTGAGCTCATCAAGTCGAACACCGACCGTGCCGACGCCGCGAAGGAGATCCGTCTCCTGCAGTCCCGCGTCTCCGAGCTCCAGGGCGAACTCGACGAGGCCGGCACCCCCACCTACAGCGGCCTGGGCACACGTCTCGAGTCGACCCTGCGCGTGGCGGAGGAGCAGTCCACCCGTCTCATCAGCCAGGCGGACATCGACGCACAGCGCCTGCGGGCGTCGAGCCGGGCCGAGGCCGACCGCACCGTGCGCGAGGCACAGGAAGAAGCCCGCGACACCCTCGAGGACGCGCGCACCCGCTCCACCAACGAACTCACCCGTGCTCGTGCCGAGGCCGCCGACACCGTCGAGCGTGCCCGTGCCGAAGCCGGCCTGCTGACCCAGGACGCCCGCAACGAGGCCGCGGCCATCCGGGGTGCCGCGGTGACCGAGGCCGCAGAGGTCCGCTCCGTCGCCATCCGTGAGACGAACGCCCTGCGCGCCCAGGTCGAGCACGAGGTCGCCGAGCTGCGCGAGATCGCCCAGCGCGAGTCGGCCGACTCCCGCACCGCCGCGGCCGACCTCGACCGCGAGACCGAGCACCGCCGCTCGGTGTTCGAGGCCGACCACGCCCGCCGGGTCGAGGACCTCGACCACGAGGAGTCCACCCGCCGTCAGGCACTCGAACGCGAGGTCGCCGAGGGGCGTGCTGCGTGGCACCGCGAGCGCGACGAGCAGCAGCAGGCGCACGCCCTGGCGATCGAGACCGGCCGCTCCGAGCTGCAGGCCGAGGTCGACCGACGTCGCGCCGAGATCGACGGCGAGTTCGCCGACCGCCGCCGGGTCGTGGACGAGGAACTCGCTGCAGCCCGTGCCGAGTGGGACCGGGAGCTCGCCTCGGCGCGCACCGCCCTGGCACAGGAGGCCGAGGCGTCGCGTGCGCAGCTGCGCGTCGACGAGGAACAGACGCGCGTCGAGAACGAGCGGCTCGTGCAGGAGACCGCCGACCGCATCGCACGCGAGCTCGAGGAGCACGACACCCGCATCGAGCGGGAGCGCGCCGAGGCCGACGCCGCCGCCGAACGCGCGGACCGCGAGCACGAGAACGCGCTCGCCGCCCGCCGCGAGCGCGAGCACGCCGAGGTCGACACCGAGATCGCCGACCGTCGCTCCGCCGAACTCGACACCCTCGAGTCCGAGCGCACCGCCCTCCGTCAGGAGATCGACACCGCCCGCGCGGACCTGGCGAAGGAACGTGACGAGGCCCGTGCCGAGGTCGCCCGCGAGCGTGACGAGGCCCGCACGACGCTCGAGTCCGAGCTCGCCTCACGCCGGGACGACGCCGAGCAGGACTACCTGCAGAAGCACCACGAGACCGTCACCGAGACGCAGAAGTACCTCGACGAGGCGAACCTGCAGCTCGCCGAGGCCACGCGCCGTGCCACCGAGGCCCGCGAGCGAGCCGAGCGGCTCCAGCAGGAAGCCGACGACCTCGAGCGCACCAGCACCGCCGACGCGCAGGAGCACGCCCGCACCATCGTCGCCGATGCCCAGGACCGCGTGCACCGGATGGTCTCCGATGCCGAGGAGCGCACGGCTGCCATCACCGCCGAGGCCGAGGACCGACTGTCGGCGATCCGCACCGAGCGCGAAGCCGTGGCGGGCTACCTGGAGAACCTGCGCGGCGTGCTCACGCACGCGACCGGCCTGCTCGGGACCGCACCCGGTACCGCGCCCGGAGCGGCCGACGACGCAGTGGACGCGACCGAACGCTGACGCGAGCCGACCGGGAGGCGCGGGTCGCGCCTCCCGGTCGGCCCACCGCACCGAGGTGGGCACGCACCGTGCGTCGGACCGGCGAGTGCCGTCAGACCGGCCAGTGCGTCGGCAGCGGCGCGCTGCCCGGCACGACGAGGTCGGCGACGGCGTCGAGGACGATCCGGACGTAGCGCTCCCCCACCCACAGGTGCTTCGCGCCCTCGATCGGGACGACCCGGACGTTCGGGGCGACGGCGAACCGGGCGATCGCTTCGTCGGGCTGCAGGAAGTCGTCGTGCTCGGGCACCAGGGCCACCACCGGGACGTCCACGGCTGCCCAGCGCGCGAGCTCGTCCTCCGTGGTGCGGTGCAGTGGCGGCGAGAGCAGGACCACGCCCGCCACGGTGCCGGCCTCGACGTGTTCCAGCGCGTGCTTGAGGATCACCTCGGTGCCGAAGGACCACCCGACCAACCACGGCGTCGGCAGGCCACGGTCGACCACCGCGGCGACGGCGGCGCGCAGGTCGAAGCCCTCGGAGACACCCTCGCCGAACACACCCTCGGACGTGCCGCGTGGTGACGTCACCGACCGGAAGTTGAAGCGCAGGACCGCGATGTCCGCCAGGGCCGGCAGACGCGCCGCGGCCTTCTTGAGCACGTGCGAGTCCATGAAGCCGTGCGCGGTCGGCAGTGGGTGCAGGGTCACGACGGTGCCCCGTGCCGAGCGCGACTCCGGTTCGGCGAGCTCCCCGACCAGGGTGAGGTGGTCGTCGGTGACGAGCTCGACGTCGGTGCGGCGAGCGGGCAGCTGCGTGGCGGAGCGGATCTCGCCGTCGGGCTCGGTGTGCTCGCTCATGCAATGCTCCAGCAGTGGTTGTGCCAGTGTCGGCGTGATGCCAGGTCGGCAGCGTCGCCGAGGACCCCGTCGGAACGCCAGACCACCACGTGTGCGGTGCCGGGCAGGACCGTACCGCCGCAGCCGGGGCAGACGTACTCCTTCTGCGCCGAGGCCGCGGAGACGGGCTGGACGAGGTACTCCCGCCCGCGGCGCACCTCGGTGCGCTTCCACGAGCTCATCATCCGATCGAGGCCGGTGTCCTCGTCAGGCTCGACGTCGCGACCACGGGGACGCCGCGGCCGGTTGCTGCGCGGCACCCCAACTGCCGATCAGTACCAGTTGTTCGCCTGGCTGTGGCCCCAGGCGCCGCAGGGCGTGCCGTAGACACCGGCGATGTAGTTGAGACCCCACGTGATCTGCGTCGCGGGGTTCGTCTGCCAGTCGGCACCGGCGGTCGCCATCTTGCTGCCCGGGAGCGCCTGCGGGATGCCGTACGCACCGCTGGGGTTGTAGGCGTTCACCCGCCAGCCGGACTCCTTGTTCCACAGCGAGACGAGGCAGTTGTACTGGTCGGTGCCCCAACCCCGGGCCGTGACGAGCTGCAGGGCGATGGCCTGTGCGCTGCCCGCGTCGGGCGTCGCGGCGACGGCGGCCAGCGTGTTCGCGGCGGAGACGGTCTCGGTCTCGGTCGCGGCGGCGTCGGTCGTCTCGTCGGTGGTGGCGTCGTCGGCTTCTTCCTCGACGACGGGCTTGACGACCTTGGGCGCCGGCACGGTCACGCCGTAGCCGTCACGGTCGGCAGCGGCGTCGCCGTAGGTGCCGTGCGCGGTGTACTGCTGCGGGGCCTGCGGCGTCTTCACGAGCACCGGGGTGTCGACCGCGGCCTGCGCGACGTCGGCCTGGAGCGGGTTGAAGAGCGACGCCCCGACGAAGAGGAAGACCCCGACGAACGAGAACGCCGGAACCGAGGAACGCTTCCGTGCGAAGGCGTTGACCGCGGCGGCTGCGCCACGGCTCGGCTGCTGCGCCGTCGCGGTGCGCTGCTTGGCGGCGCGCGTGTCCACCCGGGCCGCGGGGGCCTCGTGCGCGAACGCGGCGATGCGTTCGTCGGACACGCGGTTCGCTGCGACGGACTTCGGCGTCGCGACGGGACCGGTCTCCGGCAGGACCTGCGGGTTCGCCTGGAGCACCGAGGTGTCCGCCGTACGGGTTCGGTTCAGTGCCGCGCGGCGCTCACCCGAAGCCTGGAGGCTGAGGTGCTCGCGGGGATCGCGGTCGGAGCTGTGGTCTGCCGTGTGCCTGCCCATGAGTAGGACCAGGGTAACGGAACGATCACGGAAAGCGAAGCACCTGGGTGCAGCGCGTCGTCAGCGGACGGCGAGCATGACCTCGACGACGGCGTCGAGCAGCGCGTCCACCTGGCCCTCGCGGTAGCCGCCGTGCTTCGGGCGGAACACGATCGACCGCACCTCGGTGAGGCTCAGCGGCTTGCCCTCGCGGAAGTAGCCACCGAGGCGGGCCGCGAACGCGTCGACGTCCTTCGGGTGGTAGCCGGTGCCGAGCACGCTCACCCGGTTGAACCGCTGTCCGTCCGGGCGCTCGAGGCGGGCCACGACGTCGGAGGCCTTCGTGCGGGCCTCGGCGTACCAGGCCTTCTGTCCGGCGTCGCCGATCTCCCGCTCGCGCTCCCGGGCCGCGAAGGCGTCCTCGAGGCGCTCCAGCGCTGCGTCGACGTGCGAGGTGGAGTAGCCGCCCTTGCGCATCGAGAACGCGGTGGCGCGGATCTTCGCAGCCTCGATGCCGGGGGCGCTGTCGTCGGCGGAGTACGCACGACGGGCGTCCTCGAGGAAACGCTCGACTTCGTCGATGTCGTATCCGAGGGCGGAGCGGGCTGCGGTCGGGAAGGTGGTGGCCACGGCGTCATTCTGCCAGTCCCGACCCGTGGCACAACCTGGACGCGCTGAGGGCGGCGCTCAGGGTGGGCCGACGAGGTCGATCGAGGTCGGTCAGTGGTTGACGATCAGGTACAGCACGTAGGCGACGGCAGCCGACGGCAGGATGCTGTCGATGCGGTCGAGCAGTCCGCCGTGCCCGGGCAGGAAGGACGAGATGTCCTTGATGCCGAGGTCGCGCTTGATCATCGACTCGGTGAGGTCGCCCAGGGTCGCGGACCCGGAGATCAGCACGCCGAGCACGACGCCGGTCCACCACGGCAGGCCGAGCATGAGCCAGGCGACCAGGATGCCGACGATGATGCTCGCGGCGACCGATCCGGCGAAGCCCTCCCACGTCTTCTTCGGGCTGATCCGCGGCGCCATCGGGTGCTTGCCGAGGTTCAACCCGGTGGCGTAGGCACCGGTGTCGACAGCGACGACGACCAGGATGAAGCCGATCACCCACAGGTTGCCCTCTGACTGCGCGGAGAGCAGGACGACACAGGCGCCGAGCAGCGAGATGTACGCCTGCACGAACAGGCCGTTCGTGACGTCGCGGAACACGTCGCCGGCCGACGGCTTCTGCCGCGAGAGCGCGACCTCGATCAGACGCCAGAGGCTGATCAGGACGATGCCACCGAGCAGTGTGAAGAGTGCCGCGACCTGCCCGAGCAGGAACGCCGCCGGCACGATCGCGATCGCGACGGCGACGCTCGGGATCCGCGGGACGTCCCGGCCCGCGAAGCGCATGGCGCTCGTGAGCTCGTAGACGCCCACGCCGAGCAGGAACGCCGCCACGACCATGAACGACGGTGGCCAGATGAGGAGCGTGCCGAGCATGACGACGGCGAACGCGAGCGCGATGCCGATCGCCGCCGGCAGGTTGCGCCCGGTGCGCGCCGTCAGGGCCTCGTTGCGCGCACCGAAGTCGGCCTTGCGCTGCCGGAGCTGCGCCTCGAAGTCGGTGCGGGCCGCTCGGGCACGCGCATCGAAGTCCTGGCGGAGCCCCCTCTTCACGGGCCCGGTGTGGTCGGGTCCGTGCTCTGCTGTGGGGCGTTCACCGCCCTGGTCCGGGCGGCGCATCAGACCTCGAGGAGTTCGGCTTCCTTCTTCTTCAGCGACTCGTCGATCTGGTCGACGTGCTTCTTCGTCAGGGCCTCGAGGTCCTTGTCGCCGCGCGAGATCTCGTCGTCCGAGATCTCACCCTTGAGCGCGTCGAGGTCGTCCTTGGCCTTGCGGCGGATGTTCCGGATGACGACCTTGTGGTCCTCGCCCTTCGTCCGCACGAGCTTGACGAACTCCTTGCGGCGGTCCTTGGTGAGCTCCGGGATCGTCACGCGGACGATGTCGCCGTCGTTCGTCGGGCTGGCGCCGAGGTTCGGGAACGTCGCGATGGCGCGCTCGATCTCCTTGAGCGCCGTCTTGTCGTACGGCGTCACGATGAGCGTGCGGGCCTCGGGCGTCTGCAGCGACGCGAGCTGCGCGAGCGGCGTCGGCGTGCCGTAGTACTCGACCGGGATCTTCTGGAAGAGCGCCGCGTTGATGCGGCCGGTGCGGACGGTCGAGAAGTCGTCCTTGGCGACCTCGACAGCCTTCGCCATCTTCTCGGTGGCTTCGGTCAGGACATCACTGATCACGGTGTTACTCCTTCGGTACTGGCGTCGAGTCTAGTCAGCGGTGCGGGTCAGTTGCTGACCACGGTGCCGATGCGCTCGCCACGGATGGCGGCCTGGACGTTGCCGTCGCCCTCCATGCCGAAGACGTGCATCGGCATGCCGTTGTCCATGCAGAGCGAGAACGCGGTGGCGTCGACGACCTTCAGACCCTTCAGGAGCGCGTCCTGGTAGGTCACGTGGTGCAGCTTCTCGGCCGTGGCGTCCTTCTTCGGGTCCGCCGTGTACACGCCGTCGACACCGTTCTTCGCGACGAGGACCTCGTCGGCCTTGATCTCGAGTGCTCGCTGCGCGGCCACCGTGTCGGTTGAGAAGTACGGCAGACCGGCGCCGGCGCCGAAGATGACGACGCGGGCCTTCTCGAGGTGCCGCTCGGCGCGCCGCGGGATGTACGGCTCGGCGACCTGGGTCATCGCGATGGCCGACTGCACGCGCGTGGCGGCCCCGGCCTGCTCGAGGAAGTCCTGCAGCGCCAGCGCGTTCATCACGGTGCCGAGCATGCCCATGTAGTCGGCACGGCCGCGGTCCATCCCGCGCTGCGAGAGCTCGGCGCCGCGGAAGAAGTTGCCCCCGCCGACGACGATCGCGATCTCGACCTCGCGCGCGGCGACGGCGATCTCCTTGGCGATGGCCCCGATCACGTCGGGGTTCACGCCGAGCGATCCGGCCCCGAAGGCCTCTCCCGACAGCTTCAGCAGTACGCGGCGTCGTCCGGTCTTCTCGTCGGTCATCTGATCGCACCCTTCGTCGTGGTCTCGTGGAAATGTACTCGCGGATGTGTCGCGTGTGTGTCGCGCCCGGAGGCGCGAAAAACGGGGCCAGGAACCTGGTTGGTTCCTGACCCCGTCACGGGTTCGTTACGCGCCGACCTTGACGCGGGCGAAGCCCTGGATCGTGATGCCGGCGTTCTCGGCGGCCTTCGCGACGGAGATCTTGTTGTCCTTCGCGTAGTCCTGGTCGAGGAGCGACACCTGCTTGATGTAGGCGTTCACCCGACCCTCGACGATCTTCGGGAGCGCAGCCTCGGGCTTGCCCTCCTCGCGCGTGATCGCCTCGACGGTCGCACGCTCCTTGGCGATCTCGTCGGCCGGGACCTCGTCGCGGGTCAGGTACGTCGGGTTCGCGAACGCGACGTGCTGGGCGATCGAGCGGGCCTCGGCAGCGTTGTCACCCTCGTACGCGATGACGACGGCGATCTGCGGCGGCAGGTCCTGGCTGGTCTTGTGCAGGTAGATCTCGAAGGCCGAGCCCTCGACACGGCGGACCGTGCGGACCTCGAGCTTCTCGCCCAGTGCGGCGGCCGACTCGTTGACGACCTCGAGGACGGTCTTGCCGTCGACGGGGGCGGCGTTCGCGGCGGCGACGTCAGCTGCACCGGCGGCCGCGACGGCCCCGAGCACCTTGTCGGCCAGCGTCGTGAACTTCTCGTTCTTCGCGACGAAGTCGGTCTCGCTCGCGAGCTCGACGACCGTGGCGGCGCCGTTCTCGGAGCTCGCGACGACGACGCCCTCGGAGGTGGCACGGTCGTCGCGCTTGGCGACGGCCTTCGCACCCTTGATGCGGAGCAGCTCGACGGCCTTGTCGTAGTCGCCGTCGGCCTCGACGAGCGCGTTCTTCGCGTCCATCATGCCGGCGCCGAGGTCCTCGCGGAGCTTCTTCACGTCAGCAGCGGTGAAGTTTGCCATTGACTGTCCTTTCTGGACGGTACGTGTGTGGAGAGTGGTGACGCAGGCGCCGGACCCGATCGGGTCCGGCGCCTGCGACAGGTCACTCGGCGGGGGTGGTCTCCGCGGCTGCCTCGGCCTCGGCCGTCGGCTCCGCGTTCTTCGCGTCGTCGGCGATCGGCTCGCCGATCTCCTTCGCGGCGACCTGCGCGTCAGCGTTGTTCTCCTCGACGGTCGCACCCTCAGGAGCGGCGTCGGCGGACGGCGTCGCGGCGTCGCCACCGAGGAGCTCCTGCTCCCACTCGGCGAGGGGCTCTGCGGCCTCTTCGTCGTCGCCACCGTTGTGGCGGGTCTTCAGGCCCTCGGCCGCGGCGTCGGCGACGATGCGGGTGAGGAGACCGACGGAGCGGATCGCGTCGTCGTTGCCCGGGATCGGGTACGTGATCTCGTCGGGGTCGCAGTTGGTGTCGAGGATGCCGATGATCGGGATACCGAGCTTCTGCGCCTCGTCGACGGCGAGGTGCTCCTTCTTGGTGTCGACGATCCAGAGCGCGCTCGGGGTCCGCGTGAGGTTGCGGATACCACCGAGGGTCTTGTGGAGCTTGTCCAGCTCGCGCTTCTTGATGAGGAGCTCCTTCTTGGTGAAGCCCTTCGTCGTGTCGTCGAAGTCGATCTCCTCGAGCTCCTTCATGCGCGCGAGGCGCTTGGAGACCGTCTGGAAGTTCGTGAGCAGACCGCCGAGCCAACGCTGGTTGACGTACGGCTGGCCGACGCGGGTCGCCTGCTCGGCGATGGAGCCCTGCGCCTGCTTCTTGGTGCCCACGAAGAGGATCGTGCCACCGTGCGCGACCGTCTCCTTGACGAAGTCGTACGCGCGGTCGATGAAGGCCAGCGACTGCTGCAGGTCGATGATGTGGATGCCCGAGCGCTCGGCGAGGATGAAGCGCTTCACCTTCGGGTTCCACCGACGGGTCTGGTGTCCGAAGTGGACGCCGCTGTCGAGCAGCTGGCGGATGGTGACGACGGCCATGTGCCGTCCTCCTTCTGTGTTCTCGGAGCGCAGCTGTGCTGTGCCCCTGTTGCGGTTGTGTCGAGCACGACCGGAGGTCGTGATCCCTGGTGTCCTGGCACGCGACCGCCCGCTCGTGAGAGCGGGACCGGTGGTCGGGTGCCGGGTCGGAGACGGCGAACCGTTGACGACCCTGTGGACACGCGAAGTCAGCGCGCATCAGCGCACTGCTGGAGAAATGCTAGCAGACAGGAGGCCCGGATCACGCGCGCCGACCGGCTGACGTGATCCGGGCCTCCTGTCCGGTGTTCTGGGTGTCTCAGACGCGACTGATCACGCCTTCGCGTTCACCGTGTCGCCCTCGGCGGAGATGCCCATCTCCTCGAGCGAGCGACCCTTGGTCTCCGGGATCTTCGCGATGACGAAGAAGAACGAGATCAGCGCGAACAGCGCGTAGATGCCGTACGTGACCGTCAGGTTGAAGCCGGACAGCACCGGGAAGGTGATCGTGACGATGAAGTTCGCGACCCAGTTGGCGGCCGAGCCGATGCCGAGCGCCGTGGCGCGGATGCGGTTCGGGAACATCTCGCCGAGCAGCACCCACATGAGCGGACCCCACGTCGCACCGAACGACACGACGAACAGGTTCGCGAAGACGAGGGCGATGACGCCCCACGCGCCGGGCAGGCTCGGGTTGCCGTCCACGATCGTCGACTGCGAGAACGCGATCGCGACCATCGCCAGCGACACGAACATGCCGGCGGAACCGGTGACGAGCAGCGGCTTCCGACCGACCTTGTCGACCAGGAAGATCGCGATGAACGTGACCGCGACGTTGACCACCGACGTGATCGTGGAGATGAGGAAGGAGTCGCTCTCCTTGAACCCGACGGCCTGCCAGAGCGTCGTCGAGTAGTAGAAGATCACGTTGATGCCGACGAACTGCTGCAGGACGGCCAGGATGATGCCGACCCAGACGATGGGCTGCAGGCCGAAGCGGTTGCCCCGGATGGAGCCCTTCTTCTCGTTGGCTTCCTTCTTGATGCCGTCCTGGATCTCCTCCAGGCTCGTGTTCACCGTGTCGCGCGGGACGATCTTCGTCATGACCGCGCGGGCGTCCTCCGTCCGCCCCTTGGCGAGCAGGTAGCGCGGCGACTCCGGCAGCGTGATCGCCAGGATGCCGTAGACCACCGACGGGATCACGCCGACCAGGAACATCCAGCGCCAGGCCGGCAGGCCGAAGACCTCGGCGGACGCGCTGCCTGCCGTGACGGCGAAGAACTGGTCGGAGAGCAGCGCGGCGAAGATACCGAGCGTGATGGCGAGCTGCTGGAACGAGGCCAGGCGCCCGCGGATCGCCTTCGGCGACACCTCGGAGATGTACGCCGGCGCGATCACCGAGGCCGTACCGATGCCGAGGCCGCCGACGAGGCGCCACAGGACGAAGTCCCACGTGGCGAACGCGAAGCCCGAGCCGATCGAGCTCACGAGGAACAGCACCGCGGCCCAGAACATCACCCGGGTGCGACCCCAGCGGTCAGCGAGTCGACCAGCGAAGTAGGCGCCGAACGCACAGCCGATGAGCGCGGACGCGACGGCGAAGCCGCTCGCCGCCTCGGACAGGCCGAACTCGCCCTTGATGGCCTCGACGGCGCCGTTGATGACCGACGAGTCGAAGCCGAAGAGGAAACCGCCCACCGCTGCTGCGATGGCGAACGCGGTGACCTTCCCCTTGAACGCACGGTCCTCGCCGTGCCCGGTGGCTGTGTTGGACACGATGCTCCTGGGTTCTGCCGGCCGTGCTGCTGTGGGCACGGTGCCCCGGCGGTCGGCTCGTTCGCCGTCCGTGCGGCGTTGCGTGGTCCGGAGCGGCCCCGACTGTACTCCTCGTGGTGGATGTGGTCATAACCGGGTGCGCTCGGTGCGCGGGGCGGGGCGGTCGGGGCGCGGGCGGGTCGGGAGTCGCCTCGACTCGGAACGACACCGTCGATGTCGTGCGACATCGAGGACGTCGTTCGTTGCGGTCGCTTCGTCCCTCCACAGGCCGGGAGGCCCGCCCCACCCTCCACGGACCGCCTCACCTCGGTCGTGTGGCCGGTCGGTGGCGGACAGAGTGACGGCATGCTCCTGTTCCCCGGCTCCGGCACTCGGCTCCCTCCGGTCGCCGCGATGGTGGTGGTGATCGGGATGCTCGGGGCGTTCTGGACGGCCACCGCGTCGTTGCCCGCACCCGTGCCCGCGCCGGAGGACCTGCGCGACCACCGGTATGGCACGGCGGCGACTCGTGCTGCCGAACCGTGGGTCTGGCCGACCGGCACGCGGGTGGTCGAGCGCGGGTGGGAGCCACCGTCCGACGACTACGCCGCCGGTCACCGCGGGCTCGACGTCCCGGCACCGCTCGGCACGACCGCGGCGGCGGTCGACGACGGCACGGTGGCGTTCGCCGGACCGGTGGGCGGCAGGAGCGTCGTGACGATCGACCACGGCGGCGGGCTCGTCAGCACCCTCGACTCGGTGCAGCCGCTCGTCGCCACTGGGGACGACGTCCGACAGGGTGATCCGGTCGGCTTGGTGTCCGTGGGGCACTGCCCGGCCTCGGCCCCGTGTCTGCACCTCGGCGCGCGGATCGACGGCCGCTACGTGGACCCGACGCCGTACCTTCCCGCGGCCGAGTGGCCCGTGCTGTTGCCGGAGTCCGCCTGGCCGGGGTGAGCGTCGGCGACGAGCGGTGGGCGACGTGCAACTTCGACGTGCGACGTCACGGTCGCGCCGTTCCAACGTTCCGGCGCCGCGCAGCCGCACGAGTGCGCGGCGCCGGTCCGGCGGTCGCTCGGCGCCGGTCCGACGGTCGCTCGCGGGGCACGGCGCCGGTCCGGCGGTCGCGCCGTCAGGCGCGCGGGTGGGCCGTCCGGTAGACCTCGCGCAGCCGTGCTGAGGACACGTGCGTGTAGATCTGCGTCGTCCCGAGGCTCGCGTGCCCGAGCAGTTCCTGGACCGCCCGCAGGTCCGCTCCCCCGTCGAGCAGGTGCGTCGCCGCGGTGTGCCGGAAGGTGTGCGGTCCGCTCGGCCCTTCGCCGGGAAGGTCCCCGAGCAGCCGAGCCACCACGCGGTACGCACTCCGCACCCCGAGCCGGCCACCCTGGTCGCCGAGGAACAGTGCCGTGCTCGGTACGTCGGCCCGCGCCGCGAGGGTCGGACGCCCCCGCGACGTCCACGCCTCGAGTGCGTCACGGGCCGGGACGCCGAACGGCACGACCCGCTCCTTCCCGCCCTTCCCGAGCACGCGGACCGTGAGCCGCCCGCGATCGACGTCGGCGACGTCGATGCCGACGAGCTCGCTCACCCGGATGGCCGCGGCGTACAGCAGCTCCACGAGCGCGAGGTCCCGCAGCGCACCGGGATCGTCGGTCGCTGCACGGGCCGCGAGGCCGTCGAGCAACCAACGGACCTGGTCGGCCGACACCACCCGCGGCAGGTGCGAGCCGCCCTTCGGTGCACGGAGCCGCACACCAGCGTCCGTCGCGGTCACCCCGGTCTCGCTCGCCCACCGGGTGAACGCCCGCACCGACGACGACCGGCGGGCGATCGTCGACCGTGCGAGCCCCCGCTGGTCGGCTTCCCACAACCAGTCACGGAGGAGTTCGAGGTCGACCCCGTCGATGCCGACGACGCCGCGTTGCGCGGCGAACCCGACGAACTGCTCGAGGTCGTTCGCGTACGCGCGGAGCGTCTGGTCGCTGAGTCCCCTGGCGTGTCGAGCGTGCCCGAGGAATGAGTCGACCGCTGCCACGAGTCGGTCTTCCTTCTGCTCTGCTCGGTCCGCCACGTCGTCAGCGTACGGCTGGCCGACGTCATGCGCGGCCCCACCCGCCGCTGCTGTGCGCCACGAGCCCCTGCAACTGCGCGAGCGCGAGGGCGTCCGCCACCGCCGCTCCGGACAGCCCGGACCGTCGAGCGATCTCGGCTTCTGGCAGGGCACGACGGCCGAGCGCGTCGAGGACCCGGACGACCTCGGGATCGCGCTGGACCGACACGAGGGGTTCGTCCGCCGCCGCGGTCGCACCGGATGGGGGCACGGGACGCATCGCGGCGACCGGGTCCCCCGGGTGCACGACGAGCTGCGCCCGGCCCTGCGCCACGAGCCGGTGGCACCCGACCGACGCCGAGGACGCGAACGCTCCCGGGACGGCGAACACCGGGCGACCGAGCTGCCCGGCGTGGTGTGCGGTGTTGAGCGCACCGGACCGCGCACCGGCCTCCACGACGACAGCGGCATCGGCGAGGGCGGCGATCAACCGGTTCCGGGCCAGGAAACGCCACCGGGTCGGGCGGGTCCCCGGCGCCGACTCCGCCACCAGGGCGCCCTGCCGAGCGACGTTGTGGAGCAGCTGGACGTTGCCGGCGGGGTAGAGCTGGTCGATCCCCCCGGCCAGGACCGCGATCGTCGGGGCCCCTGCGGCGATCGCCACCCGGTGTGCGACCGCGTCGATCCCGTAGGCGCCGCCGCTGACGATCGTGCAGCCGGCGTCCGCGGCGGACGAGGTGATCTCGGCGGCTGCTTCGGCCCCGGCGATGGTGTTCGCCCGCGACCCGACCACGGCCAGGGCGGGTGCCCCGTCGCCGACACCCGCCGTGGCGCTGCGAGTCCAGAGCACGAGTGGTGCGTGGGGGCCGAGGTCGTCGATCGCCGTCGGCCACCCAGCGGACCCGGGCACGAGCAGTCGTGCCCCGACGGCTTCGGCCGAGGCGACGACGTCGGCCACGTCGGACCGGACCAAGCGCGGTCGCCACCGGTCGATGGCCGTGTGCAGGACACCGGCGAACGCATCGGGATCCTCCGCACCGGGTACGCCGGCCTCCACACACCCGTCGAGCAGATCCTCGAACGCACCGTCGGCTGCCAGCAGGACCGAGCCGAGGGCGCGCTCCGACCCGAGGGCCGCCATG
The DNA here is from genome assembly GCF_044748425.1 of Curtobacterium sp. NPDC089991. Taxonomy (NCBI): domain Bacteria; kingdom Bacillati; phylum Actinomycetota; class Actinomycetes; order Micrococcales; family Microbacteriaceae; genus Curtobacterium; species Curtobacterium sp. NPDC089991. Next base: position 1,030,267 of record NZ_JBIVGB010000001.1, read on the forward strand.
AGCTCACCGGCGACGGAGTCCCCGGGCTCCACGATCACGGACCACGCGACCCGAGCGGCGGTCTGGACCGGGTCCGACGCCCCGTCAGTCCCGAGGACCCGCCGGATCGCGGCGAGCAGTTCGCTGCCGTGGCCGGGCCCCACGCCGCTCACAGCGCGCTCCGCAGGGCAAGAGCACCCCGGACGTGTGCTCTGCTCGGACGGTTGACCGCTTCGAGGTCGGCGAGGGTCCACGCGAGCCGCATCACCCGGTCCCACCCCCGCATGGTCAAGGTGCCGAGGTCGAGCGCCCGGTCGAGCTCGGTGGTCGAACCGGGTTCGATCCGACCGTCCGCCCGCAGCCAGGCTCCGGTGACCTCGGCGTTCTTCGTCCACCCGGTGTCCCGGAGGCGTTCGGCCATCCGAGCGCGGGCCGCAGCGACGCCGGCGCGGGCCTCGGCCGTCGTCGGCGTGCTCCCGTCGGTACCACGCATCTTCCCGGTCGTCACCCGGGGCACGAGCACCCGGATGTCCATCCGGTCGAGCAGCGGTCCGGACATCCGCCCGAGGTAGCGCCGGACCGCACTCGGCGGACACTCACACGGTTGGCCGTGCGCTCCGCCGGCGTTGCCGCACGGGCAGGGATTGGCAGCGAGCACGACCTGGCACCGCGCGGGGAACTCGGCGGCGCCTGCAGCCCGGTGGATGGTGATCCGACCGGACTCGAGCGGCTGGCGGAGCGCGTCGAGCACCGCACGGGGGAACTCCGGTGCTTCGTCGAGGAACAGGATGCCGCCGGTCGCCCGCGACACTGCTCCGGGTCGCAGCACACCGGAGCCGCCGCCGATCAGGGAGATCGCCGACGCGGAGTGGTGCGGGGCCTCCCACGGGGGCTTCGTGCTCCACGACGCCGGCCCGAGTCCGGCGACGGACCGGACGGCGGCGACCTCGAGCGCGGTCGCGTCGTCGAGGTCGGGCAGGAGCCCGGGCAGGCGCTCCGCGAGCATCGTCTTGCCGGCACCGGGTGGACCGAGCAGGAGCACATGGTGCCCACCGGCCGCCGCGGCGACGACGGCGCGCACCCCGATCGGGTTCCCGACGACATCCGCCAGTTCGGCCACCGGGCGTTGGACCGAGGGCACCGGCACCGGCAGCACCGCGTCGACCTCGACCGGCGGCAGCAGCGCGCCGGCGTCGATCGCAGCCGCACGGAGTGAGTCGACCCCGGTGGTGCGCACGCCGTCGACCACGCGGGCCTCGGGCAGGTTGCCGATCGGCAGCACGACTCGGTCGGCCCCGGCGTCGCGGGCGGCGAGCAACATCGGGATGACTCCGGCGACCGGTCGGACCCGACCGTCCAGACCGAGCTCCCCGATGTAGACGATCCGCTCACTGACGTCGGGTGCGAGTCCGGCGCCGGCGAGCACGGCCATCGCGATCGCCAGGTCGAACCCGGAACCCCGTTTCGGGATCGCCGCGGGCGTGAGGTTCACCGTGATCCGACGAGCCGGCAACGGACACCCGGCGTTCGCAGCGGCGGCACGGACTCGCTCGCGCGCCTCGCCGAGCGAAGTGTCCGGCAGTCCGATGATGCTGAAGGCGGGCAGCTGGCTGGTCAGGTGGGCCTCGACCTCGATCCGGCGCCCGGTCACGCCGAGCAGGGCGACGGCCGCAGCACGGCCGATGCCCGTCACAGCACACCCGCCACGTGTTGCACGGCCGTCCGCGGGCCGTCGACGTGGACCGCGACCACGTCGATGCGGATAGCGCGTGCCGACACCTCCGGATGGGCGTCGAACCACTCGGCCACGAGTCGTCGCATCCGCGTGAGCTTCGTCGCCGTGATCGCCTCGAACGGATGCCCCGTCGTCGTACCGGATCGCGTCTTCACCTCGATGAACGCGAGTGTGCAGGAATCCCACGCGACGATGTCGATCTCGCCCCGGGCGCACCGCCAATTCCGCTCGAGGACCCGGAAACCCCGTTCGTGCAACCACGCCACGGCCTGGTCCTCGCCGAACCGCCCCAGGCGGCCGTTCCGGAGTGTTCGTCCAGGGCGATCGTGCAGCTTCTGTTCCATGTCATTGCCTCCACGGCAACGATCGCGGGAACGGCAGCGAGGATGTGCACCGACGAAGACTCTGTGGAATCAGACGACGACGATCGCCCTTGGGGAGGAATGACGAAGGACCCGGGTGATCGCGATCATCCGGGTCCTTCGTCGACAGCGGCTCAGTGTGCGGCTGCGTACGCTTCCTGCACCTGGGTCGAGATACGACCGCGGGTCGAGACCTCGTAGCCGTTCTCCTTCGCCCACTCGCGGATCTTGCCGAGCTCTTCGGAGTTGCCACGCTTCGGGGCCGACTTCGGCGCCGTGCTGCCGGTGCGACGACCGGAGACCTTGCGCGCTGCGGCGATGTAGTCGGAGATCGCTTCGCGGAACTTGTCGACGTTGTCGTTCGTCAGGTCGATCTCGTACGACGAGCCGTCGAAACCGAATTCGACCGTGCGACCTTCACCGGTGGTGATGGGGGAATCGTCGAGGTCGTCGACGAGCTGGACGGTGACCTTCTGTGCCATGCGCGGCTCCTGTTCATTGGACGGGAAATCCCGACCAGAATAGCGCGTGGAATTCCGGCACGTCACCGATCACCGGCGATTCACCGAATGCACCGGAATTGACGATCACTCGTCGAGTGCGAGTTCCTTCGGCAGTTCGAGTTCTCGCGATGTCAGTTCTTCGACATTCACGTCCTTGAACGTGAGGACGCGGACGCCCTTGACGAACCGGTCGGAACGGTAGACGTCCCACACCCAGACGTCGTTCATCGTCAGTTCGAAGTAGAAATCGTGTTCGGTGTCCCGGCGCACGAGTTCGACCTCGTTCGCCAGGTAGAAACGCCGCTCGGTCTCGACCACGTAGCGGAACTGCGACACGACGTCGCGGTACTCGCGGTACAGGGCCAGCTCGACCTCGCGGTCGTAGTCGTCGAATTCGTCCTCATCCATTGCGCCCACAGTCTACGGCGGCAGCCGCACCAGTGCGCGACAGCAGCTCGAGGGATGCACCCGAAGACGGAAGTGCGAGCAAGCTCGGCGTCCGCTCCCGATCCGAGCCCACCGAGGTTCCACAACACGCCGTGTGCGCTCCGCTGAGGTTCCGCTGCTGCACCGGGCATGGGCCGAGATGCCGAGATTTCGGAACCTCGCGCGCCACAGGCACGGCAGGGCGGGCGACCGCAGCGCGTCAGCTGACGAGCGCGTCGAAGCCCTCGAGTGACACGCTCGACGCCTGGTGCAGCCATGACTTGCGGTGCAGTGCGTGTGCTCCGACCGCGCGGATGGCGTCGTAGTGCGCGGTCGAGCCGTAGCCCTTGTTCGACGCCCAGGCGTAGTGCGGTGCCTCGTCGTGGGCCGCGATCATCAGGGCGTCCCGCGCGACCTTCGCCACAATCGACGCCGCGGCGACCGAGGCGCAGTCCCGGTCGGCCTTGACCTGCACGACGACCTCGAGCGGGTCCGTCGTCGGACGGAGCGAAGCGGGGACGGCACGGGTCAGCCAGTCGAAGGACCCGTCCAGCACGACGACGGCGCCGTCGAGCGACAGGCCACCGGCGACCAGCGACTCGAGCGCCTGCGCCCCTGCGGCTCCGAGCGCCGGGACGATCCCCTGCCGGTCGACGTACTCGGCGGACGCCATGCCGACGGCGGTGCGCGCCCACCGGGTCACCACGGGGACCAGGTCCGTCCGGCGGGTGGCGGACAGCAGCTTCGAGTCGGCCAGACCCTGCGGGACCCGCCCGACGTCGATCGTCACGGCCGCGACGCCCACGCCGACGGGACCGGCGATCGCACCGCGTCCGACCTCGTCCATCCCGATGACCGTGACACGGCCTTCGGCCAGCAGCCGCTTCTCGACGCGGAGGGAGGGGCGGACGGGGGTCACTGGTCGCGCTCCTCCACCCCGGCGAACACCTCGGGGTGGTCGTCGAGCCACATCCAGCGGCTCGTCGGCCAGGAGATCACGAAGGCGCGGCCGGTCACGTCGGACAACGGCACGAACCCCTTCGACGGCGTGTCCCCGTTGTAGCGGGAGTCCTTGGAGTCGTTGCGGTTGTCGCCCATCACCCAGATGGTGCCCTTCGGCACGGTGACGGAGAAGTCGGTCGCTGAAGCAGGGGCGCCGGCCGGCAGCTTGAGGTACGGCTCCTTGATCGGGACGCCGTTCACCGACATCTGCCCGAGGTCGTTGCAGCAGGAGACCTTGTCCCCTGGCAGACCGATCACACGCTTGATGAGGTGGTCGTCGCTGTCGCCCGTCCCGAGGCCGATCTGCGTGAGGACCCAGTCGATCGCCTTGGCGGGCTGGGTGTCCGGCGTGACGCTCGGCACCTCGGACCCGGCGAGCCATCCACCCGGGTCCTTGAACACCACGACGTCGCCGCGTTTCAGTGCCACGACACCCGGGACGAGTTCGTTGACGATCACGCGGTCGTTGATCTGCAGCGTGTTCTCCATCGACGCCGACGGGATGTAGAACGAGCGGATCAGGAACGTCTTGACCAAGAACGACACGAGCAGCGCCGCGATGAAGATGATGACGAGGTCGCGGAGGAATGTGAGGATCCCGTTGCGCTGCTTCTCGGGCCGGGGCCTGCGCCCGGATTCCTCAGTCGTGTCCGTCATTTCCGCTCTCGTTCACACCGTGCCCGCCCGGGTTCAGCGGGCGCAAAGGGAAAGCCCCCCGTCGATGCACAACCGTACATCGGCGAGGGGCCAGCAGCGGCGTCCGGCTCGCGGGCGCTCACTGTGAAGGCGATCAGGCGTCGCGCTTCTCCTTGATCTTGCGGCGGGCCGCCTTGCCGCGCAGTTCGCGCAGGTAGTAGAGCTTCGCGCGACGGACGTCACCCTTGGTGACGATCTCGATGTGGTCGATGATCGGCGAGTGCACCGGGAACCAGCGCTCGACGCCGACCTGGAAGCTCACCTTGCGGACCTTGAAGGTCTCGCCGATGCCGTGGCCCTGGCGGCCGATGACGACACCCTGGAAGACCTGGATACGCGAGCGCGTGCCTTCGACGATGTTCACGTGCACCTTGATGGTGTCACCGGCGCGGAAGTCCGGGACGTCGGTCCGCAGCGATGCTGCGTCGACGTTGTCGAGGAGCTGGCTCATGGCTGTTCTACTCTCTGCGGACGCACACGGGTCGCCGCGGATCGATGTCTGATGAAGTGGTGGTGCGTGCCCGGTGTCGGCGACTCCCCCGTGGCAGAGTCCAGCCAGGGCACCGCGATCCATACTGCCACACAGAACGCCGGGGGCAAAACAGCGAGGATGGACCCATGATCGAACTGCGCACCCCCACGGAACTCGACGGACTGCGCGTCGCCGGTCGGTTCGTGGCCGACGTCCTCGACGAACTGCTCGCCACGGTCGACGTCGGCGTGAACCTGCTCGAGCTCGACCGCGTCGCCGCGCGGATGATCGCCGACCGGGGCGCCGAGAGCTGCTACGTCGACTACCACCCCTCGTTCGGCAAGTCGCCGTTCGGCAAGAACCTGTGCACCTCGGTGAACGACGCGGCGCTGCACGGTCTGCCGTTCGACCACGTGCTGCAGGACGGCGACCTCCTCAGCCTCGACTTCGCCGCGAGCGTCGACGGCTGGGTGGCGGACTCCGCCGTGTCGGTGCAGGTCGGGACGCCCCGCGACGAGGACCAGACGCTCATCTCGACCGTCGAGCGCGCCCTGGCTGCCGGCATCGCGCAGGCTGCTCCGGGCAACAAGCTCGGCGACGTCTCGCACGCGATCGGGCACGTGGCGAAGGAGGCGGGCTACAGCGTCAACCTGCAGTTCGGCGGGCACGGTGTCGGTCACACGATGCACGGCGACCCGCACGTGCCGAACGACGGGCGACCCGGGCGCGGTCTGAAGCTCCGGCCGGGCCTGGTGGTCGCGATCGAGCCGTGGCTGATGCAGGGCACCGACGAGCTGTACCAGGACGACGACGGCTGGACGCTCCGGAGCGTCGACGGCTCACGTGCTGCGCACGTCGAGCACACGGTGGCGGTCACCGAGGCCGGACCCGAGGTCCTGACCCTGCGTCGCGCCCAGCGCGCCGACCCGACCGCCTGACGGACGGGAGGCGCGGTGCGGTCCCGCCCCGCGCCTCCCGTCCGTCACTGGTCGCGACCAGTGCCCCAAAGCGACAGATCTCGGCTGTGGCCGCCGTCATGTGCGCGACAGCGACAGTTGTCCGCGGATGTTCCGCGGCAGACTGTCGCTTTCGCGAAAGCGACCAAACAGGCGGCAGGCCGCCGCCGGCCGGCAGCCGGACGCGCGCCCGTCAGGCAGGCGGCAGCAGGTCCGGCCGGACGCGCCGCGTCCGCTCCACCTGCTGCTCGTGCCGCCACGCAGCGACCTTGCCGTGGTGGCCGCTGAGCAGCACCTCGGGCACGTCGTGGTCGCGCCAGGACGCGGGCTTCGTGTACGAGGGGTACTCGAGCAGGCCGTCCTCGTGGGACTCCTCGACCAGGGACTCGGGGTTGCCGACGACGCCGGGGACGAGTCGCCCGACGGCCTCGATCATGGCCATCGCCGCGACCTCGCCGCCGTTCAGCACGTAGTCGCCGAGCGAGAGCTCGACGACCGAGCAGCGTGACGCCGCCCACTCGAAGACGCGGGCGTCGATGCCCTCGTACCGCCCGCAGGCGAACACGAGGTGGTCGGAGGTCGACGCGAGCGAGCGCGCGATGGACTGCTTGAACGGCGTGCCGGCTGGCGTCGGGACCACGAGGGTCGACGAGCCGTCCGGCCGCAGCAGGGCGTCCAGCGCCTGCGCCCACGGTTCCGGCTTCATCACCATGCCGGCGCCGCCGCCGTACGGCGTGTCGTCGACGGTGCGGTGCCGGTCGGTCGTCCAGGAGCGCAGGTCGTGCACGTGCAGGTCGAGCAGCCCACCGGAGCGGGCCTTGCCGAGCAGGGACACGTCCAGCACGGAGAAGAACTCCGGGAAGATCGTGACGATGTCGATCCGCACGGCAGCTAGTCCGTGACCGTCTCGGGCCGGGAGGTGTCCTCGGGGTCCTCGAACAGACCCTGCGGCGGCGTGACCGTGACGGTGCCGGACGCGATGTCGACCGCGGGCACGATCGCCGCGACGAACGGCACGAGGACCTCGCCGCGCGACGGGGTGTCGATCGCGAGCAGGTCCTGCGCCGGCATGTGGTCGACCCGGGCGACGGTGCCGACCTCGACGCCGTCGCGCAGCACCTTCAGCCCGACCAGCTGGTGGTCGTACCAGGCGTCGTCCTCGCCGGTCTCGGCGTCGGCGTCCTGCTCGACCCAGAGGATGATCCGGGCGAGCGACTCGGCGCCGGTGCGGTCGTCGATCCCCGCGAAGAACGCGACGGGGTGACCGTTGTACCAGCGGAGCTCGTCCAGCTCGAGGGTCTTGCCCGACCACGGTGAGTCGTCGGGGACCTGGAGCGTGAACGTGGCACCGGGGGTGAACCGACGATCCGGGTCGTCGGTGTAGAGCTCGAGCTTGATGCCGCCCTTGAGCCCGTGTGCCTTCGTGATTCGACCCACCCGGAGCTGGGTCGTCTCCCTAGGAATCGGTGTCGACCACGTCGACCCGCACACGCTTGCCGTCGGCCAGGGCCGAGACGAGGGTGCGGAGTGCCTTGGCGGTCCGCCCGGCACGACCGATCACGCGGCCGAGGTCCTCGGGGTGCACGCGCACCTCGAGGACCTCGCCCCGCGGGGAGGTGGAGCTGGCGACGCGCACGTCGTCAGGGTGATCGACGATCCCCTTGACGAGGTGCGTCAGCGCGGATTCGAGCAAGGACTACGCCTCGGTCGTCTCGTCGGCGGTCTCGGCGTCGTCGGTCTTGGCGGCGGGAGCCGTCTTCTCCGACTTCGGCTTGAGGACGGCCTTCTTCGAGGAGTCGACCTGGAAGGCCTGCTTCGGCTCGGCGACCTTGACCTTGGACGCGGTGTCCTTCTCGCCCTTGAACTTGGCCCAGTCGCCGGTCAGCTTGAGGAGGGCCGCGACCTGCTCGGTCGGCTGCGCGCCGACGCCGAGCCAGTAGAGCGCACGCTCGGACTCGATCTTGATGACCGAGGGCTCCTCGGTCGGGTGGTACTGACCGATCTCCTCGAGGACACGACCATCGCGCTTGGTGCGCGAGTCGGCCACGACGATGCGGTAGTAGGGCGCACGGATCTTACCGAGACGCTTCAGACGGATCTTGACAGCCACAATTGCTCCTGTTTGCTTACGTTGTGGTTGAACTGGAACCGCGGGCGTGGGGGCACACACGGTGAAAGCTCGAGAGAGATCGCTCACAGCTGGATAGAGGGTCGAGCTGCGGCGATTCGACCGTTCATTCTTACAGATTCCGGGCCGTGATGCGAGCCGACGCGCTACGGCGCGAGTCGCCGGACCGCTTCGAGGGCCTCGGACGTCGCGCGGACCGCGTCCACGCTCCGTGCGTCGCGTGCGCCGCCGACGACGGCGAACGGCACACCGGCGGCCTGGAGGCCCGTCACGAGTCCGTCACGCACGTCACCCTCGGTGTCGATCGCGCGTTCCTGCCCGGCGCAGACCACGACGGTGTCCGCCGGGATCGCACGCTCCTCGCCGTGCTCGTCGCGGATCCAGAGGGCACCGGGCTCGATGCGCAGGTACTCCTGCACGCCACCGACCATGCGCACCCCCGCGTCACGGAGGCGACCGATGGCGACCCAGCGCGAGGTGATCCCGACTCCCTGCCCGAACTTGCCCGATCGGCGGAGCACGGTGACGTCGGAGCCCGGCCGGATCGTGCGCGACGCCGCGGGCAGCCGCTGGGGGACGTCGCCGACGAGTTCCTCGGAGACGTCGAGGTCCCAGCGCGCGGCGAACTCGGTGGCGCGGACCGACTCGTCCGGCGACTCGGTCAGGAACGCTGCGGTGTCGACGCCGATGCCGCCGCCGCCGATGATCGCGACGGTGCCGGCCGGCACGCCCTCGCGCAGTGCCCGCTCGTACGACAGGACGTGCGGCAGGTGTGCTCCGGGGACGTCGACGTCGCGCGGGACCACCCCGGCGGCGAGCACCACGGCGTCGCTGTCGGCCAGGTCCGCAGTCGTGGCCGGGCGGCCGAGGTGCACCGTGGCTCCTCGTTCGTCGAGCTCGGCGCGGGCGGCCCGCACGGTGGCGGCGTAGTCCTCCTTGCCGGGGACGAGCGCGGCGAGGCCGAACTGGCCGCCGAGCCGGTCGGCGGCTTCCCACACGGTGACGTGGTGGCCGCGTCGGGCGGCGTCGACGGCTGCGGCGAGACCGGCCGGTCCTCCGCCGACGACGTCGACGCGCTTCGGGTCGGTGGTCGGACGCGCGGGGAAGGCGACCTCGCGGGCGGCGCGCGGGTTCACCAGGCAGGACACCGGCGCGCCGATGATCGAGCGGTCGAGGCAGGCCTGGTTGCAGCCGATGCAGGTGTTCACCAGCGCGAACCGGACCGCCAACGACCGGTTCACGAGCGCGGGGTCGGCGAGGAACGGTCGGGCCAAGGCGACGGCGTCGATGGTCCCGTCGGCGAGGACGGTCTCACCGTCGCGCAGGTCGGTCATCCGGTTCGACGCGATCACCCGGACGTCGGGGTACGACGAGGCGCGCACGACTCCGGCGATGCGCGCGGCGTAGGCGAGCCAGGCCCCGTGCGGCACGGCGGCCTGCACGGTCGGGGTGCGGGACTCGTGCCAGCCGATCCCCACCGAGATGCCGTCGAGCCCGAGCGGCAGCAGGTCGTGCACCAGGGCGTCGACGTCGTCCTCGGTCGACGAACCGGGCATCAGGTCAGCGCCGGAGAGCCGGATCGTCACGGCCAGGTCGGGCACCGCCGCACGGACGGCCTCGACGACCGCCACAGTGAAGCGCCGTCGACGCTCCGGCGAACCGCCCCACTCGTCGTCACGCAGGTTCGTCAGCGGCGACTGGAACTGGTTGATGAGGTAGCCCTCGGACGCCATGATCTCGACGCCGTCGAACCCGATGTCGCGCGCGGACCGGGCCGCGGCGGCGAAGTCCTCGATGGTGCGCTCGATCTCGGCCGGCGTCAGCTCGGTCGGCACCACGCCACGGGCGGCCGCCCAGGGCAGGGCCGACGGTGCCACCACGCGCTGGGGGTCCCCGTGCCGGTCGACCATCCCCGCGGCGAGCGCGTACCGCCCGGCGTGGAACAGCTGCGCGAGGATCGTGGAGCCCTCCTCGTGCACGGCGTCGACCGCGGCGCGGAACCGCTCGTCCGCTCCCCCGACACCGAACACGGCGAAGTCGGGGCCACCACGGGCCTCGTCGTTCACCGCGATGCCGCCGGTGATGATGCAGGCGGCGCCGCCGGCGGCACGTTCGCGGTAGAACGCCGCCATGCCGGCCCCACCGTCGTCGTGCACCTCGAGTCCGGTGTGCATCGACCCCATGACCACCCGGTTCGGCAGGGTCAGGGGGCCGAGTGTCCACGGCGAGGAGACGACGGCGAGCTCGGGCATGGCGACGGTGCTCATGCCCCTACTCTGCCGCGTCGACAGCCGCGTCGTCAGCAGGGAGCACCGCGTCGCGCAGCGGCGACGTCGTGTCCGCCCAGAACGGCGGGGCGATCACGGTCAGGCCACCGTCGACCGACAGCACCTGCCCGGTGATGTACCCGGCCTTGTCGGACAGCAGGAAGTCCACCGCGTCGGCCATGTCGTCGGCGGTGCCGGGGCGCTGCAGCGGGAGCTTCTCGAACACCGAGTCGATCGGCGCCTGGCCGGGGACCTTCGTGTAGAAGTACTCGAGCGAGTCGGTGTCGATCAGGCCACCGTTGACCGCGTTCACCGTGATCTGGCGCGGACCGAACTCGACCGCCATGTACTTCATATACGACTCGCTCATGGCCTTCGCCGCGCCGAGCGCGGCGTAGGTCGGGAACGCGCGGAGCGATCCGTACGAGGTCACGACGACGATGCGCCCACCGCGGTCCATCAGCTCGGCCGCACGCTGCGCCCCGAGCACGAACGAGCGGGCGTTGGTGGCGTAGCTGCGGTCCAGGTGGTGCAGCTTCAGTTCCTTGACCGGCTTGAACGCGCTGGCAGCGGCGTTCGCGACGAAGTGGTCGAGGCGACCGTAGGTGTCCCGTACCAGGTCGAACAGGGCGTCGATCGACTCCGGCTGCTCGATGTCGACCTGCGCGGTGATCCCGTCGCCGCCGGCGGCCTTGACGTCGGCGAGCGACTCCTCGGCCAGGTCGGCGTTGCCCTTGTACGTGACCACGACGGTCACGCCGCGCTGGCCGAGCTTCTGCGCGAGCAGGCGGCCGATGCCGCGCGAAGCGCCCGTGATCAGTGCGATGGGTGCGTTGGTGTTGTCGGTCACTGCGGTCCTCTACGTGCGTGGGGAGGGACGGGAGGCGCGTGGCGGGCCCCGCCACGGGCCTCCCGTCCGGTGGGTGGTTGCTGTCTAGAACCCGGCCTTGCCGGTGACGACGGCGCGGCCGACGACCAGCTTCTGGATCTCGTTGGTGCCCTCTTCGAAGCGCTGCGCGCGCGCGTCGCGGTAGACGCGCTCGATCGCGTTGCGCTTCCAGTAGCCCTGGCCGCCGTGCACCTGCAGGGCCTTGTCGGTGACGCGGGCGAGCATGTCGACCGCGACCATCTTCGAGGCGCTGGACAACGTGCCCGCGTCGGGGCGGTCCTCCTCGTAGGCGCGGGCGGCCTCGAGCACCAGGGCGCGGGCGGCGGCGATGTCGGCGTAGTTCTCGGCCAGGTAGAACTGGATCGCCTGGCGGCTGGACAGCTGCTTGCCGAAGGTCTCCCGCTTGTTCGCGTACTCGACCGCGAGCTCGTTCGCACGCTCGGCGAGGCCGACGGCGCTCATCGCGACGGACACGCGACTCGGCAGCAGAAAGCCGCCGAGCGCGACCTCGAGCCCCTGCCCCTCGGCGCCGAGCAGCGCACTGGCCGGCACGGGCACGTCGGTGAAGCGCAGGATCGCGTGGTCGGTACCGCGGATGCCCATGGTGTCGGAGTCGTCGATCACCTCGGCACCCGGCAGCCCGCTGTTCGGCATGAGGAACGCGACCGTGCCGTCCTGGCCGCTGGTGCCCTCGAGGCGGGCGGCGATGAGCCAGTAGTCGGCCTGCACGCCGAACGTGATGAGGTGCTTCTCACCGTTCATGACGTAGGTGTCGCCCTCACGGCGGACGGTGGTGCGGATGTCCGCGCCGGTGCCGGCCGTGGCCTCGGTCAGGGTGAACGCGACGAGCTTGTCGCCCGCGACGCTCGGCTTCACGACCTGCTCGATCTGCTCCGGCGTCGCGTAGGGGGCCATCGCGCGCCAGGTGCCGTTGATGACGTGCACGAGCATCCGGATCGACGCGTGCGAACGCGAGACGATCTCCATGATCTCGAGGTAGCGCGAGAACGGGATGGCCCGCCCGCCGAGCTCGGTCGGGGCGGCGAGGCTCAGCCACCCGTTGTCCTTGAGCTCCTGGAACAGCTCCGGGGCGACCCGGCCGGTGCGCTCGATCTCGTCCGCCCACTCCTCGCCGGGGCCGCGGACCCACTCGGTGACCTCGGCCTTGAGCTGCTGGAAGGCGGATTCGGTGGCGGTTTCCATGACCAGCGTCATCGTGTCTCGTTCTCCTTCGTGGTGCTCGCGGCGACGAGCGCGGCTGCCTGCTCACGCAGGACGTTCTTCTGGACCTTGCCGACGGCGTTGCGCGGCAGTTCGTCGATGGACTCGAGCCGCTCTGGCCAGTAGTACTTGCTCACGCCCGCCTTGTCGAGCGCCTGCTGCATCGCCGCGAAGTCGAGCCGCTCCACGCCGGCGGCCGGCACGACGAACGCGCACGCACGCTCACCGAGTCGGGCGTCCGGCATCGCGACGATCGCCACGTCGGTGACCAGGGGGTGCTGGTAGAGCAGGTTCTCGATCTCGACGACCGGGATCTTCTCGCCACCGCGGTTGATGACGTCCTTGATCCGGCCGGTGATCGACAGGAAGCCGTTCACGTCGACCTTCGCCAGGTCGCCGGTCTTGTACCAGCCGTCCTCGGTGAAGACGTCGTCGGTCAGGTCCTGGCGGTCGAGGTACCCGTCGAACATCGTCGGCGAGTGCAGCTCGAAGTTGCCCTCGGTGTCGGCGGGGAGCTCGTGGCCCTCGTCGTCGACGATCCGGATCCGGATGCCCGGCAGCGCACGACCGTCGTGCCCGTACGCTGCCGCCGGGTCGTCGATCGGGCTGGACAGGGCGCCGAGGCAGGTCTCGCTCGTACCGAACGCGCCGAGGATGGCCGTGCCGAGCACCGTCGCGGCCCGCTGGGCGAGGGCCCGGGGCACCGCGGCACCGGTCGGCACGAAGATCCGCAGCGACTCGGGCTGGGCGGCACCAGCTTCGACCAGGTCGACGAGGTCGGTCAGGAACGGGGTCGCACACTGCACGAACGACGCCTTCGCGACGCCGAACGCCTGCTCGAGCGCGACGGTGCCGTCCCACACCGGCTGGATGACCTGCGGCGCACCGAGCCGGAACGCCAGCAGCATGCCGTACAGGAACCCGGTCTGGTGCGCGAGCGGCGACGGGATGTAGATCCGGTCCGCGCTCGTCAAGCCCGACTGCGCGACGTGCATGGCCGTGGCCAGCCCGAGGGTGCGGTGCGGGTGCTGCACGCCCTTCGGCTCCCCCGTCGTGCCGCTCGTGAACAGCAGCTGGCAGACGTCGTCGGGGCCCGGCGCGCGCGAGGTGATCTCGTCGACGTCCACGTGCACGGCGTCGAGGGCGTTGTCGAAGTAGCGCCAGTGCCAGTCGCTCGTGGCCACCCGGTCCAGGGCGTCGGCCGGCAGCGGCGGCTGGTTGGTCGGGGCGTCGACCTGGCCGCGCGCCTCGGACCGGAGCACGATCACGTGCTCGACCGACAGCCGGCGCTGCTGGGCCTTCGCCTCGTCGATGACGTCGAGGAGCTCGAGCGCGGGCCGGCGCTTGCGGAACACGTTCGGCAGGAACACCACACGGGCGCGGGACCGGGCGAGCGTCATCGTCGTCTCACGCGGACCGAACACCGGCATGATCGGCGTCGCAACCGCCCCGATCTGGATCGCGCCGAGGGTGATGGAGACGAACTCGCGCCAGTTCGGCAGCTGCATGGCGACCGACTCGCCCGTGCGGACCCCGAGCTCGAGCAGGAGCGCGGAGACCTTGTCGGCCTCGTCCTGCAGTTCCCACCACGTGGTGTTCACGGGTGCTGCGCCGCCGACCTCGATGACCGCGAGGCCGTCGGGATCGGTGGTCGCGAGCGCGCGGACCTTCTCGCTCAGCACGAGGGGGTCCGCGTCGACACCGGCGAGCGCGAGCGGCTCCGGGGTCGTGGGCGTGACCGGGCGCTGTTCGCCGTCGGCGCGCTCGCCGTCGGCGCGCTCGCCGACGGTGCGCTCGCCGAGGTCGGTGCGCTCGTCGGCGATCGCGGCGGCCTCGGCCGCGTCGGCCCGGTCGTCGCGGGCGATCTGCGCGGCGAGGGCGTCGCCGACCTCCATGTCGAGGCCGACGGAGTTCATCGCCTCGAGGAACGTCGGGTACGAGATCCGGTAGGCCCGCGGGTAGGTCAGCCCCGAGGTACCGCGCGCCTTCGAGGCGGCGACGGCGAGTGACATCAGGACCCGGTGGTCGTTGAACGACGACATCTGCGCGCCGTGGAGTCCCTCGGCCCCGACACCGGTGACGCGGAGTTCGTCGGCACCCTGCTCGGCCCGGCCACCCATGCGGTTGAGCTGCAGCATCGCCGCGACGCGGTCGGACTCCTTCAACCGGATGTGGGCAACGTTCCACAGCCGGGTGGTGCCCTCGGCGAAGGTGGCCATGGTCGACAGGACCGGCAGCAGGTCGGGGATCGGCTGGCAGTCGATGTCGAGCGGTCGCAGCGGGGAACCGTCGTGTTCGATGCGCACGAACCCGGTCTCCTCGTCGATCCGCATCGGGACGCCCATCGCCGTCGCGAGGTCGAGGAACTCGCTCTCCGGGTGGTCGGTCTCGGCGGTGGTGAAGGCCGTCATGCCGCGCAGGAGCAGGTTCGACTCGCGGATGCCGGCCGCGGCGATGCCGAACGCGGCGGAGCCGATGTCCGGCGGGATGACGTAGTCGTGCGGGGTGGCCTGCTGGTTCGCCGGGATCCGGTACTCGAGCCAGTCGTCGGAGACCTCGACCGTCAGGCCGAACTCCCGCATCATCCGGACGGTCAGTTCGACGTAGGGCTGCTCGTTGAGCCGGTCGCCGGTGATGTGGATCCGGGTCTCCTGCTCGGCGAACGGGGCCACGAGGAGCAGGCCGGAGACCCACTGCGACAGGGTGCCGGCGATCGTGACGTCGCCGCCGCGGGGGCGCCTCGGCTGGACGGTCACGGGCGGGCAGTCGTTCGTCGCCTCGAGCTCGATGCCCATCTGGGTCAGCGAGGTCAGCAGCGCCTTGATGGGCCGGCGCTGGAAGTACTTCATGCCCACGAGCGTCATCGGCTTGTCGGCGAGCGACGCCAGACCCGTCATGAAGTAGAGCGTGGTGCCGGAGGACCCCATGTTCAGGATGCCGTCGGCGCCACGGGACCCGTGGTCGACGACGTCGGTGGCCTCGTACCGGCCGCCGAGCCCGGTGACGTGGTACTCGTCCCCGCGACGCTTCACGTCGACGCCGAGGGCGCGGAGCGTGCCGACGGTCCACTCGACCTGGCGGGTGGCGCTGATGCCGGAGACGATGCTCGTCCCCTTCGCCAGCGATGCGAGGACCAGCGCGCGGTGCGCGTGGTACTTCGAGACGGGGACGTCGAGTTCCCCGACGAGGGGTGCGGACGTGCCGCGCACGACCAACTGCATGCGTACCTCTTCCTGCTCTGTACATATCAACGGTACGCCCGGTGTGGAACTACTGTGAATCGGATCCGCACGACCAGAAGCCGCCGTCGTTGTGCGTGTCCGACAACCTTCCGGGCAGGATGTACAGCATGGACATCCGCTTCACCGAGTCCCCTCCGTCGACCATCGGCGTCGAGTGGGAGCTCCCGCTGGTCGATCTGTCGACCGGCGACCTCGCGCCCCGTGCCCCTGCCGTCATCGCGGCCGTGCACGAACGACTCGGCGACCGTGAGCGGGTGACCGAGGAACTCCTGACGAACACCGTCGAGGTCGTCTCCAGCGTGCACTCACGGGTCCGCGACGCCACGAGCGAGCTGTCCGGCATCATCGGCGAGGTCATCGACGCCGCCGAGCCGCTCGACGCCCAGGTCATGTGCTCCGGCACGCATCCGTTCGCCGTCTGGGACCAGCAGGAGATCACCCCGGACAGCGAGCACTACACGACACTGATCGACCGGACGCGCTGGTGGGGTCGGCAGATGCTCATCTGGGGCGTCCACGTGCACGTCGGCATCGACGACCGCGACAAGGCCCTGCCGATCCTCGGCGCGATGCTCGCGTACGTCCCGCACCTGCAGGCCTTCACCGCATCGAGCCCCTTCTGGGCCGGCATCGACACCGGGTACGCCTCGAACCGGGCCCTCATGTTCCAGCAGCTGCCGACCGGTGGCCTGCCGCCCGCACTCGGTGCCTGGGCGAACTTCGAAGAGGTCGTGAGCGACCTCACGCACACGGGCGTCATCGACAGCGTGAAGGACCTGCGGTGGGACATCCGCCCCTCACCGAAGTGGGGCACGCTCGAGAACCGCGTGTCCGACGGCATCTCGACCCTGCACGAGGTCGGCGCCGTGACCGCGCTCGTGCAGTGCCTGGTCACCGCGATGTCCGACCGGCTCGACGCCGGCGAGACCCTGCCGACGATGCAGCCGTGGTTCATCCGCGAGAACAAGTGGCGCGCCGCCCGCTACGGCATGGAGGCCGAGATCATCACGAACGCCGCCGGCGACGAGCGGCTCGTGACCGACGAGGTGCACGACCTGGTGCAGCGGCTCGACCCGGTGGCCGAGCGGCTCGGCTGCCAGCAGGAACTGCACCACCTCGACACGATGATCGCGAACGGGGCCTCGTACCAGCGGCAGCTCCGGGTCGCGCAGGAGCACGGCGGTGACCTGCGCGAGGTCGTCCGCCACCTGGTCACGGAGTTCCGCGAGTCCCTGTGACCCCGGGCCGTTCCGCGTAGCTGGTCGAATCGGGCGTACCGGGTCGTTTTTTCCGACCAGGTACGCCCGATTCCGCTTTCCATCGCGCCCGTTCTGGGAAGGAACGTCACGAGCCCGCCCCGCGCCTCCAGACCGCGCCCACCGACCTGGTCGCTCCGGGCACACCTGGTCGATCCGGGCATACCTGGTCGATCCGGGCGTACCTGGTCGCTCCGGGCACACCTGGTCGATCCGGGCATACCTGGTCGTTTCTTTCGACCAGGTACGCCCGATTCCGCTTTCCATCGCGGCTGCTCTGGGAAGGAACGTCGCGACGTGCGCGCAGACGGACGGGAGGCCCGTGGCTGATCCGCCACGGGCCTCCCGTCCGTCAGGGGGTCGCGACTAGCGACCCAGGAACTTTTGCAGGCTCGCGAGCTCTTCCTCGGTCGGCGCCTTGCCGCCCTTGGCGGCACCGCCGAGGCCGAGGCCGGAGCCCTTCGGCGCCTGCTGCGGAGCGGCAGCGGTCCCGGCGGCGATCGCCGCACGCTTGGCTGGGTTGCCGACCTTCGACTTCTTCTTGCCGCCCTGCTGCTGCTTCTTGCCGCCGTGCATGCCCGGGATCGGACCCATGCCCGGCATCTGCGGCACGCCACCACGGGCGACGGTCTTCATCATCTTCGCGGCCTGCTCGAACCGGTTGACGAGGGCGTTGACCTCGGTGACCGTGGAGCCGGCACCCTTGGCGATGCGGAGTCGGCGCGATCCGTTCAGGAGCTTCGGGAGTTCGCGCTCCTTCGGCGTCATCGACTGGATGATCGCCTCGGTGCGCACGATCTCGCGCTCGTCGAAGTTGTCGAGCGCCTCGCGCATGCCCTTGGCGCCCGGGAGCATGCCGAGCATGCCCTTGATCGAGCCGGCCTTGCGGAGCTGCTGCATCTGCTGCAGGAAGTCGTTCAGCGTGAACGAGTCGGACGCGATCTTCTCGGCGACCGCGCGGGCTTCGTCCTCGTCGAAGGCCGACTGGGCCTGCTCGATGAGCGACATGATGTCGCCGAGG
The DNA here is from genome assembly GCF_044748425.1 of Curtobacterium sp. NPDC089991. Classification (NCBI taxonomy): domain Bacteria; kingdom Bacillati; phylum Actinomycetota; class Actinomycetes; order Micrococcales; family Microbacteriaceae; genus Curtobacterium; species Curtobacterium sp. NPDC089991. The sequence continues at coordinate 1,048,422 of NZ_JBIVGB010000001.1, forward strand.
TCGAGGATGCGGCTCGCCATGCGGTCCGGGTGGAACGGCTCGAAGTCGTCGAGGCCCTCACCCGTGGAGGCGAACATGATCGGGCGACCGGTGACGCTGGCGACCGACAGGGCCGCACCACCGCGGGCGTCGCCGTCGAGCTTCGACAGCACGACTCCGGTGAAGTCGACGCCCTCTTGGAAGGCACGGGCGGTGACGACGGCGTCCTGACCGATCATCGCGTCGATGACGAACAGGACCTCGTCGGGGTCGACGGCCTTGCGGATGTTCGCGGCCTGCTTCATCAGCTCGGCATCGACACCGAGACGACCGGCGGTGTCCACGATGACGGTGTCGTACTGCTGGTCGACCGCGGCCTTGATGGCGTTCTTGGCGACCTTGACCGGGTCGCCGACGCCGTTGCCGGGCTCCGGAGCGAAGACGTGGACGCCGGCCTGCTCGCCGACGACCTGCAGCTGCTGCACGGCGTTCGGACGCTGGAGGTCCGCCGCGACGAGCATCGGGGTGTGGCCGTCCTTCTTGAGCCACTTGCCGAGCTTGCCGGCGAGGGTGGTCTTACCGGCACCCTGCAGACCCGCGAGCATGATGACCGTCGGCGGCTTCTTCGCGAATTCGAGGCGACGCTGCTGCCCGCCCAGGATGCCGACGAGTTCCTCGTTGACGATCTGGACGACCTGCTGCGCCGGGTTCAGCGCGCGGTTGACCTCGTCGGAGAGGGCACGCTCGCGCACGGAAGCGGTGAACGCCTTGACGACCTCGAGCGCGACGTCGGCGTCGAGGAGCGCCCGCCGGATCTCGCGGACGGTGCCGTCGACGTCGGACGGAGTCAGCCGACCCTTGCTCCGCAGATTGCGGAAGGTCTCGGTCAGCCGATCGGAGAGTGAACCGAATTGCGCCATGATCCGTCGATTCTACAAGGCTCGGAGCTCGGGTCCCGGTCGGTCAGCGGAGCAGCACGCCGGGCGTGAGCTCGACCGGGGTGTCCAGCCCGACGTCGAGGACCACCGGCGCGGTCGACGGCAGGCGGTCAGCGGTCGGGAACCAGCGCCGCTCCGGCGACACCAGGATGACGAGACCGTCGACGTCGCCGACCGCGGCGAAGCCCTCGCCTGCTGGGTTGGCGTAGGGCTCGAGTCCGGCGCGGCGCAGTGTCCCGACGGCCCCGAGGACGTCGGGCACGACGATGCCGACCTCGCTGACGGACAGGAGCGGAACAGCGGACGCGGGTGCGGCCGCGGCGAGGTCCCGCCGCTCGATCAGCTCGAGCAGCTGCTGGTCCGGACCGTCGAAGTACACCGATCGCGAGTTCCAGTTCGGCGGGCCCTCGAACTCGTCACGGCCGTCGGCGTCGACCAGCACCGTCGCGATGCCGGCGATCCACTCGGCAGCCGCGGCGAACGTGCCCGTCGGGATCGTGATCGCGAGGTGCAGCGCACCGGTCATCCCCGGCAGCTCCCGGAACAGGAGCCGCGTCGACCCCACCACGACCTCGACCACTCCGTCGACGCGGTCGACCGGGCAGCCGAGCCGTTCCCAGAACCGGGCGGTGTCGTCGAGCGAGCGGGTGGCGAGCTGTGCCTGGCGGATGTCCATGTCCGCCATCCGAAGCCCTCAACCACGGTTCAGGTCAAGGTCGTCCGCGTTGTTGTACTCCGTCCAGAAACCGTCGTAGGCTCGCCAGCATGCCGGAACTCGAGATCGTGCGGCCTGCCGGGCTGCTCGACTACGCCGAGGGACTCGCGCTGCAGCGGGACCTCCACGCCGACGTCATCGCCGGCCGCTCCCCCAGGGTTCTCGTGCTGTGCGAGCACCCGTCCGTGTACACCGCTGGCCGCCGCACCGAGCCGTCCGACCTGCCGACGAACGGCGCGCCGGTGGTCGAGGTCGACCGCGGCGGACGCATCACCTGGCACGGCCCCGGGCAGCTCGTGGCCTACCCGATCGTCCGACTGGCCGTTCCGATCGACGTCGTGGCGTGGGTGCGTGACCTCGAGCAGGTCATCGTCGACGCTGCGGCCTCCGTGGGGGTGCACGCCGAGCGGGTCGACGGCCGGAGCGGCGCCTGGGTCAGCGGAGCGGACGGCACTCCGCCCGCCAAGGTCGGCGCCATCGGCCTGCACGTCGCCGAGGGCGTGACGACCCACGGCATCGCGATCAACTGCGACAACGCACTCGACGCCTACGCCGCGATCGTGCCGTGCGGCATCGCCGACGCCGGCGTGACGACGCTGAGCGCCGCCGCCGGGCGCCCCGTCACGGTCGCCGACCTCGCCGACGTCGTGGTCGACCGCATCCGCGCCGCCGAGCACGGCATGCGGACCGGCCACCGGATAGGCAGCGCCGCCCAGAGCACCACGACCGCCCGCGTCACGACCGCCGACACCACGTTCCCCAGCACCGCGCCCGCACGACAGGAGACCCTCGTATGACCCTCGCCCCCGAAGGCCGCCGGATGCTCCGCGTCGAGGCCCGCAACGCCGAGACCCCGATCGAGACGAAGCCCGGGTGGATCAAGACCCGTGCCACCCAGGGCCCGGAGTTCCGCGAGCTGTCCGCCCTGGTCAAGGACAAGCAGCTGCACACCGTCTGCCAGGAGGCCGGCTGCCCGAACATCTTCGAGTGCTGGGAGGACCGCGAGGCCACGTTCCTGATCGGCGGCTCGCAGTGCACCCGCCGGTGCGACTTCTGCCAGATCGACACCGGCAAGCCCGAGCCGCTCGACCGTGACGAGCCCCGCCGGGTCGCCGACTCGGTCGTGTCGATGGGCCTCAAGTACGCCACGGTGACCGGAGTTGCCCGCGACGACCTGCCCGACGGCGGAGCCTGGCTCTACGCCGAGACCATCCGCCAGATCCACGAGCGCTCCCCCGGCACCGGCGTCGAGATCCTGGTGCCGGACTTCAACGGCCGCCCGGATCAGCTCGGCCAGGTGTTCGACGCCCGCCCCGAGGTCTTCGCCCACAACGTCGAGACCGTGCCGCGGATCTTCAAGCGGATCCGACCGGCGTTCACGTTCGAGCGCTCCCTCGACGTCATCACGCAGGGCCGCGACGCCGGACTCGTCACGAAGTCGAACCTGATCCTCGGCATGGGCGAGGAGCGCATCGAGATCGAGGACGCCCTGCAGCGCCTGTTCGACGCCGGCACGGACATCATCACGTTGACGCAGTACCTCCGCCCGTCGCCGCGGCACCTGCCGGTGGCGCGCTGGGTCAAGCCGGAGGAGTTCGTCGCGCTGCGTGAGGTCGCCGAGGAGATGGGCTTCGCCGGGGTCCTCGCCGGCCCGCTCGTCCGGTCGTCGTACCGCGCCGGACGCCTGTGGGCACGCGCCACGGTCGCGCGCGGCGGCTCGGTTCCCGAGCACCTGTCGCACCTGCTCGACGCGGCGCCGGGTCGCCAGGCCGTCTGAAGCCGGCCACCGGTCCGCGAAAGCGACAGATACCCGCCGACAGTTCGCGGCAGTCTGTCGCTTTGGCGGCACTGGTCGCGACCACGGACAGACGGGAGGCACGGTGCCAGCTGGCACCGTGCCTCCCGTTCGTCCATCCGCCCGTTCAGGGCGACGCGAGCGCTATGCGCGACCGCGGATGCTCCTGAGGAGCCAGCCGATGACGGCCAGGATGATGAGGACGATCCCGACCCACAGCAGGAACTTCAGCGCACCGACGAAGATGCCGCTGAAGAGCAGGACGAGGCCGACGATGATCGCGATGATCAGGAGTGCTGGCATTGAAAGGGCTCCTTCCGGTGTACCTGGACGATCCCTGTACTGCGGAGACAGTACCCGGAATCAGCCGACGAGGTTCTGCACGAACACGTGCGGGGTGAAACCGGTCAGGTCGTTGATGCCCTCGCCCTGCCCGATGAGCTTGATCGGGATGCCCGTCTTCTCCTGCACGCTGAGCACGAACCCGGCCTTCGCGGAGCCGTCGAGCTTGGTGATGACGAGGCCGGTGACCCCGGCGCCCTCGATGAACGCCTGCGCCTGGGCCAGGCCGTTCTGCCCGGTGGTGGCGTCGAGGACGAGCAGTACCTCGCTGATCTCGGTCTGCTTCTCGACGACGCGCTTGATCTTCGTCAGCTCGTCCATCAGGCCTGCCTTCGTGTGCAGGCGGCCGGCGGTGTCGATGACCACGATCTCGGTGTTGTCGCGGATCGCCTTCTCGACGGTCTGGTACGCCACCGAGGCCGGGTCCTGCCCGGGCTGCGAGGGGCGGACGACGTCGACGCCGGCGCGCTCGGCCCAGGTCGCGACCTGCTCGACCGCGGCAGCACGGAAGGTGTCGGCCGCACCGACGAGGACCGTGCGGTCGTAGGTCTTCAGGAACTTGGCGAACTTGCCGATCGTCGTGGTCTTGCCGACGCCGTTCACCCCGACGACGAGCACGACGGCGGGCCGCGCGCTGAGCTTGAGCGTGGTGTCGAGCTTCGACAGCCGTTCCTCGAGCACCTCACGCAGCATGCGCTGCAGGTCGGCCGGGTCGGTCGTGCCGTAGCGGTCGACGCGCGCGTGCAGGTCCTCGATGATCGCCTCGGAGATGTCCGGACCGAAGTCGGCGCCGATCAGCGCGGTCTCGAGGTCCTCCCACGTGGTCTCGTCGATCGTCTTGCGCTGGAAGAGGCCGCGCAGCCGTGAGGACAGTGACCAGGAACTCGCCATGCTCCCAGCTTAGAGCGCGGCGCATGTCCGCTGTGCCCGGTATGCTCGGTCTCACGAAGGGGAGTATTCCCTCTCGGTGACCCCGTCAGTACGGCCCGGAACGATCCGGACCCGGGGCGCCGGTCGTGGTCGGTTGCAGCAGATCGCGGCGGAAGAGACCTTCAGGCCTCGGCGTACCCACGTGTCGTCACACGACATGCACTCGTACGTCGCCTACCTGAAGGAAACCGTGGACGTCCCACTCTTCGTCTGGCTCCTCACCATCGCAGGCATCCTCGCCCTGCTGGTGTTCGACTTCTACTCGCACGTGCGCACCCCGCACGTGCCGCACATCCGCGAATCCGCGTTCTGGTCGGTGTTCTACATCGGACTCGCGATCCTGTTCGGCTTCGGCATCCTGGTCTTCGGCGGCGGACAGGCCGGCGGTGAGTACTTCGCCGGGTGGCTCACCGAGAAGGCGTTGTCGGTCGACAACCTGTTCGTCTTCCTCATCATCATGACGAGCTTCGCCGTGCCGAAGGAGTTCCAGCAGAAGGTCCTGCTGGTCGGCGTCGCGATCGCCCTCGTCGCCCGAGGCATCTTCATCGCCCTCGGCGTCACGATCATCGAGAACTTCTCGTGGGTGTTCTACCTGTTCGGTGCGCTGCTGTTCTGGCTTGCGTGGTCGCAGGCCCGCAGCGGCAACGACCACGGTGGCGACGAGGGCGACTCCCGCCTGATCCGCATCCTGAAGCGCATCATCCCGACGTCGGACCACTACGACGGCGACCGCCTGACCACCAAGGTCGACGGCAAGCGCCTGTTCACGCCGATGCTGCTCGTCATGGTCGCGATCGGTCTGACCGACGTGCTGTTCGCGCTCGACTCGATCCCCGCGATCTTCGGGCTGACCCAGGACGCCTTCATCGTGTTCACCGCGAACGCGTTCTCGTTGCTCGGGCTGCGGCAGCTGTACTTCCTGATCGCCGGACTGCTCGAGCGCCTGATCTACCTCGGCCAGGGCCTCGCGGTCATCCTCGGCTTCATCGGTGTGAAGCTCGTCTTCCACGCCATGCACGTCAACGAGCTGCCGTTCATCAACGGTGGCGAGCACATCGAGTGGGCGCCGGAGATCCCGATCTGGTTCTCGCTGGGCTTCATCCTGCTGACCATCGCGGTCGCGACGACCGCCTCGCTGGTCGTCTCGAAGAAGCGCCAGGAGCGCGGGCTCACCCCGACGGGCGAGCCGAAGGAGTCGGTCGCGGCCGACGCGGAGTAAGCGTCACGCCCTGGACGGGCGGCAACACAGACGGGAGGCACGGTGCCAGCTGGCACCGTGCCTCCCGTCTGTCCGTGGTCGCGGCCAGAGCCGCGAAAGCGACAGATCTCGTCGCAGACCCACGATCCTCGCCGCGAAAGCGACAGATTGCCGCGAACTGTTGGCGGAGATCTGTCGCTTTCGCGGCGCGCGACTGCGACCAGCCAGCCGGCCGGCTACGCGACCGCGTCGGCGGGCTCGCGCTTCTGCACCCGCTGCCCGACGACGGCGGAAACGCCGTCCTGCCGCATCGACACCCCGTACAGGGCGTCGGCGATCTCCATCGTGCGCTTCTGGTGCGTGATGACGATGAGCTGCGACGACTCGCGGAGCCGCTCGAACACCGTCAGCAGGCGGCCGAGGTTGGCGTCGTCGAGGGCGGCCTCGACCTCGTCCATGATGTAGAACGGCGACGGCCTGGCGGTGAAGATCGCGACGAGCAGCGCCACTGCGGCCAGGGACCGCTCGCCACCGGACAGCAGCGTCAGGCGGTCGATCTTCTTGCCGGCGGGCTTCACCTGCACGTCGATCCCGGTGCCGAGCAGGTCGGTCGGGTCGGTGAGGTTGATCGAGCCGGAGCCGCCCGGGAACAGGATCGGGAAGATGACGTCGAAGGCGTCCTTCGTGTCGTTGAACGCCGACTCGAAGATCGTCTGCATCTTCGTGTCGAGCTCGTCGATGATCGTCATCAGGTCGGTGCGGGTCTTCTGCAGGTCCTCGAGCTGCTCGGCGAGGAACGCGTGCCGCTGCTCGAGCGCCTGGAACTCCTCGAGCGCGAGCGGGTTCACCTTGCCGAGCCGGCCGAGGTCGCGTTCGGCGGCCTGCAGGCGGCGTTCCTGCTCGGCGCGGACGTACGGCACGGTCTCGACGTCGTCGGGGTCGACCTCGTCGGTGACGTCGAACTCGGGCAGGGCGGGGCCGCCGGGCAGGGTCGATTCGGCGTCGACGAGCGCCACCGAGTCGTCACCGGGGCTGGTGTCGAGGTCCGCCGTGCCGTCGTCGGGGGCGATGTCGGTGTCGGCATCGTCGACCGGCACCGTGTCGCTGTCGACCGGCACCGTGTCGCCGTCCGCCGGCACCGTGTCGCCGTCCGCCGGCTCGTCGAGGCCCGCCGCGGCAGCCGCCGCGCGCTCGGCGTCGCGATGCTTCCGCGCCAGCACCCGCGGGTCCACCAGCACGTCGACCGGCACCGGCACGGTCGGCCCGTACTCGGTGACGAGCACGGCCTCGGTCAGCCCGAGGTCGCTCAACGCCCGGTCGAGCACGCCCGACACGTGCAGCTTCTTCTCGTAGATCTCCATCTCGAGCGAGTGCACGCCGTCGGTGATGGTCTGCAGCCGGTCGCGGAGCTCGCGCTCCTCGTTCCGGATCGCCTGCAGTTCGGTGTTGCGCTTCGACCGTTCGGACTCCTCGGTCGCGAGCTGCACGCGTGCCTCGGCCAGCGAGCGGTCGACGGCGCCCAGCACACCCGGCAGGTCGGCGAGGACGGCTTCGGCGGTCTCGATCTGCCCGCGGCGGATCACCGCGCGACGCGCTGCCTCCTCCGCCGCCGCGCGCTCGGCCTCGAGCTGCCGTTCGAGCTGGTCGGTACGGTGCCGTTCGGCGCGGACGCGCTCGCGCACGGTCTGCACCTGGATGCGCTGCTCGACCTCGGCGGCGCGTGCGGCCTCGAGTGCGTCCTGCAGGCCCGGACGTTCAGAGGCGTCGACGACGGGACGCTCCTGCTCGGTGAACGCGCGGTGCGCCGTCTCGGCCTCTGCCAGGGCGGCGTCGACGACCTCGACGGCGCCGTCGGTCTCGGCGAGGGCGGCACGCAGGCGCTCCACCTCGGCCGCCGCGTTCTCGGCCTTCGCCCGCGTCGAGGCGCTGGCCCGGTCGTACTCGGCCGTCGCCTTCGCGTGCGCGCGGGATGCCGCGTCGGCTTCATCCGCACGGCGGCGTGCGTCCTCGACGGCGGTGCGTGCTGCCTGGAGGCCCGTGGCTGCGTCCTCGGCGTCCGCCCTGATGGCGTCGCGTCGCGTCACGGCGTCGTCGCGCTCCGCGACGAGCTCGATCCGCGAGGTCACGCGTTCCCCGCCGCCGGTGACGCGGACGGCGCGCACGAGGTCACCGGACCGGGTGACGACCGTCGCGTGCGGGGCGGCGGCGAGCACGGCCTCCAGGTCGAGCGTGCCGGAGTGCGCGTCCGCGTGCCCGTCCGCGTGCCCGCCCTCGCTCTCCGGGACGTCCGCGATCAGGGTGTTCCGCAGGATCGCGGCGATCGCCGGCGGGCCCTGCACCAGGTCGAGGGCCCGGCGGACGCCGGCCGGCAGCGTGTCCGGCAGGTCCGTGGGGAGACCCTCGGCGTCCGCGACGACGACGTCGATGCGTCCGATGTCCGCGGAGCGGGCGTGGTCGACGGCATCGAGCGCGACCGACCGGTCGTCGGCGAGGACAGCGTCCGCGAGCCCGTCGAGCGCGACGGCGACGGCGCCCTCGAACCCGGGCGCCACCGTGAGCGCGTCGGCCAGACGCCCGACGATGCCCGCGCGTCCGGCGTCGATGAGCGCCTGCGAACCGTCGCGGACGTCGATCGACATGCCGAGCGCCGCGACCCGCGCGTCGAGGGCGTCCCGCTCGCGCTCGAGGGCGTGCAGCCGGTCGCGCTGCTCGTCGCGGGCGGCCTGCGCGGTCTCCAGCTGCGCACGAGCCGCCTGGAGCGTGGCGGCGAGGGCTTCGTCGTCGACGCCCTCGGACGGATCGGTGCCGAGTTCGGCGAGGGCCGCCGTCGCACGCTCGGCGCGTTCGCCCGCCTCGGCGAGGGCCCGCTGGCGACGCTCACGGTCCGCCACCGTGGACCCGCGCTTCGACCGGGCCACGTCGACGGCGTTCGCCAGCCGCTGCGTCTCGAGGTTGTGCTGCGAGACGCGGGCGGCCTGCGCGGCGATGCGTTCGTCGAGGGCGTCGAGCGCGTCACGGGCGGCCTGCACCGCACGGGCGGTCTCCGCGGAGCCGCCCTGCATCTCGTCGGCGCGGGCGGCGAGCCGATCGGCCTCGGCACGGACACCGGCCACCCGCTCCGGGGTGATCGAGGGGCCCTGCTGCGGGACGTCGGCCTGCTGCGCCAGGAACATCAGCCGCTGGTTCGCCAGGCTGGACAGCCCGCGCAGGCGCTCCTGCACGCTCTCCAGGCGGTGCACCACGGTCCGGGCGCGATCGACGTCGTCGCCGACCATGCTCTGCTCGACGTGCTGCTGGCGGACCCGGGTCTGGTCGAGTCGCTCGGTCAGGACGATTCGCTCGGACTTGCGGCCTGCCTCGACCTCTTGGTGGTCGTGCAGTTCGCGGCGCAGCCGGACGACGTCGTCGGCGAGGATGCGGGCCTTGGCGTCCCGCGCGACGGCGGCGACGGACTGGGCCTTGCGGGCGACCTCGGCCTGGCGGCCGAGCGGCTTCAGCTGGCGTCGGATCTCGCCCGCGAGGTCGGACAGGCGGGTCAGGTTCGTCTGCATCGCGTCGAGCTTCCGGAGGGTCTTCTCCTTGCGGCGACGGTGCTTCAGGATGCCGGCGGCTTCCTCGATGAAGCCGCGGCGGTCCTCCGGGGTGGCGTGCAGGACCTTGTCGAGCTGCCCCTGCCCGACGATGACGTGCATCTCGCGGCCGAGGCCGGTGTCACTCAGGAGCTCCTGCACGTCGAGCAGCCGGCAGTTCTCGCCGTTGATGGCGTACTCGCTGCCGCCGTTGCGGAACAGCGTGCGCGCGATCGTCACCTCGGAGTAGTCGATCGGCAGCAGCCCGTCGGTGTTGTCGATCGTCAGCAGCACCTGGGCGCGGCCGAGCGGCCCGCGGGTCGAGGTGCCTGCGAAGATGACGTCCTCCATCTTGCCGCCGCGCAGGGTCTTCGCCCCCTGCTCCCCCATCACCCAGGCCAGGGCGTCGACGACGTTGGACTTGCCCGAGCCGTTCGGGCCGACGATGCACGTGACGCCCGGCTCGAACGCGAACGTCGTCGGCTGCGCGAAGGACTTGAACCCCTTGATGGTCAGGCTCTTCAAGTACATGCGGTCTCCGGGTGTGCTCACGCGTGCTGCGGCGGGGCCGCTGCTGGGCTGTGCTGCTGGGCGTCAGGCTAACGCGTCCGGGCGCGGGGACGCGGTTGGCACACGGGGCAGATGTGGCTCGACCGGTTCATGAAGGCCTCGCGCACGATCGTGGTGCCGCAGCGGGGGCACGGCTTGCCCTGCTGGCCGTACACGTTCAGGCGCTGCGAGAAGTACCCGGACTGCCCGTTGACGTTGACGTACTGGGCGTCGAAGCTCGTCCCGCCGTCCTCGAGCGCACGCCGGAGGACACTGCGCACCTCGTGGAGCAGGCGTGCGAGGTCGGCACGGGTCAGCCGCTCGGCCGGTCGGTCGTAGTGCAGCTTCGCAGCCCAGAGGGACTCGTCGGCGTAGATGTTCCCGATGCCGCTCACGACGCCCTGGTCGAGCAGGATCCGCTTGATGCCGCTCGAACGCTTCCGGGCGATGGCGGTGAAGCGGTCGTCGTCGAACGCGGGGTCGAGCGGGTCGCGGGCGATGTGCGACACCTGCTGCGGCACGCTCCGGCGCCACACGGCGTCGGGGACCGATGCGTCGACGTGCCCGGCGAACCCGGCCGGGGCGCCGTCCACCGTCGGCACCATCGCGTCGATCGCCATCGAGCCGAAGGTACGTTGGTCGACGAACTCGAGCTCGACCGCGGGTTCGGCGGTGCCGTCGCGGTCGGTGCCGACGGGTTGCACGTCGATGAGGATGCGGCGGTGCTTCGCCGCCGGTCGACCGCGGCCGAGCAGGATCTGGCCGCTCATGCCGAGGTGGGCGACGAGCGCTTCGGGCCGGTCGCCCTCGTGCTCGGGCTGCAACGGCATCCAGAGGAACTTGCCCCGACGGACCGCTGCGGCGATGGTGCGACCGGTCAGGCGGTCGGCGAAGTCCTCGGCCGGGCCGTCGTGCCGGGTGAGCGCTCGCTCGTCCACGACGTCGACGTGCAGCACCCGAGCGCCGCTGACCGCGGGTTCGAGGCCGGCGCGGACGACCTCGACCTCGGGGAGTTCGGGCACGCGGTCAGGCCGCTCGGCCGGACAGCCGGGTCCAGGCGTCGAGCGCCGCGGACATCTCGGCGGCCTTCTTGCTCGAGCCGGTGCCGACGGCGATGTCCTCGCCCTGCAGGACGACGGTCGCGCTGAAGGTCTTGTCGTGGTCCGGGCCGGTCTCGGTGACGCGGTAGGCCGGGTTGCCGAGCGACAGGCTCGCCGCGAGCTCCTGCAGGCTCGTCTTCGGGTCCATCGCAGCGCCGAAGCGGTCGGGGTCGATCATCAGCGGCTCGACCAGGCGGAGCACCAGGTCGGTCGCCGGGTCGGGGCCCGCGGACAGGTAGGTGGCACCGATGACGGCTTCGACGGTGTCGGCGAGGATCGACGACTTGTCGCGGCCGCCGGTCTGTTCCTCGCCCTTGCCGAGGCGCAGGTACTGGCCGAGCCCGATCATCCGGGCGATCTCGGCCAGCGCGACCGTCGACACCAGGCTGGCGCGACGCTTCGCGAGGTCACCCTCGTCGAGGTCGGGGAAGGACCGGTAGAGCTTCACGGTCACGGCCTGGCCGAGGATCGAGTCGCCGAGGAACTCGAGGCGCTCGTTGTGCTTGATGCCCCCGTGCTCGTAGGCGTAGGAGCGGTGTGTCAGGGCGAGCTGGAGCAGCTCGAGGTCGATGTCGACCCCGAGCTGGCCCTGCAGACGAACGACGTCCGGCCCAACGGGGCGGGACCCCGTGGCGCCGGACGTCGTCGTCATGCGTTCGGTCCGATCAGACGTCAGCGACCTTGCGGCCCTTGTACTCCATGTACAGGGGGGTGCCGGCCGAGTCCTCGACGACCTTCGCGCGGTGCGGGAGGCTGTAGGTGACCTGACCGTTCTCGATCGTCTTGACGAGCTGGATCGGCGTGGCCTTCCACTGCGAACGACGGGCGTGCGTGTTCGCACGGGACTGCTTGCGCTTGGGAACGGCCATGGTGAATCTCTTTCGGTTGGTCGGTGGTCGGTACGGGGGCTGGCGGTGTCGGGGCCTACTCGGCCTCGGCCCGCTCCTCGCCCTCGGTGGTCTTCGTGTCGGTGGTGTCGCCGTGGGCGGCACGCTCGGCTGCTTCGAGCTGGATGCCGGTCAGGGCTGCCCAGCGCGGGTCCAGGGTCTCGTGAACGGGCTGCTCATCGAGGTCGGCCAGTCGCTCGCCCGTCACCGGGTCGAGGCCTGGGCAGTCCGGTCGGCAGACCGGCTGGAACGGCAGCGCCAGCACCACCGCATCTCGAACGACCTGTTCGCAGTCCACGTGGTCATCGCGAACGAAGAAGTCGAAATCCTCCGAGGCATCATACGCGAACAGCTCGGCGAAATCGACCTCGACGGGTTCGCTGATGTCGATGAGGCAGCGCGAGCACTCCCCCGTCGCGTCGGCCGAGGCGTGACCGGACACGAGGACACCCTCGTGCAGGCCCTCGAGCCGCAGGTCGATGCGCAGCGGAGCACCTTCGCGCACCGCGATCACACCGGCTCCCAGCGCGTCCGGCACCACGATGTCGAGCGAGTGCTCGCGCATCTCGCCCGGACGGTGCGCCAGGTCGCGCACGCGCAGGGCGTAGGGGCTGTTCACGTGGGAAGACACGATCGTCAACCCTAGCGTGAACGCAGCCGAGAGTCGAGGCAGGCGGGGGTGTGTCCGCGCGTCGGCCGGCCGTGCCTCCGGCTCGGCGCGCGGCTCGGCGTGCGGCTCAGCGTGCGGCGAGGGCTGCCGCCACGGCCTTCGGCACGTAGGGGGTGACGTCGCCGCCGAGCGTCGACACCTGGCGGATGAGCGAGCTCGACACGTGGGAGCGCGAGGCGTCGGGCAGCAGGAACACGGTCTCGACGTCGGCGAGGTGCCGGTTCATGATCGCCATCGGGGTCTCGTAGGCGACGTCCTCGCCCGACCGCACGCCCTTGACGAGCACCTTCGCCCCGACCTGCCGGCAGTAGTCGACGAGGAGCCCGGAGGTCCACTCCCCGACCCGGACCGTTCCCGGCGTGCCGACCTCGGCCAAGGACTCCTCGATGAGCCGGACGCGGTCGACCGCCTCGAACATCGCGGGCTTCTTGTCCGGGTTGTGCACCACGAGCACGTGCACCTCGTCGAACAGCCCAGCAGCTCGACCGATGACGTCGAGGTGCCCGAGCGTGACGGGGTCGAAGGAACCGGGGACCACCGCGATCTGCGCCATGGCAGCGACGATACCGGTCCGTGCCGGGGCGTCCGGCTCCGGGTCAGTTCTTGCCGAGGAACGCCGCGTCGGACTCGTCGAGGCGGCGTGCCAGTGCCTCGCGCAGGGCCGGGGACCCGTCGAGCTCGGGATCGGGCTCGAGGACCCGCTCGGCTTCACCACGGGCGTCCACGATGAGGTCGGCGTGCTCGACCACGCGCAGCAGGTTGAGCGACGACCGGCCGCCCGACTGCCGCTCGCCGAGCACGTCGCCCTCGCGCCGGAGCTCGAGGTCGACCCGGGCGAGCTCGAAGCCGTCGTCCGAGGCGGACACCGCGTCGACGCGCTCCCGCGAGGTGGTCTCGAGCTCGGCGGTGGTGACGAGCAGGCAGACGCCCGCCCACTGCCCACGGCCGATGCGTCCGCGCAGCTGGTGCAGCTGGGAGACGCCGAAGCGATCGGCGTCGAGCACGGCCATCATCGCGGCGTTCGGCACGTCGACACCGACCTCGATCACGGTCGTGGCGACGAGGACGTCCAGGTCGCCGGCGGCGAAGGACGTCATCACGCGGTCCTTCTCCTCCGCCGTCATCCGGCCGTGCAGCACCGCGATCCGCCGGCCGTCGAGCACGGGCATCGTGCGCATCCGCTCGGCGGTGGCGAGCACGGTCGCCGGGGCGCGCTTGGGGGCGTCGTCCTCGGACTCGGCGGGCGCGGGCTCGCCGTCGTCCTCGGCGTGGGCGTCGTCGATCGCGGGGCAGACCACGAAGGCCTGACGCCCCTTGTCGAGCTCCTCCGCCATCCGGGACCAGATGCGGGACTCCCACCCGGGGTGCTCCGCCAGCGGGACCGTGAAGGTCTCGACGCCGGCACGGCCGGAGGGCAGCCCGGTGATCGTCGAGACGTCGAGGTCGCCGAACACCGTCATCGCGACGGTGCGTGGGATCGGCGTGGCGGTGAGCACCAGGACGTGCGGCGGGGTGGCGCCCTTGGTCCGGAGCGCTTCACGTTGCTCGACGCCGAAGCGGTGCTGCTCGTCGACGACCACGAGCCCGAGCTCGGCGAAGTCGACGCGGTCGCCGAGCAGGGCGTGGGTGCCGACCACGAGCCTCGAGCTGCCCGACGCCGCGGCGAGCAGCGCCCGTCGGCGTTCGTCGGTGGACTGCGACCCGGTCAGGATCACCGGACGGAGCTCGGCCGCCAGGTCCGGTCCGAGGAACTTCACGATGGACCGCAGGTGCTGCGCGGCCAGCACCTCGGTCGGGGCGATGAGGGCGGACTGCCCACCGGACTCGGCCACCGTGAGCATGGCGCGGATGGCCACGAGGGTCTTGCCGGAACCGACCTCGCCCTGCACCAGCCGGTGCATCGGCCAGGTGCGGGCGATGTCGGTGTCGATCTCGGCACCGACGGCACGCTGGTCGTCGGTCAGGGTGAACGGCAGGGTGGCGTCGAAGCGCTCGAGGATGCCACCGGGAGCCGCCACCCGCGGGGTCGCCGCGGTGCGTCGGGCGCGGATCCGGCGCTGCACCAGGGCGGTCTGCAGCACGAACGCCTCGCGGTAGCGCAGGGCGTCCTGCGCGCGCTTGAAGTCCGCGACCTTCTCGGGGCGGTGGAGCAGCTCGAGCGCCCGGCGGAACGGGACGAGGTCGAGCCGGCTGCGCGCCGAGGCCGGCACCGGGTCGGGCAGGTCCGGCAGGGTGTCGAGCACGATGCCCATCGACTTCGCGATCTGCCACGAGGTGAGGGAGGCCGTCGCCGGGTAGATCGGGATCGGCTGCCGCGACCACCGGATCGCTTCGTTCGAACCCGGGTCGGCCGTGGCGCGGGGGTCGTCGGGGTCGAAGAGCTCGTAGTCCGGGTGGGCGAGCTGGCGGGCACCGCGGTAGTCGCTGACCTTGCCGGAGAAGATGCCGCGGGCACCGGGCACCAGGTCCTTGGTGCGCCAGCCCTGGTTGAAGAACGTCAGGGTGAGCAGCCCCTTGCCGTCGCCGATCTTGGCTTCGAGGATCGATCCGCGGCGGGCACGCATCGTGCGCTCGCGGACGTCGACCACCTCGGCCACGATGGTGACCGGCTCGCCGATCGCCAGGGAGTCGAGCGCCGTCAGGGCCCCGCGCTCGGCGTAGCGCCGGGGCGCGTGCTCGAGGAACTCACCCACCGTGCGGTGGCCGAACGCCTTCTGGATCGCGGACGCGGTCCGACCACCGAGCACGTTCGCGAGCCGCGCGTCGAGGGGCGCCGGACCGAGGTCGGGCGCGGCCGGCGCAGCGGGGGTTCCGGTGGTGACCACGGACACCACGGTACCGGGCACGACCGACGTGCCACGTGCCTCCCGTCCGGCCTGTGGACGACGCCGCCGGCCGATACGGTGGCTGCATGACCCGCATCATCGCCGGCGCCGCCGGCAACACGACGCTCCGTGTGCCGAAGTCCGGCACGCGGCCGACGAGCGACCGGGTGCGCGAGGCGCTGTTCTCGTCGCTCGAGGCCCGTGGGCTCGTCGACGACACCTCCGTCGCGGACCTCTACGCCGGCACCGGTGCCCTCGGGCTCGAAGCGGCGTCGCGCGGTGCGGTCGAGGTCGTGTTGGTCGACCGCGCGTCGGCCGCGGCGCAGGCGTGCCGGGCGAACGCGAAGGCCGTGCAGCAGCGGATCCCCGGGGTGCGGATCGACGTGCAGCCGCAGCCGGTGCTCGGGTACCTGCGCGGGACGGTGCGCACGTTCGACCTGGTCTTCATCGATCCGCCGTACGACGTGACCGAGCACGAGATCGCCGAGGTGCTCGAGACGCTCGTGCCGCGGTTGACCGCCGGTGCCGTGGTGGTCGTCGAGCGGAGCAAGCGCTCCGCCGAACCGACGTGGCCCGCCGGGCTCGAGCCGTTCAGCAAGCGCAGCTACGGCGAGACCGTGGCGTGGGAGGCCGTGGCCGCCGCCGCGTCCTGAGCCGCGCCGGCGTCGCTGGGTGGGCGCGTTTCGCGACGATCCACGAGTCGATCGACGCGTGCCGTGTCGCAAGATGCGCATGCATCGGATGCGTGCGCATCTTCCGACAGGACGCCAGGTGATCAACGCGTGTTCCGTCGACCGATGCGCGCGCACTGACCGGGAGGCCCGGCTCGGCTCCGCCACGTTGCCGCCGTCCGACGTCGGGCAGGGCGGGTCAGCCGGCGGCGCCGTCCCAGTCGGCGTAGGGGTCCCAGCCGGTCGTCGGCACCGGAGACCCGGCGCGCAGCAGGTCCCCGTCGCCGCGGTCGCGCACGACGCCGATGCGGCGGAAGCCATCCGGCAGCGCAGCCTCGGTGGGGAAGGTCGCGAGCAGGCCGTGGTCCTCGCCACCGTGCAGCGCGACCTCGTCGAGCGGGGCGTCGGCATCGAGGTCGAGCGTCACCCGGCTCGCACGGGCCAGCCGCCCGGCGTCGATCGCCAGGCCGTCGGACAGGTCGAGCATCGCCGTCGCCCCGGCGACAGCAGCGAGGGGCCCGTCGCCGATCGGGGGCACGGGTCGGCGCTGGCGGTCGACGTCGGGATCGGCGTCCGCACCGCTCGCCACCGTCGCTGCACGGTCCGGCTCGCCCTGCGCGTCCACGCCGTCACGGAAGAGCCGTGCGAGCCCGCGGGCAGCACGGCCGAGTTCGCCGGAGACCGCCACGACGTCGCCCACACGAGCGCCTGACCGGAGCACCGGGGCGCGACCACCGAGGTCGCCGAACGCCGTCACCGCCACCGTGAAGGTCGCCGAGGTGGAGAGGTCGCCGCCGACCACACCGCAGCCGGGCGCGAGGGCGTCGACAGCGAGGCGGAACCCGTCCGCGATGCCCTCGAGCACCGCCACGGGGGTGTCCTGCGGTGCAGCGAGGGCGATGACGAGGCCACTCGGCGCCGCACCCATCGCCGCGACGTCCGACAGGTTCGTCGCGGCGGCCTTCCAGCCGACGTCCTCGGGCGAGGACCACGCCCACCGGAAGTCCGGGCCGTGCACCATCATGTCCGTCGTCACGACGAACCGGCCGTCGGGAGCGGCGACCACGGCGCAGTCGTCCCCGGGCCCCACGAGCGGTGAGCCCGCCGGCAGCCGACTCGTGATCCGGTCGAGGACGACCAGCTCACCGAGCTCCCCCACGGTCGGTCCGGCCCAGGCGTCGTACGTCGCGTCCACACGAGAACGGTAGCCTGGACCGCGATGGACACCGCGCGCCGCACCCCTCGCACCCTCGCGATCGCGGGGGTCGTGATCGCCCTCGCGGCAGGGCTGACCGGGTGCACCAACTCCGTCGGCATGAGCGCGGCACCCTCCGCGAACGCGGCGGCGTGCGCGGCCGCACAGGTGCGGTTGCCCGCGACCGTCGACTCGACGTACGACCTGCGGAACACCAACGCGCAGTCCACCGCGGCCTGGGGCGACCCGGAGGCCGCGCTCTACCACTGCGGCGTGGCCGTGCCCACCGTGTCCGACCTGCCGTGCTTCACGCTCGGGTCGGTCGACTGGATCCGCGACGACCGCGGCAAGCAGATCGTCTACACGACGTTCGGACGGTCCCCCGCGGTGCAGGTCGTCGTCGACACGTCGAAGACCGGCAGCGCGGTGCTGCAGGACATCGCGACGGCGGTGTCGACGCTGCCGGAGGACGGGCACAAGTGCCTGGACCCGTCCGACGTGCAGGGCTGACGCGGGCCGACCCCGTCGCCCCGCCCAGCGTCACCGGACGGCGGCGCGCCCCAGCTCGATGAGCTCGGTGACCAGCTCGCCGTAGGACACACCGGATGCCGCCCAGCAGCGCGGGTACATCGACAGCGGGGTGAACCCGGGCATCGTGTTGACCTCGTTCACGACGAAGCCGTCGTCGGTCAGGAAGCAGTCGACGCGGGCGAGCCCGGAACCACCGATGGCCTCGAACGCACGAGCACCGATCGACCGGATCTCGTCGGTCTGCGCCTCGGTGAGCGGCGCCGGGCACAGCAGGGACTCATCGCCACCGAGGTACTTCGACGCGAAGTCGTAGAAGCCGTCCTCGGCCACGACGATCTCGCCGGGCAGGCTCGTGCGCGGCGCACCGTCACGGCCCTCGAGCACGGCGACCTCGACCTCGCGGCCGACGACGCGGGGTTCGACGATCACCTTGGAGTCGTGCTCGAACGCCAGGTCCATCGCGGCGCCGAGCTCGTCGGACCCGTCGACGCGCGAGACGCCCATGCTCGACCCGGCGCGTGCCGGCTTCACGAACAGCGGCCAGCCGTGCGCCGCGATCGCCTCGGCGACGTCGACCGGGGCGGCCGCCCATTCACGGCGGAGCACAGTCGTCCAGGGAGCGACCCGCAGACCGGCGTGCTCGAGGACGGCCTTCGCGACGTGCTTGTCCATCGCCAGGGCGCTCGCGAGCACGCCGTCACCGACGTACGGCAGACCAGCGATCTCGAGCAGGCCCTGGATCGTGCCGTCCTCGCCGAACGGACCGTGCAGGATCGGGAACACCACGTCGACGGCGACGGTCGTGACCGAGCCGTCCGGGTGCGAGACGACGAGTTCGTTCGTCGCCGGCGACGTCGGGAACGCCACACGCGTGCCGTTGTCGGGCACGGTCGGCAGGGAGCCGTCGCGGATCGCCCACTGCGAGGGGTCGTCGGACTGCAGCGTGAACGCGCCGTCCTTCGTGATGCCGATCGGGACGATCTGGTACTCGGTGCGGTCGACGACGTCCATGATGCCGCCGGCGGTCACGCAGCTGATCTCGTGCTCGCTCGAGCGCCCGCCGAACAGGACGGCGACGGTGGTCGTGGGAACGACGGTTCCCTCGGGGATCGTGGGCACGGGAGTCCCTTCGTGACTCGGTGCGGGACCGGTCACTCGCCCTGGGGCTCGTCGGTCTCGGTGAGGTGCGGCGCGATGTTGCGCGGATCGAGCCTACCGGCGAGGACCTCGCCGACCTGGCTGACGATGGGCATGTCGACGCCGTTCGCGGCGGCGAGCTCGAGGATCGGTGCGACGGACGCCAGGCCCTCGGCGGTCTGGTTCATCTGCCGCACGACCTCGTCGAACCGGTACCCCTGCCCGAGCAGGCGCCCGGCGGTGTTGTTCCGGGACAGCGGCGACTGGCAGGTGGCGATGAGGTCACCGAGGCCCGCGAGGCCCGACAGGGTCGACGGCTGCGCGCCGAGCGACACCGCGAACTCGGTCATCTCGGCGAGGCCGCGGGTGATGATCGACGCCTTGGTGTTCTCGCCGTAGCCGACACCGTCGACGATGCCGATCGCCACGGCGATGAGGTTCTTCAGCACGCCGCCGAACTCGGTGCCGATGACGTCGGTGTTGATGAACGACCGGAAGTACGGGTTCGTCGCGACCGCGGCGACAGCGGTCGCGGTCTCCACGCTCGACGAGGACACCACGGCGGCGGTCGGCTGCCGACGGGCGATCTCGAGCGCCAGGTTCGGTCCGCTCGCGACGGCGATGCGGTCCTGGTCGATGCCGAGTCCCTGGAGCAGGACCTCGCTCATCCGCAGGCCGGTGCTCTTCTCGACGCCCTTCATCAGGCTGACGACGGGGACACCGGCGGGCAGGAGCTCGCGGATCGCGTCGAGGTTCGAGCGCAGCGTCTGCGACGGCACCGACACGTACACCTGGGTGGCGCCGTCGAGCACCTGCTCGAGCGACGTCGACGCCGTGAGGGTGCGGGGCAGGTTGATGCCGGGCAGGTAGTCGGAGTTCCGCTTCGTCTCGGTGATCTCGCGGGCGACCTCGGGACGGCGGGCCCACACGACCGTGGAGGCACCGCCCTCGGCGAGCACCTTCGCGAACGTGGTGCCCCAGCTGCCGGCACCGATGACCGCCACGCGGGGCTTGTCGGTCGACTGCATCACCACCCGGATCGCGGCGGTGTCGAAGGCACCCGGCGCTGCTGCGACGGGGTCGGGACGATCGTCGTGCGGGCGGAGGTCACTCAAACCGGCCGGTCTCCTTCTGGTTGTTCGCCGCCGGGTCCCAGCGGGTCGTCGGGGCCTGCTCGCCACGGAGCTGCTCGAGCAGCTGCGTGATGCGCTGCATGAGCAGCTCGGTGGCCTCGGTCAGCATCTGCTGGTCGATCGGCCGGCCACGGTAGGCGGACAGGTCGACGGGGTCGCCGACGATGACGTCCACGCGCGACCGCGGGAACAGGCGGAGCTTGTTCGAGTAGCGCGCCATGATGCCCTGCGTGCCCCAGTGGGCCATCGGGATCAGCGGCACGTCGTTCTCGAGCGCGATGCGGACGGCCCCGGTCTTGCCGCGCATCGGCCACAGGTCGGGGTCGCGGGTGAGCGTGCCCTCGGGGTAGACGATGATCGCCCCACCCTGCTCGATGAGCGACCGCCCGCCGCCGAGTGGGTCGCTCAACCGGGTGCGGCCGGAGCGCTCGACCGGGATCTGCCCCATGCCGGACATGAGCTTGCCGAAGACGGGCACCTTGAACAGCGAGGCCTTGGCCAGGAACCGCGGGGCCCGCCGACTGATGTAGACGGCGGTGCCGACGACCAGCGGGTCGATGTTCGTGAAGTGGTTCGGGGCGAGCACGAAGGCACCGTCCGCCGGCAGGCGGTTCGGGCCGTACCAGTGGTAGTTCGACGAGAACCGGAACGTCGGGATGACGATCGACGCCACGATGCGGAACGCGGGGTTGAGCTCCCCACGCTTCCAACGCCGTCCACGCACCGGCAGGCCGGTCGCGACCTGCACGGCGGACGCACCACGGGCCTCCCGGCCATCGCCCTGGCCCGACGGGCCGTCACCCGGACGCGACGGACCGTCACCCGGCTGCGGAACCGACACCGCGACTAACCCGCGAAGTCGAAGTCGGCGCCCAGCTTCCGCAGCTTCGGGATGAAGTGCTCGTAGCCGCGGCTGATGATGCCGACGTTGGTGATGTGGGACTCGCCGTCGGCGGTCAGGGCCGCGATGAGGTGGCTGAAGCCACCGCGGAGGTCGGGGACCCGGACGTTCGCCGCGTGCAGCGTCGTCGGACCGGTGATGACCGCGGCCTGCTCGAACGGACGGCGGGCGACACGGCGGTCGTGCCCGGGCAGCCCCTCCTTGTGGACGACGATGTCGGCGCCCATCTCGTTCAGCGCATCGGTGAAGCCGAAGCGGTTCTCGTACACGGTCTCGTGCACGATGCTCTGCCCCTCGGCCTGGGTCAGCGCCACGACGAGCGGCTGCTGCCAGTCGGTCATGAAGCCGGGGTGCACGTCGGTCTCGATGACGACGGGCTTGAGGGTGTCGCGCTCACGGTAGAAGCGGATGCCGTCCTCTTGCACGTCGAAACCGCCGCCGACCTTGCGGAAGACGTTGAGGAACGTCATGAGCTCCTGCTGGTTCGCCCCCTCGACGAAGATGTCGCCATCGGTGGCGAGCGCGGCGGAGGCCCAGCTGGCGGCCTCGTTGCGGTCGTTGATCGCACGGTGCGTGTAGCCGCGCAGCGACTCGACGCCCTCGATGAAGATCACGCGGTTCGGCTCGACGGACACGATCGCGCCCATCTTCTGCAGGATCGCGATGAGGTCCATGATCTCGGGCTCGATCGCCGCGTTGCGCAGCTCCGTGACGCCGGTCGCCAGCACGGACGACAACAGGACCTGCTCGGTCGCGCCGACGCTCGGGTACGGCAGCTCGATCGACGCGCCCTTCAGCCCGTCCGGGGCCGTCAGGTGGATGCCGTTGACCTGCTTGTCGACGACCGCACCCATGGCGCGGAGCGCGTCGAGGTGGAAGTCGATCGGGCGGTCGCCGATGCGGCAGCCGCCGAGGTCGGGGATGAACGCCTCGCCGAGCTTGTGCAGCAGCGGGCCGCAGAACAGGATCGGGATGCGGCTCGAGCCAGCGTGGGCGTCGATCTCGGCGAAGTGCGCCGACTCGACGTTGGCCGGGTCGAGGATGAGCTCGCCTCGTGCAGGATCGGTGATGCGCACGCCGTGCACCTCGAGCAGCCCACGGACGACCTTGACGTCGGAGATGTCCGGGACGTCCTTGAGGATCGACGGGGTGTCACCGAGCAGCGACGCCACCATGGCCTTGGTCGCGAGGTTCTTCGCCCCGCGGACCTCGATGCGCCCCACGAGCGGCTTGCCCCCGCGGATGACGATCTCGTCCGACTTGAGGCCCACGCGCGCCCCTGCGGCCGCTGCGTCCTGTACGAGAGAGTTCACTACTTCACCGGCAATGTCTTCGGCCGCCAACTGGAGCGGCGGGATTCGAACTCCGTGATCGAGGTCTCGTCACGGAGGGTGAGCCCGATGTCGTCGAGCCCTTCCATCAACCGCCAACGAGTGTAAGCGTCGATCTCGAAGGGGACGTCCACATCCCCGAGCGACACGCGCTGCGCCACCAGGTCCACGGTCGCCGACACACCCGGGTTCCGCTCGATCTCGGCCCAGAGCCGCTCGACTTCCGATTCGGTCACGATCGCGGTGACCAGTCCCTGCTTGCCCGCGTTGCCCTTGAAGATGTCGGCGAACCGGGGCGAGATGACGACCGCGAAGCCGAAGTCACGCAGTGCCCATACCGCGTGCTCGCGGGACGAGCCGGTGCCGAAGTCCGGACCGGCCACCAGGACCTTCGCGCCCTGGTACTCGGGCTGGTTCAGCACGAAGTCGGGGTCCTGGCGCCAGCCGGAGAACAGCGCGTCCTCGAAGCCGGTCTTCGTCACGCGCTTGAGGTAGACCGCGGGGATGATCTGGTCGGTGTCGACGTTCGACCGCTTGAGCGGGGCGGCGATGCCGGTGACGGTGGTGATCTTGTCCATCAGAAGGTCCCCTCGGTGGTCGTGCTGGTCGCGGCGGTCGTCGTGCTGGTCGCGGCGGCGCTCGTCGCGGCGGCGATCTCGTCGTCGGTCGCCAGGTCCCACGGGCTGGACAGCGTGCCGCGGATCGCGGTGGCGGCGGCGACGAGCGGCGACACCAGGTGGGTGCGCCCGCCCTTGCCCTGGCGCCCCTCGAAGTTCCGGTTCGAGGTGCTCGCGCAGCGCTCCCCCGGTGCGAGCTGGTCGGGGTTCATGCCGAGGCACATCGAGCACCCGGCGAACCGCCACTCGGCGCCGAACTCCTTGATCACGACGTCGAGCCCCTCGGCCTCGGCCTCGAGCCGCACCCGGGCGGACCCCGGCACGACCATGACCCGGACGCCGTCGGCCTTCTTGCGGCCCTGGATGATCGACGCGAAGGCCCGCAGGTCCTCGATGCGCGAGTTCGTGCACGAGCCCATGAAGACCGCGTCGACGGCGATGTCCTTCATCGGGGTGCCGGCGGCGATGTCCATGTAGTCGAGGGCCCGCTGCGCAGCGGCCTGGTCGTTCGGGTCTTCGAAGTCGAGAGGCGAAGGCACGTTCTCCGACAGCGAGACGCCCTGGCCGGGGTTGGTGCCCCAGGTGACGAAGGGCTCGAGGTCGTCGGCGTCGATGAAGACCTCGGCGTCGAACACGGCGTCGTCGTCGGTCGCCAGGGTGTCCCAGTACGCGACGGCGTCGTCCCAGTCGGAACCGGTCGGGGCGTGGTCGCGGCCCTGGACGTAGTCGTAGGTGATCTGGTCGGGGGCGACCATGCCGGCGCGGGCTCCGGCCTCGATCGACATGTTGCAGATCGTCATCCGGCCCTCCATGGAGAGGGCGCGGATCGCGGAACCGCGGTACTCGAGCACGTAGCCCTGTCCGCCGCCGGTGCCGATCTTGGCGATGACCGCCAGGATGATGTCCTTCGCGGTCACGCCCGGACGCAACGTGCCCTCGACCGTGATCGCCATCGTCTTGAAGGGCTTCAGCGGCAGGGTCTGCGTCGCCAGCACGTGCTCGACCTCGGAGGTGCCGATGCCGAACGCCATGGCCCCGAACGCCCCGTGGGTGCTGGTGTGCGAGTCGCCGCAGACGACGGTGATGCCGGGCATCGTCAGGCCGAGCTGCGGGCCGACGACGTGCACGATCCCCTGCTCCTTGTCGCCGAGGGAGTGCAGGCGGACCCCGAACTCCTCGCAGTTGCGGCGCAGGGTCTCGATCTGGATCCGGCTCGTCGGGTCCGCGATGGGGCGGTCGATGGCGAGCGTCGGGGTGTTGTGGTCCTCGGTCGCGATCGTCAGGTCGAGCCGGCGCACCGGGCGCCCGGCCTGGCGGAGGCCGTCGAACGCCTGCGGGCTCGTGACCTCGTGCACGAGGTGGAGGTCGATGTAGAGGAGGTCCGGGTTCCCGTCCTCACCCTTGACCACGACGTGGTCGTCCCACACCTTCTCGGCGAGCGTCCTACCCATGAGCTCGACTCCCTCGTTCTCGTCGTTGCGCCGCGACCGCGGCACGATCAGGCGACTCTACCATTGGTATACCAACGCGTCGTCGCGTTCTCCACGTGGTGCGGCGGTCGACCGGGAGGCCCGTGGCGACTCCGCGACACCCGTCGCGGTGGGAAGATGGTCGGGACATGACGACACCTGCGCACTCGACCCGGACGATCAACCTCGAGGGCGCGGCACGCGCAGCGATCGCGGGCGGTGCACCACTGGCGCTGCTCATCGCCCTCGGGATGCCGGGCTACGCCGCGTTCGCGATGTTCGCCGGGTTCACCGCGATCTTCGGGGCGACCGAGCCGTACCGGCAGCGCGCCGTCACCACCGGCGTCGCGGGTGCGCTGCAGACCCTGTGCATGTTCGCGGGCATCGGTGTCGCCCTGCTCGGCTCCCCGCTCTGGCTGCAGGCGACCGGGCTCGTCGTCGTGCTCGTCGTCGCGGTCTGCACCCTGTCGACCCTGCGGACGATCCCCGCGCAGCCGATCTTCCCCGTGTTCGCGTTCGTGGTGTCCGCACTCGTGCCGCTCAGGCCCGCGGACGTCCCGCTCGTCGCGACGATCATCGTCTGCTCGGTCGTCTGGGCGTGGCTCGTCGCGATGTCCGGGTTCGTCATCCGGCACGTGTGGCACCCGCGCGCCCCGCACCGGTTCCGGCCGCTGGCGCCGCTCAAGGAGCGCGGCTTCGGCATCCTCCGCACGGCCGCGCTGTGGGAGACCGTGGCGCTCAACGTCGTGGGGTCGCTCGTCGCCGGCGCGGTGGCGTCGACCATCCCCTGGCTCGGGCACCCGTACTGGGCCGTCATCGCGGTGGTGTCGACCCTGCCCGCCCTCCGCCAGCGGCACACCGTGATCCGGGCGTTCCAGCGCTTCATCGGCACGATCGGCGGCACCGTGATCGCCGTCGGGATCCTGCTGCTCGAGCCGTCGGCGTGGTGGATCGTCGTCATCGCCGTCGTGGGGCAGTTCTTCGCGGAGATCTTCGTCGCCCGGAACTACGCCGTCTGCCTGCTGTTCCTGACGCCGCTCGCCCTCGCCGTGTCGTGGCTGAGCCTGCCCGAGGCCCCGGAGCTCCTCGCGCTCGACCGGGTCGCGCAGACCACCCTCGGTGCGCTCGTCAGCGTCGGGCTTTTGTTCGTGGGGCGCGCGATCGAGCGGCGGCGCGGCCGAGCCCTGGGTGCCACGAGCGCGATCCGTACCATCTGAGTACCTGGTCGTTCCGGGCATACCTGGTCGTTTCTTCTGACCAGGTGTGCCCGATCCCACCGACCATCGCGCGCGTTCGGGGAAAGAACGGGCGCGTCAGTCGCGGGGCTGGATGTTCCAGGCGTCGATGACCGGGCGGCCGTGCTCGTACCCGAGGACGCTGACCGATGCGGTGCCGAGCTTCAGCACGGCACCGTCCTGCGGCGCGAGCCGGATCCACGCGGCGCCGAGGGCACGCAGCACGTGGCCGTGGGCGATGAACACGGCGTCCTGTCCCTCGGCGAGCACCGGACGAGCGCGGTTCAGGATGCGCTCGACGCGGACCCGGACCTCGGCGGCGTTCTCACCGGGGGTGTCACCGGCAGGTACTCCGTCGGTCCAGAGGTCCCACGGCCCGTGGCGCAGCACCTTGATCTGCGGAGTGGTGAGCCCTTCGTACGCGCCGTAGTCCCACTCGTACAGGTCCTCGTCGAGCTCCGGGTCGACGCCGATCAGGTGCGCGGTGTCGCGGGCACGCTGCAGCGGACTCGACAGGGCCAACGCGAACGAGCGGTCGGCCAGGTACCGGCCGGCGCGCTTCGCCTGCTCGACACCGTTGTCCGTCAGCGGGATGTCGGTGCGGCCGGTGTGCTGCCCGCTCTTCGACCACTCCGTCTCTCCGTGACGGACGAGGACGAGTTCGCCGGGGCGTTCCGAGGTCATGAGTTCCTTCCGATCCAGAGGCCGAGCGCAGCTGCGCCGACCGAGACGACGAGCATCCCGAGGCCGTGCAGGACGGCGAGCCGGGGCTTGCCGGATCGGAGGAGCTGGACGGTCTCGACGCTCGCCGTCGAGAACGTCGTGTACCCACCCATCATGCCCGTCCCGAGCACCGCGACCGCCGGGAGCGGGATCGTCCCGGCCTGCCCGAGGCCGGTGAGCAGGCCGAGGACGAGCGATCCGGACACGTTGATCAGCACGGTCCCGAGCGGGAACCCGGCAGTCCGCGAGCGGGACGTGCGCGTCTTGACGAGGCCGTCGAGCAGGAACCGGAGCGCGGCTCCGACTCCCCCGCCGACGGCGACGAGCAGCAGTTCGAGCGGGTTCACGACGCGCCTCCGTCCGGGCCGGTCGGACGCGGTCGGAGCCGCCCGGCGATCAACACCCCGAGCGCGACGGCGCCGAGCCCGAGGACCACGGACAGCAGTGCGTACCCGCTGCCCGCACCCCACCGACCGACGTCGATCAGCTGCGCGGTGTCGTCCGCGAGCGTGCTGTACGTCGTGAAGCCGCCGAGCACGCCGGTGCCGACGAACAGCCGGAGCGTGCGGCGCCCCTCGACGTCGGGCCCACGCATCGCAAGCGCCTCGAGCAGGAGCCCGAGACAGAAGGCCCCGACGACGTTGATCGCGAGGATCGCCCAGCTGATGCCGTCGTGGCCGGGGAACGCCTCGGCGAGCAGTGCGCGGATCGCGGTCCCGATCGCGCCGCCGAGCGCGACGAGGGCGAGGAAGCGCCAGCGGAGGTGCGGCGGTCGCGCATCGGTCATCGGTACTCCTATCGCCGAGCACGCCGGATCGTCTCCGCGCGTGCGGTGTTCTCGGGATAGGGACCGTTGGCGCTTTGTGCGCGGTTGGGTCCGGCAGGCCCCACTGCCGGGTCTGACGACCCGTCCAGCGTACTGCTCAGTCGGCGACGGCGGCGATCGCCTCGACCTCGACGAGCTGGTCGTCGTAGCCGAGGACGGTCACGCCGAGCAGCGTGCTCGGCACGTCGTGGTCTCCCATCGCGGCGCGGACGACGTCCCAGGCGGAGACGAGGTCCTGCTGCTCGGTCGTCGCGACGAGCACCCGCGTCTGGACGAGGTCGTCGACCCCCGCGCCGGCGGCTGCGAGCGCCGTCCGCAGGTTCGCGATGCACTGCGCGGCTTGCCCGGCCACATCACCGACGGCGACCGTCGCGCCGTGCTCGTCGAGCGGACACGCCCCCGCGAGGAACACGAGCCGTGTCCCGGCCGCCACGGTGGACGCGTAGGCGTACTCCGCGACATCGCTGAGCGCTGCGGACCGGATGAGCTGGACGGCACTGGACACGGAAGCAGCCTGGCACACGACGACGAAACCCCCGGCGAGCCGGAGCTCATCGGGGGTTTCGTGGTGCTGGTGACCCCAGCGGGATTCGAACCCGCGTTACCGCCGTGAGAGGGCAGCGTACTAGGCCGCTATACGATGGGGCCGCGGCTGTTGTCGGACTCGGAGCATGTCACCTGTGGTGACCCCAGCGGGATTCGAACCCGCGTTACCGCCGTGAGAGGGCAGCGTACTAGGCCGCTATACGATGGGGCCGTTCCGACAACTCGACAAGTATTGCACAAGCCGCGCATCGCGCCAAAACGAGGCGTGTCGCCCGGGTGTGCCGCCATGCCGCGCCCGGCATACGGCGCTCGCTGCGCGTGCAGATTCCGACAGAACACCGGTTGAACGACGCGCGTTCTGTCGCAACGTGCACACGCATCCGTTGCGTGCGCATCGAGCGACGAAACACCCGTCGAACGACGCGCGTTCTGTCGCAACATGCACACGCATCGGTCGCACGGCCGTGGACGCGACCGCCCATCGGACGGGAGGCGCGGGGCGGGCCCGCCACGGGCCTCCCGTCCGACCGCGCGCACGTCCGGAGCCGCGCTTCGTGAGCAGGAATGGTCGCGTCGGTCGGTCCCACCCGACCATTTCTGCTCACGAAACGACGACGGCGCGGTCCTGCGCGGCCCCGCGCGGTCAGATCGTGAGCGACTCCCCCGGCCGCAGGATCTCGAGCACGCCGCTCGGGGCGAGCGCCTCGCGGAGCCGACCGGTGTGCATGCCGTAGCCGATGTCGGAGAGTGTGGCCTCGTGGATCGGGTAGGCACGGGCCGGGGCGAGCGCGGCGACGTAGTCCATCATCTCGGCGACCTTGAGCCACGGGGCACCGACGGGTGCGGCGAGGACCTCGACGGGCACGCCCGGGTCGGTGTACGAGTCGCCGGGGTGGAAGAGCGTGCGGTTCACGAGCACGCCGGTGTTGTCGACGATCGGCACCGAGGAGTGGATGAGCTGGTGCCGCGTGCCGTGGAAGTCGAGCTCGAACGGGCCGACGGTGCGGTGGTCGCCGTCGGTGACTACCTCGACCGCGATGCCGGAGTCGGCGAGCGCCGCGCGGACGCCCTCGGGGCCGAACACCACGGCGTCGGGGTTGGCGGCGAGGATCCGTTGCAGCTGCTCGGGCGTGACGTGGTCGGGGTGTTCGTGGGTGACGACGACCGCGACGACCCCGGTCGCGTCGACGGGGCGGGTGAAGTCGCCCGGGTCGAGCACCAGGCGGGCATCGCCGTCCGACAGGATCTGGCAGGCGTGTTCGAGCTTCGTGACCTCCATGCGGGCGACGCTACCCGCGGCGGGCCGGGCGGGCTCGGGCGGGGGCCGACTCGGAACGACGTTCCTGTTGTCGTGCGACATCGGGATCGTCGTCCCGAGTCGATCCCGCCCACGCCCCACACACCCTCACCCCGGCGGCGGCCCCGTCGTCCCCCGCACCACCAGGTGCGCCGGCGCCGCGACGATCGTTCCGGCAGCGCCGCCGTCGACCTCGGCGAGCACGGCCCGCGCCGCTGCGCGCCCCTGCGCCTCCGGGTCCTGTGCCACGGTCGTCAGGCCCACGGTGGCGCCGTACTCGTGGCCGTCGATCCCGATCACGGAGACGTCCCCCGGCACCGACAGCCCGGCCTGCCCAGCGGCGAGGAGCACCCCGAGCGCCATCTCGTCCGAGGCGCACAACACGGCAGTCGGACGATCGGGCCCGGCGCCAGCACCGGCGCCGGCACCAGCGCGCCCGCCGAACAGCGCGTTCCCCGCCGCCAGCCCGCCGGCGAACGAGAACCGCCCGTCGAGCAGCCACCGGTCCGGCACCGCGTGTCCGGCGGCCCGCATCGCGTCGACGAACCCGTCCCGCCGCAAGTGCGGCACCGCCACGTTCATGCCGGCCTCGTCCTGCCCGCCGACGTAGGCGACCCGTCGGTGTCCGAGTCCGCACAGGTGGTCGACCGCGATCCGGGTGACGGCTCGGTCGTCGACCCCGATGTTCCGCAGGCCCGGTGCGGGTCCGCCGATGACGATCATCGGGTGCCGGGTGAGTTCGAGCTCGGCACGCTCGGTCGCGTCCAGCACCAGGGACAGCAGGACCAGAGCGTCCACACGGTGCCGCAGCATCGAACGCCGGAACGCCCGGTCGCGGTCGCCGCCCGGCCCGCCCAGGTTGTAGAGCACGAGGTCGTACCCGGCCCGCCGGAGTTCTGCGTCGACGCCGCCGAGCGCCTTGACGTAGAACCACCGGTCGATCACCGGGACGACGACGCCGACGGCGCGCTGCCGCCCGGTGGCGAGGCCGGCCGCCGCCGAGCTCGGGACGTACCCGAGCTCGTCGGCGACCCGTCGGACCTCGTCGATCGTGGTCTCCGCCACGTTCTCCATGCCGCGCAGCGCTCGCGACACCGTGGACTTCGACAGTCCCGTGACGGTCGCGATCTCCTGGATCCCCATCGATGCGACCCGGGAGGCCCGTCAGCCGTCCGTACCGTGTGTCACGCCCGCCGGACGGTCGGCTGCAGTGCCGGGGACTGCTTGCGCGACGGCCGCTGCGGTCCGGTGCGCTCGGTGCGGTGCACGACGACCCGCTGGTGCGAGCTCGTCCCACCCGCTGTGCTGGTGCACCCGCCCGTCCGCCGAGGGCCGTGGCTGACGACGGGTGTCGTCGCCGCGAGCGGTGCGGACGGGGGCGACGGCAGGAGCGGCACCGATGCCGTCGGTGGCCCCGTCGACGACCGCGTGGCGGCGGAGTACCCGCACCCGCCACCGGTCGAGCGCCACGACCCCGAGCACGCACACCAGCAGGGTGAGTGCCCAGCCGAGTGCCGGTCGACCGGTGACCTCGCAGAACACCGTGGCGCCGAGGAACAGGATGCCGAACATGCCGACGAAGCCGATCGCCTCTTCGATCCGGGCCGTGGGCCGGGTGGGTCCGCGCTGTGCCATGGTCGTCAACCCTTCACGCCACCGGCGGTGAGACCGGCCACGATGCGTCGCTGGAAGATGAGGACCAGGATGACGAGCGGGATCGTGACGATCGTGCCCGCGGCCATGACCGCCGTGTACGGCTCCTGGTGCGGCTGCGACCCGGCGAACGAGGCGATCGCCACGGTCACCGGCTGCGTCGCGTCGCTCGAGAGCTGCGAGGAGATCAGGTACTCGTTCCAGCTGGAGATGAACGCCAGGATCGCTGTCGTGAACACCGCGGGGGCGGCGAGCGGCAGGATGATCCGCCGGAACGCCTGCACGCGGGTGCAGCCGTCGATGCGCGCTGCTTCCTCGAGGTCCCACGGCATCTCGCGGAAGAACGACGCGAGCGTGTAGACCGTCAGCGGCAGCACGAACGAGATGCTCGGCAGGATGAGCGCCTGGTAGGTCCCCATCCACCCGATGTCCGTGAAGAGCTGGAACAGCGGGGAGATGAGCGCGACCCCCGGGAACATCGAGGCCGCCAGGATCGCGCCGGCGATGAGCGACTTGCCGCCGAACTCGAGGCGGGCGAGGGCGTACGCCGCCGTGGTGCCGACGAGCAGGGCGATGATCGTCACGACGCCGCCGATGAGCAGGCTGTTGGCGAGCGCCCGCCCGAGGTGGTTGCCGAGCGACGTGGAGAACGCCGTCGCGTAGTTGTCGAGCGTGACGTGCGTCGGCCACGGGGTGGCGTCGAACGTGAACCCGACGTCGCGGAAGCTCGTCACCACCATCCAGTAGAACGGCAGGAGGCACCACACGGCGATGACGATCGCCTGCAC
Organism: Curtobacterium sp. NPDC089991; assembly: GCF_044748425.1. Taxonomy (NCBI): domain Bacteria; kingdom Bacillati; phylum Actinomycetota; class Actinomycetes; order Micrococcales; family Microbacteriaceae; genus Curtobacterium; species Curtobacterium sp. NPDC089991. The sequence goes on from NZ_JBIVGB010000001.1 coordinate 1,079,972, forward strand.
GGCCGTGCGGATCCGGGGGCCGGTGTCGCGGCGGACCCGGACGTCGGCGCGGTCAACGGCGCGGTCGCGTGCTGCTGCGGTGGACCGGGGGCGGTCTGCTGCGAGGGTCACTTGAGTTCACCCTTCTGCTGGGCGGCCTGCGTCTGCACGACGTTGGCGCCGAGGAACCGGACGAAGACGAACGCCACGATGAAGATCACCAGGAAGGTGATGGTCGACAGGGCCGACGCGGAGTTGAAGCCCTGCCGGATCTGTTCGACGACCAGGATCGACAGGGTCGTGGTGGCGTTGCCGGAACCACCGCCACCGCCGGTGAGGATCGCGGGCAGGTCGTACATGCGCAGCGCGTCGAGCACGCGGAACAGGATCGCGACCATCAGCGCGGGCTTGATGAGCGGCAGGGTGATGAGCACGAAGCGCTGGAACGTCGACGCGCCGTCCATCTTGCCGGCCTCGTAGACCTCCTCCGGGATCAGCTGCAGCCCGGCCAGGATGAGCAGCGCCATGAACGGTGTGGTCTTCCAGGTGTCGGCGATGATGACCGCCCACCGGGACGCCCACTCGCCGCTCGTCCACAGGATCTGCTGCCCGAGGACGTGGTTCAGGACGCCGTTCGCGTCGAAGATGAAGTACCAGAGCTTCGCGGTGACGGCCGTCGGGATCGCCCACGGCACCAGGATCGCGGCACGGACGAGCGCGCGGCCCTTGAAGTTGCGGTTCATGATGATCGCCATCCACACGCCGATGGCCGTCTCGAACGCCACGGTGACGACCGTGAAGAAGAACGTGTTGCCCATCGACACCCAGAACTGGGAGCCGAGGCTGCCAGGCGGGCACGTGACGTTGCCGCACTGCTGGCCGAGCCAGTGCGCGTAGTTCGTGATGCCGGCGAACCCGCCCTGCACGAACAGGCCGGTGGCCTTGTCGAGGCCCTGGTCGAGCTGGAACGACTGGATGATCGCACTGATGACCGGGTAGCCGATGACGATCGCGAGGAGCAGGATCGTCGGGCCGATGAGGTACACGGCCCACCGGCCGTGCTCGGCGTTGAGTCCGCCCTTGCGCCGTTGGCGCTTCGGTTCCATGCCCGTCGGGTTGGGGATGGCTGCGGGGATCTCGGTTGCTGCTGACACGGGTCGGCCTCCTTGCCGGGGGTGTCGGAACGCAAGTAGGGGCGGACTGGAGGCACGTGCCGGGATGGCACCGTGCCTCCAGTCCGATGCGGCGTGAGCCGCGTGTCGCTAGCTGCTGGTCGCCGCCTTGAGGGCGTCCTGCATGTCCTTCATGGCTTCGTCGACCGACTTCGATCCCTTGAGCGCCGCGTAGGTGTTGTCCTGGATCGCCTTCGTCACCGCCGGGTAGAACGGCGTGACCGGGCGCGGCTCCGCCGACTCGATCGACTTGAGCAGCGTCGGCAGGTACGGCAGCTTCCCCGTCAGCTCGGAGTCGGTGTAGAGGTCACCGACGACCGGGGCGAGCGACCCCTGCGTCGCGAAGAACTTCTGCGTGTCGTTCGAGATGAGGAACTCGAGGAAGTCGTGCGCCGTCGCCTTGTGCTTCGAGTACACGCTGATCGCGGCGTTGTGGCCGCCGAGCGTCGAGGCACCGGTGCCGTCCGCACCCGGGATCGGCGCGATGCCGAACGTGTCCTTGACCTTGCTCGACCCGTCGGTCTTCGCCAGGTTGTAGACGTACGGCCAGTTGCGCAGGAACAGCAGCTTGCCGGCTTCGAACGCCGTGCGACCCTGCTCCTCCTGGTACGTGATCGCCTCGGCCGGGATGTTCCCGTCCTTGAACGCGTCGACCAGGTTCTGCAGGCCGGCCTTGGCGTCCGAGGTGTCGACGTCCGGGTCCCCGCTCTTGCTGAGCACCGAACCACCGGAGCCGTTGATCGCCTCGGAGGCGTTCACCGTCAGGCCCTCGTACTTCGCGAACTGCCCGGCGTAGCAGCCGATGCCCTTGTCCTTCGCGATCTGGCAGTCGGCCATCATCTCCTTCCACGTGGTCGGAGGCGTCTTGACGAGGTCCTTGCGGTAGTAGAGCAGCGCGCCGTCCGAGGTCTGCGGGGCGGCGTAGAGGGTGTCGTTGTACGTCGCGGTCTTCACCGTGGCCGGCAGCAGCTTCGAGGTGTCGATCTTCATGTCACCGGTCAGCGGCGTCAGCCAGCTCTTCGCGGCGAACTCGGCGGTCCAGACGACGTCCACGTCGACGACGTCGTAGTTGGCGTCCTTGGCCTGGAAGTGCTGCACGAGGTCGTCGTGCTGCTGGTCGGCCTGGTCGGACTGCTCCTTGAAGGTGACCTTCTCGTCGGGGTGGGCCTTGTTCCACTTCGCGATCAGCGGGCGGACGACGTTCGAGTTGTCCTTGCCCTGCACGTACGTGATGGGTCCGCGGCTGTCCTGGCCGCTCTTGGCGTCGTCCGAACCGGCGCCGGAGCTCCCGCTCGAGCAGCCGGTGAGCACGAGGCCGATGACGGCGACCCCGGCAACGGATGCGAACCGCACCCTGGAGCGTGTTGTCTTCACAGCGTTGTCTCCTCATTGAGATCACCAGGGGGCATCGATCGGGTTCGACGACACTGCCCTGGAGCAGGCGCCGCTGCCTGCTGGTGGAGGAAGCTACGCCCGCCGCAGGGGTTCCGCAACCGGTTGCATCGGTTCCGTGACCTGAGCGTGACCTTGGAAGTCCCGGAGACTTCCTGGGTGAGCGCTCACCCTCGTTCGAGGGACCCCTGCGCGCCACTGCGGAACTCCGCATGAACACCGCCACCGGTGTCCCGCACCGTTGTCCGCACCCACGGCCCCACGTAGCGTCCACGACATGGCCACCCTCCACCCCGCCGACACCGTGCCCGCACCGCGCCGTGTCATCGGCGTCGACCTCGACGCCCCGCTCCCCCGTCTCGTCGCCGACGAGACCGGCGAGTCCGCCATGGTGATCGGCTACCGCGGCGGCCACCCCACCGGCACCCTCGACGTACTGCTCACCGACGACCCCGCAGACGCGGCCCGCGCCCTCGAGGCGCTGCAGGAGACCGTCCTGGCCGACGTCCCTGCGGTGTCCGACGACGACCTGCCGACCATCTCGGTCGTCGTGTCCACGATCGTCGACCGCGTCGAGGACCTCGGCAAGCTGCTCGACGTCCTCGAGCACCTCGACTACCCGCGGCACGAGGTCATCCTCGTCGACAACCGCGTCCGCGTCCCCGCCGGCGACGCGCTGCCCGCGATGCTCGCCGGGCGGAACGTCCGCCTCGTCGAGGAACGCCGCCCCGGTCTGTCCGCCGGACGGAACGCCGGTGTCGCCGCCGCGACCGGCGACGTCATCGCCTTCACCGACGACGACGTCCGCGTCGACCCGCAGTGGCTCCGCGCCATCGGGTCCCGGTTCGTCAGCGAGCCCGGCTTGGACGCCGTCACCGGCGTGATCCTGCCGAGCGAGCTCACCACCCCCGCCCAGATCTGGTACGAGGCGTACTACGGCGGGTTCAGCGCCGAGCGCACCTTCTCGCCCGTGACGATCGTCCCGGACGACGTGCAGGGCACCATGCGGCACGCCCGCGTCTCGGCGGTCACCCCGTCCGGCGAGGTCCTCAAGCACTTCGCCGTCTACGGCATCGGCGCGTACGGCGCCGGCGCGAACATGGCCTACCGTCGCACCCTGATCGAGGCCGTCGGCGGCTTCGACCACACCCTCGGCGCCGGCTCCCCCGCCCGTGGTGGCGAGGACCTGGCGATGTTCATCGAGACGCTGTGGCGCGGCGGGAAGATCGGCTTCGAGCCCCGCGCGGTCGTGCACCACCGGCACCGCCAGACCATCGAGGACCTGCACAAGCAGCTGCACGGCAACGGCGTCGGCTTCACCGCGCTGATGTTCGCGCTCGCCGCGAAGGACAAGCGGCACGTCGCCGTCCTCGCACGCCTGATGCCGCTCGCGGCGAAGGTCAAGTCGAAGCAGATGCTCTCCCGCCTGGCCGGACGCCGGGACGCCGCGACCGAGGTCACCAACGACGCCTCGACCACGCGCATCCCGAAGACCCTGGCGTACCACGAGCTGCGCGGGTTCCCCGCCGGCCCGGCCGCCTGGTTCCGCAGCCGACGCCGCTGGCGCGACGTCGAGGCCGGCCGCTTCCGGCCGTAGTCGCGCAGCGTGACGGACGGGAGGCCCGTGGCAGTGTCGCCACGGGCCTCCCGTCCGTTCGTTGTCGGGTCCGACCGACGCGGTACGACACTCGCGATGTCGCACGACGTCGAGGACGTCGCCCCCACGCGCACGCAACCGTTGCGCACGCAACAAGCGACAAGACACGTGTCGTACGACGACCGTCTTGTCGCAAACCGGGTGCGGCGACCCCGCCCAGCCGCGCCCGGCGCCCGGCGCCTCAGCGCGCGGTCAGCCGCCCGGCCAGGTACCGCCACGGCCCACCCAGCGCGGCCGTCAGCTCGGCGCGCTTGAGCCCGCGCGTCGCCTCGGTGAACTCGGCGTCGACGGGCCAGCCGCCGCTCGCGTCGACGGGGCGCTCGTCGGCACCCTGCCCGAGCGCACCGAGCCGGCGGAGCGCGCCGGCCGCACGCCGCAGCACCGCGAACGCCGTCGAGGGCCGCAGCACGAGCTTCGTCACCCAGGCGCCGAGCCCGGTGCCGTAGCCGATCGCCTGCGAGCGCAACGCGGCACGGTCCTTGCGGTGCTCGTGCCAGACGACGGCCGAGGGCTCCACGGCGAGCGCCCCACCGGCGAGCAGGACGCGGGTGAACAGGTCGGGGTCCTCACCGGCTCGGGCGCGGGTGCCGGGGCCGAGGGCGACGTCGAAGCCGCCGAGCTGGCGGACGGCGTCGCGGCGCACGGACATGTTCGCGCCGGTGCCGAACGCGCCGACGGTGAAGGGGAACAGGGGCTCGTCGACCGGCGGGGCGGACGTGCGGTACACCCGGCGCTCGAGGTTCCGCGCCCAGGTCACCCGCTCGTCGAAGAAGCGCTGCGTGGGGGTGCGGAGTTCGCCGCTGGGGACGAGTCCGGTGACGCACCAGACGTCGGCGTCGCGGTCGTAGGCGGCGGCGATGGCGGCCATCCAGTGGCGGTCGACGACGACGTCGTCGTCGATGAACGCGACGATGCCGCCGGTGGCCAGTGCGAGTCCGGCGTTGCGGGCCCGGGAGACGCCGGCACGTGCCTCGAGGACGTAGTGCACGCGCGGGTCGTCGACGGCGGCCACGACGTCGCGGGTGCCGCTGGTGACGGGGGCGTTGTCGACGACGAACAGCTCGAAGTCGTCGTAGGCGGAGTCGAGGACGGAGCGCACGGCGCGCGCGAGCGCCACGGGGCGCTCGCGGGTGCCGATGACGACGGAGACGCGTGCGCCGTCCGCAGGGGCGTCGACCGGGAGGCCCGGGGCCGGCAACCGGCGCAGGGCCGGTCCCAGCTCGGCCGGGTCCACCGCCCCGCGGTCGTCGACGCGCACGTCGACGAACCCGGCGACGTCGCGGCCGTCGCGCACCATGAGGCGGGCGCGGCGGAAGCCGTCGGCGCCGGCGAGGTGCACGGTGTCGGCGGCGAGCGCTGCGGACCGGTCGACGGCGCCGACCCAGGCAGCTCCGACCCAGGTGGGGGCGTCGGGCGAGGGCATCGCGGGGTCGAGCGTGAGGGCTCGTTCCGCGGTGGTGGTGTGGTCGGTCATGTTCGTCCCGTCGGGCCGGTCTGGTCGGGTGGACGTGGCAATGCTCCGCGCGCGTCGACAGGGGGTCAACCGCGATGCTCGGAGGATGCGGGGAGGCTGCGGTTTGCCGCCACTAGACTCGCGGGAGACGCCGGTCGACCCGCCGGTGCGACCCCGGTCCCCGCCGGACACGAGGAGGACGCATGCCGCTGGCCCGAACGATGGACCGGCTCGGCCTGACCAGGCGTCCACGCCCGACGTTGCACCTGGTTCCGGACCCCGAAGCGTCCGACCTCGTCGTGGTGCACCTCGATGCCGACGACGCCGCGTGCAGCACGTGCGGGCACGCCCAGGCGGCACACGAGCACTACCGTCCGGGCACGGACTGCGCGCTCTGCGACTGCCCGAAGTTCCGCCGCGCCCGCTGACGAGATCCCCCTGACGCGATCCCCCTCGCGACCCCCCTCGATCGGGGGGCGCCTGCGGGAAACCGCCGTTCCCCCGCAGGTGGTCCCGACCTCCCTTGTCGGTGCTGCCGGGCCCGCTTAGCGTCGCGGACATGGCCATCACTCCCACGCCACTCGCGTGCATCGTCCTCGCCCACGAGGACCCGACGCACGTCCGTCGGCTCGTGGCGGCGCTCGACCCGTTCCCGGTGTTCCTGCACTGCGACGCGAGCACCGACGACGACGTCTTCGAGGCGATGACCGCCGGCCTGCCCGAACGGGTGCACGTGCTGCCGCGGATGCGCACCGGGTGGGCGAAGTGGGAGAACGTCGCGGCCGAGGTCGCCGGCTACCGTGCTGCCCTGGCGCAGACGGACGCCACGCACGTGGCGCTGCTGACCGGCAGCGACTACCCGCTGGCCGACGCCGACGAGATCTCGGCGCTCCTGACCGCGAACCCCGGGCGGTCGTTCGTCGAGGCGAAGCCGCTCCCGCACCCCGCGTGGGGTCGCGACGGCGGTCGGTCGCGCGTGCGGTTCCGGCACTGGGCGTGGCGGAAGCACATGCTGCGCCTGCCGGTCCCCCGTCGGGTCCCGCGGGACGTCGTGTTCGGCGGCGGCTCGCAGCTCAAGGTCCTGGCCCGCCACCACGCGCAGGGGGTCGTCGACGTGTTCGACGGGCGCCCCGACCTGGTGGCGTTCTGGGAGCGGGTGTGGATCGGCGACGAGACCTTCGTGCCGTCGGTCCTGCTGACCCCGGCGTTCACCCCGGACTTCGCGGACGCCCACGCGGTGCAGCCGCTCTGGTGGATCGGGTGGGACGGCACGAAGCAGAAGAGCCCGCCGTGGCTCGGGATCGAGGACGCCGGCCGGGTGCTGGAGCGTCGTACCGCGGCTGACCAGTCGACCCCGTACGTGTTCGCCCGGAAGTTCTCGACGTCCCGGAGCACCGACCTGCTCGACGTGGTCGACGCGACCTTCGGGCTCCGCACGTCAGCCGACGACCAGCCGGTGGTGGTGGCACAGTGACCGTCCCCCAGACCCGACGCGAGGCGCGTGCGGCCGAGGCGGCTGCGCTGGCGGCACAGCCCGACGACGACGAGCTCGAGGCGTCCGTGCAGCCGGCGGCCCCCGGCGCGCTGTCCACCGACACGGACTCGATCGCCGTCGCACGCGGCTCGTCCGTCCTGTTCGGCCGGGGCCTGCTCTACGTGGTCGTCTGGTCGATGCAGCTCGTCGTGAGCTCGTTGATCTCCCCCGTGCTCGCGCACCTGATGCCACCGGCCGAGTTCGGCGTGCTGGCCTCGGCGATCGCGCTGTACCAGGCCCTGGTGGTCGTGGCCGTCTGCGGCATCGACCAGGCGTCGGTGCTGCAGCGCGCCGAGGACGGCGACGACCGGCGTGCCCGGGGCCTGATGTTCGTCGGCATGGTCACCGCGGTCACCGTCACCGTGTTCGCCCTGGTGTCGATCCCGCTCTGGGGCGACGCCGCGGGCTTCGTCGACCAGCACCCCCTGCTGCTGGTCGCCGTGCTCTGGACCGGGCCCGCCGCGATCGTGCAGCTGTCCCTCGCGCTGCTCGTCGCCCAGGACCGCATCCGCGTGTTCGCCGTGACGAGCCTGCTGTCGTCCGTCGGCGGGTCGATCATCGGTCTCGGGCTCCTCGCCGCCGTGCACGCTGACGCGACCACGTACGCGTGGGGTGGGGTCGTGGCGCAGGGTGCCGCGATGGTCATCGGCATCATCGCCACGAAGCCGCGCGTCCGCGGTCTGTTCGACCACCGCACCACGGTCCGGGCGTTCAAGCTCGGTGTCCCGATCGCGCTCGGCAGCCTGTCGTACTTCGTCCTGAACGCCGGTGACCGGCTCGTCGTGCAGCGTCTGCTCGGTGCCGACGAGGTCGCCCGCTACCAGATCGCCTACGTCGTCGGCTCCGCGGTCATCCTGCTGTTGACCTTCACGAACCAGGCCTGGGCGCCGCACTTCGCCGCCCTCCGCGACGCCGTGGCCCGCCGCCGGCTCGCCATGCACGCCCGGGACGAGCTCTACATGCTCCTCGCCCCCGTGCTCGTCGCCGTCACCCTCGTGTCGCCGGTGGCGCTGCCGATCCTGGCCCCGGCGTCGTACCGGGTCGAGTCCCTCACCGTCGTCGTCTTCGTGGTCGCCCTGACCGCGTTCCCGGTGGTCGCGAGCGGTGCGACCGGCCGGCTCCTGCTGGTCGAGCGCCGCGGCGTGACGGTCGGCGTCATCGGCGCCGTCGCCGGTGTCGTGAACATCGCGGCGAACCTGGTGCTGGTGCCCCTGACGGGCATCGTCGGCGCGGGCATCGCCACGGTCATCGCCTACGCCATCCTCGCCGCGCTGCAGCAGGCCTCCCTGCCGGACCGCCGTGAGTGGCGCGGCCCTCGACGCCGGGTGCTGCTCGCCATCGCGATCGCGATCGTCGTCGCTGCGGCCTCGCTCCTCCCGCCGCAGGACCTGGCGTGGAACATCGTGCGCATCGTCGGCGTCGCCGCGTGCCTGCCCTGGTTCTTCCGCCGCCTGAAACTCGCTCGCGGAGGATCCGCATGACCCGTTCCACCCCCCGTCCGCTGCGTGTCGTCGTCGCCACCAACGGACTCGCCATCACCGGCGGTGTCGAACGCTGCGTCGTCGAGGACGTCGGCGAGCTCGTCGCAGCCGGCCACGACGTCGAGGTGTGGCACCGCGCCGGTCCGGACGGCGACCCGGACGAGGGCCGCGCGGTGTTCGACCGGCTCGGTGTCCGACTGCGCCACGCCCGCGACTACCGCTTCGGCATCCGGACCGCCCCGACGGACGTGTTCCGCTTCGTCCGTGAGGGCCTGCGCCTCCGCCGGTCACGCCCGGACGTGCTGTGGCTGAACCGTCCGGAGTTCCTGCCGTGGGGCCGCGTCGTGTCCTTCGTGTCCGGCGTCCCCCTGGCCGTGCACCTGCACCACGCCCCGAACTACCGTCGGCTCGGCCCGTTCGCCGGCGGCCGGACCCGGTACCTCGCGGTCTCGGCGGCGATGGCCCGTGCGTGGACCGCCGTCGGTGCCCCGCCGGACCGCGTCGACGTGGTCCCGAACGGCGTCGACACCGCGGCGTTCCCCGCCGCCACGCCGGCGAGCACACGCCGAGCACGCGCTGCGCTCGGCCTCGACCAGGACCGCCCCGTGGTGCTCTACTACGGACGGCTCACGCGGTCGAAGGGCGTCCTGGCCCTCCTGGAGGCGTGGGGTCGCGTCCACGCGTCGGCCCGCGTCCTCGTCGGGCCCGGCACACCGCCCGCCCCGGCTCCGGTGCTCGTCCTGGCGGGTGCGCTGTACCCACAGGACGCCCCCGCCGTGCACCGCGCGATCGCCGCGTTGCCCGAGGGATCCGTGGTCGTGGTGCCCGAGCGCGACGACGTCGTCCCCCTGCTGCACGCCGCCGACGTCGTGGTGGCACCCTCCATCGAGCCCGAGGGGTTCGGCCGCGTGGTCGTCGAGGCGATGTCCACCGGACGCCCCGTCGTCGCGGCGGCGTCGGGCGGCACCGCCGAGATCCTCAGCGGCGAGTGGACGCGCTTCACCGTCGACCCCACCGAGACCGCCGCGCTGGCCGACAAGGTCCTCGAGGCGCTGCACGCGGCCGGGACCGAACCGGGACTCGCGGACCGGTGCCGCGCCTGGGTGCGGGACCGCTACGGCCGGGAGCGGCACGTCGCGGCGCTGCTCCGGGCGCTCGAGGCGCACGCAAAGCACTGATGGACGAAGACCGAGCGGTGCCGACGACGACGTCGGCACCGCTCAGTCGTTCGGGTCCGTCGTCGCGGTGTCGTCCGGCAGCGACGCGCTCGGCGCGGCACCGTCCGCCGGCACGTCGATCGTCATCCAGTCGATGAGGAGCGACCCGGCGGCGTCCGCCGGTGGGTTCCCGTCGTTCGACCCGGCCTGCACCACGAGGTGCATCCGAGCGGTCGGGATGTTCTCCGTGGTCGTGCCGACGACCTCGTCGTCGACCAGGAACGACATCCGGTCGGCGGTCCACTCGATCGTGTAGGTGTGCCAGTCCTGCAGCGACGCCTCGGTCTGCTGGTGGATGCACTTCTCGGCGGGGTCGGCCAGGCAGTGCACGTTCAGCCAGGCGGGCGCACCGAGCGCCCCCTCGGGGAAGTCGATCTCACCGTCCGACCACAGGTTCTCGTCGCTCCACAGCAGCACGGCGACGCCGTAGCCGTCGACCTCGTCGCTGCGCATCCGGATGCTGTACCGGCCGGCGGTCTGCCCGCCCCACTCGCCGTCGACGAGCGGCACGACACCGCCCGCCAGCGGCACCCCGGCGCGCGTGGTCCGCAGACGCACGTCGAGCACGCCGTCGTGCGCCGACAGGGTGGACGCCTGGTAGCGCCCCGTCCCCGCGGTGTCGGCGAACCCGTGGTACGCGACGAACCGGTCCGAGTACCGGGACTCGAAGGTCCGGTTCGTGGCGGCGTCCGCGAAGTCCTCGCCGAACACCCGGGTCCACCCCTCGGGCTCGGAGCTCGGCATCGAGACGCCGCTCGGGTCGTCGAGGGTCACGTCGTCACCGTTCGCCGTGGTGGTCGCGGTCGTGGTGCCGGCGACGATGCCGGCAACCACGAGCAGGGCGCCGGCCGCGAGCGCGGTCCGGCGGGTGCCGGGGCGCCGCGGCGGCCGGTGCCGGGACAGGCCGCGACCGTGTGCCGGTGGGGCGCCGTGGGCGGATGCCGCGTCGTCGGCGACGTGTTCCGACCAGGTGGGGCGGGCCTCCTGGCCGTCGCCCTGCTCGTCGGTCACCCGGTCGTCCACGCGCGGATCTCGGAGAGACCGACGTTGCCGGTGCTGTTCGAGACGCCCGTCACCGTGAACCGCACCCAGGTGACGTCACGCGGGGTGAAGTCGACCGTCAGGGCGTCGCCGCCGTTCGGCAGTGTGCCCACCGCGACCTGGCTGCCGTCCGAGAACGTCAGGGTGCCGCTGGTGACCTGGTCCGAGCTGTTCGGGCGGTCGTTCAGGACGATCCGACCGAGGTGCTGCGAGGCGGCCCAGTCCAGCTGGATCCACACCCCGGTCCGGCCCCACGGGGCGACCCACTCGGCCGTCGGGTTGTCGGGGTAGCCCGACACGACGCCGTCGACGGCCTTCGCGACGGTCTGCCCGGTGGACTGGTCGTCCCACGCGGCGGTCGGGGTGGCCGACCCGGTGACGTCCGACAGCGTCGGCGTCGGGGTGGGCGTGGGGGTCGGCGTCGGGGTGGGCGTGGGGGTCGGCGTCGGCGTGGGCGTCGGCGTGGTGTCCGCCGGCCGGAACGCCCGGATCTCGGCGAGGCCGACGTTCCGGGTCGTGCTGCTCACGGAACCGACCGTGAACCGCACCCAGGTGACCTGGCGGGCGCTGAACGCGACACGCTGCACGGCTCCCCCGTTGTCGAGCGACGGGACGGCGACGCTGGTGCCGTCGGAGAACGTCAGCGTGCCGCCGGTCACCTGGTCGTCGCTGTTCGGCCGGTCGGCCAGGTCGATCTCGTGCAGGGTGGTTCCCGCCGACCAGTTCAGCTGGATCCACGTGCCCGCCCGGCCGCCGGGCGCCGCCCACTCGGCCGTCGGAGCGTCCGGGTAGCCGCTCACGACGCCGTCGACGGCCTTCACGGCGGTCTGACCGTCGGCCGGGTTCTCGGCGCTCGCGGTGACGGTCGCGCCGGCGGTGACGTCGGTGCCCTGCGAGGTCGGCGGGTCCGTCGGGGGCTGGGCCGACGAGCCGACGGCGTACTGCCGGCTCAGCCAGGAGCCCTCCGGGCGCGACGCGCAGGCGGAGGTGGACCCGCAGGTCTCACCGTCGTACGCGGCGTACGCGAAGAAGGCGGCGGCCTTCGCGGCCGTCTGCGCGGAACTCAGGTTCGACGGGCGGTCCGCGATCGGGTACCCGAGGTAGCCCGTGAACGTGTGCGCCGCAGTGTAGGCGGACTGCGCCTGGTCGGCGAGGTACGCGACGGTGTGGTGGTCGCTGTGGTCGCCGTCGCCGTACGTGCCGCCGTGGTCGAGCGTGTGGATCTCGGTCGGCGCGTACCCGGTGACGAGCCCGGAGAACGTCGCGCGCAGGTCGGTCAGCGAGAAGGACGTCGGTTGGGCTGCCCCGGCGACGGTGTGGATCGTGCTGATCTGGCCCTCGTAGAGCTTCTCCAGGCTCTCGCTGCCCGTGGCCGCGAAGCCGGAGCCGTCGATGTTGCCGTCCGGCAGCTCGAGGAACACCAGGCTGAGCCGCGGGGCCGTCGCCAGGGTCGCCGTGCGGAGCGTGTGGCCGGCGACCGAGAGCTGCCCGGCGGTCCAGTTCGACGAGACGCCGGCGATCGACGCGTACGACGCCATCAACCCGTTCTCGCGGGACTGCCAGTACCAGGCGGGCTTGCCGGCGTCACCGGCGGTGACGATGACCGAGCGGACGCACTTGCCGGCGTCGATGTCGGCGCGGAGCTCGGTTCCGGAGAACAGCAGGTCGTCGTCGGCGTGCGCCACCATCGTGAGGACCCGGCCGGCGCTGCAGTCGGCGTTCGCGGCGGCCGTGCCACCCGTCGGTGTGCTGCTGGGCGTCGGCGTCGGCGTCGGTGTGGGCGTCGGCGTACTGGTCGGCGTGCTCGGCGGCGGTGTCTTCCGACCTCGTGCGTCGGCAGACATCGCACCGCCGGGTCCGGCGATGACGGCGACGACGACCGCCAGGACCCCCAGGACCGCCGCGGCGGACGCGGCGCGCGTGCGCCACGTCCGCCGGGAGGCCCGGGCCGTGCGTTCCTCAGTTCGTCGCATGCGCCAGCCCAGCCGGGGTCAGTTCGTAGACGGCGGTGGTGCCGGAGCCGAAGACGCGCTTCCAGTAGGGCGAGTCGGCCATCGCGGCCGCGAGCTCCTGGTAGTCGGCGTCGGTCTGGTACCCGTACCGCTCGTCGTAGGCGCCGAAGGGCTCGGCGACCAGTGCGTAGTACTTCGTCGCCGGCCAGTCCAGGACGAGCTGGCGGGTCATCGTGGACACGTCGGCCTCGGCGTCGTAGCCCTCCGGCTCCGGGTACGCCCCGAGGACCTCGCGGGACAGCGCCCCGACGTCGAAGTAGCGTGCGCCGGTGTTGCTCGGGACGGCGTTCGCCGAACCGGTCAGCAGCATCATGGAGCCCTTCGGCGCGGTCGCGTCGTAGAACTGCGTCGCCGCCGACTGGCTGCGCGTCGGGACGCGGTTCCAGTCGAGGGCGGTCTGACCGAACGCGCCGATGCCGACCATCGCGGCGACCGCGGCCGCAGCGACGACGACCTTGACCGCCGTGGGCTGCACCGCACGGGTGACGAGTCGACCGACGGGAGCCAGCCGGCCGCTGGGCATCGGGAGCCCCGCCGCCAGGATCGCGATCCACGGTGTCGCGAACAGCACGACGCGGAAGATGCCCTCCTGGCCGTAGTTCGTCGCGACGAGCAGCGAGATCGGGCTCGCTGCCGTGGCCAGCAGTCCCCAGTGCACGCGGTCGCGGCGCATCAGCACGGTGATCACGGCGACGAGGCCGAGGACCACGAGGGCCGCCGCGGGGATGTCGAACGCGAGCCGTGTGACGAGCGGCTTCGGCAGGACCGTCATGTCGTGCGACGGCGGCTGCACGTTGTCGAGCACCTTGCCGACGGCTCCCAGGGACAGGAACTTGCCGAGGATGTCGTCGTTCAGCAGGGCGAAGCCGACGGCGGGGACGAGCACCACGACGGGGAGCCACCAGGGGCGGAGCAGTCGGAACACGATGAGCGTCACGAGTGCGGCGACCGTCAGGTACGGGGAGATCTGGTGGGTGACGACCAGCACGATGCCGATCAGGGTGATCGCGATGATCCGGGACAGGCCGACGCGGCGGGCCCGCAGGATCGTCGAGCGGACGCCGTCGGCGGCGGTCACCGCGGTGCGTCGCAGCGGGCCGACGGCCAGCACGAGGATCACCAGGGACATCAGGATGCCCACCGACTGCGGCGAGAAGTACGTCGTGTTGAGCGAGCCGGTCATCGCGGTCAGGAACGCGGCGATCCAGGGGCGACGGTTGCCCGGCAGCCAGTTGGCGGCCAGGACCCCGACGGCGATCGTCGTGCTGAAGGCCAGCAGGACGGGGACCCACGCGGCGATGGTCATCGCGTTGTCGATCCCGCCGACGTCCGCGACCCAGGCGCCGCCGGCGAACAGGCCGGACCACGTCTGGAAGATGTCGGCGGCCGGGTTCGTCGAACCCCAGCGGCGGATGTACTCGAGCACGCCGATGTGACGGGCGGCCGCCATCACGGTGGGCATGCCGTAGGTGATGGCCTGTGCGAGCTGGATCGACCCGCCGAGCACGACGACCGGGATCGCGAGTCCGCGACCGCGCACCAGGGCGACGACGGCAGCGGCGACGACGATCGCCAGTCCGATGACCAGGCCCGGGCCGAGCGACCCGAACAGCCCGTCCGGCACCGGGTCGCCGATGTGCGTGAGCGCGGCGACGACGATGACGAGCAGGCCGACGACCGAGCCGGCGGTGACGGTGTCGGTGGTGGTCCAGCGACGGGCCGTGGCGCCCACGGCGGCCGGCTCGAGGCGGGCGCGCTGCAGTTCGGCGACGTCACGCGGCACGGCGATCGCGAGGGCGACGGCGGTGAGCACGACGACCCCGACGAACGGCACCGTGGGGTTCCAGAGCTGGAACGTCGCCATCGTGTAGCCGATGCCGATCGTGCCGACGAGCGACGCCGTGACCGCGAAGACGCTGAAGCGTGCCAGCGGCATCGGGCGGACGAGCAGCAGGGGTGCGACGCCGAGCAGCGCGAACAGGTACACGCCGATCGCACTCCCCCGCAGTACCGGGAGTCCGGCGATCGCGGCGACCCCGGCGACGAGGAGCGTCAGGACGACGATCGCCGCTGCGGTGAGTCGTGCGATCGGGCTCATCGCGTCCACCGCGAGCGGGCGGGCGGGACCGGCCGAGGCCAGACCGTGCCGGAGCTCGTGGCGACCGCGGGCGTTCCGGTCGATCGTGCCACCACCACGCAGTCGTTCGACGAGCGCCAGGAACGGCGCCGTCAGGACCGAGCGCTGCTCGACCCCGCGCAGCCGCCGCTGGGTGGCGGCGAACTCGGCGTCGACCGCGTCGGGCACGCGGTCCGCGTCCCCGGGCTGGTCGCCGGCGATGTCCGTCGCACGGTCGCCCTGCTCGAGGCCGAGTCGTGCGAAGGCGCTGAGCGCCTCGGGCGCTGCGTCCACCGATGCGGTGAGCGACTCGCGGTCGATGGCGTTCTTGGTCATCCAGGCTCCGAGTCCGTGGCCGTGCGCGGCTGCAGCGGCGCGGAGCGACGCGACGTCGTCCGCCGATCGCTGCCACGCGATGGCGGCCGGTTCGACGGCGATCGCGGATCCGGCGAACAGCAGTCGTGTGAAGAGGTCGAGGTCGTCGCCGGCACCGACGCGGGTGCCCGGTCCGAAGGCGGTGTCGAAGCCGCCGATCCGGAGCGCGGTCGCGCGGTGCACGGCGAGGTTGTCACCGGTGCCGTAGGCAGCGGCGGCGAAGGGGTGGTGCGGGGGCGCGTCGTCGGTGCCGTCGAGGCGGAACACCCGACGGCGGACGGTGCGGCCAGCTGCGGTGCGGTCGTCGTGCCAGCGCTGCGCGGGGGTGCGCAGTTCGGCGCTCGGGACGAGCCCGGTGACGCAGGCGACGTCGGGGTCCGCGGCGAAGGCGGTGGCCAACGCGGCGACCCAGTCACCGTCCACGACGGCGCCCTCGGCGACGAACGCGACGACCTCGCCGCTCGCGGCGAGGAGTCCGGCGTTGCGGGCGGCGGCGAGGCCACCGGTCGGCGCGGCGATCGTGGTGACGCGCCGACCGCCGATCTCGACCGTCGCGGTGCCGCTGTCGTCGGCGCCGTGCGAGACGACGACGACGTCGAAGTCGGGGTACTCGTTGGCGAGCACCGACCGCATGGTGGTGCCAGCGGCCCCGTCCGTGCAGAGCACCACGGTGACGGACGGCAGCACCAGACCTGCTGCCGGCCGACGCTCGGGCACCGGCATCGGCCGGATCGCGCGCTGGAGGGTGCGGACGTCGATGGTCCCGCCGATGCGGCGACGCTCGGTGATGTCCGCCTCGACGAAGCCGAGCGGCTCGCCGTGGTCGCGGACGAGCAGTCGGGCGCGCCGGTAGCCCGCGGCGCCCTCGAGTGCGACCACGTCACGGTGGCTGGACGCGTGCACGTCGGCGCGGTCGACCTCGCCGACCCACAGGGCGCCGTCCCACGTCGGGGACAGCGGCCCGGTCACGATCGGCGAGATGACCATCGCCAGGGTCGCGCGGGTCACCGCGTCCCCACCGGCTGGGGGACGGGGGCGGCCGCCGGGGTGCGGACGACGACGCCACCGAGGACACGCCCGACGGCGTAGCCCGTGACGGTCGACGCGACGGAGAGCACGATCGCGAAGGCACGCAGGGCACCGCCGCGACCGATGTGGCGCAGTTCGCGCAGCACCGCTCCGGGGATGACCTTCGTCAGGTACGTCGACTCGCTGGCGAGCGAGTCACCCGTGCCGACGCGACGGCTCAGGACGGCCTTCGAGATGCCCTCGTAGTAGCTGCGACGGCGCAGGTAGCGCATCGTCACGCGGTCCGGGGAGACCCGGTGCGAGACGTTCGAGCGCGGTTCGTGGCGGATGCGCGCACCCGGACGGGCCTGGGCGATGCGGATGCAGAGTTCGGTCTCCTCGCAGCCGAGCGGCTGGTTGCCGACGCGGCCGATGCCGGAGCGGAACCCGCCGGCGAGCATGATCGCGTCACGGCGGAACGCCATGCTCGAGCCGATGACGTTGCGCACGTCGCCGGGGGTCTCGGGCAGGCCGCGGTAGGAGCAGCCGACGATCCAGAGGAGTTCGTCGGCGTACGGGCCGGCACCGGTGGCGGTGGGCCAGGACGGTGTGGCCCGGCCGCCGACGCCGACGACGTCCGGGTCCTCGAGGGCGGTGAGCATGTGGCCGAGCCAGTCCGGGTCGGCGGTCGCGTCGTCGTCCAGGAACGCGACGACGTCGGCGTCGGTGAGGGCGACGCCCGTGTTGCGGGCACCGGACAGGCCGCGGTCCTCGGTGTTCGGGACGACGCGGAGCTCGGGCCAGCGCGCCGCGGCGCGGGCGAGGAGCTCGGGTTCGTGGTCGATCACGACGACGACCTCGGGGGCCTCGGGCTGGCGCTTGGCGGACTCGACGCTGTCCTGCAGGTCGCCCCAGCGCTGCTGGGTGTAGGCGCAGATGACGACCGCGACGGTCGTCACGCGACTTCCTCCTCGAGGCTGGCGACGGCCGCGACGGGGGCGCCGTGCGGGGCGTGCGCGCCGAGCGGGGCGTGCCCGGCCGCGTGGACCGGAGCGTGCGGAGCGGAAGCGTGCGGTGCGGCGGCGTGCGGTACGGCGGCCAGCTGCTCGGCCGGCGGCACGACGCTCATCGCGGCACGACGGACCTCGGAGCGGCCGATCGCTGCGCGACGACGCTCGTGCATGATCGACTTCAGCACGCGGATGCCGTCGGTCACGGCGTTCAGGTTGCTCGAGCCGTGCACGCGGAGCTTCTCGTGGCTGGGGACCTCGGTGATCGCGAGCTCGGCGGCCGACCAGCGGCAGGTGAGCACGGTCTCGATCTCGAACCCGTCGCCCCAGAGCATCGAGCCGTCGGACGGCTTCGGCAGCTCGGAGGACAGCAGGCCGATCTCCGGCAGGACGTCGGCCCAGAAGGCGTTGTAGCCGTAGCAGAGGTCGCTGTAGCGGGTGCCGAGGATGATGTTGCAGAGCATGTTCAGGCCACGGTTGCCCAGGTTGCGGACGATCGTGATGTCGTCACTGCCGCCGCCGAGCGAGTAGCGGGTGCCCTTCGCGACGTCGGCGCCCTCGACGAGCGCCTGCACGAAGCGCGGGATCTCGTCCGGGTCGGCGGAGCAGTCGGCGTCGAACATGACGACGACGTCGCCGGTGACGGCCTCGAACCCGCAGGCGAGGGCGTTGCCCTTGCCCTTGCGGGTCTGGTGCACGACGCGGATGTCGGGCATCACGCGCTGCGCGGTGGCGATGGTGTCGTCGACGGAGTTGCCGTCGACCAGGATCACCTCGTACACCGGCGGGAGCTTCGGCAGGATGATCTCGAGGTTTCGGGCCTCGTTCCGCGCCGGGATGACGACGGAGACCCTCGGGTCTGCAGGGCGAACGGTACGTGCGGGCATGGGCGCGGTCCTGTCGGGTCAGGGTTGCTGTCGGGTTGTGGCTCGTGTGACGAGCGGCGCGTCCTCGGATGACGCATCGACGACGGTGACCGTCGTCGGTCGAGCAGCGGGACGCGGGTACGACGCCGCCGGCTTCGCAGGTGAGTGGGTACTCTCCCCCGCGTGTCCAACCATCGTCGCGGGCTGGCAGGCGGTCAATGCGCGGTGCGGTCCATTGCGGACACTCGGCCGCGGATACGGAAACCCGCAACACCGCGTGCCGGCCACGTGCCCTGGACGCAGGGGCAGACGTGACGGGAGGCGCGGTGCCAGTGAACTGGTCCCGGTTTATTGGACCGTGAAGTCAGATTAGGCCGCGAGGGCGTGAGCTCGGTATTGAACCGGGCTCATGCCCTCGAGTCGTGCC